>CAVZNZ010000013.1:0-446125 GCA_963776815.1 uncultured Gammaproteobacteria bacterium
ACTCCGGACACCTGGTCGCGGGTCCTCGACGGCTACATCTCCCAGACGAAGCACGACCACGAGCTGCTGGCGCTGTATCGGCTCTCCGAGGACGTCGGCGTCCTTGCAAAGCCGCGTCAGTACACCGACATGTCGCAGGCACTCGTCGTGGCCGGCTTTGCGATCGAAGGCCAGCGCGTGATCGAGAAGGGCATCACGGACGGCGTGTTCCAGGGCGAGGACCTGACGCGCGCGCAGCGCACGCTGGAGTCGGCCAAGCGCCGCGCGGACGCCGAGCGTGCCGAGCTGCCGAAGGCCGCCGGGAAGCTGGCGGCGGCCAAGACCGGCGACGAGATGTATGCGGTCGGCAAGCTGTACTTCAGCGCCGGCGATTACGCCAAGGCGTCCGATGCCTTGCGCAAGGCCGTGGCCAAGGGCGGCCTGTCGGATGCCGACGAAGCCAACATGCTGCTCGGCATCTCGCTGGCGCGCGAGGGCAAGAAGGCCGAAGCCAACAAGGCGTTCGCGGCCGTCAAGGACCCGAAGTTCGCCGAGGTCGCGCGCCTCTGGACGATCAAGGACCGCTGATCCGAGGCAACCTTCCGCCGCGCGCACGACGGTCCATCGCGCGGCGGACGCGTAAAGAAAAAGCCCCCGGCGATCCGGGGGCTTTTTCGTTTCCGGTGCCCGCGGATGCGGGCCAACGGTCAGGCGTCAGCCGGTTGCGGCGGCCGCCGGGGTCGCGGCGGTGTCGAGGTACAGCAACCAGAGCCGAGTCACGCTCGCGTACTTGGCGTCCTTGACCGCCTCGAATGCCGGGCGCGCTGCGGCCGGGTTGCCAGCACGCACCTGGGCAACGCCGAGCAGAGCATTGGCGTCGTCGGTGTCGGTCACTCCGCCCCTGGCGAGACCCTTCTGGATGGCGTCCGCAGCCTTGGCATACTCGCCGGCGCTGAAGTACAGCTTGCCGGTCGCCACCATCTCGTTGCCAGTCTTCGCAGCGGCCAGCGCCTTCTCTGCGTTGGGCAGATCCTTGCGGTCGGTAGCGGCCTGGGAGCGAGCCTTGTCGAGGTCGCCCTGCTCGCGCGCCTTGGCGTCGCCGGTGAAGGCGTTCGCCGCCATCGCGCTCTCGAGCACCTTCTGGGCCTCACCCGGGTAGCCGCCTGCGAGCAGCGCCGTCGCGAACTCCGAGTACTCGTCGCCCTTGTCGAGCGTGTTCGTCTGCTCCATCAGGCGGTACAGGGTCCGCATCTCGCGGTCGCCCTTGGTCTCGTACAGCTGGTTCGTGAGCAGGTCTTCCCAGTACTTCTGCGACGGGTAATAGCGCACCAGCGTCTCGAGGTTCTTCATCACGCCCGCGCGGTCCTTCAGCTCGACGCTGCTTGCGAGCGCGAGCCGCAGCAGCTGCTCGTTCGGCGGCTTGGTCGCGGCGGCGTACTTTTCCGCGGTCGCACGCGTGTTCGCGTAATCCTTCAGCAGGTAGTAGCTCTGGGTCACCATGATCGCCATGTTCGTATCGTTCGGCGATGCGGCCAGGTACTTGGTGCCGATATCGGCGGCCTTCGCGTAGTTCTTGCCCTCCGCGTAGATCTGCGCGAGCGGCTTCAGTCGCGCCGTCGCGTCCGCCGGGGGCACGAACGGCGAGTTGACGGCGCGCTCGAGCGTCGCCGCAGCGCCTTCGAGGTCCTTGCGCTCGTACAGCACGTACCAGCTCAACTCGTCGACCATGTAGGAGTCGTATGGAGTCTTGGGCTCGACGGCCTGGGCCTGCTGGACCGCGGCATAGGCGGCGTCCCAGTTCTTCGCGGTCGTCGCTTCCTGCACGGCCTTCAGCGGCGGGATGATCTTCGGGCTCAGCTTCGGCGCTGGCGCCGGCTTAGCTGCGTCGTCCGCCATGACGACCGTCGGCACCAGCGCGCCGCCCGTGACGCCGATCGCGCCTGCCGCTGCGAGCGCGGCCATCAGTACAAGGTTCGCTTTCTTCATTTGGGTCCTCGTCTGCCCATGACCGGGCTCAAGCGTTCTATTCTATCGCCAACCGGCCGGCCGTCGTAGGCGGGCAGAAGCGGAGGTTGGGTGCATGACCACGAGGCATCCGGTCGAGATCGTCGAAGTCGGGCCGCGCGACGGGCTGCAGGGCGAGCCCGGGCTGCTGCCGACGGCGACCAAGGTCGAGTTCATCGAGCGCGCGATCGACGGCGGCGCGCGGCGCATCGAGGTCACGAGCTTCGTCAACCCGGGCAGGGTGCCGCAGATGGCGGACGCGGAGCAGGTGCTGGCGGCGCTGGCGCGGCGTCCGGGCGTGCATTACATCGGGCTGGTGCTGAATCGAAGGGGTTTCGACCGCGCGGCCGCGGCTGGCTGCAACGAGATCGGCATGGCAGTGGCGGCGAGCGACACGTTCAACCGGCGCAACCAGGGCGTCTCGACCGAGGCATCGATCGGCGCCTGGCTGGACATTGCCGCGGCCGCGCGACAGGCCGGCATCCGGGCCCAGGTCACGATCTCAACGGCGTTCGGATGTCCATTCGAAGGCGAGGTGGCCGTCGAACGCGTGGTCGCGGTCGCGCGGCGGGTCGCCGAAGCCCTGCCATTCGAGATCGCGCTTGCGGACACGATCGGGGTCGGCGTGCCGACCCAGGTGACAGAACTGGTCGCGCGCGTCAGGGAGGCGGTCCCGGGCGTGCGGCTGCGTTGCCATTTCCACAACACGCGCAACACCGGCCTGGCAAACGCGTTTGCGGCGGTGCAAGCCGGCGTCGTCACGCTCGACTCCAGCCTCGGCGGTATCGGCGGCTGCCCGTTCGCGCCAGGTGCGACCGGCAACATACCGACCGAGGACCTGGTCTACATGCTGCAGCGCTGTGGCCATGAGACGGGAATTTCGCTCGATCACGCCATCGACACGGCCAGGTGGCTGCAGCAGCATCTCGGTCGACCCGTGCCCGGCGCGCTGGTGAAGGCAGGTGCATTTCCGGGCCCGGCCGCGCCGGCTGGGTGAGCCGCGCAGACGGAGGGCGTGGCCGGAAGCTGGTAAAGTGTCGGCCACTTCGAACCTCTGGGGGCCGAAACGGTGACCTACGCCGCCATCACGGGCTGGGGCAAATGCCTGCCGCCCGCCGTCCTGAGCAACGCCGACCTCGAGAAACTCTTCGACACCACGGATGAGTGGATCGTCAGCCGTACCGGCATCAAGGAGCGCCGGGTTTCGCACGTGAAGCTGGAGGAACTCGGCTACGTCGCGGCGAAGCGCGCGCTGGCCGCGGCCGGCATGGATCCCGCTGACATCGAGTTGATCGTGTTCGGGACCTGCAGCTTCGACGACCAGGTGCCGAACCAGGCCTCTGGCATCCAGGCCCGGCTGGGCGCGAAGAAGGCCGCGGCAATGGACGTCAACACCGCCTGCACCAGTTTCCTGTACGGGCTCAGCAGTGCGACGGCGATGATCCGCACCGGCGTAGTTAAGAACGCGCTGGTGCTCGGCGGTGAGCTGATCAGTGCATTCATGGACTGGGACAACCGCGGCGTCGCAGTGCTGTTCGGCGATGGCTGCGCAGCCGTGGTGCTCGAAGCAACGGATCACGAGGAGGGCCTGCTCGCCGAGCGGCTCGGCTGCGACAGCGACGCGCGGCAGACGCTGGTGGTCGAGGGCATGGGCACGCGCTATGCGGACCTGACGCGACTGTATGGCGACACCAACTGGATATTCGAAGGCCAGGAGATCTTCAAGCGCGCGGTCCTCGGCATGTCGGGAGCCTGCGCGGACGTCCTCAAGTCGCGGCACCTGACGCCGGACGACATCGACCTCGTCGTGCCGCACCAGGCGAACCTGCGCATCATCGAGGCCGTCGCCAAGCGCGCCGGCGTGCCGATGGAGCGCGTGTTCGTCAACGTGCATCGCTATGGGAACATGTCGGCGGCGACGGTGCCGGTGGCGCTGGTGGAGGCGCTCGAGGAGGGCCGGGTCAAGCCGAACAGCTTGCTGCTGATGCCGGCCTTCGGTGGCGGCCTGACGTGGTGCGCGCACCTGGTGCGCTGGGGTGACCGCGTCACCCCGAAGGGCACGTCGGACGTCGAACTCCCGCCTTGCGACAAGACAGCGCTCGAGATGGTCCAGGGATACCAGAGAAGGAAGGCCGCGGCGAAGGCGTAGTCGAGGGCCGCGGGCCCGCGACACGCTCACCTGCGACGGCCGATGACACCGGTCCGCAAGGCGCTGCTGCAGATTCACTTCTGCGTCGTCCTGTGGGGCTTCACTGCGATCCTCGGCAAGCTGATCAGCCTGCCGGCGCTGCCACTGGTGTGGTGGCGGATGCTGATCGTCGTCGCGGCGCTCGCGCTCTGGCCGCCGGTCTGGCGTGCGCTGCGGGCCACCGATGCACGGACGCTGGCGCTGTTCGCCGGCATCGGTGCGGTGGTCGCGCTGCACTGGCTCACTTTCTACGGCGCGATCAAGCTCTCTAACGCGTCCGTGGCGGCAACATGCATGGCCATTGCGCCGATCTTCATGGCCGTGATCGAGCCGTGGATCGCGAAGCGTCCGTTCGATCCGCGCGAGCTCATCATCGGCGTCGTGGCATTGCCCGGCGTCGCGCTCGTCGTAGGCGGCACGCCGGACGGGATGCGCGCAGGGATCGTCGTCGGGGCAATCTCCGCCGTGCTGGTCGCGATCTTCGGGTCGCTGAACAAGCGTTACGTCGAACGCGCCGATCCGGTGCTCGTGACGTGGGTGGAGCTTGCCGCCGGCACGGCACTGCTGACGCTGATCACGGCGTGCCTGCCGGGCTCGCGCGGCGAGTTCGTGGTGCCGGACGGCCGCGACGCGCTGCTGCTGCTGACACTCTCGATCGCATGCACGCTGCTGCCGTTCACACTTTCACTTCGAGCCCTGCGACACACCAGTGCGTTCACGGCACAGCTCGCCGTGAGCCTGGAGCCCGTCTATGCGGTGCTGCTCGCGATCGTGCTACTCGGTGAGCAGCGCGAGCTGTCGGCGACGTTCTATCTCGGCGTTGCTGTGATCGTGGGCGCGGTGTTCGCCCACACCGCTATCAAGCTTCGGACCGCGCCAGCGTGACGCGAGGCTGCAGGCGTGTTCTCGCCCGCCAGGCGCGCCACCCGAGCAGCAGCGCGAGCGTTGCCGCGTAAATCAGCGGCTCGCGCCAGTCGGCCTTCACCTGCCACCAGAAGTGCACGCAGCCGAGCACGGCGGCGGGATAGACGAGCTTGTGGATCCGGTGCCAACGCCTGCCGAGCCTGCGCATCCATCCCGCAGTAGAGGTGACTGCGAGGGGCACCAGCATCAGGAGTGCGGCGACACCGACGGTGATGTAGGGACGCTTCACGATGTCGGCTGCGATCGACTGCAGGTCCAGCCATTGGTCCAGCACGAGCCAGTTCAGGAAGTGCAGGCTCACGTAAGTGAATGCGAAGAGCCCGATCATGCGGCGCACGCCCATCAGCCAGGGCTTGCGCAGCGTCACTGCGAGCGGTGTCACGCAGAGCGTGAGCAGCAGCAGCCGCAGTCCCCACGCGCCGAGCTCGTCCTGCAGTTCGTCGATCGGATTTGCCCCCAGGTTCGCCCCGGCGACGCCGAACGCGCGCAGCAGCAGCCACGCCAGCGGCAGCGAGCACAGTGCGAACAGCAGCGGTTTCAGCAGGCGTCGCATCGTCAGAAGTTCTTCGCCAGGTCCAGGCCGCGGTAGAGCCCTGCGACCTGTTCGGCGTAACCGTTGAACATCAGCGTGGGCTGGCGGGGCGCGAACACGCCGCCGCCGATCCGTCGCTCCTTCGCCTGGCTCCAGCGCGGGTGGTCGACTTCCGGGTTGACGTTCGCGTAGAAGCCGTACTCCTGCGGCGCCGAGATGTTCCACGAAGTGGGCGGCTGGCGCTCGGTGAAGCGTATCTCGACGATGGACTTGATGCTCTTGAACCCGTATTTCCAGGGCACCACGAGTCGCAGCGGCGCGCCGTTCTGGTTCGGCAGCACCTGGCCATAGAGGCCGACCGCAAGGATCGCGAGCGGGTGCATCGCCTCGTCGATGCGCAACCCCTCGACATAGGGCCAGTCGAGAACAGGGAACCGTTGTCCCGGCATCTCCTCGGGCCGCATCACGGTCTTGAACGCGACGAATTTCGCGCGCGAAGTCGGGCGGAAGCGCTTCAGCAGATCGCCCAGCGGGAAGCCAACCCATGGGATGACCATCGACCAGGCCTCGACGCAGCGCAGCCGGTAGACGCGTTCCTCGAGCGGGTGGGGCTTCAGCATGTCCTCGAGTGTGAACGTGCCGGTGACTTCGGCCTCGCCGGACACGGTCACGTTCCAGGGTTTCGGGCGGAACTTGCCAGCCAGGCGGGCCGGATCGTCCTTGCTGGTGCCGAATTCGTAGAAGTTGTTGTAAGTCGTTATATCTTCGTAGGAATTAGCTGCTTCCGCGGTGCTGTACCGCGGGTTGCGCGTGGCCTTCAAAGGGGCCGCCGAGCGGGCCGGCAGCGCCGCGAATCCCAGCAGTCCGGCAGCAAATCCCGCCATCAATCGGCGCCGGTCGAGGTAGACCTCCGGGGGCGTGATCTCGGAAGGCAGTGGGTCATTGCGAGACTTGGGGTGCATGGTCGTTCTCTCGTCGCGTGGCGCGTGTCCAGTCATCGAGTAGACCGGCGCAGAGGTGTGTTCGTTACACGCTGGTCCTGGTCAGTTCGGCGGTCCGGCGACAAGGGTTTCTGGTCCCGCGCGGTCAAGCGGCCGTCCCGGCAAGTCAAAGGCAATTCGCGACGATGGCTTGCTGTAAGCTGGCGGCAACAACGAACAAGAAGATTCAGTTTCTGCTTCATCAATCCACGATGCCGGAGCAGGCGCGGATGGCGTAGCGTCCAACCACGACTGCCCGCCGACGCTGTCCTGCAATGTCCTCTCAATGTCTGCAAATGCCGGGTGCGGCCGCGGCCGAAGCGTTCAACTGGCAAGACGTGCCCGGCTGCCGGGGTCCGGCCCTGCAAAGGCGATCAAGGAGATTCAATAATGGCTTCCAACATCAATGACGGCACGAGAATGCTTGCGCGCGCGGTGAGTATCGCTCTGCTCTCGGCCGCGGCCACTGCAACGGTGCAGGCCGCCGACACGGACAAATCGTTCGAAATTTACGGCTTCGCGCAGGCGGACGCCATCTATGATTTCGGGCGCATGAACCCGGACTGGGACGATGCCTTCCGGCCGTCGAAGATCGCCAATCCCGAAGGCATCTACGGCAGCGATGGCCAGGCGAGCGTTTCGGTCAAGCAGAGCCGTTTCGGCATCAAGGGCACGATGCCCACAGCCGAGGGCCACTCCCCGATCAACTTCAAGTTCGAGTTCGACCTGTTCGGCGTCGGCGTCGATGCGGGCCAGACGACGTTCCGGCTGCGGCACGCCTATGGCGAGTGGGGTCGCTGCTTGCCGGCCAGACGAACAGCCTGTTCATGGACATCGACGTGTTCCCCAACGTCATCGACTATTGGGGCCCGAACGGCATGGTGTTCCTGCGCAACCCGCAGATCCGCTGGACACCGTCAGGCGCACGGACTCAGCACGTTCGCGGTCGCGCATCGAGAACCGAGCAACGACGTCGAACCGGGCAGATCCGCGAAGTGGACCCCGAGCTCGGCGAGCAATCCAGGGCGACGAGGAAGTGCCGGACCTCACGGCGCAGTGCGCGCATCAACGGGCGACTGGGGCCACGTGCAGGTCGCCGGCATTCTGCGCTATGCTCGGCTACGACACCACGGCACCCCCAGCAACGAACCAAAGGGCAGCGAGACCGGCTGGGGCATCGACCTGAGCGCCTCGATCAAAGTCTTCGAGCGCGACAAGATCCTGCTGTGTCGTCTACGGCGACGGCATTGCCAGTTACATGAACGACGGCGGCATGGACCTCGCGCCGGATGGCCGACTGCCGATGGCCAGGACCGGGAATGCCCAGGCCAAGGCGGTGCCGTTGCCCGGTGTCGTCGCCTATTACGACCACTATTGGAACGACGAGTTCAGCGGCGTCGATCGGCTACAGCACGACGTGGGTCGACAACACCGACCTGCAGGAGCCGACACCTATCAACAGCGGCCAGTATGCGTCGGTCAATCTGCTGTACTACCCGGTGCAAGAACGTCATGGTCGGTGGCGAATTCCTGTGGGGCGACCTCGAGTACAAGCGACGGCTCAACGCGGACGATATCGCGCTTGCAGTTCTCCGTTCAAGTACAGCTTCGCCGGCAAGACATTTTTCGAAAGGAAGCACATGACATGCGCGTAACAGGCACCGTTCGATCTACCTGATGGCCGTCGCTGCTGCGGCGATCGTGGCCGGCGGCGCCGTCCTTTGCGCAGGGGCCTGCCGAATCGCTGCCGCCGGCCGCATCCAGGCCGCGCTCGAGGCCGCCTATGCGAAGTCAAGGACCTCAAGGAAGGCGAGAACGCCGACTACATCCCGGCGCTCGCCAAGGTCGACTCCGAACATCTTCGGCATCGCGCTGGTCACGGCCGACGGCCGGGTCTACACCAAGGGCGACGTCACGTCGGAGGTCTCGATCCAGTCGATCTCCAAGGTGTTCACGATGGCCAAGGTGATGGAGGAGCAGGGGCCGGAGGCGATCGAGAACAACATCGGCGTGGATGCGACCGGACAGGTGTTCAACTCGATCATCGCCGTCGAGCAGTACAAGGGCGCGGAGATGAACGCCGATGGTGAATCCCGGCGCCATCACCGCCACCAGCATGGTCTCCGGCGCGAGCTGCGACGAGATCTGGAACAAGATCCTTGGCTATTACAGCGATTTTGCCGGCCGCCCGCTCGGCGTCAACCAGGAAGTGTTCAAGTCGGAGGCGGAGACCAACCAGCGCAACCAGGCGATCGCGATGCTGATGTACGCCTACGGGCACATCAAGTCCGACCCGCTGCGCGCAACCGACATCTAACGGAACAGTGCGCCGTGAGCGTGAACGCGAAGGACCTCGCGACGATGGCGGCGACGCTGGCGAACGGCGGCACGAACCCGGTGACGGGCAAGTCGGTGCTGCAGTGCGAAGTATGTGCCGAACGTGCTGGCGGTGATGGCGACGGCCGGCCTGTATGACGACTCCGGCAAGTGGCTGTACAAGACCGGACTGCCGGGCAAGAGCGGTGTAGGTGGCGGCATCATCGCGGTCTCGCCGGGCAAGTTCGGGATCGCGGTCATCTGCCCGCCGCTCGATGCGGCCGGCAACAGCGTCAAGGCGCAGAAGGCCATCGAGGCGGTGTCGAATGCACTCGGCGGCAATCCCTATGCGGTCACGCCGGTGGCCGCGAAGAAGTGATCGAACGGACGCGTTCCTGACGTTCGATCCTCACGGGCGGGGCCCACTGGCGGGCTCCGCCCACGTTCGTTTCTGCAATAGGACGGCACCATGAGCCTGCCATCGAGGTCGACTGACCGGATCGGCGTCACGGGCTTCTTCTCGATTTCGCAGGACCGCGCCGATCGCTGGCGAACGGTCCATCGCAACACCAGGCTGCTGGCAGCCGCGGCAGGGGCCGGCGCGGACGAACTGCGCAATCTCGTCGGACGCGAGCTGGCCACGCTGGTGCCACTCGAGGAATTCTGCGGATACCCGGGTCCTCGCCTGATGGCCGTCGTTCGGGAGCGACTCGAAAGCGGGGACTTTGCCGGGCTCGCCCGGCTGACGCAGAGGATCAGCTCCGCGCTGCACGCCAACAGCTACCGCGACGACACGGAGGCGTGGAAGGCCGAGGAGGAACTCGACGCTCACCTGATGGAGGTGCTGCCTCCCACCCTTGGCGGTCGGGGCCATCTGCGCAAGCCCTATTTCGAAGTGCTGATCGTGACCCCGGGCGAGCATTCGGCCTGGGCAGAGACGCGCGAGGCGTTCCGCAGCCTGCGCCGGGACAGTGACCAGTTCGTCTACGAGCCGGTCGTGGTCGGCAGCTTCGAGGATGCGCTGCTTGCGGCCGTCGTCAACACCAACCTGCAGGCCGTCGTGATCTTCGATGGCTTTGGGTACGCATCACGGCACGAACTTCCGGACCTGCGGAAGATCCTGGAGCCGCATCTTCCAGCCGGCGGGCTTGCGGCCGAGGCAGACCTCGGCACGCTGCTCGCGCGCCTGCTGCGCCGCTACCGACCTGAGCTGGACGTCTACCTGGCGACGGACCGCGACATCGGCGAACTCGCGGGGTCTGAGGCAGCCGCTCCGATCCGGCGTGTCTTCTATGGCGTCGAGGAAATGCTGGAAATCCACCTCAGCATCCTCGATGGGATCGGTGACCGCTATGCGACGCCGTATTTCGACAACCTGCGCAAGTACGCCGAGCGGCCGGTCGGCACGTTCCACGCGCTGCCGGTGGCCCGCGGCAAGTCGATTTTCAAGTCGAACTGGATCCGCGACATGGGAGAGTTCTATGGCGTGAACCTCTTCCTCGCGGAGTCGTCCGCGACTACTGGCGGGCTCGACAGCCTGCTCGAGCCGACCGGCAACATCAAGGTCGCCCAGGACAAGGCCGCACGCGCGTTCGGCGGCGATCAAGCATTCTTCGTCACGAACGGGACCTCGACGTCGAACAAGATCGTGCACCAGGCGCTGGTGCGGCCGGGCGACATCGTGCTGATCGACCGCGACTGCCACAAGTCGCATCACTATGGGCTCGTGCTCGCCGGTGGGCAGCCGTACTACATCGACGCGTATCCGCTCACGCAGTATTCGATGTACGGCAGCGTTGCGATCCGGCCGATCAAGCAGGCCCTGCTGCGGCTGAAGGCGGAGGGCAAGCTCGATCGTGCCCGCATGCTGGTGCTTACGAACTGCACGTTCGACGGCCATGTCGCGAACGTCGAGCACACGATGCTCGAGTGCCTTGCCATCAAGCCGGACCTGGTCTTCCTCTGGGACGAAGCCTGGTTCGGCTTTGCGCGGTTCTCGCCGTTCCTGAGGCGACGCACGGCGATGGGAGGCGCGGCGCGGCTGCGCGAGCTCTTTGCCAGCAAAGAATACCGGGCACGCTACGCGGCACAACATGCGGAACTGGGCGGCCTCGATCCGCTCGATCCGCGGCTGCTCGACACGGCTCTGCTCGCGGATCCGGATGTGGCGAAGATCCGCGTCTACGAGACCGACTCGGTGCACAAGTCGATGTCGTCGCTGCGCCAGGGCTCAATCGTCGTGGTAGCCGACGAGGATTTCCACGATGTCGAGGCCGCGTTCAAGGAGGCCTACTTCACGCACACGTCCACATCGCCGAACCTGCAGATCATCGCGTCGCTGGACGTGGCGCGGCGGCAGATGGAGCTCGAAGGATACGAGCTCGTGCAGCGTGCGATGCAGCTGGCGATCGAGCTGCGCGCGGAGATAAACGGGCACCCGCTGATCTCGAAGTACTTCCGGGCGGCGACGCCCGCAGAGATGATCCCCGCCGAGTATCGTCGGTCAGGGTTCCGGGATTACGGATTGCCGGGATGGACGCTCGCCGGGACGTTCAAGGCGCTCGACGAAGACGAGTTCTTCCTCGATCCGACCCGCATCACGCTGCTCTGCGGCCGGGCGGGCCTGGACGGATCCCAGTTCAAGGCGCTTCTCGCCGATTCTTTCGACATCCAGATCAACAAGACGTCGCGCAACAGCGTGCTGGTCCAGCTCAACATCAACAATACGCGCAGCGACCTTGCGCACCTGATCAAGGCGCTGGCCGACATCTCGCGGTCGATCGACGAGCGACTGCGGACCGGAGAAGCACCTGAGCAGGTGCGGTTCGACGCCCGTGTGAAGGCACTGGTCGAGGACGTGCCGGACCTGCCGGACTTCAGCCGCTTCCACGATGCGTTCCGCGAGAACCCGACGGGAGCGACCAACGAAGGGCACATGCGTGACGCGTACTACCTGGCATACGACGCATCGGCCCGGGAGTACGTCAAGCTCGACAGCGCGGAGATCGAGCAACGCCTCGACAACGGGCCCGAGCTCGTATCTGCGAAATTCGTGATCCCGTACCCGCCGGGGTTCCCGATCATGGTTCCGGGACAGGTGATTACGCGGGAAACCGTGACGTTCATGCGTAAGCTCGACGTCAAGGAGATCCACGGCTACGACGCGGCGGCCGGTCTCGAGTTGCTGACGCCGGACGCACTTGCGGCGTTTGCCAGCAAGGGTCGTTACAGGGACGAGAAATGAACGGCTACCCGCGCGAATGGCTGCGCCCGGACATCGTCGCGGGCCTGACGGCGGCTGCCGTGGTCGTGCCGAAGGCGCTCGCGTACGCCACCATCGCCGGGTTGCCCGTGCAGGTGGGCCTGTACACGGCGATCGTGCCGATGGTGATCTACGCGCTGCTCGGCACGTCGCGCCCGCTAAGCGTCAGCACGACCACGACGCTCGCCATTCTTACGGCAGCTGCCCTGGGCATGGCCGTCCCCGATGGTGATCCCGGCACGCTGCTTGCTGCGGCAGCGACCTTGGCCGTGATGGTCGGCGCGGTACTGGTCCTCGCGAGCGTGCTGAAGCTCGGTTTCGTGGCGAACTTCATCTCCGAGCCAGTGCTGGTCGGATTCAAGTCGGCCATTGGCGTCGTGATCGTCGTGGACCAGTTGCCGAAGCTGCTCGGAATCCACATTGAGAAGGCGGGATTCTTCAGGGACATCGGCGCCATCATCGGTCACCTGCCAGAGGTTTCCTGGGCGACCGTCATGGTGTCGGTGGCCGTCATCGCGCTGATCGTGGCGCTGCACCGCTTCGTGCCGCGCGCACCCGCGCCGCTGATCGCCGTAGGCGCCGCCATCGCTGCGTCGGCGCTGTTGGCTCTGCAGCAGTCAGGCGTGGCCGTCGTGGGTGACGTGCCGCGGGGGCTCCCGAGCCTGGTCTGGCCGTCGCTCGAGCTCGTACGCCAGATGTGGCCGGCGGCCGTCGGCATCGCACTGATGAGCTTCACCGAGTCGATCGCCGCGGGGCGCGCCTTTGCACGACCCGAGGAGCCGCGGCCGGTCCCGGACCGGGAACTGCTCGCTCTGGGTCTCGCGAATGCGGGAGGTGGGCTGGTGGGCGCTATGCCGGCCGGCGGCGGCACGAGCCAGACCGCGGTAAATCGAATGGCCGGCGCGAAATCACAGGTCGCGGAGCTCGTCACGGCAGCTGGCGGCCTGGCGACGCTGCTGTTCCTGGCGCCGCTGATCGGCCTGATGCCTAAGGCGGCCCTGGCAGCCGTGGTGATCGTGTATTCGCTCGACCTGGTCCAGCCGCATGAGTTCCAGGAGATACGAGGTGTCCGCAGGGCGGAGTTCCGCTGGGCGCTGGTGGCGTTTGCAGGGGTGGTGCTGCTCGGGACGCTGCAGGGGATCGTGGTGGCGGTGATCCTGTCGCTGCTGTCGCTCGCGCACCAGGCCTACAACCCGCCGGTGTACGAGCTTGGGCGCAAGCGGGGAACGGCGGTATTCCGCGAGCGTACGGCCGAGCATCCGGACGACGAGACGTGGCCGGGGCTGCTGATGCTACGGGTCGAGGGACGCCTGTTCTTCGCGAATGCGCAGCGAGTGGGCGACGTGGCGTGGCCGCTCGATAGAGAAGACGAAGCCAAGGGTGGTGCTGCTCGACGGTCGGGCCATCATCGACATCGAGTACACGGCGCTCAAGATGCTTGCCGAGGCAGATGAGCGGCTGCGCCGCGACGGCCGCGAACTGTGGCTGGCCGGTCTCAATCCTTCGGTGTTCGAGGTCGTCGAGCGCTCGAAGGTCGGCAAGGCGCTCGGCCGGGAGCGCATGTTCCTGGACCTGCAGTCGGCCGTCGAACGATTTGAGGGAGGGAGAAAGTGAAGCTTCCCGGGCGACAGAACGCCGGCGGCTATCGCGAGCCGGCTTACGCCTGCAAGTACGTCGAGGAGAAATTCTGACGATGGCTGAAGCACGCAGCGAACTGGCGCGAGTCACACTGTCGGTTGTCTTCATCGGCGGCCTGATCGGCGGCTCGCTGTGGGTGCTGAAGCCGTTCCTCGGTGCGCTGATCTGGGCGACGATGATCGTCGTCGCGACGTGGCCGATCATGCTCGGCTTGCAGCGACTGCTCGGGGGTCGCCGCAGCGCCGCCGTGGCGGTAATGACCATCGTGCTGCTCGCGCTGCTGGTGGTGCCGCTCACGTGGGTTGCGCAGGCAATGCTCGAGCGGGTCGGCGACGCTCCTGCGCTTTCCGCCCGGTTGGCAGAAGCCCGCCTTCCGTCACCGCCAGCCTGGGTCGAGAAGGTGCCTCTGGCGGGCGACCGGGCATTCGCCACCTGGCAACAGGCAGCGGAGCAGGGTGTCGGCGAGCTGCTGCAACGGGCTGCACCCTACTTTCGGGAAGCGGCGGCGTGGTTCGGCCGGCAAGCGGGCAGCATCGGGCTCGTGCTGGTGCAGTTCCTGCTCACCGTCGTGCTGTGTGCAGTGCTGTATGCGGGTGGTGAGTCGTGGGCGGCCTGGGTCAGGCGATTTGCCCGGCGACTGGCCGGCGAACGTGGCGATAGCGTCACGGTACTCGCGGGCCAGGCCATCAGGGGCGTCGCGCTGGGCGTCGTCGTCACGGCAATCCTGCAGACGGTGCTCGGAGCCATCGGCCTCGCGATCGCAGGCGTGCCGTTCCTGGCGGTGCTTACGGCGGCGATGTTCGTGCTCTGCATCGCGCAGATCGGTCCGATCCTCGTGCTGCTTGCCGCAACCGGCTGGGTATTCCTGCACGACGGCGCCGGCTGGGGCACGTTCATGCTGGTTTGGTCGCTGGTCGTCGGACTGATGGACAACTTCGTCCGGCCCGCGCTCATCAAGCGCGGAGCCGACCTGCCGTTCCTGCTGATTTTTGCAGGCGTGGTCGGTGGCCTGGTCTCGTTCGGCGTGATCGGCATCTTCGTCGGGCCGGTGATCCTGGCCGTCGCGTTCACGCTGCTCGACGACTGGGTAGCCGAGGAACGCGGGACAGCAACGCGTACGGCGCCGGGCTAGGACTGCAGTTGTGATTCGGAGGACTGCTGCGTGATACACATGATCCAGGCCATCCTGCAGGAACACCCGGAGATTGCATTCTTCCTGGTGCTGGGCCTCGGCTACCTGCTTGGCAAGCTGTCGCTGGGCAGCTTTCAGCTCGGTGCCGTCACGGGCACGCTGCTGGCCGGCGTGATCGTCGGGCAACTCGGCGTGACCCTGCCCAACGAAGTGAAGCAGTGCTTCTTCCTGCTGTTCCTGTTCGCAATCGGCTTCCGGACCGGGCCGCAGTTCTTCAGCGGGTTGAAGCAAGACGGGCTGCAGCACGCGGCACTGGCAACGATCGTCGCCACCACGGGCCTGGTCGCGGCGTATGTCGTTTCCAGGGCCTTTGGCTATGACCCGGGGACTGCGGCAGGCCTGCTTGCAGGATCGCTCACGGAGTCGGCGTCGATCGGCACCGCGATGGATGCGATCCACAAGCTCGACGCGACCGATGCCGCGAAGGCCGCGATGGTCAACAACATCCCGGTCGCGTTCGCGGTCACGTACCTGATCGGCGTGATTGGTGCGGCGTGGTTCCTGTCGCAGCTCGCGCCGCGGCTGATGCGCGTCAACCTCGCCGAGGAGTGTCGCAAGCTCGAGGAGCAGATGCGCGGCGGTGAGCCGCCGCGGTCCTCGGCGCGGCGGGAGGTTGAGTTCAGGGCCTATGCGATCGACCCGGGGTCGCGCTGGGAAGGTCGGGTGGCGGCCGACTTCGAGGCGGCTGCGGCGGGAGGCGCGCGGATCTTCGTCGAGCGGCTGCGCCGCCACGGCGATCTGCTGGAAGGCGGGCGTGATCACGTGATGCAGGCGGGGGACGTGGTCGCGGTATCCGGGCCTCGCGCATTGCTCGTCGAAGTGCTCGAGGCACCGGGCAGCGGATTACGTGAGACCGACGATCGGGAGCTGCTCGAGGTCACCAGCGACGTAGTCGACGTGGTCATCACGAATCCCGCGATCGTGGGCAAGACGCTAGCAGAGCTGGCCATCGAAGAGGGCACTCGTGGCGTCTTCCTGCGACGAATGGCCCGTGCGGGCATGGTGCTCGAGACGGTCCGTGACACGCGCGTCGAGCGCGGCGACGTGCTGACGATCGTCGGGTCGACAGGCAGCGTCGCCCGGGCGATCAGTTTCCTCGGCGTCGCGGATCGCGCGACGGACGCCACTGACATGCTGGTAGTGGCAGTCGCCATCGTCGCCGGTGCGCTGATCGGGCTCCCGGCGCTGGACATCGGTGGAGTCGAGATCGGGCTCAGCCTGCCGGTGGGCGTGTTGCTCGGTGGCCTGGTCGCGGGGTGGCTGCGCTCGACGCACCCGCGTTACTTCGGTCGCGTCCCGAGCGCGACGCTCTGGGTGTTCGAGTCGATCGGCTTGACCGGGTTCGTGGCCGTGGTCGGGCTGAATGCCGGCCCCGACTTCGTGACGGGCCTGAAGGCCAGCGGCCCAAGCCTGCTGCTGGCCGGCGCGATCACGATCATGCTGGCGCTGCTCGTGGGAGTCGTCGTGGGTCGCTGGGTGTTCAGGATGCATCCGGGCGTGCTGCTCGGCGTCTGCGCAGGGGCATGCACGGCGACGCCGGCGCTGGCTGCGATCCAGGAGAGCGCGAAGAGCGCAGTCCCGTCGATGGGGTACGGCATCGCCTACGCCATCGGCAACGTGCTGCTTGCGATCTGGGGAACGGTAATCGTGGCCCTGATCGGTTAAGCGCACTTACCAGGAGTCTGACATGGCAATCTGGGAATGGATCGTCGAGACGCTGCAGACGTACCAGGAGCTGGCGATCTTCCTGGCGCTCGCCATCGGCTTCTGGCTCGGTGCGAAGAAGGTCGCAGGCTTCAGCCTCGGCAGCGTCACGGCGACGCTGCTCGCCGCCGTGATCATCGGGCAGGTCGGAATCGACATTCCCGGACCGATCAAGTCGACGTTCTTCATGCTGTTCCTGTTCGCCGTCGGCTACGGCGTGGGCCCGCAGTTCTTCCGCGGCCTGAGCAAGGACGGCCCGAAGCAGATCCTGTTCTCGGTGATCGTGCTCGCGCTGTGCCTGCTGGTGCCCGTGATCTGCGCGAAGCTGGCCGGACTCGACGTTGGGCTACGCCGTCGGTCTGTATGCGGGCTCGCAGACGATCTCGGCGTCGATCGGAGTCGCGACCGACCAGATCAACCGGCTCGGGCTGCCCCCTGAGCAGGTCAAGGCGTGGCTCGACGCGATCCCGGTCGGTTACGCCGTGACGTACATCTACGGCACGATCGGCTCGGCCATCGTACTGGCACAGCTGGGGCCGAAGCTGCTCCGCATCGACCTGCCCAAGGCCTGCGCCGAATATGAGAAGCAGTTGGGCGGCGGCGATACCAGCTATGACCCCGGTGTCTTTTCGGCATACCGGCAGGTCGACGTCCGCGCGTACCGGATCACGAAGGCGAGCGGGCTCACCGGACAGCCGGTGCGAGCGCTGTTTCCGGACCTGCGGATTTATCTTCGAGCGTGTCCGTCGCGGCGACCGGATCATCGAGGCCGATGCCGACACGGTGCTCGAGGACGGCGACGTCGCCACGATTTCGGGACCGCGGCCGCTGCTGGTGGAGAAAGTCGAGGCGGTCGTGCCGGAGGTGGACGACCGGGCGCTGCTCGACATGCCGGTCACCGCAGTCGATGTATTCGTCATGAAAAAGGACGTTCAATGCCAGGACGCTGCGCGAACTCGCGGATCATCCCGCGGCGCGAGGCATCTACCTGCGCCGGATCACGCGCGACATGATCGAGATACCGATCCTGCCCGGCACGGAGATCCTGAAGGGCGACATCCTCAACGTCACGGGAAGCTCCCGGCATGTGGAAGCGTTCGTGGCGGCCGCGGGGCATGCGGACCGGCCGACCGAGACGACGGACCTGGCCGTGGTATCCGCCGGCATAGTGATCGGCGGACTGGTGGGCGCGCTGGCGATCGTCCTGGGCGGCGTCCCGATCAGCCTGTCGACGTCGGGTGGCGCGCTGCTTGCCGGGCTGCTGCTCGGTTACCTGCGCACGATCCACCCGACGTTCGGCCACATCCCGGCGCCGTCGCTGTGGCTGATGAACACGCTGGGCCTGAACATCTTCATTGCGATCGTCGGGATCAGTGCCGGACCGGGCTTCGTCTCGGGCCTGCAGCAGGTCGGCATCAGCATCTTCCTGTGGGGCATCGTCGCGACTTCGGTACCGCTGATCGTCGCAATGCTGCTGGGCCACTACGTCTTCAAGTTTCACCCGGCGATCCTGTTCGGAGTGTGTGCCGGCGTGCGTACCACGACGGCGGCGCTCGGCATGATCCAGGAGGCGGCAAAGAGCAAGGTTCCGGCACTCGGCTACGGCATGCCTTACGCGATCGGCAATACGTTGCTGACCATCTTCGGCATGGTGATCGTACTCATGATGGCGCGCGGCGGCTGAGGCCGCGCCACAAGCGAAACGGAGAATTCAATGGACGTCGTGACACTGGAGCAGTACGAGGGCCTGAGCCCGTTCGAGATCAAGGACTTCCTGGCCAAGGCTGCAAGCAAGACGGCGAGCGCCTCGGCCGTCGCCTACCTGAACGCGGGACGCGGCAACCCCAACTGGATCGCCACCGAGCCGCGGGAGGCCTTTTTCCTGCTTGGCCAGTTCGCAATCATCGAGAGCAAGCGGGTCATGGACCTGCCGCCCGGTGTCGGTGGCATGCCGCAGGCCCGCGGGGTCGCCGATCGCCTGGCCGGCTGGCTCAAGAAGCACTCGGACATGCCCGGTGCCGATTTCCTCGGCGCCCTCGTGCCGTGGGCCGTGACCAGAATTCGGGTTCGACGCCGACAAGTTCGTCCACGAACTGGTGGACTCGATCATCGGCGACAACTACCCCGTGCCCGACCGCATGCTGGTGCACAACGAGCAGATCGTGCACGAATACCTGCAGTGGGCGATGTGCGGCTCGCCGCGGCCGAAGGGCAAGTTCAAGCTCTACGCGGTCGAGGGCGGCACCGCCGCGATGTGCTACATCTTCAAGACGATGAAGACCAACCGGCTGCTGAATGCCGGCGACACGATTGCGCTCGGCACGCCGATCTTCACGCCGTACCTCGAGATGCCGCACCTCGAGGACTACGACCTCAAGGTCGTGAACATCCAGGCGAAGCAGGAGAACCGCTTCCAGTTCGACGATGCGGAGCTGAAGAAGCTGCTCGATCCGGCGATCAAGGCGTTCTTCCTGGTGAATCCCGGCAACCCGAGCGCGGTGGCGCTCAGCGACAAGACGATTGCGAAGATCGGCGCGATCCTGAAGAAGCGTCCCGACCTGATCCTGCTGACGGACGATGTCTACGGCACGTTCGTGCCGGGATTCCGCTCGCTGCTGGGCGCGTTCCCGCACAACACGATCGGCGTGTACTCGTACAGCAAGTACTTCGGCTGCACCGGCTGGCGCCTGGGCGTGATCGCCGTGCACGAGGACAACCTGTTCGACAAGCTGGTCGCGAAGCACCCGGAGCCCGTGCTGACGCAAGCTCGACAAGCGCTACAGCGCGCTCACGCTCGAGCCGCGCAAGCTCGCGTTCATCGACCGCATCGTCGCCGACAGCCGCGACGTGGCGCTGAACCATACGGCCGGGCTCTCGCTGCCGCAGCAGGTGATGATGGCGCTGTTCTCGCTGTACGAGCTGATGGACGAGAAGAAGCTCTACCAGAAGGCGTGCATCGGCATCGTCAAGAAGCGCTTCGAGGCGACGCTCGAGGGTCTCGGCATCGAGGTGCCGCCGAACGAGCTCTACGACTACTACTACGGCCTGATCGATTTCGAGTTCTGGGCGCGCCGGTACCTGGGCGAGGAGGAGGTCAAGTGGATGAAGGAGAACGTCCATCCGCTCGACATCGTCTTCCGGCTGGCCGAGGACCACGGCATCGTGCTGTTGAACGGCAGCGGATTCGAGGCGCCGGACTGGTCGGTACGCGTGTCGTTCGCCAATCTGAACGACCACGTGTATGACGACCTCGGTCGCGCGGTGCGGGCAGTGGCTCGCAGCTACAGGCAGGCCTACGAGTCGTCGAAGAAGAAGGGCGGCAGTGCAGCGAAGCCGGCCCCAGGCAAGGCTGCTACGGCCAGGGCGAAGGCGAAGAAGTAGAACCCATCAGGCATCGACCTGCCGGGCCGATCGCGGGCCGGCTGGTCGAAAAGGAGTGAACACCATGAAACACGGATTTCTGACGATCACATTCGCTGCGGCCATTGCGGTCAGCAGCCTCGCGGCCGCGGACGCGCTGCCGAGGATCAAGGTGCTTGCCACGGGTGGCACGATTGCGGGCGCCCAGGCGAGCGCAACCGACTACGGCTACAAGTCGGGTGCCTACGACGTGAACGCACTGCTGAGCGCGGTGCCAAACCTCGACAAGCTCGCGGTGATCAGCGGCGAGCAGGTCGCGAGCATCGGCAGCCAGGACATGAACGATGAGGTCTGGCTCAAGCTCGCGAAGCGCGTGAACGAGTCGCTGGCGTCGGCGGACGTCGACGGAGTGCTGATCACGCATGGAACGGACACGCTCGAGGAGACCAGCTACTTCCTGACGCTCGTCGTCAAGAGCGACAAGTCCGTCGTCATGGTCGGGTCGATGCGTCCTGCGACGGCGATCAGTGCCGACGGCCCGGGCAACATCTACAACGGCGTGGCGGTGGCGGCGGATCCGAGGGCGAAGGGCAGGGGCACGCTGGTGTCGCTGAACGACGAGTTCCACTACGCGCGCAACGTGGTCAAGACCGACACGACCAGCGTGCAGACGTTCAAGAGCGTGAACCGTGGCCCGGCCGGGCTGGTGCACACCGGCAAGATCCAGTGGTTCGAGCCGATGGACAAGAAGGTTGGCAAGGCCACCGTGTTCTCGGTCGACGGGCTCGCCAAGCTGCCGCGCGTGGACGTGATCTACGCGCACGCCAACATGAGCGCCGACCTGATCGACGCGGCGGTGCGCAACGGGGCGCAGGGTATCGTGGTCGCGGGAGTTGGCGACGGCAACATGACGACGCCTGCCCTTGAAGCGCTCGAGAAGGTCGCAAAGGCGGGTGTCGTCGTCGTCCGAAGCACGAGGCTCCCCGAGGGTGTGGTGCTGCGCAACAACGAAGTCAACGACGACAAGATGGGCTTCGTGGCCTCCGGCGAATTGAACCCGGCGAAGTCACGGGTGCTGCTGCAGCTCGCGCTCACGAAGACGAAGGACCCGGTGCAGATCCAGAAGATGTTCTACGAGTATTGATCGGGCGGTCCATAATGTGCAGAGCCCGACCGGCGGGCTCTGGATACGATCACAGAGGACAACAACATGAGAAGAGTCACCAACGGCTTCATGCACGCGCTGGCGCTGATGCTGGTCGTCTCCATCACGATGGCCGGCTCGACCGTGGCGTCCGCGGCGTCCAAGTCCGACCTGAACGCGAGCTCGAAGAAGACGCTCGACAGTCTGCTCGCGCGCGAACCGGCGGCGAAAGCCCTGTATTCGAAGGCGGTGGCCGTGCTCGTATTCCCGAGCATCACGAAGGCGGGCTTCGTGGTCGGCGGGCAGTACGGTGAAGGCGTGCTGTGGAAGGGCGGCAAGCCGATCGGGTACTACAACACGGCGGGCGCGTCTTACGGGCTGCAGGCCGGTGCCCAGAAGTACGGGTACGCGATGTTCTTCATGAAGCAGAAGGCCCTCGACTACCTCGATTCGAGCCAGGGCTTCGAAGTCGGCGTTGGACCGAGCGTCGTCGTCATCGACCAGGGCATGGCCAAGACGCTGACCTCGACCACGGTGACCGAGGACGTCTATGCGTTCATCTTCAGCCAGCAGGGGCTGATGGCTGGCGTCGGCATCCAGGGCAACAAGATCACGAAGCTGAACAAGTAGCGGATCCCCGGGGCGGCGCGCGCTCAGAGCCCGCCGCCCCAGCGGTACTGCCATGCGACGCCGAACAGCGTGTAGCTGTTGCCGGTGCGCGCCGAGACGCCGTCACTGGCGTAGAGCTTGACCGAGTTCTGGTGATCGACCGGGAACGCCAGCGTGCCGCCGACGCGCCAGTTCCGCTGCAGGTCGGCCTTGTCGACGCCGTCGATCTCGGTCGTGCCGCCGGTGAAGTACGTTGCGCTGAGCGAGGCCCAGATGCCGTGGCTCAAGCTGCGGATTACGTGTCCTTGTGCCGAGTAGATCGGATCCTGGGCCCGCGTCTTGCCGCCATAGAAATCCGTGTTGTCCGTGTAGAACGTGGCCGCGACAGTGGCTTCCAGTGTCCACGGCCCGAGGGCTTGCGACGCGCCCAGGCTTGGCTTGAACCACCAGCGGTTCGCTCCGATGTTGACGAGGCGCGTGTCGTCGTACTGTCCTAGCGGTGCTGATACCTGCAGCGCCGCTCCGACTACGAGGTCCTGCTTGTAAGCGGGCAACTCCTGCAACGTCAATGCCGGGGCGCCGTACAGGTTGACCGAGAGCCTGAACAACGGGTCGCCGAACCCGCTGACCGACCGGCTGGCAGGCTCGCCGTTGTACAGCGCGGTGCCCGACAGCCAGGTGAACGGGACGATTGCATCGACCTTGGAAGACTTGCCCCACAGGTCGAGCGAATGGGAAAGCCCGACGACTCCCGAACTCGTTTCGAGGTCCGGCTTCGTCACGGGCAGCGATGGGTCGAAAGAGACCCCACCCTGTGTGTAGGTGTATCCCGCGACCAGGAAATTCATTCCCACGGGCACGTTCGTGTACTGCCGCGGCTCGATGTCCTGCGCCTGCGCAGCCGCAGAAATGACCAGCGCGACGCACAGCAGCAGCGCGCCTGCGAAGATCTTGTGCCATCGATCGGGAATGTGCTGGCGCACCCGGCGTTCTTCTTGCAGGACGTGTGAGGCCGAATTCTAACAGGCGCGTGGTGGCCCCGACGTCGAGGGAGGTATAGCTGTCGCCCGTTCTGCCCCGCGCCGTGGTCAGCGGCCGAGTTCGCAAATGAACTCGTGCGCGCGAGGCCAGGGGCCAAAGCCGGCGGCCGGGTTCAGGTGACCGACCGCACCGACGTCGACGATTCGGCTGCCCCAGTCGTGCGCGTATTGAGACACTCGCTCGTAACGCGCGAGCGGGTCGTTCGTGCTGGCCGCGACGATGCTTGGAAATGGCAGTCGACTTCGCGGAACCGGCAGCCAGCCACCCAGTTGCAGGGCCTCCGTCGTCGGGTAGCCTGCGGGCAACGGGGATTCGAGGTCGGCCGGCGTGGCGAGCAGCGCTCCGTGGATCGGTCGCGAGTGCCGCTGCGCCCAGTGCACGACCATCATCACGCCGCCGCTGTGCGCGACCAGGATGACCGGGCCAGCGATGCCGGCAAGGGTTCGGTCGATCTGATCGACCCATGCGTCACAGCAGAGCTTGTTCTCCTGCATGCGCGGGACGGTGACCGACCCGGGCAATTGCGCACCGAGCAGCGTCTGCCAGTGATCCGGCACGTGGTCGCGCAGGCCGGGCACGATCACGACGCAGGGACCGGTGGCGCTCACGCTGGATTCTTCTCGACTCGGCCTTGCAGCGGGTTTGCGGCGCTGGTCTCGGGCACGAGATTCAGGATCCGGATGAACAGCTGCCGGAACTCCTCGTCCGTGTCGGCGCTGAAGCGGGGGTCGCCATTCTCTGCGAACGCCCGGCCGATCTCGTTCCAGTCGTCGCTGGTCAGGTGCTTGAACGCCGCCGGCAGGATGACACGTGTCTCGAGCCGCATGTGGCCTTCCTGCGCTGCGACGAAGCGCGCGACCGCCGCCGCGAATTGCTGGTGGCCGCCCTTCGGGTCCGCCTCGTAGCGCTCGATGCTGCGCTCGAGCTCGTCGACGAGCTCGTGGCCCTCACGATGCTGCCGCTCGAGCTCTTCGAGCGCGTCGTTGAACTCGCTGGTGCGCTCACGCAACTTCCTGAACAGGTACGCATCTTCCTTCGGATGGTGCTGGGACTCGGGAAACGCACGGATGTAGTGGACGATCGCCCGCAACAGGTCGAACCGCGGCGGCTGCCCATGCGCCCGCGCCTCACGAGCCAGCAGTTCGAGGCCATGCGCAACGGCTGCGAGCGAACGGTGCTCGTCGCGCAGGATGGCCAGCGCCTCGATCTTCTCCCACTCGGGGACGTTGCTCTCGACCGCGAGCACGAGGACCGGCAGGCCCGACTGCTCCAGCACGTTCTGCGTCTGTGATCCCATCACGAGCCCGCGCAGGCCGCGCCGCCCGTGCGAGGCGATGACGATCAGGTCGCAGCTGCGGGACTCGGCAGCCTGCAGGATGGCCTCGTAGGGCCGGTCGCTGGTCACGGTGAGCGAGTCGTGATCGACGCCTGCCTCGCGCGCCACGACCGCGGCCTTGGCGAGGACGGCACGCGCGTCACCAGCCACGCGCTCGTTGTACAGCGACGGCCACATCACTCGCTCCAGCGCTGCGACGCTCGTCGAGCCGTAGTCCTCCTGGGCATGGAAGAAGGTGATGCTTGCCCCGAGCGATTTCGCGAGCAGCACGGCCTGCCGCACGAGCTCGGTCGCGAGCGTCGAGCCGTCGAGCGGAACCAGCAGGTGGTGGTACATGTATCGTCTCCGTTGCGCGAGGGCCGGGGTCAGAACGGCTGGTCGCCGATGATGCCGGCGCGTTCCATCTTGCGATGGCAGGGTGGGTAGTCCATCACGGCATAGTGCTGCGTGCTGCGGTTGTCCCACATCGCCATGCTGTTCGGCTTCCAGCGCCAGCGGACCTGGAACTCGGGGATGAAAGCCTGGCTGACGAGGTAATTCAGCAGCAGCGCCGCGCCGGGATTGGCGTCCTGGCCGAAGCGGACCCGCTCCGGCGTGTGGTAGTTGGTGAAGTGGGTCGTGAAGGCATTCACGAACAGGATCTTCTCGCCCGTCTCGGGATGGGTGCGCACGACCGGGTGCTCGGCGTCCGGGTACTGCGCCTTCAGCGCCAGGCGCTTCTCGATCGGCATCGCCGCGCCGAAGCTCGCCTCGATGCTGTGGCGGGCGCGCAGGTCAGCAATCTGGGCCTTCACGTGCTCGGGCAACCGGTCGTAGGCCAGGACCATGTTCGCCCACATCGTGTCCCCGCCGACCTGCGGGCACTCGATGCAGCGCAGCACGCAGCCGAAGGGGGGCTTTTCACGCCACGTTGCGTCGGTGTGCCAGGAGTTCTCGTAGCGATCGATGGGCGCGTCGGGCGACTTGTAGATGCGCACCAGCCCCGGGTTCTCGGGGTCGCTGCCGGCGACCGGATGGTCCTCCAGTTCGCCGAAGTGTCTGGCGAAGGTCACGTGTTCGGCGCGCGTGATGTCCTGGTTGCGGAAGAACAGGACCCGGTGTTTCAGCAGCAGGGCGCGGATCTCGGCGACGAGGCCCGGGTCCCGCGATGCCACGCCGAGGTTGACGTTGCTCAATTCCGCGCCGATCGCGCAGGTGAGCGGCTCGACCTTGATCGACCCGAGCGTGCCCGGGCGGTTGATCGCCGGGGCTGCCGTGATTGCGCTCGTCATGTCTAGTTCCTCCTCAGATCACGAAGATCGATGACCCGGTGGTCCGTCGCGCCTCGAGGTCGCGATGCGCCTGTACCGCGTCCTTGAGCTGGTAACGCTGGTTGATCTCGATGCGGATGCGACCGGCCGCGATGTGGCCGAAGATCTCGTCGGCCAGCGCGGCCTTCTCGGCAGGGTCCGCGACGTAGTCCGCCAGCGCCGGTCGCGTGACGAACAGCGAGCCCTTGATCGCCAGCTGCATCGCGTCGATCGGAGGGATCGGGCCCGACGCCGTGCCGACGCAGACGAGCAGCCCGCGCCGCTTCAGCGAATCGAGCGAACCGGCGAACGTGTCCTTGCCGACGCTGTCGTACACGACGGCGACGCCGGTGCCGCCGGTGATCTCGCGGACCCGCTTCGCGACGTCCTCGCGCCCATACAGGATCACGTGGTCGCAGCCGTGCGCACGAGCGACTTCGGCCTTGGCCTCCGAAGACACCGTACCGATCACGTTGAGCCCGAGCAGCCTGGCCCACTGCGAGACGATCAGTCCCACGCCGCCGGCCGCTGCATGCAACAGGATCGTGTCCCCGGGCACGAGCGGCCAGATGCGACGGAGCAGGTACGCGGAGGTGAGGCCGCGCATCGTCATCGCCGCCGCGGTCTCGCAGGAGATCGCTTCCGGCAGCAGGATCAGCGGTGCCGCCGGGATGAGCCGTTCGGTGCTGTAGGCGCCGAGCGTGTTCACGAACCCCGTGTAGGTCACCCGGTCTCCGGGCTTCACGTTCGTCACGCCTTCACCGACGGCCTCGACGACGCCCGACGCCTCGACGCCGATGCCCGCGGGAAGGGGCACGGGGTAAACCCCCGTCCTGAAGTACGTGTCGGCGAAATTGATGCCGACCGCGACGTGCCGGAGCCGCGCCTGCCCGGGGCCCGGCGCGCCGACCGCGACGTCCTCGAGGCGCAGGACCTCGGGGCCGCCGGCCTGGTGCATGCGGATCACCTGGGCCATGGCTCAGCCGGCCGCCCGCAGCTGGACGCGGTCCCGTGGCTTGCGATTCGGTGCAAAGCCGTTCTCGGCCAGCGTCTCGTCGGCGCTGCCGTAGAACGTGCCGATCTTGTAGATGCGGCGCGCTTCCTTCGCATTCGCCACTTCGCGGCCGAACTCGCGCGAGATGCGCACCAGCTGCTCGATCTGCTTGATCGAGCCCATTTTCGCCTTGCGGTCCTGCGTCCAGATGTTGTCCTCGATGCCGCAGCGCACGTGCAGGCCCATGGCGATCGCCATCATGTTGATGGGCAGCACGTTCAGCATCGAGGTCTCGAGCGTCAGCACCGAGCCGTCCGGCGTTGCGCGCACGAAGTTCGCGAGATTGTAGATGTTCGGGGCCTCGAAGCCGCCACCGATCGCGACCCAGGTCATGATCAGCGGCACGTTGCACACGCCGCGCCGCATCATGCGCTCGACGGTCTCGAGCTGCGAGACGCCCGCCAGCTGGAAGTGCGTCTGGATGCCGTTGGCGCTCAGCCGACGAATGTGTTCCTCGACCCACTCCGGGCCGGCGGGAATCGTCATCTCGCGGTAGGCGCGGTAATTCGCAGGCTCGGCCAGCGACGTGCCGGCGACGTCCGCTTCCGTCATCTGCTCGACGACGTTCATCTGGTTGCTGTTGATCGCGATCGTCACCTGGTCGGGCTTCGGCTTGAGCTCGGCGAGCATGTGGCGCGTGTCGTCGGACAACCACTTGGCGACGTCACCGTCGCTCTCGGGCGCGAAGGAGATCGAGCCGCCGACCTGGATGATCATGTCCGGCACGCGCGCGCGGATGCCGGCGATCAGCTCGTTGAACTTCGACAGCCGCTTGCTGCCCTTGCCGTCGAGTTCGCGCACGTGCAGGTGCAGCACGGTGGCGCCGGCGTTGTAGCAATCGACCGCTTTCTGGACCTGCTCCTCCATCGTCACCGGGATGTCTTCCGGGAAGTCGGCAGGCATCCACTCCGGCCCGTACGGGGCGCAGGTGATCACGAGCTTCTCCTGGTTTTCGGGGAACAGCGAGCCGTCTATGAAGTTCATGGGATTTCCTGTGATGTGATCGTGGGTGGTGCGGTGGGTCGTTCAGAGGTCGTCGGATTCGTGTGCCTGCAGCTCTTCGAGCAGGATCGGCGCGCCAACGCGCATGCTGTGCAGCCCCTGCAGGCTAGCGAGCTGCAGCACGGCGGTGATTTCCTGCTTCGTCGCCCCGGCCTGCAGGGCCCGGCGCACGTGGCGCCGCACGCCCGGTGCGTACAGGTGCGTGGACGAGGCGTCGAGGGCGATGCGAATCAGCTCGATCGTCTTCGTGTCCAGCGCGCCGGAGACCGTTGGCGCGATCGCCATCGCGATCACCTTTTCGGTCCACTCGGGGTCGAGCCGTGCGAACGGCTCCCAGCTCGGGTGCCAGTTGCCGCTGGCCTGGCGAGGCTCCGCGACGGAGTCTGCAAGCTCGGGCGATTGATCGGAGTCCAGCATCGTCATCTCCGTTTCAAGCGGTCTGCGGTTCGAGAGCCAGCGTGGGAGCCGGCGCAGTCGTGGCCGCGTGCCTCAGGTCGGCTGGGTACGTTCGCGAGGCGAGCAGGAACAGCGCGGCGGCACCCAGGCAGAAGAGCGGGGCAATGCCCATCGCCGTCTGCAGGCCGTAGCGATCGGAGAGCACGCCGGTCAGCAGCGGCCCGCCGGCGAGGCCGATCAGGTTCTGCGTCAGGGCGAGCACGGCGCTCGCGGTGGCGCGTAACCCGGGATGTGTGACGTCCACTACCACCGCGGCAATCGGTCCGACGGTGCCAGCCATGACGAGGCCGCCGGCCACCAGCAGCGCGAACTGTGCGGGTCCGGGTGCCAGCAGCAGCAGCGCGGGGCTCAGCAGCAGCGTGGTGAGCAGGGCGACCGTCGCAGGAACCATTAGGCGCGCACGAGGCTGGCGCACGGCCAGCCGGTCGGCGACGACACTCCAGATCACGGCTCCGAGGCTGCCGGCGAGCACGACGAGTCCAGCCTTGAGGCCGGCGTGATCCGGAGCGAGTCCGTACGATCGATGCAGGTAGCTCGGAAGCCACGCGTAGATCGTCGAGGCGGCGAGCAACTGCAGCCCGGCGCCGACACACGCAATCGGTGCGGTGCGAGGCCGCAGCAATTCCGCGGCCACCGCCGTGAAGGCCAGCCCCGGCGCCCGCCCCGATGCCTCGCGACCGGGCAGTGCGACCGTCCGGTAGTCGCGTGCCACGAGCAGGAACAGCACTGCAAGGATGAGTCCCGGGACACCGACCGCTCCGAATCCGGCCTGCCACCCCCAGCGCTCGGCAATGACACCGCCGAGCACCACGCCGAGCACGGAGCCCAGCATGCCGGCGGCCAGGAACGCGCCCAGCACGGTGCTGCGCATGCGCGGCGGGAACAGCGTCGCGAGCAGCGCGACGCCGACGGTTCCGTATGCCGCCTCCCCGAGCCCGACGACGGAGCGGGCAGCGAGCAGCTGGTGATAGCTCGCGGCGAAGGCGCAGGCGATCGTTGCGAGGCTCCACACCAGTGCCATCAGGAAGATGCTTTTCACGCGGCTCCACCGGTCCGCCAGCAGCGACAGCGGTACCGCGCCCAGCGCGACGGTGATCGAGACCACCGAGACCAGCGTGCCCAGCTGGCGGTCGGAGAGATCCCACTCGTCCTTCAGGTGGCTGAACATTGACACGACCACCTGGCGGTCGATGTAGTCCACGACCATCAGGCCGATCAGGATCGCGAAGATCGTCCACGCGTAGCGACGCGCCACCGGGCGGTGCCCGGGCAAGGTGTCGGTCGCATGCGGAGCGTGGAATCCCATGGCGTGCATACTGCCCCCGCCGGCCTATTCCGAATTCGCGCGCGGTGACGCACACTTGACCATTCGGGACAGGGCCCAAACCGTGATCAGTGTCGTCCGCAGCGCGAGCTTGACCAATTACGCCGAGATCGCCCGGCAGGTCGGGCTCGACCCGGCGCTGATGCTGCGGGAATTCGGGCTGCCTGCGCGTTGCCTGCAGGAGCCCGAACTGAAGGTTCCCGCCGATGCCGTGCGGCAATTGCTCGAGGCGTCGGCCGAGCGCAGCGGGATCGAGGGCTTCGGACTGCTGATGGCCGAGGCGCGGCGACTCTCGGACCTCGGCCCGCTCGGACTGCTGATCCGCGAGCAACCGACACTCCGGCTCGCAGTCGAGGCGTTCGTCCGCCATGGGCGCCGCCTCAACGAATCGCTGTTCCTGACCATCGAGGAGACCGGCGAGGTGCTCGTGCTGCGCGAGGAACTGATCGTCGGGAGCAGCGGACCGGTGCGGCAGTCGACGGAGCTCGCCATCGGGGTGGCATACCGGATGCTGCGCTCGTTCCTCGGCCCGCAGTGGCGACCACGTCGCGTCTGCTTTGCCCATGAAGCGCCGCGCGATCGTTCCGTCCATGACCGCGTGTTCGGCCGCAACGTCGTGGAGTTCGGTCACGACTTCAACGGCATCGTCTGCTCGCGCAAGGACCTCGACCTGCCGAACCCGAATGCCGATCCGGGCATCGCGAGGCTCGCGCGCGAGATGATTGAGTCGCGCGATGCGTCGTCCTCGTCGTCACTGCCCATGACTGCGCAGGTGAGGGACCTGGTGGTGCAGCTGATGGCAACCGGCAGCTGCACGATTGAAGTGACGGCGCGCCATCTTGGCGTGGACCGCCGTACCGTCCACCGGCATCTCGCGCAGGAAGGAGAGACGTTTTCCGGAATCGTCGAGGCGGTGCGGCGAGAGCTCGCCGAGCGCTACGTCATCGAGGGTCGACGACCGCTGGCCGACATATCGGCGCTGCTCGGGTTTTCAGCGCCGAGCTCGTTCTCGCGCTGGTACCGTCAGCAGTTTGGCGCCAGTCCGTCCGGGCAGGTGGGGCACCGGCACCGTGCCGTCCGCAGCCGCCGACCGACTCGGCGCGCGGATTGAAGCAGCAACGCCGCTATGGCGCTTGTGGCGGCATCAGGTACAGGGTCATCGCGAAGATCGCGTAGACCATCAGAGCGAGCACGCCGGTGAACCAGGTCGATCGCCCGCCATTCGTGACCAGCGTCGCGGTCAAGGTCGCTAGCAGCACCATCATCACGGCGCCAGGCCAGAACTCGAGATCCATCGGCGCCGGAGCGATCACGTAGCTGAGCAGTACCAGCACCGGCGCCACGAACAGGGCGATCTGTGCCGCGCTGCCGAGCGCGATGCCCACGCTCAGGTCGAGCCGGTTCTTGCGCGCAGCGGCGAAGGCCGAGGCCATTTCGGCCGCGCCTCCCACCAGCGCCACGACGATGAAGCCGACGAACGCAGGCGTCATGCCAAACGTCTCGGCTGCCTGCTGCACCGATTCGACGAAGATCTCGCTCACGAAGGCGACCAGCAACGTGACGCCCGCGAGCGTCGCAAATGACAGGCCCATCGGCCAGGACGCTTCGTCGTCGGCGGAATCGTGAGCTGCTCCGGCAAAGAGCTCCTTGTGCGTTTTCAGCGAGGACAGCATCCCGAGTCCGTAGGTGGCGATTAGCAAGACGGCAAGCCCGACGCTCAGTTGGCCGACGAAGACCGCATGCGCCGCCGATTCGTTGCCCGCCACGGCCGACGGAATCATCAGCGCGACGGAGGCGAGGAACAGCAGGGCCGCCTGAAGTCGCGCGCTGGCCTTATTGAACTCCTGCACATGGTGCTTGAGCCCCCCGAGCAGGAATGACGCGCCGAGCATGAACAGTGTGTTGGCGACGATCGCGCCCGCGATCGACGCCTTGACGAGCATGAACTCGCCAGCGTGCAGCGCAGTCAGCGCGATGATCAGCTCGGTCAGGTTGCCCAGTGTTGCATTCAGCAGCCCGCCGACTGCGTCCCCGGTCCGGGCCGCGACGGATTCCGTGGCATGGCTCAGTAATGTCGCCAGCGGCACAATCGCGAGAACGGACAACACGAACAGCAGCGTGTGCGCCTGCGGCGCGAGCTTCGTCGCTGCAAAGACCGCCGGCACGAATGCCAGCAGCCACAGCATCCGGTTGTGGCGGATTTCCTGAAGCAACGGACTCATTTTCATGCGCGACGCCGGGCGGCGCCGTCTCAGTTGCCCGCCGCGAGCGTCACGGGTTCGGCGAAGCTGCCGCCCAACGCCAGGTGCAGGTTCACACGCTGGGAGAGTTCTTCGCTCTTCGCGCGCAGGTAGTTGACCCGTGCGGCCTGGACCTGCTGCTGCTGCTGCTGGACGCCGCGCATGTCCTGGCGGCCGACGCGGTAGGACTGCTGGTCGTATTCCAGCGTCTTCTGCTGGTCGGCCAGGACCTGGCCGAGGATCCCGACGCGCTGCGAGAGGATCTGCGACGCAGACAGCGCGTTCTCGACGTCGTTGAGTGCCTGGAGCACCTGGCTGCCGTAGCGCGCGACGGCTTCCTTCTGCTCGGCCGTCTTCAACTCGACCTGCGCCCGCAGGGCCCCGCCCTGGTAGAGCGGCGCAATCAGCGTGCCGCCGGCACCGCCGCTCGGGATTGCTGTAGTCGTCCTGCAGCTGCAGCACTTCGCTGCTGAGAGCGGAGACGCTGGCGTTCAGGCGGATGGTCGGCAGCTGCGCGGCCTTCGCTTCGCCCACGCGATTGAATGCCGCCGCGACGCGGCGCTCTGCAGCGATCACGTCCGGCCGGCGCTCCAGCATGTTCAGCGGCATGCCGACCGGCACGGGCCCGGGCATGGCGGGCAACTGCTCGGCAACTGCGAGTTCGGTGGCCGGATACCTTCCGAGGATCGTTTCCAGCGACCGGACGGCCTGCTCGTGCGCGAGCCGGGCCTGGCGTGCCGAGTCCTCCATCGTTCCGAGCCCGGCGCGCGCGAGGGCAACGTCCCTTTGGCTGCCGCTGCCGACGCGTTGGCGGTCCTCGGCGAGCGAGACGAGGCTGCGCGCCGATGTGGCCATCGCCTCCGCGGCGTCGAGTTCAAGCTTCGTCTCGATGGCCAGGAACCAGCTGCGCGCAACCTGGGCCGCCAGCGACTGCCGGGCGAACTGGAAATCCGCCTGCGCCGATGCGTAGTTGTCATCCGCCGCGTTGCGGCCGTAGCGGAGCCGACCCCACAGGTCCGGCTCCCACGAGACGCCGAGCATGACGCCTGACAGCGCGGAGGAAAGGTCCGAGCCGCCGCCGGCCTTGATGCCACCGGTGCCGAGCAGGTTCAACCATGGCAGCAACTGGGCCTGGGCCGAGTGGGCGTAGGCGGCCGCCTGCTCGACACGCGCCCCGGCGGCCCGCAGGTCGGGGTTCCTCGCGATCGCTTCGTTGACCAGCGCGGTGAGCTGGGGATCGTTGAAGGTCGTGAGCCAGTTGTCACTGATCGCAGCCGAGTGTGTGTCGACACGGGCCGCGTCGGCCTTGGCCCACGTGGCACGAACCTCGGTGCCTTGCAGCGCGTCCTTGCGAACCTCCTCGGGCACTGGCGGAGGCTTGACGGCGCAGGCCGCCAGGCCTGCCAGGCACATGACGACGAGGACGACTTGCCGGGGACCCATGGCGGCCATCAGTGCAGCTTGAGGACCAGCCAGTCGAGCTTGGCGCCGACCCGCATGAACACCTTGCGCAGGATATGGATCGCTCTGTGATGCTCCGTATAGACCGCGCCATTGCCACGGGCACCGGGCGCCAGGAACAGCTCGGCATCCTTCCCGTCGGGATCGAGCTTCACGGCCAGCCTCATGTCCGGCGCGCTGCCGAACCCCGTGTTCGGCAGCATGCCGCTGATCGGCAGCTGGCCCTGTGCCGTGGCCCAGATGATTGCATCAACCTTGCACTTGATGATTCGTCCCGGATACGTCTTCAGGGCGATCTCCGCTTCGTTGCCGGGTGCGATGTTGCGCACTTCGTTCTGGCCGAAGAACGCCACCACCCATTGCTCATCCTCGATGAACGTCATGGCCGGGAATGCGGGCAGCGGGACCGTCATGACGCCAGGGCGAAGCGCGAGTGCCACGACCGTTCCGTCGGCCGGCGCGTACTGCACCGTCTGCTCGAGCTGCCACTTCGCGTCGGCCAGCTGGGCCTCCGCCTGCGCGATCTGGGCCATTACCTGCGCCACTTCCTGCTGCACGCCGGCCGGTGTCCTGGCAGCCACGTTCTCGCGGGCCTGCGCCACGGAGGCCTCGGCAGCCAGCAGGTCATTCTGGTATTTCGCGACGTCGGCCTGCGCCTGCTCGAGGTCGAAGCGATTGCCGGCCCCGGTCTTCGCCAGCTCCTGGTACTGCTGGACCCTTTGCCGCGCCAGGGCGAGCTGTGCGCTGGCGACGCCCTGCTGACTCGTGGCCTGCTTGACCTGTTCGCCGAGGTTGCGGACGTTGGCGTTGGCCGAGACCAGTTTCGCCTTCAGCTGGGTGACGTTCGCCTCGAGCGACCGCACCTGGATCTCGAACGGCAGCGGGTCGAGACGGAACAGCACGTCACCCTTCTTGACCGCCTTGTTGGGCTCGACCGGAACCTCGATCACCTTGCCGGCCACGCGCGGGTTGATCGGCACGACGTAATTCATCACCCGCACGTCGGGCGAGGAGGGCGCCGCGATGTTCAGGAACAGGATCAGCGCCGTGATCCCGATGATCGGGATCGTGACCGTGATCACCTGCGAAGTGATGTTCCACGGCAGCCACTTGAACTTGAAGAAGACGAGCCAGGCGAAGAACGAGTAGATGCCAAGCAGCAGGATTTCCATCAGCCGCGAGCCTCCCGGCTGGCCTGCGCCTCGAGGGTCGCGAGGCGGGCGCGCAGCCTGGCGATCTCGTCCTGGCCCGCAGCGTCGACCGCCGCGGCCGCCTCAACGCCGGCCTCGCCGTGGTGCTCGTCGCTCACGTCCGTGCCGTACGCCAGCTTGTACATCACGGGCTTCGAATACGCCCAGAGCCAGGCGAGCGGCCAGAGCAGCCCGCCGAAGACCAGCGACAGCAGGCACAGCACCTGGATCGCCTTGGTCTGCGGATGACGCTTCTGCTCGGCGACCTTCTCCGGGAGGATGTGCACCAGCCAGAACACCACGATCCCGACGATCGGGACGACGATCAGCACGATCCACGCCAGCACGTTGGCCGCGGTATCCAGGGCTTCGCCGGCGAACATGGAGGCGTCCGCTGCGGTGGCGGCGAGCATGCCGGCCAGCGCGGCCGCAATCCCAAGGGCGGCCTGTAACTGCCGGCGGGACGGTGAGTTCATTTGCGGGTTCCTTGAAAGTTCCTGGTCGAAGGCTCAGCCGCCAAGCGCGATGGCCATTACCACCAGCGCGGCTCCGAAAAGCAGGAAGAACAGCCCGGTCAGGACGGGCCGTGCCGTAGTGTAGCGCGCAAATCGATAGCCGGCCCAGAACAGCAGGCCCAGCAGGATGGCGTTCGAGATGCGCAACGCGACGTGCGCATCGTCGATGAACAGGAACGGGATGGCCGCAGGCAGGCTGGCGAAGAACACCAGCCAGAAGCTTGCGATGCCGCCCATGACGTCCGCGCGCGTGATGCGGTTCGGCGGGATCTCGCCCTTGCGGACCTGCTCGACGATGCGCCCGTACAGTACCTGCCGCTCCCCCTGTGTCATCACCTTGTCGATGATGTCGTCCAGTTCGCCGGCGACCATGGTCGCCGCGTCTACGTCCCGCGTCGTGCTGCGCACGAGTTGCACGACGCGTCGTCGACGCCCGCGCTCGAACAGCTGCCCGAGCATGTAGAAGACGCCGTCGATGACGCCCCAGGCGATGTTGCAGCCGATCGTGGCGATCAGCAGCTGCCGCGCGCCCTCGCGGCCCTCTTCCTGGATCGTGAGGCCCGCGCCCAGCGTGAAGGTGAGCGTCATGATCAGGCCGAACAGCACCTCGCCCATGGTCGTCGCCGGGTCGAGGTACTTGTGGACGAAGGATGCTCTGATCGAGGTGGACATCGGTCCTGCCGGAGTCAGGCGGAAGCAGCCATGCTGACGTGTCCCCTGACGGCCGCGCCGCGCCATTGTCCGCAGAGCACTGGACTGGAAACACCGTAGTTCCGCAGCTGCGCCGGCAGCCACCTCGGCGGGCAGTCGGATAACCTGTCCAGTTCCGGGTGGCGATTCGCAAGTGGGGTGCCTCGATGACGCGTAACGAAGGATCTGCTGCCGCGGGCGCGCTGCCCGAGTCGCCGCAGTCCACACGGATGCACCTCAAGCGCTGGCTCCGTGAGCACCTCGGCTGGAGCAGGCTGTACCGGTCAGCAAGCTACCTGCGCTCGACGCTGTGGGTCGTGCCGCTGCTGGCCGTCGTGCTCGAGCGCGCGACCTACCGCCTGCTGCAGTTCGTCGAGCAATGGGTCACCTGGGATCTCACCGACCTGGGGGTGGACGGTGCCCGTGCGCTGTTCCAGACGCTGATCACGCTGACCCTTTCGTTCATCGTCTTCTCGTTCGGTTCCTTGCTCGTCGCGCTGCAGGTGGCGAGCGCGCAGCTGACGCCGCGAATCATCGCCACGACGCTGCTGCGGGACCCGGTGATCAAGTATTCGGTCGGCCTGAACGTGTTCACGCTGCTGTTCGCGGTCAGTGGACTTGAACCGGACGGAATCGACCGTGATTCGAACTCGCGACTTTCGTCGCCGCGCTGCTCGGCATCGCTTGCCTGGCGTCGTTCCTGTTCTTCATCGACCATGCGGCACGACTGCTCCGCCCGGTGAACATCGTCGCACTGGTCTGCGACGAGGGCATCGACGTGGTGCGCAAGGTGTACGCGCGTGAGGGTGCGGAGACCCAGGCCGCGGGGGACGCCGGCCGTCGCTACGTCGCCGAGGGGCCGGCGTTGGTCGTGAGCCACGGGGCCGCTCCCAGATCGTTCTCGCGATCGAGATCGATACGCTCGTTGCGGAAGCGGCGCGCACGAACGGAGTCATCGAATTCGTGCCGCAGGTGGGCGACTTCGTTGCGACCGACGAGCCGCTCTTCAGGCTCTATGGGCTCGCGGCCGCGATTGATGAGGACAAGCTGCGGGAATGTGTCGCATTCGGTTCCGAGCGCACGATGGAGCAGGATCCGATGTTCTCCTTCCGGATCCTCGTGGACATCGCGCTGAAGGCGCTGTCGCCCGCGATCAACGACCCGACGACGGCGGTGCTGGCGATGGACCAGATCCACCGGCTGCTGCGGTTCGTCGGCAAGCGTCGGCTGCACGACGAGGTCGTGCACGACCCGGCGGGCGCAGGTGCGACTCGTGCTCAGGACTCCGAACTGGGACGACTTCGTGCACATCGCGTTCACCGAGATCCGCGCCTGTGGCGCGAACAACGTGCAGATCGCGCGACGCATGCGCGCGATGCTGGAGAACCTGATTCGCTCGCTGCCGGTGTCGAGGCACGCGGCACTGCGTTCGCAGATCGACCTGCTCGATCGAACGCTGCCGGAGCATTACAGGCTTGCAGAGGATCTCGCGCTTGCCCGCGTGCCCGATTCCCAGGGGCTCGGTGGCGCCTCGGGCGGCACGCCGGCGGGATGAGCAGGCCTCGATGCGTGCACGTTCTGGAGGACAGTGATGAGCATGAATCCCGCTGAAGCGCCGGCCGCCACGGGTGGCGCGAGGCTGTTGAGCGACCCGCCGGACTTCTCGCTCGTGCTCGGCGGGCCCCTGTTCCAGCTGCTGCGACGAACGCACCTGTCGGACGACGCGCTGATGCTGCAGCGCCGGCGCATCGTCGTGATCTCGCTGCTCGCATGGCTGCCGCTGCTGGTGCTCTCGGCACTGGGAGGGCAGTTGCTGGGCGGGGGCGCGTCGGTCCCGTTCCTGATGGACGTGGACGTCCACGTCAAGTTCCTCGTGGTGATACCGCTGCTGATCGCGGCGGAGCTCGTCGTGCACCAGCGCATGCGGCCGTTGGCACGCACGTTCCTGGAACGGCACCTGATTCCCGACGACGCAGGGCCGCCCTCGACGCGGCGATTGCATCGGCCTATCGGCTGCGCAACTCGGTGCTGGTCGAGGTGCTGCTGATGGTGTTCGTCTACGTGGTCGGCGTAACGATCATCTGGCGTCATTACATGGCGCTCGATGCGGCCACCTGGTACGCGACGCCGACCGGCGAAGGGTCCAGCCTGACGCTGGCCGGAGCCTGGTACGGCTACGTCAGCCTGCCCATTTTCCAGTTCCTGCTGTGCCGCTGGTATTTCCGCCTGTTCATCTGGACGCGGCTGCTCTGGCAGGTTTCACGGATCCGGCTCAACCTCGTTCCCACGCATCCGGACCGGCTCGGCGGCCTGGGATTCCTCGCGGCGACCGCAAATGCATTCGTCCCGCTGCTGATGGCGCACGGCGCGCTGGTTGCGGGGCAGTTCGCCAACCAGATCTTCTACATGGGCGCCACCCTGACGCAGTTCCGGCTCGAGATCCTGCTGGTCGTGATCTTCATGGTGTTCTGGTCGTGGGTCCGCTGCTGGTGTTCTCGCCCCAGCTCGCGCTGGTGAAGCGCACAGGTCTGCGCGATTACGGCACGCTCGCGCAACGCTACGTCCGCGACTTCGACGCCAAGTGGCTGCGAGGCGATGGATCCGACGGCGAACAGTTCCTGGGAACCGGGGATATCCAGTCACTCGCCGACCTCGGCAACAGCTTCGAGGTCGTGCGCAGCATGCGCATCGTCCCGGTTACGAAGGACGCGATGTTCCAGCTCGCGGTGGCGACCGTGGCCCCGATCGTGCCGCTGGTCCTCACGCTGATGCCGCTCGAGGAACTGCTGAAGAAGCTGTTCGGGATCCTCTTCTAGCGCAGCGCCGCGAGCAGCCGGGGCAGGAGTTCGCCGGAGGGCCCGGCCAGCACGATGTCGGCAGCGCGGGAAAGGTCGGTCCGGTTCGGGTTGACTTCGATCACGGTGGCGCCGGACCGGAGCGCGCTCTCGGCGAGGCCGGCGGCGGGATAGACCAGCGACGACGTTCCAACCGAGAGGAATACGTCGCAGCGTTCCGCGGCATCGGCGGCCGCGAGCATCGGCCCCGCGCGGGATCGCCTCGCCGAACCAGACGACGTCGGGTCGCAGCAGGCCGCCGCAGGCGGCGCAGCGGGGCAGGCCGTGTCGCGAGTCCTCGGAGCGATCGGCGATGACCTGCTCGACCGTGCAGCGGTCGCGCAGGATGTTGCCGTGATATTCGAGCACGCCCTTGCTGCCGGCGCGCTGATGAAGTCCGTCGACGTTCTGGGTAACAAGCGTCAGGAGCGGGACGCGTCCCGCGAGTTCGGCGAGGGCGTAGTGCCCTGATTGGGCTGGGCCTTGCGGATCAGCTCGCGGCGGAATTCGTACCAGTCCCAGACGAACTTCGGGTCGCGCTCAAACGCTTCTGGAGTCGCGAGTTCCTCGGGGCTGAATTTCGCCCAGAGGCCGGTCAACGCATCGCGGAACGTGGGGATCCCGCTCTCGGCCGAGATCCCCGCGCCCGTGATCACGCAGACGTGCCGCGCCTTAGTGAGCGCAGCCGCCGCCTCTTCGATCAGCGGCTCGAGGGCGGCAGTGGACCCTGCATTCACGATCCACTACCCCCTGTTCACTGCTCGCTGTCCTCAGGCCGCCTTGCTCGCGCCGGCGAGCTGCCGCAGCACGTACTGCAGGATGCCGCCGTGCTGGTAGTACTCGCGCTCCTTCGGCGTGTCGATGCGCACGCGCGCCTCGAACTTGATCGGCGCGCCCGAGGCCGGCGTGGCGACCACCGTCACCATCTTCGCCGCACCGCCGTTCAGCCCGATGATCTCGAAGGTCTCCTTGCCGGTGAGGCCGAGGCTCTGCGCGTTCTCGCCGTCCTTGAACTGCAGCGGCAGCACGCCCATGCCGATCAGGTTGGAGCGGTGGATGCGCTCGAAGCTCTCGGCGATCACCGCACGCACGCCGAGCAGCATCGTGCCCTTGGCCGCCCAGTCGCGCGACGAGCCGGTGCCGTACTCCTTGCCGGCGATCACGATCAGCGGCGTGCCGTCGGCCTTGTACTTCATCGCGGCGTCGTAGATCGACATCTGCTCGCCGGTCGGGATGTGCACGCTGACGCCGCCCTCGGTGCCGGGCACCAGCAGGTTGCGCAGGCGGATGTTGGCGAACGTGCCGCGCATCATCACTTCGTGGTTGCCGCGCCGCGCGCCGTAGGAGTTGAAGTCCACCGGCTGCACGCCCTGTGCCATCAGGTACTTCGCGGCCGGGCTGGTCTTGGAGATGTTGCCGGCGGGCGAGATGTGGTCGGTGGTGACCGAGTCGCCGAGCAGCGCGAGCACGCGCGCGCCGCGGATGTCGGCGACCGCGCCCGGCGTCATGCGTCATGCCGTCGAAGTAGGGCGGGTTGCGCACGTAGGTGGACGTCGGCTCCCACTCGTAGACCTCGCCCTTCGGCACCTTGATCGCGTTCCAGTTCTCGTCGCCGGCGAACACGCTCGCGTAGCCCTTCTTGAACATGCCCGGAGTTGACGCAGTTCGCGACCGTCTCCTGGATCTCCTTCGCGGTCGGCCAGATGTCCTTGAGGAACACGGGCTTGCCGTCCGATGCCCGTGCCGAGCGGCTCGGAGTTCAGGTCGATGTCCATCGTGCCGGCGAGCGCATAGGCGACGACGAGCGGCGGCGAGGCGAGGAAGTTCATCTTCACTTCCGGGTGCACGCGGCCTTCGAAGTTGCGGTTGCCGGAGAGCACCGACGTCGCGATCACGTCGCCGGCCTTCACGGCGTCGGAGATCTCGGGCCGCAGCGGGCCCGAGTTGCCGATGCAGGTCGTGCAGCCGTAGCCGACGACGTAGAAGCCCACGGCCTCGAGGTCGGTCAGCAGGCCGCGGCCTTGCAGGTAGTCGGTGACGACGCGCGAGCCGGGCGCCAGGCTGGTCTTGACCCAGGGCTTCGACGTGAGGCCGCGCTTGCGCGCATTGCGGGCGAGCAGGCCGGCGGCGACCAGCACCGCCGGGTTCGAGGTGTTGGTGCAGCTGGTGATCGCGGCGATCAGCACCGCGCCGTCCGTCGACGTCGAAGCTCTTGCCGCCGGTGGTCGCCGGCCCTTGCCGGTCGCCGCCGGGTTCTTCTGCTGCGCTCGTCGGCCATCTTCGCCAGGTGCTTGCGATAGATGTCCTTCGAGGACTTGCAGCGGCACGCGGTCCTGCGGGCGCTTCGGGCCCGCGAGGCTCGGCTCGACGGTGGCGAGGTCGAGCTCGAGCACGTCGGTGTAGTCCGCCTCGCGCATGCCGTTCGTGCGCCACAGGCCCTGCGCCTTCGCGTAGGCCTCGACCAGCGCGATCTGCTCGGCGCTGCGGCCGGTGAGCTCGAGGTAGCGGATCGTCTCCTCGTCGATCGGGAAGATGCCGCAGGTGCTGCCGAACTCGGGCGCCATGTTGGCGATCGTCGCGCGGTCGGCCAGCGGCAGGCCGGCGAGGCCGTCGCCGAAGAACTCGACGAACTTGTCGACCACGCCCTTCTTGCGCAGCATCTCGGTGACCGTGAGCACGAGGTCGGTGGCCGTGGCGCCGGCGGGCAGCGTGCCCTTGAGCCGGAAGCCGATCACCTGCGGGATCAGCATCGTGACGGGCTGGCCGAGCATCGCGGCCTCGGCCTCGATGCCGCCCACGCCCCAGCCGAGCACGCCGAGGCCGTTGACCATCGTCGTGTGCGAGTCGGTGCCGACCAGCGTGTCGGGATAGGCGCGCTTGCTCGCCGTCCTTGTCCTCGGCGAACACGACGCGCGCGAGGTGCTCGACGTTCACCTGGTGGACGATGCCGGTGTTCGGCGGCACGACCTTGAAGTTGCTGAACGCCGTCTGGCCCCAGCGCAGGAACGAGTAGCGCTCGCCGTTGCGGGCGAACTCGATCGCGTTGTTCTTCGCGCAGCGAGTCGGCGGCGCCGTACTCGTCGACCTGCACGGAGTGGTCGATGACCAGTTCGGCGGGCGCGAGCGGGTTGATCTCCTGCGGGTCGCCGCCGAGGCGCGTCATCGCCTCGCGCATCGCGGCGAGGTCGACGACGACCGGCACGCCGGTGAAGTCCTGCATGATCACGCGCGCCGGCGTGAACGCGATCTCGTGGCTCGGGGCCGCCTTGGCGTCCCAGTTGAGCAGCGCCTCGATGTCGGCGCGCGTGACGTTGACGCCGTCCTCGAAGCGCAGCAGGTTCTCGAGCAGGATCTTCAGCGAGAAGGGCAGGCGCCCGAGGTCGTGGCCCTGATCGCCGGCAGGCTGAAGATCTCGTAGGACTGGCTGCCCACCGCCAGCGTCTGGCGGGTCTTGAAACTGTCGTTCATGAAACCTCCGGGAGATCGATCGGGCCCGAGTTAGCCGCGGAATTATAGCTGGTCGGGGGGCTCGCGGCAGGGCGTATCGATCGCGGCCGTCGGGCGATCACGCCCCGCCCAGGCAGGTCTCGCCCGCGTAGAAAACGGCCGATTGTCCGGGCGTTACGGCCCGCTGCGGGTCTCGGTCCGTACCAGGCAGCTGCCGTCGGCCGCGAACTGCGACCACGCAGGGCTGGTCGGCTGCCGATAGCGCGTCTTGACCGTGCAAGCGAAACTCGCCGCCGGGGGGCGGCCGGCGATCCAGTGAGCTGCGCTCGGTGTCGAAGTCCCGGCACAGCAGCAGCGGGTCGTCGTGCTGCTGGACGACCACCAGCACGTTGCGTGCCGAGGTCCTTGGCGGCCACGTACCAGGGCGCCTCGGCCGCACCCCGCACGCCGCCGAGCTCCAGGCCCTGGCGCTGGCCCAGCGTGTAGTACATCAGTCCGCGATGCGTCGCCGAGCGCGACGGCCCTCGGGGGTCTCGATGGCGCCGGGCTGGGCCGGCAGGTAGCGTCGCGAGGAACTCGCGCGAACGGTCGCTCGCCGATGAAGCAGATGCCGGTGCTGTCGCGCTTGTCGTGCACGGGCAGCGCCCGCTCGTGCGCGATGCGCCGCACCTCGGCCTTGGTCAGCCCGCCGATCGGGAACAGCGTGCGCGCCAGCAGCTCGCCGGGCACGGTGTGCAGGAAGTAGGTCTGGTCCTTGCCAGCGATCGGCGGCGCGCAGCAGTCGCGCCTGCCCGTCGACGATCGCGGTGCGCGCGTAATGACCCGTCGCGAACCAGCTCGCGCCGAGCCGTCGGCATGCTCGAAGCAGACGCCGAACTTGATCTCGCGGTTGCAGGCGACGTCGGGGTTCGGCGTGCGGCCGGCCGCAGTTCGTCGAGGAAGTGCGCGAAGACCCGCTCGCGGTAATCGGCCGCGAAGTTGACCGTGTGCAGCGGGATGCCGAGCTCGTCGCAGACCCTGCGCGCGTCCTGCAGGTCGGCGGCGGCGGTGCAGTAGCCGTCCTCGTCCTCGTCCCAGTTGCGCATGAACAGCGCGTGCACGTCGTAGCCCGCGTCCTTGAGCAGCGCGGCGGCGACGGCGGAGTCCACGCCGCCGGAGATGCCCAGGACTACTGCGTTCGCGGGTGCTCACGTGGCGCATTCGTGGCCGCGCGCCTCAGGGCTTGCCGTCCGGAGTCGGTGCGCGGAAACGCCGTAAACCCATCCATGGGGGCTCCGGGCGCGGCGTCCATGCCGCGCACGGTTCCGCGCAAAGACCTCCGGACTGAAAGCCCCAGACGGCGACGCCCCTGTCAGTGCGCAAGCGTCACGATAGTGGAGCAATCGGCGCCAATCCGCGCGGACCGCCGGGTGCGAATGCCAGACTCCGCTCATGTCTCCGTCTGGTCGGGGTACACGTCGCCGAACCCGTCCGCGGCATGGGGTGATCTCAACCGGTCGATGCAACACTACAACGCGGAAGGGGTAAGGAGTGTTGCATGGGACATCTGAGCCGAGGCGAGCGCGTGGAGCTTTGGTCGCGCTATCGGGCGGGCGAGCCGATCTGGAAGATCGCACTGGCCCTTTCACGGTCGAAGAGCACCGTGAGTTTCGTCCTCGACGGGATGGGAGGCATCAGTCCACCGCCACGCACACGCGCCCCGCGATCGCTGAGCCTGGCGGAGCGCGAGGAGATATCGCGCGGCATGGCCACGGGCCAGTCGTTGCGCTCGATCGCCCGTGCGCTCGGACGCGCGCCTCGAGCGTGAGTCGGGAGGTGTCTCGTAACGGCGGGTCGAGGGCCTATCGGGCCAACCGGGCGGATCAACGTGCCTGGCGACGAGCCCGTCGACCCAAGCAGTGCCGCCTGGCTCGGGATGCCCGACTGCGTGAACGCGTCGCGGCGCGGTTGCAGCAGAAGTGGTCGCCCGAGCAGATCTCCGCATGGCTTGTCCGGCGCTACCCCGCGGACCAGAGTATGCGGGTGTCGCACGAGACGATTTACCGGACGCTCTACGTCCAGACGCGCGGGGCGCTGAAGCGGGAACTGACCGTGTATCTGCGCAGCGGACGGCCGCGCCGCGGGGCGCGACATGCCGAGGGCCGCGGCGCTCGCGGCGGATCGATCGTCGGCGCGCTCTCGATCAGCGAGCGGCCGGCAGAGGCCGCCGACCGGGCGGTACCCGGGCACTGGGAAGGGGACCTGTTGTGCGGCTCGGGCGGGTCGCAGATCGCCACGCTCGTCGAGCGCCATTCACGGTTCGTGATGCTGGTGAAGATGCCGGACAAAAACAGTCTCCGGGTGGCCCAAGCCCTGGCCTGCAAGATACAGCGGCTGCCGAAAGAACTGCGCCGCTCGCTGGCCTGGGATCGCGGGATCGAGATGGCCTCGCACCGGCAGTTCACGCTCGACACGCAGGTGAAGGTGTACTTCTGCGACCCCTACAGTCCCTGGCAACGAGGCTCGAACGAGAACACCAACGGCCTGCTGCGGCAATACTTCCCGAAGGGCAAGGACCTCGCCCACTACTCTCAGGCACACTTGGATGCAGTGGCGGCCGAGCTCAACGGCCGACCGCGGCAAACTCTCGGCTCGGCAAAGCCCCGCTGAACGATTTGGTCAATTCGTTGCATCGACCGGTTGAGATCACCGGACGCCGCGGCCGGAGCCCCCATGGATGGGTTCACGGCGTGTTCGGGGACGTGTACCCCGATCAGACGGAGAACAACGCGGACGCGGTGGCGATCGAGCTCAGCCGCTCGCAGCGAGCGAGCCGGAGCCGAAATCAGGTGACTGATCAGCGAAAGGGGATAGCGGGCGCCGGCGAGGAAGTCGTCCACGCACTGCAGCACGAGCGGGCTGCGCAGCCGGGCGCGGGGATCCGCGAGCTCGACCGATCGAGCCAGCGAGTGCGCAGGATGCCGTGATCCAGCGTGCGGCCGGGATCGTGCGACAGGAGTTCTCCGGAGAACGCGACCCGCAGGAACGTGCGGCTCAGGTGCTCGGGGCGCCAGACGTACACGCCGATCACGGCCTCGGGCGGAACAGCCACGCGGTCTCCTCGAGCGTTTCGCGCACGATGGCATCGAGGAACGTCTCGCCGTCCTCGAGGTGTCCCGCTGGCTGGTTGATCACGACGCGCCCGCTGGCGCGTTCTTCGACGAGGAGGAACCGGCCGTCACGCTCGGCAACGGCGGCTACGGTTACGTCCGGCTTCCATACCATGCCGGTCATTATACGAAACCGATGGGGCTCCGGCCGCGCCTAGAAGTCGATTGCGGTCGCGCGCAGCTCGGGCTGGATGATGCTGCCGGCCCAGACTTCGTCGAAGTACGAAAGATAGCGGCGCACGACGGCCTGGTCGTTGAACTCGACGATGCCGTCCCAGCGCGATGACTGCTGGCGATAAGCCATGGCCTTGTCGTCGGCCACGATGAACGAGCAGGGGTTGCTGCGGTACTCGGGCGCGACGTTGCGCAGGTCGATGTAGCTCGTGAGGCGCCGCGCCATCTGCATGAAGCGATTGCCTTCGCGCGACACGCGGCTCGGGTCGGAGATCAGCACGCGCAGCCGCGCGTGGCTGCGGGCGAGCACGAGCCGTTTCAGCGGCTCGAGGAAACAGTCCTGGTCGTAGAGCTGGGGCTCGAGGTCCGGCGTGTAGATCGACAGGGAGCGCTGGGCGCGGGTCGGCGAGCTCGGTCACGGCCGCCCGATATTCATCGAGCGTCGTCAGAATGCTCCTGCTTCCCGCTACATCCAGCCTTGTATTCATCTCTTCGCCCGATCCCCCGACGCATCCGCCTGTGTGGGATGCCGACCTCGTCGAACTCGGGCCCTTCGGCCCGGAAACCCAGCCGCTCGTAGAAGTCCACGGCGGTCGCCTGAGCGTGAAGGTATACCTCCGTGAATCCCAGTTCTGTGGCCTGGTTCACGAGGTGGCCCATGATTGCGCTGCCGACCCCGGTGCCGCGGTACTGCGGCAGTACTGCGACGCGACCGATCTTACCGCTGGGTTCGAGGCGGCCCGTGCCAACCACGTCACGTTTTTCAGTGATCGCAAGCACGTGCCGGCTGGCGGGATCCGTGTCGTCCCACTCCTCGGATTCAGGAATGCCCTGTTCTTCGATGAATACGCATCGACGCACGGACTCGAGCGCCGCGCGATCGTCCTGCCAGGTCGCTGCCCGCAGTTCGAGAGGCGCGGCCGCGCGCGCCGTCAGACATCGCGGGCGAGGCGTGTGGCGAGGCCGATGTACGTCGCGGGCGTGAGCTCCGCCAGGCGCTTCTTTTCTGCAGCAGGCAGCGGCAGCCCGTCGATGAACTGCGCGACGGCCGCGGCGTCCAGGCTGCGGCCACGCGTCAGGGCTTTCAGCTGCTCGTACGCCTCGGGCACGGCATAACGGCGCATCACCGTCTGGATCGGCTCGGCGAGCAGTTCCCAGTTGGCATCGAGCTCCGCCGCGAGACGGTTGCGGTCGACCTCGAGCCTCGCGAGCCCGCGCGACACGGACTGGATCGCGACGTCCGCGTGCGCGAGCGCAACGCCGATGTTGCGCTGTACCGTCGAGTCGGTGAGGTCCCGCTGCCAGCGCGAAACCGGCAGCTTGTCCGACATGAACCGCAGCAGCGCGTTCGCAACGCCGAAGTTGCCCTCGGCATTCTCGAAGTCGATCGGGTTGACCTTGTGCGGCATCGTCGAGGAGCCGACTTCGCCCGCGACGACCTTCTGGCGGAAGTAGCCGACCGAGATGTAGCCCCAGAAGTCGCGGCACAGGTCGAGCAGCACCGTGTTGGCGCGGGCGAGTGCGTCGAAGTACTCGCGCCATCCAGTCGTGCGGCTCGATCTGCGTCGTCAGCGGATTGAACGTCGAGGCCCAGTGACTCGACGAGCCGGCGGCTCAATTCCGGCCAGTCCACGTCGGGATAGGCCGCGAGGTGAGCGTTGTAGTTGCCGACGGCGCCGTTCATCTTGCCGAGGATCGCGACGCGCGGCGAGCTCGTCGCGCGCGCCGGCGCAGCCGGCGGACGAACACGGCGACCTCCTTGCCGAGCGTCGTCGGCGTGGCGGGCTGGCCGTGCGTGCGGGCCATCATCGCGTCCGCCGCGTGCGCGTGCGCCATCACGCGCAGCGCGTCCAGCAGTCCGTCGAGCCGCGGCAGCAGCACCTTGTCCCGCGCGGCCGCACAGAGCAGCGCATACGACAGGTTGTTGATGTCCTCGGACGTGCAGGCGAAGTGCACGAACTCGAGGCGCGAGCGCCAGCCCGCGTGGTCGGCGAGCTTCGACTTGATGAAGTACTCGACGGCCTTCACGTCGTGATTGGTCTCGCGCTCGATGGCCTTGACCGCCGCCGCGCCGGCCTCGTCGAATCCTGCGGCGACCTGGGCTGCGCTCGAGAGGTCAGCCTTGGTCAGCCCCTGCATCTCCGGGATGCCCGGATGTCCGGCCAGTGCCTGCAGCCAGGCGATCTCGACGCGGACGCGGGCCCGGATGAGGCCGGACTCACTGAAGAGCTCGCGCAGCTCGGCGCAACGGTTGGCGTAGCGACCGTCCACCGGCGAGAGGGCCGTGAGGGAGTTGAGACTCATGCGCAAATCCGGGAGATGTTACGATCCGCGATGATACCGCAGGGCCCGTCCGTGGCGCCTGCGCACCGTCTCGGAGCGCAACCACATGTCCGCAAACGAGTTTCGGCTGGAGCGCGACAGCATGGGCGAACTGCGCGTGCCCTCCTGGGCGCTGTGGGGCGCCCAGACGCAGCGTGCCGTGCAGAATTTCCCGATCAGCGGGCTGCGCCATGCCGCGAGGCTTCATACGCGCGCTGGGCCTGGTGAAGTGGGCCGCGGCCGGTGCGAACCTCGAGCTCGGCGATCTCGACCGCGTGCGCGCTTTCGCGATCCAGAAGGCGGCGCTCGAGGTGGCGGAAGGCCGGTACGACGACTCACTTCCCGGTGGACGTGTTCCAGACCGGCTCGGGCACCAGCAGCAACATGAATGCGAACGAGGTGATCGCGCACCTGGCGACCCAGTACACCGGCGGCACTCCGGTGCACCCGAACGACCACGTGAATCGCAGCCAGAGCAGCAACGACGTGATCCCGACGGTGATTCACCTCGAGCGCGGCGCTCGCGATTGCGGAACAGCTGCTGCCTGCGCTGAAGGAGCTGTCGGAGACGATCGCGCGGAAGGCGGCCGACGTTGGCGAAGCCGTGAAGACCGGGCGCACGCACCTGATGGATGCGATGCCGCTGACGCTTGGCCAGGAGCTCGGTGCCTGGCGAACCCAGGTCGAGGACGCGGTCGCGCGACTGCAGTCGTGCCGTCCGCGCCTGCACAGCCTTGCGCAGGGCGGGACGGCCGTCGGCACCGGCATCAATGCACCGCCGGAGTTCGCCGCGAAGTTCGCGGCACTGCTGTCGAAGCAGACGGGTCTCGACCTGCGGCCGAGCCGCGACTTCTTCGCCTCGCTGAGTTCCCAGGATACGGCGGTCGAAGTCTCGGGCCAGTTGCGAACGCTGGCCGTGTCGCTGATGAAAATCTCGAATGACCTGCGCTGGATGAACAGCGGGCCGCTGGCAGGGCTCGCGGAGGTGGCGTTGCCTGCGCTGCAGCCGGGCAGCAGCATCATGCCGGGCAAGGTGAACCCCGTCGTTCCGGAGGCCGTCGCGATGGCGTCGGCGCAGGTGATCGGCAACGACGCGACCGTCGCGGTGGCCGGACAGTCCGGCAACTTCCAGCTGAACGTTATGTTGCCCGTGATTGCCTACAACCTGCTGCAGAGCATCGAGCTGCTCGCCGGCGGCTCGCGGGCGCTGGCCCGCAGCGCGATCGCGGGTTTCACGGTGAATTCGCGGCAGCTCGTGGCCGCGCTCGAGCGCAACCCGATGCTGGTGACCGCGCTCAATCCCGTGATCGGTTATGACCTCGCGGCAGCCATTGCCAAGAAGTCCTACGCCGAGGGGCGTCCGGTGCGCGAGGTCGCGGCGGAAATGACCGACCTCGGCGAGCAGAAGCTCGCGAGGCTGCTCGACCCGGCGGCACTCACGCGCGGCGGCGTCCGCCACGGCGGATCGGGGGATTGAGTGTCGCTGCGCCAACTGATCGAGCAGCGCCTGCGGGATACGGCGCCGGGCGGTGATCCGCTGCAGCCGCTGGTCGCCGGTCTCGAGCCCGGCCAGGCCGAGGCTTTGCGCAAGCTGCTTCCGGCGGAATTCTCCCGGGCGGCAGTGCTGGTGCCGCTGATCGACCGGCCGGAGGGACTCACGGTGCTGCTGACGCAACGTGCGTCGCACCTGAAGAATCATCCGGGCCAGATCAGCTTCCCGGGCGGGCGCATGGAATCCGGGGATGCGAGCCCCTGGGAGACCGCGCTGCGTGAGACGGAGGAGGAGATCGGCCTCGGCCGCGAGCACGTGTCGCTGGCCGGTTACCTGCGTGATCACATCGTGATCACCGGCTACCTGGTGACTCCGGTCGTCGCTTTCGTGCGGCCGGCGTTCGAGCTGAGCTCGATCGAACCGAGGTCGACGACGTGTTCGAGGTGCCGCTCGATTTCGTGCTCGACGCGGCGAACCACGTGGCCCGCGAACGGCAGTTCGGCGGCCACACGTTCCAGGCCTACGACATCCCGTACCAGGGGCGGAACATCTGGGGAGCGACGGCGGGCATGCTGGTCACGCTGTATCGCGTGCTGCGGGAGGGTTGAGCCTTGGGCATGGACCGTCTGCTCGAGATCATGGCGAAGCTGCGGGATCCGCAGCGCGGCTGCCCGTGGGACCGCGAGCAGACGTGGCAGAGCATCGCGCCGCACACGATCGAGGAGGCCTATGAGCTCGCGGATGCGATCGAGCGCGGCGACGTCGGTCACGTTCGCGACGAGCTCGGTGACCTCCTGTTCCAGGTGGTCTTCCAGTCCCGGATCGCCGAGGAGCAGGCGCTGTTCGGGTTCGACGACGTGGCGAACGCGATCAGCGACAAGCTCGAACGGCGTCATCCGCACGTGTTCGGCGATGCGACGATCGCCGATGCGGCGCGAGCAGACGGCGGCGTGGGAGAAGCACAAGGCCGCAGAGCGCAGGGCGGAGGGCGGGGCCGAAGGCGCGCTCGACGGCGTGACGCTCGGGCTCCCTGCGCTGACCCGTGCCGCGAAGCTCGGCTCGCGCGCGGCTCGCGTCGGGTTCGACTGGCCCGACGCTGCCGGTGTTCTGGACAAGGTGCGCGAGGAAATTGGCGAACTGCAGGGAGCGGTGGAGGGCGGCCAGGTCGCTCACGTGCGGGAAGAGCTCGGCGACCTGCTGTTCAGCGTTGCGCAACTCGCGCGCCACCTGCAGGTCGATCCTGAAGGCGCGCTGCGCGATGCCGGCGGCAAGTTCGAGCGGCGCTTCCGCCGGATCGAAGCGCTGCTGGCCGCGCAGGGCAGGGCACCCGCCGACGCGACGGCCGACGAGCTGGAGGCGCTGTGGGCGCAGGCAAAGCGGGAGACAGGCTGAAAGCCGAGCTCGCGGCGCAGCGCGAGCTCCTCGGCGGGTGCCTGCTGCGCGATCGGCGGCGGTTCACATCCACGATCGACCGGCTCGCAAGCCGCGGCGCAGCCGTGGATCCGCGCGAGATCGAACGGCTGCAAGCGCAGATGCGGGCGTCGGTCGAACGCGTCGAAGCCCGGCGCTCGTCCGTGCCGGTCGTACGCTATGACGAGACGCTGCCGGTGCATGCGCGTCGCGCGGACATCGCCGCCGCCATCGCCTCGTCGAGCGTGGTCATCGTCAGCGGCGCGACCGGGAGCGGCAAGAGCACGCAGCTGCCGAAGATCTGTCTCGAGCTCGGCCGCGGCGTGTTGGGGCTGATCGGGCACACGCAGCCGCGACGCATCGCCGCGCAGGCACTCGCGCATCGAGTCAGCGAGGAGATCGGTTCCGCGCCGGGCGAACTCGTCGGTTACCAGGTGCGATTCGTCGATCGCACCAGCCCGCGCACGCTGGTCAAGCTGATGACCGACGGATTGCTGCTGCGCGAGCTCGAGGGCGATCCGCTGCTCGAGCGCTACGACACGCTGATCCTCGACGAGGCGCACGAGCGCAACCTGAACGTCGACTTCCTGCTCGGCGTCTGCAAGCGGCTCGTCCGGCGGCGTCCCGAGCTGCGCGTGATCGTGACCTCGGCGACGATCGAGACCGCGCGATTCGCCGCCTACTTCGAGGGTGCGCCCGTCGTGGACGTCGAGGGGCGCAGCTACCCGGTCGAAGTGCGATATCGGCCGTTGCATGAAGACGATGCAGAGGCCCCGTCGTTGCCTGAAGCGGTGGGCGCTGCGCTCGACGAGCTCGAGGCCGACAGTCACGGCATCGAGGGCGACGCGCTGGTGTTCCTGCCGGGCGAGAAGCAGATTGCGGAGTGTCGCGACTTCCTGGGCCGGACGCAGGCTGCGCGACTGGGAGGTGCTGCCGCTCTATGCCCGGCTTTCGTCCGCCGAGCAGGACCGGATATTCGCTGCGCACAAGCGCCGCCGCGTGGTGCTGGCGACCAACGTGGCCGAGACGTCGCTGACGATTCCCGGCGTCCGCTTCGTGGTGGACAGCGGGCTCGCGCGGATCAGCCGCTACAGCCCGCGGGCGAAGTTCCAGCGGTTGCCGATCGAGGCCGTGTCGCGCGCGAGCGCGGATCAGCGCAAGGGGCGTTGCGGGCGCGTCGGCGAGGGCATTTGCATCCGCCTGTATTCCGAGGAGGAGTTCGAGGCGCGGCCGCAGTACACCGATCCGGAGATCCTGCGCACGAATCTCGCCAGCCTGATCCTGCAGATGGCCGCGCTAGGGCTTGGCGCCCCTGAGGACTTCCCGTTCCTCGACGCGCCGGACACGCGCCTGCTGAACGACGGGTACCGCCTGCTGCAGGAACTGAGCGCAGTCGACGGCGACCGGCGCATCACGCGCCTCGGGCGGCGCATGGCGAGCCTGCCGGTCGATCCGCGGCTCGCCCGGATATTGCTGGAGGCGGGGCGTACCGGTTGCCTGACCGAGGCGCTGATCATCGCCGCGTTTCTCAGCATCCAGGATCCTCGCGAGCGCCCCGCGGACAAGACCGAGGCGGCCGACGAGAAGCACGCGCAGTTCGCCGACGAGCGCTCGGACTTCGTTGCGGTGCTGAACCTGTGGCGGGCAGCCCGCGAGCAGGCGGGCGGCGGCAGCCGGGCGCCGCGTCGCTGGTGCAAGGAGAACTTCCTGTCGTTCGTGCGCATGCGCGAGTGGCAGGATCTTCACGAGCAACTGTCCGACATCATGGCGGCACAGCAGCTGACTCCGAACGTCGAGCCCGCGTCGACCGGCGCACTGCACCAGGCAATCCTGACCGGTTTCCTGGGGGGCATCGGCGTACTGGACGAGGGTCGCACGTACCTCGGCGCCCGGGACGCACGCTTCGTCATCGCGCCAGGGTCGCCGCTGCAGAAGCGCTCGCCACGCTGGATCGTCGCCGCGAGCCTCGTCGAGACACAGCGCCTGTACGCCCGCATGGTGGCGCAGGTGCAGACGTCGTGGATCGAGTCGGCGGGTGCGCACCTGCTGCGACGGACGTACGGCGAGGCGCAGTGGGTCGCGGAGCGCGGAATGGTGGTGGCCAGGGAGACCGTGTCTCTTTACGGCCGCGTGCTGAGCAGCGGTCGACACGTGAACTTCGCGACGGTGGATCCCGCGACCGCGCGCCGCATCTTCGTCGAGGAGGCACTGGTCCGGCGTCAGTCGACGCTGCGCGCTGCGTTCCTCGACCGCAACGACGCGCTGCGGCGGGACATCGAGCAGCTGGAGGCCAAGCTGCGGCGCCGGGACCTGCTTGCGGCCGACGACCAGCTGGTCGCGTTCTACCTCGAGCGCATCCCGGCAGACGTCGCTTCCGTGAAGAGCTTCGAGCACTGGTGGCGCGCGGAGGCACAGCGACAGCCCCATCGCCTCGACGTGCCGCGCGAACTGATGCTCGCCCAGCCTTTGCCGCCGATCGCGCCAGGGGATCATCCGGACACCTGGGAAGTGGACGGGAACACGCTCAGGCTGACGTACCGCTTCGACCCGACCAGTGCCGACGATGGCGTGACGCTGGACGTTCCGCTGCCGCTGCTTGGCCAGCTGGCTTCGGCCGAACTCGACTGGCTGGTTCCTGGGTTCCTGCGCGAGAAAGTCGTCGCGCTGATGCGCGGCCTGCCGAAGGACCTGCGACGCGGGCTCGTGCCGATCCCGGATGCGGCCTCCCGGTTCATCGCGACGATTGAAAGTCCGCCGCAGGGTGCGTTCTACGACCGTCTCGCGCGCTTCGTCACCGAGGAGACCGGGCAGGCCACGTCGGCGGAGTTGCTGAAGACGATCGAGTTGCCGCCCGCGCTGCGGTTCAGCCTGCGCGTGCTGGACGCGAGCGGTCACGAGCTGCGCAGGGGCCGCAACCTGGAGGTGCTGCGACGCGAGTTGCGGGTCGCCGGGGCAGCAGCGGGCAGGGTGGGCGAGGTTCATGCCTGGGAGCGCGAGGACGTGCGGCGCTGGGATTTTGGTGATCGCCCCGACGAAGTTCGTGTACGTACGGCCGGCGTGAACCTGCGCCTGTTTGCTGCGATCGAGGACGCAGGCGCGGCGGTTCGCCTGCGGCTGATTCCGGATGCACGGCAGGCTGCTGCGCTCACCCGTGACGGCATCGTCCGCCTGGCGGCGCTGGCGATGCCGCAGCAGCACGAGCTCGTGCGACGCATGTGCGCCAGCGATCGGGAGCTCGCGTTGCTGGCAGCGAGTGCGGGCCTGGGCCGTGCGCTGTTCGACGAGGTGGCCGACCGTGCCGTCGCCGATGCGATTGAAAGCACGGGTGCCGCGACTCCGCGCAACGGACCCGAATTCGAAGCGCTGGTGGATGCCGCGCGTTCACGAGTCGCGGATTGCGGAGCCGAGGTGCTGCGCGTGGTGCGTGCGACGCTGGCGGCGCTGAAGGAGGCGCGTGGTCCGCTGAAGGCGCTGGGCGCGGCTGCTTTCGAGGGTTCACGGCAGACCGTCGAAGGCCCGCTGGACGCGCTCGTAGCGCCCGGCTGGGTGCGGCGTACGCCTGATCCCTGGTTTCACCAGCTGCCGAAGTACGTACGGGCGGCGCAACGCCGGGCCGAACGCATGCGCAACGACATCGAGCGCGACAGGAAGCTCCATGCGCAGGTCGCGCCATACGAGTCCGCGCTCCGGGAACTCGATCGGGCGGCGGATCCGTCGCGGGCAGCGTCGGAACGCGAGAAGCTCCGCTGGATGCTGGAGGAGTATCGAGTCTCGCTGTTTGCGCAGGAGCTCAGGACGCTGATGCCCGTCTCGGCGAAGCGGCTCGACGAGCAGTTGCGGCTCGCCCGCGGGAAATAAGTCGATAGGCAGACATTCTGATTTTCGCAATCGGTGCATGGAAATAGAGAATGTCCCCGATTTCCGCTATTTCTTGTCGGTCTCCAGGAACGGCCGGATCAGGTCGATCGGCAGCGGGAACACGATCGTCGTCGTCTTCTCGCTCGCGAGGTCGGCGAGCGTCTGCAGGTACCGGAGCTGCAAGGCCTTGGGTTCCGCGCCCAGCGTCGCCGCAGCCTCGACCAGTTGCGCCGCGGCCTGCTTCTCGCCTTCGGCGTGGATGATCTTCGCGCGCCGGGTCCGCTCGGCCTCGGCCTGCTTGGCCATCGCGCGGATCATCGACTCGTTCAGGTCCACGTGCTTGATCTCGACGTTGGCCACCTTGATGCCCCAGGCGTCCGTGGCCTGGTCGAGGATGCGCTGGATGTCGACGTTGAGCTTGTCCCGCTGCGACAGCATCGCGTCGAGCTCGTGCTGGCCGAGCACCGAGCGCAGCGTCGTCTGCGCGAGCTGGCTCGTCGCCTCGAACGGGTTCGCGACCTGGATGATCACCTTCTCCGGGTCGACGATGCGGAAGTAGACGACCGCGTTCACCTTGACCGACACGTTGTCGCGCGAGATCACGTCCTGCGTCGGCACGTCGAGCACGACGACGCGCAGGTCTACCTTGACCATCCGCTGCACCATCGGGACCAGGATGATCAGTCCGGGCCCCTTGACGCCGGTAAAGCGGCCGAACGTGAACACCACGCCGCGCTCGTACTCGTTCAGCACCTTGATGACTTGCGTCGCAATCACGAGCAGCGCGACGACCGCGAACGCCAGCAGCGAGAAATTGAAAGGCATGACTGTCTCCCGTGGTCAGTTCCGCTCAGGTTCCACTTCGAGCTTCAGGCCATCGACCTTGCGGATCCGCAGGCGCTGTCCTTCGCGTACTGGTTCGCGGCTGACGGCTGTCCAGATCTCGCCGTGCACGCGCACGAAGCCTTCGCGATCGAAGGACTCGACCGCCTCCGCGTGCTCGCGCAGCAGGCCCTCGGCGCCGCTCACCACGGGTCGCCGTCGTGCCTTGACCGCGAACGACACGATCGCCAGCAGCAGCAGCGCACCCGCGAGCCCCATCGCGCCGATCACCTGCCAGGCGATGCCGAAGCCGGGAACGTCGCCGTCGAGCAGCATGATCGAGCCCATCACGAACGCGATGATGCCGCCGAGCCCGAGCGTGCCGAATGACGGGACGAACGTCTCGGCGACGATCAGCAGCACGCCGAGCGCGATCAGCGCAAGGCCCGCGTAGTTCACCGAAAGCACCTGGAAAGCGAACAGTGCGAGCAGCAGGCTGATGGCACCCACCACGCCCGGCAGCACCGTGCCCGGGTTGTAACCCTCGAGCAGCAGCCCGTAGATACCGATCAGCATCAGCAGGTAGGCGACGTTCGGGTTGGTGATCAGCGACAGCAGCTCGGTGCGCCAATCCGGTTGAACGTCGCTCAGCACGATGCCGGACGTCTGCAGCGTGGCCTCGCGCGACTGCAGCTTGACCACGCGGCCGTCGAGCGCCTTCAGCAGTTCCGGCAGGTCGGCCGCCACGAGGTCGATCACGCCCGCTGCGAGCGCCTCGTCGGCCGGCAGGCTCGCCGCGTCCCGCACGGCGGACTCCGCCCAGGCGACGTTGCGGCCGCGCAGTTCAGCGAGGCTGCGGATGTAGGCCACGGCATCGTTGACGGACTTCCGCTCCATGCGCCGATCCGGCGTCCGCGGCCTTGCCGGGGTCACGCTTGTCGTCCGATGCAGCAGGCGCAGACGGTCCGCCGATCTGCACCGGTGTCGCAGCGCCGAGGTTGGTCGCGGGCGCCATCGCAGCCACGTGGCTCGCATAGAGCAGGAACGTTCCCGCGCTGGCGGCTCGCGCGCCGCTGGGCGACACATAGGTCACGACCGGCACGTCGGACGCGAGAATGGCCTGCACCATGTCGCGCATCGAGGTGTCGAGGCCGCCGGGCGTGTCGAGCGTGACCACGACGACCGACGCGCCCCGTTGATTGGCCTCGCTCAGCGTCCTGACGAAAAAGTCGCTTGTGGCGGGGCCGATGGGCCCGGAGATGGGCAGCAGCACGCCGGTCGGCGCCGAGTCCGCAGCCAGTCCGAGCGCGGGGGCGGCGCCTGCCAGCGACAGCAGGGCGAGCAGGGCGCCCTGCAACCAGCCGCGGTAGTCACGTACGCTCATGTCCGGATGATAACAGCGGCCCGAGTCTGCCACCGCCGCGCCGTATACTTATCGGGCGTCTCCCCGGCGGTCCATCATGATCCCGACCACTGCAAGTCCGATCCGCATCGTTGCCATCGCGCTGTTCGCATTGCTTCCGCTGGCTGCCACGGCCCAGGCGCCTGCGCCACCGAGCTCGACGTCCGCTGCGGCACCGGAGGCCAAGCCGGCGCTGCGCTCACAGCAGGTGCGCCCCGGCCTGCACGTGCTGCTCGGCGCGGGTGGCAACGTGGCCGTCTGGAGCGGTTCCGACGGAATCGTGCTGGTGGACGATTCGCTTGCGAGCGTGACGCCGCAGCTGCTCGAGGCGATCGCGAAGATCGCGCCGGGCCCGGTGCGTTTCGTGGTCAACACGAACTGGCACCCCGACCACACTGGCGGCAACGAAGCGCTGGGCCGGGCGGGCGCAGTGATCATCGCGCATGACAACACCCGCAGCCGGATGAGCGAGCCGCAGGCGGTCCAGGAATACGACACGAAGGTGCCGGCCGCGCACAAGGCGGCGCTGCCGCTCATAACGTTCGCAGACTCGACGAACCTGCACCTGAACGGCGACAACCTGTTGCTCGTGCACGCCGACGAGGCGCAGACCGACGGCGACCTGGTTGCGTGGTGGGAATCCGCCAACGTCGTGCAGGTCGGGGACCTGTTCTACAACGGGTCATACCCGTTCATCGACCTCGGCAGCGGCGGCTCGCTCGCGGGCGTCGTGGCCGCGATCGAGATCGTGCTTGCGCGTGCGGATGCGAAGACGGTGGTGATTCCCGGCCACGGTCCGGTCTCGAACCGTGCCGAGCTCGCGGCCTACCGCGACATGCTGGTGGCGGTGGGTCGCCGCGTCCGCGAGCTCGTGGAGCAGGACAGGAGCGAGCAGGAAATCGTCGCTGCCCGCCCCACGGCGGAGTACGACGAGCGCTACGGCCGGGGATCGATGACCCCGGAGCGTTTCGTGCGCCTCGTCTACGCCGACCTGGTCGCCGGTCGCTGAGCCTCAGCCCGACACGTCGAAGTTGATGCCCTGCGCGAGCGGCAGCTCGCTGCCGTAGTTCACCGTGCACGTCTGCCGGCGCATGTAGGCCTTCCACGCGTCCGAGCCCGACTCGCGGCCACCGCCGGTGTCCTTCTCGCCGCCGAAAGCACCGCCGATCTCGGCACCGGACGTGCCGATGTTCACGTTCGCGATGCCGCAGTCCGAGCCCGCGGCCGAAAGGAATCGCTCCGCGTGCTGCAGGCGATCCGTGAAGATCGCCGAGGAGAGCCCGTGCGCGACGTCGTTCTGCATGGCGATCGCCTCGTCGAGCGACTTGAACGGGACCAGGTACAGGATCGGCGCAAACGTCTCGGTGCGCACGATGTCCCAGTCGCTCTTCGCGACCACGATTGCGGGCTCGACGAAGAAGCCGGGGCGATCGAGCACCTTGCCGCCGAGCAGCAGCCGGCCGCCGCTCGCGACCGCCTGGGCCACCGCGGCCTCGAAGCGCTTGACCGCACCCGAGTCGATCAGCGGGCCCATCAGCGTGCCGGCCTCGAGCGGGTCGCCGATGCGCACCTGGGCGTACGCTCTGGTGAGCCGCTGCTCGAGTTCCGCGAGACGCGACTCGTGCACGAACACGCGCCGCGTCGTCGTGCAGCGCTGGCCGGCCGTGCCCACTGCGCCGAACACGATCGAAGGCACGGCAAGGTCCAGGTTCGCCGACTCGTCGACGATGATCGCGTTGTTGCCGCCGAGCTCGAGCAGGCTCTTGCCGAGGCGACGCGCGACGCGCTCGCCCACCTCGCGCCCGACCTGCGTCGAGCCCGTGAACGAGACGAGGCCCACGCGCCGGTCATCGACGAACCGGGTGGCGAGGTCGTGGCCCGCGTCGACGAACAGCTGGAAGATGCCGGGGTAGCCGTGCCGCTCGAGCACCCGGTTGCAGATGTTCTGCACTGCGACGGCGCAGAGCGCCGTCTTCGGCGACGGCTTCCAGACGGTGACGTTGCCGCAGACCGCGGCGAGGAACGCGTTCCATGCCCACACGGCGACCGGGAAGTTGAAGGCGCTGATCACGCCGACCACGCCGAGCGGGTGCCACTGCTCGAACATGCGGTGGTTCGGACGCTCGGAATGCATCGACAGGCCGTACAGCATGCGCGACTGGCCGACCGCGAAGTCGGCGATGTCGATCATCTCCTGCACCTCGCCGTCGCCCTCGGCCTTGATCTTGCCCATCTCGATCGAGACCAGGCTGCCGAGGTCGGACTTGTACTTGCGAAGTTCCTCGCCGACCAGCCGCACGGCTTCGCCGCGCTTCGGTGCCGGAACGTTGCGCCAGGCCCGCGCGACCTCGGTCGCGGCGGCCATGACCTGCTCATATTGCGCGGCATTGCTCGCGAGCACGCTGCCGATCACCTTGCCGGTCGCCGGGTTCACCGAGTCGATGCGCGCGGCCGCAGGCATCCGACAGCCAGCCGCCGTTCGACGACCACGTGCCGGGGTTCAGCGCCTGCAGGCCCAGGTTATCGAGCACGCTGTTCATCGCTGGTCTCCATTGGCTGCGCGCTGCTGGCCGGTCTGGCCGGCGACGACCATGCGGCCCGAGGTCTCCTTCGTGCCCACGTCCGCGTAGTAGCGACCGAAACGATTGTCGAGCACGTCGACCAGCTTGAAGTCCTCCTGCCGGACGAAGCCGCGGTAGCGGCCGGGCGTGCGCAGCACCAGGTCGACGACGGCGGTGACGCCGGCAGCGGTCGTGACCTGGATCGCCGACCACAGCCGCCCGGCGATCAGCTGCGGATAGATCTTGCTGACGTAGTTCTCCTCGCGGAGCTCGCCGCCCTGGCGGCCGGTGACGGCGACGTAGACGATCACGACGTCCTGCAGCGTCTGCGGCACGGCGTTCTCGAGCACGCGCTTCAGCGTGGCGCGGTCCTGGTTCAGCTTCAGGTCGTTCATCAGCAGCCGCATCTGGCCGCAGTGCCCGGGGTAGCGGATCGTCTTGTAGTCCATCGACTCCGCGCGCTGGCCATATGTCTCGCCGAGCGAGCCGAGTCCGCCCGACGTGTTGAAGGCCTCGTACAGCGTGCCGTCGATCTCGATCTCCTCGAGGCCCTCGAGCGGGGCAACCTCGGTCGCCCGGCCGTTGACGATCGCTTCGCAGGGGTTGCCGTACTCGTTGATCAGGCCCTCGGTGGACCACGTGAGCGAGTACTTGAGCACGTTGTTCGGGTGCTGCGGCAGTGCGCCCACGCGCAGCTTCACGCTGCGCAGCTCGTCGAAGTGGCCGATCAGCGCGTTGGCGGCAATGCTGATGAAGCCCGGTGCGAGCCCGCACTGCGGCACGAACGCAGTGTCCGCGCCCTCGGCGAGGCGCCGGACCGCGCGCGTCACCGAGACGTCCTCGGTCAGGTCGAAGTAGTGCGCGCCAGAGGCTCTTGCGGTTTCGGCGACGCCCACGTTGCAGTAGTACGGCAGGCTCGAGATCAGCGCCTCGACCGGGTGCGCCTTCAGGTGCGCGGCCAGCGCCTGCTTGTCGCCCGCGTCGAACGCATGGGCGTACAGGTTGTCGAGGCCGTGGGCCTCCACGACCGCGCGGGCGACGCTTTCGTTCACGTCCGCGACGTGAACCTCATAGTCGCCGGACTCGGCGAGCAGGCCGGAGATCAGCGAGCCGATCTTGCCGGCCCCGAGGATGAGGACCTTGTGCATATGGAGACTCCTGGTTCTGTCGGTTGCTTGGCCGGGCCGGGAATCCCCGGAATCCGGTCTGCAACTCATGTGTGGGGCGCGATTCTGACGAAACGGCCGTCATACGTCACGCCGGCGCGTCCGGCGGCCGGTTCTATTGCAGTGCAATGGCGGGTTAGGATGACGGCATGAACGACCGCATCGCCCCGCAATGGTCCCCGACCAGCTGGACTGCCAGGCCGGCCGAGCAGCAGCCGAACTACCGCGATCCGGCCGCGCTCGCGCGTGCGGTCGAGGCCCTGGGCCGCCTGCCGCCGATCGTCGTTTCGTGGGAGATCGAGGCGCTGAAGCGCGAGATCGCCGAGGCTCAGGCCGGCGGGCGTTTCCTGCTGCAGGGCGGCGACTGCGCCGAGTCGTTCGCCGACTGCGAGTCCGGCCAGATCGCGCGCAAGCTGAAGATCCTGCTGCAGATGAGCCTCGTGCTGCTGCACGGGCTGAAGAAGCCGGTGATCCGCGTCGGGCGCTTCGCCGGCCAGTACGCCAAGCCGCGTTCAGCCGACACCGAGACGCGCGATGGCGTGACGCTGCCGAGCTACCGTGGCGACCTCGTCAATCGTCCGGAGTTCACGCCGGCGGACCGCGATCCCGACCCGGAACTGCTGCTGCGCGGTTACGAGCGCGCGGCGCTGACGCTGAACTTCGTGCGTGCGCTGATCGACGGCGGGTTTGCCGACCTCCATCACCCGGAGTACTGGGACCTCGGATTCGTGCACCACTCCCCGTGGCGCGACCAGTACCGGCAGATCGTCACGTCGATTTCCGACTCGCTCGACTTCTTCGAGGCGATGAGCGGCAGCCGCGTGCACCAGGCGAGCCGCGCGCCGTTCTATGCGAGCCACGAGGCGCTGCACCTGCACTACGAGCAGGCGCAGACGCGGTTCATCGAGCGGCAGGGCCGCTGGTACAACCTCTCGACGCACCTGCCGTGGATCGGCATGCGGACGGCCGAGCTCGGCGGTGCGCACGTCGAGTACTGCCGCGGCATCGCCAACCCGATCGGCGTCAAGGTCGGCCCGTCGATGGACGCGAAGTGGGTGCAGGGCCTGTGCGAGGTCCTGAATCCGCGCGGCGAGCCCGGCCGGCTGGTGCTGATCCACCGCATGGGTGCGCGCAACGTGGACGCGGCGCTGCCGGCGCTGATCGAAGCCGTGCGCGCAACGGGCATCCCGGTGCTGTGGCTCTGCGACCCGATGCACGGCAATACCGAGAGCACGAGCACCGGCGTGAAGACGCGTCGCTTCGAGAACATCGTCAGCGAGCTCGAGAGCGCGGCGCGGATCCACCGCGAGCTCGGCAGCTATCTCGGCGGCGTGCATTTCGAGCTCACCGGCGAGGACGTCACCGAGTGCACCGGCGGCGCGCGCGGGCTCGTGGATGGCGACCTCGGGCGCGCGTATCGCACGCAGGTGGACCCGCGGCTCAACTACGAGCAGGCCCTCGAGCTCGCGATGCGGCTCGCGGCGAACGCCCGCTCGGCCTGACCCTGGCCGCAGCCAGCGCGCGGTCCGCATCGTCGCGCGGCACTTCGCGCCACTCGCCCGGGGCGAGCCCATGCACGTTCCAGGGGCCGATCGCCAGCCGTATCAGCCGCAAGGTCGGATGGCCGATCGCGGCGGTCATGCGGCGGACCTGTCGGTTACGTCCTTCGCGCAACTCGAGCTCGATCCAGGAGGTCGGGATCGCCTTGCGCACCCGGATCGGCGGGTCGCGCGGCCACAGCCACGTCGGGTTCCTCGGCGAGCCTGGCCTTGGCGGGCAGCGTGGGCCCGTCGTTGAGCTCCAGGCCGTCCCTGAGGCGCTGCAGGCCGGTTTCGTCCGGCACGCCCTCCACCTGCGCGAGATAGAGCTTCGGAAATGGCGCTCCGGGCTGGCTGATCCGCGCCTGCCAGGGGCCGAAATCCGTGAGCAGCAGCAGGCCCTCGCTGTCGTAATCGAGGCGCCCGGCCGGATACACGCCGCGCAGCGGCACGAAGTCCCTTAGACACCGCCTTTCGTCGGGGCTCGTGAACTGCGGCAGGACCTGGAAGGGCTTGTTCAGAATGATCAGGCGCATCGTGGAAATTAGCGCTTGCCGATGGCGCGGCCGCAAGACTATTCTCCCTGTTGCGCTGCAACAATAGCGCGCTCGGCTCGCGTACCGTCCGGGCGCGACTGCACCTTGGAGCCTGCCTTGAACACACAGCCGAAGCTCGATCTGCCGCCGGGCTGCGCGGTTACGGGAACGTTGCGACCGGGATTCGAAACGATCCTGACGCGCGAAGCGATGGAATTCGTCGCCGACCTGGCGCGCCGCTATGGCCCGCGCGTCGAAGAACTGCTGGCCCGCCGCGAGGCGCGCCAGAAGGAGATCGACGCCGGCAAGCTGCCCGATTTCCTGCCCGAGACGCGCGCCATCCGCGAGCACGACTGGCACGTCACGTCGATTCCGGCGGACCTGCAGGACCGCCGCGTCGAGATCACGGGCCCGACCGACCGCAAGATGATCATCAACGCGCTGAACTCCGGCGCAAAGGTGTTCATGGCGGACTGCGAGGACTCGATGACGCCGACGTGGGACAACGTCGTGCAGGGACAGATCAACCTGCGTGACGCCGCCGCGCGCCGCATCGAGTTCTCGAGCCCCGAAGGCAAGGCCTACAAGCTCAATCCGAAGATCGCGACGCTGATCGTCCGGCCGCGTGGCTGGCACCTGTACGAGAAGCACGTGCTGGTCGACGGCAAGCAGGTGCCCGGCGCGTTCGTCGACTTCGGCCTGTACATCTTCCACAACCACGCGGAACTGAAGCGCCAGGGCACCGGCCCGTACTTCTACCTGCCGAAGACCGAGAGCCACCTCGAGGCGCGGCTGTGGGCCGAGGTATTCCGGCACACGGAGGAGCGCCTGAAGCTCGCGCCGCAGACCATCAAGGCGACGCTGCTGATCGAGGTGATCCTCGCGGCGTTCGAGATGGACGAGATCCTGTGGGAGCTGCGCGACTACATCGTCGGCCTCAACTGCGGCCGCTGGGACTACATCTTCAGCTTCATCAAGAAGTTCAGCCGCTTCCCGGACAAGGTGCTGCCGGATCGCGCGCAGGTCACGATGACGACGCATTTCCTGCGCTCGTACTCGAAGCTGCTGATCAAGACGACGCATCGCCGCGGCGCATTCGCGATGGGCGGCATGGCGGCGCAGATCCCGATCAAGGGCGACCCGGTCGCGAACGATGCCGCGATCGCCAAGGTTCGCGCGGACAAGGAGCGCGAGGCCGGCGACGGCCACGACGGCACGTGGGTCGCGCATCCGGGCCTGGTGCCGATCGCGATGGAAGTGTTCGACCGGCTGATGCCGACGCCGAACCAGCTGCACCGCAAGCTCGAGGACGTCGAAGATCAAGGCGGCGGACCTGCTGACCGTGCCCGAGGGCACCGTCACCGAGGCGGGACTCCGCAACAACGTCGACGTCTCGATCCAGTACATGGCGTCGTGGCTCGGCGGCAACGGCTGCGTGCCGATCCACAACCTGATGGAGGATGCGGCCACGGCCGAGATCTCGCGCGCGCAGATCTGGCAGTGGATCCGCCACCCGAAGGGCGTGCTCGACGATGGTCGCAAGGTCACCGTCGAGCTCTTCAGGCAGATTACCCGCGAGGAACTCGCGAAGCTGCGCACGCAGCTCGGCGAGGCTGCCTTTGCGGCCGGCAACTTCGAGCGGGCCGCCAAGCTGCTCGACGGCATCACGACCTCGGAAACGTTCGAGACGTTCCTGACGCTGCCGGCGTACCGCGCCATCGATTGACCGAATTCGCTCAACGAGGAACGAAAAATGACCGACAAGGCTGCAACTGCACTGCGCAAGGAATGGCACGACAACCCGCGCTGGAAAGGCATCAAGCGCCCCTACAAGGCCGAGGACGTCGTGCGGCTGCGCGGCAACGTGCAGATCGACCACACGCTCGCGCGCCTCGGCGCCGAGAAGCTGTGGAAGCTCGTCAATACCGAGCCGTACGTGAACTGCCTCGGCGCGCTGACGGCCGGCCAGGCGATGCAGCAGGTCAAGGCGGGCATCAAGGCGATCTACCTGTCGGGCTGGCAGGTCGCCGCCGACAACAACAGCTACATGGCCATGTACCCGGACCAGTCGCTGTATCCGGTCGACTCGGTGCCGAAGGTGGTCGAGCGCATCAACGCGACGTTCAAGCGCGCCGACGAGATCCAGTGCTCGCGCGGCATCGGCCCGGGCCACAAGGAATACGTCGACTTCTTCGCGCCGATCGTCGCGGACGCCGAGGCGGGCTTCGGCGGCGTGCTGAATGCCTTCGAGCTGATGAAGGCGATGATCCGCGCGGGCGCCGCCGGCGTGCACTTCGAGGACCAGCTGGCGTCCGTCAAGAAGTGCGGCCACATGGGTGGCAAGGTGCTGGTGCCGACGCAGGAAGCGATCCAGAAGCTGGTCGCGGCACGCTTCGCGGCCGACGTGATGGGCACGCCGACGATCGTGCTGGCGCGCACCGACGCCGAGGCGGCCGACCTGCTCACCAGCGACGTCGACGAGAACGACAAGCCGTTCTGCACCGGCGAGCGCACGCCGGAGGGCTTCTATCGCGTCAAGCCGGGCGTCGAGCAGTCGATCTCGCGCGGCCTCGCGTATGCGCCGTATGCCGACATGGTGTGGTGCGAGACCGGCAAGCCGGACCTCGGCTTCGCGAAGGCGTTCGCCGAGGCGATCCGCAAGAAGTTCCCGGACAAGCTGCTGGCGTACAACTGCTCGCCGTCGTTCAACTGGAAGAAGAACCTCGACGACGCGACGATCGCGAAGTTCCAGCGCGAGCTGGGCGCGATGGGCTACAAGTACCAGTTCATCACGCTGGCCGGCATCCACAACATGTGGTTCAACATGTTCGACCTCACGCAGGAATACGTGAAGAAGGGCATGACGGCCTACGTCGAGAAGGTGCAGGAGCCGGAGTTCGCGGCGCGCGACCGTGGCTACACGTTCGTGTCGCACCAGCAGGAGGTCGGCACCGGCTACTTCGACGAGGTCACCCAGGTGATCCAGGGCGGCCACTCGTCGACGACCGCGATGCACGGCTCGACCGAGGAAGAGCAGTTCGCGTCGGGCGGTCACCACTGACCGGCACCGGCCATTGATCGACGAGCGGCCCGGGCGGGCAACTGCCCGGGCCGTTCCGTTTCGAGAAGCGACGTCTGCTATCCTCGCGCCGCCTTGCGGGGGCGACATGAAGTGCGAAATGAATGACTGAGTTCGATCCCGACTGTGGCCGCTGCGACAGGCTGGCCGCGGTTCCTGCGCGAGGGCAGGGCGCAATACCCAGCGTATCACTGTGCGCCCGTGGCGCCGTTCGGCGACGTCCATCCGCGGCTGCTGATCGTCGGGCTCGCGCCTGGGTTTCACGGCGCCAATGCAACCGGGCGGCCGTTCACCGGCGACTTCGCGGGCGTGCTGCTGTACGAGACACTGCACGCGTTCGGGTGGTCAACGGCTCCGGCCTCCGTGTCGCGGGACGACGGGCTCGAGTTGCGCGGTTGCCGCATCACCAACGCCGTCAAGTGCGTGCCGCCCGCCAACAAGCCGACGCCAGCGGAGATCGCGACCTGCAACCAGTTTCTCGCGGCGGAACTCGCGTCGCTGGACCCGGCCGCGGTGATCCTCGCGCTCGGGTCCATCGCGCACCAGTCGGTGCTGCGGGCGCACGGACTGCGTGCCTCGTCGTACGCGTTCAGCCACGGCGCCGAGCACGTGCTGCCGAACGGCCGGTTGCTGTTCGACTCGTATCATTGCAGCCGTTACAACACGCAGACGAAGCGGCTCACGCCGGAAATGTTCCGGGACGTGGTCGGCAGGGCGAGCGCGCGGGCCAGGAGCGGCTAAACTCGACGGGTGTCCGACGCCGCCACGCCGTTCGACCTGAAGACATTCCTGGCCTCGCTGCCCGCGAAGCCCGGCGTCTACCGCATGCTCGCGGCCGACGGCACGATCCTCTACGTCGGCAAGGCGCGGCACCTGAAGAACCGGGTATCGAGCTATTTCCACGGCCGGGCACACAGCGACAAGACCCAGGTGCTGGTCGGCCAGGTGGCCCGCGTCGAGGTGACCGTCACGGCGTCCGAGATCGAGGCGCTGCTGCTCGAGTTCAACCTGATCAAGCGCCACCGGCCGCGCTACAACATCCTGCTGAAGGACGACAAGAGCTTCCCGTTCATCCAGTTGACGGCGCACGCAGTATCCGCGCCTCGTGTATTTCCGCGGCACGCGCAAGGAGCCCGGGCGCTTCTTCGGGCCGTATCCGAGCAGCGTGGCGGCGCGCGAGACGCTGCTGCTGCTGCAGAAGCTCTTTCGGATCCGGCCATGCGAGGACACGTACTTCGCCAATCGCTCGCGGCCGTGCCTGCAGTACCAGATCCAGCGCTGCATGGCGCCATGCGTCGGGCTGATCTCGAAGGAGGCATACGCCCAGGACGTCGCGGACGCGACCAAGGTGCTCGAGGGTCGCAACGACGAGGTCGTGGTGGACCTGCGCCGACGCATGGATGCGGCCGCGGAGCGACTGCATTTCGAGGACGCTGCGCGGCTCCGCGACCAGATCGCAATGCTGAAGCAGGTGCAGTCGAGCCAGTCCGTGTCGAGCATCGGCGGGCAGGACATCGACGCGGTGGCCGTCGCCGGTGCGGGGCAGGACTACTGCGTGTCGATCGTGTTCCTGCGCGGCGGGCGCAACCTCGGCAGCACCAATTTCTTCACCAGGGGCGGGCTCGGTGGCGAGAGTGAAGCGCTCGATGCGTTCCTGCAGCAGTACTACCTTGCCCGGGAGGCGCCGTCCGAGATCCTCGTGAGCCATCCGGTCGAGGACGCGGACCTGCTCGAGTCGGCGCTGGCCGAGCGCAGTCACCACGCGGTGCGATTGCGATCGAACGTGCGCGGCACGCGGGCAAGATGGCTCGCGATGGCGCGGGCGAACGCGGACCTGGGCCTGAAGATGAAGGCCGCGAGCCGGGCGGGCCTTGCCGAGCAGCTCGAGTCGCTGGGCGCCGAGCTTGGCCTCGGCCAGGCGCCGATGCGGCTCGAGTGCTTCGACGTCAGCCACACGATGGGCGAGTCCGCGATCGCGTCGTGCGTCGTGATGGGACCGGAAGGCCCGGTCAAGAGTGACTACCGGCGCTTCAACCTGCGCGACCTGACGCCCGGCGACGACTACGCAGGGTTGCGGCAGGCCGTGGAGCGGCATTTCACGCGCGTGGCGCGAGGCGAGTCGCCGGTGCCCGACGTGCTGCTGATCGACGGCGGCCCGGGCCAGCTGCAGGTCGCGCTCGAAGCGCTTGAAAAGACAGGCGTTGCGCCCGCGATCACCGTGGGCGTCGCGAAAGGTGCCGATCGTCGCGTCGGGCAGGAGCGTCTTTTCTTGGCCGGTCAGGATGCGCCGCTTATACTGCCTGCGGGTTCTCCTGCGTTGCGATTGATCCAGCGCGTGCGCGACGAGGCGCACCGGTTTGCGATCGCAGGGCACCGCAAGGCGAGGGATCGTACGCGTCGCGAGTCGTTCCTCGAGGAGATTCCCGGGCTGGGACCTGCGCGTCGCCGCGAACTGCTGAAGGCATTCGGCGGGCTGCAGGGAGTCAAGCAGGCATCGGTCGAGGACCTGTCGAAGGTACAGGGCATCAGCCGGGCGCTGGCGGAACGGATCTACGAACACATGAACCCGGGATCCTGAACGCGTGAGACTTGCGACACTGCCTAACGTGCTGACGATTGGCCGCATCGCCGCGGTCCCGATCGTGGTCGTGCTGTTCTACTGGAGCCATCCCTGGTCGAACCCGCTCGCGGCGGTCGTTTTCATTGCAGCCGCAATCACCGATTCGCTCGATGGCTACCTCGCGCGTCGCATGGGCATCACGACGCCGCTCGGCGAGTTCCTGGACCCGGTCGCCGACAAGCTGATGGTGGCGACGGCACTGGTGCTGCTGGTGGGACACGACACCCGGCCGCTGATCGTGATCACCGCGGCCGTGATCATCGGGCGCGAGATCACGGTCTCGGCGCTCCGGGAATGGATGGCCCACCTCGGCTCGCGCGCGACGGTGGCGGTCTCGGGCATGGGCAAGCTGAAGACCATCATGCAGATGACGGGCCTGAGCATGATGATGTTCCGCGAGGACGTGTTCGGGCTGCCGATCTACGAACTCGGCGTGATCCTGCTGGTGGCGGCCGCGGTCCTGACGCTCTGGTCCATGGTTTCGTACCTGAAAGCGGCATGGCCGGAGCTGCGGCGCACCCCCGTCCCTTGACAGAACCGCGCCTTCCTCTAAAAATAGGCGTTCCCTGAGGCCTTGCGGCCCAAGGGATGTCCGAGCGGGTGTAGCTCAGTTGGTAGAGCGCGACCTTGCCAAGGTCGAGGTCACGAGTTCGAGCCTCGTTACCCGCTCCAGTTCACTGCATGACCCCGGGCCACCCGGGGTTATGTCTTTCTGGCACATGGTTTTGGCGAGGCTAGGTGGCAGAGTGGTCATGCAGCGGCCTGCAAAGCCGTGTACGCCGGTTCGATTCCGACCCTAGCCTCCACATCCCCTCGCGGCCTGACGCTCCCCGGCGTGGCCCAAACTGCAATTTTGTGCTGCCTGCCTTCTGCTAACTTGCGCAGCGGTGTTCCCGTGCGCCAGCCGCGCGGTCGGGGTACCACGCCGTCCATCGCCAGACAATCTCTTTACGGGAGCCTGACCATGATCAAGCGCTTGTTGCCAGCGATCGCGCTGGGTGCCGTCCTGACCGCCGGCCCGGTCTCTGCCCAGGACTATCCGATCCTGGACGAGATTGCGCAGAAAGTGATCGCCAAGTACCAGAACGCCACCTGCGAGCAGTTGTGGCTGGAAAAGGCGCAGAACCAGGGTCAGCCAAAGTCCGACAAGGAGCAGAGGGCGATCCAGTTGCTGCAGCAGAACCAGGGCCTGCAGGCGGCGTTCTTCAGCCAGGTGGCGACGCCGATCGTGACCAAGATGTTCCAGTGCGGAATGATCCCATGATGAATCCACTCACTCGCACGAGCTTCGCCGCCGCGCTGCTGGCCGCGGCCGCGTTGGCTGGAATCGGCACGGCGGCCGCCCAGACGGCGGCCAAGCCGACCGTCGCGGCGCCGGCGCTCGAACTCGAGCCCCGGGCGCTCGGCATCCTCAAGGGGGCCACCGACACCCTGGCCGCGGCGAAGACCGTGTCCTTCAAGGCGGTGGTCGCCGAGGAAAGCCCCAGCCGGCTTGGTCCGCCGCTGCTGTACTCGAGCCGCTACCAGGTCGTGCTGCAGCGGCCCGACAAGCTGCGCATCCTGAGCCCAGGCGATGGGCCGGCGACCGAGTTCTACTACGACGGCAAGTCGATGGCGGCGTACGCGCCGAAGGAGAACTACATCGCGCGGGCAGATGCGCCGCCGACGATCGACGCGGCGCTGGACCAGGCGTTCACCAAGGCGCAGATCTACTACCCGTTCATGGACCTGCTCGACGCAGATCCGTCCAAGAACGTGCTGAAGGGCCTGCGCGCGGCCTTCTACATGGGCGAGTCCGATTCAGTCGGCGGCGTGAAGACCTACATGGTCGCCTACGTGAACGACCACGCGTTCGTGCAGGCGTGGATTGGCGTCGACGACAAGCTGCCCCGGCGACTGCGTGCGATCTATCGCAGCGACCCTGGCATGCTGCGGCACGAGATGGACATCAGTGACTGGAAGCTCGGTGCGCCCGTTGCGGCGGGCACCTTCGCGGTTCCCGCGACCGCCGGCAAGGCGCTGCCGATTCCGTTCGACCGACCCGACCGCGGCCCGGCGACCGCCAAGCCGTGAGCAAGGAGACGACGATGAACAAAGTCATGATCGCGATCGGGACCACGCTGGTGGTCGGCCTCGCTTCGTCCGGCGCGGGTGCATACACGCATGCGAACCGCGCCGGAGGCAGCACGTCTCACGCCTACGGTGAGGGCACGGAACACACGAATGCCTACGGCGGCAGCACGGAACATGCCTGGGGCGGTGGTACCGAGCACAGCAACGTGTACGGCGGCTCGACCGAGGGCAAGTACGGCGACGGCGCCGAGCACACGAACATGTATGGTGGACAGACCGACGCCAGGTACGGCGACGGCGCGTACCACACGACCCCGTACGGTGCGACGGCCTATGCGCCACCGCCGCCTGGCGCCTATGCGTATCACCCGCCGGCCACGGTCAACTACTACGGTGCCGGCTGCTACAACTGCGGCGGCTACAGCACCGCGGGTGCCGTGGCCGCGGGCGTAGTCGTCGGTGCGGCCGCTGCCACGGCAGCGGATGCGTCTCAGCAGCAGGCGCAGACGACCGAGGCATACAACGCCGGGGTCGCCGCCGGAGCAGCGCAGAGCGCCACGACCTACGTGATCGGCAACGTGTATCCGACGCTTCCCGGCGGATGCGCAACGCCGAACGTGCAGGGCACGACGTACTACCTGTGCGGCAACACGTGGTTCCAGCCGACATACGGTGCGAACGGCGTGTACTACAAGGTCGTGCCGGCGCCCTGACCAGTCGTGGGTGTTTCGCATGTGCTCCGCGCGCCCGGCGCGCGGAGCACGTCGCGAATTGCACGACGGCCGCGACGGGCCCGGGCGGGATGAGGTAACGTTCGCCCGATGAGAAGCCCGGTCATTCGGTCGCTGCGTGCAGTGCGGTCCGCGCTGGGGATGCTGCTGGTCGCCGCAATGGTCTGTGCGCGGCATGGCGGCGGAAGTCGGCCCAATGGGCACGGCCGCGACCGCGGTCGATGCCGGCACCGGCAGGATCATCGTGAAGTTCCGCGGCGCCGCGGGGCAGGGCGCGGCTTCGTCGAAGGCTGCCATCGAGAAGGTGGCGGGCCTTTCCGGGAGGACCGGCATCCCGCTCGCGCAGGCACGACGCATCGGACCGGAGCTGCAGGTCGTCGATCTCGGCGTGCCCGCGACGAGTGCGAACGTCGAGGCGACGCTCGCGCTGGTGCGCGCGGATCCCGACGTCGAGTTCGCCGAGCCCGACCTGCGCCGCTTTGCACAGGCGCTGCCGAACGACCCGCTGTTTCCCGGCCAGTGGTACCTGCAGAACTCGCCGACGACGCCGAGCGCCGTCGATGCCGTCGAGCGCCTGGGACCTGGCGACCGGCAGCAGCGGCGTGGTCGTCGCGGTGCTGGATACCGGCGTGCGTTACGACCACCGGACCTGCTGCCTGCGTACGCCGGCGGCCGGTTGCTGCCGGGGTTCGACTTCGTCCGCGACACGGGCATCTCCAACGACGGCGACGGCTGGGATGCGGATGCGTCGGATCCCGGCGACTGGGTGTCGCACGCCGAGGCCGGATCAGGTCAGTTCAGCTCCTGCCAGGTCAGCAACAGTTCCTGGCACGGAACGCGCGTGTCGGGGATCATCGGCGCGCTCTCGAACAACTCGCGGGGCATCGCCGGAACGGGATGGAGCGGCTGGATCCTGCCGGCGCGCACGCTCGGCAAGTGCGGCGGAAGCGACTCGGACATCATTGCCGCGATGCTCTGGGCGGGCGGCGTGGCGGTGGACGGGGCGCCAGCCAATCCGTACCCGGCGCGGATCATCAACATGAGCCTCGGCGGCAAGGGCAGCTGCCTGCAGACTTATCGCAATGCGGTCAGCCAGCTCGCCGCGCGCGGTACGGTTGTCGTGGCGTCCGTCGGCAACGAAGGCGGCGCGGTCGTGGCACCGGCCAATTGTCCCGGCGTCGTCGGCGTCGCGGGCATCCGGCACGTCGGCACCAAGGTCGGGTTCAGCAACCTCGGGCCGGGCGTCGCACTGAGCGCCCCGGGCGGCAACTGCGTCAACACGGGGCAGGGCGAGCCGTGCCTGTTCTCGATCGACACGACGACGAACCTCGGGCTCACGACGCCCGCGGCCAACGGCTACACGGACCAGCTGGACTTCAACGTCGGTACGAGCTTCTCCGCGCCGATCGTCTCCGGTATCGCGGGACTGATGCTGTCGGTCAACAACCGGCTCACGCCTGCGCAGGTCCTCGCGCGGCTGCAGGAAAGCGCGACCAGGCCTTTCCCGACGTCGACCGATCCGACCGTGCCGATGTGCCGCGTGCCCAGCAGCTCGAGCGACATCCAGGCGTTCCAGTGCGTCTGCACGACCGCAGACCTGCGGTGCGGGCATGGCGAACGCTCTCGCCGCGGTGCGATCCGCATTGCGGCCGGTGGCCGCCGTGGCAGTGCCGGCAAGCGTGTCCCCCGGGCAGAACGTCGTGCTGCGGGGCGGTGGCAGCGGTGCGGCGTGCAACCGCAGCGTCACGCGCTACGCGTGGACGATCGTCAACGGCGGTGCCACGCCACCGGGAATCGTCGGCGGTGACACGGACACGGCGACCGTGGTGGCCCCGGCCAGCGGTTCATACACGGTGCGGTTGACGGTCACGGACGACGCGGGACGCGAGGACGCGGCGGACGTCGTCGTCAGCCCGAATTCCGCAACGACCGCCGCGCCGTCCGCTGCCGGCGGCTCCCGCGTGCCCGACGCCGATCATCATCACGCCGCCGGTTTCGATCACCGTGTCGCCCGCATCCGTGACGCTGGTCGCTGGCGTCGGCGCGCAGAGCTTTCACCGCGACGGTTTCGAATGCGACCGATCACGCGGGTCAACTGGTTCGTCAACGACGTGCCCGGTGGCAACTCCACGTTCGGGACGATCACGTCCGCGGGCCTGTATTCCGCTCCGGCCACGCGCCCGAGTCCGTCGAGCGTGACGGTCAAGGCAGTGTCCGTCGCCGATCCGGGTGTCACCGCCACCGCCACGGTCACGATCGCGCCGCCGGCGCCGATCAATGGCGGCGGTGCGGCGGTGGCGGCGGAGGCGGCGGGCGCTTCGATTTCGCGCTCGTCGCGGTGCTCGCGCTCGGGGTGCTTGCCCGGAGACTGAAGCGCGTCTAACTTGCCGTCGCGCCAGTGGCGGCGCGCAGTCCACTTTCCGATCCATGCTGGAACGTATCTTCAGACTGCGCGAGAACGGCACGACCGTCCGCACGGAGCTGCTCGCCGGGCTGACGACCTTCCTGACGATGTCGTACATCATCTTCGTGCAGCCCGCGGTGCTCTCGGGAGCGATGTTCGGCCGGCCGACCGGCATGGACTTCGGTGCGGTCATGACCGCCACCTGCGTCGCCGCCGCATTGGCCTCCGCCATCATGGGGCTCTACGCACGCTACCCGATCGCGCAGGCGCCGGGCATGGGCGAGAACTTCTTCTTCGTGTTCACGGCGATTCCGGCCGCTGCCGCCGCAGGCGCGGCCGTGCCCTGGGCGACGGCGCTGGGCGCGGTGTTCATCTCCGGCGTGCTGTTCCTGGCTGCTGACGCTGGTCGGTGCGCGCGAGGCCGTGATGAACGCGATCAGCCCGAGCATGAAGCACGCGATCGCCGCGGGCATCGGGCTGTTCATCGCGTTCATCGGCCTGCAGAACGCCGGGCTGATCCTCAAGGACCCGGGGACCGCGGTGAAGCTGAATCCGCAACTTCGCGCTCGCCGGACCTCATCGTGTTCTTTGTCGGCCTGCTTCGTCGCGGCCGGCCTGCACGCGCGACGGGTCCGCGGTGCGATCCTCTGGGGCATCCTCGCGGCGAGGCCTGGTCGCGGCGGCGCTCAAGCTCGCGTTGCCCACCTCGGCGAGGCGGTCGCCGGCTCGCGCGTGATCGCCGAGTCCGCATTGATGACGCGTTTCGAGTTCGCGGACCGGATCATGGCGCCGCCGCCGTCGCTCGCACCGACGCTCTTCCAGATGGACGTGCGCGGTGCGCTGACGCTGGCGATGGCGCCGTACGTGGCGATCTTCCTGTTCATGGTGTTCTTCGACACCGTCGGCACGCTCGTGGGCGTCGCGCAGCAGGCGGGATTCATGCGCGACGACCGGCTGCCGCGCGCCCGGCAGGCGTTCGTCTCGGATGCCGCCGCCACGGTCGCCGGCGCCTGCCTCGGCACGAGCACGGTCACCAGCTACATCGAGAGCGCCACCGGCGTCGAGCAGGGCGGGCGCACGGGGCTGACGGCGGTGACGGTCGCCGTGCTGTTCCTTGCGGCGCTGTTCTTCAGCCCGGTCGTCGAGATGCTGGGCGGCTATGCGCCGATCACGGCCCCGGCGCTCGTGCTGGTGGGCGCGATGATGCTGCGCAACGTGGCGCACATCGCGTGGGACGACTTCACCGAGCTGCTGCCGTCGTTCCTGGTGCTGGCCGGCATCCCGCTCACCTACTCGATCGCCGACGGCCTCGCGCTCGGCTTCATCAGTTACCCGATCGTCAAGGTGCTCGGCGGGCGCAAGCGACGAAGTCCGCGCGGCCTCGTGGGTCGTCGCGGGCCTGCTCGTCGTCTACTTCCTGATGGCGCGCTCGGCCGCCGCAGTATGATCCGCACATGAAGACCATCATCGAACCGTTTCGCATCAAGGTCGTCGAGCCGATCCGCCTGACGACCGTCGAAGAGCGCAGGGAACTGCTGGTCAAGGCCGGCTACAACCTGTTCGCGATCCATGCCGACGACGTGATCATCGACCTGCTGACGGACAGCGGCACGAGTGCCATGAGCGCCGAGCAGTGGGCCGCGGTGATGCGCGGCGACGAGTCCTACGCGGGCTCGCCGTCGTTCTACCGGTTCGAGGCCGCGGTGAAGACGCTGATGCCGTTCCGTCACGTCATCCCGACTCACCAGGGCCGTGCGGCCGAGGCGATCCTGTTCTCGATCGTGGGCGGCAAGGGCCGCGTGATCCCGTCGAACACGCACTTCGACACCACGCGGGGCAACATCGAGGCCACGGGCGCCGAGGCCGTGGACCTGGTCATTGCCGAGGCGCATGTGCCGGACGTGCCGCATCCGTTCAAGGGCAACATCGACCTAGCGCGGCTCGAGCGCCTGCTGGAGGAGTCTGCGGATCGGGTGCCACTGGTGATGCTGACCGTGACGAACAACGCCGGCGGCGGCCAGCCCGTGAGCCTCGAGAACATCCGCGCGACCGCCGCGATTGCGCACCGTTACGGCAAGCCGCTGTTCATCGACGGCTGTCGCTTCGCCGAGAACGCCTGGTTCATCAGGAGCCGCGAGCCGGGCCAGGGCAAGCGACCGGTGGACGACATCGTGCGCGACATGTTCGCGGTGGCGGACGGCATGACGATGAGCGCGAAGAAGGACGCGTTCGCGAACATCGGCGGCTGGCTCGCCCTGAACGACGACACCATCGCCGCGGAGGCCCGCAATCGGCTGATCCTGACCGAAGGCTTCCCGACCTACGGCGGGCTCGCGGGCCGCGACCTCGAGGCCATCGCGGTCGGGCTCGAGGAGATCGTCGACGAGCAATACCTGCGCTACCGGGTGCGCACCAACGAGTACGTGGGCGAGAAACTGATCGCGCTCGGCGTGCCGATCGTGCGTCCGGTCGGTGGCCATGCGGTGTTCGTCGATGCGCGACGCTTCCTGCCGCACGTCCCGGCGCTGCAGTACCCGGGACAGGCGCTGGCCGTGGCGCTATACGAGCTCGGCGGAATCCGCGCCTGCGAAATCGGCACGGTGATGTTCGGCCAGAAGCCGGACGGTACGGAGGAGGCGGCGGACATGGACCTGGTGCGGCTCGCGATGCCACGCCGGGTCTACACCCAGTCACACGCCGACTACCTGGTCGAGGTGTTCGAGGAAGTCGTGCGGCGGCGCGACGCCCTGCGCGGGTTGCGCATCGTCTCGCAGCCGCAGCGGCTGCGGCACTTCACCGCCCGCTTCGAGCCCGTCAGCTGAGCGGCTCGAAGCGCGCCTGGAAGAATCGCAGGTACTTCGGCTCGTAGACCATCCGCAGGCCTTTCGCTGCATCGCGCGCGTCATAGACCGCCTTGACCGACTCGGCGACCACGTCCATGTGCGCCTGCGTGTAGACGCGGCGCGGGATCGTGAGCCGTGTCAGCTCGAGCTTCGGGTAATGATGGTCGCCGGTCGTCGGGTCCCGCCCGGCACTGACCACTCCGCGCTCCATCGAGCGGATTCCCGAGTCGAGGTACAGCTCGGCCGCGAGCGTCTGCGCCGGGAACTGGTCCTGGCCGAGGTGGGGGTAGAAGCCGCGCGCGTCGAGGAAGATCGCGTGACCGCCGACCGGCTGCACCATCGGCACGCCCCAGTCCTGCAGCAACTCCGCGAGGTAGCGCACCTGGCCGATGCGCGCGCGCATGTGGTCGTCCTGCATCGCCTCGCCGATGCCGATCGCCATCGCCTCCATGTCGCGGCCGGCGAGGCCGCCGTAGGTATGCAGTCCCTCGTACACCACCACGAGATTGCGCAGCTCCTCGAACAGCGGATAGTCGCGCACCGCGACCCAGCCGCCGATGTTCACCAGTGCGTCCTTCTTCGCGCTCATCCAGGCGCCGTCGGTATAGCTGCAGAACTCGAACACGATTTCCGCGAGTGACTTGTCGGCGTAGCCCGGCTCGCGCTCCTGGATGAAGAATGCGTTCTCGGCGAGGCGCGTGGCATCGAGGAACAGCCGGATGCCGTGCTTGCGGCAGAACGCGTGCAGCGCCTTGACGTTCGCCATGCTGACCGGCTGACCGCCCGCCATGTTCACGGTGGCAGCGAGGCTGACGTAAGCCACGTTCTGCGCGCCGTGCTCCGCTACCAGCTGCTCGAGCTTCGTGAGGTCGACGTCGCCCTTGAACGGGCCCAGGTCCGCGGGATCGTGCGCCGCGTCGACGATGACGTCCACGAAGATGCCGCCCGCGAGTTCCTGGTGCAGGCGGGTCGTCGTGAAGTACATGTTGCCGGGCACGTACTGGCCGCGACGGATCGTCGACTGGCTCAGCAGGTGCTCGGCGCCGCGGCCCTGGTGCGTCGGCACGAGGTACGGGTAGCCGTAGTACTTCTGGATCGCTTCCTCGAGGTGATAGAAGTTGCGGCTGCCGGCATAGGCCTCGTCGCCCAGCATCATGCCGGCCCATTGCCGGTCGCTCATCGCGTTGGTGCCGCTGTCGGTCAGCAGGTCGATGTAGACGTCGTCGGAACGGAGCAGGAACGTGTTGCAGCCGGCCTCGGCGAGCGCCTTCACGCGGTCCTTGCGCCGCGTCATCGTCAGCGGCTCGACCATCTTGATCTTCCAGGGCTCGGCCCACGAACGCCGTCCGGACTGCTGGCCCATCGTGCGGTGGATCGTGTCGCTCATCGCAGTGCTCCGCGGCGCGATGTGCGCCGGTACGTGGCCCGGGACTATAGGTCCGCCACGTGAATGCGGGCACCGCGGAAAACCGCGGAGTGGTGGTGCCCGGGGCCGGGATCGAACCGGCATGGGGTTGCCCCCGAGGGATTTTCTTACCAGCTACAGCTTTCGCTGCTGGTCCCGCCCATCCACGGGCACGAGACCATTTGTGGTCTGGACTTTATCTTTGCCATGTCGCGCCGGCCATGAGGCAAGCGCCGAGTTAGGCAGGGGCCGTCAAGTCTCTACACTTTCCGTGGCCCGAGGCCGCGGCTTAGCTCGGGATTGCAGGCGCGTGCGCGGTGCTGTTCCCCGAATTTGACCCCATTCACCCGGCCGTTTCCGATCCGGGTGCTCAAGCAATCAAGTCCCTTGCGTCTACCAATTTCGCCACCCGGGCGAGGGGGCGCGACCGATCATACACCCCGGCTCAGGCGCTGCGAGGTTCCCGCTTCGCGCGGCGGCGGTAGCGGTTGCGCCGGCTACGCAGGTCCCCGAGCAGCGAGCGGAAGGTGATCGTGAGGCCGATCGCCGCCAGCACGATGACCAACAGGCCGCCGCCGACGACGAGCAGCGTATCGGTCGGCTCGACGGGATCCTGCGCTGGTTGCGCGGCCACGGGCTTCGGGGGTGGCGACGGCAACGCGGTTGCAGCAGATCCGGCTCCGGATTGCCCGGCCGCATTCGAGCCCGCGTCGTCGGCAACCGCCTGGCCAGACGTGCCGGCAACCGTGAAAGCCAGCAGTCCCGCCAGCAGCGCGGCCAGCGCCTTGAGTTTCCATGAGCGCATCGGGGTGTGCTCCCTTCGTACCCGGATCCACGCTGTACCGGTCCGCGAGTTCGCGGCGCGGCCAGTTGCAGTTTCCACCCCCGGTCTTCCCGATGCCCAAACTACCGCTATAAATATCCATGGTCAACAATCACTTGCTGATGACCGCTAGAAATTATGTAAGGTTCTGCGCTGCGCGCGGGGGCGCTAGACTGTCCGCATCTCGATGATCCCCGGGAGAGTCGCATGAGGACCCACTGCCGTTGCAGCGCGAAGACCGGCGCGACTCCGGGGCTTGTTGCTGGCCGCGCTGGCCATGTGCGCCACGGCTGCGGTCGCAGCGGACTGGGAACGAGTCGGGACGGACGGTGACGACAACACCTACGCATTGGACACGTCGCGGATCTCCCGGGACGGCAACGTCGTGGGTGTCACCGTTCGCACCGAATACGCGAAGCCGCGCAAGATCGATGGGCTGGGCCAGGACGTCTTCGTCGCGTTGGACCGCATGGTCGTCGACTGCGCCGCCGGTCTCGTTCGCGGTCGAGTCGCGCACTTTCGTTACCGCGGATGGCACCGAGGTGCCGCGCGGGATAACCCCGCGAGCCGACCTGCGCTTCCGCCCCGCGGCGGCCGGATCGATGTCCGAGTCGATCGTGAAGTCCGCGTGCAAGGCGGCCGGCTTCGTCGCCGGCCAGGGACTGATCAGGCGTCCGCGGCTCGCGTATCGAGGGCGATTCCGGCGATCTCGTAGCCGCGACGGAAGTCCTGCACGTGGCGCGTCATCCACGAATGTGACTCCGCGGCATCACCCTTGCGCAGCGCCTCGACGATGCAGCGCTGCGCCACGACGATCCGCGACCGCCCCTGGGGCACCCGGTCGATCATGCGCCGCAACGACGGTGCCAGCAGCTTCGTGACCGGCTGCATCGCGAGCACGAGCACGCGATTCGCGCTCGTCGCCGCGAGCGAGCCGAAGAAATCGACGACGCCCGCGACCGCGGCCTCGGAGCCGCGGGCGGTTTCGACCTTGGCGATGCAGAGTTCGAGCCGCTCGAGGTTCTCGGGCCGGGCGTGCGCGGCGGCGAGCGCGGCCGTGCGCGGCGCGATCGCCAGCATGGCTTCCCACAGCTCGATGAACGTGACGTCGTCCAGCGCCAGCGAGCGGCTCATCGTGGATGCGGTGGCCGCCTGCCCGGGGCGCGTGACGCGCAGTCGCTTGGTGCCGGCGGCGCGGCCGACCAGGCCGGCGGACTCGAGCCGGCGCACGGCCTCGCGCACCGTCGAGCGGTTCACGCCGAACTGGCGCGCAAGCTCGGTCTCGGAGGGCAGGGGATCGCCCTGGCGCAGGCTGCGCTTCAGGATCTTCTGCTCGATCGCGGCCGCGACCCTGCCATACGCGGGCTGCGGCTCCAGCGGCTCGAACAGCGCGCGCTTGCGGGTCCGGCTTGCAGTTTCGGGCGTCTTGCTCGGCATTTGACGAATCATCCGATTGTCGGACAATATACCGTGACTCGCCCCGGAGCAAGCGGACGGAGGGCTCGGCCGTGCAGGACTTCGACTTTGGCCTCGGTGAAGACATCGGCATGCTGCGCGACGCAGTACGTTCGTTCGCCCTCACGGAGCTCGCGCCTCGCGCCGACGAGATCGACCGCACGAACCAGTTCCCGCGCGACCTGTGGCCGCGACTCGGTGAGCTCGGGTTGCTCGGCATCACCGTGGAGCCGGAATGGGGTGGTGCAGGACTCGGGTACGTGGCGCACGTGGTCGCGATGGAGGAGATCAGCCGGATCTCGGGCTCCGTCGGCCTGTCGTACGGCGCGCACTCGAACCTGTGCGTGAACCAGGTCCGGCGCTGGGGCACCGACGAGCAGCGGTCCCGCTACCTGCCGAAGCTGGTCAATGGCCAGCACCTGGGCGCGCTCGCGATGAGCGAGCCCGGCGCCGGCTCGGACGTGATGAGCATGCGCCTCAGGGCCGTGCGCCAGGGCGACCGCTACGTGCTGAACGGCAACAAGATGTGGATCACCAACGGCCCGACGGCCGACGTGCTGGTCGTCTACGCAACCGTCGATTCCGCGCTCGGTACCAAGGGCGTCACCGCGTTCCTGATCGAGAAGGGCTGCAAGGGTTTCTCGACCGCGCAGAAGCTCGACAAGCTCGGCATGCGCGGCTCGGACACCTGCGAGCTCGTGTTCGAGGACTGCGAAGTTCCCGCCGAGAACGTGCTGGGCGCGGTCGGCGGCGGCGCCAAGGTGCTGATGAGCGGCCTCGACTACGAGCGCGTCGTGCTGTCTGGCGGCCCGCTCGGCCTGATGCGGGCGAGCCTCGACCTGGTGCTGCCCTACGTGCACGAGCGCAAGCAGTTCGGCCAGCCGATCGGCACGTTCCAGCTGATGCAGGGCAAGATCGCCGACATGTACACGACGACGAGCGCGTGCCGCGCGTACGTGTACTCGGTGGCGCAGGCGTGCGATCGGGGGCAGACGACGCGCATGGACGCGGCGGGCTGCATCCTGCTCGCCTCGGAGCAGGCGACGCAGGTTGCGCTGCAGGCGATCCAGGCGCTCGGCGGCAACGGCTACATCAACGACTTCCCGGCGGGCCGCATCCTGCGCGACGCGAAGCTCTACGAGATCGGCGCCGGCACCAGCGAGATCCGCCGCATGCTGATCGGCCGCGAGTTGTTCGCGGCCTCGACCTGAGGACGATTCGATGGCGATGGGCGGCCTGTACTACGAAGAGTTCAGCGTCGGCATGCGCTTCGACCACGTGCTGCGCCGGACGGTCACCGAGGCGGACAACCTGTTCTTCAGCGCGCTGACGCACAATCCCGCGGCCCTGCACCTCGACGAGGAGTACATGAAGGGCACGGAATTCGGCAGCCGCATCGTCAACAGCTGCTTCACGCTCAGCCTGATGGTCGGCGTGTCCGTCGCGGACACCACGCTCGGCACGACGGTCGCGAACCTCGGCTGGGATGAAGTCCGGTTCCCGAAGCCGGTCTATCCGGGCGACACGCTGCGGACCGAGACGATCGTGCACGAGATGCGCGAGAGCCGCTCGCGGCCGGGCGCCGGCATCGTGGTGTTCGTGCATCGCTGCTTCAACCAGCGCAACGAGGAAGTCGCGGTGTGCAAGCGCACGGCACTGATGAAGCGCAAGGCGGCTGCGTGATGCGCTCGATGCTGTTCGTGCCGGGTGACCGCCCCGAGCGCTTTGCGAAGGCGGTCGCGAGCGGCGCGGATGCGGTCATCTTCGATCTCGAGGATGCCGTCGTTGCGGAACGCAGGCCCGCGGCACGGCAGGAGATCGCGCGCTACCTCGCGGGTGCCGAGCGCCACGTGCCGCTCTGGGTGCGCGTCAATCCGGTCGAGTCCGGCGATGCGCTGGCGGACCTGGCGGCCGTGATCGACGGCAGGCCGGACGGCATCATGCTGCCGAAGGCGCGCAACGGAGCGGACGTCGAGCGGACGAGTCACTGGCTCGAGTCGCTCGAGGCGCGCGCGGGCCTGGAGCCGGGCAGCATCGGGCTGATCCCGCTGGTCACTGAAAGCGCGGGCGCGGTACTGAACGCTGCGAGCTTCACGAAGCTCCCGGCTCGCGTGCGCGGGCTCACGTGGGGCGCCGAGGATCTCGCGGCCGACGTGGGCGCGCTGGCAAACCGCAAGGCCGACGGCGAGTTCGAATTCACTTATGCCTACGCGCGCTCGATGTGCCTGCTCGCGGCAGCCGCGGCGGGCGTCGTCGCGATCGATACGGTGGACACCGAGTTCCGCGATGCCGCTGCGATCGAGCGCCGCGCCCGCGAGTCGCGCCGCCAGGGCTTCGCCGGCAAGATGGCGATCCACCCGGCGCAGATCGCGCCGATCCACGCGGCGTTCAGTCCTTCCGCCGAAGAGATCGAATGGGCCGGGCGCGTGCTGGCCGCGTTCAGGGCCGCGCCCGGATTCGGGTGCGCTGTCGCTCGACGGCCGCATGCTCGACAAGCCGCACATGCGCCAGGCGGAGCGCATCCTCGCAGCGGCCGCCCGCCGCTGATCGCAACGGAGAGGCCACACCGTGAGCGTCATCCACAGTCGCATCAACCCGGCCTCGCCCGAGTTCGCCGCCAACGTCGAAGTCAACCGCCGGCTGGCCGGCGAGCTTCGCGAGCTCGTCGGCAAGGTGAAGGAGGGCGGTTCGGCTGCAGCGCGCAAGCAGCACGAGAGTCGCGGCAAGATGTTCGTCCGCGACCGCATCGACCGGCTGCTGGACCCGGGCTCGCCGTTCCTCGAGATCGGCCAGCTTGCGGGCCACGACTTGTACGGCGACTGGATCCCGTCCGGCGGCGTCGTCACTGGCATCGGGCGGGTGAGCGGGCTCGAGTGCCTGATCGTCGCGAACGATGCGACCGTCAAGGGCGGCACGTACTACCCGATCACGGTCAGGAAGCACCTGCGGGCGCAGGACGTCGCGCTCGAGAACCGGCTGCCCTGCATCTACCTCGTCGACTCGGGTGGCGCGTTCCTGCCGCGCCAGGACGACGTGTTCCCGGACCGCGAGCACTTCGGCCGCATCTTCTACAACCAGGCGCAGATGTCGGCGCGCGCGATCCCGCAACTCGCGGTGGTGATGGGCTCGTGCACCGCGGGTGGCGCGTACGTGCCGGCCATGTGCGACGAATCGATCATCGTGCGCGAGCAGGGCACGATCTTCCTCGGCGGTCCACCGCTGGTGCAGGCGGCCACCGGCGAGCGCGTGGATGCCGAGACGCTGGGCGGCGGCGACGTGCATGCGCGCCAGTCCGGCGTGGTCGATCACCTCGCCGACAACGATGCGCATGCGCTGTGGATGGCGCGGCGCCTGGTCGCGCGACTCAATCGCAAGGGGTCGCAACCGCCGCCGGCCGTTGAGCGTGCGCCGCGTTACGCCGCGCAGGAGCTTTACGGCGTGGTGCCGCGCGACACGCGCCACCCTTACGACGTCCGCGAGGTGATCGCGCGCATCGTGGACGCCTCGGAACTCGATGAGTTCAAGGCGCTGTACGGCACCACGCTGGTCTGCGGTTTTGCGAGCATCGGCGGCTATCCGGTCGGCATCATCGCGAACAACGGCGTGCTGTTCTCCGAGTCGGCGCTGAAGGGCGCGCACTTCGTCGAGCTCTGCAACCGCCGCCGGATACCGCTGCTGTTCCTGCAGAACATCACCGGCTTCATGGTCGGCCGCAAGTACGAGGCCGGCGGCATCGCGCGCGACGGCGCGAAGATGGTGACCGCCGTCGCCTGCGCATCGGTGCCGAAGTTCACCGTGCTGATCGGTGGCTCATTCGGCGCCGGCAATTACGCGATGTGCGGCCGTGCGTACGGCGGGCGCTTCCTGTGGACCTGGCCGAATGCGCGCATCTCCGTCATGGGCGGCGAGCAGGCCGCGACCGTGCTCGCGATCGTCAAGCGCGAAGGGATGCAGCGTCGCGGCGAGGATTGGCCGGAAGGCGGAAGAGAAGTCGTTCCGCGACGAGATCCGCGGCCAGTACGAGACGCAGGGTCACCCGTATTACGCGAGCGCGCGCCTGTGGGACGACGGCGTCATCGATCCCGTGGATACGCGCGAGGTGCTGAAGCTCGCGCTGGCCACGGCCACCTGCCGGCCGGACGAGGGCGAGGCCCCGTACGGCATCTTCAGGATGTAAGCCCATGCTCGAAAGCGTCCTGATCGCGAACCGCGGTGAGATTGCCTGCCGTGTGATCCGCACCGCCCGACGGCTCGGGCTGCGCACGATCGCCGTCTACTCGGAGGCCGACCAGGGGGCACTGCACACGCGGCTCGCCGACGTCGCCGTGCTCGTCGGGCCCGCTGCCGCGCGCGAGAGTTACCTGAACGTCGCGCGAATCCTTGGGGCGGCCCGCGAGACCGGCGCGCAGTCGATCCATCCAGGTTACGGGTTCCTCTCGGAGAACGCGGCGTTCGCGCGGGCATGCCGCGAGGCCGGCATCGTGTTCGTCGGTCCGCCGGAGGACGCGATCCTGCGCATGGGCTCGAAGAGCGAAGCGCGCCAGCTGATGGCGGCGGCGGGCGTGCCCGTGCTGCCGGGGTACGACGGCGACGACCAGTCGCCTGCGAGGCTCGAAGCCGAGGCGGCGCGCCTCAAGTTTCCGTTGCTGATCAAGCCCACCGCCGGCGGTGGCGGCAAGGGGATGCGCATCGTCCGGTCGGCGGCGGAATTCGCCGAGGCTCTCGCCGGCGCGCGTCGCGAGGCGTTGAAGTCGTTCGGCGATGAACGCGTGCTGCTGGAGCGCTTCGTAGAAAAGGGGCGGCACGTAGAGATCCAGGTGTTCGCCGATTCCCAGGGCTCGGCCGTGCACCTGTTCGAGCGCGACTGCTCGTTGCAGCGCCGGCACCAGAAGGTCATCGAGGAGGCGCCGGCCCCGGGTCTCGACGAGGCAACTCGCAGCGCGATGGGTGCCGCTGCGGTCGCCGCGGCGCGCGCGGTGAAATACCAGGGCGCCGGCACCGTCGAGTTCCTGTACGACGGTCGCGAGTTCTATTTCCTGGAGATGAACACGCGACTGCAGGTCGAGCACCCGGTCACCGAGATGATCACCGGGCTCGATCTCGTCGAATGGCAATTGCGGGTTGCGAGCGGCGAACCGCTGCCGCTCGCGCAGCAGCAGATCCGCCGCAACGGTCACGCGGTCGAGGCACGGCTGTACGCCGAGGATCCGGAGCGAGGGTTCCTGCCGTCGACCGGAACGCTGCATCGTCTGCGCTTCACGGACGCCGCCGAGCATGTGCGCGTCGACAGCGGCGTGCGCGAGGGTGACGAGGTCACGGTCCACTACGACCCGATGATCGCCAAGGTGATCGCGTGGGCGCCGGATCGCCTGGGCGCGATCGACCGCTTGCGCGCGGCGCTCGAGCACACCGAGGTCGAGGGCGTGCGCACCAACGCGCGGTTCCTCTGGGAGATTCTCGGTGCCGATCCGGTGCGTGCCGGAGACGTCAGCACGCGCCTGCTGGAGACGTCACTGCAGCCGGTCGGGGAAACCACCGGTGAGCGGATCGGACGCCTGGCTCATCGCGGCGGCGGCACACGTGCTGCCGGACGCACGCGAGGCTCCTGGTCATGTGCCAACGGTGTCGCCATGGGTCGCCGACGCGGGCTTCCGCCTGAATGGCGACCCGATGGTGCGCCTGGCCCTCCGGCTCGGCGAAGAGTCCCACTGGATGCGCGTCGCGCGGCAGCACAACAGCCTGCAGGTGGACCTCGCCGGGCAGAGCCACACGTTGATGCTCGAGCGTACGCGCGGGCGGGAGGCTCGCCGGGGTGATCGACGGGCGCGACGTCGTCGCCCGGGTGGACAGCGTCGACGACGCGACGATCGTGCGCCGGCAGTGCCTCCGGTTCGAGTTTTACCCGGACACCGGTGCAGAGCACCACGCCTCGGCCGAGCACGAGGGGCACTTGCGAGCCCCGATGCCGGGACATGTGCTCGACGTGAAGGTCGTCCCCGGGCGCCGAGGTCGCGGCCGGTGCCGTGCTGGTCGTGCTCGAGGCCATGAAGATGGAGCACTCGCTCGCCGCGCCCTGGGCCGGAACGGTTAAATCCGTCTCGGTCAAGCCCGGTGATCGCGTAGAGGAGGGGGCCGACCTCGTAATGCTCGAGCCCGTCGAGCCCGGTTCGCTACGGCAACCCGAAGCGCAGGACTGAGTCTCGATTTGCTAGACTTCGCGGCCACTTAGTCGCCCCCGCCGGACGGGTTCCGGGCGACCGGACTGTTTTACCGTGGGCGGAGGATCGATGGTGCCCGATGGGGCGGTGCTCGAAGCTCGAGCGATAAACGCGTGGCGTGGTGACAGGCACATCCTTCGGGACGTGTCCTTTACCGTGCGCTCAGGCGAATTCCTGAAGATCACGGGACCCAACGGCGTCGGCAAGACGACGTTGCTGCGCGTGGTCTGCGGGCTGCTGCCGGCCGAAAACGGCTCGATCGACTGGTGTGGAAAGCCCGTTCGCGGTGCGAACGACGAGTTCCACGCCCAGCTCGGCTACCTCGGCCACCCGAACTCGCTGAAGGCCGACCTGACCGCCCGCGAGAACCTGAAGTTCCTCGCCGGTCTTCGCCAGCAGCTCACTGACAAGGACGTCGATGCCGCGCTGGACCGCTGCGGCATCCTGTCCCGGGGCGACCTTCCGGCGCGTTCCCTGTCGGCCGGCCAGAAGCGCCGTCTCGCGCTGGCCCGGTTGCTGCTGGCCGAAGCAGCGCTCTGGGTGCTGGACGAGCCGGTGACCAACCTCGATACCGCGGGCATTTCGCTGGTAGAGGAGCTGATCCAGGAACATGTGCAGCACGGCGGGCTTGCGCTGGCGGCCGCGCACCAGCGGCTGCTCGATCACTCGCCGAACCTGCGGCGCCTGGAGTTGAGCTGATGCGCCGCGCTTCCGTTTCATCGGCGGCCTGGCTCGTCTTCAAGCGGGACCTGATGCTTGCGTGGCGCCGCTGGGACGAGGTGGCCCAGCCGCTGATCTTCTACGTAGTCGTCACCACGCTGTTCCCGCTCGCCACGACGCCAGAGCTCGCGCAGCTCAGGTCGATCTCGGGCGGTGTCGTGTGGGTGGCCGCGCTGCTATCCTCGCTGCTCGCGCTGGAATCATTGTTCCGTTCGGATGTCGAAGACGGCACGATGGAGCAATGGGTACTGTCCGGCCAGCCGCTCGGCTGGTTGCTGCTGGCCAAGGTCGCCTGCCACTGGGTGCTGACCGGAGTGCCGCTGGTGGTGGTGGCTCCAGTCGTCGGCACGGCGCTGGGCCTGCCGTTTGAAGCCTGGGGCACGCTGGTAATGTCGCTGCTGCTCGGCACGGCGACGCTCAGCGTGCTCGGCGGCATCGGGGCGGCGCTCACCGTGGGCGTCCGGCGGGGCAGCGTGCTGCTGTCGCTGCTGGTGCTGCCGCTCGCGATGCCGCTGCTGATCTTCGGGTCGCGTGCAGTGACGATGGCGATGGACGGTGACTCGCCGTCCGGGCCATTGCAGCTGCTCGCGGCGATTTTCTTCCTGGTGCTGAGTCTCGGCCCGCTCGCCATGTCGGCGGCGATCCGGATCAGCGTAGAGAGTTGACCTAAGCCCGGGTATCGACCGGCAAAGGACGTTCATGTGGACCTGGTTGCATAAGTTCGCCTCGCCCCCGCACGCCTACCGGCTGCTCGGCAAGATCGCGCCTTGGTTTGGCTGGTCGTCGCTGGCGCTGATCCTGCTCGCGACCTGGTGGGGGCTCGTGAAGGCGCCGATGGACTATCAGCAGAAGGACGCGTTCCGCATCCTGTACGTGCACGCGCCGAGCGCGTGGATGTCCATGTTCACGTACGTGATGATGGCCGTGGCCGCCGGCATCGGGCTCATCTGGCGGATCAAGCTTGCGCACGCCGCCGCCGCTGCAGCCGCGCCGATCGGCGCGTCGTTCACTTTCCTCGCGCTCGCCACCGGCTCGATCTGGGGCAAGCCGATGTGGGGCACGTGGTGGGTCTGGGACGCCCGGCTCACTTCAGAGCTGATCCTGCTGTTCCTGTATCTCGGCTACATGGCGCTGCGGTCGTCGTTTGACGATCCGCAACGCGCCGACCGGGCGAGCGCCGTGCTCGCGATCGTGGGCGTGATCAACGTGCCGATCATCCATTACTCGGTCGAGTGGTGGTCGACGCTGCACCAGCCAGCCAGCGTCACGAAATTCGACCGGCCGTCGATCGACATCGCGATGCTTTATCCCGCTGTTCATCATGATCGCCGGCTTCCAGCTGTATTTCGGCTGGGCGCTGTGCCGGCGGCTCCGCGGCGAGATCCTGCGCCGTGAGCGGAACGCCACTTGGCTGAAAGAGGTGAGCTAAATCATGAGCTTACGTGAATTTCTTCATATGAGCGGTTACGCGGGATATGTTTGGACCTCGTACGGTCTAACCGCTCTGGTGCTGCTCGCCAACTGGTGGGCCGCCCGCCGCACCGAGGCCGAGCAGAACGTGAGCGCCCAGCGGCGCATGACGACAGACAAGGAGAACCGGACATGACCCCACGTCAGAAAACGCATGGTTACCGTCGTAGCGATCCTGGCAGGCGTCGGCATCGCCACGGCCTTTGCCCTGCAGGCGTTCCAGAAGAACCTGCTCTATTACTACAGCCCGTCGCAGATCCAGGCCGGCGAGGCGCCGAGCGCCCGGACGTTCCGCGTCGGCGGGCTCGTGGAGAACGGCAGCCTGAAGCGCGAGCCGGGCAGCCTCGAGGTCAGGTTCACGCTGACCGACTACGCCCATGAACTGGGCGTCAGCTACACGGGCGTGCTGCCGGACCTGTTCCGCGAGGGGCAGGGCGTGATCGCGCGCGGCAAGATGGGCCCGGACGGCGATGTTCGTCGCCGAGGAAGTGCTCGCGAAGCATGACGAGAACTACATGCCGCCCGAGGTGAAGGACAGCTTGAAGCCGCACGCCCAGGCCGCGCAGGGCACGGCGGGCCAGGGCAGTACCTGAGCGCGCTGCGCTACCGGAGGATCGAATGGTCGTAGAACTGGGACTCTTCGCGCTGATAATCGCGCTGCTGCTGGCCTTCGCGCAGGCGTGGTTCGGCCTCGCCGGGGCGCACTTCGGCAATCGACGCTGGATGGCCGTCGCGCGGCCGGCGGTCACGGGCCAATGGGTGTTCGTCGCGCTGTCGTTCGCGGTGCTGTGCTGGGCGTTCTACAAGAACGATTTCTCCGTGCTGTACGTGGCGAGCAACTCGAACTCGCAGCTGCCGACGTTCTACCGGTTCGCGGCCGTCTGGGGCGCTCACGAGGGCTCGCTGCTGCTCTGGGCGTTCGCGCTGGCCAGCTGGTCGGTCGCCGTCGGCGCCTTCAGCCGCAACCTGCCGGAAACGTACGCGGCCCGCGTGCTCGGCGTGCTCGGCATAGTGAGCATCGGCTTCCTGCTGTTCATCCTGCTCACGTCGAGCCCGTTCGAGCGGTTGTTCCCGGCCGCGATGGACGGCCGTGACCTCAATCCGCTGCTGCAGGATCCCGCACTCGCGGTCCACCCGCCGATGCTCTACATCGGCTACGTCGGGTTCTCCGTGGCCTTTGCGTTCGCCGTCGCAGCGCTGCTCGAGGGCAAGCTCGACGAGAAGTGGGCGCGCTGGACGCGCCCGTGGACGACGCTCGCCTGGGTGTTCCTGACCGTCGGCATCGCGCTCGGCAGCTGGTGGGCGTACTACGAGCTCGGCTGGGGTGGCTGGTGGTTCTGGGACCCGGTCGAGAACGCCTCGTTCATGCCCTGGCTGGTGGGCACGGCGCTGATCCACTCGCTCGCGGTCACCGAGAAGCGCGGCCTGTTCAAGAGCTGGACGCTGCTGCTCGCGATCATCGCGTTCTCGCTGAGCCTGCTCGGTACGTTCCTGGTCCGCTCCGGCGTGCTGGTGTCGGTGCACGCATTCGCGAGCGATCCGAGTCGCGGCCTGTTCATCCTCGCGTTCCTCGGCGTATGCATCGGCGGCTCGCTGGCACTGTTCGCGTGGCGCGGGCCGTCGCTCCGTACCCGCGGCGGCTTCGATATCGTGTCGCGCGAGTCGTTCCTGCTGTTCAACAACCTGCTGCTGCTCGTCGCCGCGGCGTTGATCCTGATCGGCACTCTGTACCCGCTGTTCCTCGACGCACTGAACATGGGCAAGATCTCGGTCGGCCCGCCGTACTTCAACGTCGTGTTCCTGATCCCGACTCTGCCACTGCTGTTCCTGCTCGCGATCGGCATGCACGCGGCCTGGAAGAAGGCAAAGCTCGAAGAAACGAAGAAGCCGCTGTTGGTCATGTTCGCCGCGGCCGCGGTGTTCGGGCTGGTGGTGCCGCTCGTGGCTTACGGCCAGTTCCACGTCATGACGTTCATCGGGCTGACCGCGGGCGTGTGGGTGATCCTCTCGTCGCTGTACGAGCCGTTCCAGCGCCTCAGGCTCAAGCAGAGCCTGTCGCGCGGCGTGCTCGGCATGACGGTCGCGCACATCGGCGTGGGGCTGTTCGCCATCGGCGTCACCGTCACGCAGTCCTACCGCGTGGAGAAGGACGTCGCGCTCAGGGCCGGCGAGAGCGTCGAGCTGAAGGGCTACAAGTTCGACTTCAAGGACACCAAGCAGGTGCAGGGTCCGAACTACGACGCGATCGAGTCCGAGGTCGTGATCACGCGCGACGGCAAGCTCGTTGCGACGCTGCATCCGCAGAAGCGCACTTACCGCGTGCAGACGATGCCGATGACCGAGTCGGGCATCGAAGTCGACTGGAACCGCGACCTGTTCGTGGCCATGGGCGACGATCTCGGCGACGGCGCGTGGAGCGTCCGGGTCCAGTACAAGCCGATGGTCCGATTCATCTGGTTCGGGGCGCTCGTGATGGCGCTCGGCGGACTGCTTGCGCTCAGTGACCGGCGCTACCGCACGCGGCGCGAGACCGTGGATGAGAAGGCAGGCGTGCGCGGGGCCGCCACCGCCCGCTGACCGAGGCTCGAATCATGTGGAAATACCTCGTACCTTTCGGCCTGTTCGTTGCACTCGGCGCGTTCCTGTACGTCGGCCTGTACCGGGATCCGCGCTACGTGCCGTCGCCGCTGATCGGCAAGCCGGCGCCCGAGTTCAGCTTGCCGAGCCTCCAGGACGCCGCATATCCGGTGTCGAGCAAGGAGCTCATCGGGCAACCCTGGGTGCTCAACGTCTGGGGCACCTGGTGCGGCGGCTGCCGCGCCGAGCACGAAACGCTGCTCGCGATCTCGCAGCAGAAGGTCGTGCCGATCGTCGGCCTCAACTGGAAGGACGACAACGCGGCCGCCCAGCAGTGGCTCAGGGACCTCGGCAATCCCTATGCGGCCGTTGCCGAGGACCGGGAAGGGCGGACGGCGATCGACTGGGGCGTGTACGGCGCGCCCGAGACGTTCCTGATCGGTCCGGACGGGATCGTGCTGTACAAGCACATTGCACCGATGACGATCGAGGACTGGAACAAGGAATTCCTGCCGCGCATCCAGGCGGCCCGCGCGCCGAAGGGGAACCAGTCGTGACGAAGGCCCTGCATGCATTGCTGGTCGCGCTCGTGGTCGCCTGGTCCGGCCAGGCCCTTGCCATCGACACGGAGCGGGCGTTCGATGACCCGGTCCTGCAGACGCGCTACGAAAACCTGAACCGCGAGTTGCGCTGCCTCGTCTGCCAGAACCAGACGATCGCGGACTCGAATGCGCCGCTGGCGTCCGACCTGCGTCGCGAGGTGCGCGAGATGATCGCCGCCGGCAAGACGGATGCCGAGATCCGCACCTTCATGATCGATCGCTACGGCGATTTCGTGCTCTACCGGCCGCGCATGACGGCGGGCAACTTCCTGCTGTGGGGTGCCCCCGTGCTGCTGCTCGCGATCGGCATTTTCGCCGTCGTGCGCGTGGTTCGCCGCCGCGCCACCGAGTCTGACATCGACCCTGCGGGCCCGGAGGCCGGCCAATCGTGACACCGTTCATCATCGTCTGCGCCGTCATGCTCGTGGCGGCGATTGCTTACCTTGCCGTCCCGCTGGTGCGTCAACATGCGCCGGTGGCGAAGGGCGAGCCGGTCGCCCCCAAGTCGACGGCTGCCCTGGTCGCGCTAGCGGTCGTGCTGCCGCTTGCCGCGGCGGGCCTGTACTCGCGGCATCTCGAACTTCCCCTGGAACAACCCGATCGCCGCGGCAGCCGTTCCAGAGGGCCATGGCGATGGCAGTGGCGCCTCGATGAACGAGGTCGTGCAGCAGTTGCAGGCCCGGTTGGCCTCGAATCCCAGCGATCTCGAGGGCTGGCAGATGCTCGGGCGAACCTACCTCGTGACCGGCGAGGCGGCGAAGGCCGTCACTGCGTATGAGAAGGCCAACGAACTCGCGGGCGGGCAGAACCCGGAACTGCAGCTCGATCTCGCCGAGGCGCTGATCCTGACGGATAACCCCGCGGTCCAGGACCGTGCGAAGAAGATCGTGGACGCCGCGCTGGCAGCCGATCCGAACAATGGCAAGGCGCTCTGGTACTCCGGCGTAATGGCGATCCGCGCCGACGACAAGGAGACGGCGAAGGCGCGCTGGTAAAGCTGCTGGAGCAGAACCCGCCCGAGGAGATCCGCAAGATCGTGTCGCAGCAGCTCACCGAGCTCGGCGTGAGGTCCCGGCGATGGCTGCGTCTGCGCCACCGCCCGCGATGGCTGCAGGCGGCGCGATGTCGGGCGGCATGACGCCGCCTGCGGCCGGGGCGGAAGGTCCGCCACCCTGCGGGGCGCACGCTGCGCGTCGCGATCTCGGTCGACCCCAAGGTCGCCGACAAGATGAAGCCTGGCACGTGTGCTGTTCGTCTCGGCTCGCCAGCCCGGCATTCCTGGCCCGCCGCTCGCCGCGGTCCGGCTCACCAGCGACCAGTTGCCGACGACGGTCGTGCTGAGCGACGCCAACTCGATGATGGAGGGCCGCAACCTGTCGTCGGTGGACGACGTCGAGGTCGTCGCGCGCGTGGCGTTCGGCGGCACCGCGGTGACGGCGACCGGCGACCTCATCGGCAAGGTGCAGCAGAAGAAGGGCGGGGCCGAGGACGTCGCGATCGTGATAAACCAGGTCGCTCCATAGCACGTGGCGAACTCGGTCCATCTCCGGGTACGCAAACTACCATCGGGGCTGGGCAGCTACCCGCGCGTGCTGTTCACGACGCGGCCGCCGATCCTCGAGGTTGGCGACCCGCCCGAGTTCCATGCCGAAGTGAGCGGCGTTGTGCTTTCGGCCGACGCCGTTCGCCGCTATGCGGACGTCTGCGGCTTCGGTGACGGTGTCCCGTCGACGTTTCCGCACGTGCTCGCGATGCCTTTGCACTTGCAGATCTTCGCGTGCAGCGATTTCCCGCTACGGCCCATGGGCCTGATCCACGTCTCGAACTTGATCGAGAAGCTCGGGGACATGCGGCCCGGCATGCGGCTCGACATCCGGGTCTCGGCGCGCAATTACCAGCGCACGGACCCGGGCCTTGCGTTCGACATGGACACCGAGATCACCAGCGATGCTCGCCCGGTCTGGCGCGAAACCTGCGGGTTCCTGTCGCGCTGGCCGGAGTCCGCCGAGCGACCGGCCTCGCGGCCGCCGCGTCCGCCAAAGGCACCCAAGGACGCCACCGTGCTGGCCGAGTTCGAGGTGACGCGGCGTACCGCGCGGGACTACGCGTGGGTCTCGAAGGACTTCAACCCGATCCACCTGAGCGATCGCGTGGCGCGGTACTTCGGCCTGCGTGGCGCGATAAGCCACGGCATGTGGTCGCTGGCACGGACCCTGTCGCAGACGCCGGCGCCGATCATCCCGGATTGTGCGCGGATCGACACGCAGTTCCTCACGCCGGTGCAGCTGCCGGCCCGGGTTGCGATCAAGGAATGGAGCGCGGACGGGCAGCGACGGCGCGCGCTCTGCGACATCCGCACCGGGCGCGTGCACATGTACGCGTACTGGCCCGAGGAGCCGGCTGCCGCCTGAACCGGGCGCGCGGTAGTATCCGCGCATGGCGGACCACACAGTGAAGCTCGTCCTCGGCGAGGTCGAAGTCGAAGTGCTCGAGGAAGCGCTCGAGCTGTATCTCCGCGCGCGCCCCGCCGCGGCCGATCACCGCTTCGACTACCGTTATCGAGTCGCGCACGGCATCCTCGGGACGCTGGCGCAACTGGTGCCGGCAGCGACCACGTTCGACGAAGCTGACGACGGGTTTCCGAGCCGGGTTGCAGGACGCAGCGCGGGGCGGGCCGAAGACTAGGATGGCCGGTCCGATGGCGACACAGTTCTGCAGGTGCAAGACATGAATAAAAATACTCCGGATCGCAATCATCCCGGCAAGTCCAGCCTGAAGGAACGTGCAGCGGAGGAGCTGCGCCGGTACCTCGAGGTCTCGGCCTACCTGTTCGTCTGCTTTGCCGTGCTGCTGTTCTACAGGAACGAGCTGCTGAGCGAAGAGGGTGTAACGACGATCAGCCTGGGTTTCGCGGCGGGCAAGGCGCTGATCCTCGGCAAGTTCCTGCTGCTCGGCGAGTCGGCCGGGATCGGCAGGCGCTGGCAGGCGCCCAGCCTGTGGATCGCGATCCTTCGGCAGGCCCTGTTCATGTGGGTGCTGCTGATCGTGCTGTCGGTGCTCGAGGAATTCGCGGTCGGATTGCTGCACGGGCATTCGCTCGCGCAGACGCTTGCGGATCACCGCGGGCACTCGGTGCTCGAGATGTTCGCCAGGAGCGTGCTGCTGTTGATGGTGCTGCTGCCGATGATCGCGACCATCGAGCTCAGCAACGCGTTGGGTCCTGGCGTGCTGCGCGGCCTGCTGGTCTCCGCGGAGCGCAAGGAGCGCAGCACGACGCGCCAGGCCGATCAATAGACGCGGGCCTTCGGGCGCGGCGGCCGAGGCGTACACTCGGGATACATGGCCTCCAACCCTTCTAGAAAGCGAAGCTCGGTCCCGACATCACGCGTCGGCCGCCTGCTGCGCTTTGGCATGCTGAGCGGCGAACTCGCATTATCGTCCGCGATGGCGACGGCGAAGCAGCTTTCCTCCGGCAAGCGCCCCGACATCGCGTCCACGCTACTGACGCCCGGGAACGCGGACCTGCTCGCACGCCGGCTCGCGTCGCTGCGCGGACCGGCGATGAAGGTTGGCCAGATGCTTTCGCTGCAGGGCGAGGACATCATCCCGGCCGAGTTCCGCAACGCGCTCGGCATGCTGCGCTCGCAGGGCTACGCGATGCCCGATACGCAGCTGAAGCGCGTGCTTGGCCGCGAGTACGGCAAGGGGTGGGAGAGGAAGTTCGACCACTTCGACATGGAGCCGGTGGCCGCGGCCTCGATCGGGCAGGTGCACCGCGCGCGCAAGCGCGGTGGCCGCGAGCTTGCGCTCAAGATCCAGTATCCAGGCGTCGCGAAGAGCGTCGACAGCGACGTCGACAACCTCGCGAGCCTGCTCAGGCGGCTCGACTTCCTTCCGGTGTCGCTCGACGTCGATGCGATCGCGGGCGAGGCCAAGCGCCAGCTGCATCAGGAGACCGACTACGAGAGCGAGGCACGCAATCTCGAGAAGTACGGTCGCCACGTGGCCGTGATGCCGGAAGTGCTGGTGCCACGCGTGGATCGGGCGCTCACGACGCGGCGCATCCTCGCGATGGACTGGATCGACGGCGACCCGCTCGACAGTCTCGCGAGCGAGGCCGTGCCGCATGCGACGCGGAACTCGGTTGCACGCACCCTGCAGGAGCTGATGTTCCGCGAGCTGTTCGAGTTCCGGTTCATGCAGACGGACCCGAACATCGCCAACTACCTGTACGTGCCGGCAACGGGCCAGCTCGCGCTGCTCGATCTGGGCGCCGTGGGCGAGTACCGCTCCGAGTTCGTCGAGCACTATCGTCGCGTCTGCCGTGCCGTGATCGCGGGCGACCGGCGCGGCATCCGCGACGCTGCATTCGCAATCGGCTACGCGAGCCCGCAGGACCCGGAGGAGATGACGCAGGCGGCGGTCGACATCATCGAGCTCGTCTGCGAGCCGCTTCGGCACCGTGGCCTGTACGATTTTGGAAGTTCAGGGCTGATCGGTCGTGCGCGCGACCTCGGTCTCAAGGTCGCCTTTGCGCAGGGACTGCGCTCACCGCCGCCGGAGACGATCTTCCTGCACCGGAAGCTGCTCGGCAACTTCCTTGTCTGCAGCAAGCTCAAGGCCCGCGTCAACGTGCACGCGCTGATCGAGAAGTTCGTCTGATCGCTGCGGTCGCCCGGTAGCCGTCGCCTTGCGTGCCGCCGGCGCGGCGGTTAGCCTGCGAAACCCTGTCGCAGGAGCGCATGCATGGTTGGTCCACGGCGTCACACCTTCGTTGCGTGCTTCGCGGTCGCCGCGACCGGCTGCCTCGTGGCTGCAGCGCCCGTCCTGGCGAAGTCCGGTGACGGCGAGGCTGAGTTCCGCGCGCTGTACCGCGAACTGGTGGAGATCAACACGACGCTCTCGTCCGGCAGCTGCACCGCTGCCGCCGAAGCGATGGCTGCGCGCCTGCAGGCGGCGGGAATGCCGAAGGACTCGATGCAGGTCCTCGCGCCGGCCGAGCGGCCGAAGAGCGGTGCCTTGGTTGCGGTGTACCCCGGGCGCGATCCGAAGCTCGAGCCGCTGATGCTGCTTGCCCACATCGACGTCGTCGAAGCGAGACGCGAGGACTGGGAGCGCGACCCGTTCAAGCTGGTCGAGGAGGGCGGCTTCTTCTACGCGCGTGGCGCCAGCGACGACAAGGCGATGGCGGCGGTGTTCACGGACACGCTGGTCCGTTTCAGCAAGCAGGGCTTCAAGCCGCTGCGGCCCGTGAAGCTGGCGCTGACCTGCGGCGAGGAGACGCCGTCCACGTTCAACAGCGTCGAGTGGCTACTGCGCACGCAGCCCGACGTGCTGAAAGCGAAGTTCGTGCTGAACGAAGGCGCGGGCGGCTTGCTCGATGGCGACGGGCGTCATGTCGCGCTCGACATCCAGGCCGGCGAGAAGGTGTACCAGGATTTCGAGCTCGAGACGACCAATCCCGGCGGGCACAGCTCGAGACCCGTGCGGGACAACGCCATCAACGATCTCGCGGCAGGGCTCGCACGCCTCGCGGCTTATCAGTTCCCGATCAGCGTCAACACGACGACCCGCGCGTATTTCGAGTCGCAGGCGAAGCTCGCGCCAGCACCGGTCTCCGCGGACATGCTCGCGGTGCTGCGCGATCCGCCGGATGCCGCGGCGGCCGAGCGGCTGTGGGCGGCGAATCCCGGCTGGAACAGCATGCTGCGCACTACCTGCATCGCGACGCAGATCGAGGGCGGGCACGCACCGAATGCCCTGCCGCAGCGCGCTCATGCCAACGTCAACTGCCGCATCCTGCCCGGCGTCCCCATCGAGACGGTCCGCGCGGAGATCCAGAAGGCCGTCGCGGACGATCGAATCAGCGTTCGCCAGACCGGTGCTCCCGGTCAGCCGGCGCCGGTGCCACCGCTTTCACCGTCGATCATGGGGCCCGTGAAGAAGGTCGCTGCGGAGTTGTGGCCAGGCATCCCGGTGGTCCCGACGCTGTCCACCGGGGCTACCGACGGCCGATTCCTCAATGCTGCAGGCATTCCGACCTACGGCCTGTCCGGCATGTTCCACGACACCGAAGGCAGCCGGGCGCACGGCCTGAACGAACGCATCCGCGTGCAATCGCTGCTCGAGGGTCGCCGGTTCCTGTACGAGGTCGTGAAGATCTACGCGGGGCAGGGCGACTGAGCGATCGGCAGCGGCGCAGCAGCCACACGATCAGGCTCGGCGCCAGGGAGACCACGATGAAGACGAACGTTGAGCCAGAGTACCTGCAGCTGCAGCGCCTCTACCACTGGGAGCGAACCTGTCCCGATCGTGTCGCACTGACGCAGCCGACCGGTGGCGGCGCCGTGCAGGACTTCACCTGGCGCGAGGTGCTGGACCAGACGCGCCGCATGGCGGCCCACCTGCGGGGCCTGGGTTTCGAGCCTGGATCGCGCATTGGAATCCTTGCGAAGAACACGGCCCACTGGCTGATGGCCGATTTCGCGATCTGGATGGCGGGCTACGTGTCGGTGCCTTTGTACCCAACGCTCGCTCCCGGGACGATCCGGCAGATCCTCGAGCACAGCGAGGCGAAGCTGCTGTTCGTTGGCAAGCTCGACGGCTGGGATCACATGCGGGAAGGGGTGCCGGCCGGGCTGCCGTGCATCAGCCTGCCGCTGGCGCCGCAGGATGACTTCCCAACCTGGGACCGCCTGGTTGCCGCCACTCCGCCGCTGCAGGGAAACCCGGTCCGCGATGGCGACGAGCTCGCGACGATCATGTACACGTCCGGGACGACCGGCATGCCCAAGGGCGTGATGCACAGCTTCGCGACCTTCGCATGGTCGATCGGCACGGTGCGCAGGCGGCTCGCCATGCACGAGGACTCGCGGATCCTCAGTTACCTGCCGCTGTCGCACGTTGCCGAGCGCACGCTGGTCGAGAACGGGCTGCTCGCGAGCGGCATGCACGTGTATTTCGCGGACTCTCTCGAGACCTTTGCCGAGGACCTGCGGCGGGCGCGACCGACGATCTTCTTTTCCGTGCCGCGCCTGTGGGTGAAGTTCCAGCAGGGCGTGCTTGCGAAGATGCCGGCCGCGAAGCTCGATCGCATGCTCGGCATCCCGATCGTGCGCCGCATCGTGGCACGCAAGGTGCTGAAGGCCATCGGGCTCGACGAGTGCAAGGTTGCGGCAGGCGGGGCGGCGCCGATGCCGCCCGAACTGCTGCGCTGGTACCGCAAGCTGGGCCTGAACCTCGTCGAGGTGTACGGCATGACCGAGAACTGCGGCGTGTCGCATGCGACCAAGCCGGAATTGCCGCGGCCCGGCACCGTCGGCGTTCCCTATGACGGCATCGAGAGTCGCATCGATCCTGCGACCCAAGAGATCCAGGTTCGCAGTCCCGGCACGATGCTGGGCTATTTCCGCGAGCCAGAGCTCACGCGGCAGGCCATGACCGAGGACGGCTGGCTTCGCACCGGCGACAAGGGCGCGCTGGACGCCGAGGGCAACCTGCGCATCGTCGGCCGCGTGAAAGACCTCTTCAAGACCGGCAAGGGGAAGTACGTTGCGCCGGCACCGATCGAGGACAAGCTCGTCATGCACGCGGCCGTGGAGGCCTGCTGCGTCACCGGAGCCAACCTCGGGCCAGCCGGTGGCGCTGCTGATGTTGAACGCGGAGGCGCTGAGCCGTGCGACGGATCCTTCGGCGCGCAGCCAGCTCGAGCAGTCACTGGCCGCGCACATGCAGGGCGTGAACGCGCTGCTCGATCCGCACGAGCAGCTCGACTGCCTGGTGGTCGTGACGGAAGCGTGGACCGTGGACAACGACCTCGTCACGCCGACGCTCAAGGTCAAGCGCAATCGGATCGAGACGGTCTATGCCGCTCACTACGAGCGCTGGGTCGCGGAGAGGAAGCCGGTCGTCTGGCAGCGGTAGTTCGCGCGATCTGCAGATCAACCCGAATTCCCGGCGCAGTCGAGCGCAACGGGATGGGCCGCGAGCGTCAGAGGGGATGCAGCCGGACCGGCAAGCTCTCGTAGCCCTTCACGAAGTTCGAGCGAATCCGCACCGGCTCCCCCACGGCCTCGACGAAGCGGAAGCGCTTCATGATTTCTTCCCAGACGATGCGCAACTGCATTTCGGCCAGCCGATTGCCCATGCATCGATGGATGCCGAAACCGAAGGAAAGGTGGTGCCGCGCCTTGGGCCGGTCGATGATGAAATCATCGGCGCGTTCGATGACGGAATCGTCGCGGTTTCCCGAGACGTACCACATCACGACCTTGTCGCCTGCGCGAATCTGCTTGCCCCCGAGTTCTGTATCTTCCTTCGCCCGCCGGCGCATGTGAGCGAGCGGCGTCTGCCAGCGGATGATCTCCGAGACCATGCTCGGGATGAGTCCGGGATTGGCGCGGAGCTTGCCGTACTCCGCCGGGTTCTGGTTCAGCGCGAGCACGCCGCCAGTCAGCGAATTGCGGGTGGTGTCATTGCCGCCAACGATCAGCAGCATCATGTTGCCGAGAAACTCGAGCGGGCGCTCGATGATGTCGCGGGTCTTCTCGCTGCTTTGAAGCAGGGAGAGCAGGTCGTAGCCGCCCTGGCGGCCAAGCCGTTCCTGCCACAGCCGCGCAAAGGTCGCGGCGCAGTCGTTCAGGCCGGCCAGGCGTTCTTCCTGGCTGAAACCGGTAGCACCGGCCATTTCCGGCGTGCCGACGGCGAGATCGGACCAGTAGGTCAGCTTGCGTCGTTCCTCGAACGGAAAGTCGAACAACGTCGCCAGCATCTGCGTAGTGAGTTCGATCGACACCTTGTCGACCCAGTTGAACGTCTCGCCGACCGGCAAGGCGTCGAGGATGCGTGCGGCACGCTCCCGGATGACCGGCTCCAGGTTTGCAAGGTTGGTCGGGGCGACGACGGGTTGCACGGCCTGCCGTTGCACGTCGTGCTTTGGAGGGTCCATGAAGATGAAGCTGTCGATCTTCAGTTCGTCGACCAGCTCGCCGATGACGATGAACGGTTCTGACGAATAGACCTGGTGATGGGTATCGACGTGGACGATGTCGTCGAAGCGCGTCACCGACCAGAACGGCCCGAAAGGGCTGTCCGCCAGGTAATGCACCGGGTCTTCCCGTCGCAAGCGCGCGAAGAACGGGCGCCAGGCATCATTCTCGAACAATCGCGGGTCGCTGACATCGAGTTGGTCGATGGGAACGGCATGCGGGTCCTGCATCGGGCCGCTGTGGACACGCGGTGGCTGGCTCATGGAAGTGCTCCTGGGGCGGTCCCGCAAGCGGACTACATCTGGTGTTCGGGCAAACGCACCACGAGGCCGTCGAGGGCCTCGTCGACGAAGATCTGGCACGCAAGCCTGGAGTGAGCCGCCCGATCGGGCCGCATGGACAGCATGGCTTCTTCCATCTCGCCGGGGTTGCCGACCGCCTGCGCCCATCCGGCGTCCACCATGACGTGGCACGTGCCGCAGGCGCACGATCCGCTGCAATCGGCGTCGATTCCCGGCACTGAGTTGTCCAGAGCAGCCTGCATCAGGGAACTGCCGGACGTCGCGTTGACGGTGTGGCTCGTGCCCGATTTCTCGATGAAGGTGACCTTTGGCAAAGCGTTCTCCCGCAGTGACCGAGTCGGGCGCGCCCGGGCCGACGCTACCCCCGGGGCAAGCGTAGCAAGTCGGACGCCTGATGCCCAACTTGCGGCTGAGGATCAGGCCTGCTTGCGCAACTGGAGCAGCTCGCGCGTTTCCGCCGGACTCGTCACCTCGCGGCCTGCATTGCGTGCGCAGCGGGCGAGGGCCTCGATCAGCGCGCCGTTTCCCGGGGCGCGCTCGCCATCTGGAAGGTAGAACGTATCTTCGAGCCCGGTGCGCAGCATGCCGCCGAGGTCGGCGGTCTTCTGGTGCACGGGCCAGATCTCGGCGCGTCCGATCAGCGTGGTCTGCCACACGGCGCCCGGAGGCGCGTAACGGGGCAGCAGGGCGAGCAGGTCGGCGTCGCACGGCATGCCGCTTGCCACGCCCATCACGAAGTTCACTTCGGGCACGCCCTTGAACATCCCGGCCTTCAGGTACATGCCGACCGAGCGCACGATGCCGACGTCGAAGCACTCGAACTCCGGGTGAATGTGGTGTTCGTTCATGACGTCGAGGAACTGCCTGACCTTCTCGACCGGGTTGTCGAACACCATCGGCGGCCACGCCCAGGTGCCGTCGTCCTTGATCTTGAGGTAGTTCAGGCTGCCGGCGTTGCAGGCGGCGGCCTCGGGCTTCACGCGCTTCAGGCACTCGAGCGGGCCGGAGATGTCCTTGCCGACGACGCCGGTCGTCAGGTTGATGATCACGCCGGGGCAGGCTGCGCGGATCGCGCGCGACGACTGCTTCGGCCACGTCCGGGTCCCAGCTAGGCATGTGGCCCATGCCTTCTTCCTGGCGACGCAGGTGCACGTGCATTACGGTCGCACCCGCGTTGAACGCGTCACGTGCCTCGGCCGCCATCTGGGCCGGCGTCACGGGTACCGGGTGCTGCTTCGGGTTCGTCAGCACGCCCGTCAGTGCGCAGGTGATGATCGCCTTGTCCATCACGTTGTTCTCCTCGATCTCGAGCTCGACCAGCACCATGCCTGCCTCGACGCTCTCCTTCAGCGCGACGTGGACCGCCTGCACCGGCCGCCGCTGCGGGCCACGAGCCACATCTCCATCTTCATGGCCTCGACACAGACGAGCTGCTGTCCGGTCTGGACCACGTCGCCGGGCGCAACGCTGATGGCGGCGACCGTACCGGCTACTGGCGCCCTGGCGAGTCGCGGATCGACGGCGCTGTCGGAGGATGGCCACGGCGAGGCTTCGCGGAACGTGCACTGCGGCGCCACGCTGCACGAGATGCACTGCGTCGCCATCGGGGACGCATACGGCGCGAATGCTGCACGCCGCCCGTTGAGTAACGGAGCTCGTGGCCGTTCGAGCCGCGCAGTTCGACCAGCGTGGATACGCCGTCGGCACTGACCTCGACGCTCGTGCCGTGCGGGCGCACTCGCAGCGTCCGCTTCTGGTCGTTCGCGTGCAGCGTCAGGTCCCAGGCGGCCACGCTTGCGGGACGCTGGTTGCCGCCCTCACGTGAGGCGATCACCGCGGCGGCCACGCTCCACATCGAGTCGTCGATGCATTGGAGCGACGAGCAGCGGCTCGCCAGTCGTGGCCCATTCGTCGAGCAGCGTCGTGTGCATCCGTGCTTCACGGAAGGCAGGGTGATTGACCAGGTCGCGCAGGAACTGGCCGTTGTTCTTCAGGCCCACCAGCGGCGCGTCCTCGAGTGCGGCCATCAGGCGACGGATCGCGTCGTCGCGGTCGCGACCGTGCGCGATCACCTTCGCGACCATCGCGTCGTAGTACGGTGTCACCTGGCCGCCTTCGGCGATGCCCGAGTCGATGCGTACGCCGTTTCGCAGCGCGGCCTCGGGCCGCCAGTGCAGCACGCGCCCGGTTTGCGGTGCGAAGCCCGAGTACGGGTCCTCCGCGTACAGGCGTGCCTCGATGGCGTGGCCCGAGAAGGTGATTTCGTCCTGGCTCAGAGGCAGTCGGTCGCCGGCGGCAATGCGCAACTGCCATTCGACCAGGTCGAGGCCGGTGATGCACTCCGTGACCGGATGCTCGACCTGCAGCCGGGTATTCATCTCGAGGAAGTAGTGCTTCAGGTCCGCGTCGACGATGAACTCGACCGTGCCCGCGCCGACATATCCGACGGCGAGCGCTGCAGCCACCGCGTCCTTGCCCATCCGCTCGCGCATCGCCGGGCTCACGACGGGCGAGGGCGCTTCCTCGATCACCTTCTGCCGCCGGCGTTGCGCCGTGCAGTCACGCTCGCCCAGGTGCACCGCGTTGCCATGCCGGTCCGCGAACACCTGGATCTCGATGTGTCGGCCGCCCTCGATCAGTCGCTCGAGCATCAGCGTGCCGTCGCCAAAGGCGCTCTGGGCTTCACGGCGCGCACCGGCGAGCGCAGCAGGCAGTTCAGCCAGGTCCCGGACGAGCCGCATGCCACGGCCGCCACCGCCGGCCACGGCCTTGACCAGCAGCGGCACGCCCAGCCGCTGGCCCTCGGCGAGCAGGCGCGCATCGGCCTGGTCCTCGCCCAGATAACCCGGCGCGCACGGCACGCCGGCGTCGGTCATGCGACGCTTGGCGCCCGCCTTGTCGCCCATTGCAGTGATCGCGCCCGGCGGGGGGCCGATGAAGACGAGGCCGGCGTCCGCACACGCCTGCGCGAAGTCGGCCCGTTCCGACAGGAAGCCATATCCCGGGTGAACCGCGTCGGCGCCCGTCAGGCGGGCAGCCTCAATCAGGCGGTCGATGCGCAAGTAGCTCTCGGAGGCCGGCCCGGGCCCGATGCGTACCGCCTCGTCGGCGAGCGCGACATGAGGAGCCGCGGCGTCGGCGTCGCTGAACACTGCAACCGTTCGATAGCCGAGCGTGCGTGCCGTGCGCATCACGCGGCAGGCGATCTCGCCACGATTCGCGACCAGGATCTTGTGGAAACTCATTGCGGCGCCCACTGGGCCTTGCGCTTCTGCAGGAACGCGGTCGTACCCTCGATACCCTCCGGGCCGAGTGCGGCTCGCGAGAAGGCCAGCGCGGCCTCGTGCACCAGCGCAGCAGGCCGCTCCCAGCGTGCCTTGGCCATCAGGTGCTTCGTCGCCGCGAGTGCACCGGGCGCGCAATTCAGGATGTCGCCGACGACGCGCGCGATGGCGGCGTCGATCGCATCGGCCGAGTGGACCTCGTGCACGAGGCGGATCTGCAGCGCCTCGCCGGCCGTGATCCGGCTGCCGGTCACCGCGAGCCGCTTCGCTTCCGCATACCCGAGCCGCTCGACGAGGAAGGGTGCGATCTGCGCCGGCAACACGCCCAGCGAAGTCTCAGGCAGTCGGAAAACCGTATTCTCTGCCGCCAGAGCCACGTCGGTCACGCAGGCGAGGCCAAATCCACCGCCCATCACCGCGCCTTCGAGCGCGCCCACCACGGCAAGCCCGGTGCCCGCGTACGCAACGCACAGCTCGCCGAAGGCCGCGTTCACCTTGACGACGGCGTCCGGGTCCTCGCCGAGGCGCGCGCGTGCGCCCGCCATGTCCTTCAGGTCCGCACCGGCGCAGAAGTGCCCGCCGGCGCCACGCAACACGACCACGCGCGTCTGGCCGTCCTGCTCGGCCTCGCGCAGCACGTCGACGAGCTCGCGAACCATCGCGAGCGACATCGCGTTGCGCACCTCGGGCCGGTTCAGCGTGACGTGCAGTACCGCCGCGTCACGCCGCAGCGCCAGTGTGGTCGGGCCGGACATGCTCAGCCGGCGCTCCGGCCAGGCAGCGTGCCTTCCAGCTTCGCAATGATGCCGAGCATCACTTCGTCGGCGCCGCCGCCGATCGACACGAGCCGCGAGTCGCGATAGGCGCGCGCGACCAGGTTGTCGGCCGTGTAGCCCATGCCACCCCAGTACTGCAGGCAGGAGTCCGTCACCTCGCGGGAGAGGCGGCCGCACTTGAGCTTCGCCATCGAGGCGAGCTTGGTCACGTCCTTACCGCTGACGTATTGCTCGACGGCCTGGTAGGTGAGTGCGCGCAGCGCTGCAACCTCGGTACGCAGCTCCGCCAGCCGGAAGTGCACGACCTGGTTGTCGAGGATGCTCTTGCCGAACGCCTTGCGCTCGCGGGTGTACTCGATCGTCGCGTCGATCATGTTGTCGAGGCTGCGCAGCGAGCTCGCCGCTCCCCAGAGCCGTTCCTCCTGGAACTGCAGCATCTGGAACATGAAGCCCATGCCTTCCTGCCCGATCAGGTTGCGGGTCGGTACGCGCACGTTGTCGAAGAACAGCAGCGCGGTGTCCGAGCTGTGCATGCCGATCTTGTGGATTTTCTGTCGCGTCACGCCGGGTGTGTTCAGCGGCACGATGATCAGGCTCTTGTTCTTGTGCGGAGAGCCGTCGCTGGTGTTGGCCAGCAGGCAGCACCAGTCGGCCTGCAGGCCGTTCGTGATCCACATCTTGCTGCCGTTGATGACGTAGTCGCCGCCATCCTTGCGAGCCGTGGTCTTGACGGCCGCGACGTCGGATCCGCCGCCGGGCTCGCTCACTCCGAGACAGCCGACCATGTCGCCCGCGATGGCGGGGGCCAGGTATTCACGTCGCAGTTCGTCGGTGCCGAAGCGGCCGAGGGCCGGGGTGCACATGTCCGTGTGGACGCCGATGGCCATCGGCACGCCGCCGCAGGTTGCCGCACCGAGTGCCTCGGCCATGACCATCGAGTAGCTGAAATCGAGCCCGAGTCCGCCGTATGCCTCCGGGTACTTGAGACCGAGCAGCCCGAGGTCCCCGAGCTTCTTGAACAGCTCGTGCGCGGGAAATCCTTCGGCGCGCTCCCATTCCTCGACGTACGGATTGATCTCGTTGCGGACGAACTTGGTGACGGTGTCGTCGAGCTGGCGGTGCTGGTCGGTGAATTCCATCGGGCACTCCGGAAAAAGGATCGGGTCTTGCGTGGAAAGGACGTCGCTACATCCGTGCGACGCCGAAGGTATTCGGGCGGAGCTGGCGTGCGTCCGCCTCGCGTGCGATTGCGAGACACATCGCGAGCACCCGTCGTGTGTCGCGCGGGTCGATGACGCCGTCGTCCCAGAGGCGGGCAGTGCCGTAGAGCACGTCGCTCTCCGCATCGAGGCGCCGCTTCAGCTGCTCGCTCATCGCCTTGAGCCCGGCCTCGGCCTGCTCGTTCATCGGCACGCCGGACTTCGCCAGCTTGCCGCGGCTCACCATGTCCATGACCATTGCTGCCTGCGCGCCGCCCATCACCGCGGTGCGCGCCGTGGGCCAGGCGAATATGAAGCGCGGATCGAAGCCGCGGCCGCACATGCCATAGTTGCCGGCGCCGTACGAGCCGCCGAGCACGATCGTGAACTTGGGCACGCGCGCATTCGCCACGGCCTGGATCATCTTGCTGCCGTGCTTGATCGCGCCGGCGCGCTCGGCCGCGGTACCCACCATGTAACCCGTCGTGTTCTGCAGGAACACCAGCGGCGTGCCGCTCTGGTCGCAGAGCTGCATGAACTGCGCGGCCTTGACCGAGCCCGTGGGCTGGATCGGGCCGTTGTTGCCGATCACACCGACGCGGTGGCCATCGATGCTCGCGTGGCCGCAGACGGTGTCGGTCGAGTAGGGCGCCTTGAACTCCAGGAACTCGGAGCCGTCCACGATGCGGGCGATCACTTCGCGCACGTCGTAAGGAACCCGGTCGTCCACCGGAACGATGCCCATCAGCTCGGACGCGTCGAAGCGCGGCAACTGAGCCGTTTCGCGCGGTACGACCTCGTCCCATGGCAGCATGCGGAAGAGTTCGCGTGCGATCGCAATGGCGTGGGCGTCGTTGTCCGCCAGGTATTCGCCGAGACCGGTCACGGTCGCGTGCAGCTCGGCGCCGCCTAGCGCCTCGTCCGTCGCGTCCTCGCCGATCGCGGCTTTCACCAGCGGCGGGCCCGCAAGGTAGATGCTCGATCGACCCTTCACCAGCACCACGTAGTCGGAGAGGCCTGGCAGGTAGGCGCCGCCGGCCGTCGACGATCCGTGCACGACCGCCACCTGCGGGATGCCTGCGGCCGACAGCCGGGCCTGGTTCGCGAAGCTGCGCCCGCCGTCGACGAAGATCTCGGCCTGGTACATCAGGTTCGCGCCGCCCGATTCGACGAGCGCCACCAGCGGCAACTTGTTCTCGAGGGCAATGGCCTGCACGCGCAAGCCCTTCTTCAGGCCCATCGGTGCGATCGTGCCGCCCTTGACCGCGCTGTCACTCGCCGAAATGACCACGCGCTTGCCGGACACGGTGCCGATTCCGACGATCGACCCGCCGCCCTGGACGCTCTTCTTGCCGTCGTCGTCGTGCATGCCGAGGCCGGCGAGCGCACTCAGCTCGAGGAAGTCGCTGCCACGGTCGAGCAGCCGGGCCACGCGCTCGCGGGGCAGCAGCTGGCCGCGCTCCTCGAATCGCTTGCGCTTCGATTCCGACTCCGTGACCACCTTGGCCTCGAGCGCGCGCACCTCCGCCAGCCGCGCGTGCATGCGCTCCGCGTTCGCCTGGAATGCAGCGCTCTTCGTATCGAGCTGCGACGTGAGCACGGGCATTACTTCAGGACCTCCGGACGGACCGAGCGGTGGAAGCCGTCGAACGGCACGGACCGGTCGTGATCGAGGCTTGGGAAGACCGGGTTGCCGAGCGAGGCCCCGCCGTCGATCTGCAGCGTCACGCCGGTGATGAAGGAGGCGCCGGGGCCCAGCAGGAACAGGATCGCGGCACTGACCTCTGCCTCGGTGGCCAGCCGGCGCAGCGGTACGTGCGCCCGGAGCCGGGGAATCATGTCGCGCACGGCACCCTTGTAGGTGTCCATGCCGGACGAGGCCACCCAGCCGGGTGAGACCGCGTTCACGCGCACGCCGGCGTGCGCCCACTCGAACGCGGCGGTCATCGTGAGGTTGCTCATGCCTGCGCGGGCAGCCCCGGAGTGCCCCATGCCCGGCATGCCATTGCGGAAGTCGGCCGTCATGTTGACGATCGAGCCGCCGTGCTTCTGCATGCTCTGGTTGAACACTTCGCGCATCATCAGGAAGCCGCCGGTGAGGTTGTTCGCGACGACGGCGTCGAAGCCGCGCTTCGAGATCGCCAGCAGCGGTGACGGGAACTGGCCGCCGGCGTTGTTGACGAGTCCATGGACCGCGCCATGCCGCTCCACGACGCGTGCCACCCCGTTCTTGACGGCGTCTTCGTCGCGGATGTCGAACGCGATCGTGTCGCAGCGTCCGCCGTCCTCGGCGATCTCGGCGGCAACCTGGTCGAGCTTTTCCTGGGTCCGGCCGCTGATGACCACGGTGGCGCCCAGCGCCGCGAGCTCGTGGGCGACGCAACGGCCAATGCCGCTGCCGCCCCCGGTGACCCAGGCGACCTGGCCGGCGAACAGGCCGGGGGCGAACACGCTGCGATAGCGCCGTGACGGGTCGGCGGCCGGGGCGTCGGGGTGGCTCATGGGCGTTCCGGGCAGGGTGGCCGAGCGGGGCTGGTATTAGGCACCGGGTTGACGTTAACGTCAACCAATTCGCTGTAGAGGAATGCGACTCGCACAAACGCAATCCAGCGGTGGTACGATGCCGCTCCCCCAGACCAACCAACGGAAGACGGCAATGGACATCCAGCAGTGCACCGAGGCGCTCCGCGGCAAGGTGGGCGACAACAGCGGCCTGAACGCGGTGCTGAAGTTCGACTGTGGCGCGGACGGCGTCGTCGTGATCGACGGCAAGTCGGTGCCGAACAGCGTGAGCAACGAGAACCGTGACGCGGACTGCACCGTCTCGATCACGCGCGAGAACCTCGAGGCGCTGCTCACGGGCCAGCTCGACCCGATCACCGGGTTCATGACCGGCAAGTTCACCGTGGCGGGCGACATGAGCATCGCGATGAAGCTGCAGCGGGTCGTCTGAGCATGGCCGTGGAGCGCCCGACGGCCCGGGTCGAGGCCCGGGGCGGCGCCCGCGGGGCGGGCGGGTCGCGCAGTGCCGCGACCCGGACCGCACGCGAGGTGCTCGACGCGCACCACGACGATGCGACCGGCGAACTGTTCGGCATCGCCGAGCTCGGCCGCGAGTTCGGCATCTCGGCCCGGGCGATCCGCTTCTACGAGGACAAGGGCCTGCTGAGCCCGCGCCGCATCAACGGCGCCCGGGTCTATACGCGCCGCGACCGGGCGCGGCTGGCGCTGATCCTGCGCGCGAAGGCGATCGGCTCGTCACTCGCCGAGATCAAGCACTACCTGGACCTGTACGGCGCGCGTGGCGAGGGCCGGGTCCAGCAGCTGAAATACGTGCTGCAGCGCACCGATGATGCGATTGCCGAGCTCGAGCAGCGACGGGCGCACATCGACACGACGCTGGGCGAGCTGCGCCTGATCAACGACACGGTACGCGCGCACCTGGCCGGACGCAGCTGAGTCGGTGCCCGGTTGCAGCCGGGTGCCATGCGGAGGCTGCCCGTAGTATCGTAGCGGCCTTCGAACAGGGCACGCTGCGGGTAACACAAAATGAACGGCGGCGACGTGGAGGGCAGGGACGGCACCTGGCCTGCGCTGGAATCACTGCAGGACCTGGACGAGCCCCAGGACCTGATCAGTCCTGCGCAGCTGTTGCGTTACCTGGACGACGCCGGTGGCGTGCCCGCGGACCAGGGGCAGGAACAGGACCAGGACAGAACAGGACCAGGAACTCGGCGATACCTCGCCGTTGCCGCGCATCACACGCATGCCGGAAGGCATCAAGGTGGACGAGCGGCGTGTCGGTCGTGCGGTCGCGCAGTGGATCCTGCATGTGCGGTGCGAGTGCGGCCGGCGCTGGTTCGAGGTCGAATCCATCGATACGACGACCTGTCCGCGCTGCGGCGTGCTCGTATACGTGGACGTCGACGCGCGCAGCACTCGTCGCAGATAGGCGCGGAGGCGCAGCAATGTCGCGGCTCATGCGGAGTTTCCTGGTCGCTTTGCTGGCGCTCGGAGCCGGGCTGGGCCTCGGTGGGTGCGCGAGCTTCCCGAAGACCGATCCGCTGCAGGTCACGGTTGCAGGCATCGAGCCGATGCAGGGCGAGGGCCTCGAACTGCGAATGATGGTCAAGCTTCGCGTGCAGAACCCGAACGACGCGCCGGTGGACTATGACGGCGCGTACGTGAGACTCGAGGTCCAGGGCAAGACTTTCGCGACCGGCGTCAGCGATGCACGCGGCTCCGTGCCGCGATTCGGCGAGTCGGTGGTCGCCGTGCCGGTCACGATCTCGATGCTCAACGTAGTGAAGCAGGTGCTCGGGGCGATGGACCCCAAGGCATCGCCCGTGGGCAGTATCCGCTACACGCTCGAAGGCAAGCTGAACGCGACGGGCTTCGGGTCGCATCGCTTCACGTCGCAGGGCGAGCTGCAGTTGCCGGCCGCGCCACCGACTCCGGACTCGGCCACTCCCTGAATCGATGGCCGCATGAGTCGCGCATTCGTCAAGGAGCTGGACGGTGCGGAGGGCGATGAGCTGCCTGAGCTCGCGATCAGTCCGCATCGAAACCTCGTGACTGCCCAGGGGCTCGCGGCGATCGACGCGAACCTGAGGCGCCTCGACGCCGAACTCTCCGGTGCCCGTGCGACAGGCGATCGCGCCGCCGTAGCGAGGGCCGAGCGCGACCTGCGTTACTGGAGCAGCCGACGCGCGAGCGCGGAGGTCGTCGTGCCGCAGCAGCAGGCCGATGTCGTTCGATTCGGCAATCGCGTCGAGTTGCGGACCGAGTCCGGCGCGACGCTGCATTTCCGAATCGTGGGCGAGGACGAATCGGACCCGGCAGCTGGCCTGATCTCGTGGCTTTCCCCGCTGGCCGAGCTGCTGCTCGGGTCCGCCCCGGGGGAAGAGGTTCCGTTCCGCGGTGGCAAAGCCGAGGTCGTCGCCATCGACTGAATGTCCTGCCGGCGTCGAGCTGGCCGCACCGCCCGACGGCGGGAAAACATTAGCAAGCTCGAATCTGTAGCGGTTGTTACGGATCGCGGGCAAGCCGTCGGCCGGCTAGAGTCCCGACATTCTCCCCCTGAATGGCCCTCCTCGTGAGGGCCACTTTTTTGGGGCGTTCAGGCCAGCGCGTCGTTCTCGCGCCGGCCGCCACGGCGGCGGCGGTTCGGGAACCCGAGTTGTCGCTGCCGTTCGACGTCCAGGACTGCCCGTCGGTCGAGGCCGGTGCGCCGGTCGGCGAAATGGGTGTAGCGGCAGGTGCATTCCGCCGCTTCGCAACCGGGCAGTGGCAGGCGCGGGGCCTTGCTCGACAGGAACCGATGCTGACCGAACTGTCGGGCAGCCTCGCAGCACTGCTGCCCAGGCTTGATCGCGACGGCGTGGTAGGGCTCCGCAGCAGGCTTTGCGGGCGCCCTGTACTGTGGCTTGTAGGGCGCCTTCGCCTGCGGCCGCGCGGTGTCGCGTGCCAGCAGCTTCTGCGTCAGCCAGTCCTTGATGATCGATGGCATCCTGCCGGCCCTCTGAGCCTAAGGATTCTGTCAACTGAGGATATTACATAGTCCGGCCGGCTGCTTGCGCTAGTGAGGATTTTCCGGCCTGGCAGGTCGTGCGGAAGTCCACGCTGCGGCGACCGGCGGCGGCCCGGTAGATTGCCGTCAGTCAACCGACGGAGACGCCTCATGCCCCTCGTTTCGATGCGCCAGCTGCTGGACCACGCCGCCGAGCACCACTATGGACTGCCGGCCTTCAACGTCAACAACCTCGAGCAGGTGCGCGCCATCATGGAAGCGGCCGCCGAGACCGACAGTCCCGTGATCATGCAGGGCTCGGCCGGTGCCCGTAAGTACGCGGGCGAGGCGTTCCTGCGGCACCTGATCCAGGCCGCGATCGAAGCCTATCCGCAGATCCCGGTGGTGATGCACCAGGATCACGGCCAGTCACCGGGCGTGTGCATGAGCGCGATCCGCTCTGGCTTTTCGAGCGTGATGATGGATGGCTCGCTGATGGAGGACGGCAAGTCGCCGTCATCCTACGAATACAACGTCGAGACTTCCCGCAAGGTCGTGGACTTCGCGCATTCGATCGGCGTGACGGTGGAAGCAGAGCTCGGCGTGCTGGGGTCGCTCGAGACGATGCGCGGCGACAAGGAAGATGGCCACGGCGCGGAGGGCACGATGACCCGCGAGCAGCTGCTCACGGATCCGGACCAGGCGGCTGACTTCGTGAAGAAGACGCAGTGCGACGCGCTCGCGATCGCGATCGGCACTTCGCACGGGGCGTACAAGTTCACGCGCAAGCCCACCGGCGACATCCTCGCGATCCAGCGGATCAAGGAAATCCACGCGCGCATCCCGAACACGCACCTGGTGATGCATGGGTCATCGAGCGTTCCGCAGGAGTGGCTCGAGGTGATCCGCAAGTACGGTGGCCAGATGAAGGAGACCTACGGCGTGCCGGTGGAGGAGATCGTCGAGGGCATCAAGCACGGCGTGCGCAAGATCAACATCGACACCGACATCCGTCTCGCGATGACTGGTGCCATCCGCCGTCACATGGCCGAGAAGCCGTCGGAGTTCGACCCGCGCAAGTTCCTCGCCGATGCGCAGAAGGCAGCGAAGGAGATCTGCAAGGCGCGCTACGTTGCTTTCGGTTGCGCCGGGCAGGCGTCGAAGATCAAGCCACTGTCGCTCGAGGCGATGGCAGAGCGGTACCGGAAGGGCGAACTGAACCAGATCGTCCAGTAACCGGCTGGCGTGGGTCCTGGACTGGGTGCGGCCGGTCAGGCCGCGCCCAGTACCGTCGCATGATGTCGCAGGTGGTCCGCGACGAAGCTCGCGATGAAGTAGTACCCGTGGTCGTACCCGTCGTGCCGGCGCAGTTCGAGATCCTGTCCCACGGTCCGGGCCGCTGACTCGAAGACCTCGGGCTTCAGCTGCTCGGTCAGGAATTTGTCCGACAATCCCTGGTCGATCAGGATCCGGCCCGGAAACCGGCCCCGCGCCACCAGTACCGAGGCGTCGTAGTCCGCCCAGGCGCTGCGGTCGTCGCCGAGATACCCGCCGAATGCCTTGACGCCCCAGGGACAGTTCGAGGGCGCGCAAATCGGCGCCAGCGCCGACACGGACCGGTACTGGCCCGGGTTCCGGAGCGCGCAGACGAGCGCCCCGTGGCCCCCCATCGAGTGGCCGAAGATCCCTTGGGTCGCGGCGCGGACAGGGAAGCTCGCAGCGACGATCCCAGGCAGTTCCCGAGTCACGTACGAGTACATCCGGTAGTGACGCGACCAGGGCTCGCGGGTGGCGTCGACGTAGAAGCCGGCGCCGAGCCCGAAGTCCCAGTCCGCATCATCGCCCGGCAACCTCGGCACTCTCGGGCTCGTGTCGGGGGCGACCAGCATCAGCCCGAGCTCGGCGGCAACGCGTTGCGCGCCCGCCTTGATCATGAACGTCTCTTCGGTGCAGGTGAGGCCAGCAAGGTAGTAGAGCACCGGCACCGGGCCTTGCTCCGCGGCCGGCGGACGGTAGACCGAGAAGCGCATCGGCGAGCCGCACTCGGCCGATCCATGGCGATAGAAGCCCTGCACGCCGCCGAAGCAGCGGTGCTCGGACAGGACCTCGAGCGCAGTCACGCGAACGTCACCACGCTGCGGATCGATTCGCCTGAGTGCATCAGGTCGAACGCGTCGTTGATGCGCTCGAGCGGCATCACGTGCGTGATCAGCGGGTCGATCTCGATCTTGCGGTCCATGTACCAGTCGACGATCTTCGGCACGTCGGTGCGGCCGCGTGCACCGCCGAACGCCGTGCCTTTCCAGACGCGCCCCGTGACCAGCTGGAACGGCCGGGTCTTGATTTCCTGTCCCGCGCCCGCGACACCGATGATCACCGACACGCCCCAACCGCGATGGCAGCATTCGAGCGCCTGCCGCATCAGGTCGACGTTGCCGACGCACTCGAAGCTGTAGTCCGCACCGCCGTCCGTCAGCGCGACGAGATGCTGCACGAGGTCGCCGCCGACTTCGCGCGGGTTGACGAAGTGGGTCATGCCGAAACGCTCGGCAAGTGCCTTGCGCGCCGGGTTGATGTCCACGCCGACGATCTTGTTGGCGCCCACGAGCCGCGCACCCTGGATCACGTTCAGGCCGATGCCGCCGAGTCCGAACACGACGACGTTGGCGCCGGCCTCGACCCTGGCCGTGTTGATCACGGCGCCGATACCGGTCGTGACGCCGCAGCCGATGTAGCAGACCTTCTCGAATGGCGCGTCCTCGCGGATTTTCGCGAGCGCAATCTCCGGCAGCACCGTGAAGTTCGAGAACGTCGAGCAACCCATGTAGTGATGGACCTTGTCGCCGCCGATCGAGAACCGGCTGGTACCGTCCGGCATCACGCCCTGGCCCTGCGTGGCGCGAATGGCAGTGCACAGGTTGGTCTTGTGCGACAGGCACGACTTGCACTGCCGGCACTCGGGCGTATAGAGCGGAATCACGTGATCGCCCTTGCGCAGGCTGGTCACGCCAGGGCCGGTGTCGAGGACTATTCCCGCGCCTTCGTGCCCGAAGATCACCGGGAACAGCCCCTCGGGGTCGGCTCCGGAGCGAGTGAACTCGTCCGTGTGGCAGACGCCCGAAGCCTTGATTTCGACCAGCACCTCGCCGGCCTTCGGGCCATCCAGGTCCAGCGTGACGATCTCGAGCGGCTTCCCCGCGGCATAGGCAATCGCGGCGCGTGTCTTCATGATCTGATTCCTCACCTGCGTCGAATTGGCAATCAATACCAGACTCGGACCGTCGGCGTAACATTTCGAGTGGCCGGTCGGTCCTCTCCAACGACCCGTGCATTCTCAGGAGAACCTGCTTGCCCCTCAAGATCGATCCCTGGTCGTTTCCGGACCCCGTGATGGACGACGCGTCCGAAGCCGATGCCGGCAGCACGATCGTGCTTGCGGGCGGATGTTTCTGGTGCACCGAGGCCGTCTACCGGCAGATCGACGGCGTGCTGGACGTGCGGCCGGGCTATGCCGGCGGGACCGCAGAGACGGCCAACTACGATGACGTCTGCTCGGGACGCACGAACCACGCCGAGGTCGTGCAGGTGTCGTTCGACCCTGGCCGGGTGCGACTCGGGCAGGTGCTGAAGATGTTCTTTGCGATCGCCCACGACCCGACCGAGTTGAACCGGCAGGGCGCGGACGTCGGCCGGCAGTATCGATCGGCGATCTTCTACGCAAACGAAGCGCAGCGCCGCATCGTGGAGCAGTACATCCGCCAGATCGACGCGGCCGGCCTGTTCGACGCGCCGGTCGCGACGCGGCTCGAGCCGCTCGAGCGGTTCTACGAAGCAGAGGCGTATCACCACGACTATGCGGCGCGGAACCCGGACCAGCCGTACATCCGGGCGGTCGCGGCGCCGAAAGTCGCGAAGCTGCGCGCGACGCTCGCGAGGAGTTGAGCATGTCACAGGTATCTGCGAGCGGATTCGACCTCACGCCACCTTCGGCCGATGTTCGCAGCAAGGTCGAGGCGACGCTGAACGACGAGGAGCGCAAGGTCCTGCTGCAGCACGGCACCGAGGCACCGTTCTGCGGCGCATTCGTCGACCAGAAGCGATCCGGCACCTATTGCTGCCGGCTGTGCGGGCTGCCGCTGTTCCGTGCCGTGGCCAAGTTCGACAGTGGTACCGGCTGGCCGAGCTTCACCTCGCCGTACGACCAGGCGCACCTCAAGTTCGTTCGCGACCGCAGCTACGGCATGGAGCGCGTCGAGATTCGCTGCGCGCGTTGCGACAGTCACCAGGGGCACGTGTTCCCGGACGGGCCGCCGCCGACGGGGCAGCGGTACTGCATCAACTCGGTCTCGCTGCAATTCGCGCTAGATGGTGAGCCGCTGCCGGACGTGCTGGGGCGGGGAGAGTCCAGCGGATGAACTTTGCGCTTGCAGCCTGTGCAAGCTCGAGGATCGTGCGGTGACAAGGCCACGACGATCAAATACATTCGCGCCCATGACTGCATCAAGGACCGCTCGTGATCCAACGCCATCTCCGCTCGCGTAACGCGTCCGTCCGGCGCTTCGTCGCCGTGGCAGCTTCGGCGGCGCTGCTCGGCGTACGGTGCCCGCATGCATCGGCGCAAGGCACGGCCGCGGCGAAAATAGCCGATCCGCGCGTTGCAGCGGACCTGAAGACCGCGGGCCTCGCCTATTCGATCGATGGTGGCGACTATCGGCTGAAGTACGACCTCGACGGCGGGCGCTCGCAGCTCGTGTGGGTCGCGTCCAGCACCGCGACGCTGGACAAGCTCGAGATTCGCGACGTCTGGTCGGTCGCCTATCGGGCCAAGGGGCAGTTGCCGCACGACATGGCGATGCGACTGCTGACCGAGAACGCACGGATGATCCTCGGTGCCTGGCAGGTGAACCAGGGCAAGGACGAGTACCTGGTCGTGTTCTCGGCGCCGGTCAGCGCCACCGCGGACGCTTCGACACTCGAGGAGGTGATCGAGGTCGTGACGCTGTCCGCGGACCGGATCGAGAAGGAATTGACCGGAAAGGACGAGTTCTGAGCTAGCCGCGCGCGGCGACGACCTGGATTTCGACCAGGTACTCGGGCGCCGCAAGCTTCGCTTCGACCGTGGCCCGTGCAGGCGGGTTGTCGCGCGAGACCCAGGCGTCCCAGACGGAATTCATCTGCGCGAACGTGCCGATGTCCGCGAGATAGATGGTTGCGGTCAGGATCTTCGTCTTGTCGGTGCCAGCCTCGGCGAGCAGCCGGTCGATTGCGTCGAGGACCTCGCGGGTCTGGCCCGGGACGTCCTTGGTCGGGTCGGAAGCAACCTGTCCGGCCAGGTAGACCGTGTGGCCGTAGATGACGGCCTGCGACATGCGCTTGCCGGCGTGGAGTCGTTCGATCATGGGCTGCTCCTTGGGGAGTGAAGGGAACGTGATGCATCCCGGAACCCGTTGTCCGACAATGCTCGCCAACGCAACCACTCTTCGCAATAGCGAAAGTCCGTCGGGGGCTCTGCGGGTTCCCGTCGCGGGCTGCGTGCTCCATAGTTGCGCGCGTGGAGGCCGCAGTCGCTGCGGCTGCCACCGAGAGGCCTGATCGTGAAATCCGTGCTCGTGCTCTACTGCAGCCTGCGTGGCCATACCGCGCGGATCGCCCGCCGGATTTGCGATTCGGTGGTCGCGGCCGGCGGTCGCGCGGAGATGATGGACATCAGCGAGGCGGTCCACGAGGGCGTCGACTGGCCCGGTACGACGTCGTCGTGCTGGGTGCGCCGGTGATCTACGGAACCTACGACAAGGATTTCCTCGAGTTCGTTCGAGCGCACAAGCACGAGCTCGACGCGAAGCCGAACAGTTTCTTCAACGTCTCGGTCGTCGCGCGGACGCCGGCGAAGGCGACGGTCGAGGGCAACCGCTACATGCAGAAGTTCCTGCAGGTCTCGCCGTGGAAGCCGCGGGACCTGAAGGTCATCGCCGGCAAGGTCAATTACCCGGCCTGGCGCTGGTACGACGTGATCATGATCCAGCTGATCATGAAGATGACGCATGGCCCGACCGACCGGAAGACGGTGATCGACTACACGGACTGGGCCGACGTGGACGCGTACGGCCGGCACGTGCTGACGCTCGGCTGAGCGCTGCGCTACTGCCCGACGTCCTGCAGATCCTCCACCGGCAGCAGTCGCAGCTGGTGCGTGAAATACTCCTCGTGCGCTTCGGAGGCGATCCGCAGCAGCATGAATTCGAGCGGCCTGCCGGAGGAGCGCGCCTCGCTGGCTCGCTGCTGCAGCGTCGCGAGCGAATCAACGGGCTTGCGATCGACGGTCATCAGCAGGTCGTAAAGGTCGAGCCCGGCGGACTCCGCTTCCGAGCCTGGGCTGACGTAGTGGACCATCAGTGCCGGTGACCCCGAGATCAGCCCGTTGGTCAGTGGTTCGGCTTCGGCGATCAACGCGCCGGAGATCCAGAGACCGCGGCGCTCCGTGATCCTCGGCTGCGGCGGGCCACTGCCCATTCAAGGTCACCGTCCGGCCGTCACGCGCAACCTGCAGCGAGACGGAGCCGAGACCGCCGCGCAGCGCATCGAACAGGTCCGTCGCCGTCGAAACCGCGCGCGCCGGTGAGCCCACGCCGACGATCACGTCGCCGACATGCAGGTCCAGCGTGCCGGCGGGCAGCCGCGAGCGCGCGACGATCAGCGTCTGCTCGTCGTTCTCGTCCACCGCGAAGTCCACCAGGTGGCTGGGCGGGGAGGGGTCGCGACCCTGCTTCATCAGTTCGAGGATCGTGCACGCGTAGGGCATCGGCACCGCGAAACTCAGGCCCTCGACGGCCTGCTCGTTGATCTTCGCAGTGTTGACGCCGACGACCTGGCCGGTCTCGAGGCTGATCAGCGGACCGCCCGAATTGCCTTCGTTGATCGGCGCGTCCGTCTGCAGCATGTTCGGGCCGAGCCGCGTCGTTACCGCCGAGGTGATGCCGCGGGTTCCGGTGAAGCGGAATCCCCACGGATGCCCGAACGCGCCGACCGGATGTCCGACCGACGGGATGAAGTCACAATTCAGCACCGGCGTACTTGCCCGCGGCGGCAGTCGCGTCGCGTCGTACTGGAGCAGCGCCAGGTCGAGGTAAGGGTCCACGTAGATGCGCCGCGCAGGAATCGCCCTGCCATCCTTGAACGCGAGTGCCACCTTGCCGTACGAGTGGCCCGCGACGTGCGCGTTCGTCAGTACCCACCCGCGACTCGCGTCTACCAGCAATCCGGCACCCATCCACGTGCCCTGTTCGTCTTCTGCGAACGGCCGGCTGACGGATGTGCTCACCTGCACCGTCCAGTCGATCGCCGCCCGGAACGCGTCCTCGTCTTCTTTCTGGGCGTGCGCGGTCGTGGTCAGCACCAGCAGCAGGACGACGAGGGAACGGGTTCGCATCGGGTTCATCACAGCATCGATCGTGCGCAGCGCGGCTTGTGAAAAAAGCCCGGAGCCGAAGGCCGGCCCGGGCTTTGCAGCATCGTGATTCGCGGGTATCTACTCGGCGAGCATCTCGCCCGAGCCGCCGAACTCCTTCGGGAAATCCTTGAACTTCGGCAGGCCGTCGCGGACCGTCAGCACCTTCTCGCCGTAGTGAACGTGGACCGTGGGCTGGTACGAGAACCCGGCCACGTTGCCTGCGGGGACGTCGGTCATGCCCATCCCCGGATGGCCGACCAGCACCGGTGAGCCGCAGCTCTTGCAGAACTGCCGGTGGCTGTTCTCGGTCTTCTTGTAGAGGCCGAGGTTGTCGGCGCCCTTGACGATCTTGACGCTCGGCGAGGGCCACAGTGCCGCGGCGTGAATCGGTGCCCCGAGCCAGCCACGGCACGAGTTGCAGTGACAGTAAGCCTGCACCGCCGGATCGCCGGTGATCTCGAGCTGGACTGCGCCGCAGGTGCAGCTGGCCTTGTAAGTCGTTGGCATCGGTTGTCTCCCCTTGGCTGATCGAGCAATGGATTGTCTCGCGGCGGGGCGGAATGTCAAACGGAGTCAGTAATCGTGCGTGAGGATTTCCCGCGTCCGGCGACAGACTTCCCGACCGTAGTCGGTCCACAACCCCTGGCCCCAGTACCGGTAACAGCTCGTCTGCGACGCGAGCAGGTGCAGCAGGGCGTTGCGATAGCGGTGTTCGCCGGTTGGCAGTCCCGGCCGCGTCACCCGCTCGTGGAACAGCGCGCTCGTTTCCTGCATCGGCCCCAGCACGTTCTCGTAGCCTCGGACCCACGTCAGGTCGCTGGTCCAGCTGCCGCCCTCCATGTGGAACCGGTGGTCCTCGGCCTGGAGTTCGCCGATGACCTGTTCCAGCCGCGAGACCCCTTCACCCGGCCGCATCCGGGCCCAGATGCGGCCCTGGAAAACCGGCTGGACCTCGGGCAGGTCGCTCTCGCGCACGCCCGACGCAAACAGGTGCTCCAGGTACTCGGTCGCATTCAGCAGCGGCACGTCGCTGCCTGAGGCCTGCCGGACGACCTCGAAATACTTCGACGGGAACTCGTTCATCATCACGCCGCCGTTCTCGCCGTCGGCGATCTGCGTGACGAGCGGCGGCACCGCGTGGCCAGCAAGGTCCGTCCGCGACAGGCCGCGCGCCTCGTACCACGGCTGCATCTGTCCCACGAGCTTGGTGTCCGAGCCCTGCGTCTTGACGATCGCGACGATGCTGGCGGTTTCGCCTGCCGAGTTGCGGCAGACGAGCCGATGCGGCAGGTGCGGCGTGGCGAGGTGCCGCGCCGGTCGCCGGCTCCTCCACGGTGTGCTGCTGCACCAGCACCCAGCGGTATCCGCAGTCGACCAGCGTGCGCACGAACTCGTAGGCGACGTCCGGGTGGTTCGGCAGGGCCATCTCCGATGGCGAGAAGCCGCGTACACGAGTCAGCGCCTCGACGCCGAACAGAGCGGCGAAATGATGCTGCCAGGCGCGAACGTGCAGGCGATAGTCCTGTACCGGCGTGGACGGCGCCACCGCATGGCCCCATGGGAGCGCCGAGCCATTCGACCGTACGCCGGTACTCCGGCGTGCAGGTGATCAGTCGCAGTGCGTCGATCACGTCGTGGGCGCCCATCACGCGCAGTCCGTGCAGCAGTGTTCCCGAGTACTCGAGCATCACGCGCGGCTCGTAACCGCCGGCGACGAGTTCCGGGATGAAGTCGCCCATCCGGGCATAGCAGCGCAGGAAGGCTGACGCGTTATGGTTGTCGCCGATGCCAGGATGCTCGGCCATGTACTGCAGGTTGCTGATCAGCGCGGCCGTACGCAGGTCGTCACCGCCTGCAGGAATCAGCGGCTGGTGCATGTGCAGCGCGATGGCGCTGGCGCTGCGGATCCGGTCGAACGGGATCCGGCTTTCGTCCAGGAACACGGGCGATTCGCGCGCGGCAGCGATTGCCCCGGCGATCAGCTCCTCGTCGCCGCTCAGGTTCGGAAGCCCGTCCCTGGTCTCGTCCAATTGCATCGGCGTGCGTCCCTATTTGTGACGGATGAACTCGTAGATGTCGACGTAGTGCCCGCCGGGGTGATTCCACGAGTAGTCGCACGCCATGCCCTGGGCCACCAGTTGCCGGAACAGCTGGTGGCTCGTTGTGCCACAGGCCGAACGCCCGGCTCAGGGCCGACTCCAGCCCGGCGTTGTCCGCATGCTCGAACACGAACCCGTTGCGCTCCGCGCGTGGCCGCTCGGAGAAATCCCAGTCGAACACCGAGTCCCTGAGCCCGCCGACGTTGCGCACGACCGGGACGGTGCCGTAGCGCAACGCGATCATCTGGCTGAGCCCGCACGGCTCGTAGAGGCTCGGCATCACGAGCAGGTCGGCGCCGGCGTAGATCAGGTGCGCCAGTTCCTCGTCGTACCCGATCTCCAGGTGGCAGTCGGGATGATCGTTCAGGCGCCGCTTCAGGTGCCAGAAGTCCTCGTTGATGCCTTGCTCGGCGCCCGAGCCGAGCAGCACGAACTGCGCATCGTGGTGCAGTGCGTAGAAGATTGCGTGCCGGATCAGGTGCAGCCCTTTCTGCGTGTCGAGACGGCCGACGTACGCAAGGATCGGCCTTGCGGTATCGCGCAGCAGCATGCGGGAGCGCAGTGCGGCGGTGTTGCCGCGCTTGCCTGCAGGGTGCGCGGCACTGAAATGGCTGGCGACATGAGGATCGGTCTCGGGGTTCCACATCTCGTAGTCGAGCCCGTTCAGGATGCCGCCGAACTTGTCCTGGTATTTGTGCAGGACATTTCCCAGCCCGTAACCCAGGTCGGTGTGTCGCACCTCCCACGCATGATGTGGCGACACGGTCGTCACGAAGTTCGAGTACAGGATCGCGCCGCGCGTCAGGTTGATCGCGTGATGGTCCAGGTCGTCGCCCATGCGGTCCGGTGCGCCGAAGTACTCCGGCCGGCCGAGTCCGGTCGCCTGCAGGATGCCCGCGTGCGTCACGCCCTGGTGGCGGAAGTTGTGGATCGTGTGGCAGACGCGCTGGTTCGCCAGTCCGGCTCCGGCATACATCTCGTACAGCAGCACCGGCACGAGCGCAGTCTGCCAGTCGTGCGTGTGGATCACGTCGGGCCGCTTGCCGGACACGAGCAGGAACTCGAGCGCGGCCTTGCTGAAGAATGCGAACCGCTCCGGGTCGTCCTGGAAGCCGTAGTACGCGCCACGGTCGAAAAACGCCTGCGTGCGAGTGCGGCTCGATGAAGAAGCACTTGCGGCCATGCACGAAGCCGAACCAGACGGTGCAGGTGATGGTGCCGCCGTTCCAGGGTACGCGCAGGTCACGATGCGTGACCTGCAGGCCCCAGACCTGGTCGTCGCGCATGCAGTCGTACCTGGGCAGCACGATCTCGACGGCGTGGCCACGCATCTCCAGTTCGCGACTCAGGCCGAAAACCACGTCCGCGAGGCCGCCCACCTTGGCGACAGGCGCGCATTCGGCGGCGATCATCACCACATACATCGATGCCGGCCCTCCAGGGCGGGACTTCTGCAGTCCCGGGTTCGCGATGGCAAACCGTAGCACCGCAGGCGCCGCCCGTCGAACAGGAACACGGCGGCAGTGCCGCGACAGGTGCTAAGGTGCGTCACCCGCGCCCGGATCAGACAACCAGAAGAGGCGTGGCAACGGGAGAATGCATGAGCACGACGGGGGAGCGCAGCGGCGCGGGATCGTTTATCGGGCACCCGAGGGGGCTCTTCTACCTCGCATTTACCGAGGCGTGGGAGCGGTTCTCGTACTACGGCATGACGGCGCTGCTGGTGCTCTACATGGTGAACCAGCTGCTGCTGCCCGGCCATTTCGAGCAGGTGGCCGGTTTTACGCAATTCCGGGCCGCGCTCGAATCGGTGTTCGGTCCGCTGTCGACCCAGGCGCTGGCATCACAGGTCTTCGGCCTCTACAGCGGCTTCGTCTACTTCACGCCGCTGCTCGGAGGATTGATCGCCGATCGCTGGATCGGCCAGCGAAATGCGGTGGTGCTCGGGGTGCTGGCGATGAGTGCGGGGCACCTGGCGATGGCCTTCGACCAGTCCTTCCTGCTCGCATTGCTGCTGCTGGTCGTGGGCTCCGGTTTCCTGAAGGGGAATATCTCCGCGCAGGTCGGTGCGCTGTATCCGGTGGACGAAGAGGCGCGCCGCAGCCGCGGATTCGCGATATTCAGCACGGGCATCAACTTCGGTGCGGTGTTCGGGCCGCTGGTGTGTGGACTCGTGGCGCAGGTATACGGCTGGCACGCCGGGTTCGGCATAGCGGCTGTCTGCATGCTCGTCGGACTCGCAACGTACCTGTCCGGGTTTCGGCACCTGCCGGCCAGGGTCGAACGCAGGAATCGGCAGCGGGACCGTCTCACGCCAGCCGACGTCCGCGTGCTCGCCGCGCTGATCGCCATAATCGGCATTACCAGCTTCCAGTCGATCGCTTACTACCAGATCGCCAACGTGCTGCCGATCTGGATCCAGCAGCATGTCGCGCTCGATGCGGCCGGATTCAGCATTCCGATCGCGTGGTACCAGTCGATCGATCCGCTGTTCAGCATCCTCGGCGTACCGCTGCTGTTCTGGATCTGGAGCATGCAGGGCGCGCGCCGCGGCGAACCCGGCAGCCTTGCGAAGATCGGCACCGGCGCGTGGCTGTGCATGGCCAGCAACCTGGTCCTGGTGCTTGCGATCGTCATTTCGCGCGGACGGCCAGTGCATCCGATCTGGCCGTTCCTGTCGTGCGCAGGGCAGGGCATCGCGTTCCTGTACTACTGGCCCACGCTGCTCGCGCTGGTCTCGCGCGCCGCTCCCGCTGCGGTGAATGCTACGATGATGGGACTGGCGTTCATGAGCCTGTTCTTTTCGAACAACCTGATCGGCTGGATTGGCGGGTTCTACGAACGGATGACGCCCGTGGCGTTCTGGGGCCTGCATGCGGCGATCGCAGCCACCGGCGGGCTGCTGGTGCTTGCCTTCGGGCGACGCCTCGAGCGCGTGCTGTCGACCGCCGCCGAACAGCCGCTGCGACCGTCGGCGATGACGCACGAGGTCGAACGCTGACCCGGAGCCCTGACCGAACATGGCGCACGAAGCATCGACCGACGAAGTCCGCGCGAACCGGCTCGCAACGTACCTGCTGGACAAGGGCCTCGACGGCGCAGGGCCGCTGTCCAGTGCCGAGGACCTCGCGAACGAATACCTGATCGATTCGAGCTTCGACTCCAACGATCGTCGGGTCGAAGCATTGATCCGTCGCGAGACCCGCAAGAACTTCACGACCGGGTTCATCACGGGCCTCGGTGGCGTGGTCACGTTTCCGGTTTCGATTCCGGCGGCACTCGGTGCATCGTGGCTGCTGCAGGCGCGATTGGCAGGCGCGATTGCGAAGATCTACGGGCACGACCTCAAGTCGGAGCGCGTGCGCACCGAGATCCTGTTGTCGCTGGCGGGCGACGTCGCGAAGGACGCGATGAACGACCTCGGGATCAAGCTCGGCGACAAGCTCACGCGCCGCGCCGTGGACCAGATCCCGGGCCGCCTGCTGGTCGAGGTGAACAAGCGGATCGGGGCGCGCCTGCTGGCGAAGGTCGGCAGCCGCGTGATGCTCAGGTTTCCGCGGGCGGTGCCGATCGTCGGTGGTGTCGTCGGCGGTTCGCTCGATGCCGTGGTCTGCCGGATGACGGGGCGCACGGCAAGGTCGCTGTTCCAGCCGCCGGCGGGTGATGTCATCGACGGTAGCAAGGGTGCCGACGCGCTGGAGCACGACGGTTCCATCCGGCGCCGCCCGCGCGCAAAGCGCTGAGGCGCTGCTGGCTTCAGTTTGCCGTATCGCGCGGCCAGAGCACCCACATGCGCAATGGTTGGCGCATCCGGCCGGCCTGCTCGGCGGCATCGCCGTCCCAGCCCCAGAAGTAATCGGCACGCACGGCGCCAACGATCGCGCTGCCCGTGTCCTGGGCCATCACCAGTCGCCGCAGCGGCTTATTCGAAAGTGGCTCGGTGGTATCGATCCAGATCGGCGTGCCGTAGGGCACGCTCTTCGGGTCCACCGCGACTGAACGCCCGGGTGTGAGCGGCACGCCTTGTGCTCCGCGCGGCCCCAGCGACGGATCGGGCAGTGCTTCCTCGCGGAAGAATACGTAGCGCGGGTTGGCCCAGAGCAGTTCGTTCATGCGCGCCGGGTTGCCCTGTGCCCAAGCCTTGATCGCGGGCCAGTTCGCCTGTCCGGCCTGCAATTCGCCCTGGTCGATCAGCCAGCGCCCGATCGAGCGGTAAGGCTGGTCGTTGTGACCGGCGTAGGCGAGGCGGACGGTCCTTAACGGCCGTCCGGCTCAGTGATGCGCAGCCGGCCCGTGCCCTGGATCTGCAGCACCAGTGCGTCGAGCGGATTCGCGACATACGCAATCTCGCGCCCGCGCAGTGACGCCTGTGCTTCCGGCAAGGTCTGCAATTGCTCGCGTGTCCAGTACGGTCGCCGCGTGGCCAGGTCGGCCGGCGGTGAATGGAGCGCATAACGGTACTGCGCCGCCCGGCGTCCGTCGCGCGTCGAACAGCGGTTCGTAGTACCCGGTAATCAGCCCGTTCACCGCGCCGTCCTGCGCCTCTACGCGATACGGCTGCAAATGGCTGACCAGCCAGTCGCGCATCTCGGCATCGTTGCGCGGTGGTCGCTGCTGCGCATTCGCGCAAAGCGCGCTCCACGCGGGTGGTGAGCGCTGGCAGCTCTGCAGCAACGCAGGCCACGCAGCTTGCGGGCTGTCGCTGGTCCAGCCCGGGGAGGTCTTGCCAGGCGACCGGCACCCAGTGGGATCGTTCGCGCACGATGCTGCCCGATGGGACCGGTGCAGTTGGTGGCCCGGGCGGGCGGGGTGGAGGTGCCGAAGTGCAGGCAGCGAGTGCTGCAATGGCTGCGAACGCGAGCCACTTTGCGACGCTGCTTCGGGCCGGGGAGCAGCCGTCGTGCTCGCACTTGCGACGTGTCATCGTGGAGCTGGGGTTTGCATCCGCTGCAGATGTTGCCACAGGAAACGCGACGACGAGGTGGCCTGCGACAGGGAACCCTCGACAGGCTTCATGGTCTAACTGCGTGACCCTGTTCTTCTCGTCGCTGGGCGTCTGTCCGAAAATGTACATGGGGACAGTCGACTCTGTGAGAAAATACTGGAGTTGAATAACTCCACACCAAACAACCCTCGCGGAGACACTAGAATGAACCTTTTCAAGCAGACAATGGCCGCGGTTGCCTTCAGCGCGGTGCTGATCACCGGCGTCGCCTCGGCGGCCGACCCGGACTGGCAAAAGTACGACGGCAGCGTCAGCATCGACTCGACGAATTTCGCGCTGGTGATCGGCGGCAGCACGGGCGGCGGCCAGCTGAAGTTCCAGGACAAGACCTATGACTTCAAGATCACGGGCCTGTCGGCGGGCGTCAACGTCGGCGTGACAAAGGTCGAGGCCAATGGCTTCGTCTACAACCTGAAGGACGTTGCCAAGTTCCCTGGCACCTACACTGCGTACAGCACCAGCGGGACCGCGGGTGCCGGCGCCGGCATGGTCTACCTGAAGAACGAGAACGGCGTGATCATGAAGCTCGGCTCGACCTCGAAGGGCCTGCAGCTTAACGTGGGCGCGGCGTCGGGCGTCAAGGTCGTGATGAAGTAACGAACGTCCCGTTGGACGCTCGAGACTGCGCCGCCTTCGGGCGGCGCAGTCGCATGGGGCGCAGGTAAATTGCAGGTTGCCTTGAGCGAGGGGTCAGCCTGTGCTATCGGGTTCCTGATGGCAGGCGTGGAATGCTCCCGGCCTGTACCGCCCCGACGGAGCCCGCATGCCGATAACTCCGCTGGCCTGGGAACTCACGATCGGGTTGATCGTGGCCCTGCTGCTGTTCGATTACTTCTTCCACGTTCGCCGAGCCCACGTGCCGTCGCTCGCGGAGGCGGCTCGCTGGTCCGCGGCGTATGTCGGGATCGCGCTGCTGTTCGGCGTTGCGGTGCTGGCGTTCGGCGGAGCGGAGCTCGGCGCAGAGTACTTCGCCGGCTACGTCACGGAGAAGGCGCTCTCCGTCGACAACGTGTTCGTGTTCCTGTTCATCCTGAACCGCTTCAAGGTGCCGCCGGCGGACCGGCAGAAGGCGCTGCTGTTCGGCATCGTCGTGTCCTTGATCGTGCGCACCGCGTTCATCCTGGTGGGCGCTGCGCTGATCAGCGCCTTCTCCTGGGTGTTCTACCTCTTCGGGTTGCTGCTGCTGGTGACGGCCGGCCACCTGCTCAAGCCGGAGACGGTCGATGCGGACCGGGAGGACGATCTCGTCGTGCGCATCGCCCGACGGCTGTTCCGAACCACGAATTACTTCGACGGCGACCGGCTGTTCACCGTCCGCGACGGCAGGCGGACGCTGACGCCGATGATGCCGGTGATCGTCTCGCTCGGCGGCACCGACCTGCTGTTCGCGATGGACTCGATTCCGGCCATCTTCGGGTTGACGCAGAACGTGTTCATCGTATTCACCGCGACAGCTTTCGCGCTGCTGGGCCTGCGGCAACTGTTCTTCCTGATCGAGGGCCTGCTCGCGCGCCTGCTGTACCTGGGCTATGGACTCGCGTTGATCCTGGCCTTCATCGGCGTGAAGCTGATCCTGCACGCGCTGCACGAGAACAACCTGCCGTTCATCAACGGCGGGGCACCGGTGAACGTGGGCGAGATCAGCACGGTCCAGTCGCTGGTCGTGATCATCACGATCCTGGCGGTGACGGTCTATGCATCCATGCGTAGCCCCAAGGGCAAGGCGATGGCGGCCGTCACGGCATTGCACAGGCATGCAGTGGAATACCTGGAGCTGGGCGAAGGCACGCTCGCTGCCGAGCGTGAAAGGGCCTACGCGAGCATGGTCGCGATGGAGCGGCAGGTCGCTTGCCTCGATCCGAAACTCGCGTCATTGATCCGGCTACCGGAAACGCTCAAGGAGCGCCTGGCGGAGGCGCATCGGCGGCACGGGACGCTTCCAGACGGCCACCGGTGACTTTGTCTCGAAATTCGACGGACAGTATCTCGAGCCGAACCTCGACTTCCGGACGATCCGGGGAACGGTAGAGGGCACGGTCGGTCGGAAGTGAACCGGCGGCGGTGCTGTGCGCCGCGACAATACGGCCGTCACGGGGAAGCTGACGAAGCCACCCGTGGCGGCCAATCCCGTTCGAAATCCGCTACGCTCTGCGGGGTTCCACAGTGCGGTGGACGGCTGTGGGAGGTGACCACTTGGCGAACAATCGATTGCAGCGGGGCAGGGACCTGGGCTTGACGATGCCCGGGACACCGGGCGCATACAACGCCATCACCGACGTGGCGGGCGTCGAGGTCGGCATGGTCACGCTGATCTCTGGCGACGGGCCACTGGTTCCAGGGCGAGGGCCGGTGCGCACCGGCGTCACGGCGGTACTGCCACGCGGCCGCACCGGTGCGGCCGTGCCGTGTGCAGCCGGCCACTACTCACTGAACGGTAATGGCGAGATGACGGGCGTCGCCTGGATTGAAGAGTCCGGTGAGCTGCAGACACCGATCACCATCACCAACACGCATTCCTGCGGTGTCACGCGCGACGCGACCATTCGCTGGCTCGTCTCCCGCGCGATCGGGACCGGCCAGGCATGGGGCCTGCCGGTCGCGGCCGAGACCTATGACGGCGATCTCAACGACATTAACGGTTTTCACGTGACGGCGGAGCACGCGATCGCTGCGCTCGATCGGGCGCGCGGCGGGCCGGTCGAGCTCGGCAGTGTCGGTGGCGGCACCGGCATGATCTGCTACGACTTCAAGGGCGGTAACGGCTCAGCGTCGCGACTCGTCACGATCGCGGGTGTGCGCTACACCGTGGGTGTATTTCTGCAGGCGAACTTTGGAGCTCGCGAGCAATTGACGATCCTCGGCGTTCCGGTCGGGCAACACATTGCGCGCGACAAGCTGCGCGGCAGGGACCAGGGCTCGGTGATCGTGCTGGTGGCAACCGATGCTCCGCTGCTGGCGCATCAGCTGAAGCGCATTGCGCGGCGCGTGCCGATGGGACTCGCGCGCACCGGGGCCGTTGGCAATAACGGTTCGGGCGACATCTTCCTCGCCTTTTCGACCGCGAATGAAGCGGCGTTTTCGGCGCCGGGTGGCGGTGCGCGGAGCATGGACTGGCTGCCGAACGACAGCCTCGACCCGCTGTTCAATGCGACCGTGGAAGCCGTCGAGGAGGCGGTGATCGATGCAATGCTGGTGAACGACACGATGGTGGGGCGCGACGGCCACCGCTCGATCGCGCTGCCGCACGATGAATTCTTCACGCTGATGCGTAAGTGGGGCAGGCTGTGAGCCGCCACCAGCGATCGGACGGAGCGTACGGCGCCGCCCGGCCTGATTTGCTAAGGCAGCGCCTGTAACACTGCAAAGACGCTCAATCCGCTGCCGGCTGAGGTCCCGAGCACCTGGCCGCCCGAGTTGACGTCCCGGGCCCACGCTCTGGTGGGTACGCGGCGGCGGGCTGGCTGGCGCGCGTCAGCCAGACGTCATGCGGATTCCAGCTCCACGGCGCGTCAGCCACGAATCGGGCGGTCGGGGCCGTGCGCTCCGCCAGCGCGGCAAGTGCCGTTGCCTTGATGGTGTCTGCCCAGCTCATCGGTGTTCGTTCCGCTCGTCTTCGGTCGCGGGTGGCGGCGCCTGCAGTGCCGTGTGACGCAAGGATTATCGGCCGGCCGCGAAGTCAGGGCGGTGACAAGAGTGTTTCCGTTTTGCGACATTGGGCCGCTGGCTGACCATGTCGAATGCCGGAGTACTATGTTCGGGACCCAGCGGCGCGCCATGCCAATTGGCCGCCGCTCGAATCAGCTACGGGTGGCTTCATCCATGACACGCGAGATCGCACGCATGCCGGCCGCATTCTTTGGGCACGGCAGCCCGATGAATACCCTGGAGAGCAACCGCCATACGTTGGCGTGGCAGCAGTTTGGGCAGCGAGCGCCGCGCCCCCGCGGCATTCTTTGCGTGTCGGCGCATTGGTACATTCGCCGTACGGCTGTCACCGCGATGCCGCGACCGAGGACGATTCACGACTTCGGCGGCTTTCCAGGGGCGCTGTATGCGGTGCAGTATCCGGCGCCCGGCGACCCGGCACTGGCATCCCGCGTGAGGCAATTGCTCGCGCCGACCGAGGTGATCGAGGACTCGTCCGAGTGGGGACTTGACCATGGCACGTGGTCCGTCTTGAAGCATGTTTACCCGCAGGCCGACGTTCCGGTCGTGCAACTCGCCATCGACTCCACGAAGCCGCTCGCCTATCACTACGAACTGGCCAAGCGACTGGCGCCATTGCGCGACGAGGGTGTGCTGGTCGTCGGGAGCGGCAACGTCGTGCACAACCTCGCGGCGATCGCGTGGGAGGCGGGCGCGGCACCGCATCCGTGGGCGATGCGTTTCAATGAGGTGGTGCGGTCCAGATTGCTGGCGAACGATCACGCGGCGCTCACGGAGATGAGCGCATTCGGCGAGGACGGTGCGAGGAGCATTCCGACGCCGGAGCATTACCTGCCGCTGCTGTACGTGATTGCGTTGCAGAAGGCGGAGGATCGTGTCGTGTTCCTCACGGACGGCATCGAACTCGGATCGATCAGCATGATGAGCGTTGCCATCGGGGCGACGTGATGCTGGCTGTTCAACCAGGCGGAGGTCGCGCCATGCCGTTCGTCTATCTTGCGATTGCAATCGTGGCTGAGGTCGTCGGGACTTCAGCCCTCAAGGCGTCCAACGGGTTCACCGTCTGGCAGCCCAGCCTCATCGTCGCGGCCGGCTACGGGATTTCCTTCTACTTCCTGTCGCTTGCACTGCGCACGATTCCAGTCGGCATTGCCTACGCGATCTGGTCAGGCGTGGGTATCGTGCTGATCTCGATCATCGCCTGGGTCGCGTATCGCCAGGCGCTGGACACGGCGGCGATCGTCGGAATTGCGTTGATCGTTGCAGGCGTCTGCGTCATCCAGTTGTTCTCGGGGACGGTGCCGCGCTGATCGACGGTCGCGCGTGGGTGGCGATTGCACCAAGGTCGGGCAGTGGCCTGTCGGCTGCGGGTCGATCGGGTGCAGCAACCCGGACCGGGCGGGCCTCGACCGATGACAACTCACTGACACGGCTCAAGATCCAGACCGCGCCCCGCGGTGGCACGCGATTTGCTTCGGACTCTGGCAAGCAGTGATTCGAGTACGCCGCGAAGCACGTTATCCGCGGCCGGAGGAAATGCGCATGAGATCCTTGATTATCCTGTCCATCCTGGTCCTGATGAAGGTCGAGCAGGTAATGATTCGACGTGGCGGAAAGCGCGCCGGCTATTCGTAGGCCAGCTCGTCTGCGGCGCCGGCCTCGGGCGCATGTGCGAAGGTCGTGTACCGGGAATACTTCCTGCGAGTCGACCCGACCGAGACCAGGTGGCATCATCGAGCGCGATGTGCGACACCAACGTTACCGTGCAGCTAACCGCATGCTGCTTGCGGCTGCGAGCTGTAATCGTTCTCGGCGGCCTGCTGGCGCTTGCGCTGCCGCTGCCCGAAGCCGTTGCGCAGAACTACTCGGTCCACGTCGTGGCGACGCTGGATGATCTCGATGTCAAGATCGAACCGGTCACCAACACCGGAGTGCTGGTCATCAGGCTGACCAACAAGAACGCCATCAAGGTGCGCTGTGATCTCCGCTACGACGCCCCTCCGCAGGCGCTGTACCGGACAACGACGTACGTCGATCCAGGAAAGACAGAGCAGAGCGTCTTTCGCGCCCGGCGAGAGTGGTTTGCCGTCAACGTCAATGTGGAGTGCAAGCCGGTCAAGGAATAGTGCTGCCGGCGTTGCAATCTGCGTCATGACGCCTCCCGCCGCGGCGGTGATATCCTCTTCACCATGAGCAAGCACAGGCTGATCTACTTCGATGCCCCCGTGAGCCGCGGGGAAGAGTGTCGTCTCGCGCTGCACCTTGCGGGCGTGGATTTCGAGGACGTGCGCGTCAAGTTCGCCGACTGGCCAGCAATCAAGGAACAGACACCCTATGGCGGCGTGCCGGTGCTCGAGTTGCCGGGTGGAACCGCACTCGCGCACTCCAATGCCATCCTGGTGTTGATTGGCCGTCGCCACGGACTGCACCCGGCGGACGACGTCGAGGCGGCCCGTCACGAAGGGATGATGCAGCACGTGGAGGACCTGCGCGGCGTCGTATCGCCAACGCTGCGCATGGCGGAGGGCGAGAAGAAGGCCGTTCGTGAGACACTGGTCGCGGGATACCTACCCGCGTGGGCCAGGGCCGCCGAGAGGAACATCACTGCCGGGCCGTTCTTCGGTGGCGCGAAGATCCACGTCGTGGACCTGAAGATCTACATGGCGGTGCGCTGGTTCAACGGTGGCAAGGTCGACCACATTCCCGCGACGATTTTCGCGGGCTACCCCAGGCTGGTCGGCGTGCATGACGCAGTGCGTGACCACCCCGGCGTGAAGGCCTGGTTGGCAAGGACGTAAGATCAGGCGGTACGCCGATCGGCCGCGTCCAGTTCCGCCATCTCCGCCTCGGTGAACACCCGTGACCGGGTGTGAAACGCCTTTCCTTCGGGCCCTTCGAGCGAGAAGGTGCCGCCGTGTCCGTCGATCACATCGATGATCAACTGGGTGTGGCGCCAGTATTCGTACTGCGCCTTGCCGATGTAGAACGGGCAGCCGCCGATGTCGCCCAGGTACACGTCGCCCGCGCCGATCGTGAGCTCGCCCAGCAGGTAGCAGTTGGCGGCACTGTTGTCACAGCAGCCACCGGACTGGTGGAACATCAGGCCGGGGCCGTGCTTTGCCTTCAGTTGCTCGATCAGTTCGACGGCGGCCGCGGTAGCGACGACTCTTTCAACCATGCGCGTCTCCATGCAGAAAGGGAGCGGTTGCCCGCTCCCTTGACTGGCCTCACGCCTTGCTTCGCCCCGATCAGAAGAAGCCGAGCTTGCTCTCGCTGTAGCTGACCAGCAGGTTCTTGGTCTGCTGGTAGTGGTCGAGCATCACCTTGTGGGTCTCGCGGCCGATGCCGGATTCCTTGTAGCCGCCAAACGCGGCGTGTGCGGGGTAGGCGTGGTAGCAGTTGGTCCAGACGCGGCCGGCCTTGATGGCGCGGCCCATGCGGTAGGCCACGTTGCCGTTGCGGCTCCACACACCGGCGCCCAGCCCGTACAGCGTGTCGTTGGCGATCGCCAGCGCTTCGGCTTCATCCTTGAACGTCGTCACCGCCAGCACCGGGCCGAAGATTTCTTCCTGGAAGATGCGCATCTTGTTGTGGCCCTTGAACAGCGTGGGCTGCACGTAATAGCCGCCTGCGAGGTCGCCGCCGAGCTTGGCCTGCTCGCCGCCAATCAGCACCTTGGCGCCTTCCTGCTTGCCGAGGTCCAGGTACGAGAGAATCTTGGTGAGCTGCTCCTTCGACGCCTGGGCACCCATCATCGTGTCGGTGTCGAGCGGATTCCCCATCTTGATGGCGGCCACGCGCTTCAGCACGCGCTCCATGAACTTGTCGTAAATGCTTTCCTGGATCAGCGCCCGGCTCGGGCAGGTGCAGACTTCGCCCTGGTTGAAGGCGAACAGCACCAGGCCTTCGACCGCCTTGTCGAGGAAGCTGTCGTCCTTGTCCATCACGTCGGCAAAGAAGATGTTGGGCGACTTGCCGCCCAGTTCGAGCGTGGCGGGGATCAGGTTGTTGGCCGCGGCCTGCGCGATCACGCGGCCGGTGGTGGTGGAGCCGGTGAATGCGATCTTGGCGATGCGCTTGCTCTGGGCCAGCGGCAGGCCGGCTTCGCGCCCATAGCCGTTCACGATGTTGAGCACGCCGGGCGGCACGATGTCCGCGATCAGCTCCGCCAGGACCAGGATGCTGATCGGCGTGGACTCGGCAGGCTTCAGGACCACGCAGTTGCCCGCGCCGAGCGCCGGCGCCAGTTTCCACGCGGCCATCAGGATCGGGAAATTCCACGGAATGATCTGGCCCACGACACCCAGTGGCTCGTGGATGTGGTACGCGACGGTGGTCTCGTCGATTTCGCTGATGGCGCCTTCCTGCGCGCGCACGCAGCCGGCGAAATAGCGGAAGTGATCGATGGTCAGCGGGATGTCGGCATTCAGCGTTTCGCGGATCGGCTTGCCGTTGTCCACGGTTTCGACATAGGCGAGCAGCTCGAGGTTGGCCTCGAGCCGGTCAGCGATTTTCAGCAACAGGTTGGCGCGATCGGCCGCGGGGGTCTTGCCCCACTTGTCGGCGGCAGCGTGCGCTGCATCGAGCGCGAGTTCGATGTCCTCTGCGGTCGAGCGCGCGACCTTGGTGTAGACGCTGCCGCTGATCGGCGTGACGACGTCGAAGTACTGGCCCTTGACCGGAGCGACCCACTTGCCGCCGATGAAGTTCTCGTATTGCTTCTTGTAAGTGAACTTGGCGCCTGCGGCGCCGGGAGTTGCATAGAGCATGTCATGTCCCTCTGAGTAAATCGTCATTTCTTGGATTGTGCCGCGCGGTCAGCCTGCCAGGTTCGCGCCGATCTGTGCGGCCTGCATTGATCGTACACCCGCAGCGGCCACGGTCCGCGGCGATTGGGCGATCCTGCGGCGCAAAAAGGCCGAGCGATTACGAGTCGCTGGTCCCGCGGCAGGCGCATGGCGCCCGCGCAGATGCGAACGTGACGCACTTCGGAAGTAGGCAATAGTCGCATGGACGCAGGGACGCGAACCTGCGATGCTGCGCTGCAGTAACGATCTCCCCCTGATTGGGCCCTCCACATGAGGGCCCTTTTTTTTCGGCTGCAAGGACCGTCGGGCGGGATCCCTGCGAGTCAGCGATCGTCGCGGGCGTGGTGGCTCGCGACGATCGCCGTGCGTCGTCTACTTCGAGCCGACCTTCTCGAGGCGAACCGCGAGCGACTCGGTGTACGTCACCTGGACGACCGTGCCCGGGAGCAGCGTCTTCAGCTTCGCCTGCGCCTTCGGGTCCTGGACGGTGATCGACTTCGTGATGCCGCTTGCCGTCGTCCCCCAAAGGACGTGGGTGTTCGGATCGTAAGCATCGATCTTGAACGAGCCCGTGGCCTGGCGACCGACTTCGGCGCCGCCGGGGACCCTCTGCGCGCTCTCCGATACGCCTTGCGGTGCTTCGCCCTTGGGCACGACCTGGAAGGCCAGCGACTCGGTGTAGGTGACCGCCACTACGTCGCCCGGCTTGACTTGGTCGAGATGCTGCACAGCCGGGCCCGCCTCGACCTGGAAGGTCTTGCCGTCCGGGCCCTTGAGCGTGACCAGGCGCGTGGCCTGGTCGACGGCCACCACGGTTGCCTTCACCTCAGCCGATGCGGTTTTCGTGATGGGCTTGTCGGCCGACATGGCTGAGGCCGGCAGTGCCAGCGCAGCGGCCAGCAACACGGCCAGATATCTTCTTGTTGAACATGTTCGTTCCTCTACTATGGATGATGGATTGCACGGTCGGTGAAGATCCGAGCCGGATGCGGATGATAGCGCAGCGGTGATCCGGACAACGGACCACCGGCGGCAGGTTGGGCAGCGGCCCTGAAACGGCTCGCTGGGGTAATGACGATGACCGAATCGGCACGCCAGGCACTCATTGGTCTGCGAGATTTCACCACGCTGCAGTGGTACGTGGTTCCACTGCTCGCGCTGCTCTTCTACATCTACGTCGTGGAGATCCGCGCAGCGCGCAAGACCGGCAACTGGGACGCGGTGATTGCCGGCGTCACATTATTCAGCGCGGACTTCGTGAACGAGTCGATCAACGGCTGGATCTTCGCAATCAGCGGCTACAGCGCACTGTGGCTCGCGCCCGGGCCGACGGCGCTGCGGACACTGGTCGGCTGGAACGTCGAGATCATGTTCATGTTCGCGATCGTCGGCATCCTCTACTACAAGTCGATCGACGAGGATCCGCGGGCTACAGTGCTTGGCCTGCCGAACCGTTGGTTCTGGGCGCTGTTCTATTCAGGCATCTCGGTGATCGTCGAACTCGCGCTCAACAAGGGTGGGCTGCTGGTCTGGGACTACCGCTGGTGGAATCGCGGCACTGATCGAGGTGCTGCCGATCTTCGTGTTCGGCTACCTGTGGTTCTATCTCGCCGCGAAGTTCGCAATCGAACGAAAGACGCTGCAGGACAAGATCCTTGTGCCGGTGACGTTGTTCGCCGTGGCCGTGCTGCTCAACGTCGTTGGGCTGGGGCTGATGGGCTGGACGTACTGAACCGGGGACCCGGCATCGATTGCGCGGCGGGGTCATCGGGTGAGCCTCGCGCCCTTCAGGCTCCAGGCGATCTCAACCTGCACACGAGGCCCGCGATGCCTGTTGGACCAAGCAGACCGAGCGATTGGATGTGTATCAGCACGTTACGGGATTGAAGCGGGTCGGGCGACACCGTCGCGCGGCGGACAGATTGCTGCGCGTGCTGTCACACCGCTGCATCACTGTACCGGCGACGGGTACAGGCTCGTAGGCCGATCGTGGCTCTGGTGCGAGGCCTGCAGTGGCCTCGGGCGGTTGATGACGCCGATCGCGCAGCTGCAGCTCAGGCGGCGAGTGGTGGAGCGTATCCGTCGGCAGCGGCCGGCTAGCCAAGGCAACGACCGCCTTGCGCAGGTCTCAGCAAATACGGATTGACTGTGCGGCAGTTCGGCACACTCTTGTTCCATTCAGGTGGGGTCTGATTGCGGGGACAGCCATCATGCCGTATCGAATCAGGTGGGAAGGACACGGAGTCTACCGACGCTTCTTCGGCGTACTCACGCTGGACGAGTTTCGCGAAGCCTACGAGGAAATGTGCAGCGACGTTCGTTATGAAGGCATCCGCTACATCATTTCCGATTACCTGGAATGTCAGCCGGCCGCGGACATCACTGAGCCGGCACCTGAAGGCGTTCGCCGAGCTGGAAAGACTGCGGTTCTACGACAGTCCGGATACCGTGCAGGCGATGGTCGCCACTGACCCGAAGACCCTGGCGTACGTCCGGTACTACGAGTCGCTCCGTGTCTCGCCATATTGTCTCGGGCGATTTTGCGACAGTCGCGGATGCCCGGCATTGGATTGCTGAGCAATCCGCGGCTGAGTTGGAGCGGGCCGCTCCGCAGCGCCACGCACACGGCGACACGACGCAACGCTGAGAGGATGCGGGCGCAGTCACCGGCCTCGACAAGGCATCTTCAGGCGTGCTCGACCCGATACGTCGACTGCACGAAGCCGAACTCATACGCGCGTGAGCGCATGAGCGTCAGTTCGACATCATGCGGCAGCGGTCCGAACAGCGGGCGTCCGGAACCGAGCAGCAGCGGCACGACCGTGACAGTGAGTCTCATCGAGCAGTTCCGCGGCGAGGAAGCTCTGGATGGTCTGCCCACCGTCCACGTACAGGCGACGCAGCCCCTGCGCGCCCAGCTTTTCGACGAGCGCCGCCGGGGTGCCCTGCCATGAGTGCACTGAGCCCGCGAGTTCGGACGGAATACTCACCGGCGACCGGCTCATGACGAACACCGGAATTTCCTCGTAGGGCCACGCGTCGAATGTCAGCACCCGCTCGAACGTGTGGCGGCCCATGACCATGCCGTCAATCGAGTCCATGAAGTCGAGGTAGCCACAGTCCTCTCCGTCCGGAATGACACTCTGCACCTCGGACAGCCAGTCGATGCTGCCATCGGTACGTGCGATGAAGCCATCCAGGCTGGTGGCGATGAACGCGGCGGTGCGTGCTCTCATGGTCCTTGCACTCATTGCGATGACGCGAGAGTATGACAACCGGCCCGCGCGGGCCAGTCAACAGCGTGAATCTGTGCCTTGACGCCGATCGGCCTAGCCATCGCGCCGTGCGTAGAGAAAGGCGGCAGTACCGATGACCAGGCAGACGAGCGCAACGATGTCCGCAAGAAACACACGGCCGATCTGCGCGTTGTAGCTGCCGACGGACCATGCGAGATACAGGAACGAGAGGACGCTTGGGAAGCCGGCGACGAGAGCGATTCCCTGCAAGTTGGGCCTGAATGCCGCAGCGACAAGGAAGAGTCCGAGCAGGCCGAACAGCATAGCCCTGTGCCGCATCAGGATCGCGAGGTTCGGCTCGTCGAAGCGGAGGCCATATAGCGCTGACAGGCGCTCGGCTCCCATCACTCCGGATACCGGCAGCAGATGGATGATACCGACGACTACAAGCATGGCCGACACTAGGTAACGCATCAGGAAGTCCTCACGCGCCGAGATGCGCCACGACCTTGCGCGAGTGTGCGCCGTGGCGGTGTTCGAAAAGGTAGATCCCCTGCCAGGTGCCGAGCGCTGGTCGGCCAGCCGTAGACAGGGATGGACAGCGATACGGCCGTGAGGGCGGACTTGATGTGCGCCGGCATGTCGTCCGGACCCTCCGCAGTGTGCGCGAGCCACCTCATCGAGGGGTCGTCGGAGGAGGGTACCAGCCTGCGGAAGAACTCCTGCAGGTCGCGCTGCACGTCCGGATCCGCGTTCTCCTGGACCAGCAGCGAGCACGACGTGTGTTGCACGAAGAGTGTCAGCAGTCCCTCGCGCAGGCCGCTCTCCCGGACGAAGCGCACGACCTCATCGGTGAACTCGTGCAGGCCCGCGCCGGACGTGCGGATGGAGAATACCGTCTGCATGGCAGGGACGTGGCGGATCCTTTCAGGCGCCGATGCTGATGAGGACCAACCGTAGCATCGAGAGCGCCCGTCGGCCAAGCGTGCCGGCCGTGTCGAACTCCAGAAACTGCGTGTAGTCTAATCGGTGCACGCATGTGGGGTCCGCATGCGGGTGGCGGAGGACCGCGTGTCCCGGAGGGTGGCTCGAGATGATCAAGTTCCTGCTGTGGCTGCTGTTGCTTGCCGTTTGCTGGCCGCTCGCGATCGTCGCGCTGGTGCTGTGGCCGGTCGTGTGGCTCTTGACGCTCCCGTTCCGGCTGGTGGGTCTCGCGGTAGAGGGCGTGTTTGCGCTGCTGCGGGCGATCGTGCTGTTGCCGGCGCGGCTGGTTGGTGGGCGAACGGTCGTCAGGGCCTGAGACGGAAGCTGAGTCGGACCGCGTGTTCAGGGCAATGTCCAGAGCACCGCGAAAACGTTCAGCCCGTTTCCGGCCGAGGTGCCGACAACCTGGCCGCGCGAGTTAACGTCGCCGGCGCGGGCCCACGCCGTCGTGCGCCCGTTGAGGGCGCCCAGGCGGATTGGCGCACCATAGTTGCCGCCGGAATCCGGCAACCAGACCACCGCGCGCATGATCGCGTCCTTCTTCGTGTAGCCGTATCCCACGATGATCGCCTTGCCGTTTCTTTCGCCGACACCCATGGCCTCGCTGTCGACGCCCTCGAGGGCCTGCAGGTCCGAGCCCGACCAACGTCCGTTGCTGTCCAGCATCCAGACCACCGGAACCTCGTAGAGCAGGGTCGGGTCGCGCGTGGTCGGCGTCCAGCGAAATCCGACGATCACTTTCCCGGAGGGGCTGATGTCATGCACCCGCGTGTCATGGCCGGGCAAGTCCACCTTCGTTTTGTCAAGGGTCTTCACCCAGGCGGTTCCAGTCTTGGTCAACTGGTCGTAGGAGCTACCGACGACGGTTCCACTGTCGGTTACTGCGATGGCACCACCGCGTCCGAGATCCGTCACCTGCCAGGCACCGGCCGTATCGATTGTCCAGAGCACAGCGTGCCCTTCGGTGTCCGTGCTGCTGCTACCGGCAATGTAGTGACCATTGGGACTGATCCGACTTGCAGACGCGTAGGTCATGCCAGGCAGCGTGGGCAGTTGCTGTGCCGACGCGTCCGACGGTCGACGGACGAACGCGAGGCCCGCCCCACCACCGACCGCCCAGCCCACGACCGTGCCGTCATCGCTGACGCCCTCCGCACTGCCGCCGACGGTCGGAGCAGGCGTGCCGACGTCGATCATGGCGGTCGCCGCCGACCACAGGAACGGGTGGATCTGTGAGTCGGAGCACCCGGACGCCTGGCCAATAACTTGCAACGCGTACGGAGTAAAGGCCATTATTGATGGTGACTCCATAGCTGTTGCTGCAACCCCTCAATGCGCCGAGGCTGGTCGGCAGGATCTGCGTCGTCGTGGTCGAGCCGCCGGGCTTGCCGGCTGCGTGCAGTACTGGCGTCCCCAGCAGCGCAACACCAAGAATCGCCGCCAATGCGCTGGCGGACCACTTCCGCAGTTGTGTGGTCATGACTGTCTCCACCCCGATCCGCGGGTCTGCGCCCGCACTCCCGATACCGCGAGCGTACCGGGGCCATTTCTGGCCTATATAAGGATAAAGTGGTCCAACGCAGCCGAACGTGACAGCGAACGCTAAAGAATAATTTGTATGGTTACGAACGCATCGCATTCAGGGTTGCGGCGTCGTGACATCGCGACCGCTAGAGCGCGCCATGACCTGTGGTAACCAGGTCCTGGCAGTCCTGGTGGTGGCGACGCTGGTCGCCTTATGCGCGTGTTAACGCGCGGCACAACGCTTCGTAGCTCAAGCCATGCGGTGTCGGCAGCGACCGGAGGGATGATTGGTCGGAGAGAGTCTATGTCTGCCGGGAACGGTCGCTCGTGGAGCGTAAGGCTGCCGTGTCAGGGTACAGACGGCTGTTGCGGCGTCGGGCTCAGGTCGAGATCCAGGGGCCGCTCGCGCGGGGGCACGAAGTCCCGCGGGAACCAGACGAACGACAGGCGCATCACGCGCGCGACGTCGGGGATGATGTCGATGCGCGTGAGATAGATGCCGAAGCGGTTGCCGCTCGAGAGCAGCGTGTTGTCAGAGAACGGGAACGAGTACGGCGAGAGCGTGAATTCGATCGGCGGCGTGTTGGCTTCGCGGGCACCCTTCTGGTCGAGCAGCAGCGCATAGACCCCCACCGTCTGGTCGGTCCAGCGCACGGCGCGGAAGCTGATCTGCAGCCGGTCGCGGCCGTCCGGCGACGTGACGTGCAGCGGCGTGCCCGCCGCCGTGATGGAGCAGTCGAGCGCGAACGGACCCGCGGGTGGCGGTGAGGTCGAGCCCGGAATCGTGCAGGACTGCAGTGCGTCCGCGGGTTCGGCGACTGCGGAGTTCAGCGAGATCTCGAGGAAGCCCGGGCTCTGGCCCTGCGTGGCGTCGCCGGCGACCAGCATCGGTGCCAACTGACGGGAGATCACACGTCGCGCGGTGCTCCGCAGCCGCGTGCGTGAGTCCTCGGTCTGGCCGGGCAGCGTGTCCACGTACCTGAGCAGCGGACCGAGCTCGAAGTGCTCGTGGAAGTTGAGGGTCAGCAGCTCGGCGAGCAGGGCGAGCCGCTGGGCGCGCGGCAGATCCGCTTGCTCGCCGCGTGCCGGAGCGTCGATTCCGGTCTGAAGCAGCGGGCCGACGAGTTCTTTGAACATCGCGGAGCGCAGCGCGGTCTCCGACTGCTCCCGCTGATTCATCAGTGACTGCAGGTTGTTCTGCCTGGCGATCTCGATTTCGCGTTCGCGGAGCGAGTTGGTCGCGTACAAGCCGAGCACCGTCGCCGCGACCGTCACGATCGGTATCGCGAGGGTGCTGACGATGTCGGCCGCGAGCCGGAAGTTCGCGCGCCAGCCGGCGGCGTGACGCGGGACGGATGGCGGCGACTCGCTGCCGCTCGGGTTCGCGGGTCCGGGTGTATCCGTCACGGCCGTTGAATCAGCCGCAATTGATGTTGACGGTCACGGGATCGGAGAGGCTCAGGAACTCCTGCTCGCGCTCCTTCGGCGCCGTGCAGCGGGCCTTGAACTTGCCGACCGGCAGCTGCAGCTGGTACGGCCCGGAGGGCAGCTTTGCGACGACTGCGCCGGTCGAATCGACGATGACAACCGCGGCTCCCTGCGGTGTGACCGTGCCCGTGACGACGTCGGCGCGGGCCGCCGGGGCCACAATCGACAGCGCGGCCAGCGGGGCGATCATTGCGGCGGAAAAGCGGCCGATCGGGTTCATGCGGTGGTCTCGTGGCAGGGTGATTGAAATGAAACTACGCCCGAGTGCACGGCGTGGCAAGGTTGGCGCGGCTGATAGGGCCTTTGTCGGCCCGCGGGCGACGGACTGTCTGCAGAGTGCGCGCAGAGTTCGGGCCCCGAGACACCGTTCCAGATCCTGCTGTATCGTCTGTGAACGTTGTAGTCGGATTCCCCGCGGGGCATGGGTCTGACGCCCAGACATTGACGCAGGTAACAGAGGTTGAAATGAGCGATATCGAGGCATTCCGCGCGGAGACACGCGCCTGGCTCAAGGCAAACTGCCCGGAGGAAATGCGCCGTCCAATCGTCAAGGACGCGGACATGTACTGGGGCGGCCGGAACGCGCGGTTCCAGTCCGACGCGCAGCGCGTGTGGTTCGAACGCATGGTCGAGCGAGGCTGGACGGTGCCGGCGTGGCCTAGGGCCTATGGCGGCGGTGGCCTCGGCAAGGAAGAGGCGGCCGTGCTCAAGCAGGAAATGAATGCGCTCGGCTGCCGGCTGCCGCTGTATAGCTTCGGCATCTGGATGCTGGGCCCGGTGTTGCTCAAGTACGGCTCCGAGGAGCAGCGGCTCGAGCACCTGCCGAAGATCGCCAGGGGCGAGATTCGCTGGTGCCAGGGCTATTCCGAGCCAAATGCGGGATCCGACCTGGCATCGCTCGCGACGCGGGCCGAGCACAGTGGGTGACCACTTCATCGTCAACGGGCAGAAGGTGTGGACGTCATACGCAGATGAGGCGGACTGGATCTTCTGCCTGGTGCGCACGGACAGCGCCCGCAAGCAGGCCGGAATCAGCTTCCTGCTGTTCGACATGCGAACGCCCGGCGTTACCGCGCGACCCACGCTGCTGATTTCGGGCAAGTCGCCGTTCTGCGAGACGTTCTTCGACAACGTGAAGGTGCCGGCCGGCAACCTCGTGGGCGAATTGAACGGTGGCTGGACGATCGCCAAGTACCTGCTGACGCACGAGCGCGAAATGATCAGCAGCATCGGCAGCGCCTCGACCGAGAAGTCGGCTGGGGCAACTCGCCGTCGAGTCGGTCGGCGTCGATGCGCAGGGCCGCCTGCTGGACCTGAGCCTGCGCGGCCAGCTCGCGAGCTTCGAGGTCGATGAAGCCGCGTTTGCCGCCTGGCTCGAGATGACCGCCGATCGGGCGCGCCGCGGCCAGGGTCACCCGGCCGTTGCCTCGGCGCTGAAGTATTACGGCGCTGAACTCAACAAGCGGCGCTGGGAGCTGATGGTGGCGAGCGGCGGCGCGGACGCGCTCGAGTGGGAAGGGACCCGCTCGAAAGACGGCGAGGTGGCACGCACCTGGCTGCGCAGCAAGGGCAATTCGATCGAAGGCGGCACGAGCGAAGTGCAGCTCAACGTCGTGGCCAAGCACATCCTCGACCTGCCGGGCGCGTGACGGAGAAGACACATGACACTGGTTCCAAGTGACGAACAACGCATGCTGAGCGACAGCGTGCAGTCATTCCTCGACGACCGCGCGCCGGTCACCCACCTCAGGAAGCTCCGTGACGTACGCGACGCGACCGGCTTCAGCCGTGACCTGTGGCGGGAATTCGCCAGCCAGGGCTACAGCGGCGTGCTGGTGCCGGAGGAGCAGGGCGGCCTCGGCCTCACGGTCGTGGAGGCCGGGCTGATCAGCGAGCGGCTCGGTCACACGCTGACACCGACACCGTTCCTGTCCACGGCTGTGCTGGCTGCCTGGGTGATTTCGCGGGCTGGCTCCGCGGCTCAGCAGGAGCGCCTGCTGCCACGCATTGCGGCGGCGGAGACCATCGTGGCGCTGGCCGTCGATGAATGCAGCAAGCACCGCCCTGCAGTGATCGAAACGCGGGCTGAACGAGACGGTGCGGGCTTCGTGCTCGATGGCAGCAAGCTCCTGGTGCTGGACGGTCACGTGGCTAACACGCTGATCGTTGCCGCACGTACGGGCGCAGAGGCATTGACACTGTTCCTGGTCGAAGCGAGCGCCGCAGGCGTCGAGCTCGAGCGGACCATCATGGTCGACGCGCACAACGCCGCGCGGCTCCGTCTGCGCGGCGTGCACGTGGGTGCCGATGCCGTGCTCGGCGTCGTCGACGGAGGTGGCGCGCTGCTCGAGCAAATGCTCGACGTCGGGCGGGCGGTCATTGCTGCGCAACTGCTGGGCGTGGCCGACGAAGTGTTCGGCCGGACCGTCGCTTACCTGAAGGAACGCAAGCAGTTCAATCGACCGATCGGCGAGTTCCAGGCGCTGCAGCACCGGGCGGCACAGCTGTACTGCGATCTCGAATTGACGCGCGCGATCGTGCTCAAGGCGCTGCAGGCCGTGGACCGGGATGCGACGCAGGCGCGGGTGCTGGTCTCGCAGGCCAAGTCCCGCGCGTGCACGACCGCCAACCGTGCCGTTCAGGAAGGCGTGCAGATGCACGGTGGCATCGGCATGACCGACGACCTGGACATCGGGTTATTCATGAAGCGTGCGCGGGTATTGCAGGAGCTGTTCGGCGACGCCGGGTTCCACGCAGACCGGGTCGCGACGCTCCGCGGATATTAGGCGGGTCTGGGTCGGGAATCGGCATCTCCGACGGCGGGGCCGCGCGACACTGGAGGCAGCATGACGCGGCGATTGCGCGATGGGACGAAGCGGGCGCTGCCGCTGTCGCGGGTATATCGGTTGCTGGAGCCGGGCCCGTGGTGCTGCTCACGACGACACATCGGGAACGTGCGAACGTCATGACGATGTCGTGGCACACGATGCTCGAGTTCGAGCCGCCGCTGGTGGGTTGCGTGGTGAGCAACCGGAACTTCAGTTTCGAAGCGCTCGAGGGCACGCGGGAGTGCGTGATCAACGTTCCGACGGTGGATCTCGCGCCGCAAGTGGTGAAGTGCGGCAATTGCTCCGGACGGAGCAAGGATAAGTTTGCGGCCTTCGGGCTCACGGCGAAGGCGGCTTCGAAGGTCGCGGCGCCGCTGATTGCCGAATGCTACGCGAACCTCGAGTGCCGGGTGGTCGATGCGCGGCTGGTCACGAAGTACAACTTCTTCGTGCTCGAGGTGGTGAAGGCGTGGATCGATCCGTCCGTGCGTGAGGCGAAGACCTTGCACCATCGTGGGCGCGGGGAGTTCATGGTTGCGGGTCGTACGATTCGGCTCAAGTCGCGGATGAAGTAGCGGGCCGCGAATCGACGCTAGCGTCGGATCTGCGCCAGCTCGCCCGCGTCCAGCCAGTGACCGCCGCACTGCGGGCACTCGTCGATCTGCACCGGGATCGTGCGCGAGAATGCGCGGCGGATCATCACCGTTTCGGGATGGCGCGGGCAGCGCAGTCGCACCGCAGGCTCGATGAGCGCTGCGGGAACCTGGGCCAGGTGTGCCATCAGTGCGTCGCCAAACACGTTACCTGCATCCTCGAAGCGGGACACCTCGAGTCGGTCGAGCCAGACGCCGCCGCAGTGCTCGCACACATCGGTGTCGACGCCGCCGATGCGCAGGCGGACAAGGGGGTGTCCGGAGCGGGGGCAGTGCAGGGCGGTTGTAGTCATTCGGCGGCCTGCCGCTAAGTCTCGACTGAATTTCGAACCGTGTCGAGCGTCAGGCACCCAGCGCCGGATAGTCGCTGTAGCCTTCCGCACCCGCCGTGTAGAAGAGGTCCGCGCGCGGTGCCGCAAGCGGCGCGCCGCTCTTGCAGTCGCTCGACGAGGTCCGGGTTGGCGATGAACGGCCGACCGAACACCGCGAGCTGGAGCAGTCCGAGTCGAGCATCGCCTGGGCGCTCTCGGGCGTCAGGTTGCCGGCCGCGATCAGCGAACCCTTGACGTGGGCCGCAGGGTGCGGAGCAGCGCCTGCGGGTCGCCGGCGTTGTTCAGCTGCGGGCTGAAGGCGTCCGCCAGCATCACGTGCACATAAGCCATGTCCGCGGTGGGCAGCGCATCAAGCAGTGCGACGTGCGTCTCGAGCGGATTGGCGTCGATGATGTCGTTGAACATGTGGCCGGGCGAAACGCGGATCGCAGTGCGTGACGCGCCAATCGCCGCGGCGACCGCCTCGACGACCTCGACCACGAAGCGGATGCGGCCGTTCACCGAGGTGCCGTAACCGTCGGTGCGCAGGTTGCTGTTCGAGGCCAGGAACTGGTTCAGCAGGTAGCCGTTCGCAGCGTGCAATTCGACGCCGTCGAAGCCGGCTTCACATCGCGTTGCGTGCCGCGGTGACGAACTCGTCGATGAGTGCGGGCAGTTCGGCGGTCTCGAACGCGCGCGGAGTGGGGTAGTCCTGCAGTTGCTGCTGGTCGGTCCACATCTGGCCGGCCGGCTTCACTGCCGAAGGCGCCACGGGCGGGTCCGCGATCTGTCGATTCAGCGGGTGTGCGATGCGGCCGCAGTGCATGAACTGCATGAACATCTTCGCGCCCCGCGCGTGGACTGCGTCGGTCACGCGCTTCCAGGCGGCAATCTGCTCCGGCGTGTGGATGCCGGGCGTGCGGCAGTAGCCCTGGCCGGCGAAGCTGGTCTGGGTGCCCTCGGAGATGATCAGTCCGGCGCTGGCGCGCTGCGAGTAGTAGTCGCGCACGAAGGGCTGCGGCACGCCCATTGCGTCGGCCCGGTTACGCGTCAGTGGCGCCATGACGATGCGGTTCTGCAGCGAGAGGCCGCCGAGCGTGGTCGGTTCAAAGAGACTTGTTCATTGGAGAAGTTCCAGCGATGCGTCGGGTGGTACAGAGCGTTGGGGACAGTATTCGCGCAATGACCTACTTGGGATTCAGGGGTAACCGACGGCGGGCCCAAGCAGCAACAGGCCGAATCCGAGCAACAGCAGCAGCTCGACGGCGACGCTGACGAGGATGGCAGGGCCGGCCCGTTGCGCCCGATAGTCATACAAACCCAGGCCGGCGAGCAGGGCATTGACCAGTACCGCGAACACGCTGACGCTCGTGATCAGTTCTACTGAAGTGGTCGAGCGTACTAGAAAACACAACAGCGCCACGCCCAGGTAGACGGCACCGATGCGTCGGCCCACCAGCAGGGCGCCAACGCTCGGTTCGATGCGCCAGCGTTTCAGCATCAGCCGACCTGCGAACAGCCAGCCGGTCCCGAGCAAAAGGGCGGCGATGCACGTCACGATCGCAAGCGCGTGAAAGCTCATGGCGAGAACGACCTCGAGTTCGATCCGGATGGGTTCGGTCACGGACGTCGACCGCTGCTACTGCGCGAGTTCCCGGGACGTCGGTTCGATCCTGGGGGCAGGTTATTGAGAATGTCATTGCGTGTCGAGGCGAACAGCGTCGCCTTGCGGTCACCAACGGCATTCCGTACAAGGGTGGAATCCAGATCGAGTCCGCGATGGCGGGCCCTGGGGAGAACCAACCGGACGGGTCGCCCGGACACGAGGTTGCGTCGATGTGTGTGGGTCGCGGAGCTGTGCGGTCGATCGTGGTGGGTCTCGTCACGCTATTGGCCGGCTGCGCGGGGCAGGCGCCGCAACGACCTGAAACGCCTCCCTTGCAGCCTGTGGCCGGTGAGGCTCAGACGGCCATTGCACAGCGAGCTTACCTGTTCGTCGCTGTCTACCAGTTCGAGTGGGAGGGACATCGCTACGCGCTGGGCAACGCCAGCGATGCGCAGCAGCGAGATACGTATTCAGAGCTTGTATTCATCGACGGGGCGTTCGTTTGCGCGCGGGAGCGGTCCATGGCGACTCTCGCGGACCTGGACAGTGAATTGACGCAGTGGGAGCGGGTGGCGGAGCCGGGCGGGCTGGCGTATTTCGCGGAGCAGCTTCGCAGCACATGTGTATCTGCGACGGTGGACTCGCCGCAAAGGTCATCGCAGAAGGCCGAACTGTCAGAGTCGAGTAGCAGTCCAGTGCACGGCGAGTCTGGGCCCCGTAACGGGTCCCGGTCCGATGCCGAGTTGGCTGCGGCGATCGCCGCCAACAGTTTGCAGCTGGGTCTCGTTACTCCGGCGCTTCTGATCGTGGCGCCGCTGGCATTGCTGGCCATTGGCATTTCGAATATTGACGAGGCCATGGCCGCCAAGGCAGCACGTCAACTGGACGCGAAGTGGCAGTCTGCACAATCCGTCGAGGACGTGATGAAACTCCTCGGCAAGCCGGTCGTCGAGTTTTCGCTGCCAAATGTGGCTACCAAGGTCCTGGCGTATCGACTGGATGAAGTGCATCCGTATTACGTCGGTCTGTCCGGCGGAAAGCCGATCTGGTTCCACAACGAGTATCCGTGGCTGCATGAGCTCGCGCAGCAGGCGATCGAGGAGGGGAAGAAGCAGTAGAGTCGCCATGACGAGGACATTCTGATGCTCATGACCCACGACAGCCGGGGTCGGCCTGCGAAGCCGTCAGAGGATGGGTCTTTCGCGGGGGGAGATGACCGATGCAGGGCACGTCGCTTCTCGCCCATCGAACCGACGCCAGTCGGCGATCGTGTTCGCGACCGGCGTCAGCCGGCCGACCGCTCGAAGGTATTGCACCGGCGTAGCGGGCTGCTACTTCTCGAACGGAATCCGGCCATCCTCCTCGAAGCGCGTCTTGCGCTTGCGGCCGAAGGCCCATATCAGCACTCCGACGAACAGGGCGATGGGCCCGATCACGAAGAGGACGAAGTTGACAGTATCCATGGCTGACCTCGGGTGGTGCAGCGGATGCTCCGTAGCAAGTGTGTGCCTGTGACAGCTGCAATTGTCTGCCCGGTCGCGCGGGTTTTTTGTGTGGCGGCGTACAGACAGCGAACCCCTCCGATTTCATCCTGCGGAGCAGAGCCCACGAGTGACGGCGGGTTCCGTACGTCTGAGAATCACCAGGAGATCTCGATGAACGAAAAGACCGCAAGCGTGCACTGGGAGGGTCAGGGCAAGCAGGGGCTGGGCAGAATCAGCACCGAGACCGGCGCGCTGAAGGATTATCCGTACGGCTTCGCGAGCCGCTTCGAAGACGACCGTCGCGGCACCAACCCCGAGGAAATCCTGGGTGCCGCGCACGCCGCTTGCTTCACGATGGCGTTCTCGTTTGCCTGCGATCGTGCCGGGCTGGCCACCCGCGATATCGACACGCAGGCCAGCGTGCGCCTCGTCAAACAGGGTGAAGGTTTCGTGATCGATCGGATCACGCTGACCATGCAGGCCACGGTGGTCGGCATCGACGATGCGACATTCCAGGAGATTGCGAATGCCGCGAAGCGTGACTGCCCGCTGTCGAAGGCCCTGGCAAGCGTTCCGGAGATCACGCTGAAGGCCACGCTGCGTTCGTGACGCGGTGCGCGCCGCAGCCGCCGACTTCCTGCCGGGCCAGCGCGGTATCCATCGAGAAGACCAATACCAGAGATCAAAATTCATCGCTTGTGAAAGGACAGATGCGATTTTAATTTCGCCTTCCGGCCAACTCGGAGCTCCCATGATGGCGAACGCAACGAGCACCCTCTCGCAGCAATGCCCGCAACGCCGCCGGCCGACGCTCCGGGATCGCCTGAAATCCATGTGGACCAGCGTTCCGCTGTCGCGCATGACGCGCTGCCAGTACAACGCCGGGCACCTCGGCCTGCATTGCGACGCGCAGAGCCACCAATGGGTCACGCCATCGCGGGTCGAGCAACGTCGACCTGGTACCTACCAGGAGTTGGCGGACTAGAGGTCCCCGTGTAGCCGTGCTTCCGGCCGAGTCGCACACGGACGTCCGGGACTGCTGCATCGCCGGTCCGGGTCGCCTGTCGGGAAATTGCCATACGACCCGATCAATTGAAGCTCGCGCCTGACCCGCGGCCAGTCAGAGGAGAGTCACATGAAGTACTTACGCGCCCTGCTCGCACTGCCGGTCCTGCCCGCGCTGATTCTGTTGAACATCGAGCGCCGCGTGGTGATGCGCATCGCGAAGCGCACAACGCGGCTGTGAAAGCGGACCGCCCGATCCGCTGGGATCGGCGTGACCACGCTCACGCCTCGGCCAGCGGCGAATCTTTGGAACTTTGCGCGGCTGATCGTTGTCAACCGAAGAAGGAGCGGTGGGCCGTCCCGAGCCGCGTTCGGGAACCAGACGTCCGGCGTGGCGCGATCGGCGTGCGCGCTGGTGCGCTGGATCCTGCCGGGAGGTCACGATGTATGCCGTCGCCGATCGAATACAGCCGTCCCCGTTACATCTCGGCATCCAGACCGTTGCGTGGTCGCGCCCGCTTGACTGGCTGAGACGCGGCGCAGCGGACCTGCGACGCAGCCTGCGAGTGAGCGTCACGCATGGCGTCGGCATGACGCTGGCCGGGTGGCTGTTGTTTGCCACGTTCGGCACCGATCCGTATTTCGTCGCCGTGGCCGTGACGGCGTTTTTGCTCGTGGCCCCGGTGATGTCGACGGGAGTGTTCGAGGTGGCGCGACGCCTCGAGCGGGGCGAGCGGTCGACCTTCGACGACTCGATGGTCCCGCTGCGTCGCGACGGCACCGCGCTACTGAGTTTCGGCGCACTGCTCGCCGTGAGCGCGGTCGGATGGTTCCTGGTCGCGCAGGTCGTGCTGCGCCCACTATTCCCAGCCGCCGCCCCGGGCCTGGCCGAGGCGCTGTACCGCAGCTTCCTGGAGCAGGTCACGCCGATCGAGTGCCTGGCGTACCTCATCACGGGCGGAGGCCTCGCACTCGCCGTGTTCGCCGTCTCGGTGATAACGGTCCCCGCCATCATCGATCGCCACGCCGGGGCCCGCCAGGCGATCCGCGCGAGCATCGAGGTCGTGCGCCGCAATCCGGCGGCAATGGTGACCTGGGCCGCCCTGATCATCGGGCTGACCGTGATTGGGTTCGCAACGCTGCTCGCCGGTATGACGCTGATCATCCCGCTGCTCGGGCATGCGACGTGGCGGGCGTACCGTGATCTGGTGCGGCACTGATTTCGTCCGAAGGGCTCGCGAGGCCCGCTCATAGACGCGCCAGGTCTGGCGCGCCTGGGCGGAGGCGAGATGGAGGTGGGGCATGACGACGGATGTGAAGGCGATTCACAAGGAAGTCGCGGACATGTTCGGGCAGGTGCCCAGTTGGATGCGCGAGTTGCCGGAAAGCGCATTGAGTGGATTCTGGACGACGATGCGCGATTTCCAGCTGGCGGAGACCGCTCTGCCAAACAAGACCAAGGAATTGATCGGCATCGCGGTTGCGGGGGCGACCCGCTGCCGATACTGCGCGCTGTTCCACACCGAAGCGGCCAGGCTGTTCGGTGCGACCGACGCGGAAATCGCCGAGGCCGCAGCGATTGCGGGCCACACGATGTACGCGAGTACCTTCCTGAATGCGGTTCAGACCGACTACGCGGAGTTCCGACGCGAGACGATCGAGATGGTCGGCTACGTGCGTCAGCAGCAGGCGCAGCCGAAGCGTGGCAAGCAGCCTGAGGCTGCCGCGCACTAGCCATGGCGGAGGGCAGCGTGCTGGCCCGTCTCGAGGCAGACGGGTTAGTCCGGTCTGGTCCGGAAGGGGCGCGAACCACCGCTCGCTGGCAGGCAGCGATGGCGCGCGCCGCCTTCCGGCTGTACCGCAATGACGCACCGTGGCAGGACCTGCGCCTGCCCATCGCCGCGGCCCTGCTCGAGTGCAGCAACACACTCTCTGACCCCGAACTCGCCGACCTGGTGGAGGCGATGCTGCCGATCGAGCAGCGAGAGCTTGGCGGTGCGCAGTCCGTGAGAACCACGATGAAGCCACAGGAGCCGATGGATTCAGCAGCGATCGACGCCCGGTATGGGCTCGAGCCAGTGTTCGAGCCGGGGGTGGGCGACCACGCGCACCCCACCGAATTCGTCGCGGTGCAGTGTCCGTACTGCGGAGAGACCTTCGCGACGGAGGTGGACCTGTCGTCCGGATCGTTCCGCTACGTTGAGGACTGCCAGGTGTGCTGTCGGCCGATTGAACTCGCGGGCGAGGTCGACGCGGCGGGTGCGCTCGGCGGACTGTCCGCGGAGCGGACGGGGTGAGCGCGTGACAGCGGGCGTGGGATCGGCTGCTCGACGCTGCGCCACCGAACGGGTCAGGCTGAGCTGCGCCCGAACTCGGCCGGCAGCTGGTCGATGGCGAGCACGTGCAAGTGAGCGTGGTCGTCGTCGCCCGCCGCACCGGCGAAGCTCGCCCTCGCGTCCGCGAGGATCAGCGTCGGCTGCGTCGAGGCGACCACCAGGCGAAAGCGATTGAGGTGTTCGGCGTTCCGGTCGGCGAGTCCCCGTTCCGTCAGGTGGGACACGGCCTTGGCTGCGGTGCGGCCCGGTGCGATTTCCAGCACGTAGATCAGCAGGCGGTTGCCGATCACGAGGCGGATGTGACCGTCAGCGCGGTCGATCGCGACCGACTGGAAGACCTCGTCCGGGCACTTGCAGCCGAGCGTGCTGCGGATGAAGTGTTCGAGGGCGGGGGAGGCAGGAGAGGTCACGTCGTTGTAGGCCGGTCGGATCGCGGAGTGCGAGTCTGCGAGAAGTCGCGACGATCTCGCAACGTCCGCCGGCTGAAGCACGCGGAGCCTTGAACTCGATCGGCGTAACTGTCCGGATTGCGCGGGCTCGTGCGGTGAGCCAGCCTGCGGCGACAATGTGCTGAGGAGCGGATGGAGGAGGCGGCCAGAGAGGTGTGGATGAGCGGCATTCCTTCATGCCCGGTGTGCGACGCGATCGATGACTGTCGACATTGCCTCGTCGAGTGGCACGGCTGGCCGGGGCAACGCTTCCGCGGTGTGCTGATGGGGCTCATCGATCGGATCGAGGCGAGCGTCGCGGACCTGCTCACCGAGTGCAGCCTCGCGCACGTGCCGCCGCGGCACCCGGCTCTGAACGATGCGTTCCACGCCGCGCTCGAGATCGTCGCCGGGCTGAGAGCTGAGTTCGAGTCCGAGGTCGACGACGAGCGGGCCTCCGCGCAGGTCTACCTGGCGGCCCCGGTGGATCGTGTGGAACTGCACGACGAGGTGTTCCCGCTCGCCACGGATTTCACGATCCAGTGCGTCCGGCAGGTTCCAGGCGTGACCGAGATCGTGTTCGACGATCTGGTGAGCGCGGCGCAGCGGGATCCGGAGTGGGTGTCGCTGTGGGCTGCGGAACCCGGCGACGTGCAGCAGTGCCTGCTCGACATGCTCGCGTCAATCGAGCTGCAGCTCGACCAGTTCTATTTCGACCGCGGGGAGACGCCGCCGCGGCGGTGAGCGAGGGCTCGTGCGCGAGGCGTCGTTCAGTGCGCGTGGTGCTGGAATTTCGATTCGCTCCGTTGCCCGGCCACGACGTGTGTCTTGCGCTCACGGGATGCGACAACCACCACGTTGTACAGCCAGCCGAACAGCGCGCCGCCGATGGCGCCGCCCGCGAACGCGTAGGCGGTACCGATCAGTAACGAGTCGATGCCAGCGCCGACCCGATAGCCGGGATAGAGCGCTGCAATCAGGTTGAGGAATGGCGTTCCATAGCCTGGTACGGCCATGTTGGCCAGTCCGACGAAGAAGACACTGGCAGCCCAGAGAATGGCGCCGGCGATGGCGAGGGCGGCAACACTCAGTTTCATGTTGACCTCCACTCAGGCGTGCGCCCGGGCGTCGGGCGCCGGCAAGGGCCTGATACCGGTTTCGACCGGCTGAGGCACTCGATGTTCCCCGCGCCCGGGCGGCGCGCGGGACACTGATGGGCAATCGCGGCCGCCTGCACGATTCGGAGCGGCGGATCGTAAAGAGTTCCGCTCGCGTGGCGTGGGTGACATGCCGGTTGGAGTGGCAGGGCATGCAGCGTCAGATCATGGCGCCCGGTAAGTACACCGATATTCTTCTTCCTGGATGAGGCGACGGCTGTCCGGGCGAGGTGGCGCTCGTGCAAAACATCGACCCAGTCATGAAGCTCGATCGGGTTGAACGTAAAGGTGCGCAGCGGCGGCTTACAGCTCGAGCCGGTGGTCTGCCAGACGGGGTGTTTGTGCAGTCGCCGGACGAGGAGGGGATCGCGCGGCTCAAGTGGCGAGGGCAGTTCCTGAAATGGTCTCCGACCGACTACGGGCACCCGCGGGCGGTCGAGGCCAAGACGACGATCACGGTGCTGACGCCCGCGTGTACGGTGAAGGTGCTCGCCGCGGGTTACGTGCCGGAGGTGCATACGACGGCGGGGGTGACACGCCGCGCGAGCCTGTCCTGCTGGAGATGCCCGAGTGTCCTGCGCCAGGCAGTGGACGCGGCGCGTTTCCTGCGCCGCTCGCGTCGGCCGGCGGCCGGCGCATCGGACCGGTTCAGCGTGGCGGCGAGGGCAGGCAGGACGCGGCCTGGGGGGGCAGAGCGCTTTACATACTTTCTGTGCGCTGCTCGACGGCTTCCAGCAGCTTCGTGTCCAGCTCGGGAATCTCAGGCAGGCTCTTCGCATCCGCGGCCAGCGCCTGGAGCTGCTCACGCAGCGTCAGCGACAGCGCGTGCAGGTCGCGATAACGGGTCACCAAGGTCGCGCCGTTACGCAGCGCATCCGCCAATCGCTGATCCTGCTGGCGCTTCTCGGTGCGCAGGGTATTCAGCGCGGATTCGACCTGGCGACGCGCATCCGCTTCTTCCCGCTTCTGCTTCTTGAGCGCGTTCATTTTCTTCAGGACGTTTGCCGGGGTGTCTGCCAGCGCGGTGGTGATCGCCTTGAGCGACACTTCGCGCTCGGTCAGGCGGTCCTTGACCTGCTGCAGGACTGTCGCGGCGGCAGCGCGCTGGTTGGCCATCTGCTGAACCGCTGCGTCGTGTGCGGCTTTCGCCTCGGCAGCCGCTTTCTGCGCAATGGCCCGGTCGTGCTCGCTCTCGGCCAGCTTCTTCTCGAGCGTAGTGATGGCGACCGTCGCCTCTTTCCTGGCGGTGATGAGTTCGGAATCCGCCTTGGCGACCTTCTTCAGCGCGGCCTCGAGCGCGTCCTTCAGCTCTTCCTGCGTGCACTGCGGGTCGAGCTTGAGCGCGTCCGTGGCCGCTCTCATCAGGATCTGCTTGCTGATCGCGAGGTCTTTCCAAACTTTCAATTGAAGGTCTTGCGGCGTTTGACTCATGTGGTTCCTCTTGGGACATGGAATGGATGAACTGCAACCGCGTATTGTAATCCAGGGCAGGGAGCAGGTCTGCTCCAGGCCGTTCTTGCCCGCGAAATGTCGGGTTTCGGGGCGGTGCCCGACGTCACCAATTCGAACGGGTGACGCTTCATGTCTGGGGTTGAGAGGGGGGATGCAGCCAAGCGCTGTTACTCGGCCGCCGCGACGCAACACGAGCGCGGCGTGCCGTCCAGAACAGAGCGCGCCGTGCGCGGCACGATGCAGCACGTGCGTGTAGGCTGGTCCACTGGCGACGGCTGGACGGGCCCGCGACCTCACGGCAGAGCGTGGCAGCGAATCTCCGCGAGCCGTCGCCGGCGGAGCGACCGACTTGCAGGTCAATGTTGAGCTGCGCTGGGCGAGCGCCTGCCGGCAACAGTAGATCACTGCGTCTGACTCCGTCTTGTGCTGGACGCGCAGCGCCGACCGGCGCGATCGGCGACGAGGTCCTGCCAGGACGCGTCGCCGTGGCCGAAGGAATCCCGAATCTCCTTGCCCCATCCCGCGAGCCAGGCCTCGAACCGGCTGCAGTTGCGGGCGATGCCGGCAGAGGCGACGCAGTGCTTCTCGGGGTCGGTGAGACCGGCGGGCAGCGCTGCCACGACGGCCTGGGCACAGCCAACAACTTGATACCGCGGGGCCGCTCAGGTGTGCTGGTGCAGCCCGCGAGGCACAGCAGCAGGAAACGCTGGCCAGATTCCACTCGGTGCAGCCACGGCGCATCATAGCGGTTGCCGCGAGGCACAATTGCTGCGGAATCGCGCGGCGACGGAGGCGGCGCCCCGGAATGGTTCTGCAGGGGGGCGGAGGGCGATTTGACGGCGATGCATTACCGGGGTAATGTATTACCATGAGCCAGCATACAGTCCAAAGTCACGGTGCAGGGGCAGATCTCGGTGCCGGCCGAGGTGCGGCGGCAGCTGGGCGTGGGCCGGGTCGGTGCTGGTCTGGGAGTGGCGCGACGGAGAGTTCGTCGTGCGGCGCGCCGGCAAGTGCTCGTCCGAAGACATCCACACGGCGTTGTTTGGCGATGCCAAACCCGCCAAGGGCAAGCCGGTCGACGTCAAGGCGGGCATTCGCAAGTACATGCGCCAGCGCCATGCGCGCAGTTGACACCAACCTGCTGGTGCGTTTGCTGGTGCGTGACGATGCCGCGCAGGTTGCTGCGGCCGAAGCGTTCATCGCCGGTGGCGCCTGGGTGTCGCAACTCGTGCTCGCCGAGACGACTGGGTGCTCGATGCGGTGCACGAGCGGAGTGCGGCGCAGCTGGCCGCGGCGATCGAGATGTTGCTCAATCACGAGCAGCTGACGATCCAGGATGCGGATGTCGTGCAACGCGCGCTCGAGCAGTTCGCGCCCGGCCCGCGCTTGGGTTCTCGGATTGCCTGGTGCTCGAGATCGCGCGCAAGGCAGGACATCTGCCGCTCGGGACGTTTGATCGGGCGCTGTCGAAATCGAAGGCACGCAGCGGGTGTAGTTGATCTCGCGACGTCCACTGGCTGCAGCCCGTTTGCTGGGACACGCAGCACAATCGAGCGTGCACCTTCCACAGCATGCCGTGAGCGGACACGCCGCAAGTACTTCCATGTGGGCTCGGCCTGCGGGTCGGACCGCAGGACGGTCCGCGCAGGCCCTCTGGAAGGTGCGCGCTCACCGCGATCCTGGTCACCACGTCGCCGATAAACGACTCCAGCCAGCGAGCATCGATTTGTCATAATATACATTATGCGTACCGATAAGGTTTGCGGCACCAGGCCCAGTTGGACCGAGTGCCGTGAACCTGAGACCCCTGCCGCCCGAGACCACGACCCAGGATCTTCGACTCCTCGCTGATATCGACATAGCGATCAGCGATCTTGACCAGGCGTTCTCTCATCTCAGTGACCGCAGCTTCGCGTGTCTCAGTCGTCCATACCAGCGGCTTGCGGAAGCCGTGCTGCGCGTGGTCCTCGAACGCTCCTGTCGGAGCGCCTGAGTCCAGCCGATGGCGCGCCCAGCATCAAAGTTGCAGCTGCTCGTCTGTTCTGGCAATTTCGCTCCTGCACGCTTGGCGCGGGTGCAGAAAGAACCTACGCCGAGGAAGAGCACCGACAATGAGAGGCTGAACGGCTCCTGGGAACGAAAGCCGGTAAGCCGCGAGACTGCTAACCCCGGGCCCGCGTGCCCTTGGGGGACATACCGAAAGGACGCAGGTGCTCACGTTCCCGCTCATGGCTCCATTGGGGACCTGGCGGGCGTGCGTTCGAAGCTTTCAAGACCACTGACGATTTTCTATGGCTATCCGCCCGAGCTCATTGCTCGTTGGTGCGGCGTCAGTGAGCACACCGCGTATCTGTACAAGATCGGCGCTCGTAAGCCCTCAAGGCAGGCGCTGCGGCTGTTTACGCTGCACCGTGACGGGCGCGTCCTCGGACCCGAGTGGCGGGACTGGGCGATAAAAGAAAAGATCGCCTGGTAAGCCCTGAGGGCCAGGAAACCACGCAAAACCAACTCGCCGCGTACTGGCTGATCATGCAGCTTGCTCGCGAGCTTGCCTCCAAGGATCCGGAGGCTCGAGAGGAATTCAATCGACTACTGAGGTCTGCATAGCATGGACGGCGCCAAGGAAGGCACCGGCGAGCTGTCCACGGCCTGGGGCCGCGGGGGTCCTCAAAAAACCCCCGCGGCGGCCCCAGGCGGTGGGCAGGTCGCGCCCCCGGTGGAAGCGGATTTGCATGCCGGAGGCTTGCAAGCCGCCCCGGCGGGGTGCGCATCACCCTCGCCCGCTGGGCTTGTCAGATTAGTAACAAGTGACACGCCGTGCACCGATTACCGTGCTCGACGCGTCTGGCTCGAGGAGGAATGTCGACGTCGACGCGGACTGCGAATGTTCAAGAGTCTGTCGTGGATTGGCGACGCATTCATGTGCGAGACGGCGCCCGATGGTCGTCCTCTTGGTCGTGCATTCATCACGTTCACGTATCGCCCGACGTCGAGTGGAAGCCGCGTCATCTGACGGAGTGCTTGAAACGAATGCGACAGTGGCTAGTTCGCCGAGGACGTGAAGCCACGCTACGTCTGGGTCGCAGAGCAACACAAGTCCGGGCGCGTTCATTACCACGCAATCGTTTGGCTGCCACGTGGCCTAACAATGCCGAAGCCGGACAAGCAAGGCTGGTGGCCGCACGGCTTCACCAATGTGCAATGGGCTCGTAAGGGAATCGGCTACCTGGTCAAGTACGCGACCAAAACCGCACGTCCACTATCGCCTTTCCCGCGGGGTTGCCGACTGCACGGCCACGGCGGCCTGACACTGAACGGCGAATTCATCGTTCCTGGTGGATGCTGCCGAAGTACCAACGAGAGCGTGCGAACCAGCACCAGATCGAGTGCGTCGCGCGCGAGGCGGCGGTTGGCCCTCTCGCAAGACCGGCGAATGGTGGCGACCTATGCCGTTTTCGCTAACTACCCAGTGTCACGATGGCCAGCGCTTGATGGCCCAATCTGCAAGCACTTTGGATCGGTTCTCGAGGTCGGCGGGCGTCCACGTCTCATAGTCGTCGTACAAGTGCTTCGTCGTCGAAAAGACGGTCTCGTTCCCAAGCTTCTCCCTAGTCTCGGTCCAGCTCCTTCTCGGCCCTTCTCTGAATTGGCCTTGCTTGATAACGGCACCAAGTTCGCCCAGGTGTCTGTCCATTTCTCGATGTCCTGGGTGCGAAAGTCATCAAGCCATGTCCCTTCGGGTGTTTGCGGAAGCACATGATCGACGGTCATCTCGGGGAGGTGCTGCATTACGTCACCGGCTGTGAACGACCTTTCGTACTCCTGCAAGACGTAGCTACAAATTCGCCGTCGGTACAATGGTCCGTGCTTCACCGCTTCACTAAATTGTTCATCGGGCGGGAACGTGATGAGTCGCGGTCTCTACCTTTGCACGGACCTTGCCTGGATCTAATCCCGCGTTTAGCCCACAGCGTCTTGAAAACCGCATGGAGGCCGGCTCGGCTTAAGACCCACAAACGCGCGCCGAATTAAGAACGACTCTATAACCGCAAGACATTGCGCCGCTTTTGCCTGATCGCCGGACCCCTTGTGGCAACTGGTGAGCAACTGGCAGCCACGCAACGGGTAAACCACCGATGGAGCGTCGCTTTGCCGTAAGTCCGTCGGTGAACTGTTCTTGAGCGCATCGTGTCACGTCGGCAATCTCGCAGCCAGTAGTAAGTGCTTCGTACGCGGCGCTAAACGTTCCTGGAGATCTTCCATGATCGCCTTAATTTCCTGCTGCGGATCGCCTCCCAGCTGCTCGACCATGAGGTGCCAACGTTTGGCTAGCGTTGCGAAAGTCCGCGGTTTTGTGACAGCGGAATCTCTCGTCAGTACGAGCGGAAAAAAGTATCCGTCTCTCTGCGTGCGATCGGAAAAGGCCTCTTCAAACGGGCGCCAGTACTTGGTGTAAAGATCGGCAGCCGAGTGGGCATTGTCACGAAGTCTCTTCAGCACTTCATTACGAACGAGGTCGATTATCCCGAGACGCTCGCCTTCCTTATTCAGGCGATCAAACACCTCGTTGGGATCATGACGTTCTCCGAGGCGAATTTCGACGAATTCAAGCTGCTCCAGGAGTGCGGTCTTCAGTTTTTCTACTTTCACTTTTGACGCGACACCATCCGCGTCAATGCATCGCTCTCTGACGTGCTTCAAGGTGGTTTCGTAAGCATCTCGAAGGGTGCCGTCTGCCGCCCCATGTTCATTCGCTATGTCGAGCGTCGCTTTGTCGCCCAAGGCCACAGACAGCACCTTGTTGAACTGCCGAGTGTCTTGCAGCGTCGAGCGAACCTTCGGGCGATTGCGATTCTCTTTCTTTTTCTACGAGAAGATATTGATCAATGAGGTCCGTCGCCGTCTCCGAGTCGCCGGCCTCCTCCGCAACCTCGACCAATGCCAACAGAGCTCAGATAAAGCGTCGTCAGGCGTTGCTGCCCGTCGATAATCCAGTAGAGACCTGCGCGATTGGCGGTGGACGCGAAGTCATTGTCAAAGACAAGCGCGCCAAGAAAGCGAACGTCATATTCACCGTTCAGTAGCGTGTCAATATCTGCCCATAACTGATCGATATTGCCCTTCCGCCAGACAAATGGCCGCTGGAATAGCGGACACCGAAGCTCGTTATCAGCGCCAAACAAGTTCTGTAGGGTTACTGGATCGGCCTCAAGCGTTTGCGTGGTCGCCACAATCCTTCTCCAGTTATTCAATATCGGCGTTTGGGGATCGAGTGCGGGTTGCCGAGTCACTGCCGCGGATTATGCGAAGTCAGGTTCCCGCGTGGGCATTGAGCCAGTCCACTGCTACACGCCTCAAAGGCAGTTCGCTCGGCACCAGCCCCAGAGCTACCGATCTCGATTGCACGTCGACGCTGATGTGAAATGACTGTTTCCGCTGCAGCCAAGCCTTCAATCTGGACGATTTTTGTGCGAGTCGACTTGTTTAGTAGGCTTGCAGCGTCCGGTGCAATCGTGCCGGTAGTGAATACAATTCCAGACGATGCGCCATACTCATTGAGGCGACTCACAAATGGATAGGCGTCTCCCTTGCCAAAGTCGCGATCTTTAAGCTCGATAAATATCTGACGACCGTAAAGATTCACGATGATGTCAATTTCGTCATCGCCCTCCGAAGCACCCCACACGATCGAGCCCGGCTTAACTCCCGCGTCAAGTAGAGCGCTGAGTTGTCCAGACCGTTAGCCAATGGCTGCTGCTGATTTGCTTGCTCGCGAGATCAGTCAGCACCACTATCTCCTGAAGGTTTTTGTCTCGGAATAGTCGATTGCACTTGGGGCATTTAAGTTGCCCCGTTTCTCCCTGAAGGCGCTCGGGCGATGGCAGTGTGCACAATGTCCTCGAGTCACCTTTGCAAAGTAATAGATATTCCGTTGCCACAAGGCCCGCGGTTCGCAGAGCCTCGAGTGTCGTTGCGTCTTTGGGGTCCAGGTCCAAGCAGCTACGAAGCGAGCCGCGTTCGCTAATTCTCTGGAGTAACTGCCTGCGGTCTCTATTGGTCAGCAGCTCTGCGGATGCGACAGCGTCGGGCGGCATGTCGATCGCGGATCCAGTAAGCCTATTGGCACGTCCGTCTGGAATGGCCCGCTGTAACTTGGGAAAGACCTCTATCCAGTCGAAATCCATGGCCCGAAGCCGTCTGCCATCCAGGTTATCTATTGCCGATTGCTTGCAGTCATCCGCGAATTGATCAACTCGGCAAGGCGTGGTGTGATGATGAAAACACCACAAGTAGAGCTGATCCATGCCGGGCAAAACAATTAGTACTTGATCGTTCTGCCAGAACAATTCGCCAATGAGTCGCTCTCTCTCATCATCGTCTTCCCATGGGCGTCGCGTCTCTTTCAATAGGGTAACGTCGCCAGGCGGTCGACGTAGGCCTGCATCGGAATAAATCGCATCAACACCTGAGCGCAACGCTGCCTTGTAGCCCTTTGATATAAACCGCAGATGTGCCGCGGCCTCGGCTTCGTCCTTGGACTGCCTTGTTGAATCGTCCAAAGGTTCGGAACATCACGCCACCAGTGCTTGAAATTTTGTTGGACTAGGGGAGGGCCACCCGTCTGTGTCCCGGGTGGAAGCTAATTGGAATTCAGAGTTTCTTGCGGGCCGACCCACTGCAATCCGCGCCCGTGCGGTCGCTGATGACGTTGAAGGCCCGTGGGCGCCGTTGGGACATTTGAATTTGCCCTTCTGACTTAGAAGAGCACGCATCTTCTCTTTGGGCGTCATGCTCCCGAACAGGGAATTGAGCGCCTTGCAGCACGCGACCAGATTATCGACGTGATCGTTTCCGCCGGGGCGTCAGGCACCAATTGCTCGACCAGGCCTCGGTCTTCGACAGCATGTTGCCGAAAAAGAAGCACTGTCCTCCCTTGCAGAAAAAGGACCCGATCCAATGGGATTGTCGGCATTCTGCAGGGCCCTCCCGACCGAATCTTGTTACCGACGTTCAGATTGCACCATCAAGAGTTCGTCGTAAATACCTGATCTAGAAAGCTGTTGTGCTGTCCCGCACAATTTCCGCTTGCTATACATTCGACGCATGATCAGCGCCGAGACCCTTGAATCGCTGGTGTGTCAGCCGATTGACGCTCGAAGCGGTATTGAGATCAGCATCGTGGCACTTGCCTACGCGTATTCGGAGCGGCAAGGTTGTGAACGCGTCTCAATATCTAGGTATCGAAGCTTCTGGATCGTGAAGATCATGGAACGCCGGGCCGGATGCCGACCTCGTGCGGGGGCGACCGAGAAGGTTGGTGGTCAGGCCGACGTAGTACAGACCATTGCCGTCATACAGTGCATAGACGCCTGCGTACCCCCGCATGATCTCCAGAAGACGCATCGCGAAAATGGCTTCGAGTATCTCAATCGGTACTTGGGACACTCCCTTGATTATGTCGGCCTTCGAATGGATCGCGGCGCTCGACGTAGCGCGGCCTTTTACGTGGTGAGTTCTTCATCGCTCGCGTCCTTTTTCGTTCAGCGCGTCAAATCTCGCCTGCGGCCCATTTCCTTTCGAATTCTCTTTGCGCTCGAATGTGTGCGTTTCCACACTCAACTTGGGTATCCCAATCTGACGGGTTGTCGCACTTCTTGGCGGGCTTGTAGAAGGCGGCCCAGGCGGCTGCCTTTCGAGCGGCGGCGATCCGGCTCCGCGCGAGCGCGTCGGCTTCCGCGCGCATCCGGGCGGCGTCCGCCTCAAGTTGTGCCCTCTTGGCTTCGTCCGCCCGCCGTAGCCGCTCGGCCTGCTGCGCCTGGATACGGGCCTGCATTTCGACGGTTTGACGTTGCACGGTCGCCTGCATTTGCTGAGCGGCCTCGGTTGGCCGCCTTGGACGCTGGCCAGAAGGAACAGGTACCGCCCTACCCCAATCACAGTGACAGCGATTACGATCCCGGCGGCAATCTGAAGGGCAAGCTTCACGGGCGCTCCGTGCCTTTCGTGGTTCTTGAGCGTGCAGTTTGCACATTTAAGAACCGCCCGCAAGCCGGTGAATTCACTAGTGCTTTTCGGTCTCAAAAATGGTGCTTGCTATACATTATGCGTACAGACGACAGATCGGTGCATGATCGCTGCAGATAAGCATCTGAGCGTTGACGCGCGTTCAGCAAGCGCGCGTCATCGAGACCGTTGTTGGGAGGTGGTCAGCAGGTCTACGTACTGATCAGGTCAGGCGGGTCTGGCAGCGAGTGATTTACGCCAGCGTCCGAAGGTGGTGTCTCGAGTGAGCCGCGCGCCGGGCAACGGGGATGATCTTCCGGCAGCGCCGGGCTCGAATCGTAGCCGGGGACCGGAGGGTGTCCCTTGGGCAGGGCCGGTACTGAGTGCAAACCAGGTACCGGGGGATGGCCGTCCGGCAGCGATTGCAGGTCGACGAACAACTGGGGTGCGTCGAGGGCCGCGCCTGCTTCAATCGTGTCAGTCGAATTCACGCCGCATGCGCTGAGTGCCCAGGTGACGGCAACGAGCGAAACGACAGTCGCGGTACGGTGCATAGCACTCCCTCCTTCGCTGCAGCAGAGCGCGGGTCAGGCTGGAACCGAGTGACCCTTGAAAGGATCAATCGCAGCCGTGGGCGGGCTGGATTCAGTTGGCGGAGACGGCGGTGCGGTGCGGGTCGATAGCAGTAGACCGGGCTCCGTTCCCGGGCAGACGACTTCCGGGGTCTCCTTCGAGCGGCCCAGCGGATAGAGCAGTGGCAGTTTGACGGCGATCTGAAAGCGCCCGCGGTCGCGGTTGTCGAGTCCGTTGAACCAGACGTTGGCGCGGACGTCACTGTAGTGCTCCTCGGCGAGCGCGAGGTGCGTTTCGCGTGGTGGTGGCCCGTGCATTCCTTACTTGACCCGGGGCAACGCCAAGCGCCAGAGCTAGGCCTCCGCGACCTTCAGCACCAGCTTGCCGGTGTTCTCGCCCTTGAACAGCTTCAGCAGCGTCTCCGGGAAAGTCTCCAGGCCCTCGACGATGTCCTCGCGGGTCTTCAGCTGTCCCGCGGCCATCCAGCCGGCCATTTCCCGCGCCGCCTCGCCGTAGCGGCTGGCGTAGTCGAACACCACCATGCCCTGTCATCGAGGCGCGGTTCACGAGCAGCGACATGTAGTTGCTCGGGCCCTTCATCTTCGTCTCGTTGTACTGCGAGATGGCGCCGCAGATCACGATGCGCGCGTGCATGGCCAGCCGGGTCAGCACGGCATCGAGGATTTCGCCGCCGACGTTGTCGAAGTAGACGTCGACGCCTTTCGGGCAATGCTGCTTCAGCGCAGCCTTCACGTCCTCGTGCTTGTAGTCGATCGCGGCGTCGAAGCCGATCGAGCGCAGGTAGTCGCACTTGTCCTGCCGCCGGCGATGCCGACCACGCGGCAGCCCTTGATCTTCGCGATCTGGCCGACCACCTGCCCCACGGCGCCGGCCGCGCCCGAAACGACGACCGTGTCGCCCGCCTTCGGCTGGCCGACGTCCAGCAGTCCGAAGTAGGCGGTCATGCCCGGCATGCCGAGCGTGCCGAGGTACACGGGCAGCGGCACCAGCCGCGGGTCCACCTTGGTCAGCTGCTTTGCCTTGGCGACCGCGTATTCCTGCACGCCGAGCATGCCGACGACATGATCGCCCACGGCGATCCCGGGATCGTTCGACGTGATCACGCGTCCCACGGCGCCGGCACGCATGACTTCGCCGATGCCGACCGGCGGCACATACGACTTGCCCTCGTTCATCCAGCCGCGCATCGCGGGGTCGAGCGAGATGTACAGGATCTTGACCAGCACCTCGCCGTCGCCCGGCTCCGCGACCGGCGCCTCCGACGTACTCGAAGTCGCTGCGCTGGACCATGCCGACCGGGCGCCGGGCGAGCTTGAACTGGTGATTGACGGGTGCGGTCATGGCGGCGTCTCCCGGAAGTGCGATGGTCGTGATGGTCGGCTCGTGAGCGAGATCCCGAAGATACGCTACGCGCCCGTGAAAAGTGAACGGAAACGGTTGCCTTGGCTGCCTCAACCCAATAGTCTTCGCCCCCGTGCTGTCCCCCTCCCCACGTGCACGCTTGTTCGCCGCCGGCCTGGTCCTGGCGACGCTGGCGTCACCGATGGCACATGCCCAGCAGGCCGAGCCGCGCGATGCGGCAGCCACGGCGAGTTTCGACAGCGGCGCCCGACACGATGCGGGCTTCATCGAAGCCACACCCGCCGACTTTGCAACCGAAACGATGCAGGCCGCCCAGCAGGTCGCCTCTTACGCGATGCAGATGGTGGGCACGATGTATCGTTTCGGCGGTGCCGAGCCGGCCACGGGCTTCGATTGCAGCGGGCTCGTGCAATACGTCTACCGGCAGGTGACCGGAGTCACCCTGCCCCGCACCGCGAAGTCGCTGAGCTCGGTGGGCCAGAAGATCCCGCTCGTCACGCTGCAGCCGGGCGACCTGGTGTTCTTCAATACCCGGCGCTTTGCGTTCTCGCACGTCGGCATCTACATCGGCAACAACCAGTTCATTCACGCGCCCCGTACGGGCGAGCGGGTCGAGGTCTCGATGATCGATTCCCGCTACTGGCAGCGCCACTTCAACGGCGCCCGCCGCCTCGTTGGGAGCGTGCCCGGCCTGTTGCCAGCGCTGGTCGACCAGGTCGGAACGGCCGCAACCGCGGCGTTCATGTCGGATTCCGGCGAGAGCGACGACAACATCGAGCCCTGACGCGAGTTCGTATCGCAGACCTTAGCCGGCCGCCCCACCCTGCCGCCTGGAGAACTCGCCTGCGTGTCGAGCAGGTGAACTCTGCCGGTCAAATGGGAAACAGGAACTTGACGGTGATGTTCACCGTCCATTTCGGGGCGACGTAGTCGTCCGCGAAGTTGTATTCATAGGCGCCGGCAAACTGCACCGGCAGCTTGCCGAACTTCACCAGCTTGGCCAGTTTCACGCCGAGGGGCAGCGCAGTCCAGTCATCCTTTTCCCAATCGTAGGTGATGTTCATCTCGGACGTGCCGATGGACCACTTGTCCGGCAGCGAATAGTTGACGATGGGCTGCAGGATGCTGACGTTGACGTCCTCCCTGTCGCTGTCTCCCGCGAAGGAAAAGAGGTTCTGGTTGAACAGGCCCCACATCAGTGTCTCGCCCCGGGCGACGAAGCCGAGTGCCGGACCAATTGCCCACTTGCCTGCACCGATCGCGTCATCCGAGGCGGTCGGGGCCAGCAGCACGGGGCCGATGCCCCAGCGTCCCCACGACTTCTCGAACTTGATGAGATCGAACAGCACGAGATCGCTGAGGCCGCTCTCGCCGGACGGGCTGTCGGTCACGATGGGCAGCGTCGCCCGCGCGATGTGCGAGGCTGCCGGTCGTGAACGGTATAGCCGCGCGCAGCAGTATCGTGTTGCCGCTTTCGTCATCGAGCCGGTGATAGGCCCCGGCATAGATGTCCTGGACCTGGACCGCAAGCAGGGATGCCGTCGGATCGCTTGCCGCCTGCTCCAGCGACTGGCCATCGGTGCCCTCGTCCGCGGCCCTGGCGGCATGCGCGGCACACAGCACCAGAGCCGCTGCGACCGTCGCACGAAGTAGTCCGCGGCTTTTCACGATGGCCCGGGAGCGTCAGCGCTTTCCATACGCCGTCACATCCGCCTTGCCGTTCAAAAGGCCCTTGGTGTCGTACCAGAACTCGATAGTGCGGATACTGCGCTTGCCGCCCTGCAGGTCGATATCGCGCGTCTCGCCGCCCTTGGGGATGTCCTGGCGGACCTCAAGGCTCTCCGGCGCACCATTGTCGTAGGTCACGACGATCTTATGCATGTTGAGCGGCGAGTCCGACACCTTGAACTTTAACTTGCGGAAATCGTCGTTCCGCCCTTCAACCTTGATCCGGTCGTGGTCGGCGCTGTGGGTCGCCGTGACCTTGCCCAGCTTCACCCAGCCGCTGTCGTGGTGGCTGTCGTCCATGTGCCACCCCTCCGCGAGAGCGCCGCCGGCCATGAGCGTCAGCGCCATCGAGGTCAGCAGCATTCGTCGTGCGTTGTTCATAATTCTCCCCTTGAAGCGACGTGCACGGGCAGACCCGGCGCGGCACCGCCTCGGATTGCGGGGCCCGAGCGCTTGTTGTGGTGATTGATCCGTAGACAGCTTTGATCCTGGCGGCGTCGCCGGCGCACTGTCCACGGCAAACATTGCTATGCCCCGATAGGTTCCTCGATCGCTCACTGCAGGGTCTGCTGGCGCTGGTACTCGCTGCGTTTCATCTCGAGATAAGTATCGCGGTCGATCTCGTGCAACTGGCGCGGGTAACGCTCGGTTGCGTCGAACCATCGCTGGATGCTCTGTTCGAAACGCCCGGTGGCCGGCACTGACAGCGTGCTGAGATAGGCGTCGACGGCCAGGAAGTAGCGCATGGCATTGCGCTCGATCGCGCCGCGCACGCCGCCAATGAATTGCGGCCCTGGGCCGTTCGGATCCCCGGTCACGGTGAAGCCCACTTTTCCTCGGCCCGTCGTGGCAAGGTACGTCCGCATCGCCGCGCGCGCCGCGGACTCATACGTGTACGAATATTGAAGGTGCAGAAAAGATTGCGGCTTCTCGAGGCCCACTGCTTCGAGGCGGATCCGGTAGTTCCCGGTGCCGAGCGGTCCCTCGCTGGCATTGAGCTCGACATCGAGATAGCCCGGTCGCGACGCCGCGACGCTGTAGTCGAACTCGACTCGAGACGTGCTGATGAGCGGCTGCTCGTGCTTTCTGCCGATCGCGACCAAGAGCACCGTGTGCCCGTCGCGTGAGACAGGATGGCAGTACTTCACATTGAGGTGCAGGATCAGCAGGTCGCACCAGTGTGCGGATTCGTCAGTGCCTCACTGACGGTGACAATCGGGTAGTCGACCACGGCGTATACGTCGCCGCGAGAGTCGCTCGGGCCTTCGAACGACTCGACATAGACATGCTGCGGGAACGGGCTGTGCTCGAGCCGCTCGTGCAACGCGGCATATCGAGCCCGCAGGGCCGCGCCGGCGTCCAGCTTTCGCTCCGCCGGGGCGGCGACCGCCACACACACCGATCCCGCCAGCAGCAACAGCAGCAGAGCAAGCGCTGCTGGACGCAGTCGGCGAATGTGTCCCGGCAACCGGGCCAATTGAACGCGGGAATCTCACGCCCGGTCAGGCAGAAGACTCGGCCGGCGGCTGCGGCGCGTCGTCCGTTTCCGTCAGCAGGAAGAACTCACGGCCCAGCGCGTCAGTGACCGCAGCGAGCTCGGCCTGGATTCCGTCGAGCGCTTCGTGCAGGCCCCGCGCGATGAGATCTTCCGCGGAATCCTCGGCCAGTGTGGCGGCGAGCCGGCGCAACAGGTTCGACGCGGATCGCCTCGCCGTGTGGCCGTGCTTCAGCCGCAGTTCGTGCAGGTGCTCATTGGCGACGAGCACGCTCGCCGCGACCGACCGCGGGAAGCGCCGGTCGAGCACCATGAACTCGATCACCTTGGGCGCCGACATGCTCTGCGGATTGACGCGCCGGAAGGCGTGAAAACCGGCGGCCGAGCGCAGCACCGTATTCCACTGGGCTTCGTCGATTGGCGAACCTATGTCGCCCGGCTGCGGCAGCAGCACCTGGTACTTTACGTCGACGAGCCGCGTCGTCTGGTCGGCGCGCTCGATGGCCCGGCCGACCTGGTGGAAGTACCAGGACTCGTCTCGGTAGAGCGTCTCCGCGGTAATGCCACTGTGCGTCTGGCAGGATTCCTTGATGTAGCTGCAGAGGCGGTTGAGGTTCTCGACGCGGAGGTCGGCCTTGCGCAGGCGACTGAGGTGGTTGTGGAAGCCGTTCAGCTGGACCCACATCTCGGTCGAGATCAGGGGGCGCAGTGCGCGCGCGTTCTCGCGCGCCATGCGGATGCTGCTCAGCACCGAGCTCGTGTTCTGGTCGTCCAGGATGTAGAAGTGGATCACCGCGTCTGCGGTTGGACGGCGGCCGGTCGCCTTGAAGTTCTGCTCGTCCCCGAACAACCGAAGCACGGACTCCCAGTCATGTTCGCCACGCGTGTTGCGGCTGAAAGTCTCGTTGATGTCGAGGATCCGCGCGATGCTGTTGGACCGCTCGACCTGCCGCGCGAGCCAGAATATGCACTCCGCATGCCTCGAGAGCAGGTTATTCAAGGACCCAGGTATCCTTCGATCCGCCGCCCTGCGACGAGTTGACGATCAGCGAGCCCTTGCGCAACGCCACGCGAGTCAGCCCGCCCGGCAGAACCCACGTCGAGCGGCCAGTGACGGCAAAGGGGCGCAGGTCCACGTGCCTAGGCTCGATGCCGCTGCGCGTGACCGTGGGGCACACCGACAGCTGAACGACGGGCTGGCTGATGTAATTGCTGGGAGCCGCGCGCAGCCGGCGTCGGAACTCCGCAAGCGCCTTGCGGCTTGCGTGCGGCCCGATCAGGATGCCGTAGCCGCCCGATTCGCCGACCGGCTTTACCACCAGTTCTTCCAGGTGCTGCAGCGTGTACTCGAGGCCCTCGCGTTCGCGGCAGATGTGGGTCTCGACGTTCGGCAGGATCGCCTCCTCGTCGAGGTAGTACCGGATGATGCGCGGCAAGTAGGCGTAGACCGCCTTGTCGTCGGCAATCCCGGTGCCGATGGCGTTCGCCAGCACGACGTTGCCAGCCCGGTAGGCGCGCATCAGGCCGCGCACGCCAAGCATGCTCGCAGGATTGAACGCCTCGGGGTCCAGGAAGTCGTCGTCGATGCGCCGGTAGATCACGTCGACGCGAGCCAGGCCGCCGGTTGTCTTCATGAATACGCGGTCGTCGCGGACGACCAGGTCGCGGCCTTCGACCAGCGACACGCCCATCTCGCGCGCGAGGAAGACGTGCTCGAAGTAAGCGGAGTTGTAGACTCCAGGGGAGAGCAGCACGACCGACGGATCGCGACCCTCGCCGGCCGCGAGTTCCGCAAGCTGGCCGGCCAACCGCTGCCCGTAGTTGGAAACGGAGCGCACGCCGATGTTGCGCATCAGGTCCGGAAACGCGCGCTGCGTCAGGTGACGGTTCTCGACGACGTAGGACACGCCTGATGGCGTGCGCGCATTGTCCTCGAGCACGTAGAAACGGCCGTCGCCGCCGCGGACAATGTCCACGCCACAGATATTGACGTAGTTGCCGAAAGGCACCTTCAGTCCGCGCATCTGCGGGCGGAAGTTCGCATTGCCGAGCACGAGGTCGGCAGGCACGATGCCGTCGCGCAGGATGCGCTGCTCGTGATAAACGTCCTCGATGAACCGGTTGAGCGCGGTGACCCGCTGTACGACTCCCTGCTCGATCGTCGCCCACTCGGCCGCCGACAGCACGCGCGGAATGACGTCGAACGGCAGGATCCGGTCGATCTGCTCGCGGCTCGTGTAGACGGTGAAAGTGACGCCGAGATTGAAGAGCTCACGCTCGGCGGCCTGCGCGCGTCGCCTGACTTCCGCCAGGCTCATCCCGTCAATGCGTTCGAGGACCGTCTGCGTATGCGGCGGGCGGCGCTTCGAGGTCCCGAACAGTTCGCAGTAGAAACCGCCGGAGCGGTAGTCTTCGAGAAGTCCGGACGGTCGCCAGTCAGTCACGAGTCCGCCTGCCCTTCCGTCGGTGACGCTTGAACCGGAATCACGTCGACGGCCACTTCCATGACGTGTTCGCCTCCGCCGAAGGTTACCCCATTGATCGGACTGATGTCCCCATAGTCCCGGCCCCAGGCCAGCGTCACGTGCTCGTCGCCAGCCGCAATGTCGTTGGTCGGGTCGAGGTCGACCCAGCCCGCGTCGGCGCACCATACCGAGACCCAGGCATGAGAGGCGTCGCTGCCAACGAGCTTCTCCCGGCCCGGTGGCGCGCGGGTCAGGAGATAGCCGCTGACATAGCGTGCCGGTACAGCGAGCGAACGCAGGCAAGCCAGTTCAAGATGGACAAAGTCCTGGCATACGCCGCGCCGCAGCCTGAAAACTTCGTCAACGGTTGTCGCGACGCCGGTGGCCGTGCTGTCGTAGCGGAAATCCCGGTGGATGCGTTGGGTCAGGTCGAGCACAGCCTCGAGCACGGGCCGGCCCGGAAGGAACGACTGCAGTGCATAGCCTGCGAGGTCGGCCGACGCCTGCGTGCGCGGAGAGTCGAACGCGAACTGCAGCACGGCGATGGCATCGCGCGTTCCGCGCTGCTCGAGCTGCCGGAAGATCCTGTCCCAGGGCATCGTCCGCGAGGGTTCAGGTTGCTCCGGCGCGACGACCTCGACCTGCGCCCGTGATTCGATCCTGAGTTGCTCGTGCTGCTGCTGGATCGTCAGGAAGGTCAGTGGATTGCCGAAGTAATCCTCGGCATCGGTGCGCACTGCCGGGTGCGGCTCAATCGAGAGCGACGAGGCATGAAGAACCTGGCGATCATGCCGGCGCGGCAGGAGGTGCAGCACGTGGTGCGAAATCGAGACAGGCTGGCTGTACCGATAGGTCGTGCAGTGACGGATGTCGTAGCGCATGCAGATCAGCGAGGCGCGCCGCCTGCGGTCGACACCGTATGCACGGCCTCGGCGTGGCTGAAGTACGTGCGTGTAATGCTCGTCGTCAGCTTTGGCATGTCTGCTGCGATGCGCCCGAGCAGCATCGCGAGATCGGGGCGATCTCCGAGGCGGCTCCGGCGACTCAGGGTCGTGATGTCGGCGAGGCGCAGTTGCACGAGCAACTCATGCACGAGCTGCTGCTCCCGGCTGCCCGCCGATTCGGTACGGTCGCGCGGCAACCTGTCCAGGTGGTCGTCCAGCGCCTCGAGCTGGAACGCAACCGAGCGCGGATTCGTCTCGTCGAGCAACAGCAGGTCGAGCACAGGCGCGAGCTGCGGCGTCAACAGGTAGCGCGACCGGTACGTCATGAAGCTGTCGGCGATTTCGAGCACGAGGATCAGGCTGCCATCGTCCTCGGGATCGGTCGCCCCGAGCAGGCTCTCCAGCAATGCGATCGTCTGCATGCTGCGCTCGATGCGCCGCCCCATGTCGAGGAAATGCCAGCCGAAGCTTCGCGTCATGTTCTCCTTGCCCATGCCGCTGAAGGCGGCCAGGCGCTGGATGCCCTGGTCGAGCTGGCCCAGGATCCCGGCGATCGGCGCGCGGCGCGGCGGAGCCGCAAGGCTCGGGCGCCTCGCAAAATCCTCGGATTGCAGGCCGCGCAGGATGCGCCACGAATCGACGGACAGGCGATCACGACTCAGCGACGCGGTGCGGCCGAGGTCGCGCAGTGTGCGCCGCAATCCGTAGGGCCGGTCGGCATCGAACACGAGTTCGCCGAGCTGGCGGTCCAGGCATACGCGCATCTCCGCGGCGAGTTCATCTTCGCCCGGCGGCTTGATGCCTGATTTCGTGAACGTCGGGCGCAGCACGCGTTCGATCGCGAACAGGTCCTCGGTCGGGCGCTCGTTATCGATCAGGCGGGTGATCGAGCTGCGGACCTGGCGCATCATGCCTTCGGCCCGCTCGGCGTATCGCCCCAGCCAGAACAGGTTGTCGGCCGTGCGGCTGGGCATTTCCCGTCCGGTTCGCCGCAACTCCATGGCGCCCGCACGGGTGCGTCGCATCGGGCCGGTACGCGCCCTCGATTCGGACAGGACCCAGGTGTCCTTGCCGTCACCGAACCGGCCGAAATCGAAGGCCTGCCCGGCGTACGGTGGGCAGAGCCTCGCCAAGCCACCGGGCATGACGACATATCCGTCGGCGGATGCCGCGACGAAGACCCGCAACGCGAAGGGCACCGGGCGCAAGCCTTGCGCGCCGAATACCGGTGTCGTCGACAGCCGCATCGGTTCGCGCGCAAGGTAGGCGAATCCCCGCCGTGCAATCAGGTCCGCCGGGCCGCCGACCCGCCACGCTTCCGGGCCGTCGGGATTCTGGGTGCCGGGCTCGCTGGCGCCGCGGTAGAAGACGTCCCGCGTCTCGAGGCGATCGAGATTCTGCAGCACGTAATCGCGCGCCGCGTCCTGGCCGCACCACCAGGTCGCCAGCGACGGCAGAAGCAGATCTTCCTGCAACAGCTCACGGCAAAGCCCATTCAGGAACGGCATCAGGCTTTCGGTATCGGCCAGTCCGCTGCCGAGCGCGTTCACCACGCTGACCGTCCCGGCGCGCACGGCCTCGACCAGGCCGGGCACGCCGAACGGCGAATCGCTACGCAGCTCGAGCGGGTCGCACGAGGCGGCCTCGACGCGGCGGATGATCACGTCCACCGGGCGCAGGCCCTCCAGCGTCTTGAGGTACACGCGGTTGTCGCGGACCGTCAGGTCGGCGCCTTCCGCGAGCACGTAGCCCTGGTAGCGTGCGAGGTAGGCATGTGCGAAGTAACCGGGCGCCTTGGGCCCGGCCGTCAACACGATGATGCGGGGTTCGGCCTGGCTGGAGAGCGCGGCATGGCCCTCATGCACCGATTGAAAGAAGCCGGCCAGTTGCTGCACCCGGTTGGCGGCGAATTCATCCGGCAGGCAATTGCGCAGTGCGATGCGGTTCTCGAGGGCATATCCGCCGCCCACCGGTGATTCGCAGCGGTCCTTCAGCACCCACCAGCTGCCGTCGGGCGCGCGCCCCACGTCGGCTGCGTAGTAGTGCAAGCGCCGGCCGCCGTTCACGGGCACGCCGTGACACGGCCTGAGGAACTGCGGGTTGCCAAGCACGAGCGCTGCCGGCAGCTGACCTTCCACCATGAGGCGCTGCTCACCGTAGCAGTCCGCCAGCACGGCATCGAGCAGCCGCGCCCGCTGGATCAACCCTGCCTCCAGGCGGCGCCAGTCTTCCGCCGAAATGAGCAGCGGCAGCGGATCGAGGTGCCAGGGCCGCTCCGTCGCACCGCCCTTGCCGTAGATGTCGTAGGTGAGGCCGTTCTCGTAGAGGATCCGCTCTACACGCTTCCAGCGTGCATCCATTTCGGCCGGACTCACGGCCCGCAGCGTCTGGACGAGCTTCTGCCAATGCGGTCGCAGCTCGCCATCGGCGGTCTTCATCTCATCGAACAGCCCTGGCAACGGCTGGTACGCGTCGAACTGCGGCGCGAGAGTTGCGTCGGTCGATCTCGGCAGTGGCTCGATCAGGGAACTCAACGCTAGCTCTCCTCGAAGGATCAGGCAGGTACGCGCCGGAGATCCAGCGTCAGCGGAAACTCGGGATTCACATCTTCCCGGGGCAGCGCGACCGGACCCGGCGAATGTCCGAGCTCAGAGAATCGGGCGAGCCTGCGACTCTCGGCCTCGAACGAGTTGACCGGAAACGTCTCGTAATTGCGGCCGCCCGGGTGGGCCACGTGATAGGTGCACCCGCCGAGCGAGCGGCCGGACCACGCGTCGAGGATCTCGAACACCAGCGGCGCGTGCACCGGGATCGTCGGGTGCAGGCAGCGCGAAGGCTGCCATGCGCGGAACCGCACGCCGGCGACGGCCTCGTCGGCGATGTCCGTAGGCCGCAGCGGCACCCGGCGGCCATTGCAGGCGACCACGTGACGATCGGGATTGACGCCGCGTGCCCGCACCTGCAGCCGCTCGAGCGACGAGTCGACGTAGCGCGCCGTGCCACCGACGCTGCCCTCCTCGCCCAGCACGTGCCAGGGCTCGAGCGCCTGGCGCAGCTCGAGCTCGACCCCGCCGCGCTCGACAGCGCCGTAACGCGGAAACCGGAACTCGAAGTGCGGCTCGAACCAGCGGTCCTGCAGGTCGAAGCCCGCGTCCCGCATGTCGCGCAGCACGTCGCGGAAATCCTGCCACACGAAGTGCGGCAGCATGAACCGGTCGTGCAGCGCAGTGCCCCAGCGCACCAGCCGCTGCGTGTACGGGGTCCGCCAGAACCGCGCGATCATCGCGCGGAGCAGCAGCTGCTGCGTGAGGCTCATGCGCGCGTGCGGCGGCATCTCGAACGCGCGGAACTCGACCAGGCCGAGGCGGCCGGTCGGCCCGTCGGGCGAGTACAGCTTGTCGATGCAGATCTCGGTGCGGTGCGTGTTGCCGGTTACGTCGATCAGGATGTTGCGCAGCAGACGGTCGACGATCCACGGCGCGACCGGTCCCGAGCCGGCCGCCTGCTCCAACTGCTGGAAAGCAATCTCGAGTTCGTGCAGCTGGTCGTGGCGTCCTTCGTCGATGCGCGGCGCCTGGCTGGTCGGGCCGATGAAGAGCCCCGAGAACAGGTACGAGAGTGCCGGGTGATTCTGCCAGTAGGTGATCAGGCTGCGCAGCAGGTCGGGCCGGCGCAGGAAGGGACTGTCGGCGGGCGTCGCGCCGCCCACCACGACGTGGTTGCCGCCGCCAGTGCCGGTATGGCGGCCGTCGACCATGAACTTCTGCGCGTCCAGGCGGCTGAGCCGCGCCTCCTCGTAGAGCGTCGAGGTGATCGAGACCAGCTCCGGCCAGTCGCGCGCGGGGTGAACGTTGACCTCGATGACGCCCGGGTCGGGCGTGACCTTGATGACGTTGAGTCGCGCGTCGGCCGGCGGCGGGTAGCCCTCGACGTGCACCGGCCGCCCGATCCGGGCCGCGGCATCCTCCACGCAGCCGATCAGCTCGACGTAGTCGTTGGCCGTTTCGGTCGGCGGCAGGAACACGCACAGCCGGCCGTCGCGCGGCTCGACCGCCAGCGCGGTGCGCGCTACGCCATCGGCCCCGGCGGCCCCGCCCTGCTCCATCACGCGCTGTGGATCGGCGCCCGCCGCCGCGCGGTGTTGCACTGCAAGCTGGTCATCGGCATGCGGCCCCAGGCCCGGCAGCGGCGCCTGCGGCGCAAATGGGTCTGCCGGCATGAAATAAGGGTACGTCTCCTTCGGCACGTGCGGCAGCGACTCGAGCGGCAGCCGAAAGCCGATCGGCGAATCGCCCGGCACCAGGAACAGCCGGCCGCGGCGCGTCGTCCAGCGCTCGCTGTACCAGGCCCGCTGGTGCGGCGCGTTCCAGCGCTGAAGCGGCAGCACATACCCCACGGGCGTGGCGAGCCCGCGCTCGAAAACGCGGGCCAGGCGCGCACGCTCCTCGGGGTCCTCGAGCTTTGAGTCGAATGGATCGACGTTGTCTGGCAGCCGTTGTTCGCGCGTCAGGTAAGGTACCGGGTCCTCGAACGCCGGTACCGGCAGGTCGGGATCGATGCCGAGCAACGTGGCCAGTGTCTCCGTGAACTGCTTCGCGTCCTCGAGCGTCGCGTTGCCCTTGCCGTGCTCATTCGCGATCAGGCGCGCATCGCGCCACAGGGGTTGCGCATCGCCACGCCAGTACAGGGCAAACGCCCAGCGCGGCAGCGACTCGCCCGGATACCACTTGCCCTGGCCAAAGTGCAGCAGGCCGCCTGGCGCAAATCGATCGCGCAGCCGCTGGATCAGCGCGGATGCGAGTGCACGCTTGTGGGGGCCGTGCGCAGCAGTGTTCCATTCCGGAGCGTCGACATCGTCGATGGCGACGAACGTCGGCTCGCCGCCCATCGTCAGTCGCACGTCGCCCTGCGCGAGTTGCTCGTCCACTGATCGCCCGAGCGCATCGATCGCCGACCATTCGCTCGTCCGTGTACGGACGCGTCACGCGCGGCGTCTCGAAGATCCTCTCGATGTGCATCGCGAACGAGAAGTCGACGTTCACTGCGTCCGACATGCCGGTGATCGGCGCAGCGCCGCTTGGGTGCGGGGCGCATGCGAGCGGAATGTGGCCCTCGCCCGCGAGCAGTCCCGACGTCGCGTCGAGACCGACCCAGCCCGCACCAGGCAGGTATACCTCGGCCCAGGCGTGCAGGTCGGTGAAGTCCTTGTCGGTGCCGGAAGGCCCGTCGAGTGCCGCAACGTCCGGTTTGAGCTGAATCAGGTAGCCCGACACGAAACGAGCGGCAAGTCCAAGGCGCCGCAGGATCTGGACCAGCAGCCAGGCAGAATCGCGGCAGGACCCTTTCCGGCTGGAAAGTGTCTCCTCGCAGGTCTGCACGCCCGGCTCCATCCGGATCACGTAGTCGACGTGCTGGTGCAGTTGCCGGTTCAGTTCGACGAGGAAGTCGACCGTTGCGACCGGTCCGCGATCGATCTTGCCCAACCACTCGGTCAGCAGCGGGCCGGCAGCCTCGAGTTCGAGGTAAGGCTCCAGTTCCTTGGCGATGCGCGCCTCGTAGGCGAACGGGTACTGCTCGGCTTCCGGCTCGAGGAAGAAGTCGAACGGATTGAACACTGCCATTTCGGCGACGAGGTCGACCTGCAGGCGGAACTCGCGGATCTTGTCGGGAACCACGATGCGGGCCAGGTAGTTACCCAGCGGATCCTGCTGCCAGTTGAGGAAGTGCTCGGCAGGCTCGATTCGCAACGCGTAGCTCAGGATCCGGGTGCGGGAATGCGGCGCTGGCCGGAGGCGAATGACCTGCGGCCCCAGCGTCGCCAATTGAGCGTATCGATAACGGGTCTCGTGAGTCAGCGCGACGTGGATGGACATGGGCTCGATTTTACGTGATTGCGCGGTGATCCACGGCCCGGCCGCTCCCGAGCGGGACCGAGCCTGGTCATTTCGCCCGGAACACGCCCCTGACGAGCCGGACCTGGCCCTCCTCGAGGCTGCGCCGTGCGTTTGCGGCCTTCTGCGAAAGATCGTCGACGAACACGCCGAGGCCGAGTTGTCCCTGTGCGGCGGGTGTGGCGTTTGCGGTGGACTTGGCCAGGTGCGCGGCGCTCGTGTCCTCGAAGTACTCAGCGACAAGTCCGCTGTCGCCCAACATCGATTTCATCTGGTCAGAAGTGACGAGGCAGCTGTCGGCGGGTTCGGTAGCCCACGGAAGCGGAAAATATGACGTCGGGATCTCCCCCGCGGCCATCTCCTGGAATGCAAATCGTCCGCCCGGCTTGAGGACACGGTGGATCTCCTGATAGAGCTTCCGCTTGTCGGGGATGTTCATGCCGACGTTCTGCATCCAGACGACATCGAACGAGTCATCGGCGAAAGGCAGGTCGAGAGCGCTGGCCTGGTGCACCGCGATCCTGTCTTCGAGTCCGGTCAGCCGATTCAGCAGTTCCGCGCCGGTGCAGTAATCCGGCGACAGCTCGACGCAATCGACGTCGCAGCCGCGTTTGGAAGCGATCAACCTCGCGGAGCCGCCGAGTCCCGCTCCAATGTCGAGAACACGATCTTCGGGCCGGATCCGGGCCGACTCCAGCAACTCCAGCGAAGCGCTCAAGCCGCCCGTGTGGAAATGGTCCAACGGCCCCAGTTCCTCGGGGGACAGCCGTCGCTCGGGATCCAATCCGGCCGCGCGGAGGGCGGCAAGGATTCGCGTTTCGATGTCGCGGGCGGAGTAATGGGCGATCAGGCTATCCATGAACTTGCTCCCCCCTATTGTTGACGTGCCAGGTACGCAGCGCCTTAGCGGCCATTCAGTTCTCTCGTGACCGCCGCCTCGGCCGTCTCGGCAAGCTCCAGCAGCCTGTTCGACCACTCGACCCAGTCGCTGTGCGTGTCTTCGGCCCAGTAGAACCCATTGCGGATCACCGGCTGGCTCCGCAGCTGGTCAAAGTCGTATCTGATACGTCGATTCTCGGTTCCAAGCGCGTACTTCGTCGACGCGACCCGCTCCCCGTCGGAGTAATACTCCACGAACGGCTGCAACGCCTCGTCGACGTGTATTGGCTGGTCTCGCCACCAGATGAAGTTGCTCTCGACGGTCGTCTGTGTCGCATACAGCTCGGATACGGCACTTTGCAGGTCTGGTGACAAGCGCGCGAACACTCCCGATGCGACCATTTCGTCATAGGCCGGTCGCGGCCGGCTGATCGAGGGCAGATGCGCCACGAAGATCAGTCCGGACTCGAATAAAGCCGTATCGCCGTTGAGGATCTGGCCGGCGACAAACGAATCGTTCACGTGCGCGACGGCGCGGCGATGGTCCTCCAGCATGGGAATGGCGGTCTTCAGGAACGCGATGTAACCCTGCAGGTCCTCACTCAGCCTGTGCAGGTACACGGTCTCCGTCTCGGCGAGATCGCGTCTTTCACGCCATTGGTCGACCTGGAGTGCCGCAACGAGCCCGACGAATACGACGAAAAGCTCCATGGCCAGCGACTTCCAGTGGACCCACGCTAGACGGCGCATGATTCATCTCCGCCATGCGGGCATGACGATCGCATTGCTGATGCAGCCTCAGTGACCACGTATCCCCCTGAGTGCTGCCGTTGTGTATTCTTCGGGCCGACAGTCGTCTGGCGCCAAAATAGCGCTTTCTCACCCCCTGGCATACCCTCGCCTGTGCCAGCCTGCGCCCTGCCCTGCCGATGGACGCGGCCGAGAGATCTCAGCAGAATGAGCCAGGCGCGGGCCCGCATATTCCCGCACGCCAGAACCTGAGAGCCCGCTCGACAATGCATACGCCGGCTGACGTCGCGGTAATTCCGCGCGACGTTCACTTCCATATCGACTCTGCCCGGGGCACGGCGTGGCTCGGCGGCGATCCTGTCGCGACGGCAGTGTTCAACGCGTTGTCACTGACGTTCCCGGAGGGAGAGCGGCTCTTCATCGATGCGGTGCGCAAGTTCCGCGGCGAGGTGCAAGGGAAGCTGGCGGACGACGTGCGGGCTTTCATCGCGCAGGAGGCCATCCACTCGCGGGAGCATGCCGCGCTGAATGCGGCTCTCGACCGCGGCCACTATCCAGTCGAGTGGATCGAAGGCTCGGTGCGCAAGCGCCTCGCATTCCTGCGCAAGCTCGGGCCGATGCGGATGCTGGGCGTCACGATCGCGCTGGAGCATTTCACGGCGATGCTCGCGGACACGTTCGACCGGTATCCGGAACTCTGGGCCGGGACCCCGCCAGAGCTGGCGCGGCTCTGGCGCTGGCACGCGATGGAGGAAACCGAGCACAAGGCGGTCGCGTTCGACGTCTTCAACTCGGCGACCCGCGACTGGACCTCGTCGCGGCGCTACCGGTTTCGTGCTCGCGTGATGGCGTTCGTCAGCGTGCACTTCACGGTCAACATCACGCGTTACGCGGCGGCGCTGCTCGAGGCCGACGGCGTGGGTCGCTGGACCGCACGCTGGCATGTGCTGCGTTTCCTGTTCGGCACGCCCGGCCTCTTCCGCCGGCTCGGGCCCCGCTATCGCGACTGGTTCCGGCCGACGTTCCATCCCTGGGATCACGACAACCGGGCGAAGCTCGCCGATTGGCGACGAGAGTTCGAGGGCTAGGTAGACGATGGTGCGACGCGCGGCCCGAATGCGTGCGTCGGGTCGCAGTATCGACATGTCGTCACCGAAACGTCCCCGACGCGACACGCGACTCGTGTAGACAGTGGTCCTGCCGCGCGTGGTGACCCTGTGTGCGGCGGGTCGGGCCGGGGAGCCAAGGGCAATGTCCATTGAACTCGTCGGCCCGGCCCCTGTCCGAATTAATCCGGGGAACGAACTGGCGCCTGCGGCGATGCTGCTGCAGACGTGGTGGTTTGATTCCCGGGCGCTGCAATCCACCAATACAACGAGAGAGTCCCGTTCGCCGACGTCATGGTCGCCATGTGACCAGGCGTAAGTGTCGACGGGGGGAGAACGATCATGGCTATATTTATTCACCGCACAAGACTTCGAATCCTGTTGCTCGGGATGATGGCCGGCCGCGCGCCCAAGGTTCGGCGACTTCGGCGGGTGCTCGGGCCCTAGGCCACGCAGGCGTTTGACGGGCTCGCGTAAACAGGTACCTTTATCGCACAAGGTACCTGTTCAAAAGATCATGACCGACGCATCAAAGCTCGCCCCGATCCGCAAGGGACTCCTGGAGTTCCTGGTGCTGAAGATCGTCGGTGCCGAGAGCATGTATGTCCCCGACATCCTGCGCAGGCTCGCCGGCACCGAGTTCACGACGCAGGAGGGCACGCTCTATCCCCTGCTGAGCAAGCTGCGCCGGGAGGATCTCGTGCAATATGAGTGGCAGGAATCGGACGCCGGGCCGCCGCGCAAGTACTACCGGCTGACAGACGCTGGCCGGGCGCAGCTCGCCGCGCTGGACGAGTACTGGAACCTGATCAACCGCACGATCGCCGAAATCGGACACTGAGCCATGCAACGCATTTCCACCACGGTCCGTCTCAATCGCAGCACTCTGCAGTTCGATGACGCAGCGCATGCGCGACTGGAGCAGTACCTCGCCGAATCGGCGGCGCTGCTGGAGGGCGATCCTGACCCGCAGGAAATCCTGGGTGACCTCGAGCAGGCCGTGGCCGACCAGTGCATGCGTCGTTTGCCACCCGACCGAAGTGTCGTGACGCTTGCGGAACTGGACGCGGCGCTGCAGGAGATCGGATCGGTGCAGGTGCCCGGTGCATCACCGGCGGCTGCGGAGCACGCACCGCGGGCTGCAGCACGTCCTCTGCAGCAGATCAGCGACGGCGCCGTGATCAGCGGCGTGTGCCTGGGGTTCGCGCGCTATTTCGGGCTGAACGTGTCGGCGCTCAGGGTGTTCGCGGTGCTGCTGCTGTTGCTCTCAGGTGGCGGCGTGATTCTCGTGTACTTCGCGCTGATGCTGCTGATGCCGTTCGCGCCGCTCGAGCCCGGCGGCCGGCCGCTCCGTTGGTTGCCGGCCAAGTGCCGTTCGTTGACGGAGTTCCTGCGCGCGAAGTTTCATCTCGCGACGAGCTGAGAGGAAAGCACGGTGTCAGCACGATACGCGAGCTTGTGGTCACTCTACTTGGCTGCATGTTGGTTGCCGGATCGGCGCTCGCCCAGCAGGAACATCAGCACCAGCACGGGCAGGCGACGGCCGCGGTCGGGCAACTGCAACTCGATGCGGGCCGCAAATGGCCGACCGACGCCTCGCTGCGTTCAGGCATGGCGCAGATCCGCACGGCATTCGATGCGGACCATCCGGCGATTCACGCCGGCAAGGAATCGGATGCCCAGTACGAGGCGCTGGCTGCGCGCATCGAGTCGCAGGTGAACGACATCGTGAAGAACTGCAAGCTGCCCCCGGCGGCCGATGCCAACCTGCATTACGTGATTGCCGACCTGCTGCAAGGTGTGAGCCTGATGCGTGGCCAGGATCCGGCCCATACTCGGCACGATGGCGCCGCGCTCGTACATGGCGCACTGATCGCGTACGGGAAGTACTTCGACGATCCGGGTTGGACGGCGGCGGCAGCCGCTAAGTAGCAGCTTCTGCAGTCCCGGATTTGTCATCGGAGCCAGGGCGACGCGGCTGCATCGCCCTGGCCCGGAGTCGCGAACGGCGTCAGGCCTTCGCAGCGTCCTTCAGTTTCTTCATCGGGCGCACCTTGACCTTTACGGACGCGGGCTTCGCCTTGAAGGTCGTGGGCTCGCCGGTAAAGGGATTCACGCCCTTGCGCGCGGGCTTCGCCGGGACGTTGGTGACCGTGATCTTCAGCAGGCCCGGCAGCACGAACACGCGGGCGCCCTTCTTGCCGATCGCGGACGTGGATCGTGCCTTCGAGGGCTGCGAGCACCGCGCGTACGTCCTTCGCGGCGGCGCCGCTCGTGCCGGCGAGATGCTGCACCAGTGCGGACTTGTTGAGCACTCCCTTGACCGCCTTGGCGGCAGACTTCGGGGCCGGTTTCTTCGCAGGCTTGCGGGCGGACTTCTTGGCTTTGGCCATTACGGTACTTTGGACCTCGTGAAACAGTGAAATGCGGGCCGCAACAGTGCGGGCTCGACGTGCACGGTAGGCGAATGGCGGGGCGAAGCCAAGTGGCACGTCGCCAGTCCATGCGAGAATGCGCCCCGCCCGATCCGCGAACTGCTGGAAGATGGCCCCCGCGCCGCCATGGAACTCACCGATCCCCTCACGCTCGCCCGCTTCCAGTTCGCCTTCACGGTGAGCTTCCACATCATCTTCCCGTCGATCTCGATCGGCCTCGCCAGCTATCTCGCGGTGCTCGAGGGTCTCTGGCTTGCGACCGGCCGCACGGTGTTCCTCGACCTCTTCAACTACTGGAAGAAGATCTTCGCCGTTGCCTTCGGCATGGGCGTCGTGTCCGGCATCGTCATGAGCTACCAGTTCGGCACCAACTGGAGCGTGTTTTCCGACAAGGCGGGGCCGGTCATCGGCCCGCTGATGGGCTACGAGGTGCTGTCCGCCTTCTTCCTCGAGGCGGGCTTCCTCGGGGTCATGCTGTTCGGATTGAGGCGCGTTGGCCCGAAGCTGCATTTCTTCGCCACGCTGATGGTCGCGCTCGGCACCTTCATGTCGGCGTTCTGGATCCTGTCGGTGAACAGCTGGATGCAGACGCCCGCCGGTTTCGGCGTCAACGCGGCCGGCCAGTTCGTGCCGGAGGACTGGTGGGCGGTGATCTTCAATCCGTCATTCCCGTATCGCCTGCTGCACATGCTGCTGGCCGCGTACCTGACGACGGCCTTCATCGTCGGCGGCACGGGCGCATTGCACCTGCTGCGCGACCCGACGCTGCCCGCCTCGCGCATCATGTTCTCGATGGCGATGTGGATGGCGGCGCTCGTGGCGCCGCTGCAGATCGTGGCCGGCGACCTGCACGGGCTCAACACCTTCGAGCATCAGCCGGCGAAGATCGCGGCCATGGAGGGACATTTCGAGACGCGCGCCGGTGCGCCACTGATCCTCTTCGGCCTGCCCGACATGCGGGAGGAGCGCACCAGGTATGCGGTCGAGATCCCGAAGCTCGGCAGCCTCATCCTGACGCACGACTGGAACGGCACCGTGCGTGGCCTCAAGGAGTGGCCGCCCGCCGAGCGGCCCAATGCTGCACTGCTGTTCTGGAGTTTCCGCGTCATGGTCGGTCTCGGCGTTGCCATGGTGCTCACGGGGGTGTGGAGCCTGGTGCTGCGCGTGCGACGACGGCTCTTTGCGACGCCACTGCTGTTCAAGGCGACGATCCTGATGAGTCCGGCCGGACTGATCGCCGTCATCGCCGGCTGGATCACGACCGAAGCTGGGCGCCAGCCTTATACGGTCTATGGCCTGCTGACGACGGTCGAATCGGCATCGTCCGTCGGGGCGGCCGCGGTCGGCGCCTCGCTCGCCGCGTTCGTCGTGGTCTATTTCCTCGTGTTCGGCGCCGGCGCGTTCTACATGCTGCGCCTGATGAATGCGCCGCCGCGGGCCTCCCAGGACGACCTGTCGCCTGCCGTGCCGATGCGAGCGGGTGGACTGATGCCCGCGCCGATCCTGGCGGGCGCCCGGCGTGCAATCAAGCCGCCGCGAGGATCCGGCACGTGACGCTGGACCTGCCTTTGATCTGGGCGGGACTCATCGCGTTCGCGGTGCTCGCCTACGTCATCCTCGATGGCTTCGACCTCGGCGTCGGCATCCTGTTTCCGTTTGTGCAGGGCGAGTCCAATCGCGACGAGATGATGAACTCGGTGGCGCCGGTCTGGGACGGCAACGAGACCTGGCTGGTGCTGGGCGGCGGCGGGCTCTTCGCGGTGTTTCCGCTCGCCTACGCCGTGATCATGCCGGCGCTGTATGCGCCGATTACCGCCATGCTGCTCGGTCTCGTCCTGCGCGGGGTCGCGTTCGAATTCCGCTGGAAGACGCAGCGCGGCAAGTTCCTCTGGGACTGGGGGTTTGCGCTCGGTTCGACGGCGGCCGCCTTCGCGCAAGGTCTCGCGCTCGGGGCGCTGGTGCAGGGCATTCCGGTCGCGGGCCGGGCCTATGCGGGAGGCTGGTGGGACTGGCTGACCCCTTTCAGCGTGTTGACCGGCGTCGCGCTCGTCGTTGGCTACGCATTGCTCGGCTCGACCTGGCTGATCCTCAAGACCGAGGGACGCGTGCGAGATGCAGCTTTCGGATTCGCGCGCATCACCGCGCTCGCGACCCTCGTGCTCATCTTCATCGTCAGTCTCTGGACCCCGTTCCTCAGCGACGTTTTCATGCAGCGCTGGTTCGCGTGGCCGCAGATCGCTTTCGTCGCACCGGTGCCATTGCTGGTCGCGGTGGCGGCATACCTCCTGATTCGGGTCTCCGCCAGCGCAACGAGCGCCGGCCGTTTTTCGCGGCGCTCGCCTTGTTCGTCCTGTGCTTCTTCGGCTTGCTGATCAGTTTCTACCCATACCTCGTGCCAACCTCCGTGACGATCTGGGAGGCCGCTGCACCGGATACCAGCCTCAAGTTCCTGCTGACGGGTGCCGTGGTGCTGATTCCGCTGATCCTGCTGTACACCGCGTACTCGTACTGGGTGTTCCGCGGCAAGGTCGACAGGGCGGGCGGCTACCACTGATGGAGACTGCCGCCAGATCCTCCACGTGGACGCGCCTGGCTTGGTTCGTGGCCATCTGGGCGGCCAGCGTCGCCGCACTCGGTCTCGTGGCGCTGGCGATCCGGTGGATCCTGCGCGCGTGATCCGATGCCCGTCGTGCCGCGGGGGCGCCCTCCTCCTCTGCGGCCGGCCAGCGACCTTATGAGGTCATAACGAAGACGTCATATCCATGCCCTACCATTGATGTACACAGCAGATGCCGCGCGTGGTCGGGACCATGGGCGCGGCGGATCGACGGGGGGGCGACTGATGAACACTGTTCGTGCATCGCGTACAGCTGCGGCTGTTGCTGATCGGCATGCTTGTCGGCCGCGCACCGCGGGTGCGTCGGCTGCGACTGGTATTGAAGATCTAGTCGACGCCTGCGCGCGCTCGGTGGGCGCGGCGGTCACGCTGCCGCCGGTGAAATCTCCCTGGCAATGCGCTTTCCATTGGCAATTTCGGCCAACCGCAGGTCGTATGCCGCCTGCAGATTCAGCCACGACCGTGCGTCTCCCCCGAAGTACCGGGCCAGACGCATTGCCGTATCCGCCGAGATCCCCCGCCGCCACGCGCGATGTCATTGATTCGCGGCGCCGGGACGCTAAGTACCCTCGCAAGGGCATTCGCGCTCAAGCCTAGCGGCTTCATGAAATCCTCGCGGAGCACCTCGCCAGGATGAACGGGTCGCATGCCATTCTTGATCACCTGAATCACCTCAATGGTAGTCCACGATTTCAACGTCCGCCGGCCCGTCGTCGGTCCAAAGGAAACAGATCCTGAACTGGTCGTTGATACGAATGCTGTACCGGCCCTTCCGATCGCCCCGCAGCGGCTCAAGCCGATTTCCGGGCGGCGAGCGCAGGAAGTCCAGCGTTTGCGCAGCATCCAGCATGGCGAGCTTGCGCGCCGCGACCGTTGCGAAAGCCGAGAATCGCTTCGACCTGCCCGTCTCGAAGAAGCGCTGCGTCTCCCCGCACCGGAAACTCTTGATCACCGGGAATATCTTATAACGCTTAACGTTAAACGACAAGCGCTCCACTTACCGGCGGCCGAGGCACTCAGGAGGCCGCCACGCCTCCGTCGAGGCAATGCGTTACGATCGGTGGGCCGCCTGGGTGTGATTGTCGTGGGAACTTGCGTAGCATTCGTCGAAGCGATCACTTCGCTAGGTACCCGAGCGAGTCAATGTCCGCGTCATTTAGATCCGGACGTGCGCGGAAGCGTGCCTTCGCAGCAGCGTCCGCGGCCTTGAGCTTGTCGCTCACTGCCTTGAAGCGGGGGTCGTTGCGGATAGCGTCGTAGGCGGGGTCGACGGCCATGTCCCGCCAGCCGAATGGGTTATAGCCCTCGTTCAGCAGTGCCTCGAGTTCGGTGAGTGCGTCGTCGTTGCGGCCGACCAGGCGAGGCTCCGAGCAAGATCGGTAATCGCGAGCGCCGGGCCTCATGAATCCGAAGGCGTGCTGTGACCTCCAAACAGGCTCCCGCGGGCAGCAAATCCTGTGGCCACCTTCTGGTGACCGAGCCACGCATTAAGGCAGATCGATTGTCGTCCGAAGGGCGCGATCGACGTTGCTCGGGTGTATGGTCCTTGGACAACCATGCACTCGACGCGGACCAGCGTCGCCTGCGTTCTCTTGCGCGAACCTCGGGAGCATGCCAGCAAGGCAGGAGACAGTCACCATGCGTCAGCCAGAAGCTTCAGTAAGCAGCTGCTGCGCGCTCATCCTTGCGTCGCGGACGGGCTTCGCAAGGCAACTTGTCGGCTTCCAGAATCCGCAACTCACGCTTCGCACCCAAGCGGCGCAGCGCCTGCATGCGCTTCACGGAAGCGCTCGGTACTCGCTCCCAGCTCCAATAGATAGCCGGGCGAGCATCTCGCCATGTCAGTCGGCATTGTCTGGATCCAGGGTCGCCGCCCGACGCATAAGGCGCAAGGCAAGATCTCCGCGACCAACGCATCTGACTCGACCGTGCCCGCGGCGCGGTAATACGGCATGACGTAGTCAGGTTTGATTTCTGATCGCCTCCCGGTACTGGGCGAGCGCGCCTCGTAGTGTCGCCATTGGAGTCGAGCAGGCCAGCGTAGGCCACGACGCAAGCGGGGATCACGCGGCTCCCGTGCCAGCAACGGCTCGAAGATCTTCAATGCTTTGCGTGTGTCCTCCATCACTCGGAGGTAGCGCGCATATTCCCTGGATCACCTCTGGGTCGTCCGGACTCAATACGATCGCCCGCTCAAACTCGTCTGAATAATGGTCCTTGCCTTGTGATAATCAGAAGCGCGCCAAGTGCGGCATGAGCGGCGCCGTAGTTCGGGGCAGCCGAGACCGCGCGCCGCGCCGCACGTTCACTCAGCGCGAATGCCTGCTCGGCCGGCATGCGACCAATCGTGGTCCCCCCCTCGTTACGCGAGGAAAGCTCAGTACGCGCGCGACAACTCGACCCAGGCGCGCGCGAAATTCGGATCGGCCGCCACGGCCTTCTCGAGCAAGGCGACGCCCTCCTCCAGCGCCTTGGCCTCGCGACGCGTCGACCAGCTGCTTGCCGCGCAGGTACGCGTCATACGCCGCGACGTTGGTAGTGCCGATCGAGCCGGGGCCGCTCTTGCCGGCGAGCGCGACCGACAGCGCCTCGGTCACACGCTTCGCGATGTCGTCCTGCACGGCGAACACGTCCGTCGGTCGGGCGATCGTAGGTCTCGGCCCAAAGGTGGCCGCCGTCGCGCTGTGCTCACGAGCTGCACCGCCACGCGCAGTCGATCCCCGGCGCGCTGCACGCTGCCCTCGAGCAGTGCGCCGACGCCGAGTTGCTGGCCGATGGTGCGGCTGTCGACGTCCTTGCCCTTGTAAGAGAACGACGAGTTCTTGCCGATCACCAGCAGCTGCGGCACCTGCGCCAGCATCGTGATCATGGTCTCGGCGATGCCGTCGGCGAGGTACTCGTTCGCCGGGTCCGCGGACAGGTTGGCGAACGGCAGCACGGCGACGGAGGCAGTGGTCTTGCGCGGCGGTGGCGCGCGTCGCTGCGGCGTAGCCGCGGGCGTGGCCCCGGGCTTGGCTACGTGCTCGGTTGAGCGCTGGTAGAGCCAGAGCCCCGCCCCGCCGATGAGCAGCAGCAGCGCGATGATCGCGAGTTCGGTGCGGACGGGCTTCTGGTGGCCGCGGTCGCCGTGGTACCAGGCGAGCACCAGGACGATGGGCAGACCAATCAGCGAGTGCGAGCGTCGCGAGTCGCTAGCACCTGCCTCGGCCAGTCGAAGGTCTCGGCCAGGAACTGCAGCCCCTGCAGCAGACCCCAGGCACCTGCGGCATAGGCAATGCCCCACTGCACCACCTTGCGGCGGCGCAGCTTGGCTCCAGGTGCTGTCCTCGTCCTCACGCTCCGGTGGCGTGTCGGTCACGCGGCTCTCTCCTTGATGGGGCGGAGTGTAGCGAAAGCGGGGGCGGAAGACTGACGTCGAGGCCTGGCCGCATGCTTCAGTCCGGCCGGTTTAAGCTATCCGACCCGCCCGACCGCGAAGTGCCTGACGACCGCGTGACGATTACCACAGAACAATTGCGCCGCTACGCCGTCGCTCGATCACTGTTTCGACCGACGACGCTCGGCCGGGCAATCCAAAAGCTCGGGTTCGTGCAGGCCGATCCGATACGTGCGCCGGCGCGGGCCCAGGACCTCACGCTCCGCCACCGCGTCCCCGGCTACCGGGCGGGGGACCTCGAACGGCGATACGCGGAGCTCGCGGTCGAGGAGGATTTCTTCGTCAACTACGGGTTCGTGACGCCGCGAAGTCCAGTGCGCTGATGCACCCGCGGACAGCGCGGCGACGTGGCCCGCCGCGACGGCGAGCTGACGCGATCCTCGAGTTCGTGCGCGAACAGGGTGCGGTGCATCCGCGTCAGGTCGACGCGCATTTCGCGCACGGTCGCGTGACGAACTACTGGCGGCGGGTCGTCCAATGCCACGCACACATCTGCTGGACGGATGCACTACCGCGGACTGCTGCGTGTGGCGCGGCGTGAAGGCGGCATCCGCGTCTATGCGGCGCGCGAGCGGCCGAGGCCAACGGCACAGGACGGACGCCCCGACCGCGAGCGGATCGACGCGCTCGTCGACGTCATTGTCGCCAAGTACGCGCCGCTGCCTGCGCCTGACTCTGTCATCCTGGTGAGCCGGCTGCGCTACGCGGTGCCGCAGTGGCAGCGCGGCTGCCCGCCGCGCTGCCGCGGGCCAAAGGTCGGCTCGCACACGCCCGCGTCGACGGCGTCGACTGGTACTGGCCGGCCGGGGAGAGCGTCGCGGCGCGGGAGGTGGCTGACGAGGTGCGGCTGCTGGCGCCGTTCGATCCCGTCGTGTGGGACCGGCGTCGATTCGAGCTGTTCTGGGGCTGGGCGTATCGGTTCGAGGCATACACTCCGGTCGCGAAGCGGAAGCTCGGATATTACGCGCTGCCGCTGCTGTGGCGGGACCGGGTTATCGGATGGGGCAACGTCGCGGTTCAGGACAGCGCGCTGCAGGAGCTCGTTCGGCTACAGCAGCGGGGGTCGAGCCCCGCGATGCCGCGTTCCGCAAGGGCCTGGCCGCGGAGCTCGAACGGATGCGCCTCCTTCCTGGGCTCGCGGGCTGACGGACCGGTCGGGCGTCACTGGTATTCGCGGCTTCTTCGGACGCGAACCTGGCGCGCCCGGCATGTTTCAGTGAACGGGCGTACTCTTCGTGCGGGAGCTGCCACGTGTCTGCGACGCCTCAACCCACCCTCTATCAGCGCATCGGTGAGGAAGCGGCGCTGCGCCCCATCGTCGACCGCTTCTACGACCTGATGCAGTCCGACCCGGCGGTCGCACCGCTGCGGGCAATGCACGCGCAGGACCTGGGGCCCATGCGCGAGCGGCTGACCGAGTTCTTGACCAGCTGGCCGGCGGGCCGCCAATCTATTTCCAGCGCAAGGACTCGCGCTGCATGGCGATGGTGCATGCGCCGTTCCCGATCGACGCGGCGATCCGCGACCAATGGTTGTCCTGCATGTACCGCGCGCTCGACGACTGCGCGGTCTCAGCCGAACTGCAGGCGCCTATCCGCCGGGCGCTCGAGCGGATGACCGAGGACATGGTCAATCGCTGAGTTCGGGGGCCGCGCGCGTTTGCTCACGCGGCGACCCAGGAACCCGTCACTCAGGCAAAGCTGCGAGGATGGCCTCGCCCCACGGGCGGCGTAGTCGCCGTCAAAGTGATGTCCCCCGGGCAGCCCGACTGCACGAATGCCCGCGCCGTGAAGCTTGCGGCACAGTGAGTCCGATTCTTCCTTGCCGTAGACGCACAAGAACCCGTCCGATACGTCCGCTTTCGACCTCGGGCGGCCGGCAGCCCGCCGGTCGGCGCGCTGATCCAATGGCTGATCGTGAATTCGAAGAGTGCCTCGCTGCTCACCGCGATCAGCGGGCTGCACCGACCAGCCTGCGCGACGCGTCGGGCAGGCGGTTCCCCATGAACGGCAGGGCGTCGGCACCCTGGGAGTATCCGATCAGGAGCACCCGCGATTTCCGCCAGGCTGCGTGTAATGCCGGATACGCGGTCGAGGTCACGCGCTGGCGCCTCGGGCGTACGGGCGTCCCAGAAATATCGCAATGAGTCCCAGCCCACGACTGGAACGCCGCGGAATTCAATTCCCGCGCCACTTCCTTGTCGAGCCCGGCCCAGCCGCCGTGGCCTGAGAGCATGACCGCGAGGAAACTGTCGGCGCCCGTCGCAGGCAACTCGACTAGTGGCAGGTCGCTGACTTCGAGCGGGCAGCGCAGTCTCCCCTCGCCCCAGGAAGCGGCGATCCATGGAAAGCCTCCATGAACTGGGGCACCCGGTTCTTTCCCGGAGTAGCCATGGCCGACTTCGGCAATGTCACGACCTTCGCCCCGGAACCCGGGCAACGAAATGCCGGGTCTGCTTCGCATCGCAGACCTGGTCCTGGTCGCCCTGCAGCGCTATCCACGGCTCGTGCAGGTGCGGCCGCCGGCCGGTACAGAATTCACCTGCGCTCCTGGGTCGTGTCGAGTCCCTCGCCACGACACAGCGGCATCCTCCACTCGAGGTCCGGACAGAATCCCAGCGATAGCGCACCCTTGAAGGTACCGACCGGCGCCTGGGCAAGCGTCGCGTACACCAGAGTTGCACCCGACGAATAGCCGACGAGGATCGGGCTTCGTACGCCCAGGCCGTACTTCTGCTGGACGAAGTGCGAAAATCCCTCGAAGCTCACCGCAAGGTTCGCAGCACGCGGCGCTTGAGGCCTGCCGCCGCGGCGCGCCATCTGCCGGATGTCCACGCCGGCCACGGCGGCGCCCCTCCTGCGCGAGGTGCCGCGCCATGTCGATGACGCCCTTGTCCAGCCACCGTCACCGGACAGGAAGATCACGACGTGCTGTGGCGTGCCTGCTGGCTGATCGATGGCGACCTTGCCCAGCGCTGGATACGTCGACCGTGCCGGTCGGGGGGCCGGACCGACGCGACGCGAGCACGCCCGCCAGCCACCTCGGCCGGATGCGCCAGGTCAGCGCGTTCCCCCTCGTCCGGAGCGCGGGGGCGAGGGCTGCGCGCCGGGGCCGCATCCGTGCGCAGCGTAGCGACGAACGCCGCCGGAGATGAGCGTGGTCACGTCGAAGAGTACCCGAGGCAGCGCGAGGCGACCGGCGCCGCGAGGTAGCGAGGGCGCCACTCGGGAAAGAACTTCTCCTTGTACTGGCGCAGACCCTCGAAGTTGTAGAAGTCCTCGCCGTGCCGATAGATGAAGCGGCCGACCTTGTGCCACGCCGGCGCGAGGCGGTGCGCCTCGAGCCCGGACAGCGGCGCCATGCCGAGATTGAACCACCGATAGCCCTGCGCCCTGCCCCACAGCATGAGCTCGACGAAGAGGAAATCCATGACGCCCTTCGGCGCGGAGCCGTATGCCGCATCAGGTCCACCGACAGCTCCTCCCGGTTGTCGCTTTCCCAGAGGTTGGAAAACGCGACGATGGCATCCCCATGCTCGACGAGCGCGACGGAGAACCAGCGCAGGTAGGCGCCGAGAATCGTCCGAGCGAGAAGCCCTTCTCGGCCGCCGACCTCGACCGCAGCCACTCGTCCGAGACGCGCTCGAGATCCGGCATCAACGGCGCGGCCTCCGCGGCCGATACGATGCGGAACCTCAGGCCGTCGCGTCCGGCACGCCGATGCGCCTGCCGCAGATCGGCGCGCGCGCTCCCGTCGAGCGAGAACCTGCGAGCGGCACGCGCGCTTCCTCGCCGATCTTGCTGAGCGCGAGACCCGCGTCGACGTAGACCGGCAGCTGCTCCGGCGACACCTGGTAGAACACGCTCCAGGCCCCGGCACGGTCCGCGAGGTCGCGGAATCGCCACACGAGTTCCTCCCGATCCTCCGGCGCCCCGACCGGGTCACCCATCGCCACCCAGCTGCGACGGGCCACCCCGTACATGAGGAATCCGCGTCCGGACTCGCTGAACAACAGCGCCTTGTCGCCGAGCAGCGCCAGGTGGGCAGAGCTCTCCGGCGCGGCGCGGATGATCGGCAGCGCCCGCTCGAGTTGGTCCGGGGTCGGTAACGGCGCGGCGGCACGCACGGGCGTCATCAGGCGCAGTCCGGCGAACGAGCCGAGGAGCAGCACCGCGAGCAGGCTCGCGCGAAGCATGCGCGGGGCATGGCCGTCGAGCGCGAACTGCCACCACAGTTCGCTCGCGTACGGCACGTGGCGGTAGGCGAGCATGCCGATCCAGATCGAGGCGCCCGTCGCCACGGCGGCACTCGCGAGCCACGCGGGCGAGGACACCTCCGCGAGCAGCGATGCCTTGCGGTAGAACTGTCGCGCGTCCACCACAGCGGCAGCATTGCGGCCGCGAGCAGCGATGCCTCCTCGTAGTCGAGGCCCTTGAGCAGCGACGCGGCGATGCCGCCGCCGAGGAGCCACATCGTCACGAGCCAGGCGCCGTCCAGTCGTTGCAGCAGACCGCGGGCGAGGATCAGCAGCAGCACGCCCACGACCGAACCGGCCAGGTGCGAGAGCTCGAGCACAGGCAGCGGCAGGAAGCGACCCAGCGCCACGAGGCGGGATTCGGCAGCGGGCGTCGCCCCGGAGAGCAGCAGCAGGAATCCGGCGCCGAACACCAGCAGGGACATTGCCTGCGGGACGACGAGGTCGAGTGAGCGGCGCGCCCAGGACCGTGCCCTGGCGAGCCGCTCGCGATGGCGACCGGCCTCGTGAGCCGACAGCAGGGCCAGCGATAGCCCGAACGGCAGCACGTAGTACACGAGGCGGTAGGCGAGCAGGGCGCCCAGCATCTGCGGCGCCGGCACCGTGGGCAGGAGAAGGACCATGATCGAGTCGAATACCCCGAGGCCGCCGGGGACCGAGCTCACGACGCCGACGGCCAGCGCCACCATGTAGAGCCCGGCGAACGCGGGGAACGACACCTCGGCGGAGTCGGGCAGCAGGATGAACAGGCACGCACTCGCGAGTAGCAGGTCGGCACATCCAGTGGCGACCTGGCCGACCGCCAGTTGCGCCGAGGGCACCGGGACTCGCCAGCCCCGCCACGAAGCGGCGCGCGCCGGATGGCGCATGCGACGACGTAGGCCAGCACCGCCGCGAGCATCAGGACGCCGAGAGCCGCGCGGTCCCGCGGAGGCGTGCAGCAGTGTCGCGGCCTCGCCCGCTTGCGAGACCAGCGACAGGCCCGCCAGCGTCGCCACGCCGACCGTGAAAGGTCACGCGTGCAGAAGGCGACGACCTGCGCAATCTCGGGGGCCCCGAGGCCGAGCGGCGAATACATCCGGTAGCGGACGGCACCCCCGGAGATCGCCGCCACACCGAGATTGTGGCCGACCGAGTTGGCGACGAAGGAGATGAGCCCGTAGCGGCGCCAGGGCATCGAGGGCCGACGTAGAGCAGCGCGAGCTTTTCGTAAACGGTGAGAACCAGGTAGCTCGACGCAGCCAGCAGGACCGACGCCAGCACGCGCCACGCCTCGATGGCCTTGAACTCCGCCAGCACGTCGTCGAGGTGGAACTCACCGCCCAGTCGGTGCAACGCCGCAATCGCCATGCAGAACAGCGCGACTGGTACGAGTGACTGCAGATAACGCTTCAGCATCACTGAGCTGGAGTCCACGAACCCAGACGTTGTTCACCCGGCGCGAGCCGTTACGCGGTCGTTACCAGGGAAGTGGCGAGCCGTTCGCGTGCAGGAAACTGCCGCTGGTGGCCGGCGTCAGTTCGATCGATGCGCGCGAGGAGATTGCTTGCGGCGGTCGCAGCGTCCACGTCGCCGCGGCCGCCGGTCATTGGTGTCTGCACGAAGCCCGGGTGCAGCAGCGCGACCGCCACGCCGCGCGGGGCCAGATCGTGTGCCAGTGAACGGCCGGCCGCGTTCAGCGCCGCCTTCGACATGCGATAGCCGTAGTAGCCGCCGGAGGTGTTGTCGGCCATCGAGCCCATGCGGCTCGTGATCAGCACCAGCTTCGCGCCCCTGGCGAGCTGCGGCGCGAGCAGCGCCGTCAGGCGCAGCGGCGCCAGCGCGTTCACCTCGAACTGGTGGCGGATGCGCGCGACCGCAGTCGTCGTCCAGCGAGTCGAGCGACTCCTCGGACAACACTCCCGCGTTATGGATGACCAGATCGAGCGGCACGCCGGCCACGCGCGCGGCAAGCGCGGCGCAGCCCGCATCGGTCGCGATGTCGATCCCCGCCTCGACGCGCACCGGCAGCTGCGCGAAAGCTCCGCACTCGGCTTGCGGCAGGCGGCGATCACCGTGGCGCCGCGAGCAGCCAGTTGTCGGGCCAATTCGAATCCGATGCCGCCCGCCGCGCCGGTGATCAGTGCAGTGCTCATTTGTGATCTCCCCGTCGGCCCAGTGGTTACTCGGTCGGCAGAGTGGGGACGTTGACGAGTACCGCGCGGCCGCACTTGGGGCAGATGCTCATTCGCTGGAATTGCTCAGCTCTCCCAGCGATGCCCGCATGGGCAGCGGATCTGGAACAGTACTGCGCAACTCGCCAGACACGGTCTCCCGCTCGGTCACCTCGATGCCCTCCACGACACGCTCCTGTGCCGCCTTCTCCTGCCGCGCCCGGTACGGGCCTGCCGGCTCGTCCGGGACCGTGGTGGAATCAACGTAAACCTCCTCCGGCGTCCGCTTGCCGCGAACGTCGCGGATCCAGTCTTTAAGGTTGATCGGCATACTGATGTGGAAACCATGCGCACTTCGCCGACGTGCCGCGCCTTCGGAGAATAGTCTACTTGCTGGCGTCGGTTCGCGAAATTCGCAGCGGTACCTACCGCGGCGTGGAGGGCGCCGTCGTCCCCTGCTGCGCCCCAGTTCGCGCTGATTTCCGGTACCTCGAGGCGCTCAGCGTGGCGGACGGATGAGTTCGTCAACCCCGGTGGCGTGGCTGGGCTGCAGCGCGTCGCGCACGCCGGCGCGGTCCGCCTCGGACCTGTTCTGGCTCGCCTTGAACTTGCCGACGACGTCGAGGATCGTCGATTTCGAAGCCAACGATCGCGCGCAGCTGCGCCTGCACGTAAGGCTGCGGCGCGTCGTCGACGGACCAGGGTGATCGGTTGCCGCCGCTCGTGATGATCGGTGAGCGCCGACACGAGTTCGTGCAGTCGGGTCGCGTCGTCGAAAAACTCGATCCGTCCGCGCACGTGGGCGACCGCGTAGTTCCAGGTCGGCACGACCTTGCCGGTCAGCGCCTTTTCGGCGTACCAGGACGGCGAGACGTAGGCGTTGGCGCCGCCGAAGATCACCAGCACCTCCGATCCGGCGTGCGATGGATTTCCAGAGCTGGATTGGCGCGTGCCAGGTGGCCGCGCAGCGTGCCCTTCGCGCCCTCGCCGCGCGCGAGCAGCATCGGCAGGTGATCGGCGGTGAGTCCGCCGTTCGTCGGCGACGACCAGCGCGCCGAGCGGGTGGCGCTCGATGAACTCGTGCAGCAGCGTCGAGGCGCTCTTCGCGGAAATGACTGGGCAGGTACATGGTTCGAGGTGGTTACGCCGGCAGGCCGGTGGCGCGGATTGTAGAACCGTCGGACGCAATCGAACACGTCGTCGATGCCAGGCTGCTCGCGACATGGACAGCCCGGTCCCGCTCATTGCGTAGAATGCGCTCCGTGATGACTTACACACAAAGCCAGACCGAACACGAGATAGTCCTGGAACCGGCCTCGCCGGCCGTTGGCACGGTCGTGTGGTTGCACGGCCTGGGCGCCGATGGCTGGGACTTCGTCCCTGTCGTCGAGGAACTGGGCCTGCCCGACACCCTGCCCGTCCGTTTCGTATTCCCACACGCCCCGCTTCGCCCGGTGACGGTGAAGCCGGCTACGTGATGCGAGCCTGGTACGACATCAAGGCATTCACGCCTGCGGGACGGGCCGACGCTGCAGGTCTTACGGAATCGGTCGCGCGAGATCAAGAAGTATCTCTATGCCGAGATGGCTCGCGGGATGCCGGCATCCAGGATCGTGCTGGCCGGGTTTTCGCAAGGCGGCGCGGTTGCGCTGAGCACGGGCCTCCGGTTCACGGGGCGACTCGCGGGCATCATGGCGCTGTCCGCCTATCTGCCGTTTCCGAAGCAACTCGGGCCGAGAAGTCGGCAGCGAGTTCAGACGTGCCGGTGCTGATGTGCCACGGGCTAACGATCCGGTGGTCCCGATGACGATGGGGCTCGAAGCCGGGACGCATTGAACGCGAACGGCTACCGGGCCGAGTGGCACGAATACCCATGCAGCACGAAGTGTGCGCGGCTGAGATTGCCGGGATCGGGCGTGGCTGGCGAATGTGCTCGTCGGGGCGGAGACCCGGTGAGGGCTGATCCGCACGTATACGTCGATTCGGATGCGTGCCCGGTGAAGGCCGAGACCGTGAAGGTCGCGGAACGGCATGGGTTGTCGGTCGTGTTCGTCGCCAATGCGTGGCTCGTTGTCCCGCGTGGCCCGCGCATCCGGGTGCAGGTGGTGTCGGGGGCGTTCGATGCCGCCGACGACTGGATTGCCGAGCAGGTGAAGCGCGACGATGTCGTGATCACGTCCGACATTCCCCTCGCCTCGCGCTGCCTCAAACAGGGCGCGCGGGTGCTGAAGCGGAACGGCCAGCGATTCACGGACGACAACATCGGCAACGCGCTCGCCACGCGCGAGCTGATGAGCGATCTTCGCGCATACGGCGTCGGCGGTGGTCCGCCGCCGTCTCCAAAGGACCGGTCGCGGTTTCTCGAGGTACTGGAAACCGTGGTTCGTGAGGCCCGCAAGGCGCGCGAGGCCGGCGACGGAAAAATGCCAACGTGAAAGCAGCCGTGCGATGATTTCGCGCGAAAAAGGTCTGGAGATGAACATGGCAAGGATCGACAAGAACAAGGCGCCCGCTGGGTCCGGCACGCGCTATCCGTCGCCACATGACGTTCCGGTCGGCAACGCAGCTGGCTGCGGCTCGGAGATGCGGCAGGACTCACCCAGTTCGGCGTCAACCTCGTGAAGCTACCTCCCGGCGCATGGTCCAGCCAGCGCCACTGGCATTCGCACGAAGACGAGTTCGTATACGTGTTGAAGGGCGAACTGGTACTCGTGACCGATGCCGGCGAGGACTGATGCAGTCGGCGACTGTGCCGGGTTCAAGGCGGGGGTTCGCGACGGACACTGCCTGCAGAATCGTTCGACGCAGGATGCGGAGTTCCTGGTCGTGGGGTCTCGCGTCGAAGAGGACTTCGGCGAGTACCCGGACATCGACATGATGTTCCTGCCCGGAGACGGCGGCTTCCGGCGCAAGGACGGCTCGGAGTTCTGCATGGCTGATGTGTTTGTTTCCTATGCGCGCAGCGATGACAAGGCGCGCGTCGCACCGGTGGTGGCCGCGATCGAGTCGAAGGGTGGACGGTCTGGTGGGATCCGGAGATCGACGCCGGGCCAGGAATTCGACGATCAGATCGACGCCGAAATCACTGCCGCCACTGGCAGTGCTGGTGGTCTGGACACCGACCTCGGTGACGTCGCGCTGGGTGCGCGGCGAGGCACGTGAGGCCGCTGAGCGCGGCGTCCTCGTCCCGGTGCGATTCGACGGCGCAGCCTGCCGATGGATGTTCGCGCCATCCACACGACCGACCTCGACGGCTGGGGCGAGAAGCGGCCAGCCCGCCGGCCCAGGAATTGCTGCGGTGCGCTCGGCACGCAGATCGACACGCAGCGCAGGCCGCAAGACCCGCGCCGGCAGGCGCTTCCTCATCACGACATCCGGCAGGAATCCCGCGGTACACGATCTGCGTGCTGCCGTTCGTCAATATGAGCGGTGACCCGGAGCAGGAGTACTTCAGCGACGGCATCACCGAGGACATCATCACCGACCTCAGCAAGGTCTCGGCGCTGGGCATCGTCGCGCGCAACAGCGCCTTCATGTACAAGGGCAAGAAACGTCGACATCCCGAAAGTCGCGCGCGAGCTCAAGGTCAGCCACGTGCTCGAGGGCAGCGTCCGCAAGGCGGGCGGCCGGATCCGGATCACCGCCCAGCTGATCGACGGCGCGACCAACAGCCAGTCTGGGCCGACCGCTACGACCGCGACCAGCGACATCTTCGCGCTGCAGGACGAGATCTCGAGGCCATCGTCAAGGCGCTGAGGCTGCAAGCTGCTGCCGGAGGAGAAAAAGGCCATCGAGCGGCGCGGCACCGACAATGCCGAGGCCTACAACCTCTACCTGATGGCGCGGCAGAAGTACGCCACCGGCATCGAGTAGAGACCCGCGCCGGCCGACGCCATCATTCGGATGTGCCGCGCGCCACGGAAATCGATCCGGCCTACGCGCAGGCCTGGGCGCTGATGGCGATCGGGCAGAAGTGCGGCATTTCGCCAGGGCGGCGCGGCGACGATGGCATGGCGGCGGCGGAACGCGCGCTCGCGCTGGACCCCAACCTCGCCGAGGCCCACGCAGTAAAGGCGCAGATCCTGCTCAGGACGGCCGCACGACGAGGCGGCGGCGGAGGTCGACATCGCGCTGCGGCAGGATCCCGAGTCCTACGAGGTCAACAAGTCAGCCGCGTACCTGCGAATCCGGCAGCACCGCCTGGAGGAGGCGATACCCTTCTACGAAAAGGCGATGACGCTGATGGAGACGGACGTCAACTCGCCTAGCATGTTGAAGACCTGCTACGCGGCCGTCGGCAACCCGAAGGCCGTTACGCGTGTCGCGCGCATCGCGTTTGCCCGCGCCGAGAAGATCCTGGAGCGGGACCCGAACAATGGCACCGCCATGGGCTATGGAGTCACGCGCTCGCGCGCCTCGGCGAGGCCGAGCGCGCCAAGGAGTGGATCAACCGCGCGCTGCTGATCGATCCCGACAACATGAACATGCGCTACAACTTCGCCTGCGCCTCTGACGGTGCTGAAGGAGAAGACGCTGCGATCGATATCTCGGCCCACTGCTCGAGACCGCGTGCATCGACCGGTTGAACCACGCCAAGGTGGACGCGGACCTCGATCCGCTACCGCGAGGATCCGCGATTCAAGGCGATGATCGCCGCTGCCGAAACGCGACTGGCCTCACCGGGTGAAGGCTGAGCAGGACGCCCGATCGACGTTCCGGCGAGGGCTTTACCGGCCTTGCGTTCGCCCCCGCCACCGCGGCCAGTTCCTTCAGCAGTTTCACCGCCACGACCGCGGTCGCATCGCTGACGTCGCGCAATGGGTTCAGTTCGACGATATCGGCACCGACCACGCGCGAACGGATGCGGGCCAGCGTCGTTACGATGTCCCGCACGCTGAGGCCCGCAGGTTCCGGATGCGAGACACCCGGCGCAAACGCGGGATCCAGCGCGTCCAGATCGATCGTGACGTACAGCGGCCCGTCGGGAACGGGCACTCGATCGGCGAAAATTGGTCCCACTCGACAACCTCGACGCCGAAACGCTCGGCCTGCGCGCGGGTATGCGCGTTCCACGTGACGCCGACCTGGACCAGTCGCGTCGCCAGGTTGCGTTCCATGATCCGCGCGAACGGGCAGCGTGTGACCGGGGGTTGCCCTCGTAGTCGTCGTACAGGTCTGAGTGCGCGTCGAAGTGCAGCAGGTTCAGCGGGCCGTGCACGCGAGCGAGGCCCTCGACCAGCGGATAGGTCACCGAGTGGTCGCCGCCGATGCTGAGCAACGGCCCACGCTGTGCCGCGCCGGCGGCCGCATCCGCAATCACGTCGTGATCCGCCGGCGATTCGGTGATTGGTACGTCACCGAGGTCCTCGAGATGCAGGTCGCGACCGATCTCGAGGCCACATTCCGTGGTCATGTTTCCGAACTGCTGGTATCGCTGCCACGCACGACGAATTGACGCAGGTGCCGTCGCCGGCCCGCGCTGGTACGAGGAATTGACGTCCGTCGGTATGCCGAGCAGTTGGACCAGCATTGCGGGAGTGGCGCGAGCCACCGCCAGTAAGGCGGCGACTCGCGCCAGGTTCACGTCACTGCTTGTCGTAGACCAGCACGTTGTCGTAGGCCACGCCATCCGCGCCGGTGCCCTTGCTGGCAAGGGTCAGCGTCTTTCCGTCCTTCGAGACGCAGCGCGTGGTCTCGCCGATCACCTTGCCGCCCTTCTTCTGCATGCTATGCACGGTGTTGCTGTCGACCTGCTTCAGGGCCAGCGTGTCGAAGTTTGGCGAGCCCGTCACCGGGTAGTCCTTGCCGTCCGTCTTGAACGTCGAGGTGACCGACGTTTCCTTGCCGTTGGCGCCCACGCTCTTCCAGGTCAGCGTGGTGCCGTCCGCACCGGCCGCGTAGGTGCGCGTTTCGCTCTTCGGCGCCGGTCCCGGGCTGAACTTCGACTTGGCGAGATTCAGCTGCCAGGTGCCGATGACCGGGTCGGCGGCGGAGGCGACCGACGCAAACGCCAGCAAAGAGGCCACGAAAAAGGCCTTCATGATCGCCTTCATGTTGAATTTCTCCCCGAATGGTGTGTCTATTGTTTGAGGCCGCGTGCCGGTGGACACCTGTCCCCCTGCCGTGGCCCTTGGGGCATGTTACGCGTCTTTCGAAGCCCGGGTTGCATCTCCCCTTTCCGCCCCAAACACTGGACGACCATGAAATCCCTTGGCAAGAAACCGGACGGCCTGCGCCTCGAGCGCATCGCGCCAGCCCGCTGTGGACGCCGAGGGCCTGCGCAACCGGCACCCGGTGCTGCCCGGGCTGCGCGATGCGAGCGTGCCGCGGCCGACGCTGGGCGAATTCCTGTGCGGCGGCGACCGCCGCGTGCCGCGGGGCCCGCTGCCGGCGCTGGACCCGCGCGAGGCTGGCGCCGGCGCCGGGCAGCGGGCTGCGCGCCACCTGGCTGGGGCATTCGACCGTGCTGATCGAGATCGACGGCGTGCGCGTGCTGACCGACCCGGTCTGGGGCCAGCGCGCGTCACCGTCGCGACTGGCCGGGCCGAAGCGCTTCCAGCCGGTGCCGGTCACGCTGCGTGAGCTGCCGCCGATCGACGCTGGTGGTGATCTCGCACGATCACTACGACCACCTCGACTACCCCACGATCCGCGGCTGGCGAAGCGCGGCGTGCCGTTCGTCACCTCGCTGGGCGTCGGCGCGCACCTGGAGGGCTGGGGCGTGCCGGCCGAGCGCATCACCGAGCTCGACTGGTGGGAGTCGTACGCGCTGCCCGGCGCGAGCTGATGGTCACGGCCGCGCCGTCGCAGCATTTCTCGGGCCGCGGGCTGAAGGACCGCAACGCGACGCTGTGGTCGTCGATGGTGCTGCGCTCGCCGCGGCACGCGGTGTTCTTCAGCGGCGACACCGGGCTGACCACCGAATACGCGACGATCGGCGAACGGCTGGGCCCGTTCGACCTGGTGATGCTGGAGGTCGGCGCCTTCCATCCGGCCTGGGGCGACATCCACCTCGGGCCGGCGAATGCGCTGAAGGCCTGGGCACTGCTCGGCGGCGGCGCCTTCCTGCCGGTGCACTGGGGCACCTTCAGCCTGGCGATGCACGCCTGGGACGAGCCGGCCGAGACGCTGCTTGCGCTGGCGCCAGCGGGCGCGCCGCTCGTGATGCCGCGGCTCGGCGAGCCGGTGGAGCCAGCGCACGTCGAGCGCGTGGATCCCTGGTGGCGCTCCGTAGAGCGCGCGCGCATCGCCGCATTCCAGTCGAGGCGCCGGACACAGGGATTCCAGGGAACGTGCCCTTGCCGCTGGACTGAGACTCCGCCTAGCGCTGTGCGTGCCGGCCGGCGCTATCGGGGTCCGATCGCCTTTTTAAAACTTCCATGTCCACGCGACCTCGCCGCCGCCCGGCAGCGGCTCGAACGTGAGCGCAAGGCGTTCCGAGAGCCCGTCGTTCAGGAACGCGTCGCTGAACATCAGCCCGAAGAAATTGCCGATCGACATGCCGACCAGCACGTCCGACGGATAATGCGCGCCGGCCTCGACGCGCGCCCACGCCGTGCCGAACGTCAGCACGTCGGCCCCGACCGTGAACGCGGTGCGGGCGCCGTCGCTCATCTGGATCGACTGCAGGTTGCGCACGGTCAGCGTATCTGCCGAGGCTGCGACCGCCGCATGGCCCGACGGAAAACTCCTCGGGTTGCCGTCGGGACGCTCGCGCGTGACCACCTGCTTCAGTCCCTCGACCGTGAGGCTCGCGGCACCGATCGCGCCGATCCCGACCATCCCGCCCTTCAGCTTGGCGCTCCACCAGTCGGAGCCGTAGTCGCCGCTGGGTGTCGCGAGCACGCTGCCGACGTATGCCACGCCGGCCGTCACCTCGAGGTAGTCACTCCAGTCCTGCGCGTGCTGGACGCTGCCGAACACCGGATTGCTGTCGTACGCCCAGTCCGAGACGCCCTGGTCCCAGTCGTCGATCTGCAGCACGGCCGCGCCCGCAAGCGGCGCCCAGACCCAGGGGCTCTTCGCGGCGTGCAGTGCAGCCTCGCCGACGCGGTCCCAGCCGGCATCGAACGTCGAGCGCGCCCCCCAGCGACTGCCGTCGGGCAGCGTCGTGCAGCCGGCCAGCAGCGCGAGCGCGCAGGCGGCCATGACGGCACGGCGCAATGAGATCAGCATCAGGGACACCTCAAAGGGGATATTCGTACTCGAGGAAGCCGCTGTACTTCGCGACCTTGTCATACAGGGCGCGGGCCGTGGCGTTCGTCTCGTGCGTGAGCCAGTACAGGCGGGTTGCACCCGCCGTGCGGGAGGAATGCGCAACCGCATCGATCAGGGCTCGTGCGATGCCCTGCCCGCGCGTGGCGGTTCCACGAACAGGTCCTCAAGATAGCAGACCTTCGGCGTCCAGATGCCGGTGTGAAGCAGGTAATGCGTCATGCCGACGAGTCGGCCGTCGACTTGCGCGCAGAATCCGTGGATGCCGTCCTGCTGCAGCAGGCGCTGCCAAGTCTGTTCGTAGGCCGCGTCCGGCAAGACGGTCTGGTAGAAGGCCTTGTACGCGCGGGCCAGGCGTTCCCACTCCTCTCGGTCCGCTGCGACCAGTGTCCGGATCTCGGCGCCCATCTCGATCTCCGTCAGGCCGGATTCAACTCGCGCCCAAGGGCCGCGTCATCAGTTCGAGGGCTGCGGCGTGCAGCGCGGGATTCGCGGCCATGATCACCGTGCCGCCCTGCATGGGCGGATCGCCGTTCAGGTCCGTCACGACGCCCCCGGCGCCTTCGATGATCGGGATCATCGGGATGATGTCGTACGGCATCAGCAGGCTGTCGACCATTAGATCGATGCAGCCGTGCGCGACGAGCGAATAGCCGTAGCAGTCGCCGCCCCAGCGGACCAGCCGGGCCCGTGCCGCGAGCCGATCGAACGAAGCCCGGAGCTGTGGGTCCGCGAACATCAGCGGGTCGGTGCTGTAGAGGATCGCGTCGTCCAGTCTCGCATCGGCGCGCGTGCGCAGCTGCGTTTCGCGGCCGCCGTGGTAGTGCCGCGAGCCGGCCTGCGGATCGGCAAAATAGGTCTCGCCGGTGAACGGCTGGTGCATGATGCCGGCGACTGCGCGACCGTCCACGACGAGCCCGAGCAGGATCCCCCAGGTCGGCAGGCCGCTGATGAAGCTGCGGGTCCCGTCGATCGGGTCGATGGTCCAGTAGGTCGAGCCGGCGCCGGACACGCCGTGCTCCTCGCCGACGATCCTGTGCTCCGGATAAGCGGCCGACAGCCGCTCGCGGATCAGTGTCTCGATCCTGCGGTCGGCTTCGGTGACGGGGTCGAAGTGACCGCCCGGTCGCTTGTCGTCCACTGCGGCGCCACGCCGGAAGTACTCGAGCGCGATCGGTCCCGCCTCGAGCACGGCCGCCAGGCCGGTCTCGAGGCAGTCGCGGATCTGCTGCGGCGTCATCATCGGTGGTCCCCGCGATTCAATCCCTGGTCGCACGACAGGCTTTGCAACCCCCCTCCGTGCGCGCCTTGACCCATGCCTCCAGTTCCGGCCGGGCATAGGCGTAGCTTCGCGCGCGCCGCTCGATCTCGGCGATTGCCATCGCGGCGTCCTGTCGCCCGCTCTCGGGGATGGAGCGTTCCATGTATTCACGCAACCGCTTCGCGACGGCAGGATCGTCGGAATAGCGGGCGAGCTGCGGAATGTAGCTGTAGCGAGAGGACGCCTCCACCATGGCGAGGACCGCCTTCTCGTTCGCCACGGCGAAATCAAACGCGAGGCCGGGATGACGCACGGACACTGCGCTGATGATGGCCGGAGATACCGTGGCTGGTGGCTCGCCGCTCAGCGCGAGGTCGAGTGCGCGCTGCGCCAGCGATGCGTCCAGTGCCATGCCTAGCCGCACGTACATGCGCTGCTTCTCGACAGGATTCGTTTCCTTGCGGGCCCGCTCCAGCATCTGCTGCCACACGGCCTCGTCGGCGTGACGGGCCGCGACCTGCAGCGCTGGCTGGCGAATCGCCGCGGGCAACGCCGACGGGTCGGACTCCGAACGCAGGAAGCGTGCGCGCGACTCCGCCACCACGGCCTCGTCGTCGAGTGCACCGAGCGACGTGATCAGGCGCTCGCGCAGCAACGCGGTCGTATCGCCCTGCCCGGGCTTCGCAATCCATCCGACCCTGTCGAACTGCGGCTGGATCCGCTTCCTCGCCAGCCCGCGCCAGTCCGCCTGTTGCGTTGAACCGTCGAACACGCGGTCGATCTCCGCGAGCTTCGACGCGATCTCGGTCCAGATCACGGGATCGCTCGCCACGGGCACGGCATATTCCAGGTCCAGGAACGAAGTTGCCGGAATCAGGCCCACGCCTCCGAGCGCCGACGCATCGCTCAGCAATCCGAGCAGGTCGACCTCGCTGATGCCGGGGAAGCGCGCACGCAGACGCGCAAGCTGCGACGGCGGGTAGAGCGTGCGGAAGTACCCGGCCTGGCCTGAATTGACGACGACCGGCCCGCAGCCCTGGACGCGCAGCCGGGCCGGCGAGTCCTTTTCCATGATCACCATGGCCTCGGCACCGCCATCGACCGGGCGGGCCCGAATCGGGATGCGCCACCGCACGGCCGCCTTGGCTCTTCTCGTCGGTCTCGAACCGTGACTGCGTGAGCTCGATCGTCGTCACGCCGCCGTCGCAGGCCGGCTCGGACACCGTGACGAGCGGCACGCCGGGCTGCCTCGTGAAGTCGTGCGCGATGTCGGTGATCGGCTGCCCGCTGGCGGCCGCCAGCTCCTGCCAGAGGTCGTCGGTGACCGTGTTGGCGTACGCGTGCTTGCGCATGTAGCCGCGAATGCCCTCACGGAACGCTGCCTCGCCCACGGTCGCCTCGATCATCCGGATGACCGTCTCGCCCTTCGAGTAGGCGATCGGGTCGAACGCCTGGTTCGCCTGCTCGATCGAATCGACGGGTCGCACGATCGCGTGCGTCGCCGCGCCCGCGTCGAGCTGCATCGCGTACTCACGGGCATTTGCGACCATCTGCAGCCACGGCTTCCACTCGGGGTGCAGCGCATCGGTGATCCTGCTCGCCATCCACGAGGCGAAGCCTTCGTTCAGCCAGAGGTCGTCCCACCAGCGCATCGTGACCAGGTTGCCGAACCACTGGTGCGCGACCTCGTGCGCGATCACCTCGAACACGTCCTGGCGGTCGGACTGGCTCGAGCGCGCCGGGTCGACCAGCAGCAGCTGCTCGAAATAGAAGATCGCGCCCCAGTTCTCCATGGCGCCGAAGAAGCTGCTCGAGCCAGGCGCCGCGATCATGTCGAGCTTCGGCAACGGGTATGGCGTGCCGAAGTACTCGTTGTACCAGGGCAGGATCTCCGCCGCCGCGTCGAGCGCGTACGCCGCCTGGTGGCCCGCGCCGCGTCGCATCACGATGCCGACGTCCACGCCGGCGATCGTGCGCGAGACTCGCTCGAGGTCGCCCACCGACAGGTGCAGCAGGTACGACGACATCTTCGGCGTCGGCTGGAATCGCACGCGTCGCCGCTCGCCCTCGACCGTCGTTCGACGCTTCGGGCATGTTCGAGAACGCGCGCTGCTCCCTTGGGATCGTGACCTCGAGCGCAAACGTCGCCTTGGTCGCCGGCTCGTCCCACATCGGTGCGACCCGCCGCCCGTCCATCGGTTCGAGTTGCATCGACAGCATGCGTCTCGGGCCCGCGTCCGTGGCGTAGTCGAGCGCGAACAAGCCGGCAGCGCTGGTGCCGATCGTGCCGGTGAACGCGATCGCCAGCCGGTGCGGCCCCGCAGGGACAGGGTCGGCGAACGTCAATGTCGCCGTCTGGGCATCGGGGTCCAGCGTGACTTCCGCACGGGCCGAACCATCGAGCAGGACTTCCGTCAGGTCCAGGTCGAGCGCGTTCAACGTGATCGCGCGCGTCGCGCCATTCACGACGATGTCGATCGTCTCCCGTCCCTTGAACCTGAGCGCCGTGGCGTCGGGCTCCAGCAGGATGTCGTAATGGATCGGCGTGACGATTCCCGGCAGTCGGGCCGGCAGCGCGTCTGTTGCCTGCGCGGCGCGCGCGCCCGGGGCAACGGCGAACAGGACGAGTGCGGCCAGCGCTGCCGCGCGGCGGGCCAGTGATTGCACGCGACTAGACCTCTAGCAAGGCATCCGCAAACCGGCCAGCGGCGTCGGGTGCGTGTACGAAGAAGAGCGAGGGTTCGGTCAGTTCCAGTTCCAGCACGACAGGCGCCGCATGATCGTCGCGGATCAGGTCGATGCGTGCGTACAGCGGATTTGCCTCGGCGATCGTTGCAAACGCGGCGGCGGCGACTGCATGCTCGTCGGAATCGGGCTCCCGCGGCGTGATGTGCTCCGGCGCGAACAGTCCGCTGACCAGGTCGTCGCCGAGCCGCAGCAACGGCCCCTTGCGGATCGCATGGCTGAACTCGCCGCCGATGTAGATCACCGCGGTCTCGCCGTACTCGTCCACGCGATCGAGGTACGGCTGCAGCATCGTGCTGCGGCCGGCGGCGAGCAGCCGGGCAAGGTGCGACAGCGCGGTGTCGCGGTCCGCCCTTGTATAACGCGCGGTATCCCTGGACCCGGCGCCGATCGAGGGCTTGACGACGAACTGGTCGAACGCGTCGCAGGACCCGACGGTGAATGCACCGGGCTTGCCCGCGAGGAAACGCTCGAGTTCCACGGTCGGATCGGTCCCCGGCTCGACGAAGCGTGTCGGTACGACCGGGACACCGGCATGCGCGAGCTGCACCAGGTAATGCTTGTCCGTGTTCCAGCGCACGACTGCAGGCGGGTTCAACAGCCGGGCCTGGATGGCGCAGCGGTCGGCCCAGTCGAGGAACTCGTCGATGCGCTCGACGTAGTCCCACGTCGAGCGCAGCACGACCTTGTCGTAGCGGCTCCAGTCGACGCCCGGGTCGTCCCAGCACGGTGTTTCGACCTCGGCCCCCTGCGACTGGAGCGCCAGGACCAGCGGCGGCATATCCTCATCCAGGGCCAGCGCCTCGCGGGCGGTGACCAGAGCGATCTTCGCTGACATGCCGGCACTCTAGCGGGCGCACCCTGAGCCGGCTACCGGGACCCAACTGCCAGACGCGGCCCGTGCGATCACGGCGACCGTTTCACCGTGGCAAATGCTCATGCTATTTTGTCGTCGATCGGTGTAGTCGGAATGACGATTGATGCGACATCAGCGGGCTGCTTGTAATTCTGAACTTGCGGCGTATATTTCAACGGCACCTGCATGATTCCATTGGAATTTCGCAGGGTGGCCGGCGGGAATTCCACATTAAGAAATCATCGTAACTGCTTGTATAACAAGAAAACTAGGCTAGTCAGTGGAAGGGGTCGGAATGACTGAGAACTGGGAACACTTCTGGCGGGCAGCACAGGTCCTCGTAGGGTCCGGCCCGGTCAAGCAGCGGCTCTGTGACGCCTACCTGAAGCACGTGCAGCACGTCGAGCCCCGTGAGCTGCCGCGCGAGTTGCAGCCTGACTACGCGGCGCTGTCCGAAGCGCTGCATTGCGCCCAGGCGGCAGGCGGCCTCAGTACCGTCGAGGCAACGATCCGCAAGATGTCAGAGCAGGATGCGGCATGCCTGGCGGCGAGGATGCTTGCGATGTACGTGACGCTGGCCGGCGGCGACGCGCGCGAGCCGTCGACCTCGACTCCGCGCCAGTTGCGTATCGTCGGTGACGACGGCGAGATCCCGGCTTTCCTCAATCGAGCTTGAATTCGATCACGTCGAAGCGCGTCGTTTCCTCGTGACGCGCCTGGCGCTTGATCGCGTCCACCAGCTGGCGCTTGTCCCAGGGCACCACCTCGTCGCCGAGTTCCATCACGGCAGGGGCGATCGTGTCGTGCGAGCCGAACGGCTCGAGCACGACGATCGGCTTGTCGAAAGCCTTGGCACAGTGCAGCTCGAACTCGACCCAGTCCATGTGGCGCCGGTACAGCGACGCCGGGCAGATCACGACCTCGGCGTCGTTGATCTGCTTGCGCAGGCTCTCCCGCTGGGCTTCCTTCTCGCCGGACGGCCGATCCGCTGGCGTGCTGGTGTTGCGGTAGAAGAAGTTGTCCGCGCTTTCGAGGTACTCGAAGATGCGGTGGTAGTCGTCGTCCTCGATCCAGACGTGCGTGACGAACAGCCGGATCGGGTTCTTCTGCGTTACGCTGCTCACTGAACCTCCGTCGCGGGCCGGGGTCTGCGTGTGACGGGACTAGTGTAGCCTACTGCGCCGATTTCTGGATCGCGGCCCCGCCCTATAGACTTGGCCCTGAATGCGCTTCCTGCTCTACAACATCCGTTATGCGACCGGCACCGGCGCCGCGTTCCACCTGCCGATCCCGGGCGCGGGCTACCTGCGCAGCAACCCCCGGGTGCTCGAGGGCATTACCCGGTTCATCAAGGGAGTCGACCCCGACATCGTCGGCCTGGTCGAGGTGGACACGGGCTCGATCCGCAGCGGCCGGGTCAACCAGGCCGAGGTGATCGCGGAGTCGCTCGGGCATTACTCGACCTACCAGTGCAAGTACGGCACCAGCTCGTTCAACACGCTCGTGCCGATCGTCAACAAGCAGGCGAACGCGTTCCTCGCGGCGCCGCGCGTCGAGGGCGAGCGCTTCCACTACTTCGACACGGGCATCAAGCGGCTGATCATCGAGCTCGAGCTCGACGACATCTGCGTGTTCCTCGTGCACCTGTCGCTGAAGTTCCGTCACCGCCAGTCGCAGCTGCGCCACCTGTTCGAGCTGGTCCGGCAGTCGAAGAAGCCGGTGATCGTCGCGGGCGACTTCAACACCTTCTGGGGTGAGCACGAGATGGCGCTGTTCATGGAGGCCGCGCGATTGAAGAGCGCGAACCGCGAGCGCCTGCCCTCCTACCCCGCGCGCCGCCCGCGGATGGAGCTGGACTTCATCCTGCACACGCGCGGGATCGTGATCGATTCGTTCTCGGTGCCCGAAGTCACGTTCTCCGACCACCGGCCGCTGGTGTGCGACTTCCGGGTCACGGGCGCCCAGCGGGCCGCAGCGTGATGCAAGGGGTCGCTGTGCTACCATCGCGCACCCGAAAACGCAGCGCCGCGGACCCCCGGACCGGCCCGGCGCCGAATGAAGCAATGACCGAGTCCCCGACCGTCGAGCTCACCCTGCTGCGCAACTTCTCGCCGCTCGACGGCCTGAAGAACGAGAACCTGCGCGCGCTCGCCCGCAAGACCGCGCTGCGCGAGCTGGCGCAGGGTCGCCTGCTGTTCAAGGAAGGCGACACCGACAAGCGCACTTTCTACCTCGTGTCCGGAACCGTCGAGCTGCTGAGCGGCGGGCGCATCGTCGCCACCGTCAGCGCGGGATCGGCGGACGCGAAGCATCCGCTCGCGCCGGTGCTGCCGCGACGCTGCATGGCCCGCGTGGCATCGGATCGCATCGAGTACCTGTCGATCGACAGCGACCTGCTCGACGTGCTGCTCACCTGGGACCAGACCGGCACCTACGAGGTGGGCGAGCTGCAGTCCGGCGGCGAGGGTGGCGGCGACTGGATGACGGTGCTGCTGCAGAGCCGCGCGTTCCACAGGATCCCGCCCGCGAACCTGCAGGCCGTGTTCATCCGCATGCAGCGGGTCGAATACGCGGCCGGCGACACGATCATCCGCCAGGGCGACGAGGGCGACTACTTCTACGTCGTCGTCAGCGGGCGTTGCGTCGTGACCCGCGAGACGCCGCTGAACCGCGACGGCATCAAGCTCGCGGAACTCGGCATGGGCGACACGTTCGGCGAGGAAGCGCTGATCTCGGGTGCGCGCCGCAACGCGACGGTCACGATGCTCACCGACGGCGCGCTGATGCGGCTCGGCAAGGACGATTTCAACTCATTGCTGAACGAGCCGCTGCTGCGCTGGGTGGACTATGCCGAGGCCCAGCGCATCGTCGCGGGCGGCGGCCGCTGGCTGGACGTGCGGCTGCCGAGCGAGTTCGAGCACTGTCATTTCGACAATGCGATCAACGTGCCGCTGTACTTCGTGCGCCTGAAGCTGAAGACGCTGGAACCGGCCGTCCCGTACGTCGTCTGTTGCGACAATGGCCGGCGCAGCTCGGCCGCGGCGTACCTGCTGTCGAGCGCGGGTTCGACACCGTGGTGCTGAAGGACGGCATCGCGTCGACGGATCTCGCCGACTCGCTGAACTCGACGTCCGCGCAGTCCTGACGGCCGCAGGCCGCCTGTAGCGCCGCGCCGGCTCGCGGCTACATCGTGTGCGTTGGCTTGTCGCCGCCGAGCGCGCCGGCGAGGTACGACTCGATCTTCCGCTGTGTGTTGCCGCGGTCCTGTTCGCTGAACTGCACGCCGATGCCCGCCGTGCGCTTGCCCTGCGCTCCCTTCGGCGTCATCCAGATGACGCGACCGGCGACCGGCAGCTTTTCGTCCTCGCCCATCAGGTTCAGCAGCATGAACACTTCGTCGCCCAGCCGGTAATTGCTGCTGGTGGGAATGAACAGGCCGCCGTTCTTCACGAAAGGCATGTAGGCCAGGTACAGCGCGCTCTTGTCCTTGATCGTGAGCGTCAGCAGTCCGGGCTTGTTCGGTTGCCTCAACGCGGCCATTGCATCCCTCCTCTGCGTCCGAACGAGGCTGCCAGGTCCACCAGCAGCGCCTCGACCAAGAGTTGCGGCGCCGCCGACCCTTCCAGCAGCCGGCGGACCTCGCGCACCCGGTCCACCATTCGGAACGCGGCGCTTATGTTCACTTCGGCGGCAGCCCTTTGCAACTCGCCACCACCCCGAACCGTGAGCTGGGTCCCATTGGACACCGTGCGGGCGCGGATTGCCTGCCCGAGCCAGGCCTCGAGCCAGTCGAGTCGCACTGGCAGTCCCTCGCCCATCATCTCCGCAGCGGCACCGGTCGCCTCGGCGCGGCCGCCGACCACGGCCGCCGCCAGCCCGGACATCTGCCCTTCCAGCGCCTGGAAATGGGGCGCCAGCTCGAGTGCGCGCAGCGGTGCCCCACCCGCCGAATCGATCAGGCCGGGCGGGACGGGGCCACCCAGTTCGACGGCCAGCCACGCCTCGGCCATGGCGGGCGCAGGTCGCGCGATTTCGACTCGCTGGCAACGGCTGCGCAGCGTCGCCAGCAACCCCGAGGGGCGCGGCGTCACCAGCACCAGCAGGGTCCGCGGTGCCGGCTCCTCGAGCGTCTTCAGCAGGGCGTTCTGCGCGTTGTGCGTCATGACCTGCGCCGGCGCGACGACGGCGACGCGGTAGCCGCCGCGCATGCTCGTCATGCCGAGCTGCTCGCAGGTTTCGCGCACCTGGTCGACCGAGATCGATTTCTTGTCCTCGAGCCGCCGCAGCCAGTGCAGGTCCGGATGCGAGCCCGCGCGGCTCAGCGCGCATTCCGCGCATTCGCCGCAGGCCTCCAGCCTGGGTCCGCGCCGCGTGCAGAAGAGCGCGGCCGCGAGTGCCGAGACGAAGCGCTCCTTGCCAACGCCGGTCGGGCCGTGCAGCAGCACTGCATGCGGCAGTCGATTGCTCGCCACTGCCGCCTCGAGGCGGCCGCGCGCGCCGTCGTGCCACGGCAGCATCGTGATTGGCAGCACCGTGGTGTGCGGTTTCGTCGGTCATCACCGGGCCCGCATCAGCTCGCCAAGCTGCAAGCGTATGTCACGTTCGACAGCCTCGATGTCGCGGGCCGCATCCACCACGCGGATGCGGCCGGGCTCGCGCCGCGCCCTGTCGAGGTAAGTCGCACGCACGCGCTCGAAGAACTCGCGCCGCTCGAGCTCGAACCGATCCGCACCATCGGGCCCGTTACGCTCGTGCGCGCGCGCCATGCCAACGTCGACCGGTGCGTCGAGCAACAGCGTCAGGTCCGGCCAGAAATCCGGGTGCACGATCTCGACGAGCGCGTCGATGCCGCTGGTGGGCAGGCGGCGCCCGCCGCCCTGGTACGCGTAGGTCGCGTCGGTGAAACGGTCGCAGAGCACCCACGCGCCACGCTCGACTGCGGGACGGACGAGATTCTGCAGATGGGTCGCGCGCGCGGCGAACATCAGCAGCAGCTCGCACGATTCCGGCATGGGCTCGTCGCCGCGCTCGAGCAGGATCTGCGCGCAACCGCTCGGCGCGCGGCGTTCCGCCTGGCTCGCGCGTCAGCACGGTCTCCAGGTGCTGCGAACGCAGCCATTCGGCTGCCCGCGCGAGCTGCGTGGACTTGCCGACGCCCTCGCCCCCTTCGAAAGTGATGAATCGGCCGCGCACGTCAGTTGCCTTTTCTCTGCTGCCTGTAACGTTTCAGGTACTGCGCACGGCCCGCTCATGCTCCGCCAGTGTCCGCGAGAACGCATGGCTGCCGTCCTGCTCGCCGGTGGCCACGAAGTACAGTTCGCCGCGCTCGTCCGGCTGCACTGCGGCGGCCAGCGAGCCGGCGCCCGGCAACGCGATCGGCGTCGGCGGGAGACCTGCGCGCGTGTACGTATTGTACGGCCCGTCCCGCTCCAGGTCCGACCTGCGCAGGTTGCCGTCGAAGCCTGCCCCGAGCCCGTAGATCACGCTCGGGTCGGTCTGCAGCCTCATGCCCTTGCGCAGCCTCTGCGTGAATACGCCGGAGATGCGCGCACGTTCGCTGGCCAGCGCCGTCTCCTTCTCGACGATCGATGCGAGGATCAGTGCCTGGTATGGATCCTCGAGCGGCAGGTCCTGCGCCCTGCCCTTCCATGCCTTGTCGAGCTCCAGCTTCATGCGCGCGCGCGCCTGGCGCAGCACGTCGACGTCGGTCATGCCCTTGCCGAACAGGTACGTGTCCGGGAAGAACAGCCCTTCCGGGTACTGGCCCGGCTCGCCGAGCGCGCTCATCACGGCGTCATCATCCTTGCCGGCCAGCGTGTTCACGAGATCCGGCGCGCGTTCCAGCGCCTTGCGCAGCTCGCGGAACGTCCAGCCCTCGACGATCGTCACCGAGTGCTGCACGACGTCGCCCGACACGAACAGGTCGAGCAGCGTGCGCGGCGTCGTTCCAGCGGGAATGTCGTACTCACCCGCACGCACCCTGGCATCCTCGCCGGTGAATGCGGCATAGGCGGAGAGCCACTTCGCGTGCTTCAGGACTCCTCGCTGCTCGAGTTCACCGGCGGTCCGGGCGAGCGGCTGGCCGCGCGGGATCTCGATCCGCACGGGCGTGCTGCCGACGTCCAGCGGCGCCGACAGCCAGCGATCGAACGTGAGCCAGCCGGCGAGCAACGCCAGCGCCCCGGCCAGCGCCAGTATCGCGCGCAGGCCGGCCCCATCTCACGCGTCGGTCCCGTGCGCGCGCGTCATGATTGCCCGGGTGACCTCACCGACGTCCCACTTGCGCACACCCATCAGTTCGCCGACGGGCCGCACTCCGGTCACCGCGTTCGTCACGAACACCTCGTCGGCTGAGTCGAGCGCCTCGGGCCGGATGTCCTCGATCGATGCGGTCACGCCGAGGTCGCGGGCTGCGGCGAGCACCACCTGCCTCATCACTCCGGCCACTCCGCAGTCGCGGATGTCCGGCGTCAGCAGGCGTCCGCCGGACACGATGAATACGTTCGCCGCCGTCGCGCAGACCAGCCGGCCGTCCATCGACAGCATCAGGCCCTCGCCGATCTCCGGGTCGTCCCATTCCGCGCAGGCCATCACCTGCTCGAGGCGATTCAGGTGCTTCATGCCCGCGAGCAGCGGGTTCAGCGCGAGGCGCGTCTGGCAGAACCGCACGGTCAGCGGCGGCAACGAGTCGCCACGTGGCTTCGCTGCGGCCGACGAGACGATCCGCGTCACCGACGGCTCTGCCGGCGGACGGTAGCTGCGGGGCCCCGGACCGCGCGTGACGATCAGCTTGACCGTGCCGTTGCCGGTGCCCTCGAGCACGCGGCTGCATTCCTCGCCGATCAGCCCCGGTGACGGCATCGGGATACGCAGCCGGCGACAGCCCTCCTCGAGCCGCGCCAGGTGCAGCTTCAGGTTGCGGACGCGGCCATCGGTGGCCGCCATCGTCTCGAACAGGCCGTCGCCGTACTGCAGGCCGCGGTCGTCGATGGCGATGCCGCCCGAATCGGATCCGTTGATGAGGCGTCGCTTGATCATGTTTCACTCCCCAGTGCGCGCAACAGTCCTTGTGCCTTCGCGCGCGTTTCGTCCAGTTCGGCGGCCGGGTCCGAGTCGGCGACGATGCCGGCGCCGGTACGGAAGTCGATCCTGCGGTCCGCGACCGTCAGCGTACGGATCAGGATGTTCAGGTCGAGCGAGCCGTCCACGCCAAGATAGCCCATCGAGCCCGTGTATGCGTCGCGAGGTGCGACCTCGAGGCTCGGCGAGCAGCTGCATGCAACGCACCTTCGGGCACCCCGTGATGGTACCGCCGGGGAACACGGCTGCAATCGCCTGGCCGGGCGTCACGCCCGCGCGCAGCTCCCCGCGCACGTTCGAGACGATGTGGTGCACGGTCGCGTAGGTCTCTACCGTCATGTATTCATCGACGCGGACAGTACCGCCGCGGCAGATCCGGCCGAGGTCGTTGCGCTCGAGATCGACCAGCATGACGTGCTCGGCCCGCTCCTTCTCGTTCAGCACGAGCTCGCGCTTCAGCGTGTCGTCCGCCGCCGACGTCCGGCCGCGCGGGCGGGTACCCGCGATCGGTCGCGTGCTCGCGAAGCCGTCGCGGACCTCGAGCAGCCGTTCCGGCGATGAGCTCAGCAGCTGAAATCCCGGCAGCGCCGCAATGCCGGCGAATGGCGCAGGGTTCGCGCTGCGCAGGCGGGCATAGAGATCCGGCGCGGTCGCGCCGCGGGCCAGCGTGGCGCACCAGCCCCGCGACAGGTTGGCCTGGTAGACGTCGCCGCGTCCGATGGCCGCGAGCACGGCCTCGACTCCCCGCAGGAACCGCTCCGGCGGCTCTTCGTCGATCGCGCCCTCGAGCAGGCGCTCCACGCGCGTCGACCGCGCTGGCGCATGCCGCAAGGTCCGCTTCCAACTGTCGCTGCAGCGCCCGCGGATCTGCGCCTTCGGCCAGCACGGTGACTGACGCCGAGCTGGCGATCGCGCACGATCGCGCCTCGCATGCGCCAGGCGATGGCACGCGGGTAGCGCGAGGCTGGCAGCCTGAGGCTTGGCTCGATCTCGGCGGCGAGTTCGTAGCCGAGATACAGGAACCAGCCGCCGGCAAAGGGTGCGCGCGAGGCGCCGGATGCACGATCGGTCGCGAACCAGTCGTCGAGGGCGTCGAGGAACCGCGGCATGGGCCCGCCGTCCGTCCGTCGAGGCGCCCATCCGGCCTGGCCAGCAGCTGCTCGCCGGGCAACGCGAGCAGCACGTCGTAGCGGCCGAGCGGCGCACCGCCGCCGACGCTCTCGAGCAGCACCGGGTAGCGGTCGGGAAATGCTGCGTGCAGCCGGGGCAGCGCGTCCCCGTCCAGGGCCGCGCCGGGGGTCACCGCGGGGCGCGGAAGATGAGGCTGCCGTTCGTGCCGCCGAAGCCGAAGGAGTTCGACAACGCGACGCGCACCGGCGCACGCCGCGCGCTGCCGGGCACGTAATCGAGATCGCACGCCGGGTCGGGATTCTCGAGGTTGATCGTGGGCGGCAGGATGCCGTCGCGGATCGCGAGGATCGAGAAGATCGCCTCGACGACGCCCGCGGCGCCGAGCAGGTGCCCCGTCATCGACTTGGTGGAGCTCACGGCCAGCGCGCGTGCGCGTGATCGCCGAACGCACGCTTGATCGCCACGGTCTCGGCCACGTCGCCGAGCTCGGTCGAGGTCGCGTGCGCGTTGATGTAGTCGACGTCGGACGGGTTCGATCCCGGCGTCGTTGATCGCGGCCGTCATCGCGAGCCGCGCGCCCTCGCCGTCTTCGGGCGGCGCGGTGATGTGGAACGCGTCGCCGCTCATGCCGAAGCCGGCGAACTCGGCGTAGATCCGCGCGCCGCGCGCGCGTGCGTGCTCGTACTCCTCGAGGATCATCGCGCCGGCGCCCTCGCCCATCACGAATCCGTCGCGGTCGCGGTCCCACGGGCGGCTGGCGCGGGTCGGCTCGTCATTGCGCGTCGACAGCGCCCGTGCCTGGCCGAAGCTGCCGAGGCCGAGCGGCGTGAACGCCGATTCGGCGCCGCCGGCGACCATGACGTCGGCGTCGCCGTACTGGATCAGTCCGCGCAGCGATGCCGATGCAGTGGGTCGAGGTCGTGCAGGCCGTGACCACGCCAGGTTCGGCCCGTGCATGCCGAACTGGATCGACACCTGGCCGGCGGCGGCGTTGATGATGCTGCCCGGGATGAAGAACGGCGAGATCTTGCGCGGCGTGTCGCGTCTCGAGCCACTTCGCCGTCGTCTCCTCGATCGTGCTCAGCCCGCCGATGCCGGCGCCGATCGCGACGCCGATCCGCGGCGCGTTCGATCGTTGACCTCGATGCCGGAGTCGCCGGACCGCCTGCACGCCCGCCGCGAACGCCGAAAGGCACGAACGGGTCGAACTTGCGGGTGTCCTTCGGCGACATGTAGTCCTCGGCGTTGAAGCCGACGACTTCACCGCCGATGTGGACCGGGAACGGCGCTGGTATCGAGGCGCGTGAGCGTCCCGACGCCGCTGCGGCCATTGCAGCCGCGTCCCAGGCAGCAGTGAGCTGCTGCCGAGCGGTGACACGATGCCTAGACCGGTGACGACGACCCTGCGCTTGCGTCAAGCGGCGTGCGGCGCGCACTGGCCGTGGCGGCGCAGCTCAGGCCTGGCTGCGACGCTCGTTGATGTAGTCGATCGCCTGCTGGACGGTCGTGATCTTCTCGGCGTCTTCGTCCGGGATCTCGGTCTCGAACTCCTCCTCGAGCGCCATCACGAGTTCGACGGTGTCGAGCGAGTCGGCGCCCAGGTCATCGACGAAGGACGCGTCGTTGGTGACTTCTTCTTCCTTGACGCCCAGCTGCTCGGCAACAATCGCCTTAACCCGCTGTTCGATACTGCTCATTGTCTTCGGAGTCCTCTATGGGAAACGGTGCATGCCGGCCCTCCCCTGCAGGGTGCCCGGCATGGGGCGCGTATTCTAAGTTAAGGGCCGTGATGGGGTCCAATGAAGCCGAAATGCCCTTTCAGATCATGTACATGCCGCCATTGACGTGCAGCGTCTCGCCGGTGATGTAGGCGGCCTGCGGGGAGGCAAGGAACGCCACCGCGTGGGCGACGTCGTCCGGCGAGCCCAGGCGGCCCAGCGGCACCTGCTCCATCAGCGCCTTGCGGGTCTCGTCGCTCAAGCGCGTCGGTCATGTCGGTCTCGATGAAGCCCGGCGCCACCACGTTCACCGTGATGCCCCGCGAACCCACTTCGCGCGCCAGGCTCTTGGTGAAGCCGATGATGCCGGCCTTGGCTGCCGCGTAGTTCGTCTGCCCCGCATTGCCCATCACCGCCACCACCGACGCGATGTTGATGATGCGGCCGCGGCGCGCCTTCATCATCCGCGCATCACCGCCTTGCAGGTCCGGAAGACCGACGACAGGTCCGTGTCGATCACCGACTGCCAGTCGTCCGCGCTCATGCGCAGCAGCAGGGTGTCGCGCGTGACGCCGGCGTTGTTGACCAGGACGCTCGGCGTGCCCTCGTTTGCCTCGATGTCCTTGAAGCAGTGCTTCGACCGAAGCGGCACTCGCAACGTCGAGCACGACGCCGCGGCCCTTGATGCCGGCCTCCGCGAACGCGGCACCGATCGACGCCGCGCCTGCCTCCGACGTCGCAGTGCCGATCACGCGGGCACCGCGCCGGCCGAGCTCGAGTGCAATGGCCCGGCCGATTCCGCGCGACGCGCCGGTGACGAGCGCGACTTCGTTCTCGAGCATGGAGCTACTCCTTCGCCGCGGCCAGCGCGGCCGCCATCGAATCGGGGTCGTCGATCGCCAGCATGCGCAGGTCCGGCCGGCGCTCGATGCGCTTGCCGAGCGACGTCAGTACCTTGCCCGGTCCGCACTCGACGAAGGTCGTCACGCCGGTCGCCATCATCGCGCGCACGGTGTCGGCCCAGCGCACCGGCTTGAAGAGCTGCTCGCGCAGCGCCTGGCGGATGCCATCCGGGCTCGCGTGCGTCTTCACGTCCACGGTGTAGACGGCGGGCACGTCGGCATGCGGATCTCGATCGAGCGCAGGCGCTCGCGCCAGCTGCTCGGCTGCGCCCACCATCAGCGGCTGTGCGACGGGACACTCACTGGCAACTGGATCGCGCGCTTCGCGCCGCGCGCCTTCGCGGCTTCGATCGCGCGCGGCACCGCGGTTGCATTGCCCGCGATCACGACCTGGCCCGGCGCATTGAAATTCACCGGCTCGACGACCTCGCCCTGCGCCGCCTCGCGGCACGCCGCCTCGATCTACGTCGTCGTCGAGGCCGAGGATGGCCGCCATGGCGCCCTCGCCCGAGCGGCACGGCTCGCTGCATCACCTGTCCGCGGAACCGACCAGGTCCACGGCAGTCGCGGAAATCGAGCGCACCGGAACAGACCAGCGCCGTGTACTCGCCGAGGCTGTGACCCGCCATGGCCAACGGGCATCGGCCCGCCGCGCGCCGTCCACACGCGCCAGGTGGCGACGCCGGCGGCCAGCATCGCCGGCTGCGTCTTCTCGGTGATGCCGAGCTCGGCTTCCGGACCCTGCTGGCACAGCGCCCACAGGTCGTAGCCCAGCACGTCGGAGGCTTCGGCGAAGGTCTGCTGTACCGACCGGCTCGGCGGCCGCCAGCGCCGACAGCATGCCGACGGACTGCGAACCCTGGCCCGGAAACACGAATGCCAACGTCATGTTGTTCTCGTTTCTGCTGGACGGCGGACCCGCCCGGTCGCGGGATTATACCGGTCCCGTCCGGCGGACGCCGCCGGCGCAGCGAGCCACAGCCGCGGCCAGGCGCCGCCGATCGCGCCGTATGTGTGCGCCTGGTAGACGACGGGCAACGACATGCGTGCCGGCGGTGAATGGCAGCGGTCCCGCCGCGTGCTCCCAGCCGAGCTTCGCCGCGAACAGCGCGGCGACCAGCGCCGTCAACGCGTCGCGCTCGGTCCTGAGCCACGCGACCAGCCCGGCTGCCATGCACCCGTGCAGCACACCGGAGAAGCCGACGTACCAGTCGAGCTCGTCGCTCGAACAGCAGGAACCCGAGGTCGATTGCGAGGTCGAAGCAGCCAGGATCAGCAGCCAGCCGCGAGGCGTGTAGCTGTGCGCGAACAGCAGCCAGACCAGGACCAGGCCGGCGAGGTTCCATCAGAGGTGTGCGAGGTCGAAATGCACCAGGTGCGCCGTGACGAGCCGCCAGGCCTCGCCGCCAAGGACTGCTGCGCGTTCGTAGCGCAGCACCGCGAGCGCATGCGGGCCGGCGGCGAACGCACGACCAGCAAGGCTGCGAGGACGCCCGGCAGCGGCCAGTCGCGGAAATCGTGACGCTGCAGTCGCTCGAGCACGGTCGATCGGAGGGCGCAACGCCATTTGCTATGATTCGCGGACTCTACAGCCACGGGCTCGACCACGCGATGAACTTCTTCTCCAACGCGCCACTGCGCGGCGCGCGCCGTCCTGCGGCGGCCGCCGGAACGCCGGCTTCACCCTGATCGAGATCATGGTCGTCGTCGTGATCCTCGGCATCCTCGCGGCGCTCGTCGCGCCGAACGTGATCCGCCGCATCGACGACGCGCGAGTCACGAAGGCGAAGCAGGACATCCGCGCGTACGAGACCGCGCTCAACCTGTACCGCATGGACAATTTCCGCTATCCGACCACGGACCAGGGCCTGCAGGCACTGGTCAAGCAGCCGGCCGACCCGAATATCCGCAACTGGAAGCAAGGCGGTTACATCGATGGCCTGAAGAAGGACCCGTGGGGCATCGACTACCCCTATATCGCGCCGGGCACCCACGGCGGCGAGTACGACCTCTACACCCTCGGCGCCGACAACCAGCCGGGTGGCGAGGGCCCCGATGCCGACATCGGCAACTGGAACATCGAGTAATCCACTGGCCTTGGCCCGCGTCCGGCCACCGCGCCTCGGGCTTCACGCTGCTCGAGGTGCTGGTCGTCATCGTCATCATCGGCATCATCACGAGCATGGCGGTGATCTCCGTCAGCGTGCTCGGTGGCGACCACGAGATGGACCAGGAGGCAGCACGCCTGAGCGCCGTGCTTGGCGCAGGTGCGTGAGGACGCGATGATGCAGGGGCAGGACGTCGGCTTCCGGGTCGACGCGAGCGGCTACGACTTCCTGCGCTACGATTCGCGCAACGATCGCTGGGACCCGGTGACCGACGACCCGCTGCTGCGCGAGCGCAGCCTGCCGGCGGGCTGGTCACCTCCCTGTGCTCGAGTCCCGCGAGGTGCAGCTCAAGCCACGCAAGCAGGAGGAGACACCGGATGCGCCACTGCCGCCGCAGGTCGTGGTGCATGGCGTCGGGCGACATCGTGCCGTTCGAGATCGTCTTCCGGCGCGAAGGCACCGAGGAGGTGCGGCGCGTCACCGGCACCGTCGACGGCACAGATCGAGATCCTCAGGGACGATGAACGCTCACCGCGCGCTGAGGCGCCGCGCGGCTCCGGCGTCGCACGCGGCTTCACGCTGATCGAGGTGCTCGCCGCACTCGTGATCGTCGCGCTCGGCATGCTCGGCGTGATCGAGGCCGTGACGCAGTCGGCGCGGAACGGCACGTACCTGCGCGAGAAGACGCTTGCCCACTGGATCGCGATGAACGTGATCACCGAGCAGCGATTGCAGCCGAGCCGCCCGCGGTCACGGAGACCTCAGACGAACGTCGAGTTCGCGGGCCAACGCTGGCGATGGACGATGCGCGTCACGCAGACGCAGGTCGAGAGCATGCGCAGGATGGACGTCGCGGTGCGCCAGACCGACACGCCGGAGAGTCCGCGCTGGCAACGGTCACCGGCTTCTACGGCACCGCCATCGGCACCGGCCGGCGGAGGCGTGCTCGACTGGAGCGGCTGGACACTGCCGGCGGCCAGGACGACGATGGTGATGGCGGCAACGACGGCAAGGATCCGGCAAGAAGCCCGGCAAGGGCGATGGCGGGCGCCGAACCTCCGGTCAGACCCGGTTCGCAGCTCCCCGACCAGACGCCTGCGCCGCAGCCGACGCCTCCGGAGGACGAGCGAATATCGCGCGACCAGCGCTGGCGCAGCGGGATTCACGCTGATGGAACTGCTGGTTGCGGTGGCGATCTTCGCCGTCGTGGGCACGCTGGCGCTAGGCGGCTACACCGAACTCCAGGGGCAGAGCGAATACGCCGAGCAGCGCCTGGAGCGGACGCGCGAGGTGCAGCGTGCGGTGCAGACGATCTCCCAGGACCTCGGAGCAGCTCGAGCCGCGGCCGATCCGCGAACCGCTCGGCGATCGGGCTGCCGGCGATGCTCGCCGCGACTCCGACGGAATACAGCTGCGAGTTCACGCGCTCCGGCTGGAGCAACACCGCGGGGCTCTAGCGCCCGACGCTGCAGCGCGTGACCTATCGGCTGGACCAGAACGGGTTGTATCGTGACCACTGGGCCGTGCTTGATCGCACGCTTTCGGTGGAGACTGTCCGCGGCAAGCTGCTCGCGGGGTCCGCACGGGTCAAGTTGCGGTTCATGGACCAGAGCCGCGACATGGCGCGAGGGCTGGCCGGGCGCGGCCGGTGCCGCCGGATCCCTCGCAGGCCGATCAACGTTCCCGTCCGGCCGCGATCGAAGTCACGCTCGAGCTCGAGGACTGGGGCGACGATCCGCCGGCTGGTCGAGGTGGCTGGATGAAAGTCGGTGCCCGCACCAATTTCCCGCGCCGCGCAACACGGCGTCGCGCTGATCACGGCCGTGTTGATCGTCGCGTTTGCCACGATCCTCGCGGTGAACGTCGCGATTCCGCGGCAAGCTCGAACAGCGGCGCAGCGTCACGATGTTCGCGCGCGACAGGGCTACGAGATCGCGCTGGGCGCCGAGGCCTCGGCAGCGGAATTCCTGCAGAAACACCGCCAGGATTCGCAGACGGATCACCGCGGCGAGATCTGGGCAAGGCCCCTGCCGCCGCTGCCGATCGACGGCGGCAAAGTCGAAGGCAGGCTCGAGGACATGCAGGGACGCTTCAACATGAACAATCTGTCGTGACGCGAGGGCAAGGTGACGCCGAGGCCGTCGCCCAGTTCGAGAGGATGCTCGCCGCCTCGGATCGAGCGGCGTGGGCCATCGCGATGGACTGGCTCGACGCGGACACCATCCCGGTGTTCCGGACGGCGCCGAGGACGGCATCTACCTGGGCGAGAACCCGCCTTACCGCGCCGCGAACGGGCCCATGACCCGACCAGCGAGACCATGGCCCTGCCCGGCTTCGCGCCGAGCGCTACCGCAAGCTGGGGCCGTACGTGGCCGCCCTGCCGGTCGGCACGCCGCTCAACGTGTGCTCGGCGCCGGCAGCTGCTCGACGGCGTTGGCCCAGGGCGCCGCGGTTCGGACGACCCGGAGGACCTCGCCAACCGCCGCGACGGCTGCTTCCCGACGCTGGAAGACCTGCGCGGCATCTGGGCGAAGCGAGTACCAGAAGATGCAGGCCACGGTGACGCAATCGAGCTGGTTCCGCGCAACAGTGTGGGTCACTATTGGCACCACCGAATTCACCCTGTACAGTCTGCTCGCTCGCGGCAATGGCGGCCCTGTGCGGCCGTATGCTGCGCAGTTTCGGTACCGAATGATCGTCCCGAGGTCCGATGTCTGAGACGCTGGTGATTCGCCTGCGCGCCGGGGAAGAGGCGCCGGCCTCGTGGCTGATCGTGGACGGGCAACGGCGCCGGCTTCGAGCCGGTGGACGAGCGGTCCCATTTCCGACGCTTTTGAATCTCGTCGGACGGCCGTTCGGTCGTGCTGCTGTGCCCGTCCGGCGAGATCACGCTTGCCGAGCCCGAGCTGCCGTTGCGCGGCGGCGCGCGCATCGCACAGGCGGTGCCGTTCGCGCTCGAGGAGCAACTGGCCTCCGACGTCGAGACGCTGCATTTCGCGGTCGGCGCGCAGACGCCCGGCGGCGGCCGGGCACGCCGGTCGCGGTCGTCGCGCGCAGCCTCGATCGAGCGCTGGCTCGACGCAGTGCGAAGCGGCCGGCATCCAGCTCGACGCCGCCTACGCCGATTCGCGTCGGCCGTGCCCGTCTCGCCGGGCGCGGCTGCACGCTGCTGCTCGACGACAGGCATGCTGTACGTGCGCCGTCCCGACGCGCCTGCCCTACGCGCTCGATGCGGAGCCGCTCGACGGCCGCGCTCGAGCTCGCGCTGCGTGCCGCCGGGCGCCGATGGCGAATCTGGCCGGTCGGAGCACGTCGCTTTCTACGCGAGCACCGGCGGAGTACGAGCGGCACCGCGACACTGATCGAGGGCCTGCGATCGCGCACCGCGACGCTGCAGGTCAAGCTGCTGCCCGACGGCGCCGCTGCCGCTGCTCGCGGCGCAGGCGGTGACCGGCGCCGGCGTCAACCTGCTGCAGGGCCCGTACGCCGCGCGCTCCTCGCTCGGCAGTCGCGGTGCAGCGAATGGCGCCTGCCGCGCGGCACTCGCCGCTGGCACTGGTCGCTCGTGTTCGTCGTCGAGCCAGGGCCTGTCGATCTGGTAGCTGCAGAGCCGGCCGAGAAGGCGCTCGACGCCGCAGATCGCGTCAGGTGTTCGCCGCAGGCGCTGCCGGGCCAGCCGGTCGTCGACCCGCGCGCGCAGATGCAGGGCGCGCTCGGCAGCCGCAGGCTGCGTCCGGCGGCGGCGCTGCTCGCCGGCGATTTCCGCCCTCGCGCAGGCGATGGCGCAGGCGCCGGCAGGCCACGCGTCGAGGCCGATCAGCTTCCGCGGCAACGTCGCTCGAACTGCGCCTCACCGCGCCGACCGGTCGAGTCGCTCGACGGCGATCAAGCAGGCCATGAGCCGGTGGCGGCATCTCACGCTGAACTGCAGTCGGCCGACGCCGCGCGGCCAGGCTGTCGAAGGCCGCCTGCAGGTCAGGCTGGGTCCGGCATGAACGCTGCGCGACTGGCTCGGCAACCTCGCGCCGCGCGAACGGCGGCCTCGTCTACGCTGGCGGCGGCGCCTCGCCGCCGTCGCTGCGTTGTACTTCGCGATCGTGATGCCGCTGAGCGCGACTGCAACTCGAGGCAGCGCGGCACGCGTCGAGCAGAAGGCGGCCGACCTCGCCTGGATGCAGCGAGGTGGCGCCGCAGGTGATGGCGGCGAGTGCGTCCGGCGGCGCGCGGCAGCGGGCAACGAATCGCTGGTCGTGCTCGATCGATCGCACCGGGCGCGAAGTCGGGGCTCGGCAGCGCCGATGCGCGACCAGAGCCCGGACGGCGAACACGGCCTGCAGGCTGCGGCTCGAGGCGTGCACAGTTCGACGTCCTGGTGGCGTGGCTCGCAAACCTGCAGCAGCAGTACGGCGTCACGGTCGAGGCGGCGAGCGATCGACGCTGCGACCGGGCACCGGGACTCGTCAACGCCAGCCTCACGCTCGGCCATGGCGCAGCCGCCGGGGCCGTGACCGCACGGCGCGCGAGGCGCCGCCAGTCGACGCGCAAGCGCCCTGGCTGGCTGATCGGCGCTCGGCGCTCGCTGCCGCTGCTGCTCATTTGCGATCGCGACGCTGCCCGCCGCGGTGCTTCTCCGGCCGGCTCGCAACGCGTCGGCGTGACGGCAGCGGTCGTGGTCGGGATCGATCTGGATCGGGCGCGCGCGTCGGGCTCGCCTGGCGTGGCGCGACGCTCGGGCGACTTGCGCTGGACGTTCACGCCACTCGTCGCTGCTGCGCGGCCAGCTCGGCGCGCACGTGCAACTCGACGCGGCCCGACGGTCGCGTCGAAGCGGACGTGACGGCGGCGTCTCGTCAGGCATCGTCATGCTCTTCGAACGCGCAGCGTCGACCTGCCGGTCGAGGCATTCGGCAGCCTGCCCGCTCGGCGCTGCCCAAGCGGCTGGCGCGGGCCGATTGCAGGCGCACGTCGACGGAGCTGCGCGCTCGAGAAAGGCTGGCCGGCCACCGTGCGCGGCACGCTCGACATGGACGGCGCTGATCGGCGCCTCCGCCGCGCAATGCGTCGATCGGCAGTTACCACGTCGAGGTGCCGGACCCGACGCCGACAGGCGGCGACGGCACCGCCGGCAGATCAGCGCGCGGCGTCACCGACAAGGAAGGACCGTTCGCGGTCGACGGCCGCATCACGCTCGCGCCGGACCGCAGCTTCCTGCTCGAGGGCACGCTCGCGCCGCGCGGCGACGACGCCGCCGCCAGCTGCGCCGATCGCTGGAGCTGCTCGGGCCCGCGGATGCGGCCGGTCGCCGGCCAGTTCAGCGTCAGCGGAACGATCTGAGCGCTCGGACGCGTCACGACCAGGCTCGCGCCACGCCGAGAGCAGCGGGAAGTACAGCCCGAGCCGCACCGGCTCGGTGCCGAGTCGTGCGCATCAGCGCCGCGTACCGCTCGAGTTGCGGGCCGGTAGCGTTCCTGCTCGCGTTGCGAGGAACTCGTCGAGACCGGCGCCTTCGTGGCTGACTGGTCTTGTAGTCGACGATCCAGCGCATGCCGGACTGCGTCGACGAAAGTCCGGTCGATTATCACCCGACACGATTTCTCCGTCGACCCGCCCGGTGAGCGCGAGCTCGTTCGCGGCCGCAGCATGGCGCGGATCGAGCAGCCAGCGTCCACGCTCGTCGCCCATCGTGCGCTGCACGGCGGTAACGACCCGGTCGACCGCTGCCGCGCGCCGGTCGGCGGGTACGCCGAGCTCGGCCAGCTCGTCGTCGAAACGCCGCCGCGTCGCCGGGTCCGGGATCGCGGCGAACTCTCCTTCGCGGGCCATGCGCTGCAACTCGCGATGCACGACGGTTCCGACATGACGCGCCGTCTCCGTCGCCCAGTCGAACTCGACCGCCGGCGTCGCAATGGCGCGTCGCGCACGGTTCGGACTCGATTCGCGGCGCGACGACGCAACGGGCACGCGCCACTCGAGCGGCAGGCGCCGCAGCGGCGGATCGCGCGCAATCTCGGGACGCGGCCTCGCCCTCGCACCGCTCCGGCTTCTGCAAGCCGCGCCTGCGAACTCGTCCTCGACCACCGGCCACAGCATGCCGAGCGCCGAGCTGACGACGTGCCGGACGCACGATCGTCGGCTCCTCCTTCCGGCTGTGCCTTCAGCTGACAGGTGCCGAACAGGTGCAGCCAGCGCTTCGGCGCGCGTCGCCGCGACATACAGCAACCGCCGCTTCTCTTGCACGGAGCTTGTCCGCCTCTAGTCCCTCGAGCCACGCGATACAGGCGATTGGGGTCGGCCGCCAGTGCCGGCAATCGGGGCGACGATCGAGTTCGCGATGCCGCCGCGCCCGGCAGCTCGCGCCCACTGCAGCAGCCGCTTGTCGTCGGCCCGCGGCCTGCGCTCGAGTCCGGGAGGATGACGTATCGAATGCAGGCCCTTGGCCTTGTGGATGGTCATCACCTGCACGGGCCCCCGGCGCCCGGCAGGGAGGCCCGCGTCCGATGCGAGAGCCCGGGCCAACCAGCACGCCGTGCTAACCCGCCCGGCCGCCGACCTCGTCCATCTCGTCAGGTAGGCCAGGTCGGCGAGGGCGAGCGCCGGCCCGACAGCGCGGGACCGCCCAGCTCGACCCAGACACCTTCCACGACATCCGGCAGAGGGGAGCCGGCCGAGACAGGGCCTCCCGAGAAATCCGCCGCGAGCGGCCCAGGCGAGCCGCCATCGGCACTCCGCGCGCGCTCCGGATCCCTCACAGCTCGAGCAACGTCGCGTCGGGCGTCGCCGATGTTCGAGCCAGTCCGCCAGAGACAGACCGCACCAGGGCGCCCGAAGACGGTGAGCCAGGCGAGCCGGTCACCCGCGTGCACGAGGGCCCGGGTGAGTGCCAGCAAGTCGAGCGCGACCGGGCGCCCGCCACCAGGTCGATGGCGGGGCCTCGAACGGCTCGCCGCGGCGCGGAGCGCCGCGACGATGTCGCCAGCGTGGCTGCGGCTGCACAGGATCGCCACGTTCGGCGCCGGCGCCCCCGCGTGCCTCCGTCGACGACGCCGCAACCCCGGCAGCCTCGGGAGCCGGCTGCGCCGAACAGCGCGTGACCCGGCCCCTCCGTCCCCGCCCGCGCCGTCGGCTCTGACGCTCGGCGCAAACGCACGGCACCGCGCACCACGTCGCTCGTGCCGGCAGGATCCTCTCGAACACTGGTTCACCCAGTCGACCACCGGGCTCGGTCGAGCGGAAATTGACCGCGAGCGTCAGCGGCTCGAAGTTGCAGGTCGCCGATGCCGTCTCCCGCACGTCCAGGAACAGCCCGACCTCGGCCTGGCGGAAGCGGTAGATCGACTGCATCGGGTCGCCGACCAGGAACAGCGTGCGGCCGTCGCCGGGCTGCCAGCCGGCAGTCAGCGCCGCGGAGCAGCCGTACTGCGCCTCGGACGTGTCCTGGAACTCGTCGACCAGCACGTGGCTGAGCGCGCGTCCAGCGCAAGCGCGGTGTCGGTCGGCATGCCTTCGTCGCCGAGCGACCAGTGCCGCGGCGGCGATCCGTGGTAGTCCGCGCCCGCCGCTCCGCGAACACGAGCTCGAGTTCGGCCGCTGCCAGGCGCAGCACGATCAGCTGGGCTTCGAGGACCTGCCATTCGTCGTCGTGTAGTGCGGCCCGGCAATGGCGCGCGGCATGCAACAGCTGCACGAGGTCAGGCATTCCTCGAGCCCGAGCGCAGCTCCCGCCACGGGCCTTGCGTGCCTTCGCCTCCGGCCCGGCAGGGAAGCCGATCTTGTAGTCGAAGCTCTTGCGTGGCGTGCCGCCGCTCTCGGTCAGGAGCAGGGTCGCGAGCGCGAGCCACGCGCCGCGTCTCATGCGTCTCGCCGGGGAGCGTGGCGCAGTGCTCGAGCTCGACGATCGGTGACTCTGGCCGTTCCGAGCAACGTTGCCGCCGCTTCCCTGCCGCGACCCAGGCCTCCGCCAAGCAGCTCGCGCGGGAATTGCCGCGCGAGTGCCGCGAGATGTGCGGTGACGAGCGGCGCGCGTCGACTCGAGCGCTCGCGCAGTGCCGCGCTCGAGCCGGATCCACGCCGGCCTGCGGCAGTTCTGCGCCCCACGAGTCGCGCCGGGCGAGCATCTCGATCACGAGACCACGAAGCGTTGAACGCGGTTGTCGAGGTGGCCGAGCAGCGTTGCCACCGCCGCGGAATACCTGCTGTCGCCGGCGGGAAGGTGCTCGAGAAGCGCTCGGCAGCCGCACGATAGAGTTCCGGCCGTCCTCCCACGCCGAGGCCGGCGCCGAGTCCCGACAGCACCGGCAGCCGCCGCGCGAGGCCAGGTTCAGCGAGTCGATCGTCTGGATGCGCAGCCGGGCGGGATTACCGAGCAGGTCCCAGCCGAGCGCTGCGATCGGCCGCAAGCGCATCGCGTGCGAGCTCGAGCGTGCGCCCGTGCAGTTGAACGCTCGCTGCAACGGCGCCATCGACGGCACGCAGCGCCCCGACAATCCGGTCGCGCATCTCCGCCGCAGCCTTGCGCGTGAAGGTGATCGCGAGCACCGATTCCGGCGCCTGCACCGTCGCGAGCAGCGCGAGGAAACGGCGCGTCAGCAGCTCAGTCTTGCCGGAACCCGCCGGGGCCTGGACGATGAAGCTCCGCGTGACGTCGAGTGCGGTTTCCCGGGCCAGCTGGTCCTGGCGCCGCAGGTCACTCATCCGCAGCGCCCTCCGCGTCCGCTTCCAGCCCGGACTCGCCGATCCGGCACAACGCGGCAAGGTGGCAGTACTTGCAGGCTGCGATGGATCGGGAGCCAGCCGCGCGTCGCCCTGCACGTATTCCTCCGCGAGCGCACGCAGCCGCCGTTCCCATGCGGCCTGCAGCTCGGTCCAGCACGCGTACTCCCTGGGCCAGCTCCGCATCGTGGGACCTTCAGGCCCGCATCGTGTTCGGCCTCGCGCGCCAGTCCTGCGTAGCCGGTTTCGCCCGCTCGCACGCGACCGAAGGCCAGCGCAGTAATCGCGAACGTCCTACGGCTTCGGCATAAAGCGGCAGTTGCGGCAGTCTGGCCGCTCGCCAGCCACGCGTACGGTCCGCATCCCGCCGGTCTTGTAGTCGATGACGGCGACGCTTCCATCCTGCAACCGGTCCACGCGATCGATGCGCAGCGTCAAGTCGAGACCGCCCGTGGCGACCTTGTGGTCCTGCTCTAGTGATCGACGGTGAACGGCGGACGGGCGCGATCCTGCTGCAGCAGCTCGAGCACGCGCGCCTCGAGCCACCCGGCCTCGATCTCGAGCAGGTGACGCATCACGCCCTGCGCGGAGCGTTGCGCGATCGCGGTCTCGGCAGCGATCGCGCTGCGAACCCTGGCAAGCAGGTCCGCCGCGCTCATTGCGCACAGGCTGCTGTGGTCCCGGATGTCGTTCCAGAGGCGTGCGAGCACCGCATGCACGAGATCACCGCGATCCGACGCGGCAATGCCCGGCTCGGGCTCCTCCAGCGCGCGTGCGCCGAGCCGCAACTCGGCCTGCGTGCGGAACGGACAGGCTGCCTGAGTTCCGGCAGTTTCGCGCCGCCACGCGACGCCTCCTGCTCCGGACCGGAGGCATGGCGCCATCCACCAGCCGCTCGAGCTCCGGCCTGGTTGCAAACGTCTCGGCTGCGAGCGCAAGACTGGACCAGGTCGCCGGCGATGATGATGCGGCAGCCTCGCCACGAACACGCTGGGCAGCAACGGCGCGTCCTCGTCGAACTGCGGGTTGCTCAGGATCACTTCGTCGGCGCTGCGGCACAGTCGCTCGAGCACGCGCTGCGCTGCCGCTGCGGAGCCCTCCGCAGTCGCGCCTGGAATGCCTTGTCGCGACTGCCAGTCGCGCGGCAGGAACGGATCGGGCGCCGCCGGCGCCGGCCACTGGCCTGCCTCCAGTCCGCAGACCCACAGCCCGTCAAAGTCCATGCCAGCGCAGGTGTCCGGGTCGATGATCGTCAGGGCCGTGCGCAGTTCCTGGGGCTCGAACAGCGTGCCGCGTGCCATGTCCCGCAGCAGCGCCGCGGCTGCCGCGGCTGAAATCGTTCCTGCGTAGTCGTCGCGGCCCCCGAATTCACCGACCAGCTGTGCCAGCGCTGGCGGGCCTGGTGCTCGTCGCTGTCGAGGTCGTCACCGGGGCAGCCCATCGCGCCCAGCAGCTGCGACCAGAGGCGCCACCAGCCGCTCGGTGGCGCACGGCGCGGCCATGCAGCCGCGAGGTCGAGTCCGGATCGCAGCGCACGGGCCAGCAGCGGCAATGATGCTCGCTCCGAGCAGCTGCAGCCGGGGCAAGCCGAGGTCGGGCGACTCGCTGCGGCGGATGCGCGCATCGAGCCGTGCGCGGGCGTCAGTTTCATTGGCCGCGTCGGCGAGGAACGGCGAGCGCAGCACGTCCCGCGAGTGCAACGTCGGCGGCTCGTGAGATGCCGTTGATCGTCTCGAGCGCTGCTGCGACGAGCGGGCGCGCTGACAACGGACGCGCCGCCGCGAGCTCGAATGCGCGTGACTCCGGTGCCGGGCCGCCGGCGACCGTTGCGTCCGGTGCGAGCACGCGCTCGACGAATCTGCGCACTTCATCTCGGCAGGCGCAGTCCCGGAACGACGATCGCAAGCCGGATTCCCGTGCGACCGTCTAGCCGCTGGGCCGCCCAGCGCGCCGCGGTGTCGAGTTCCGCCGTCCGGTCGCGGCATTCGACGCGTGTGACCAGGCCCTGTCGCAGTGGCTCGGAACGCTGCGTCACGTTGACGCCGGCTCGGTCGAGGCGCGCGAAGAACGCCTGCTGGGCAGGGGTCAGCGTGTTAACCCGACGAGTTCCATTGCCGGGCCAGCGGATCAGGGTGACGGCCCGACAGAGAGCGACTCGTCGACCCAGTGGTGGCGATCCAGCCAGTCGGAATAGGTGCTGGCCCAGCGTGCAAACGTGCGGGCCTCGGGACGGTCGTCACCGGCGATGGCGCGTAGCGGAATCTCGAACGCGTGCAGTCTGCGCCACGAGTCGTAGGCCGAGCGTCCGAGCAGGCGCGGCGACACGAGGTGGGCCGTCGCCGAGTCCTGTTCCGCGATCCGCTCCCACACGAGACGTGCGGCGGCATCGGGCAGCCAGCGGCCGGCGGTCCGGCCAGCCTGCCGGTCAGTGGCATACATCCGCTCGACCAGCGTCGACCAGGTCACGACGTCGGGAGTGGGCCAGACCTCCAGGCCGCTGGCGTGCAGCGGTCGTCATGCCGCACGCGCAGGAAGTGCGCGAGTCGCCGCGTCGCCGTGACCCACGCGACGCCTGGTCGTAGAACGTCCTTATCCACGACCGTTTTTATTTATAAAACAAACAATTACGGTGTATATCTAATTCGGAATCAACGTTTCGCCGCAGTCGACGACCCGCAGCGCCGGGTTCGGTCGCGTCGCCGGCAATTCGCCCACAGCGTAGCTCTGCAGCAACTCCTCCATCCGGCCGAATACATCGGCAAGCACCTGCGGCTCGGGCAGGTTCGTGACCCGGAAATGATTGCGGTACGGCACGTTGAAGCTCGAGCCCGGCGCCACCAGCACGTGCTTGTGCTCGAGCAGGTCGAGCGCGAACTGCTGGTCGTCGAAGTCGGGCAGTTTCTCTGCCTGCACGCCCACGAACGCGTACAGCGCGCCCATCGGCGGGGTGAGGTACAGGTAGCGGCTGCGGCCGACGGCGTCGACGATCGCCTTGCGCGACTCGTACAGACGGCCGCCCGGCGTCACGAGCTCGCGGATGCTCTGGTAGCCGCCGAGCGCGGTCTGCACGGCCCATTGGCCCGGCACGTTGCTGCACAGGCGCAGCGACGACAACAGCTCGAGCGCCGACAGGTACTCGCGCGAGTGCTCGACGTCGCCCGAGAACGACGCCCAGCCGACGCGATAGCCGCACGCGCGGTAGACCTTCGAGAGCCCGCTCAGCGTGCCGCACAGCGTGTGCTGCACGAGCGTCGCCATCGGGATGAACTCGGCGCCGTCGTAGGTCATCTGGTCGTAGATCTCGTCGGCGAGCACGACCAGGTGGTACTTCTCGGCGATCCGTGCGATGGCCTCGAGCACGTGCCGCGGATACACGGCGCCGGTCGGGTTGTTCGGGTTGATCACTACGATTGCGCGCGTGCGCTTCGTGATCAGCGACTCGATCTCCTCGGGGTTCGGGATGAAGCCGCGTTCCGGCGGGCACGTGTAGTGCACGGCACGCCCCCGGTTCAGGTTCACCGCTGCCGTCCACAGCGGATAGTCCGGGCTCGGGACCAGCACTTCCTCGTCCGCGGCCAGCAGCGCGCGCAGCGTCAGGTCGATCAGCTCGCTGACGCCGTTGCCGATGAAGACGTCGTCGGCAGTGACGCCGCGCACGCCCCGCTCCTGCTGCTGCATCACCACGGCCTCGCGCGCCGGGAAGATGCCTTTCTGGTGGCAATAGCCTTCGGCTGAGCGCAGGTTCTCGATCATCGCGAGGCGCATCGTCTCTGGCGTCCGGAAGCCGAATGCACCCGGGTTGCCGATGTTCAGCGAGACGATGTCGTACCCCAGACGCTCCATCTCGTGGGCGCGCCGGGCCAGCCGGCCACGGATCTCGTAGCGGACGTTCGCCAGGCTGGGACTCGAGCGGATCGTGCGGGTGGGCATGGCGGGACCTGTCATTTCAGCTCCAATTGACAGCTAATTATGACGGTGCCCGCCGGGCTGGACAGGACGTGTTTCACGCCACCACGCCGCGCTTGCGGAGCCCCTCCACGGCCGCGTGGTCGAGCCCCAGCCACCTTGCCAGCACCTCCTCCGTGTCGGCGCCGAGCGGCGGTGGAGCGCGATCGTAGACGATCGGCGTGCGGAGAAGCGCACCGGGTTTCGGACCCCCGGTACGGTGCCTGCCAGCGGGTGGGGCAGATCGAGCCGCAGCTCGCGGTGACGGACCTGCGGTTCGGCGAAGACCTGCGCAAGATCGTTGATCGGGCCGCAAGGGACCTGCGCCTCGCGCAGCGTCGCGAGCCACGCGGCCGTAGTACGGCCCTTGATCAGCGTCTCGATCAGCGGCACCAGATCGCGGCGGTTGGCCACGCGCTGCTTGTTGGTCGCATAGCGCGCGTCGACGGCCAGTTCCGGGGCCCCGCACACTGCGCAGAAACGGGCGAACTGCGCGTCGTTGCCGACCGCCAGCATCAGGAATCCGTCGGCCGTGCGGAACGACTGGTACGGCACGATGTTCGGGTGCGCGGTGCCCTGCCGCTGCGGCGGCTGGCCGGACACCAGGTAATTCATGTTCTGGTTCGCAAGCCAGGCAACCTGCGTGTCGAGCAGCGACAGGTCGATGTGCTGCCCGCGGCCGGAGTCGTGCCGCTCGTTCAGCGCAGCCAGCACGGCGGCCACCGCGTACATGCCGCACATCAGGTCCGCGACGGCGACGCCGACCTTCTGCGGCCCGCGCCGGGCTCGCCTTCCGGCACGCCCGTGATGCTCATCAGGCCGCCCATGGCCTGGATCATCGCGTCGTAGCCCGGCTCCGCCGCGCTCGGGCCATCCTGGCCGAACGCCGATATCGACAGGTAGATCAGCCGCGGATTGATGGGCTCGAGGTCGTGGTAGGCCAGGCCGTAGCGCGCGAGCCCGCCGACCTTGAAGTTCTCGACCAGCACGTCGGCCCCGCGGCGAGCTGGCGGATCAGCGACTGCCCTTCGTCGATCGCGAGATCGATCGCCACCGATTGCTTGCCGCGGTTTGCCGACAGGTAGTACGCGGACTCGCTGGTATCGCGACCGTCGGCGTCCTTCAGGTATGGCGGACCCCACTTGCGCGTGTCGTCGCCTCCGCGCGGGTGCTCGACCTTGATCACCTCGGCGCCGAAGTCGGCGAGCACCTGCGTCGCCCACGGGCCCGGCCAGTATCCGGCTCAGGTCGAGTACGACGATTCCCTGCAGCGGTCCCGGCAAGCCGGCGTACATTTTTCCCGCGCGCCCGGGTTGCTGGATCAGGGTGGGCATCGCTCCCCCGTCAAAGTCCCAGGAATACGATCCCCAGCCCGCACAGGCTGAGGGCGGCGCCGGCCAGGGCGTGCGAATAACGCTCCGCCGTGTCGAGCGGCAGGTGCTCGAGGCCGCGCTGCGCAAGATAAACCACCGTCAGCATCGTGGCGATGGTCGCCGCGCCGAACGCCATGACGACCAGCGCGAGCCCCCACCAGCTGTGCTGCGCGGCCGGGTACATCAGGATCGGGATCAGCGGCTCACACGGACCAAGGATGAAGATCACGAACAGCGCCCACGGTGTGATGCTCCGTGCGCGTGCTGGATCGACGTGCGGATGCAGATGCCCGCCCATGTGGTCGTGTTCGTGCTGGTGGCGGGTGCCGTCCGCATGAACGTGCCCGTGGACGTGCGGACGCGACCGCCAGGCTTTCTTCAGTCCCCAGGCCATGTAGGCGAGCCCGAACCCGGCCAGCAGCCACGCCGCGACGTCACCGCGGATGCTTTCCAGCCACTGGAGCTTGTGCAGCGACACGCCGATACCGATGCCGACCATGCCGATCACCACCGAGCCGAGCACGTGCCCGGCGCCACACAGCGCCGTAATCCACAAGGTGCGGCGGCTGCTCCAGCCGCGTGCGGCGCTCATGGCCACGAACGGCAGGTAATGGTCCGGACCGAGCAGCGTGTGTATGAAGCCGATCGATGCGGCGGTCAGCAGCAGCAATCCGATGTCCACAGTCATTGGCTGGCGCGGCCTGCGTGCACGATAAACGGCCCGAAGGTAAACCTGCGGTCGGGGCCGGGACAAGGCCGGTAAAGACGTATTCCGGCTAGGAACAGCCGCGGGGCGGCGGCCGAGCGCGCCGAAATCAGGTGACAGGCTCGTGCCTTCGCGCCAGCGATGGCAGGCCACGGCGTGGCCCGGGGCCGCGGCTTCGAGCACCGGCGTGTCGGTCCGGCAGCGCTCGTCGGCGAACGCACACCTTGGGGCGAACGCGCAGCCGGTCCTGGCCGGCGCGCCAGGGGCACCCTCGACCGACACCGGCATCGCGTCTGATCGTCGTGCGAGCCTGGGGTCAGGCTCCGGTACGGCGGCAAGCAACGCGCGCGTGTACGGATGCTTCGGTGACGCGAAGAGTTCGCCCCGCCCCGCGCGCTCGACTACGCGGCCGAGGTAGAGCACGACGACCTCCTCGCAGAGGTGTCGCACGACTGCGAGGTTGTGGCTGATGAACAGCAGCGCCATGCGATGGCGACGGCTCAGGTCGCCGACCAGGTTCACGATCTGCGCCTGGACCGATACGTCGAGCGCGCTCACGGCTTCGTCGCAGATCAGCAGCCGCGGACGCACGATGGTCGCGCGCGCAATCGCGACCCGCTGGCACTGGCCCCCGCTCAATTCGTGCGGATAACGTCGCCGCAAGTCCGGCGTCCAGACCGACATCCGCCAGCGCAGCATCGACCCGGGCACGCTTCGTCGCGGGTTCGTTCACGCCCTCGAGCGCCTCCAGCGCCTCGGCAACGCTGTCGCCCGCGGTCATGCGCGGATCGAGGCTTCCGAACGGATCCTGGAACACGACCTGGAGCTCGCGACGGATCGCGCGCATCTGCCCGCGATCGGTCGTGTCCACCGGCTGTCCGCGCCAGCGAATCTCGCCGCCGCTCGGCGCCTGCAGGCCGAGGATCGCGCGGGCCAGCGTCGACTTGCCGCAGCCGGATTCACCGACGATGCCGACCGAGCGGCCCTCGGGGACGTCGATATCGACGCCCGCAAGCGCGTGCAGCGTGCGCGTCGTCGATCCGAGCCAGCCGCGGCCGAGACGGAATTCGACGCGCAGGTCCCTCACCTGCGAGCAGCGGCGCGCTCATCGCGGCCATCCTGCGGGAAGCGGCGCGTGGCAAGCCACCTGCCGCGAACCGGCAACCGCGTCCGCGACCTCGGGTTCGGTGGTCCGGCAAACGTCACGCGCCGACGGGCAGCGAGGCGCAAACCGGCAGCCCGCAAGCACCTGTTGTGGTCGCGGCGGCTGGCCCTCGATGCTGGCTAGCCGCTCCGTCTGTGCGCCCGTGAGCCGCGGCACCGACGCAAGCAACGCGGCCGTGTACGGATGTGCGGGCGACTCGAAGATCGCGTCCACCGGCGCGCTCTCGACCAGGCGACCGGCGTACATCACCGCTACCCGGTCAGCGATGCCGGCCACGACGCCGAGGTCGTGGGTGATCATCACGATTGCCAGCCCATGCTGCTTCGATTGCCGCAGCACGCGCAGCACCTGCGCCTGCACGGTGACGTCGAGCGCCGTCGTCGGCTCGTCAGCAACCAGCAGCGCGGGCTGCCCGACCAGCGCCATGGCGATCGCGACGCGCTGTCGCTGGCCGCCCGACAACTCGTGCGGGTACTGGTTCAGCCGTGACTCCGGATCGGGAATGCCCACCGAGCGCAACGCCTCGACCGCACGTTCCCGCGCACGGGACTCATCGAGCAGCCCGCGATCGGTCAGCGCCTCGGTGAGTTGCCTTCCGATCTGCAGGTGCGGCGTGAGCGCGTTCATCGGGTCCTGGGAGACCAGCGCCACGCGCGTGCCGCGAAACGCGTTCAACTCGCGCTCGGTCAGTCCGATCAGTTCGTCGCCCAGCAGCCGCGCGGAACCCGATGCCCGGCCGTTCGCTGCAAGCAGGCCGAGGCAGGCAAGGAACAGCTGGCTCTTTCCCGAGCCCGATTCGCCGACGATCGGCAAGGCACTCGCCCGGCATGACGTCGAGAGAAACGCCGGCGACGGCGCGCACCCGTGCCCTCCGGCGAGTCGAAATCGACGCGCAGGTCGCGGACTGCGAGCAGTGGCCCGGTACTCATGTCAGCGCTGTCTCGGGTCGAGCGCATCGCGGAGCCCGTCGCCGAGGAAGTTGAGGCACAGCAGGATCGTTGCGAGCACGGCCGACGGCACCAGCAACTGCCACGGCGCGCTCTCCATCTCGAGCCGCGCCTTCGGCCACGAGGCGCCCGAGGCTGGTCAGCGGCTCCTGCACGCCGAGGCCGAGGAAGCTCAGGAAGCTCTCGAACAGGATCACCTGCGGCACCGTCAGCGTCGCGTACACGATCACCGTGCCCACCACGTTCGGCACGATGTGCCGCGCGATGATGCGATGCGTCGGCAGCCCGAGCGTGATGGCCGCGTCCACGAATGGCTGGTGACGCAATGCGAGCGCCTGGCCGCGTACGATACGTGCCATCGTGAGCCATCCGACCGCGCCGATCGCGAGGAAGATCAGCAACAGGCTGCGACCGAACACGACGGTCAGGATGATCACGAAGAACATGTACGGCAGCGCGTACAGGATGTCGACGAAGCGCATCATCCAGTCGTCGGTGCGCCCGCCGAGATAGCCCGCGGTCGCGCCCCACGCCACGCCGATCAGCAGGCTCACCGCCGTCGCGAGCAGCGCCACCAGCAGCGATACCTGCGTGCCCGCCCACACGCGGACGAACAGGTCGCGGCCGTTGCTGTCGGTGCCGAACCAGTGGCCGTTCGCGAGCGACGGCGGCGAGGCGAGCGTGCTCAACGACCAGTCGACCTGGTCGATCGTGTACGGGCTCAATGCAGGCCCGACAGCGAAGCGACCACGATCGCGGCGAGCAACGCGAGCGACACGATCGCAGCGCGATTGCGCTTCAGGCGCCGCCACGCATCGGACCAGAGCCCGCGCGGGACGTCACTCATGGCGGATCCTCGGGTCGAGCCAGCCGTAGACCAGGTCCACGGCGAGGTTCAGCAGCAGGATCAGCGATGCATAGAAGACCACCATGCCCATCACGAGCGTGTAGTCGCGGTTGATTGCACCCTGAACGAAGTAGCGGCCGACGCCGGGCAGCCCGAACACCTGTTCGACGACAAGCGAGCCGGTGAGCAGCCCTGCCGTGGCCGGACCGAGGAAGCTGACTACCGGCATCAGCGCCGGCTTCAGTGCGTGCCGCCGCAGGATCGCCGCGCTGCTCAGTCCCTTGGCCCGCGCCGTGCGGATATACGGCGCCTGGAGCACCTCGAGCAGGCTGCCCCGCGTGAGTCGCGCGACGTAGGCCACGAACGGCAGCGCAAGCGTGACCGCGGGCAACACCATGTACGCGAGGCTGCCCTTGTCCCAGCCGGCCACGGGCAGCCACCCGAGGTGCACGCCGAAAACGAGCGCGAGCACCGGTGCCACCACGAAGTTGGGCACTGCGATCCCGACCAGCGCGAGGCCCATCACGGCGTGATCGATCCAGCGATTGTGCCGGCGCGCCGCGAGCAGGCCGAGCGGGACGCCGAGCAGCACCGCGAGTGCCAGCGCCGCGGCGCCGATCGTCAGCGTGACCGGCAGTCCGGCCGCAATCAGTTCGGCGACGCTGAAATCCTTCATCCGGAACGACGGCCCCAGGTCCCCGTGCAGCAGCCCCTTCAGGTAGTTGCCGTACTGCACCAGGATCGGCTGGTCCAGTCCGTAAGCTGCCTGCAGGTTGGCCGCAATCTCGGGCGGCACCGTCTGCTCCTCGTCGAATGGCCCGCCCGGGGCGAGCCGCATCAGGAAGAACGCCGCCGTAATGATGGCCAGCAGCGTCGGGACGATGCCTGCAAGCCTGCGGAGCGCGTAGCTGATCAACGGCGTTGCCCAGTCACGACCGTTCGGCCCGTCCGAGCAGGCCGAGGAACTGCGCCTCGTCGACGACGCGCACGCCGAGCTCCTGCGCCTTGCGCAGCTTCGATCCCGGTTCGCCGCCGGTGACCAGCAGCGTCGTCTTCTTCGACACGGAGTCGGTCACCGTTGCACCGGCCGCCCGCGCCGCGTCACGTGCTTCGTCGCGGGTCATCGACTGACAGCGTGCCCGTGATCACGACGATCTCGCCGGTCAGCGGTCCCTCGGCCGGCGCGACCGTCTGCTCGACCTCCGGCCACGTGACCCCGGCCTTGCGCAGCGCTGCGATCACTTCCCGGTTGCGCGGCTCGGAGAAGAAGTCGTGCACGTGCGCGGCCACGACGGGCCCACGTCGCGCACCTGCTGGATTTCCTCGAGCGTCGCTCCCTGCAGCGCGTCGAGGTTGCCGAAGTGCTGCGCGAGCGCAAGCGCCGTGGCCTCGCCGACGTCGCGGATGCCGAGCGCGAACAGGAACCGCGGCAGCGTGGTCTGCTTGCTGCGCTCGAGCGCCGCGACGAGATTCGCCGCCGAGCGAGGCCCCATGCGCTCCAGTCCCGCGAGCTCGTCGGCCTCGAGCGTGTAGAGGTCGGCCGGCGTCGTCACGCGTCCGGCGTCCACCAGCTGCTCGACCAGCTTGTCGCCCAGGCCCTCGACGTCCATTGCGCGCCGCGACGCGAAATGACGCAGTGCCTCGCGTCGCTGGGCCCGGCACACGAGCCCGCCGCTGCAGCGGGCGACCGCCTCGCCTTCGGCGCGGGTCACGTGCGAATCGCATACCGGACAGCGTTCCGGCAATTCGACCCGGCGGGCGTCGGCAGGACGCAGCTCCGGGATCACGCGCACGACCTCGGGGATCACGTCTCCCGCGCGGCGCACCACGACGGTATCGCCGATGCGGACGTCCTTGCGCTCGAGGTCGTCCATGTTGTGCAACGTGACGTTGCTCACGGTGACGCCGCCGACGAATACGGGCTCGAGGCGCGCCACCGGCGTCAGGGCCCCGGTGCGGCCGACCTGGAACTCCACGTCGCGGACGGTCGTGGTCTCTTCCTGCGCCGGGAACTTGTGTGCGACGGCCCAGCGCGGGGCCCGCGCGACGAAGCCGAGGTCACGCTGCCAGTCGAGGCGGTCGACCTTGTAGACCACGCCGTCGATGTCGTAGCCGAGCGAGTCGCGCTTGCCGCCGATCCGCGCGTAATACGCGAGGCAGCCCGCGACGCCCGCGACGACGTCGATCTCAGGGCAGGTGCGCAGGCCAAGCTCGCGCAGCGACGCGAGCACGTCACTGTGCCGGCGCGGCGCGGACCAGCCCTCGGAGGCACCGACCCCGTAGAAGAACAGGTCGAGTGAACGGCTCGCCGTGATCGATGGGTCGAGCTGCCGCAGGCTGCCGGCCGCCGCATTACGCGGGTTCGCGAATGTCTTGTCACCGCTCTCGGACTGGCGGCGGTTCAGCATTTCGAAGGACCGCCGCGTCATGAAGACTTCGCCGCGAACCTCGAGCACCGCAGGCGCGTGCCGGCCTACCAGGCGCAGCGGCACGGAGCGGATTGCGCGGACGTTGGCGGTGACGTCCTCGCCCTTGGCGCCGTCGCCGCGCGTGGCCGCCTGCACGAGCCGGCCTCGCTCGTATCGGACGCTGATCGCAAGTCCGTCTATCTTCGGTTCGGCCGAGTACTCGACCTCCGCAACGTCCAGGCGCTCCCGGACACGGCGGTCGAAATCGAGCACATCCTGCTCGCTGAACGCATTGTCGAGCGACAGCATCGGTACCGCGTGCACCACCTCGGCGAACTCCCGCGAGACGAATCCACCGACGCGCTGCGTGGGCGAGTCGGGAGTGACGAGTTCCGGATGCGCGGCCTCGAGCTGCTGCAGCTCGCGCAAGCAGCGCGTCATAGCGCGCGTCGGAGACCTCGGGATCGTCGAGGACGTAGTAGCGGTGATTGTGGTGCTCGATCAGCCGGCGGAGCTCGTCGGCACGCTGCGCGGCCTCGCTGCCAGCCATCGGCCGCGTCAGCGAGCGGGCCGGCTGGCCCGGTTGCGGTCGAAGGTCAGCATCTCCTCGCGCAGCTGCGCGATGCGCTGCATGCTGAGCGAACCGCCGCGCTCGTCCTGCAGGTTGCCGCCGAGGCGTCCGGCCAGCGAGCGTCCGACGACCAGCAGTTCCTCGAATGCCTGCTGAGCCGGCATTGGTCCCGGCAGCACGGCGAACAGCGCGACCCCCGCATAGGCGGCACCCGCCATCGTCGCAGGATCGAACGTGCCGGGCTCGCGCAGGCTCGCAAGGCTGATCACCGGGCGACCGACCGGGTCGAGGCGATGGAAAATCTGGAAGCGACCGAACTCGAAGCCCTCTGCGCCGAGCGATTCCTGCAGCAGCGAGCCCTCGAATCGCGACGGTGCCGGCGCAGTGACCCGGATCGCGACGATCCGCTGGGCGCGTGCGGCGACCGCGTCTTCGCTTTCGTCCTCTTCCGGCGCGAGCCTCGTCAGCGACCGGAGCTTCGTCGGGAGCGGGGCGCGAATCGACAGCCGGCTCGCGCAGCTCGCGTTCCGGGGCGGTAAGCCGCTGGCCCAGTGTCGGTTCGCGGCGCGCGGCCGTCCCGGCCCATTCCGGTGCCCGGTCGTTGCCGAAATCCACGACCGGCAGGTCCCGATAGGTGCCCGTGCCGGTATCGTCGAGCCGCATGCTCCGGCTCGATCCGCTGGATATCGATCCCGGGTGCCTGGATCCGGACCGGGTCGAGATGCTCGGCTGGCGGCGGCGGCTCGAATTGCACGGCACGTGACCGGCTCGGACGCAGCGGAGCGTCGGCGCGAGCGCAGGCCCCACAGGTAGATCCCCGCGATCAGCGCGAGGCCGGCTCCGAGCAGTATCCAGCGCAGTTCCGTCATCGTGCTGCGTCAGACCGCGGCGAGCCTGACCGCTTCCTCGACGTCCACGGCCACGAGCCGCGACACGCCGGGCTCGTGCATCGTCACGCCGAGCAGCTGGTTCGCGAGCTCCATCGTCGACTTGTTGTGCGTCACGAAGACGAACTGCACGCGACCCGACATCTCGCGCACGATGTCGCAGAAACGGCCGACGTTGTTCTCGTCGAGCGGCGCGTCCACCTCGTCCAGCAGGCAGAACGGCGCCGGGTTCAGCTCGAAGATCGAGAACACGAGCGCGACCGCGGTGAGCGCCTTCTCGCCGCCGGAGAGCTGGCTGATCGAGCTGTTCCGCTTGCCCGGGGGCCGCGCCATGATCGCGACGCCCGATTCGAGCACGTCCTCACCGACGAGCTCGAGGTACGCATGCCCGCCGCCGAACAGGCGCGGGAACTTGTCCTTCAGGCCGGCGTTGACCCGGTCGAACGTGTCCTGGAACCGGCTGCGCGTCTCGCGGTCGATCTTGCGCATCGCGTCCTCGAGCGTCGCGAGCGCGTCGTTCAGGTCGGCGAACTGGCGGTCCAGGTATTCCTTGCGCTCCGACTGCTCCTTGAACTCGTCGATCGCGGCCAGGTTGACCTGCCCGAGGCGCTCGATCTTGTCGGTGGTCTCCGCGAGCCGCGCTTCCCAGCCAGTGACGTTCGCCTCGGCGACGAGCGCGGCAACGACGTCCTGCAGCTCGAGCCGGGTTGCGGCGAACTGCTCGAGCAGCGACTCGCGGCGCACGCGCAGTTCCTGCACCGAGAACTTCACGTTCTCGAGCAGGTCACGGGCCTCCTGCACGGCCGCCTCGGTGCCCATGCGGCGCTCCTCGAGCGCCGCAGGTTGGCATCCACGGCTTCCATCGCCCTTCGCGCCGCCGCAAGTTCCTCCTCGACGGTCACGCGGATCTGCAGCGCCGTCTCGAGCGACTGCTTGAGCTCGGTCTCCGCCGCATCATTGCCCTCGAGCTGCTGCTCGAGGTCGGCGCGCCGGGCCGTGAACTGTCCGATCTGCCCGTCCAGGCGCGCGATGCCGGCCAGCAGCGACTCGTAGCTGGTGCGGCGCGACTCGACTCGAATCGCGACTTCCCGTGCGGCATTGCGATGCTGTTCCGCAAGGCCGCGCGCCTCGGCGAGGCGCAGGCGCAAGGCTTCCCGCTCGGCCTCGAGGGCCTTGCGGCGTTCCTCGAGCTCCGCCATCGCATCGATCGCTTCCGCGAGCCGGCCGCGGGCAGAGCGATTACCCGCGTTCGCAACCTCGAGCGCGTTCTCGAGCTCGGCGAGCTCGCCGGCGAGCTGCTGCATGCGCGCGCTGCGCTGCTCGGAACGGGCGCGCAGGCTGTCGAGCTGCGAGCGCAACGACATGTGCGTTGCCCCGGTCTGCGACAACTGCGCCTGCTCGGCGGCGAGGCTGTCCTCGATGCCGCGCACGTCCGCACGGTGCGACTCGAGCTGCTGCTCGAGCTCGCGGTGCCGCGACTGCAGTCGATCGAGCTCCGCGCGCTGACGGCGCAGGTCGTGCTCGCGCTCGATCACGCCCTCGTGCGAGTCGCGATCACGGCTGACGCGCAGCCAGTCCGGCCCGATCCAGATGCCCTCGCGGGTGATCACGGACTGGCCGGCCCGCAGCTGCCGGCGCACCGAAAGCGCGTCGGCGAGCGAATCGGTGGCCACGATCCCTTCGAACAACGCGTCGAGCCCGGTCGGCCCCTGCACGCGGGAGCGCAGCGAACGCGAGTCATGCCCGCTGCCCGCCGGGCCCTGCTGGCCGGCAAAGAACGTCACGGTGCCGGAGCCCAGGCTCTCGAGCATGCCCGCCACGTCGTCGATCGAGTCGACGCATACGGCCTCGAGGTAGGAGCCGAGCACCGTCTCGACTGCCCGCTCCCAGCCGGAGTCGACCGACAACTGCTGCGCCAGCCGCTGGTTGCCCTCGAGCCCGCGCGACTTGAGCCAGTCGACGACCTTGCCCTGGCCCTGGCCAAGCGCAGCCCGCTGCAGCGCCTCGAGCGACACGATCCGGCCTTCGACGTCCTGCGTCTCGCGGCGAGCCGCCTGCGCCGCCTCGGCGAGCTCCCGCTCGCGAGTGCGCTCGGATTGCAGCCGCGCGACGAACTGCGCGATGCGTTCCCGGGCCGCCTCGAGCCCGGCGCGCGCCTCTGCCTCGGAGCGCTCGATGTCGGCCAGCGTTGCCGCGACATCGGCTGCCGACAGCGCCGCGTGCTCCTGAGCCACGCGCTCGCGCTGCGCGGCGAGGTGGCGGAGCTGGTTGTCCATCTCGTCGAGTCGCGCCCGCTCAGCCTCCGCGGCCGACGACGATGCGCGCAGCGACTGGTTGAAGCCTTCCCATTGTTCCTGCCACGCGTGCATCGCGGATTCCGACTCCGCGAGCTGCACTGCCGAGCTCTCCTCCGCGACACGCGCCGCTTCGAGGCCCGGACCGAGCTCCGCGAGCATCGCCTCGAGCGCCGACGCCTGTTCGGCGTCACGCACCCGGTGCGCGCCGGCGTCCTGCAGACCCTGCGCGATCTGCTCGAGCTCCTGGCGCTGGCGGCCGCGGATCTCCCGCGCATGCTCGATCGCCTGCTCGGTGCGCGAGATCTCGGCGCCGACCTTGTAGTAGCGGCCCTGCACCTCGCCGAGTACCTCGGCGTGCGCATCGTGGTCGCGACGCGCGCGCTCGATCGCAGCTTCCACGGAACGCTGCTCTGCGAGCGCCGACTGCAGTGCGAGGTCGCGCTCGCCGAGGATCGCCTGCCGCGCGCCCGACTCGCTCTCCACTTCGCGCAACCGCAGCGCGAGCAGCTCCGCCTGCAGCTGCCGCTCTTCCTGCTTCAGCACCTGGTAGCGCCGTGCAGTCGCGGCCTGGCGCTGCAGGTGCCGCAACTGCTTCTCCACCTCGTCGCGCAGGTCGCCGAGGCGCGCGAGGTTCTCGCGCGTGTGCGCGATGCGGCTTTCGGTCTCGCGGCGCCGCTCCTTGTACTTGGAGATGCCCGCGGCCTCCTCGAGGAAGGCGCGCATGTCGTCGGCCTTCGCCTCGATCACGCGCGAGATCATGTTCTGCTCGATGATCGCGTAGCTGCGCGAGCCGAGGCCCGTGCCGAGGAACAGCTGCGTGATGTCCTTGCGGCGGCAGCGCACGCCGTTCAGGAAATAGGAGGACTGGCCGTCGCGGGACACGACCCGCTTCAGCGAAACCTCCGAGTAGTTCGCGTACTCACCGGCAAGCTTGCCGTCGGAGTTGTCGAACACGAGCTCGACCGAGGCCTGGCCGACGGGCTTGCGCGAGCCCGAGCCGTTGAAGATCACGTCGGCCATCGAGTCGCCGCGCAGGTGCTTCGCCGAGATCTCGCCCATCACCCAGCGCACCGCGTCGATGATGTTCGACTTGCCGCAGCCGTTCGGGCCGACGACGCCAACCAGGCTGCTCGGGAAGCTGATCGACGTCGGGTCGACGAATGACTTGAATCCGGCCAGCTTGATCTTGGTCAGGCGCATCGTTCACCCGCGTCGGAAAGGGGGCTCCAGGGAGGAGCGCAAGTGTAAAAGAAAGTGGCTTGTCTCACAGCATCACGGAGGCTGCCGAGGCATGATTGCGCGGGCCTGCGGCAGCGGCCGAGGAATGGGTTTACCGGCAGCGCCCGGTCTGTATAATCCCGCGTCCTTCTGAGTCCCCCGGAGTGCCCCTGATGCCCGCCAAGAAACCGTCTGCAAAGCCGAGCAAGGCCAAGAAGACAGTTTCTTCCAAGCCGGCGCCGAAAGCGGCTGCCAAGCCCGCCGCGAAGGCGAAGGCTGCCCCGGCTCCGTCGGCAAAGAAGACGGCTGCGAAGCCCGTGCCGGTCAAGGCGCCGGCCAGGCCCGCTGTCAGCCCGAAGGCGCCTGCTCCCGCCCCGGCGCCCGTCGTGAAGACGGTGCAGCCGCCCCGGCCGGTCGATGACCTGCGTTCCGGCATGAGCCTGCTCTCCGGTCCGCGTAACGTCGAGCCGTACGTCCCGCGCAAGGGCGAGGAGTACATGAGCAAGGAGCAGCTCGATCACTTCCGCCTGATCCTGTCTTCGTGGAAGCAGGACCTGATGCAGGAAGTCGACCGCACGATGCTGCACATGAAGGACGAAGCGGCCAATTTCCCGGATCCGAACGACCGCGCCACCCAGGAATCCGAGTTCAGCCTCGAGCTGCGCACTCGCGACCGCGAGCGCAAGCTGATCCGCAAGATCGACGAGGCGCTGAAGCGCATCGAGGACGGTTCCTACGGCTACTGCCTCGAGACCGGCGAGCCGATCGGCGTGAAGCGCCTCGAAGCGCGGCCGGTCGCCACGCTGAGCGTCGAGGCGCAGGAGCGCCGCGAGCGTCGCGAGAAGCAGTTCGGCGACCGGGACGACTTCTATCGTTGAGCCTTCCCGGCCCTATCGCGGACGCTTCGCGCCCTCCCCGACCGGGCCCCTGCATTTCGGATCGCTGGTCGCCGCCGTCGGCCAGCTACCTCGAGGCCCGCTCGCGCGGTGGCGAGTGGCTGGTCCGCATCGAGGACCTCGATCCTCCCCGCGAGAAGCCTGGTGCCGCGATCGACATCCTCGAGACGCTGGACCGGCTCGGGCTGCACTGGGACGGGCCCGTGCTGAGGCAGAGCACGCGCACGGAGGCCTACCAGGCGGCACTTGACCAGCTCGCGCGCGGGGGCCACCTGCGGGAATGCTCGTGCTCGCGCGCTGCGCTGGCCGCGTTGCCCGAAAACCAGCAGCGCGTCGCTGGCGACGAGCTCTACCACCCGCGGCAGTGCCTCGTCCCGGTCTCCGACCATCCGGGCGAGCGTGCGCTGCGACTTCGCGTCCCGGATCGCGTAGTGGAGTTCTTGGACCGTGTCCAAGGTCCGCAGGCGATCAACGTTGCCCGTACCGTTGGGCGATTTCGTGCTGCGACGGCGGGACGGCCTGCATGCCTACCAGCTGGCCGTCGTCGTCGACGATGCGGAGCAAGGCGTGACGGACGTCGTGCGCGGCGCCGACCTGCTCAGCCAGCACCCCGCGGCAGGTGCTGTTGCGGGAAACACTGGGTTTGCCGGCGGTAACCTACATGCACGTACCACTTGCCGTTGACGCCGGTGGGCTTAAGCTCTCCAAGTCCGAAGATGCACCTCGGCTGGCGGCGAGCCGGCCCTGCGGCACAGGCGGTGGCGGCGCTCGAGTTCCTCAGGCAGGAACCGCCTCCGGGCCTGGCGCAGGGCAAGGTCAGTGACGTTTGGGAGTGGGCCGTTTCGAACTGGCATCCGGAGAGCTTCGCGGGCGAGGCCGCGCGCCGGGTTCCGGAACCAGCGTGATGTATTCAGTCACAGGAAAGATTCAATGACGACCAGAGCGAAGACAAAGCGCGCCAAGTCCGGCGCGCACGGCAGCCGAGGGCGGCGGACGGCAGGGACCGCGAGTGATCCGCAAGTATCCCAATCGCAGGCTGTACGACACCGTCGAGAGCCGCTACGTGACGCTGGCCGACATCCGCCGCCTGGTCGTCGAGCGCGTGGATTTCGTCGTGACGGACCGCAAGTCACAGCAGGACATCACGCGCAGCATCCTGCTGCAGGTGATCGCCGAGCAGGAAGGCGCGGGCGAGTCGCTGATGAGTCGCGATTTCCTCTCGCAGGTGATCCGCAGCTACGGCAGCGGTCTGCACGACTTCGTCGGCCGTTACCTGGACGAGAGCATCCAGCAGTTCGCGAAGGAGCAGCGCGAGCTGCGCGAGCGGTTCAAGAGCGTCGTGGGTATCGACCCGCTCGAGACGGTGACGGCCGTGGCGCAGAAGAACTACCAGCGCTGGAAGGGCCTGCAGGAAGAAGTGTTCAGCCGCCTGCCCGGCTCCTGGGGACGCAACGAAAAGGAATAGGAAAACCGGTGCCACGCACCGATTTTCGAGGCGAAAAAAAAGGCCGGCATTGCCGGCCTTTTTCGTTGGCTCCAGTCGCCTGTCGCGGCGCTCAGCCGTCGACGTTGCGCATCGACAGCCGCACGCGGCCCTGGCGATCGACCTCGAGCACCTTCACCCGCACGACGTCGCCTTCCTTCAGCTTGTCGCTGACGCGCTCGACGCGCTCCTCGGAGATCTGCGAGATGTGCACCAGGCCATCCTTGCCGGGCAGGATCTGCACGAACGCGCCGAAGTCCATCAGCCGGACGACCTTGCCTTCGTAGACCGCGCCGACCTCGACCTCGGAGGTGATCAGCTCGATGCGCTTCTGCGCCTCGCGGCCGGCCGCGCCGTTCACCGAGGCGATCTTGACCGTGCCGTCGTTCTCGATGTCGATCGTCGCACCGGTCTCCTCGGTGATGCCGCGGATGACCGCGCCACCCTTGCCGATGACCTCGCGGATCTTCTCCGGGTCGATCTTCATCGTGATGATCGTCGGCGCCCACTCGGACATCTGCGGACGCGCCGTGGTGATCACCTTGGCCATCTCGCCGAGGATGTGCAGGCGCGCCTTGCGGGCCTGCTCGAGCGCGACCTGCATGATCTCGCGCGTGATGCCCTCGATCTTGATGTCCATCTGCAGCGCGGTGACGCCGTCGGAGGAGCCGGCAACCTTGAAGTCCATGTCGCCGAGGTGGTCCTCGTCGCCGAGGATGTCGGTCAGGACCTGGAACTTGCCGCCTTCGAGCACGAGGCCCATCGCGACGCCGGCCACCGGCGCCTTCAGCGGCACGCCGGCATCCATCAGCGCGAGGCTGGTGCCGCACACCGAGGCCATCGAGCTCGAGCCGTTCGACTCCAGGATCTCGGACACCACGCGGATGATGTACGGGAACGTGGTCATGTCCGGCATCACGGCGCTGACGCCGCGGCGCGCGAGGTTGCCGTGGCCGATCTCGCGGCGCTTCGGCGAGCCCATCATGCCCGTCTCGCCCACCGAGAACGGCGGGAAGTTGTAGTGCATCATGAACGGCTCTTTGCGCTCGCCGGCGAGCGCGTCGATGATCTGCGCGTCGCGGCCCGTGCCGAGCGTGGTCGTGACCAGCGCCTGCGTCTCGCCGCGCGTGAACAGCGCCGAGCCGTGCGTGCGCGGCAGCACGCCCGTCTGCACCGTGATCTTGCGGACCGTGTGCATGTCGCGGCCGTCGATGCGCGGCTCGCCCGCGAGGATCCGGCGGCGGACGATGTTGTACTCGAGGCGGCCGATCTCGTCGGTCACCTTGCGGGCGTCGAACTTCGGCGCATCGCCGGACGCGAGCGCCTCGACGGCCGCCTTCTTGATCTCGCCGACGCGCGCGTAGCGCGCCTGCTTCTCGGTGATGCTGTAGGCCTTGCCGAGTTCGGCCTCGGCCTGCGCGGCGACCGCTGCAACCAGTGCCGCATCCTCGGCCGGGGGCGTCCAGTCCCACGCCGGCTTGCCGGCCTCGGCGGCGAGCTCGCGGATCGCCTTGATCGCGACCTGCATCTGCTCGTGGCCGAACACCACGGCGCCGAGCATGACCTCCTCCGACAGCATCTTGGCCTCGGACTCGACCATCAGCACCGCATCGGCGGTGCCGGCGACGACGAGGTCGAGCTTCGAGGTCTTCAGCGTGGCCGCCGTCGGGTTCAGCACGTACTGCCCGTCGACGTAGCCGACCCTGGCGGCACCGATCGGTCCCTTGAACGGGATGCCGGACAGCGCCAGCGCAGCCGACGCGCCCAGCATCGCCGGGATGTCGGAGTCGATCTCGGGATCGAGCGAGACGACGGTCGGGACGACCTGCACCTCGTTGTAGAAGCCCTCGGGGAACAGCGGGCGGATCGGCCGGTCGATCAGGCGCGACGTCAGCGTCTCCTTCTCGGAAGGACGGCCCTCACGCTTGAAGAAGCCGCCCGGGATACGGCCGGCAGCGTACGTCTTCTCGACGTAGTTGACGGTGAGCGGGAAGAAATCCTTGTTCGGGTCCGCGTTCTTGCGGCCGACGGCGGTGACGAGGACGACGGTGTCTCCCATGGAGACGAGCACTGCACCGTCGGCCTGGCGCGCGAGGCGGCCGGTCTCGATGGTGACGGTGTGCGGGCCGTACTGAAATGTCTTCTTGTGGACGTTCACGATGGTGTCCCGTGCTGACGAGCGTTTGGGTGTGCAGAAACGAATCCGGCCCGCAGTGCGGGCCGGATCGTGGAGTTCAGCGGCGCAGGCCGAGCCGGCTCACTACTTCCTGGTAGCGCGACGGGTCGGAGGCCTTCAGGTAGTCGAGCAGCTTGCGGCGCTGGGTCACCAGCTTCAGCAGGCCGCGACGCGAAGCGTGGTCGCGCTTGTGGGTGCTGAAATGCTCGCCGAGTTCATTGATGCGCGCGGACAGCAGGGCGATCTGGACTTCCGGCGAACCGGTGTCGTTGGTGCCGCGGCTGAAATTGCCGACGATCTCGCCCTTGCGCTCGGTGGACAGTGCCATCGTGTGGAATCCTCGAAACCTTGTTGTATGCCCTTGGTGAGCCGCGCATTTTACCTGTTCGCGGCGCCCGAATCTCAAGCCTGATTGACTGCCGGGCCGGAGGCGCCGGCCACGAACAGGCGCTCGACACGGACCTTGCGGTCGGCACCGACCTCGACCAGGCCGAGGAACTGGCCATCGGCACCGTAGGCCCGGACTCCCGGTGACGGCACCACGCCAGCCGGGGCTGCGAGGACCCGGCCCTGCCGCAGTTGCACCGACTGCGGCGCATCCAGATCGAGCCGCGGCCGATCCCGGAATGCCGTGTCCACCGGCAGCAGCCAGTCCGGGGGCTCGAGCGGCGGTTCGCCCTGCCCGGCCCAGAGCTCGATCTCGTCCATCGTCACCATCCGCTCCGGGGCGAACGGCTCGATCCACAGCCGCCGCAGCGCGCCGAGGTGGCCGCAGGTGCCCAGCGCCGTCGGCGATTTCCTCGCCGAGCACGCGCACGTAGGTCCCTTTCGTGCATTCGACTTCGAATTCGATTTCAGTCTCATCGGCAGCGACCAGTCGCAGCGCGAGGATCTCTATCCGCCGCGGCTCCCGCTCGACCTCGATTCCCTGCCTGGCGAGCTCGTAGAGCGGGCGACCGTCGCGCTTCAATGCCGAATACATCGGCGGCCGCTGGTCGCGTGGCCCGACGAAACCGGCGAGTACCGCCTCGAGCGCCGCGCGGTCGAACGCGGGGCGCGGGCATTCGCGAATGACCGTGCCGTCGGCGTCGCCGGTGTCGGTGGCGGCGCCCAGCCTGAGCCGGGCGCGGTAGGCTTTCGAGGACCCGAGCAACTGGCCGCAGGCCTTCGTGGCCTGGCCGAAGCAGAGCGGCAGCATGCCGGTGGCGATCGGATCCAGCGTGCCTGCATGCCCGCCCTTTGCGGCCAGCAGCAGGCGCCGCACCTTCTGCAACGCGTGGTTCGAGCTCGCGCCGGCGGGCTTGTCGAGCAGCACGATGCCGTCGAGCTCGCGCCAGCGACGACGGGGCGTCGCGACCGCGAAGCGGGCCCGGCGAGCTCACTGCTCCTCGTCTTTTCCGCGGGGCCGCCGTCGTCGACGTGGCGCTGACGATCGTCGCGCACTGCCTGCGTGATCAGGTCGTCGAGGCGGTTGCCGCGCTCGAGCTCTTCGTCCGGCTGGAAATGCAGCTCGGGTGCGACGCGCATGCGCAGCGCCCGTCCCAGCGGGCCCCGCAGGTAGCGCGCCGAATCGTCCAGGATCTCGCGCTGCAGCGGGTCCTTCGCGTCGCCGGTGAGGATCGTGTAGTGCACCCACACGTGCGTCAGGTCCGGCGAGACCCGCACGTGCGTGATCGTCACCGGCTTCAGCCGCGGGTCGCGCACGTCACGCCGCAGCATCTCCGACAGCGTGCGCTGCACCTGCTCGGCGACCCGCCTCGCCCGTGGAACCTCGCGCGGCATGCGTCTGCGTCACGCTGTCCGCGCGACCTCGAAGCGGGCGAAGCACTCGATCTGGTCGCCGGCCCGGATGTCGTTGTACTTGACCACGCCGATGCCGCACTCGGTGCCGGCCCGGACTTCGCTGACGTCGTCCTTGAAGCGCCGCAGCGAGTCGAGCTCGCCCTGGTGGATCACGACGTTGTCGCGCAGCACGCGCACCGGGTTGCCGCGCTTGATGAAGCCCTCGACCACGAGGCAGCCGGCGACCGTGCCGAACTTGCTCGAGCGGAACACCTCGCGAACCTCGGCGAGGCCCACGATCTGCTCCTTGATCTCCGGCTTCAGCATGCCCGTCATGGCCGCCTTAACGTCGTCGATCGCCTCGTAGATGATGCTGTAGTAATGGACGTCGACGCCGGTGTCCTTCATCGCGTTGCGCGCCGCGCCGTCCGCGCGGACGTTGAAGCCGATGATGCGCGCCTTCGACGCCGCGGCGAGCGTGACGTCGGACTCGGTGATGCCGCCGACGCCGCTCGCGATCACCTTCACGGCGACCTCGTCGGTCGGACAGCTTCGTGAGTGCGTCACGCAGCGCTTCGGAGCTGCCCTGCACGTCCGCCTTGACGATCAGCGCCACGACCGCACCGGCCTGCTCGCCCATCTGCGAGAAGACGTCTTCCATCTTCTTCGCGGCGCCGGCGAGCCGCACGTCGCGGAACTTGCCCTGCCGGTACAGGGCGACCTCGCGTGCCTTGCGCTCGCTGTCGACCACCAGCAGGTCGTCGCCCGCGTTCGGAGCGTCCGGACAGGCCGAGCACGGCCACCGGCACGGCCGGCCCCGCCTGCTGGACCTGCTTGCCGGTCGCATCGAACAGCGCGCGCACACGGCCGAATTCCTGGCCCGCGATGATCGGGTCGCCCGCCTTCAGCGTGCCGCGCTTCACGAGCACGGTGGCCACCGGGCCGCGGCCCTTCTCGATCGCCGACTCGAGCACTACGCCGACCGCCGGGCCGTCCTGCGGCGCCTTGAGGTCGAGGACCTCGGCCTGCAGCAGGATCGTCTCGAGCAGCTTGTCGACGCCGTCGCCGGTGCGCGCCGAGACGTGCACGAACAGAGTATCGCCGCCCCAGTCTTCCGGGATGACGTTGTGCTTGGCGAGGTCGTTGCGTACGCGATCCGGGTCCGCGTCGCCCTTGTCCATCTTGTTGACGGCCACGACGATCGGCACGTTCGCGGCGCGCGCGTGCTGGATCGCCTCGATCGTCTGCGGCATGACGCCGTCGTCCGCCGCCACGACCAGCACGACGATGTCGGTGACGTGCGCGCCACGGGCACGCATCGCGGTGAAGGCCGCGTGGCCCGGCGTGTCGATGAACGTGATCAGGCCCTTCGGCGTTTCCACCTGGTAGGCACCGATGTGCTGCGTGATGCCGCCCGCCTCGCCTGCGGCCACCTTCGTGCGGCGGATGTAGTCGAGCAGCGACGTCTTGCCGTGGTCGACGTGACCCATGATGGTCACGACCGGCGGACGCGGCAGCGCCTCGACTTCACCGGCCGCCGACTGCAGCTGGTCCTCGAGCTCGCTTTCCTTCATGCGCACTGCCGTATGGCCGAACTCCTCGACCACGAGCTGCGCCGTGTCCTGGTCGATGGGCTGGTTGATGGTGGCCATCACGCCCATCTTCATCATCGCCTTGATGACTTCATTGGCCTTGACGGCCATCTTGCCGGCGAGCTCGCCGACCGTGATCGTCTCCGGCAGCTGCACCTCGCGCTTGACCGGCGCGGTGGGCAACTCGAAGCCATGGCGCGAGTCCACGTTGACCTGGACCGGCCGGCGGTGGCGGCTCGCCTGCTGGCGCTTCTTGAAGCGCGCGCTCGCGTCGCCGCCGACGTGCAGTTCCTGGCGGCCGTATTTCGTGACCCCCTTGTCCCTGCCCGCCTCCTCGACGACGCGCGGCTTCGCGACCGGCGCGGGGCGCGCCGGCTCGCTGGCGCGGCGCTCGGCCTCGGCCCGCTCACGCTCCACCCGCTCGCGTTCGCGAATCTCCGCGGCGCGGCCGGCCTCTTCGTCGGCTCGCGCACGCGCCTCGTCATCGGCGCGCCGGCGCGCCTCCTGCTCGATGCGATCGAGCTCGGCCTTCTCGGCGTCGCGCTTCTCCGCCTCGCGCCGCTCGGCCTCGAGGCGCACGGCCTCCTCGGCCTGGCGGACCTTGTCGAGTTCCTCCTGCCGGTGCCGCTGCTCTTCCTCGAGCACGGTGCGGTTCAGGTAGGTCTTCTTCGCGCGGACTTCGACCGCGACCGTGCGCGCGCGCCCCTGCACGGAGGCAACCTTGATCTCCTGCTGCGCCTTGCGCTTCAGCGTGATCTTGCGTGGTGCGGCCGCGTCTTCCTGCCGGCCGTGCGACCGGCGCAGGTGCGTGAGCAGCTCCATCTTCGCTTCGTCGCTGATGATGTCATCGGCGCCCGAGACCTTGATGCCGGCCTCGTCGAGCTGGGCAATGAGCTTGTCGACCGGGACCTTCAGGACCTCGGCAAACTGGCTGACCGTTACTTCCGCCATGGGGTACCTCCGGTCAGGCCTGCTGGTCCTGCTCGAACCAGTGCTTGCGTGCAGCCAGGATCAGCTCGCCCGCGCGCTGCGGGTCGAGGTCGGAAATCTCGCCGAGTTCGTCGATCGACTGCTCGGCCAGGTCCTCGCGCGTCAGGATGCCGTGTCGCGCCAGCTCGCCTGCGAGCTCGTCGTCCATGCCCTCGACCTCGAGCAGGTCCTGGGCAGGCTCGCCGGACTCCATCGTCTCCTCGGTCGCGATCGCCTGCGTGAGCAGCACGTCGCGCGCGCGGTTGCGCAGCTCCTGCACGATCGTCTCGTCGAACTCCTCGATCGACGACGAGCTCGGCCTGCGGCACGTAGGCGATTTCCTCGATGCTCGAGAAGCCTTCGCCCACCAGGATCGCGGCCACGTCCTCGTCGACGTCGAGCTGCTTCATGAACAGCTCGCGCAGCTCGCGCTGCTCCGACTCGCTCTTCTCCTCGGCGGCCTGCTCGCTCATGATGTTGAGCTTCCAGCCGGTGAGCTCGCTCGCGAGGCGGATGTTCTGGCCGCCGCGGCCGATCGCCTGCGACAGCTTCTCTTCCGCCACGGCGATGTCCATGCTGTGGGCTTCCTCGTCCACGACGATCGAGCTCACTTCCGCCGGCGCCATCGCGTTGATGACGAACTGCGCTGCGTTCTCGTCGAACGGGATGATGTCCACGCGCTCGCCCGCGATCTCGTTCGAGACCGCCTGCACGCGCGAGCCGCGCATGCCGACGCAGGCGCCGACCGGGTCGATCCGCGGGTCGTTGCTGCGCACGGCGATCTTGGCGCGCGCGCCCGGGTCGCGCGCGGCGCCGAGGATGTTGATCAGGCCCTGGCCGACCTCGGGAACCTCGAGCTTGAACAGCTCGATCAGGAACTCCGGGGCCGTGCGCGACAGGAACAGCTGCGGGCCGCGCGGCTCGGTGCGCACTTCCTTCAGGAACGCCTTGATGCGGTCCTGGGTGCGGACCGGCTCGCGCGGGATCATCTGGTCGCGCGAGATGAAGCCTTCGGCGTTGCCGCCGAGGTCGACGAAGATGCCGTTGCGGTCGACGCGCTTGACGATGCCGGACACGAGCGTGCCGACGCGTCCCTTGTACTGCTCGACGACCTGCGCGCGCTCGGCTTCGCGCACCTTCTGCACGATGACCTGCTTCGCGGTCTGCGCGGCGATGCGGCCGAACGCAACCGACTCGAGCGGCGTCTCGACGTAGCCGCCGACCTCGGCGTCGGGCGTGACGTCGAGCGCGTCCTCGAGCCGGTAGCTCCTTCTCCGGGAACTCGAGCTCGGTCGAGTCGTCGGCGAACACCTTCCAGCGGCGGAACGTGTCGTAGTCGCCCGTCTTGCGGTTGATCGCCACCCGCACGTCGATGTCCTCGCCGTACTTCTTGCGCGTGGCCGACGCGAGTGCCGCCTCGAGCGCCTCGAAGATGATTTCCTTGTCGACGCCCTTCTCGTTGGAGACGGCATCCACGACCATCAGGATCTCTTTGTTCATCGTTCGTCCTCCCGCTGCGCGGGGATCAAGCCTCGGGCGCCAGGTGCGCCTTGCGAATTCCTGCGACCGGCAGCACGTGCCGCTGGCCCTCCATCTCGACTTCGATCGCTCGGGCCCCGCCGTCACCAGCGAGCCCTTGAAGCGCCGGCGCCCGCCGAGCGGTTGCGCCAGTTCCACGAACACCTGCTCGCCCACGAACCGGGCGAAATGCGCCGGGGTCCTGAGCGGGCGGTCGAGCCCCGGCGAGGACACCTCGAGCGTGTACTGCCCGGGCACCGGGTCAGCCACGTCGAGCAGTTCACTCACCGCCCGGCTCACGCGCTCGCAGTCTTCGACCGTGATTCCTGCCTCCGCGTCGATGTACAGACGCACGAAGCCATTGCCCCGACCGGGCGAGTACTCGAGCTCCCAGAGCTCGTACCCCAGCTCCTCGACCATTGGCCTCAACATCGCCAGCAGCGTGTCCCTGAGCATCCGGCCGTCCTTCCGTCGCGCGCAGAAACAAAAAAAAATGGGCCGGCGGCCCATTCGTTTTTCGCGTCCAGGCCGCGCTTTCGGCCCTCCGCAAATGAAAAATCCCCGCTCAGGGGGATTTCTCAGCGAATCTCCCGCCGGACCGGCCGAGCTCCCGCCGGAGCCCGCCTGCTCGGCCAGGAACCCACGCCAATCAATAGGTTGGACTGGCGCACGGTTCCGAGGAGCGCGAATTCTATAGCAAGGGGTGCGCGCGGCTAGTCCGCGGCGCCGCGCCGGGCGTCAGGTCCGGTCGAGCACGCCGCGACGATGCTGTCGGCGACCCGGTCCACGTTCGAATCGCTGATGCCGGCCAGGTTGATGCGGCCGTCCGGCGGCACGTAGACGTGGTGCGTCGCCGCGCAGCGCCGCAATCGCCGCGGCGTCGAGCCCGAGAGCGAGAACATGCCGCGGTGCCGCGTCACCCACGAGAAATCGAGTCCGGGCGGCGTGCCGCGAGGCGGCTGGCCAGCAGCGCCCGCAACGACTTCATGCGCCCCACCATCGTCGCCAGCTCCGCTTCCCACATGTGGCGCAGGCCGGCGGTGCCGAGCAGTCGTGCCACGATTGCGGCGCCGTGGTCCGGCGGCATCGAGTACATGCGGCGCGCGGTGCGGGCCTGATGCGTCGCGACCGCCGCCGCGACGGTGCGCATTCTCCGCGATGATCGCGAGTGCGCCGGTGCGCTCACGGTAGAGTCCGAAGTTCTTCGAGCAGGACAAGGCCAGCAGCAACTGCGGCACGCGGGCCGCGAGCATCCTGAGGCCGGCGACGTCCGACTCGAGGTCGTCGCCGAATCCCTGGTACGCGAGGTCGACGAACGGCACGAGTCCGCGGTCCTCGCACACGTCGGTCACCGCCTTCCATGGGCCGGGTCGAGGTCGGCGCCGGTCGGGTTGTGGCAGCAGGCGTGCAGCAGCACGATCGACGCCGGACGGCAGCGCCGGAAGTGGTCGATCATCCGCGTCGAATGCGACGCCGCGGGTCGCCGGATCGTAATACGGATAGCGCTCGAGCTTCAGGCCCGAGGTGCCGAGCAGCGGCTCGTGGTTCGCCCAGGTCGGGTCGCTGACGTGCACCGTGGCATGCGGACGGGACGCGCTGGATCAGCTCGGCGCCGATGCGCAGCGCGCCGCAGCCGCCGACGGTCTGGATGGTCGCCGTCCGGTCGCGGAGTCCCGCAGCGACGCGGCCCGAGCGCGAGTTCGACGATGCGCTCGTTGAACTCGGGGTTGCCGGACGGTCCGACGTAGGTCTTGGTCGTCTGCTCCGCGAGCAGCGCGCGCTCGGCCTCGCTCACGGCTGCCGGCACCGGCGTATTGCCGTCGACGTCGCGATAGACGCCGACTCCGAGGTCGATCTTGTCGGGCGACGGATCGCGCGCGGAACGCGGCGGTGACGCCCAGTATCGGGTCCGGTGGCAGCTTGTCGAGGTTGGCGAAGATCATTCGCCGCAATTCTCGCACGTGGCAATCAGCGCGCCGGCACGACCCGCTGGTCGATCGCGCCGAAGATGCTCGCGCCGTCGCGGTCGAACATCTCGATCCGCACGCGGTCGCCGAAGCGCAGGAACGGCGTCGTCGCCCGGCCCTGCTCGATCTGCTCGAGCATGCGCCGCTCCGCGATGCAGGCCGACCCGCGGCAGCGGTCGTAGTTCGAGACCGTGCCGGAACCGACGATGGCACCCGCGCCGAGCCTTCGCGTCAGCGTCACGTGCTCGATCAGCCGCGGGAAGTCGAACGTCATGTCGACGCCGGCGTCCGGGCGGCCGAACAGCACGCCGTTCAGGTGCGTGACGAGCGGCAGGCAGGCCTGCCACCGTCCCAGGCATCGCCGAGCTCGTCGGGCGTCACCGCGACCGGCGAGAACGCCGTCGCGGGCTTGGACTGGTAGAAGCCGAAACCCTTCGCGAGCTCCGCCGGGATCAGGTTGCGCAGCGACCAGTCGTTGACCAGCATCAGCAGCCGGACGTGGCCGCGCGCGTCGGCGGCCGTGGTGCCCATCGGAACGTCGTCGGTGATCACGGCGACCTCGGCCTCGAAGTCGATGCCGTAGTCCTCGCTCGGCACGGGGACGTCCGCGGTCGGCGCGATGAAATCGTCGGACCCGCCCTGGTACACCAGCGGGTCGGTCCAGAAGCTCTGCGGCATTTCAGCGCCACGCGCCTTGCGGACGAGCTCGACGTGGTTGACGTACGCCGAGCCGTCCACCCAGTGATGCGCCCGCGGCAGCGGCGCAAGCACGGTCGTCGGGTCGAACGGAATGCTGCCGTGCGCCGCCCCTGCCTCCAGTGCGAGCCGCCGTCTCCTCGAGCCGCGGTGCGAGCGGCGACCCAGTCGTCGAGGACCGATTGCAGCGTCGGCGCGATGTGCGGCACGGGCAGCGCGCGCGTGAGGTCGCGGCTCACCACGAGCAGCTGGCCGTCGCGCGAACCGTTCCGCAGCGTGGCGAGCTTCATGCCGGCTTCCAGCTGTCGACGTAGCCCGTCCATTCGACGTCGCCCGCGGCGGGCAGCACGTCCAGCGGATCACGCGTGTCGATCATCACCGCGTACTCGTCCGTGCCGGGCTTCTCCTGCCTGAACATCCGCGTCAGCGCCTTCGGATGCGGGCCATGCGTGAAGCCGCCCGGGTGCAGCGTCATCATGCCCGGGTGGATGTTGTCGCGGCTGAAGAAGTCGCCCGCGTGGTAGAAGAGAACCTCGTCGTAGTCGTCGTTGTTGTGGAAGAACGGCACCTTCAGCGCGCCCGGATCGGTCTCGAACGGCCGCGGCGCGAACGTGCAGACGACGAAGCGGTTCGACAGGAACGTGGTGTGCGCCGACGGCGGCAGGTGGTAGCGATGGCTCATCACCGGCCGGATGTCGCGGACGTTGATGCGCACGACCGAAAGCTCGCCGTGCCAGCCGACGACGTCGAGCGGGTTGAACGGGTAGGTGATCAGCGACACCGCGTTGCGGCGCTTGACCTCGACCGTCCACGGCGTGTCGCCCTGCTGCGCCGCGAACGCCGCGTCGATCTTCGGCGTGTCGAGCAGCGCCGGATCGAAGATCGCGTGGTTGCCGAGCAGGCCCTTGTCCGGCAGCATGTAACTGAAGCGTTCGTGGCCTCGACCAGCAGCGCCGTCCAGCGGAGCGTCGCAGTCGATGCGCCACATCGTGCCGCGCGGCAGCACGACGTAGTCGCCCGCCTCGATCGCCAGGTGGCCGAAGTCGCAGAAGAGCTGGCCACGACCCGAATGCACGAACAGCAGTTCGTCGCCGTCCGCGTTGCGGGCCAGGCGCGTCATGCTCGACGGCGAGCTGCCAGAACCGCACGCGGCAATGGGCATTGACCAGGACTTCCGAAGCAGCCCAGGGGCTCGTCACGCCGTTGGACAGGCGTCGCAGGTCGAACGCGCGCGGCTGCAGCGGTCCGGTGAACCCGGTCCAGCCGGTCGGGCGGGTGACGGTGGTGGAAGAACGCGGCGGGCCCGAAGAAGCCCTCCTTGCTCATCTCGCGCTCGTAGGTGCCCTCCGGCAGGTCGCAATGCGCCTGTCGCGACGCCTGGCCCTCGACCCTCGACACCGGGATGTAGCGCTTCACTCGCCCCTAGATCACGCCCCGGCGCTCCTGGTCGAGCTCGATCGACTCGAACAGTGCGCGGAAGTTGCCCTCGCCGAAGCCCTCGTTGCCCTTGCGCTGGATGATCTCGAAGAAGATCGGGCCGATCACGTTCTTCGTGAAGATCTGCAGCAGGATGCCGTCCTGCGCGCTGCCGTCGATCAGGATGCGGCGGCGCGCCAGCTCGTCGAGCGACTCGCGGTGCCCGGTCACGCGTGCGTCGACGCCCTCGTAGTACGTGTCAGGCGTGTCCTGGAAATCGATTCCGTTGCTGCGCAGCTGGTCGACCGTGGCGCAGATGTCGTCGGTCGCGAGCGCGATGTGCTGGATGCCCTCGCCGCGATACTCGCGCAGGTACTCCTCGATCTGCGACTTGTCGTCCTGCGACTCGTTGATCGGGATGCGGATCTTGCCGCACGGACTGGTCATCGCGCGGCTCAACAGCCCGGTCTTGCGGCCCTCGATGTCGAAGTAGCGGATCTCGCGGAAGTTGAACAGCCGCTCGTAGAAACCGGCCCAGTGATTCATCCGCCCGCGCTGCACGTTGTGCGTCAGGTGGTCGATGCAGGTGAGCCCCGCCGGGCGGCTGCTCGTCGGCTGTGCCACCGGGACGAAGTCGACGTCGTAGATCGTGTGCTCGCCATAGCGGTCGACAAGGTACACGAGGCTGCCGCCGATGCCTTCGATCGCCGGGATGCTCAGTTCCATCGGGCCCACCGGGGTCGCGACCGGCGTGGCGCCGAGCTCGACGGCGCGGCGGAATGCCTGCGCCGCGTCCCGCACGCGAAACGCCATCGCGCACGCCGACGGCCCGTGCTGCTGGGCAAAGCGCTGCCCGAAGCTGCCGGCCTCCGCGTTGATCACGAAGTTGACGTCGCCCTGCCGGTGCAGCGTCACGTTCTTGCTGCGGTGCCGGGCCGTGACCGGGAAGCCCATCCGCTCGAACAGCGTGCGCAGCTGCTCCGGGTCGGGCGCGGTGTACTCGACGAACTCGAAGCCGTCGGTGCCCATCGGGTTGTCGAACAGATCTGCCATGGCCTGCTGTCCCCGGCGCTATTGATTGCAAGTGAAACTAACGGCGCCATTGTAGCCAAGGCGCGGTGCAGCAATCCACACCGCGCCTGGCCAGGCCTACGTGTTGGGGTTTCCGGAGCCCATGACAGTCATCTGCTTGCCGGAGTTCTCCTCCAGCACCGGTGCATCGGTGACGAGCATCGTCGTGCCGGGCACCAGCAACGGATACAGCTGCTTCGCGAAGTCCTGCGGCATGCGCACCCGGCCGCCGACCACCGAGGACAGGTCGGTGCCGGCCGCATCCGCATAGCCAGGCATCGGCACGGCCATCCAGTTGCGGGCTGCGGCGCCCTTGAGGATCACGCTCTCGCCCTGCCCCGCGCCGTCCTTGACGATGAACGCGTGCGTTCCGACCGGCTTGCCCGGGTCGGTGAACGCCACGCGGGAACGCCCGATCTCGATGCCGTTGCGGATCACGATCACGCGCTGGTCTGCGGCGCTCAGCATGATCGACACCGGGCCTTCGAGCGACTTCTCGGGCTGCCAGCGCCACTTCTCCCCGGCCTGCAGCCGCGCCTCGATCTCGGCCTCGCCGGAGGTGGCGGCCACCGGCGCCAGCGCCGCGGGGTGCACGACGTCCGCCGGTGCAGTCTTGCCGTCGACGATCACCACCGTCATGCCGAGGTGCGTCGCGCCGAACAGGTCCTCGGAGAACTCCGAAGGCAGGTGCACGCAGCCGTGCGATTCCGGGTACCCGGGCAGTCCGCCCGCGTGCAGCGCGACGCCGTCCCAGGTCAGCCGCTCCTGGTAAGGCATCGGGGCGTTGTTGTACTTCGACGAGTGATGGTCCTTGTCCTTCTGCAGGATCGTGAAGATGCCGGTAGGCGTCTCGTGGCCCGGCTTGCCGGTGCTCACGGTCGTGTAGCCGATCTGGACGCCATTGCGGTACACGTAGGCCCGCTGCTCGTCGAGACTCACGACGACCACGATCGGGCCATCCGGAGCCACGCCCGGAGCCCAGACGAACTCGCCGGGCTTCAGCGCCGCGGGCGGCGTGTCGGCCGGGCTCGACTCCTTCGCACCCCAGAACGGCACGGCGAGCGCAGGCGTGGCGACCAGCTAGAGACATCAGCAGCGCAAGACAAAAACGTCGCATTCCCAGAAGACCTCCAAAGAAAAGGCCGGGGTGCCATCACCCCGGCCTCAGTTGCCTAACGACCGGTCAGGGCCCGGTGATCGTGGTCGTGCCGTTCGGCAGCAGGTTCGCGGCGATCTCCTGCTCTGTGAACAGCAGCTGGCGCGGGTCCTTGTCCGCGAAGCGCCGCTGCTGGTCGTTGTAGTAAGGCGACGCGGCGTTCGACGATTGCGAGTAACTCAGCAGGCCGTATGCGCGCGGCCCGGCATCAGTGAAATCGAGGCCGAAGTGCCAGCTCGTGCCGTAGGCGATGTTCCAGCCTTCGCCCGCCTTCGTCGACAGTCCCGCCGTGCTGCCGATCGTGGTCGCGTTGATGCGCGGAATGCGCGTGTCTTCCTGCACCGCCGAATCCACGAAGCGCACCGCGTTGAACGTGCCATCCAGGGTGCCGTCACCGCCGTGCCACGGGAACGACGCGCCCTGGAGTACCGGCGTACCGCCCGGGGGCACGCCACCCGAAGCCTGGTAGACCTGCACCGTGCCGAGGCGCGCGTTGTACGCGATGCCGCCCTGGTCGAGCCGCTGCAGGCCCTCGGCCAGCGACGTCAGCATCGGGTCGTTTGCGAGATTCGCCGGATCCACCGGCTTAGGTGTCGATGGAGTCGTCACCGGGTTCGCCGGGTCGAACGGCTTGGTCAGGTCCGTGGCGAACTTGTTGCGGTAGTCGGTGATGAACACGCGGAAGACGTGCGCACCGACGCTGTCGGAATCATAGACGCCGCTCCACGTCTTGAGCACCGCACAGCCCGTGTCGACCTTGCGCGTGGCGCCGCCGGCCAGGTTCACGAGCCCGGTGCCGATCAGGTCGCAACGCGAGCGCAGCTCGGGCAGGAATTCTTCCGCATACCAGCTGCGGTCGTTCCAGATCGACCGGACGAGCTCCTGGGCGTTGAACTTGCCGTCCTGTCCCGCCGGCGCCACGGCCGCATAGCCCTTGGCGGCGGGGTTCAACAGCATCGTGAGGCCGATGCGGGTGCGCGGTCCCTGGGCCGTCCGCTCCGGCCCGAACAGCGGAGAGTAGCCCTCGAGCGGTGCGCGCGTGTTCGTCGCCCAGTAGCTGTCGTTGGAGTTCTGCACGAAGTCGTTGCGCGTGAGCTGCGGCTTCTGGTCGAACGGCACGCGGCCCTTGCAAGTGCCCTCGACCCAGTCGTCGCGCGACGTGGAGCCGTCGAGCAGCGTCAGTCCGGCGTTGAAGAGCGCTGCGTACGCCGGGCTCGCCGCCCGCTTCGCATTCATCACGCCAATCGCCTGCGCGGACAGGTTCGGCACCGACGAGCTGTCGATGTAGAACGCGTTGCCCTTGTCGTCCGCATACGTCGTGTTGACCCACAGCGTGCTGCCGCAATTGCGGAACACGTCCTTCATCTGCTCGAGGTTCGTCGCGCGGGCCATCTGCAGCCAGGTCGACAGCAGGCCGCCGGCGTCGGCGTTCGCATCACGATATGTGTGCGCCGTTCCCGCTGCGCCCCAGGCAGGCAGGCCACCGTTTGTCACGAGGTTGCCGCGATCATCGGGCCATACTCGGAGTAGTAGAACGTGCGCTGCAGCGTGGTCAGCGTCGGCGCCCAGTATTCACCTGGATGCGGATCACCTCCTGGGTGATCGGCTTCTCGACACCGTCCTTGACGTAGACCAGGTCGTTGCCGGTCTTGAGCTTCAGCTCGTACATCGTGAAGCGTCGGCTCGCGCTCACCGTGTGCGACCAGCCGAGGTTCTGGTTGAAGCCGATCTGCGGGATCGGCGACCCGAGCAGCCCGGCGCCGTGGAAGTTCACGTAGTTCGGGACGGTGATCTGGCTCTCGTAGAAGCGCCGAATGCCCGTGTACGGGAAGTGCGGGTTGGCGAGCAGCGCGCCCTTGCCATTCTCCGTCATCGTGCTGCCGATGCCCCACGCGTTGCTCGCGAGGCCCATGTCGCCGAAGTCGACCTTGCGGGCGTTCTCCATCGCAAACGGGTCGTCTCGGCGCCGAGCGCTTCGAGCCCGGTCGGGACCGACAATGCCGATGCGACCGGAACCGGATTCGGGTTCACGCCCGGCGGCACGGCCAGATACATCGCGCCGGTTGCGAACAACGCACCGCTCGCGACCTGCGCCAGCACGCGCAGGTGCGCGACGAAGTCTTCGGGCTCGATCTGGAACACCCACGGCTGGTTGCGGCATTCGGCCGGATAGCTGGCGGGGCTCGTCTCGCGGACGTACTTGTTGTAGCCCTGCGTGAAGCCGTAAATCAGCGCACGGCTCGGATTGTCCATGTTCGAGAGATCATTCAGCGCGCCGCTGCGGATGTGCTGCGCCTTCAGGCTGAAGTCGCTGATGACATTTGCGCTGTTCGGGCCCGGGCCCAGGTACTTGGATCGTTCGCCGCGCGCCCTGATGAACGCATCCGCAAGCAGGCACACGTTGTCCTGCGCCTGAGCGTAGCCGAGCGCGAACGCAGCCGACTGCAGGTCGTCGGCCTTGATGTGCGGCACGCCGCCCGTGGTGCGACGGATCGTCGCGACCGGGCCGGTCGAGGGCGCGAAGATGATGTCGCTCGGCTTCTGCGACGGCGGCGGAATCACCACGGACGGACTCGAGCCGTTCGAGTCGCCGGAGCAACCCGCAAGTACGCCGGCCGCGACGATCACCGTCAGTGCCAACCCGCGCGGAACGCGGCCCGATGCCCCCGGGCCCCGGAAAGGTATGTTCATCTGGATTCCCTCTGATCCTGGTTTATTGCCCGGCGCTCTACTGGCGCCGCCCGGCGATTATCACTTGCTGCCGGCCGAAGTAAACAACGGCGCGCGTGCGCTTTTTATTGCGCCGCAACAGCCTCGGGCGTGTAGGTGTAGTGCCAGGGCTCGCGAGGCGTCGCGAGCGGACCCACGAAGCGGCTGCTGGCTGTGCGTACCGCAGCATCGAGTCGCGCGGTCCAGCCAGACGCGTCCCAATCCTGTGCAATCGTCGCCGTCTTCGGCCCCGCGACCACCTGCCCGTCGCTGTGCACCTGGAAATCGATCGCGCGCATTTGTCCGTGCGGGGAGAGCCCTGGTGCCGCGACGGTCGGCGTGGGATTGGGCGTGTGTGTCGTCAGAAGCTGTGCGAGTGCGGCATTGGCCCGCTCGCTGCGAGCCGCTTCGGGGTCCAGCGCGGGCATCTTGTCCCGCACGGCCGCAAGCAGTTCATCTGCAGCCGCCTGCACCGATTCGTTATTGTTCCAGCTGTCGACCTGCCGGTCGAGGCTGCGCACCTGCGGGTTGACCCACAGTTCGAAGCCTGGGTTCTCGCGCGTGAAGGCCTCGCGCACCCGTTCCACCTCGGCCTGCAGGGCGCGATGTTCCGGTGATCCCTCGAAGGCGGTGATCTGGTCCTGCGTCCAGCTCCAGCGCTCCGCGAGGTGCTCGCGGCTGCGCAGGTACGAACGCAGCGCCAGCAGCCTGCGACCGGTGCCATCGATGAGCTCGAGCACCGCCGATACTCGTTCGTCCAGGTCCGAGGCGATGGCCCGGACGCTGTCATCGATGATCGGATCCGTGGCTTGCGCAGGCTCTGCAGCCGGCGCCAGGCCCGGGGCGACGAGCGCGGCCAGCAGCAAGAGCTGGCACAGGTGCCTTCGAATACCGCCGAAGTACCCGTGAGACCGGAATGGGGTGTAAACCATGTGACCGGAATGCGCCTGGAAAAACTGGTGGGCCGTATTGGATTTGAACCAATGACCAACTGGTTAAAAGCCAGCTGCTCTACCGACTGAGCTAACGGCCCGCGCGGGAAGGGCCGCGAATCATACCGGATCGGCCAGTGTCGATCACCGGTAACGGGTCGGATCGGCCACCTGGGCGGCCTCGAATCCCTGCCGTCGCAGGCGGCACGAGTCACACCGGCCGCAAGCCCGGCCGGCCTCGTCGGCCTGGTAGCACGACACCGTCATCGAATAGTCGACGCCAAGCGCGGCGCCACGCCGGATGATCTCGGCCTTGCTCAGGTCGATCAGCGGCGTACGGATATGGATCCTTTCGGTGCCCTCGACGCCGGCACGGGTCGCGAGGTTCGCCACTTGCTCGAAAGCGGCGATGAACTCCGGCCGGCAGTCGGGGTAACCCGAGTAGTCCACCGCGTTCACGCCGATGAAGATGTCCCTGGCGTCGAGCACCTCGGCCCAGGCGAGCGCAAGCGACAGGAATACCGTGTTGCGTGCCGGTACGTAGGTCACCGGTATGCCGCCGGCGGGCTGCTCCGGTACGGCAATGCTCGTGTCGGTCAATGCCGAGCCGCCGAATGCCGCGAGGTCGATGCTCATGATCCGATGCTGCGCGGCGCCGAGCGCCGCCGCTACGCGCGAAGCGGCCTGCAACTCTGCACCGTGGCGCTGGCCATAGGCGAAGCTGAGCGCATAGCAGCGGTGGCCCGCGGCACCGGCCATTGCAAGGCAGGTCGCCGAGTCGAGCCCGCCCGACACCAGCACCACGGCAGGTCGGCCCGCTCCGCTCATCGTCCCTGCTCGTTGCCCCAGAGGTACTTGTGCAGTTGCACCTGCAGCCGCACGTCGAGCCGATCCGCAAGGATCCACTCGGCGAGCTCGCGCGGGTCGAGCTGTCCCCAGCTCGGCGAGAACAGCACCTGGCAGCGAATGCCCGGATGCTGCTGCAGCAGTTCGCGTGCCCACTCGTAATCGGACCGCGAACAGAGCACGACCTTGACCTGGTCGCGCGGTCCCATGAGCGCGAGGTTCTCGAGCCTGTTGCGCGTCGACTCGCCGGATCCGGGCGTCTTCAGGTCCACGATCCGGCTCACGCGCGGATCGACAGGCGCGACATCCATCGCCCCGCTCGTCTCGAGCGACACGTCGAAACCCGCGTCACACAGTGCCGCGAGCAGGTCGAGGCAGGATTTCTGCGCCAGTGGCTCGCCGCCGGTCACGCAGACGTGACGCACGCCGCTGGAACGGGCCGCTGCCACCAGGTCTGCAACGTCGCGCCACTCCCCGCCGTGGAATGCGTACTGCGTATCACAGTACACGCAGCGTAACGGGCAGCCAGTCAGGCGGATGAACTGCGTCGGCCAGCCGACGGCGTCCGCTTCACCCTGGATCGAAACGAAGGTCTCAGTGACCTTGACCCGGCTCACCGTCCTTCGACATCCATCTTCGCCAGCCGCTCTTCGGCGAGACGCGCCGTCTCGGTGCCCGGGTACGACGTGGCAACCTTCTGCAGCGTCACGCGCGCATTGCGGAACGACTTGAGCTCGTACTGGCAGAAACCGACCTTCAGCAGCGCTTCGGGTGCCTTGCGGGACTCCGGAAACGTCGTCACGACCTTGTTGAAGTTCTTGATCGCCGCGGCATAGTCGCGCTGCACGTACTGCGTCTCGCCGAGCCAGTAGGTCGCGTTGTCCGCGCGCGGACCGTCGGGATACTTCGTGAGGTAAAGCGTGAAGCCCGAGATCGCCTCCTCGTAGCGCCCCGCCTTCAGTGCCGCGAAAGCATCCCCGTACAGCGTCGACTCGTCCGCGGCGACGACGGCCGCCTCGGTTGGCGCCGCAGTCGTTGCAGGCGCGCTGGGGCCCGGCGCGGACAGCCCGCCGGCCCGGTTCTCGAGCATCAGCAACCGGCGATCGAGGTCCGAATAGAGATCGCGCTGCTGCTGCTTCAGCCCCTCGAGCTCGTGCTGCGTCTCCTCGATCTGACCACGCAGCGTGCGCAGTTCCTGCCGCGCCGCCTCTACCTGCTGCTGCAGCTCCACCAGCGTCTGGCCCGAGCGCTCGACCGCCATCAGGCGTGCGTCCATCTCGTTGGCGCGCGCCTCGAGTTCCTTGTTGCTCGCGGTGGCGTGGGACGCACCGCTCCACGCGAGCATGAGCGCGGTCGCGACCACCAGGCTGCGTGTCTTCATGCCACCCGCCTCAGGGGTACGCGAATTCGACGCGACGGTTCTTGGCGTACGCGGCTTCGTCGCTGCCCGGGACCGCGGGCCGCTCTTCGCCGTAGCTCACCGTGACGATCTGCGCGTCGGCCACGCCTTGCGCCATCAGCGCCTTGCGCACCGTCTGCGCGCGCCGCTCGCCGAGGCCGATGTTGTATTCGCGCGAGCCGCGCTCGTCAGTGTTGCCCTCGAGGCGAACCCGGGCGGTGGGGTACTTCACGAGGTAGGTCGCGTTGGCGGACACGACGCTCAGGTACTCCGGCGCGATCTCGCTGCTGTCGTAATTGAAATAGACGATGTTCTTCGTCTTCAGCGCCGCCAGGGCCTGCTGCTGCGCAGTGAGCTTGCCGGATCCGGCGGTGCCTTCACCGCCGACCGCGGTCGTGGATGCGCTGCCGGTCTCCGCCGTGGCCGGAGCCGTCTCGACGGGCTTCGTCTGCTTCGGCTTGGTGCAGGCGGCGAGACCGAGCGCGACGAGCGCGATGGCGAGGGCGTGCGTTAACTTCATGATCTGCAGGCTCCTTGATCGATCCGGAATTCAGGACGGGCGCGGCCCTGAAAAGTGAGCGCGCCTTTTACCACAACCGCACCGCGGGATCATCAGCGCGGCGCGAACGGCGACCACGCGGGCTCGCGCACGTCGCCACTGTCGGAGCGCAGGCGCTCCTGGTAGCGGCCGTCGCTCGACACCAGCGCGAGGTCGCCCTGCCCGCGGCTCTCGGACGCGTAGATGATGGTCGCGCCGTTCGGGGCATAGCTCGGCGACTCGTCCTGCCGCCCGTCGGTCAGCACGCGCAGGTTGCGGGTCTTCAGGTCCAGCACGCCGATCCGGTATCCGCCGCGGTCCAGCGTCACGAGCGCGAGCTCCTTGCCGTCCGGCGAAACGCGCGGGCGGGCGTTGTAACCGTTCGTGAACGTCACGCGCTGCGCCTGCTTGCCATCGAGGTCCACCCGGTAGATCTGCGCACTGCCCGCCCGGTCCGACGTGAAATAGAGGCTGCGCCCGTCGGGCGTCCAGGTCGCCTCGGTGTCGATCGCCTCGTCCGAGGTCATGCGCGTCAACGATTGCGTGGCGAGCTCGAGCACGTAGATGTCGAGGTTGCCGTCGCGGGACAGGGTGATTGCGAGCCGCTGGCCGTCCGGCGAGAACGCCGGGGCGCCGTTGATGCCGGAGCGCGCCGACACGCGGCGGCGCTCGCCCGTGGCAAGCCGCTGCACGTAGATCGCGGAGGTCTTCGTCTCGAACGACACGTAGGCCAGGCTCTGCCCGTCCGGCGACCACGATGGCGACATGAGCGGCTCACCGGACTCGGTCACAGTGCGCTGGTTGTACCCGTCGGCGTCGGACACGACGAGTCGATACCGCTGCGTCGGAGGCGTGCCGGCAACCGATACGTACGCGATGCGCGTCGAGAATGCGCCCGGAATGCCCGTCAGGCGCTCGAACACGAGGTCGGCGATCCGGTGCGCGGCGGCCCGCTGGCCCTGCCCGACCACCGGGATCGAATCCGCGAGCAGCTGCTGCCCGGTCTGGACGTTGAAGAGCTCGAAGTCCACGGCGCTGCCGCCGCCATTGCTGTTGAGACGGCCCACGACCAGGTAGTCGGACTTGAGCAGCCGCCAGTCCTGGAAGCGGATCTCCTGGCCCGTCGTCGGCCGCGCCACCATGTCCTGGCGGTCGAGCGGCGCGAACCGGCCGGACAGGCGCAGGTCTCCTGACACGATGGCCGCGATGTCGCTCGGGCCGCCCTCGGCCTGCCCGCCGAACGGCACGATCGCGATCGGGACAGCATCGCGCACGCCCTCGGTGACGTCGAGCCGCAGCTGGGCCCGGCTCGGCTGCGATGCGAGCAGCAGCACGAGGGCGAGCCCCGCCAGTTGGGCCGCGAACCGGCCGATCCTTACCGTCACCGAATGCATCAACGCTCTACTCCGTCGGCTTGAACACGATTTCCAGCCTGCGCTCGAACGCGCGCGGGTCCCGCGGCGCAGGTAACGGCGACGCACGATACACGGCATTCACGATGGACTCACGCACCGTCTGGTCGCCGTTGCAGGCTCCAAGCTTGACGTCGACAACGGTGCCGCCGGTGGCCTGCGTCACGAACAGCGTGCACTCGAGCCCGGCCCGCGCGGACGGCGGCCGGATCCAGTTGCGCTCGATCGCCTGGGCCAGCAGCGCGCGGTATTCGTCGACGACACCGGAACGCGCCACGGCGGCGCCCTCCTCTTCGGCCGCGAGCTGGCGCTTCAGGTCCGCCTCGCGATCGGACCGCACCTTGGCATCGTGTGCCGCACGGGCGTCCTCTTCCTTCTTGCGCTTCGCCTCGGCTTCCGCGGCCTTCTTCTGCTCGGCCTGCTCCGCTGCCTTGCGCTTCGCGTCTGCCTCCGCCTGCTTCTTCTGCTGCGCTTCCGCCTTCTCGCGCGCCTCGCGCTCCACGGCCTGCTGCCGCTCGGCCTCGGCCCGCGCCTTGGCCTTCGATTCCGCCTCGGCCTTGGCGCGCGCGGCCTCTGCCTCTGCCTGCTGCTGCTTTGCCTGCACGTCCTCCTCGGGCACGGGCGCCGGTTCCGGTGGCGGCGGCTCGACGACCGGCTCGGGGCCGGCTGTGGCTTTACGGCCGGCTTCGGGCTCGGCCGGGTGCCCGACAGCGATTTCGGCAGATCCCTGGCGTCGACGACGACCCCTTCGATCGCAAGCTGCACCGGCGGCTGCTTCGACGTCCAGTTGAGCGCGGTTCCGGCCAGCGCGGCCAGCAGCGCGAGGTGCAGGCCAGCCGAGCCTGCAAGCGGCCGGAGGTGTTCGCGGACGAAACCCGGCATCGCCTAGCGCTTGGCGCGCGGGCGTGCGTCGTCCGCGACGGGCTCGGTGACGAAGCCGACCTTCTTTGCGCCTGACCGTTGCAGCAGCACCATGCCCTCCACGACGCGGCCATATGCAACGGCCGTATCTGCCTTGACCAGCACGGGGCGCTCAGGTTCCCTGCGCAGGGCCGCGGATGCGATTTCGAGGATGCGATCGGCGGTCTGCGGCGCGTCCGGGTCGCCGATGTTGACGTACAGGCTCCCTTCGCGGTCGATGCTGAGCACCAGCGGCTCGAGCTTGTCGGGCTCGATCGGCTCGGCGCCGGCCTTCGGCAGGTCGACCTTGATGCCCTGGCTCAGCATCGGCGCGGTGACCATGAAGATCACCAGCAGCACGAGCATCACGTCGATGTAGGGCACGACGTTGATCTCGCCCATCAGCCGCCGCCCGCGATTGCGCTTCACGGCCGTTGCCTCAGCCCGGGTGCCGCCGGCGTGGCGCTGCAGGATCGTCGAGAATTCCTCGACGAACGTGTCGTGGCGCAGCTCGAGGCGCCCGACCATGTCCGCATACCGGTTGTAGGCGATCACGGCGGGAATCGCGGCGAACAGGCCCATTGCCGTGGCGATCAGCGCCTCGGCGATTGCAGGAGCGACCGTCGCGAGCGTCGCCTGCTGCACGTTGCCCAGTCCCTGGAAGGCACTCATGATTCCCCAGACGGTCCCGAACAGCCCGACGTACGGGCTCGTCGAGCCGATCGTCGCGAGCGTCGAGAGGTTCTGCTCGAGCCGGTCCGTCTCGCGCAACTGCGCCACCTTCATCGCGCGGCGCGCGCCCTCGAGCAACTGCGCGCCGCCGAGGCCCACCTGTTGCCGCAGCCGCGAGAACTCACGGAAGCCGCCGACGAACACGCTCACCATGCCCTTCGGCGAGCTGCCCTCGTAGGACTTGTACAGCGACGCGAGGTCGCCGCCGGACCAGAACTGGTCCTCGAATGCGTCGGCCGCCTTGCTCTCCTCGCGCAGCAGCCTGCTCTTGCGGAAGATGATCGCCCAGGAGACGACCGAGGCCGCGACCAGCAGCGCCATCACGAACTGGACGACGATGCTTGCCTGCAGGATCAGGTCAAAGGCCGACTGGTCACCGATCATCCGTACTCCTCAGGCGTCGAACAGGCCCATCGTGCCGCCCGCGCGCTCGATGGCCGGGGGCGTGAGCCCGAAGTGAAGATAGGCATTGCGCGTGGCGACGCGACCTCGCGCCGTACGCATGATGAATCCCTGCTGGATCAGGAACGGCTCGATCACGTCCTCGATCGTGCCGCGCTCCTCGCCGAGCGCCGCGGCCAGGCTGTCCACGCCTACCGGGCCGCCCTCGAACTTCTCGATGATCGTCAGCATCAGCCGGCGGTCCATCGGGTCGAAGCCCTGCGGGTCGACGTCGAGCAGGTCGAGTGCGCCCTGTGCCACCTGTTCCGTGACGCGGCCCTGCGCCTTGACCTCGGCGAAATCCCGCACGCGCCTGAGCAGCCGGTTCGCGATCCGGGGCGTCCCGCGCGAGCGCTGCGCGATGCGCTCCGCGCCCGCCTCGTCCACCGGCAACCCGAGGATGCGGGCCGAGCGCTCGACGATGCTCTGCAGCTCCGCGTGGCCGTAGAACTCGAGGCGCTGCACGATGCCGAAGCGGTCGCGCAGCGGCGAAGTGAGCAGCCCGGCGCGGGTCGTCGCACCCACCAGCGTGAATGGCGGCAGGTCGATCTTGATCGAGCGCGCGCCTGGTCCTTCGCCGATCACGATGTCGAGCTGGAAGTCCTCCAGCGCCGGATACAGGATTTCCTCGACCACCGGGCTCAGCCGGTGGATCTCGTCGACGAACAGCAGCTCGTTCGGCTGCAGGTTCGTGAGCAGCGCCGCGAGGTCGCCCGGCCGCTCGAGCACCGGGACCCGAGGTCTGCTTGAACCCGACGCCGAGCTCGTTCGCGATCACGTGCGCGAGCGTCGTCTTGCCGAGGCCCGGCGGCCCGAAGATCAGCACGTGATCGAGCGATTCGCCACGCTGGCGCGCTGCCTGGATGAAGATCTCCATCTGCGCCTTCATCGCCGGCTGGCCCACGTATTCGGCCAGCGTCTTCGGGCGTATGGCGCGGTCGTAGGCCTCCTCGTCCCTCTGCTGGCCAGCCGAGATCACGCGATCCTGTTCGATCATCGGGCTATCTCCGGCCTCAGCCCGCGGCGGCCCGCAGCGCGTGACGGATCATTTCCTCGGTCGAGGTCACCGCAGGATCCACTTTCTGCAGCAGCTTCGTCACCTCGGCCGGCTTGTAGCCGAGCGCTACCAGCGCGCTGAAGGCTTCGGACTGCGGGCTCGAGACCGTTCCCGGCGCGATGCCGGTCGCGCCGCCGCCCGACCGGTCCGGCGAGGCCCTTGAGTCGATCGCGCATCTCGATCACGAGCCGCTCAGCCGTCTTGCGACCGATGCCCGGCACGCGCACCAGCGACGCGACGTCCTCGGCCTCGATGCTGCGATGGAACTGGTCGACGCTGACACCGGACAGGATCGCGAGCGCAATGCGCGGGCCGACGCCCGACACCTTGATCAGCTCGCGAAACAGCGCGCGCTCACGCTCGCTGCCGAAGCCGAACAGCACGTGGGCGTCCTCGCGCACGACCAGGTGCGTGTGCAGGCTGACCTCCACGCCGATCGCCGGCAACCCGTAGAACGTCGACATCGGCGCCTCGACTTCGTAGCCAACGCCGCCCACGTCGACCACGAGCTGCGGCGGATGTTTCGCCGCAAGGCGCCCCCTCAGGTGACCGATCACGGCCGTACCCCGCGGGCAAGCGTCCCGGCCACGGCCATCCGCGCCTGTCGAGAATAGGCGTGGCAAAGGGCGATGCCGATCGCGTCCGCCGCGTCTGGCCCGAGTTCACCCTGCAGCTTCAGCAGCGTCTTCACCATCAGTTGCACTTGTTCCTTCTGCGCCCCGCCCTGCCCGACGACGGCGAGCTTCACCTCGCGCGGCGCGTACTCAAAGACCGTCGGCTCCGTCGAGAAGGCCGCGCAGAGTGCCGCCCCGCGCGCCTGGCCGAGCTTCAGCGCGCTGTCGGCGTTACGGTGCATGAACACCCGCTCGACCGCCACCTCGGCAGGCCGATACTCGCGCATCAGCTCCAGCACGCCCTCGAAGATCTGCCGCAGGCGAGGCGGGAAATCGCTGCCACTGGTACGGATGGCGCCACTGGTCACGTAGCGGGCGTCGCCATCGGCCCAGTCGATCACGCCGAATCCCGTGGCCTGCGACCCCGGGTCGAGCCCGAGGATCCGCACGGATTCTCCGCGCGCCGCGCCACCCCCCGACGGGAGCGCCCAGCGCCGGCCAACGCGATTGAGCCTGGGCAAACCTCACCCCGCAGGTGTCTAGATGACGGCGGCGTATGATAACGCACGCAGTGAAACCCGCCGAGATCGATCTCCAGAGCCAGTCGCCGCGCGTGCGCGCCGCGCTCGAGCACGTCCAGACGCTCGAGCCTGCGCGCGCTGCCGAGCGCAGCCTGGAGCTCGCGGGCGTGCTCGCCCAGCTCCGTGCCGACGAGGACGTGCTGCTGACCGGGCTGCTGATTCCGTGGCTCGAGGCCGGTGCGCTCGACGACGCGCGGGCGCAGGACTACTTCGGCGAGCAGGCGGTGCACCTGGCGCGCGAGGTCGAACGGGTCGGCGGCATCGGCATGCCCGCGGACTGGAACCCGGGCCAGCCGATGAAGCCCGAGCAGGCCGAGGGACTGCGCAAGCTGCTGCTCGCGCTCGCGTCCGACGTGCGCCTGGTGCTGATCCGGCTCGCGATGCAGCTCGTCCGCATGCGCAACCTGAAGGGGGCGACCGAGCTCGAGCAGCGTCGCGCGGCGCTCGAGACCCGCGAAATCTACGCGCCGCTCGCCAACCGTCTCGGCATCTGGCAGCTGAAGTGGGAGATCGAGGACCTCGCGTTCCGCTACATCGAGCCCGACGAGTACAAGCGCATCGCCGGCTGGCTCAAGGCGAAGCGCACCGAGCGCGAGCGCTACATCGAGGACGTGAAGCAGCTGCTCGAGTCCGAGCTCGAGAAGGCCGGCGTCGATGGCGACGTCACCGGCAGGCCGAAGCACATCTACAGCATCTGGCGGAAGATGCAGCGCAAGGGACTCGCGTTCGAGCAGGTCATGGACGTGCTCGCCGTGCGCATCCAGGTCCAGACCGTCGCCGAGTGCTACGCCGCGCTCGGCATCGTGCACGGACTCTGGACCTACATCCCGGGCGAGTTCGACGATTACATCGCGACGCCCAAGGAGAACAACTACCGCTCGCTGCACACTGCGGTCGTGGGGCCCGGACGCCTCCCGCTCGAGGTGCAGATCCGCACGCGCGAGATGCACGAGCACGCCGAGCTCGGCGTCGCGGCGCACTGGCAGTACAAGGAAGGCCGCAAGGCCGAGTCGAGCTTCCAGCAGAAGATCAACTGGCTGCGGCAGCTGCTGGAGCCGGCGACACGTGCCGGCATGGAGCCCGACCTGCTCGACGGCTTGCAGGCCGAGATCTTCGAGGACCGCGTCTACGCACTGAGCCCGAAGGGTGAGGTCGTCGACCTGCCGCGCGGGGCCACCCCGCTCGACTTCGCGTACCACGTGCACACGAGCCTCGGCCACCGCTGTCGCGGCGCGAAGGTGAACGGGCGCATGGTGTCGCTGAACCACGTGCTCGCGAACGGCGACACGGTCGAGATCATCCCGGGCAAGCAGCCGAACCCGAGCCGCGACTGGCTGGTGCCGGCGCTCGGCTTCCTCGCCTCGCAGCGCAATCGCAGCAAGGTCCGCGCGTGGTTCCGCAAGCTCGACGAAGGCCAGAACCGCGACCACGGCCGGCAGATGTATGACCGCGAGCTCGAGCGCCTCGGCGTGCGGGCGCTGCCGCTGCCGGAGATCCTCGATGAGCTCGGGCTCGAGAACGCAGACGCGCTGTACGTCGGCCTCGGCGAGGGTGAGATCAGCCTCGCCCAGGTGGCCGGAGCGATCCAGCGCCGCCTGCAGGAACGCGCGCCGCCGAAGCTCCCACGCACGACGCCGACGGCCGACAAGCCCGGCAAGGCGAGCGGCCTGGTCGTGGATGGCGTCGGCGACCTGATGAGCACGATCGCGCGCTGCTGCCGGCCGGTGCCTCCCGAGCTGATCGCGGGCTACATCACGCTCGGCCGCGGCGTCAGCATCCACCGCGCGGACTGCGCGAACCTGCTCAGGATGCGCGACGCGCAGCCGCAGCGGGTACTGGCCGTGGACTGGGGTGGTTCCTCGCCGGAGCGGACGTTCCCGGTGTCGGTGCGCATCGAGGCGTTCGATCGGCGCGGACTGGTGCGTGACATCTCCGGCGTGCTGGCCGACGAGCGCATCAGCATCGAGGCGATGAACACGGTCACGGATCCCGCCGAGAACACCGCGACGGTGGAACTGACCGTGACCGTCCACGGCCTCGCGGAACTGAGCCGCCTGCTGAGCCGCTTCGCGGGCCTGCCGAACGTGATCAGCGCGACGCGCCGACGCTGAGCAGCGCAGCCCCGGCGCGCCGGCAACCCAGCGTCACTTGTTGGGGAAGTCGATCGCGCGCCGGTCGGCGTGCAGCGCGGCCTCGTGCAGCGCCTCGCTCAGCGTCGGGTGCGCATGAATCGTCCGCTGCAGGTCCTCGGTGCTCGCAGAGTACTCGAGTGCCAGCACGGCCTCGGCGATCAGCTCGCCGGCCATCGGGCCCACGATGTGCACGCCGAGGATCTCGTCGTCGTCGGTCGCTGAAATCACCTTGCAGAACCCGCCCGTGGCCTCCATCGCCCGCGCGCGACCACTGGCGATGAACGGGAACGAGCCGACCTTGTACGCCCGGCCGGTCTTCTTCACGTCTTCCTCGGTCTGGCCAACCCACGCAATTTCGGGCGCCGTGTAGATCACCGACGGGATGGCCTTGTAGTTGACCTCCGACACCAGGCCGGCGATCAGGTCGCCAACCATCACGCCTTCTTCCTTGCCCTTGTGCGCGAGCATCGGGCCTCGCACCACGTCACCGACGGCCCAGACGTTGCCGGCCCCGGTGCGGCACTCGTGATCGACCTTGATGAAGCCACGTTCGTCGAGCTCGACGCCGGTGCCTTCACCAAGCAGCTCCTTCGTGAACGGCCGGCGCCCGATCGCGACCACCACCTTGTCCACCGTGACGGAGTTGCTGCCGGACGCATCGTCGTACTTGAGCGCGATGCCGCCTTTGCCGCGCTCCATGCCGGTCACCTTCGCGCCGAGCCGCACGTCGACGCCCTGCTTCTTGAAGTGCTTCAGCGCTTCCTTCGCGACCGCCTGGTCCGCCATGGCCAGGAACTGCTCGAGGGCTTCGAGCACCACGACCTCTGCGCCGAGCCGTCGCCAGACGCTGCCGAGCTCGAGGCCGATGACGCCGGCGCCGATCACGCCGAGCCGCTTCGGCACGACGCTCATCTCGAGCGCGCCCCAGGAGTCGAGCACGTCCTTGCCGTCGAACGGCACGCTCTTCAGCTCCATCGGCACCGAGCCCGAGGCGAGCACGACGTGCTTCGCGACGAGTTCGCTCTTCGAGCCGTCGAACGCCGTGACCTCGACCTTGTTGCCCTTCAGCAGCCGGCCATGGCCTTGCAGCGCAGTGACGCCCGCGGACTTGAACAGCGACGCCACACCCTGGGTGGACGCCTTGACGATCTTCGCCTTGCGCTTCTGCATCGTCGCGACGTCGAACGCCAGCGAGCCGACCGAGATGCCGTGCGTGGCGAACTCATGCTGCGCGCGGTGATACAGCTCGGAGGACTCGAGCAGCGCCTTCGACGGGATGCACCCCGCGTTCAGGCAGGTGCCGCCGAACGCGTGCGTGCCGTCGTAGTTCTTCCACTCGTCGACGCACGCGACCTTGAGGCCGTTCTGCGCCGCGCGGATTGCACACGGGTATCCGGCCGGACCGGCGCCGATGACGACGACGTCGAAGGAATTGTCGGGCATGGGGACTCCTCAGACCTGAAGCAGCAGCCGGGCGGGGTCCTCGAGCGCGTCCTTGACGGCGACGAGGAACTGCACGGCCTCGCGGCCGTCGATGATGCGGTGATCGTAGGTGAGCGCGAGGTACATCATCGGCCGCACCACCACCTGGCCGTCCACCACGACCGGGCGTTCCTGGATCTTGTGCATGCCGAGGATCGCGCTCTGCGGCATGTTCAGGATCGGCGTCGACAGCAGCGAGCCGAAGACGCCGCCGTTCGTGATCGTGAACGTTCCGCCGGTGAGCTCGTCCAGCGTCAGCGACCCCTCGCGGGCCTTGTTCGCGTAGGCCACCACGGCCTGCTCGATCTCGCCGAAGCCGAGCGAGTCGGCGTTGCGGAGCACGGGCACGATCAGGCCGCGGTCGGTCGAGACGGCGACGCCGATGTCGTAGTACTCGTGGTACACGACGTCGTTGCCGTCCACCGAGGCGTTGACCACCGGGTAACGGCGCAGCGCCTCGATGCACGCCTTGACGAAGAACGACATGAAACCGAGTCGTGCGCCGTGCGTCTTCTCGAAGCGCTCCTTGTAGCGGGCACGCAGCTCGTTGACCGCCTTCAGGTCCACCTCGTTGAAGGTCGTCAGCATCGCGGCCGTGGCCTGGGCCTGCACGAGTCGCTCGGCGATGCGCGCGCGCAGCCGCGTCATCGGCACGCGGCGCTCGCCCCGCGCGCCTGCCGGGGCAGATGCCACCTGCAGGCCCGATGGCGGCGCCGGCCGCGCAGCCGCGGTTGCCGCCGGTGCAGAATCCTTCGCGGACAGGTGTGCGAGCACGTCGCCCTTCGTGACACGACCGTCCCGGCCGCTGCCCGGGATCGCGCCGGCGTCGATCTTGTGCTCCTCGACCAGGCGCCGCACCGACGGCGCGAGCTTCTCGGCACCGCCGCCAGCCTTGGCCTCAGTCACCGTCTCCGGCGCGGCGGCAGCCTTCGGTGCAGCAGCGGCGGACGCAGCCGCAGACGGAGCGGCGGCAGCCGTCGCGCCCTCCTCCAGCAATGCGAGCACCTGGCCGCTGGTGACGGTCGCTCCGTTCTGGACCTTCAGTTCCTTGATCACCCCGGCAGCGGGAGCCGGGACTTCGAGCACGACCTTGTCGGTCTCGAGGTCGACGAGGTTCTCGTCGCGACTCACGGCGTCGCCCGGCTTCTTGTGCCACGCGACCAGCGTCGCGTCGGCCACCGACTCGGGGAGCTGCGGAACTCGTACTTCGATGGTCATGGGTTCTTCCTGCTGGCCGCGGCGCGCAGGCGCTTCGGCGGCGGTGCGACTTCTTCGATCGTATGGGCGCGCAGCGCCGCGGCCACGAGGCCCTGCTGCTGCTCATTGTGGAGTTGCGGAATGCCGGTAGCGGGCGCAGCGGACGGACCGCGACCGCAGTACATCAGCTCACGCCGGCCCAGCGGCTCCTGCAACCGATGGCGGATCTGGAACCACGCGCCCTGGTTCTGCGGCTCTTCCTGGCACCAGACCACGTCCTTCGCGTTCGGATAGCGATTGAGCACCGCCGCGTACTCGTCGGCCGGGAACGGATACAGCTGCTCGACGCGCACGATCGCCACGTCGCGGGCCTCGTTCGCGCGGCGTGCCTCGAGCAGGTCGAAATAGACCTTGCCCGAGCAGAAGACCACGCGGCTCACCTTCGCCGGGTCGAGATCGTCGATCTCGTCGATCACGTTGCGGAAGAAGCCCTTGGTGAGGTCCTCGAGCGCGGAGACCGAAAGCTTGTGCCGCAGCAGGCTCTTCGGCGTCATCACGACCAGCGGCTTGCGGAAATCGCGCAGCATCTGGCGGCGCAGCATGTGGAACATCTGCGCGGGCGTCGAGGGCACGCAGACGATCATGTTGTTCTCGGCGCAGAGCTGCAGGAAGCGCTCGAGCCGCGCCGACGAATGCTCCGGTCCCTGGCCCTCGAACCCGTGCGGCAGGAACAGCGTGAGCCCGCAGTAGCGGCCCCACTTGGTCTCGCCCGAGCTGATGAACTGGTCGATGATCACCTGCGCGCCGTTGACGAAGTCGCCGAACTGACCTTCCCAGATCACCAGGCAATTCGGGTCCGTCGTCGAGTAGCCGTACTCGAAACCGAGCACCGCTTCCTCGGACAGCAGCGAATCAGTGACCCGGAAGCGCGGCTGGCCCGGCTTCAGGTGCTTCAGCGGGATGTAGCTCGCGCCGGTCTTCTGGTCGTGGCCGACGGCGTGGCGATGGAAGAACGTGCCGCGGCCGCTGTCCTGGCCGGTGATGCGGACCTCGTAGCCTTCGTCGAGCAGCGTCGCGTAAGCGAGCGTCTCGGCAAACCCCCAGTCGAGCATCATCTGGCCGGCCGCCATCTTGCGGCGGTCGTCGACGATCTTCTGCACCTGCCGGTGCAGCACGAAACCTTCGGGGAAAGTCGTGGCGCGGATGCCGAGGTCCTTCAGCACCGGCAGCTTCACGCCGGTGCGCACCTGCTCGGTCCAGTCCACGTCGTGGTACTTGCTCCAGTCCACCGTGTGGACGTTGCCGACCAGGCCGAGCACGTTCTTGGTCGCAGGCTGCTCGTCGCCGTCGTCGAGCGAGTTGCGATACTGCTCGGCGATGCCGTCGGCTTCGCCGGCGGCAATCACGCCCTCGCCCGCGAGCTTCTCGGCGTAGATCTGCCGCGTCGTCGGCTTCGAGCGGATCGCCGCATACATCACCGGCTGCGTGGCGGCCGGCTCGTCGGCCTCGTTGTGGCCGAGCCGGCGGTAGCAGACCAGGTCGATGACCACGTCCTTGTGGAACTTCATCCGGTACTCGAGCGCAAGACGGGTCGCGAACACCACCGATTCCGGATCGTCGCCGTTCACGTGCAGGATCGGCGCCTCGACCATCTTCGCGACGTCGCTGCAGTAGAGCGTCGAGCGCGTGTCGCGCGGGTCGTGCGTCGTGAAGCCGACCTGGTTGTTGATGATGACGTGCACCGTGCCGCCGGTGTAGAAGGCGCGCGCCTGCGACATCTGCAGCGTCTCCTGGATCACGCCCTGCCCGGCGAACGCCGAGTCGCCGTGGATCAGCACCGGCATCACCTTGTCGCCGGTCGAGTCGCCGCGGCGTTCCTGCCGCGCGCGCACCGAGCCCTCGACCACCGGGTTCACGACCTCGAGGTGCGACGGATTGAACGCGAGCGCCACGTGCACGTTGCCCGCAGGCGTGCGGACGTCGCACGAGAAGCCCTTGTGGTACTTCACGTCGCCCGAGCCCTTCAGCTTCTTCAGGTCGTACTTGCCCTCGAACTCCGAGAACAGCACTTCCGGCACCTTGCCGAGCACGTTCACGAGCACGTTCAGCCGGCCGCGATGCGCCATGCCGATGACGATGTCCTCGACGCCGTGCGCGCCGCTCGACTGGATCAGGTCGTCGAGCAGCGGGATCAGGCTGTCGCCGCCTTCGAGCGAGAAGCGCTTCTGCGCCGGGTACTTCGTCGCGAGGTAACGCTCGAGGCCCTCGGCCGCGGTCAGGCCCCAGAGGATGTGCTTCTTCGCCTCCGGCGAGAAATGCTGCTGCGCGCGGCCCACCTGGAAGCGATCCTGCAGCCACAGCCGCTCGGTCTCGTTCGAGACGTGCGCGAACTCGGCGCCGACCTTGCCGCAGTAGATGTGCTTCAGCTGCGCGATGATGTCGCGGAGCCTGAGGCGCGGCTTGATCGCGTCGTTGCGACTGCCGGTCAGGAACTCGGTGTCGAGGTCCGACTCGGAGAGGCCGAGGTAGTCGAGGCCGAGCACCTTCGGCACGGGCCGTACCATCAGGCCGAGCGGATCGATGTCGGCAACCAGGTGCCCGCGGTTGGCGTAGATCTGGATCAGGCGCGAGACCGCGCCCTGCTTGGCGCGCCCCGGTGACACCAACCGCCGATGCCGCAGCGCCGCCCGCCGCCGGAGCCCGCGTCGCAAGCGCGCGCCTCGCGAGATCCTCGATCAGCGGACCGTGCGCGACGTCGGACCCGAGGCCGCCCATGCCGGTGAAGTAGTCCCGCCAGCGGGGATCGACGGAACCCGGGTCCGCCAGGAACCGCTCGTACATCGCCTCGACGTACGGCGCATTGCCTGCCGCGAGCGGCGTGGAAGAAAGCAGTGCCTCGAATTCGCTCATCGCGCGTAAGTAGTTCGATTGTGAGGCTGTCCGGATCCGCCGGAGCATGCCGGAAAGGGCGCGTAGTCTAGCGAAGTCCGGCCGGCTCTTGGGAGCAGCCGGGCCGGGATCCAACTGAAGTAGTATGGCCCGCCCCACAAATGAGGAACCCGCCGTGTCCGATCCCGTTTCGCTGCTGCGCCAGCGCACGCGCCCGACATTGCCGCGGCCGCCTTGCTCCACCCTCGCACTGCTGTTCCTCGGCGCGACGAGCCCGGCGCAGGCCGCCGACGCCCCGGGCGCCGGGGGGCCGTATGGCCGCGTGCTGATCGTCGGCGTGAGCCCGGACGACAACGCCCGCTGCCGGTTCGAGCAGTTCCTCGCCGACCAGATTCAGAGCGACGCCACGACCGCGATCTCGAGCTGCGACGTGGTCACGCCGCTGAAACCGCTGACGCAGGCCGGCATCGAGCAGGCCGTGAGCGCGCAGCAGGCCGACGCAGTCCTCGCAACCATCCTGGTGTCGGACCAGCAGCGTGAAGTGGAAGGCGGCGGTCGCGACACGCGCGGCGGCGACTATTTCAAGGCGGAGGGGACGGCATACGTGCCCGACTTCTGGGGCCTCTACGGAGTGCCCGTCGTCTACGGGCAGTTCGAGGACCTGCCGCCGATCGACACACTGCAGGGCACGGTCGAGGTCCAGACCCGCGTGTACGACACCCGGTCTCACACCCTGGTGCGCACGGTGAAGACGAAGGCAAAGCACCTGGAGTCCAGCGACCAGGCCGCGGCCGCGATCACGGATGATCTTGGCAAGCAGCTCCGGCGCGAAGGCGTCGTGCGCTAGGCGCCAGCCGTTAGAACTGGCGCCCCGGGCCGGAGTTGAACCGACGACCTACCGCTTAGGAGGCGGTTGCTCTATCCACTGAGCTACCGGGGCGCACGCGGAAAGTGTACCGGCGCGGCGGCCGGAAACGAAAACGGCCGGGCTTTGGGGCCCGGCCGTCGTTGTCGTGGTGGAGCGGAAGGGGATCGAACCCTCGACCTTCGCATTGCGAACGCGACGCTCTCCCAGCTGAGCTACCGCCCCACGCGAGGGCGCGCATTGTAGCACCGGGTCGCCGCCCCGCAACCTCGAGCCTGCACCGGCGTATGATCGGGCCATGAGCATCACGATCCGCCCCGCGACGCCGCCGATATCGACACGCTGGTCGCCGGCAATGTCGCCATGGCGCTCGAGGCCGAGCACAAGCACCTGGACCCGGAAATCGTGCAGCGCGGCGTGCGGGCCGTGCTCGAGGACCCGTCCCGGGGCCGTTATTTCGTCGCGGAGAGCGGCGGCAACGTGGTCGGGCAGCTCATGTTCACCTACGAGTGGAGCGACTGGCGCAACGGCAAGTTCTGGTGGATCCAGAGCGTCTACGTCGCTCCCGAGGCCCGCCGCACCGGCGTGTTCCGCGCGCTCTACCGCCACCTCGAGCAACTCGCCGAGGCGGATCCCGGCGTGTGCGGATCTGCGACTGTACGTCGAGCGCGACAACGAAAGGGCGCAGCCGACCTACCGCAGCTGCGGCATGGTGGATGCCGGCTACGTCGTGATGGAAGTGGACATGTCCGGCGCCGTGCAAAAGCGCCAGGGGGGAATGAAAATGCTTGCAAACGGCCAGAAGGCTCCGGAATTCGACCTGGCCGACCAGGACGGCAGGCGGCACACGCTGAAGTCGCTGCTGAAGGACGGGCCGCTGATCCTCTATTTCTACCCGGCGGACTTCACGCCCGGGTGCACGAAGGAAGCCTGCAGCTTCCGCGACCTGCACCAGGACCTGCTCCGGGCGAAGCTGCGGGTCGTCGGCGTGAGTCCGCAGGACGATGGAATCGCACCGGCGATTCGCCGACAAGCACGGTCTCAACTTCCCGCTGCTCGCGGACCCGGACAAGAAGGCGGTCAAGGCGTACGACCTGGACGGGCCGCTCGGCTTCGGCGTGCGCCGGGGCACCTACCTGATCGGCACGGACGGCACGATCAAGGATTCCGTGCTGGCGGACCTGCGCATCGGCGCGCACGAGGCGTTCGTCCGGAAGGCGCTCAAGGCTGGCGCTGGAATCTAATTCAATCGGATAAACAAACGGTTGCGTGGTTTTTCTAGAATCGGTTAGCGCTATTCAGCGTGCGCTTGCCGGGCCCGGCCGGCGGCGGCTCGTAGCGCAGCCGGAACACCCGGGTCTGCCCCGGGCTCGGCATCACGACCACGAAGATCGAGTCGTAGTCGTCCTCGGCAGAGCGCCACGCTGGTGGCGCTCAGCTCGCTCAGCACGCTCGGGATGCGTGCTGGCGTAGCCGACCACCGACGACGGTCTCGCCGCGGTGCTCGCGCTTGATGCGGCCGGCGAATCCGGCCCAGTCGCTGCTCGCCAGCAGGTTGATCGGCAGCTTGAACTGGTTGGCGATCGGCGCGGCGGTCTGCTGCGCGCGCCGCGTGTCGGCGGCGTACAGGTAGTCGACCTTGTCGCCGGCCAGGATCCCGGCCAGGAACTCGCCGAGCCCGCGCACCCTCGCCTCCCCGGCCTGGCTCAGGTCGGGATCGCCTGCAGTGCCCGGCGCCGCTTCGGCATGGCGAACGAGAATCACGACCGTGGTGCGCGCCCAGCTGCCGAGCCACCAGATGCCCGCCCCGGCTGCGAGGGCAATCAACAGCGGCACCATCAGCGGCGCCAGGTGCGGGCGACGGCGCAGCCCGGGCAAGCGGGTTCGGCCATGGGCGGGGATGATAGCCGTCAGTCGAGCGGGCGGCGAAGGTGCTGGAACTCGGGCGTGGCCTGCGAGGTGAATCCTGCGCCATCTGCGCTGCGCACGATGAACAGCGCCGCGAGCCCGAGCCGGGTCGCCAGCTGCCATGCCCTCTTCCGGGCCGAGCACCATCAGCGCGGTGGAGAAAGCGTCTGCGCGCGCCGTGGACTCGTCCACGACGCAGACCGAGGCGAGCCCGTGCGTGACGGGCGCTCCGGTGCGCGGGTCGATCGTGTGGGAGACGCGGCGCCCGCCCACCTCGCGGAAGTCGCGATAGTCGCCAGACGTGGATGCGCCGAGGCCGTCGAGTTCGACGACTGCATATGGCTTGCGTTCGCCGGCCAGTGGCGCTTCGATCGCGACTCGCCACGGACGTCCCGCGGGGCTGCGGCCGCGAGCACGGACCTCGCCGCCGAGCTCGATCAGGTAATCGTTCACGCCGAGAGCCTCGAAGCGCTCCGCGATGCGGTCAACCGCGTACCCGGGCGCGATGCCATCGACGTCCAGCTGCAGGCCCGCGACGGCCTTGCGCAATGCGCGGCGATCCGTCGCAACTGCAGCTTGTCGTAGCCGACCTCGGCGCGAAGCCGCGCCAGCTGCTGCGCGTCCGGAGCGGTGACGCGCGCCCGCATCCGCCTCACCGAAGCCCCACGCGCGCACCAGCGGCCCGACGGTGATGTCGAACGCTCCGCCGCTGGCGACGCTGACCTCGTTGGCGATCGCGACCACGGAGCCCAGCGGCTCGGACACCTCGACGGCCTCGGTCGTAGCTGCGGCGTTGAACCTCGAGATCTCGCTTGCGGCGTCGTATGTCGAAAGGTGACGACCCGTCTCTGCGAGTACCTCGTCGATCGTTGCCTGCAGTTGCTCGCGTCCGACCGCTGCGGGCCGCCGCGCGACCTCGATCGAATACGTCGTGCCCATCGTCGGGCCGTGAAACCGTTCGGGGGCCGCGGCCCTTCCGCAGCCGACGACCAGCAGAACGGGCGCCAGGACCAGGGACCAGCGCATCGACGAGCGCGCGTGACCTAGCTGAGCCAGCCGCGCGCGGACCCCTTGCGTGCAAGAACGACGAGGCCGATCGAGATCAGCAGCACGATGCCCTGCATGACGAACGCACCGGGGACCACCTTGGCCACCGCACCACCGTTGAGCCCGAACAGGTACAGGTCCTGGACCACGACGCCGCCAGCGACGCGATCAGGACCGGCGCGGCCCAGCGCTTGCGCATGATCAGCCCGATGCAGCCCGCGAGCCCGGCCCAGACGGCGATCGCGGTCGCGGCCACCGACCATGCGGGCCGCGCGGCGTACAGGGCCTGCATCTCGGCGCTCAGCTTCGCGACATCCTCCGGCGTGAGCATCACGTCCTTCAGGTAGGCGGCGCAGCCGGCCATGTTCCACAACAGGGCCAGGATGACTACCGGCAGATACCACTTCGGTGTCGTGTTCATTTGTGTTGTCTCCCCGTCTGCAATCGATTCGAGTCTGCGGCCACTTCGAGCGTTGGCATGGATTGGCTGTAGCCCGACCCCGGAATACACCATCGATGGTGACGACCGTCAAATCGAAGGACTGGAGAGGGTGGGATTCACTCGGCACATCCCTGTGCCTCGCCCAGTGGGCGCGTTTAGCCGCATTGCGGCGAAACACGTGGAAATCGGCATCCCTGCCGATTTGTCGAACCCACGCGTCACGTGGGTTCTCATCACCACCCTCGGGCCAGAAAACAGAAACGCCCCTTGCGGGGCGTTCGTGTTTTCTGGCGGAGAGGGTGGGATTCGAACCCACGTACACCCGTGAAGATGTAACTGGAATTCCAGTCCAGCGCCTTCGACCACTCGGCCACCTCTCCGCTGGAGGGGCCGAGAGCCTACACGTTCGGCCGGGGCCGGGAAAGCCCGGCGACGGTCAGGCGCGCAGCGACGCCGGCCGACCGCATCGCGGCCTCGACCTCCGGGACGCCTGGCTTCGGACAGCGGGATGAGCGGCAACCGGATGCCCGCGCCGATCAGCCCCATGCCGGTGCACCGCCCACTTGACCGGGATCGGGTTCGGCTCGACGAACAGCGCCTTGTGCAGCGGCATCAGCCGCTCGTTGATCGCAGCAGCTTCATCGTGTGCGCCCGCGCAGCGCCGCCGCGCAAAGGTCGTGCATCGCGCGCACGGCCACGTTGGCCGTCACCGAGATCACGCCGCAGGCGCCCGCGCGCATCAGCCTCGCCGCCGTCGGGTCGTCCCCGCTCAGCAGCAGGAACCCCGTGCGCGCCGGCGCAGGATCTTCGCCGCGCGCGATGTCGCCCGTCGCTTCCTTCACGCCGACGATGCGCGGGGTGGGCCGACAGCCGCGCGATCGTCGCCGGCAGCAGGTCGCAGGCGGTCCGTCCCGGCACGTTGTAGAGGATCAGCGGAACGCCCACTGCGTCGGCGATCGCCGTGAAATGCCGGAACAGGCCTTCCTGCGTCGGCCGGTTGTAGTACGGCGTGACGACCAGCAAGCGCGTCGGCGCCCGCCGCCTCGGCCGCTCGCGACAGGGCAACGCTCTTGGCCGTGCCGGCCGTGCCGCTGCCCGCGATCACCGGGATCCGCCCGCCGACCCGGGCCTTGGCGCGGCGAATCAGTTCCTCGAGCTCGGAGCGCTCGAGCGCCGGCGACTCGCCGGTGGTGCCGCCGACCACGACGGCGTCCGTGCCTTCGGCGACGTGGAAGTCGAGCAGGCGGTCCCAGGCCTCGAAATCGATCGCGCCGTCGTCGCGCATGGGCGTGACGAGCGCCGGGATACTGCCCTTGAACATGATAACCCCTCGACCTTCGACGAACGATGCTAGTCCCACTGCCGCCCGGCGAGGCAAGGCACGCTCGCGTGTACGCGGCGGCGCGCCCCGCTACACTCGCTCCAAGCAAACCATGAAACAACTCATCGCGATTTCCGCCATCGGCAGCGACCGCACCGGCCTCGTCTACGACCTGACCCGCGTCGTCGTCGACTGCGGCGGCAACATCCTCGAGAGCCGCATGACCGCGCTCGGCAACGAGTTCGCCATGCTGATGCTGGTTGCGGGCAACTGGCACACGCTCGGCCAAGCTCGAGGGCGAGCTCGCGAAGCTCGGCCGAGGCCTCGGGGCTCACGATCACCAGCCGCCGCACCGAGACGCGCCCGCCGCGCACCGACATGGTCTCCTACACGGTGGACGTGGTCTGCCTCGACCAGCCGGGCGTGCTGCACTCGCTCGCCGGGTTCTTCTCCTCGCGCGGCATCGACATCGGCGACATCACCACGCGCAGCTACGCGGCGGCGCACACCGGCGCGCCGATGTTCTCCGTCTACATGGTGGTGCACGTGCCCGACGCGCATCCACATCGCGGCGCTGCGCGAGGAATTCATGGACCTCTGCGACCACCTGAACCTCGACGCGATCCTCGAACCGCTAAAGCCGTGAGGGCCAATGGCTGACAAGACCGCCGTCGTCGGCAAGAAGGTGCCCGATTTCTCCCTCCCGGCGACCGGCGGGCAAGCCCTGGAAGCTCTCGGCAGCCGCGGGCAGCAAGCTCGTGATCTACTTCTACCCGAAGGACAACACCTCGGGCTGCACGCAGGAAGGGCTCGCAGTTCCGCGACCTGCACGCGGAGTTCCGCAAGGCGGAGACCGAGGTCGTCGGCGTCTCGCCGGACGCGCTCGCCTCGCACGAGAAGTTCAAGGCCAAGTTCGGCTTCCCGTTCGAGCTGCTCGCCGACGAGGACAAGAAGGCCTGCCAGCTGTTCGGCGTGTGGAAGGAAAAGAGCATGTACGGCAGGAAGTACATGGGCGTCGAGCGCAGCACGTTCCTGATCGACGAGAAGGGCGTGCTGCGCGCAGGAGTGGCGCAAGGTCAAGGTGGACGGCCACGCCGACGAGGTCCTCGCGGCCGCTCGCGGCCTTGTAGGCCCGGGCGCCGCACTCCCCGATCGCACCCTCCCCGTTCCCCGGAGCCCGCCGTTGCCGTCCAAGAAGCCGCCCGCCCAGCGCCGCATCTTCGTGCTCGACACCAACGTGCTGATGCACGACCCGACCGCGATCTTCCGGTTCGAGGAGCACGACATCTTCATCCCGATGACCGTGCTCGAGGAACTCGACGCCGGCAAGAAGGGCATGTCCGAGGCGGCGCGCAACGTCCGCCAGGTCAGCCGCTTCCTCGACGAGCTGATGGCGAGCGCGACCAAGCAGCAGATCGACCGCGGCCTCGAGCTGCCGACCGCGAAGGCCATGAACGGCGGCAAGAAGCCGCCGACGCGGCCGGCTGTTCTTCCAGACCCGGCAGACTCGACGACCGGCCTGCCGGACACGCTGCCCGGCCACGGCGCCGACAACGCGATCCTCGCGCAACACGGTGGCGCTGCAGCGCGAGCACCCGAAGGCGCGCGTCACGCTGGTGTCGAAGGACATCAACCTGCGCATCAAGGCGGCGATCATCGGCGTGCACGCCGAGGACTACTACAGCGACAAGACCATCGAGGACGCCGACCTCCTCTACACCGGCGTCGAGGAGCTGCCGGCGAACTTCTGGGAGCGCGCCGGGCCGCAACCTCGAGTCGTGGCACGAGCAGGGCCGCTCGTTCTACCGGGTCCGCGGCAAGCTCGTCACGAGCTGGGCGCCGAACCAGTTCGTGTACCAGGCTGGCGAGCACGGCCTCGAGGCGATCGTGCGCCGCATCGAGGGCGACTCGGCGGTGCTCGAGGTCGTGCGCGACTTCCGCCGCGAGCGCCACGGCGTCTGGGGCATCGCCGCGCGCAACCGCGAGCAGAACTTCGCGCTCAACCTGCTGCTCGACCCCGAGATCGACTTCGTCACGATCCTGGGCCCGGCGGGCACCGGCAAGACGCTGCTCACGCTCGCCGCCGGCCTCGCGCAGACGCTCGAGACCAACCGCTTCAGCGAGATCATCATGACGCGCGTGACGATCCCGCTCGGCGAGGACATCGGCTTCCTGCCCGGCACCGAGGAGGAAAAGATGGAGCCCTGGATGGGCGCGCTGATGGACAACCTCGAGGTGCTGACCCAGAGCCAGGAAGGCGGCAGCTGGGGCCGCGCGGCCACGAACGACCTGCTGCGCAACCGCATCAAGATCCGCTCGCTCAACTTCATGCGCGGCCGCACGTTCCTGAACCGCTACATCATCCTCGACGAGGCGCAGAACCTGACGCCGAAGCAGATGAAGGCGCTGGTGACGCGCGCCGGCCCGGGCACCAAGCTCGTCTGCCTCGGCAACATCGCGCAGATCGACACGCCCTACCTGTCGGAGACGACCTCCGGCCTGACCTACGTCGTCAACCGCTTCCGCGGCTGGCCGCATTACGGGCACATCACGCTGATGCGCGGCGAGCGCTCGCGGCTCGCGGACTTCGCTTCGGAGACGCTCTGAGCCGCGCGCAGCCCGCGGGCGCGGAACCCCGGGGCGGCTGCACGGTCGAAGTCCTCAATGACCCGGCGCTTCCACCGCAGCCTCCTGCGCCGTCCTGGCCGGGTTCGCCCTCACGGCGTGGCTTGCTGCTGCCCGGCCCGCTGTTCGCCGCAGGAAGTGCAGGACCAGCTGCCGGAGATGGGCACGGCGGCCGAGTCCACGCTCAGCGTCGAGGACGAGTACCGGATCGGCCGGATGGTGATGCGCGGCCTGCGCGACTCGGGCCGCATGGTCGAGGACCCGGAGATCAACGAGTACCTGCAGTCGCTCGGGCTGCGGCTGTCGAGCCTCGCGCACGACGGCAACCGCCAGTTCAATTTCTTCCTGGTCAACGACCCGACGATCAACGCGTTCGCGCTGCCGGGCGGCTTCATCGGCATCCACTCCGGCCTGCTGCTCGAGACCAAGAACGAGAGCGAGCTCGCGGCGGTGCTCGCGCACGAGGTCGCGCACGTCACCCAGCGCCACATCGCGCGCAGCATCGAGAACCGCACTCGCTCGAGCCTCGTCTCGACCGCCGCGACGCTCGCCGCGATCCTGCTCGGGGCCGTGGCCGGCATGCCTCGGACGCGACCATGGGCGCCATCGCCGCGGCCCAGGGCCTCGCGGCGCAGTCGCAGATCAATTTCACCCGCGAGAACGAGCACGAGGCGGACCGCATCGGCATCGGGCTGATGTCGGGCGCCGGCTTCGACCCGAACGCCATGGCCGACTTCTTCGCGGACGATGGGCCGGCGCACGCAGCTCGAGCCCGGACCAGGTGCCGGAACTGCTGCGCACTCATCCGGTCACCAGCACCCGCATCGCCGAGGCCAAGGGACGCATATCCCAGCTCCCGGCCGTGATGCCGCGCGACTCGATCAGCTACGCCGTGACCCGCGAACGCGTCCGGGTGCTGACGACGCCGGCCGGGCGCGGATCCCCGCCGCTACTACGCGTCGCTGACCGACAACGAGCCTGACGCCTCGGTCGCGCAGGTCTACGGCAAGGCGCTCGCGCAGTACGTGGCGGGCGACCCGAAGGGCGCGATCCCGACCTTCGAGAAGCTCGTGGCGTCGCACCCCGAGGTGATGCAGTTCCACACGGCGCTCGGCCAGGCGCAGCTGTCGGCCGGCGATACGAAAGCGGCGCTCGAGACGCTCGAGCGGGCCCGCGAACTCTCGCCGCGCAACGTGCCGGTGACGGTCCGCTACGGCGAGGCACTGCTGCAGGCCGGCCGGCCGAAGCGCGCGCACGAGGTGCTGCTCGACCTGTTCAACAACGTGCCGCCGTCGCAGGAGCAGATCCGGCTCACGGCGATCGCCGCCAACGCCGCCGGCGACGTCGCCGACGCGTACTCCTACATGGCCGAGTACCACATCATGGGCGGCGACCTGCCGCTGGCGATCAACCAGCTCGAACTCGCGCTGTCGGTGCCGTCGATCACCGACGTGCAGCGCGCAGCGTTCATCGCCCGGCTCAAGGAACTGCGCGAAGCCATGCCGAGCACGCAATCGCAGCCAGTCGCCGCCGCAATCGGGCGGCAGCGGCCGCTAGCCGCTAAGGTCGTGCGTCATCCTGTAGAATCGCGCACCCCGCGCCTCGGCCGCGGTCCTGGAGTCCCTGATGAACCTGCCTCCCCGAGGCCTGCCGCGCCTGGCGGCCCTTGTCTGCGTCGGTGCGCTGCTCGGCCGGCTGCGCCACCACGGGCCAGCGCACGCCCGGCGATCCGCTCGAGCCGATGAACCGCGGCGTGTACACGTTCAACGACGCCATCGACCGCGCGGCGCTGAGGCCCACGGCGAAGGTGTATCAGGACTACACGCCCGCGTGGTTCCGCACGGGCGTCGGCAATTTCTTCACCAACCTCGGTTACCCCGGCACCGCGTGAACCAGGTGCTGCAGGGCAAGCTCTGGCGGCCGGCCAGGAGACGGCCGCGGTTCTTGATCAACACGACGCTCGGCTTCGGTGGCGTGCTCGACGTCGCCGTCCGGAGCCCACCTGCCCGAGCACGACGAGGATCTCGGCCAGACGCTCGGCAAGTGGGGCGTGCCGCCCGGGCCCTTCCTGATGATGCCGTGGCCTCGGGCCGTCGACGTGCGCGACTTCCCGTCGAGCGTGCGACCGGTTGCTCGAGCCGCTGTTCTGGTTCAACACCGGCAACGCGAAATGGGGCTCGCTCGCGCTCGAGCCTCGTCGATACGCGCGCGCGGCTGCTGCCGCTCGATGCCACGCTCGATCGCGTCTACGACCGGTATGGCTTCATCCGCGACGCCTACCTGCAGCGTCGGCAGTACCTGGTGTACGACGGCAATCCGCCCGAAGAAGCGGTGGATCCGGAACTGCAGCAAGCGATCGACGAGGCGAACGAAGCGCTGGAGCCGCCCAGTCGAAGTGATGGCGCGGAGGCAGCCGCGGCCGGCGGCGCCGGGTCGTCACTGCACGAGCAACAGCTCCTCGAGGTCCGAGATCCGCGCGATCGCGAGCATCTGCGCCGGCATCTTCTCGTAGCGGACCGAGCCGCCTTCGACTGCGCGGCCGCGAGCCACTCGACCAGCACGGCGAGGCCGGCGCTGTCGCCGGACTCGATGCCCGCGAGGTCGATGACCCACGCACCGCCGCGACCGATCAGGTCCTCGCCCTGCTCAAGGCCCGCGCCGCGGTCTCGAACGACAGTTCGCCGCTGGCGACGAGCCGCCCCGACCCGGCCTGCCCGATCGCGAAATTCGCCACCGTCATCCGGCCTTCGCGGGCGCCTTGGACGCAGGAGCCTTGCCCGCGGCCGTGTTCTCGGTCTCGAGCCGCTGGATCACGGCGTCGAGGCCCTTGCGCGTCGATCTCCGCGCCGAAGTCGGTGCGGAAGTTCTTGACGTACGAGATGCCTTCGATGGTGACGTCCCAGGCCTTCCAGCCCTGCGGCGTGGCGCGCAGCTGTAGTTCACCGGGACCGGAGTGCCATTGTCGCGCTTCACCTCGGTGCGCACCGTGGCCATCGTGGCCGCCGGATCGCCCTTGAACGGCAGGATCTTGAGCCTGTCGCCGGTGAAGTCGAGCATCGCATCGCCGTAGTGGCGCATCAGCGACTGGAAGAACGCGTCGATGAAACGCTTCTGCTGATCCGGCGTCGCCGTGCGCCAGTGCTTGCCGAGCACCAGGCGGGCCGCGTAGTCGGTATCGAAGTGCGGCAACAGGTTCTTGTCGACGAGCGCGCGCAGCTTGCCGGGATCCTTGCGCAGCGCCGCGCGGTTCGCGTCGATGTCGCGCAGCATGTCCTGCGACACCGTCTCGATCAGCTGCTGGGGCCCGGGTCCCGGGATCGCCTGCGCATCGGCGGCACGGACGGCGCCCAGGCAGAGCGCGGTGGCAAACAGGGACAGCACTAGCGAACGCATGCGGAATCTCACTCCTTGGCGGGGTTGGCGGGCGTGGTCGCCGCCGCAGCTTCGGCCTTGGCGGCGGCTTCCTTGTCGGCCTGGCTGAACAGGTACTTGCTGATCAGGTTCTCGAGCACGATCGCGTCCTGCACGAACTCGACCTGGTCGCCGTCCTTGAAGTACTCCTCGGAGCCGCCCGGCGAGATGCCGACGTACTGGCCGCCGAGCAGGCCGGCCGTGAAGATGCTGGCATCGCTGTCGTTCGGGATCTGGTCGTAGCGCTTGTCGATGCGCAGCGTCACGATCGCCTTCAGCAGCTGCATGTCGTAGCCGATCGTCTCGACGCGACCGATCGTCACGCCGGCCATCGACACCGGCGCGCCGGTCTTCAGGCCGCCGACGTTCTCGAACTGCGCCTTGAGCCGGAACGACGTCTCGGTCAGCGAGAACTCGCGGTTCGTGATCTGCGTGACCAGGAACACGATGGCCGCGAAGCCGAGCAGCACGAACAGGCCGGTGGATACGTCAATGGCGCGGGATGGCCGCATGGTCGCCTCGGGTCAGAGAAGGATGGCCGTGAGGATGTAGTCGAGCACCAGCGTCATCACGGCGGAGATGACGACGGTGCGGGTGGTCGCCCGGCCGACGCCCTCGGCGGTCGGCTCGGCATTGTAACCTTCGAACACGGCGATCAGGCTGCAGGCGACGCCGAAGACGAGGCCCTTGATCAGCCCTTCGCGGACGTCGTCGAGGTCGACGGCGCCGCGCATCTGCGACCAGAACTGGCCCTGGTCGACGCCGAAGTACTGCACGCCGATCAGCTGCACGCCGAAGAGGCTCACGGCCACGAAGATCCCGGTCAGCAGCGGCATCGAGATCACGCCGCCGAGGAAGCGCGGCAGCACGACCCGCCGCATCGGGTCCACGGCCATGATTTCCATCGCGGACAGCTGGTCCGTCGCGCGCATCAGGCCGATCTCGGACGCGAGCGCCGTGCCGGCGCGGCCGGCGAACAGCAGCGCGGTCACCACCGGGCCGAGTTCCTTCAGCAGCGTGAGCGCCGCGCCAGTGCCGAGCGAATCCTCGGAGCCGATCCGGCTCAGCAGGTCGTAGCCCTGCAGGCCGATCACCATGCCGACGAACAGCCCGCAGGTCATGATGATCACGAGCGACAGCGCCCCGGCGTTGTAGACCTGGTCGACCACGAGCCGCGGCCGCAGGAAGCCGGCCGGCGAGATCAGCAGCACCCGGCCGAAGAAACGCGTCATCGCCCCTGCGCGCGCCAGGAAATCCTGCATTCCCTCGAGCAGCTCGTGGACCAGGCTCATTGCAGCCCCTCGCGCGAGCCGAGCAGCTGCTCGCGGTAGTCCGGCGCCGGGTAGTGGAACGGCACCGGGCCGTCGGCGAGCCCTTCCATGAACTGGTGCACGAGCGGCGAGTCGTTGGCGCGCAGGTCGGCCGGCGCACCGCTCGCCACCACGTGGCCATCGGACAGGATGTAACTCGTGTCGGCGATCTGCGAGATCTCGTGCACGTCGTGCGTGACGACGATGCTGGTGATGCCGAGCGCGTCGTTCAGCGAACGGATCAGCCGCATCACCACGCCCATCGAGATCGGGTCGAGGCCGGCGAACGGCTCGTCGTAGATCAGGATGTCGCGGGTCCATGACGATCGCGCGCGCCAGCGCCACGCGCCGCGCCATGCCGCCCGAGAGCTGCTGCGGCATCAGGCCCACGGCGCCGCGCAGCCCGACCGCATGCAGCTTGGTCAGCACCAGCGTGCGCACGAGTCGCTCGGGCAGCTTCGCGTGCTCGCGCAGCGGGAACGCGACGTTCTCGAACACGTCGAGGTCGGTGAGCAGCGCGCCGTTCTGGAACAGCATGCCCATGCGGCGCCGCAGCGCGTAGAGCTCGTTGCGGCTCGAGCCCGGACACGTCGCGGCCATCGACGATCACCTCGCCGGCATCGGCCTTGATCTGGCCGGTGATCAGGCGCAGCAGCGTCGTCTTGCCGGTGCCGCTCGGCCCCATGATCGCGGTGACCTCGCCACGGCGAATGCCGATGTCGAGGCCGCGGAACACGGCCTTGTCGCCCACCGAATAGTGGACGCCGCGCAGTTCGGCAATATTGTCCGGACGCGCAACCGGCGTGCCGCCGACCGCGGACCTGGGCTCGATACTCACGTTGGGTCCGTCGGCGCGCTCGTACGCCGCCTCGAACAGGTTGATTTTCATCGGAATCCTCCGGCCGTCGGTGCCCGTGTGGTGCGGGGCAGCGGTCCTTTCGACCGCGCGAAGTCTAGCAGGTTCAGCCTGGCGGTCCGCGCTCGGCGGCCGGCGCCTCTTGGCCGTGGCCGCTGAATAGGACTAAAATTGTCCCAATTAGGAAACGCCACCGATGTTGCGCATCAGCAAGCTCACGGACTACGGCACGGTCATCCTCGCCTGCCTCGCCGCGCCCCCGGAACGCCGCCACACGGCGGCCGAGGTGGCCGAGCGGACGCGCCTCGGCCTGCCGACCGTCAGCAAGCTGCTGAAGAGCTTCCATCGCGCCGGGCTGGTGACCTCCGTCGCGCGGCTCGCACGGCGGCTATCAGCTCTCGCGCCCGGCCGCCCAGATCAGCGCCGCGTCGATCATCGACGCGATCGAAGGGCCGGTCGCGATCACCGAGTGCAGCGGCAACCACAGCGCCTGCGACCTCGAGACCTCGTGCAGCACCGGCGGATCGTGGCAGCGGGTCAACGCCGCGATCCGCCACTCGCTCGACGGGATTTCGCTCGCGCAGCTCTGCGGCCAGGAAACCGTTGCCGTCTGGCGACCCGACCTGTCCGGGTCGTTCCGTGCCGCAGGCCGCGACCCGCTCCGGCGGCCGGCTGTGAGGACCTGAACCATGTCGTCGAACTCCCAGGACCTCGACGCGCTCGTCGGACAGAAGTACCGGCACGGCTTCGTCACCGACATCGAGTCCGACACCGTGCCCGCCGGGCCTCGACGAGGACGTGATCCGGCTGATCTCGCGCAAGAAGGGCGAGCCGCAGTTCCTGCTCGACTGGCGCCTGCAAGGCGTTCCGGCACTGGCTCACGATGCAGCAGCCTCACTGGGCGCACCTGCAGCATCGCGCCGATCGACTACCAGGCGATCTCCTACTACTCGGCGCCGAAGAAGAAGGACGGCCCGAAGAGCCTCGACGAGGTGGACCCGAAGCTGCTCGCGACCTACGAGAAGCTCGGCGTGCCGCTGCACGAGCGCGCGCGGCTCGCCGGCGTCGCGGTGGACGCGGTGTTCGACAGCGTGTCGGTCGCCACCACGTTCAAGGACAAGCTCGCGAAGGCCGGCGTGATCTTCTGCTCGTTCTCCGACGCGGTGCTCAAGCACCCGGAACTGGTCGAGCGCTACCTCGGCACCGTCGTGCCCTACACCGACAACTTCTTCGCCACGCTGAACTCGGCGGTGTTCACCGACGGCTCGTTCGTCTACGTGCCGAAGGGCGTGCGCTGCCCGATGGAGCTGTCGACCTACTTCCGCATCAACGCGGCCAACACCGGCCAGTTCGAGCGGACGCTGATCATCGCCGACGAGGGCAGCCACGTGAGCTACCTCGAGGGCTGCACCGCGCCGATGCGCGACGAGAACCAGCTGCACGCCGCGGTGGTCGAGCTCGTCGCGCTCGCCGACGCGAACATCAAGTACTCGACGGTGCAGAACTGGTACCCGGGCGACGAGAACGGCGTCGGCGGCATCTACAACTTCGTCACCAAGCGCGGCGAATGCCGCGGCGCCAACTCGCGGATCAGCTGGACGCAGGTCGAGACCGGCTCGGCGATCACCTGGAAGTACCCGAGCTGCGTGCTCACCGGCGAGAACTCGGTCGGCGAGTTCTACTCGGTGGCGCTGGCGAATCACTACCAGCAGGCCGACACCGGCACCAAGATGATCCACATCGGGCGCAACACCCGCAGCACGATCGTCTCGAAGGGCATCTCCGCCGGGCAAGGGCCAGAACACCTACCGCGGGCTCGTGAAGATCCTGCCGTCGGCCGACGGCGCGCGCAACTACACGCAGTGCGATTCGCTGCTGATGGGCGACCGCTGCGGCGCGCACACGTTCCCGTACATGGAGATCAGGAACCCGACCGCCGTCGTCGAGCACGAGGCCACGACCTCGAAGATCGGCGACGACCAGCTCTTCTACTGCCGCAGCCGCGGCATCTCCGAGGAGGACGCGGTGAACATGATCGTGAACGGCTTCTGCAAGGCGGTCTTCAAGGAGCTGCCGATGGAGTTCGCGGTCGAGGCGCAGAACCTGCTGTCGGTGAGCCTGGAAGGCGCCGTCGGCTGAACGACATCGAGAGACGCACATGCTCAGCATCCGCGACCTGCACGCCCGCATCGGCACCCGCAAGATCCTGAAGGGCGTCAACCTCGAGGTCCGTCGCCGGCGAGGTGCACGCCATCATGGGACCGAACGGCTCGGGCAAGAGCACGCTCGCCAGCGTGCTCGCCGGGCGCGCGGGCTACGAAGTCACCGAGGGCCGCGTCGAGTACCTCGGCCAGGACCTGCTCGCGATGGAGCCGGAGGAGCGCGCGCGCGCCGGGCGTGTTCCTCGCGTTCCAGTACCCGGTCGAGATCCCGGGCGTGAACAACGCCTACCTGCTGAAGGCGGCGCTGAACGCGGTGCGCAAGCAGCGCGGCGAGCCGGAACTCGACGCCTTCGAGTTCCTCGCGCTGGTGCGCGACAAGATGAAGCTGATGCAGATGGACGAGAGCTTCCTCAACCGCGGCGTCAACGAGGGCTTCTCGGGCGGCGAGAAGAAGCGCAACGAGATCCTGCAGATGGCGGTGCTCGAGCCGAAGCTCGCGCTGCTCGACGAGACCGACTCGGGCCTCGACATCGACGCGCTGCGGGTCGTGGCGAGCGGCGTGAACAGCCTGCGCGGCCCCGATCGCGCGATCGTGATGGTGACCCACTACCAGCGCCTGCTCGACTACATCGAGCCCGACTTCGTGCACGTGCTGTCCGACGGCCGGATCCTGAAGAGCGGCGACAAGTCGCTCGCGCTCGAGCTCGAGAAGCGCGGCTACGACTGGGTGCGGCAGGAGGCGCGCCGTCGCATGAACGCCGCGGTTGCCGAGCGACGTCGTTGCGCGGTACCGCGCGGCGTTCGAAACCGCCGCGGGCGGTCGCGGGCGCTACCGAGGCCGCGCGCTCGCAGGCGTTCGCGCGCTTCGCCGAGCTCGGGTTTCCCGGCCCGCGCGTGACGAGGCCTGGAAGTACACGAGCCTGCGGCGCCTCGAGTCGCGCCGGTTCGACGTGGCGTTGCGCACGCCGGGCGCGTCCAGCGGCGTCGATGTCGCCCGGCTCTCGCGCCATCGCGTGCTGGTCGTCAATGGCGCGATCGCTCGAACGATCCGTGCTGCCGGACGGCTTGCGGGTCCGCACGCTCGAGGAGGCGCTGCGCGACGGCGAACCGCAGAGCACGCTGTTGCGCGTGCCGTCGGGCGGGGGCACCGAGCGTTTCGCAGCACTGAACGCCGCGCTCTGCCCGGACGCGGTGGTCGTCGACATCGCGGATCGCGCGGCGCCGCGCCGAGCCGCTGCATGTCGTGCTCGTTTCCGGCGGACCCGAGGCTCGGCATGGCCCACCCGCGGGTGGTGATCCGCGCCGGCAGCGGCAGTACCGCACGGCGTGGTCCTGCATCACGTCGGCGACGCTGCCGCCGAGCGGTTCGTCAATTCGTTCGTCGACGTCGAAGTCGGCACCGGACGCCACGGCTGCACCTGTATCGACTGCAGGCTGCCGGAGCCCGGTCGTTCCTCATCGAGCGGATCGAGGCAACCGTCGGGGCACGCGCGGAGTTCGTGATGCACGACGCCCAGCTCGATGCCTCGCTGTCGACGACTCGACCTGAACGTGCGGCTGGCAGCGCCCGGGGCCGCCGCGGAGCTCACCGGGCTGTTCCTCGCCGACGGCTCGCGCCACCTCGACACCCACGTCCGGGTCGACCATCTCGCAGTCGACACGCGCAGCTGCAGTCGACTACCGCGGCATCGCCGCCGGCCGCGGCCGTGGCGTTTTCAACGGCAAGGCGGTCGTCCACGTCGGCGCGCAGAAGTCGCAGGCCCGGCAGACGAACCGCAACCTGCTGCTGACGCCCGGCGCCGAGATCGACACCAAGCCCGAGCTCGAGATCTACGCAGACGACGTGCAGTGCAGCCACGGCGCCACGACCGGCCAGCTCGACCCGGCGGCGCTGTTCTACCTGCGCTCGCGCGGGCTCGACGAGCAACGAGGCCCGCAGCGCCCTGACCCGCGCCTTCGCCGGCGCGGTGCTGGCGCGCATGGATCACGCCCACGTTCGCGGCAGCGGTGCACGCGGCATTCGACGCGCGGCTGGTGCGCGTCGCTGGAGAGCCCGGCATGAGCGCCGTGCCCGGCCACCTCCTCGCCGTGCCGCCGGACCGCGCTCGACGTGGCGGCCGTGCGCCGCGATTTCCCGGTGCTGGCCCAGCAGGTCCACGGCAAGCCGCTCTGCTACCTCGACAACGCGGCGTCGAGCCAGCGCCCGCAATGCGTGATCGACGCGATCTCGCACTACTACGAGACGACTCACGCCAACGTGCACCGCGGCGTGCACACGCTGAGCCAGCAGGCGACCGACCTGTTCGAGGGCGCGCGCGAGAAGCTCCGCGCGCTTCATCAATGCCCGCTCGACGCCGCGAGAGTCGTGTTCGTGCGCGGCACGACCGAGGCCATCAACCTCGTCGCGCAGAGCTACGCGCGGCCGCGGCTGCAGCCGGGCGACGAGATCGTGATTTCCTGGCTCGAGCACCACGCCAACATCGTGCCCTGGCAGATGGTGTGCGAGCAGACCGGCGCGGTGCTGCGCGTCATCCCGATCACGCGCTCCGGCGAAGTCGACTTCGAGGCGTTCCGCGTCCATGCTCAGGCGAGCGCACGCGCCTGCTCGCGCTGGCCCACGTCTCGAACGCGCTCGGCACGATCGTGCCCGGTGCGAGCGCTTCATCGCGCGAGGCACGCAGCCGCGGCATCCCGGTGCTGCTCGACGGCGCGCAGGCCGCGCCGCACCTGCGCGGTGGACGTGCAGGCGCTCGACTGCGACTTCTACTGCTTCTCCGGCCACAAGATGTGCGGCCCGACCGGCATCGGCGTGCTCTACGGCCGCGAGTCGCTGCTCGAGGCGATGCCGCCGTGGCAGGGCGGCGGCGACATGATCCTGGCCGTCAGCTTCGAGCGCACCGTCTACAACGAGCTGCCGTACAAGTTCGAGGCCGGCACGCCGCACATCGCCGGCGCCATCGGCCTCGGCGCCGCCGTCGACTACCTCGAGGCGCCTCGGCCTCGAGCGCATCGCCGCCGCCGAGCACGAGCTGCTCGAGCTACGCGACGGACCGGCTGGCCGAGATCCCGGGCCTCGAGATCGTCGGCACCGCGCCGCACAAGGCCGCCGTGGTGTCGTTCACCGTCGCGCGGCGTGCACCCGCACGACCTCGGCACGATCCTCGACCACGAGGGCGTGGCGATCCGCACCGGCCATCACTGCGCGATGCCGGTGATGGACTTCTTCGGCGTGCCGGCGACCGCGCGCGCGTCGTTCGCCTTCTACAACACGCGCGCCGAGGTGGACCGGCTGGTGGACGCGCTGCAGCTCGCGCGGGAGATGCTCGGCTGATGGACCTCAAGGACCTCTACCGCGACGTGATCGTCGACCACAACCGCAATCCGCGGAACTTCCGGCCGATGCCGGACGCGGACCGCCACGCGGAGGGCTTCAACCCGCTGTGCGGCGACCGGCTGACGCTGTTCGTCCGGCTCGACGGCGACCGGATCGCCGACGTCTCGTTCCAGGGCAGCGGCTGCGCGATCTCGGTCGCCTCGGCCTCGCTGCTGACCGAAAGCGTCAAGGGCCGGACCGTCCCCGAGGCCGAGCAGCTGTTCGCGACGCATGCACGAGCTGCTGACGCGCGAGGACGCGGCCGTCGACCCGGCCGCGCTCGGCAAGCTCGCGGCGCTGTCCGGCGTGCGCGAGTTCCCGGCGCGCGTGAAGTGCGCGAGCCTTTGCTGGCACACGCTCGACGCCGCGCTGCACCGGCAGAGCCGAGCCGCGTACGACCGAGTAGACGCCCGACCCGGAGCGAGCCGTGTACCGATCCGACAACGAGCCGGTCACCCTGACCCGCGACGTGGACGCGATCATCGTGCCCGCCGGCATGAACGTGAAGCTGCGCGCAGGGCCAGCAGGGCTTCATCACCCAGGCGCTCGGCGGCAGCTTCACGGTCTACGTCGAGGGCAACCTGTTCCGCGTCGCCGGCAAGGACGCCGACGCGCTCGGCAAGGAGGCGGCCGACGTCCCGCACCTGCCGCCGAACGCGAGCGACGACGACGTGCGCGAGCTCGCCTGGCAGCAGATGAAGACCTGCTACGACCCCGAGATCCCGATCAACATCGTGGACCTCGGGCTCGTGTACTCCTGCGACGTGCACGCCGAGGACGGACGGCCGCGTCGTCGCACGTGAAGATGACGCTCACGGCGCCCGGGCTGCGGCATGGGCGACGTGCTGGTGCCGGACGTCCGCGACAAGGTCGAGATCATCCCGACCGTGAAGCGCGCCGACGTCGAGCTGGTGTTCGACCCGCCGTGGAACCAGTCGATGATGTCCGAGGCGGCGCGCCTGCAGACGGGGATGATGTGAGCTGGGTCCGCGTCGCGCCGGCCGCGTCGATCGCCCCGGGCGACTACGCCACGGCGGAGGTCGACGGCGGATTCGTCGCCGTGTTCAACGTCGGACGGCGAGTTCTTCGCGATCGAGGACGTCTGCACGCACGACGGCGGCGGACTGGCCGGCGGCGCGGTCGAGGGACCACCAGGTGATCTGCCCGCGCCACGGCGCGCGCTTCTGCCTGCGCACCGGCGCGCGCGCTGACGCCGCCCGCCTACGAGCCGGTGCGTCGCTACGAGACGCGCGTGATCGACGGCGAGGTCGAGGTGCTCGGCGACATGAAGCGACTGACGCTGGTGCGGCACGCGAAGTCGGACTGGTCGCTGCCCGGCCAGGCGGACTGGGATCGCCCGCTCAACAAGCGCGGCCAGCGCGATGCGCCGGAGATGGCGCGGCGGCTGCGGCCCGCGAGCTGAAGCCCGACCTGATCCTGTCGAGCCCCGCCGTGCGCGCGCTCACGACCGCCAGCGATCATGGCGCGCGAACTCAAGGTGCCCGCGACGCACGTGCGGCAGGACGAGCGCCTCTACCTCGCCGCGCCCGCAAGGACATGCTGGCGGTGATCCGCGAGCACGGCGGCACGGCGAAGCACCTCATGGTGTTCGGCCACAACCCGGGCATGACCGAGTTCGCGAACCAGCTCTCGGCCGGCGACCACATCGACAACCTGCCGACCTGCGGCGTGTTCACGGCGCAGTTCGACCTCGACGACTGGAGCGCCCTCGACTGGGGCAGCGGGCAGGAAGCCGAGTTCGACTACCCGAAGAACCTCACCTGAGCGCTCGGGTGAGCAGCCGCCCAGCCGCGGCCCGACACCGGGATCGCCGCGCCGGTGACGGCGCTGCGCCGCGTCGGAGGCCAGGAACACGATCACCTCGGCGATCGCCTCGGGCGCGACCCAGCGCGTGAAATCGGCGTCCGGCATGTCGGCGCGGTTGCGCGGCGTGTCGATCGTGCCCGGCAGGATCGCGTTGACGGTGATGCCGCGGTCCTTCAGCTTCCTCGCTCAGGCTCTCGGTGAGCCGCTGCACGCCGGCCTTCGAGGCGGTGTAGGCGCCCATGCCGGCCCCGGCGCGCGCGGCGGCGGCGCCCGCGCCGATGTTGATGATGCGGCCCTCGCCCGCGCTCGAGCAGCGCCGGCAACGCGGCCTTGCAGCACACGACCGCCGTGCGCAGGTTCATCGCGTAGAGCTGGTCCCAGGTCTCGACTCGCCGTCCTCGAGCGTCTGCCAGCGGAATCCGCCGGCGACGTTCACCAGCACGTCGATGCCGCCGAAGCGCATCGCCGTCGGCGAGCATCGCCCTGCGCGTCGATTCCATGTCGCTCAGGTCCACGCCGCCGAGCAGCAGGTGTCCGGACGCGAACTCCGACAGCAGCGCAGTGCGGTGGCGACACGGCGAGATCGAGCAGCGCGACGCTGAGCGCCGCGCCGCGCGAAGGCCCGGGCCACGGCCGAGCCCAGCGCGCCGAACGCACCGGTGACCACCACCGCCCGGTAGCCCGTCATTTCCATGTTCAGCACTCCGGCACGTTGACAGCCAGTCCGCCCTGGCTCGTTTCCTTGTAGATCACGCTCATGTCGCGCCCCGTCTGGCGCATGGTCGCGATCACCTGGTCGAGCGACACCTTGTGCGTGCCGTCGCCGCGCATCGCGAGCCGCGCCGCGTTGATCGCCTTGACCGCGCCCATCGCGTTGCGCTCGATGCAGGGAATCTGCACCAGGCCCGCGATCGGGTCGCAGGTGAGGCCGAGGTTGTGCTCCATGCCGATCTCGGCGGCGTTCTCGACCTGCTCGTTGGTTCCATTCAGCGCGGACACCAGCCCCGCCGCGGCCATCGAGCAGGCGACGCCCACCTCGCCCTGGCAGCCCATCTCGGCGCCGGAGATCGACGCGTTGCGCTTGTAGAGCATGCCGATCGCGCCGGCCACGAGCAGGAAGCGCACGACGCCCTCGTCGCTCGCGCCGGGCTCGAAGCGCCGGTAATAGGCGATCACGGCAGGCACGATGCCCGCGGCGCCGTTGGTCGGCGCCGTGACGACGCGCCCGCCCGCCGCGTTCTCCTCGTTCACGGCCAGCGCGAACGCATTGACCCAGTCCATCACGTCCAGCGGCCGTGGCTCCGAGGACTCGACCAGCACGCGGTGCAGTCGCGCCGCGCGCCGCCTCACCTTGAGCACGCCCGGCAGCAGCCCGGTGCCGCGGAAGCCGCGCTCGATGCAGTCGTGCATCACGGTCCAGATCGCGAGCAGCGACGCGCGCGTCTGCATCGTCGCTGCGGAACGCGCGCTCGTTCGCGAGCACCAGCTCGTGCAGCTCGAGGCCGTTGGTCGCGCGCTGCTGCAGCAGGTCGCGCGCCGAGGCGAACGGGTAAGGCGTCGTGATCCGCCTGCCCTCCTGCTTCGCCTGCCCGAACTCGCGCCGCGCGCACGACGAAGCCTCCGCCGGTCGAGTAGAACTCCTCGCGGTGCAGGACTGTCGCCCGACGCGTCGAGCGCCGTGAAGCGCAGGCCGTTCGGGTGCAACGGCAACACCTGGTCGCGATGGAACAGCAGGTCCAGCGGCTCGTCGAAGTCGATCTCGTGCCGGCCGCCGAGCCTGAGCTTCGCCCGACGCGCGGATGCGCTGCAGCGCCGGCTCGATCGCTTCGGGATCGATCGTGTCGGGTCGGTCCCCCTCGAGGCCGAGCAGGACCGCGCGGTCGGTGCAGTGACCCTGGCCGGTCAGCGCCAGCGATCCGTAGACCTGCGCGGCGACCTTGGCCGTGCGCTCGAGCAGGCCACGCCCGGTGAGATCGTCGACGAAAGTGCGCGCGGCGTTCATCGGCCCCATCGTGTGGGAACTCGACGGGCCCGAGGCCGACCTTGAAGATGTCGAGGACCGAGAGTGACATGAGGTCGCGTCGCTATTCCATCGCGAGCAGAGATGCGTTGCCGCCCACCGCGGAAGTATTGATCGTAAGCGTACGCTCGTGCGCGAACCGGTGCAGGTATCGCGGTCCGCCGGCCTTCGGGCCCGTGCCCGAGAGCCCGCATCCGCCGAACGGCTGCGTGCCGACCACCGCGCCGATGATGTTGCGGTTCACGTAGACGTTGCCTGCCGAGACGCGCGGCCGCAACGCGGCGCACCGTGCTGTCGATGCGGCTGTGGATGCCGAACGTGAGGCCGTAGCCGGTGGCATTGATCGCGTCGACCAGCGCTTCGAGGTCGCGCGGCGCGGTAGGGCAACACGTGCAGGATCGGCCCGAACACCTCGCGCTCGAGCACGCCGATCGAGTCGATCTGCACCGCGAGCGGGGCCACGAACGTGCCGCGCTGCGTCGCGGGACCGAGTCCGCAGCGGTGCTGCCAGCCGCGCCCTGCACGATCGCGCCCGCGTGGCGCTCGAGCAGCCCCTGCGCCGCCTGCGTCGATGACCGGCCCGACGTCGGTCTCGAGCAGCGCCGGGTCCCCGACCACGAGCTCGTCCATGCAGCCCGCCAGCAGGCGCTGCACCCGGGGCGCGATGTCGTCCTGCACGCAGAGCACGCGCAGCGCCGAGCAGCGCTGCCCGGCGCTGTTGAACGCCGACTGCACCGCGTCGACCACCACCTGCTCGGGCAGCGCCGAGCTGTCGACGATCATGGCGTTCTGCCCGCCCGTCTCGGCGATCAGCACCGGGATCGGCCCGTCGCGCGCCGCCAGCGTGCGATGGATCAGGTGCGCCGTCTCGGTCGAGCCCGTGAAGGCGACGCCGGCCACGCGCGGGTCCGCCACCAGCACGCGCGCCGACGATCGCGCCGTCGCCTGGCAGGAAATGCAGCACGTCCGCCGGGATGCCCGCCTGCAGCAACAGTCGCACCGCCTGTGCCGCGACCAGCGGCGTCTGCTCGGCGGGCTTGGCGATCACGGCGTTGCCGGCCGCGAGCGCCGCAGCCACCTGCCCGGTGAAGATCGCCAGCGGGAAGTTCCACGGGCTGATGCAGGCGAACACGCCGCGGCCGTGCAGCGACAACTCGTTGCTCTCGCCGGTCGGTCCGGGCATGCGCACGGGCGCGGCCGAAGTCCACGCGGGCGCGCGCGGCGTAATAGCGCAGGAAATCGACCGCCTCGCGCACCTCGGCGATGCTGTCGGGCACGGTCTTGCCGGCCTCGCGCACGCACATCGCGATGAACTCGGGCATGTTCTGCTCGAACAGGTCGGCAGCGCGGTCGAGAGCCGCTGCCCGCGGCTCGGCGACCCTGCGCGTCCCATGCGGGCTGCGCGCGCAGCGCGGTCGCAATGGCCTCGTCGACCTGGGCGGCGCTTGCGTTGCGTACCGTACCGACGACCTCCGCCGTGTTCGCCGGATTGCGGACCGGCTCGACGGGCCTTCGAGCTCGTGGCCGGAAACGATCGGTGCCGCGAGCCACGGGCGCCGCGACACACGCTGCATGCGCTCCGCGAGTTCGCGCAGCGCTCCGCCCGTCGGCGAGATTGAGGCCGGTCGAATTGCGGCGCTCCGGCTGGTAGATGTCGACCGGCAGCGGAATGCGCGGGTGCGCCGCCTGCGCCAGCTCGTCCACCGTGCGCACCGGGTCGGCCACGATGCTCTCGACCGGCTCGTCCTCGTTGACGATGCGGTTCACGAACGACGTGTTGGCGCCGTTCTCGAGCAGCCGCCGCACCAGGTACGGCAGCAGGTCCTCGTGCTCGCCCACCGGCGCATAGACGCGGCACGGCACGCCGAGTCCATCGGCGCTTCGTCACCTCGGCGTACAGCTCCTCGCCCATGCCGTGCAGGCGCTGGAACTCGAACTCGCGACCGCAGCGCTTCGCCAGGTGCCACACGGCGGCCACCGTGTGCGCGTTGTGCGTGGCGAACTGCGGATACAGGTGGCCCGCGCCCTGCTCGAAGATCAGCTTCGCACAGGCAGAGGTACGAGACATCGGTGTTCTGCTTGCGCGTGAAGACCGGGAAGCCCGGCAGGCCGCGCTCCTGCGCGCGCTTGACCTCGGCGTCCCAGTACGCGCCCTTCACCAGTCGCACGTGCAGCAGCCGCGACGTCTCCTTCGACGACGCCAACCAGGTGGCGCAACACGTCCGGCGCGCGCTTCTGGTAGGCCTGCACCGCGAGCCCGCAGCCTGACCAGCCCTCGAGCCGCGGAGAACGGCAGATCGCCTCCAGCACCTCGAGCGTCAGCTCGAGCCGCTCCGATTCCTCGGCGTCGAGCGTGAGCGCGATGCCGGCGTCGCGCGCCGCGACGCAGAGTTCGACGATCCGCGGCGACAGCTCGTCGAGCACGCGGCGTCGGTGCGACCGCTCGAACCGCGGGTGCAGCGCCGACAGCTTCACCGAGATGCTCGGTCGCGCCTCCGGTGTCCGCGTACTCGCCGACGCGCGCCTGCAGCGCCTCGATCGCGCTGCCGATACGCCTCGAAGTAACGGTCGGCGTCCGCACCGGTGAGCGCGGCCTCGCCGAGCATGTCGAACGTGTAGCGATAGCGGCGGTTCGCGCCCTCGCAGCGAGTTGTCGAGCGCCTCGGCGATGGTTCGGCCCATCACGAACTGGTGGCCCATGATGCGCATGGCCTGGCGCATTGCGGTGCGCACGACCGGCTCGCCCATGCGACCGACCACCCGGGCCATTGCGCCCTGCGGCGCGGCGACGTCGTTCGCGATCGAGCCGGATGATGCGGCCGGTGAGCATCAGCCCCCAGGTGGAGGCGTTGACGAACAGCGACTGGCTGTCGCCGAGGTGGCTCGCCCAGTCGCCGGCCTTGATCTTGTCGGCGATCAGGCGATCGGCGGTGTCGTCATCCGGAATGCGCAGCAGCGCCTCGGCGAGGCACATCAGGATCACGCCCTCCTGCGACGACAGGTCGTACTGGCGCAGGAAGGCGTCGAGCCCCGACTTCGCTGGCCGGCGCCGCCCGCACGGCCTCCACGAGCCGCGTCGCAATCGACTGCACTTCCGCGGACTCCGCGTCGCTCGCGCGCGCCGCGGCGCGCGCGAGCGCGCACGACGGCTTCCTCTTCAGCAAGGAAGTCCGCGTTGATCGCCTGCCCGGTCGGGGTCTGGAGATCCGCGGCGTCGCAGAACAGGAAGCTGGACGGCGTCGCTCCGCCGGGACGGATCGGGCATGGCGCTCTCACTCGCTCTTGGTGTCCGCGGATTCTAGCGAAACGCACGCGGCGGCGGGCCCCGCTCAGGTCCGCCGCCGCGTCCCGGACGGCCTACTTGGTCTCGTAGAGCAGGCCGAGCGTCGTCAGCGTGTCGGTCTTCTCGATGCCCGGCGGGACGTCGGTGTTGTAACGGACCTGGTAGCCGAGCCCGCAGCCCGAGCGAGCCCGATGATCGTGACCTCGAGGCCGAGGTCGTTCTGCAGGTAGGTGTTGTCGGCACCCGTCTCGATCAGGAACCGGTCGATGATCTTGGTGTTCTCGGTCAGCTGGTGCTCGAAGCCGAGGTCGCCGCGGAAGATGATGCCGTCGACTCGTTCGCCGGTATCGCGCTCCTTGGCGATAGCGGTAACCGGGACCGCCCTGCACCCAGAACTTGGTCCGCTCGGTGTCGATGAACTTGTAGCCGAGACCGGTCGCGAGCGAGCGCCTGGTAGTCGTAGGCGCTGAACCGGTCGTCCTCGTAGCGGGCCGCGCCGAACCAGTAGCGCTTTCGCGTGAAGTTGTAGTTCGACTGGCCGCGGACTTCCCAGCGCTGCGCGGTGGTCTGGTCGCCGTCGTTGCCGTAGTTGCCGGCGAAGCGCGAACGTCGTGGTCCCACTTGTCGTGCTTGTCCTTGAGCAGCGAACGCCGCGTTCGCGGACTCGTTCTCGCTGTTGCCGCTGGCGAACGAGCCGCCGAGTTCTCCCTTGCCGGTCCACTCGGCGAGGGCCGTGCCGATCGCAGCCAGCAGCGCCAGCGAAAGCCCGAACACGACTTGACATGATTCATCGAACTCGACTCCTTGATGCATTGCAGCAGGCCCCGCACCGGCGCGCGAGTATAGCCGGCTGCACCGACTTGCTGGCAGTCCGCACGCATCGACAATCCGGTCCCGCGCAGATGGATTCACGATGACCGACGCCTCCTTCAAGTTCGTCGCCACCGACCGAGAACTTCTTCCGCAGTCGGTCGTCGACGGCTTCCAGCGAACGCGCCGGTGCTGGTGGACTTCTGGGCGCCGTGGTGCGGCCCGTGCAGGACGCTGATGCCGATGCTCGACCGGATCGCCGACGACTACGGCGGCCGCTTCACGCTCGCGAAGCTCAACACGGACGAGGAGCAGCAGCGTCGCCGCCCAATTCGGCATCCGCAGCATCCCGACCGTGATGCTGTTCCACCAGGGCAAGGTCGTCGAGCAGTTCGTCGGCGTGCAGCCCGAGTCGTCGATCCGGGCGCTGCTGGACCGCCATGTCGGCGCCGGCGCCAGCGACGATCCGGACAGTCCCGCGTCGCTGGTGGCCGGGCCGAGGCCGCCCTCGCAGCCCGCGATGCGCCGCAGCCATCGGCCGCAACGGAGCAACTGGCCGCACGCGACCCGGAGCACAAGGCGTTGCCGTCGCTGCGGGCACGGACTGGCCTTCGTGGAGGCCGCCGACGGCGCAACCCGACGTGGCCGGCGCTGCGGGCCGCGCCTCGAGCGCGAACCCGGCGGACGGCGGGGCCCGTCACGCGCTGGCCGCGCATCACGCGCTCGCCGGCGACTACGCGACGGCGCTGGCTGAGTGGCTCGAGCTGATGCGCCGCGACCGGAAGTTCGGCGACGACCTGGCGCGGCGCAGCCTGCTCGGCGCGTTCGACGTGCTCGGCGAGGGCCACGAGCTGACTGCCGGCCAGCCGGCGACGGATGGCGAGCCTGCTGCACTGACCCGAGCGGGTCTGGGCACCCGTGGCCTTCACGGTCTTGCCCGTGCATTTGCGCGAAGTATAAGAGGCCGCAAGAAGGTCCGGACGCTCAACCACGGGTTTTGCGATGAGCGAGAAGCCTGAGTCCGACGAGTTCGAGGAGGAAGACGCCGACGAGGTCGCCGGCGCCGAGGACTCGCTCGACGTGGATCGCCTGATGCAGGACCTCGACAAGCGCAAGCGCGGTGCGCCGCGCGGAGCGGAGCCCGCCTGGCGCAAGCTCGAGCGGCTGCTCGAGCAGAAGCGCACCTCGGAACTGCTGAGCGACTTCGACGACTACGACATCGGCGACGGGCGCAGGCCGCGCAAGCGCTAGTGGAAGTCGCGCGGGCGGGCCGCGAGCCTGCCCGAGCCAGCGCGTCAGGTCCACGATCCGGTGCACGATCACGTGCAGCACCTCGCCCTCGAGCTGCAGTTCGCCCGCCACGCCCATCAGCCGCGAGCCGATCAGCGCCTGCCGCTGCCGCTCGGCGACGTTCCTCCAGACGATCAGGTTGACGTACCCGGTCTCGTCCTCGAGCGTGACGAACGTGACGCCCTGCGCGCTGCCCGGCCGCTGGCGAGTGATCACGAGCCCGGCCGTGCGCACCGTCGCGCCGTGCGGCCGCTCGCGCAGCTGCGCGGCCGTCAGGATGCCGCGCGACTCGAGCCTCGTGCGCAGCAGCGCGAGCGGGTGGCGCCGCAGCGTGAGGCCCGTGTGCACGTAGTCGGCAGCGATGTCCTCGCCTTCGCGCGGCGCGCGCAGCATCGGGATTCCTTCGGCAATCTGCAGCTGCGGGAGGATCGGCAGCGGCGCCTCGACGCCGGCCACGTTCCATGCCGCGCGGTGACGGTGCCCCGCAAAGCCCTCGAGCGCACCGGCAGCGGCGAGGCAGCCGAGCTCGCGACGGTCGAGCCGCGGCCCGCTCGGCCAGCTGCCTGCACGCTCGGGAACCCTGCCGCCGGCGCGGACCGCGACCAGGCGCAGCGCGGCCGCCTCCGACAAGCCCTTCGACCAGCCGCAGGCCGAGGCGCAGCGCCGCGCACGCCGCCCTCGCTGCGCTCGAGCGTGCAGTCCCAGTCGCTGACGCGCGCGTCCACCGGGCGGACCTCGACGCCGTGGCGACGCGCGTCCTGCACGAGCTGCGACGGGGCGTAGAAGCCCATCGGCTGGCTGTTGATCAGCGCCGCCGCGAACGCCGCGGGCTCGTGGCGCTTCAGCCACGCCGACACGTAGACCAGCAGCGCGAAACTCGCGGCGTGTGACTCCGGGAAGCCGTACTCGCCGAAGCCGAGGATCTGCCGGAAGATCTGCTTCGCGAACTCCTCCGCGTAGCCGCGCTCGCGCATGCCGCGGATCAGGCGCTCCTCGAAGTGGCCGAGCCCGCCCTTGCGCTTCCACGCGGCCATCGCGCGTCGCAGCTGGTCGGCCTCGCCAGGCGTGAACCCGGCGGCGACCACCGCGAGCTGCATCACCTGCTCCTGGAAGATCGGCACGCCGAGCGTGCGGCTCAGCACGCCCTCGACCTCGGCGCTCGGGTACGTGACCGGCTCCAGGCCGCTGCGGCGGCGCAGGTACGGGTGCACCATGTCGCCCTGGATCGGCCCGGGGCGGATGATCGCCACCTCGATCACGAGGTCGTAGTACGATGCCGGCCGGAGCCGCGGCAGCATCGCCATCTGCGCGCGCGACTCGATCTGGAACACGCCCATCGTGTCGCCGTGGCCGATCATCTCGTAGACCGCCGGGTCCTCGGCCGGCACGCTGGCGAGCGTCCAGCGCGTGCCACGGAACTGCTCGACGAGATCGAAAGCCCGGCGGATCGCCGCAAGCATGCCGAGGCCGAGCACGTCCACCTTCAGCAGGCCGAGCGCGTCGAGGTCGTCCTTGTCCCACTGGATCACCGTGCGGTCCTGCATGGCCGCGTTCTCGATCGGCACGAGTTCCTCGAGCAGGTCACGCGCGATGACGAAGCCGCCGACGTGCTGCGACAGGTGGCGCGGGAAGCCGAGCAACGAACGAGCGAGCGCGATCACGCGCGCCAGCACCGGGCTCGCGGGATCGAGGCCCGCCTCGCGCACGCGCGTCCTCGTCGATCCGCGACCCGTCCCACCACTGCATCGACCGGGCGAGCGCGTTCACCTGCAGCGCGTCGAGGCCGAGTGCCTTCGCCACGTCGCGGAGCGCGCTGCGCGGCCGGTAGCAGATCACCGTCGCCGTGAGCGCCGCGCGGTCCCGGCCGTATTTCGCGTAGATGTACTGGATCACCTCCTCGCGCCGCTCGTGCTCGAAGTCGACGTCGATGTCGGGCGGCTCGTTGCGCTCGCGCGAGATGAACCGCTCGAACAGCAGCGACATCCGCGCCGGGTCGACCTCGGTGACGCCGAGGCAGAAGCACACCGCGGAATTGGCGGCCGAGCCGCGGCCCTGGCAGAGGATGCCGCGCGAGCGGGCGAAGCTTCACGATGTCGTGCACGGTGAGGAAATACGCCTCGTAGCCGAGTTCCGCGATCAGCTCGAGCTCGTGCTCGATGAGCGCGGCGCGCGGGCCGGGCGTGCCCTGCGGCCAGCGTCGCCGCTCGCCCTGCTCCGTGAGCCGCCGCAGCCAGCTCGACGGCGTCTCGCCCGCGGGCACGATCTCGCGCGGATACTCGTAGCGCAGCTCGTCGAGCGAGAAGCAGCAGCGCGCGACGACGTCGAGCGTCGCGGCGAGCAGTTCGCGGCGGATAGATCTCCTCGAGCCTCGCGCGCGGCCTCAGGTGGCGCTCGCCGTTCGGGTGCAGCGCGTAACCGGCGCGATCGACGGTCGTGCAGAGGCGCGTGGCCGTGAGCACGTCCTGCAGCGCGCGTCGCCCCCGCACGTGCATGTGCACGTCGCCCGCCGCCACGAGCGGCAGGTCGAGCGTGCGGCCGATCTGCTGCAATGACGCGAGCCGTCGCCGGTCCTGCCCGGTGGTGAGCAACTCGACCGCGATCCACAGCCGGCCCGGGAAGATCGTGGCGAGCCACGCGGCCTCGGCCGGGTCGGGACGGGCCGATGGGAGCCAGAGGGCGAGCAGGCTGGAAAAGGGGGTGGTGAGCAGGGGGTAGGGGGTAGTGTGCGAGGCCGACTGCGTCGGCCGCTCCCGAGTCTTACCTCCACGATCCACTGCTCGCCATCCACTCTCCCCCTACCCCCTACCCCCTGATCATGACCCCCTTCTCCTTCGAAGTCCTTGCGCTCCAGCCTGTACGTGCCCTTCTCCGCCGCGCGCCGGGCGCGCGTGATCAGCCGGCAGAGCTGGCCGTAGCCGCGACGGTCGGTGGCGAGCAGCACGCAGCGCAGGCCGTCCACGAGACGGAACTCGCTGCCGACCAGGATGCGCAGGCCGTGCTCTTTCGCCGCGACGTGTGCACGCACGACGCCCGCGACGGAGCATTCGTCGGTGATCGCGAGCGCTTCGTAGCCGAGCGCGGCGGCACGCTCGACGAGTTCCTCCGGGTGTGACGCGCCACGGAGGAAGCTGAAATTCGTCAGGCAGTGCAGCTCGGCGTATCCCATCTGCGGCTCAGCCGAACACGCCGTGCAGGAACCAGCCACCCTCCGCGTGCCGCTCGCGAAACACCCACAGGCGCACGCCGGCGGCAGTGCGGGCCACGTAGTAATCGCGCCGTACGTCGTGGCCGTCCCACCAGCCCGACTCGATGCGTTCGGGACCTTCCTCGATCTCGAGCGGTCCCTCGTAGCGCGGGTGCTCGCCTCCGGCGAGCCGCTGCGGCTCCGTGAGCAGCCACAACGGGACGGAACGAGGGGACATTCTCCTTTTTTCGTCCGCCGCCGCGCGGGCGGCCGGGAAAAAGGAGAATGTCCCCATTTTTCAGCCGACTCGGGCCGGTGCTCCGGCACGAGACGGATCCCCTGCACGGCGTCCGTGCCGAGGCGCGCGCGCAACCGCTCGACGAGTTGCGGGACACCCGCTGTGCGCCGCGAGTCCCGTGCGAACAGATCACCAGCCGCTGCACCCGCCTCGGCCAGCGGGCCACTCCGCAGCCGCAGGGCACGCACGGGCCCGGGCAGTTCGGTGCGGGCAAGGTGCTCGCGCAGCAGCACGGCGATCCGGTCGGCCTGCGTGGCAGGCTCGACGAACCGCAGCCGCACGCGTGTCGCCGGCGCGTCACGGTGCAGCAGCGCGAGGTCGAGCACGTCCACGGCGCGCCCGCGGAGCCGGAGGAACGCGCACAGATCTGTGAGCAGCGGCTCGACGGCCAGGCCGAGCCGCGCCGTGTCGGCGATCTCCGGCTCGAGGTCGCGACGTGCGCTGAAGCACTCGCGCGGCGCGAACGCAGCACGCGGATCGGGCTCACGGCCAACCGCGCGGTCGAGCGCACGCAGCATCTGCGGCGCAAACCGGCGCGAGAATCCGTCCCGCGGCAGCCTCAGGCAATCGCCGATCGTGCGCACGCCCATGGTGGCGAGCGACTGCAGGCTCATCTCCGGCCAGCGCGCGCAGGCGAGCGGCAGCGGCGCAAGGCGGCTCGCGAGCCCTTCCCGCTTGCGCAACGCGACCTCCATGCCAGTCCGCGCAAACCAGAGCGATGCCAGCGGCGTTGGTGCGAGCGCGAGCTGCGGCGCGGCGCCCAGCGACTGCATCCGCTCGCGCACGAGCGCAGCAGCCGCCGCACGCCGCCGAACAGCCTGAGGCTGCCGCGCACCTCGAGCAGCACCGCATCGGGCGGCTCGAGCGCGACGCGCGAAGTAAACCCGATTGCGAGCGTGGCAATGGCTTCGAGCAGCGCGCGCTCTTCGGCGACGTTGCGCGCCCGCACGTCGAGCGCGGCAGCAGTGCCAGCGCCGAGTTGATTGCCATGCCGCAAGTGATGCCGGCGGCCGCTGCCCGGCGTCGCAGGCGCAGACGACCCTGGCGCCGCCTTCGAGGTCTACGACGACGCTGGGACCCCGGCGATCGCGCCTCTGCCGCGCCCGCGTTGGCCTCGCGCCAGCGCAACGACTCGAGCATGTAGTGCGGCAGGTGAATCGCGAGCCAGAGCTCGCGGCTCGTCGACACGGCACGGGCCGGTATCGTTCGAGCCGCGGCCTCCACCTGGCGCCGGTCGCAACCGCGGCCGCTCGCGCACGTCACTGGCGACGGGGAGACCCCGGGCGCGGCCCGACGCTTCACGGGCGACGGCATGGTCAGTGTGCGGTCGCTTGCGCCGCGGGATGGAGCCAGCCGAGTCGCACCGTCGCCGGTCTCCCGCCGCGACTCTTGACGATGCGCGCCTCGAGGCCCTCGCGGCTCGATTCGAGCGCGATACGCAGCACCGCGGGTGACGGCTCGCCGGCATCACCCAGCTTGCGGAACAGCACCGCCATGCTGCGGGACTGCTCGGCGGCGAGTTGCAGCCGGCGCAGCCCCTGGTGGTCGCGGAATGCGGCCCAGCCGAGCACGGCGCTGCAGGCCCCCGAGCGCAACGCCTGCTCCATCGCCCATTCGGGCGATTGCCCGCGCACGATCAGCAGGCGACGCACGTCGATGCCGCAGGCGGCAAGCGCAGGCGCATAAGGCTGGTAGGGTGGCGCGACCCAGGCGAGCCAGCCCTCGCCGCGGTCCTCGTGGCTCAACGCAGCGAGCGCGGGCATCAGCAGGCTCAGTTCGCCGACGCCGTGGCGGTCAGTGAGGATCTCGATCAGTCCCTGCCGGGCCAGCCGCCGCCCGGCAGGCAGCGATCGAGCATGGCGTAGCCGGTGGGCCGGCCCGGCGGCTGTGTCGTCGTGCCGCCCTGCTCCCTTGCACGCCAGAGGTCGGGGCGACGCAGCAGGTCGTCGGGGATGGGCATGGGAGGAAGTGGATGGTGGATAGTGGATAGTGGAGAGAAAGCGGCTGCGGACGCATTTCACTATCCGCTGCTCACCTCACTGCTCACTTTCTGCCGCTCCTCACGCCCGGCCCGCCTCCTGCCGCACCACGCCGACCACCACGCCCTCGATGATCAGCGACTCGTGCTTCAGGTCGACGCGCAACGGCTCGAAGTCCAGGTTCTCGGGCAGCAGCCACACGACCGTGCCTTCCTGTCGGTAACGCTTTACCGTCACCTCGTTCTCGAGGCGCGCCACGACGATCTGGCGATTGCGTACTTCGGGCGTGCGGTGCACGGCGACGAGGTCACCGTCGAGGATGCCGGCGTTCTTCATGCTCATGCCGCGCACCTTGAGCAGGTAGTGCGGCCGCGGCTGGAAGAGTTGCGGGTCGATCTGGTAGTGCGCCTCGATGTTCTCCTCGGCGAGGATCGGCCGGCCGGCGGCGACCCGGCCGATCAGCGGCAGGCCCATCTGCTCGCGCAGCGAGTCGCGCAACTGGATGCCGCGCGAGGTACCGGGCCGCAACTCGAGCACGCCCTTGCGCTGCAGGGCGCGCAGGTGCTCCTCGGCCGCGTTGGCCGAGCGGAAGCCGAGCGCCTCTGCGATCTCGGCGCGGGTGGGCGGCATGCCCTGCTGGGTTACGGCGTCCTGGATGAAGCGCAGGACCTGTCTCTGGCGCGGGGTAAGGTCGTCCATGGCAGCTCCTGTATGCATTTACAGTAGCTGTTTTTATATACAGCAATGCCCCTGATTGCAAGCGCCGTATCGATCGGCAACGAATCTTCGCTGCCAGCACGCGCTGGCCCCGCACGCCCTCGCGGTGCTTTTACATCAGCGGGCGGATGGAGTAGCATCGTCGTGGCTCGATTGTCTGACGTTTCCGCTGCGGATTACGGCGCGGACGGTTTCCAATCGGCCTCATTCGGCAAGTCACTATCCAACCACCAAGGGAAGAACTAATGAAGACCATCGCCAAGATCCTCGTCGCCGCCGCCGCCACTGTCGCCCTCGCCGGCTGCGTCAGCGAGAGCAAGTTCAACGAGCACGTCGCCTCGGCCGACGCCGCCATCAAGGCTGCCGCCCAGCAGGCCGCCTCCGCCCAGGCCGCTGCTGACGCCGCCGGCGCCGCCGCTGCCGCTGCCAACACGGCCGCCAACTCGGCGTCGAGCACCGCCAACCAGGCTCTGCAGGCCGCCAAGGCCGCGCAGGCTTGCTGCGACGCGAACAGCGAGAAGATCGATCGCGCGTTCCAGAAGTCGATGGGCAAGTAATCGCACGGCGATCACTCGCTGTTCGAACGAAGACGCCGCGGCAACCCCGCGGCGTTTTCTTTTGTGCGTTCCGTCCGGGAGTTACTGCCGCGCGGCGCGGACCGGTCGCGACAGCGGCACCGGCACGCCGGTCGCCTGCAGGAAGGCGCGCTCCGCGCCTGCCCAGTCGATGTCCACGCTGTGCCCTGCCGCGGCCGCGGTGATCAGCGCGGTCATCTCCGCCGGATCGCCATGGGTCGGGTCGTCGGTGCCCTCGAGCGGCGCATGACGCTCCAGGTACAGCGTGCCACGCTGCCAGCCGACCTTCGTCGGTCTGGTCGATCAGGTTAACCTTGGTGTTAATCGAGACCAGGCCGAACAGTTCCTCGACGTCCTCCGGATACATGCGGATGCAGCCGTGCGTCACCTGCATGCCGACGCCCGCAGGCTTGTTCGTGCCGTGGATCAGGTAGGCGCCGCCCGGAATGCCCAGCCGCATCTTGTATTCGCCGAGCGGGTTGTCCGGGCCCGGCGGCACGACCTTCGGCAGCGGGTCACCGCGCGCCTCGTGCTCCTTGAGCACGGACTCCGGCGGATACCAGTTCGGCCGCTTCTCCTTGGTGACGATCTTCGTCACGCCGAGCGGCGTGTTCCAGTCCATCTTCGCCGTGCTGATCGGGTACGTGCGCACGATCGTGCGGCTCGCCCTGCTTCGCCGGCGGGTAGTAGTACATCCGGTGCTCGGGCAGGTTGACGACGATGCCCTCGCGTGGCGCGTCGGGCAGGATGTAGCGCGCCGGGATCAGGATCTCGGTGCCCTCGCCCGGCATCCACGGGTCGACACCCGGGTTGGCCGCGAGGATCTCGTCGTAGCCCACGCCATTGCGGCGGGCGACGTCGAACAGCGTGTCCTCGTGCGCCGCGATCACGCTCGTGTTGCTGCCGATCACGTTGTCGCCGTTGGCCGGCAGCACGTACTCCGCGGCGGGCGCGGCCGCTGCGACCAGCAGCAGCCCCGCTGCGACCAACTTCCGACCGATGCCGACCACTGCGCGATACATTCCGTGCAACCCTGCCCGAGGAGCGCGCATTCTACCCACACGCGGGGCGCGGCGTTGACCGGGTCGCGGCCGGGCCTATAGCCTTCGCGACCGGGAGGGGGATCCATGTCCTACAAGCTCACGATCGAACTGTCGGATCGCGACCTGAAGCACTTCCGCCGCGAATTGCGACGGGCACGCGAATCCGTCGGGATCGCCGACGACGAGGAGATCCTGGGCGCCGCCGCCGAACTCGTCACGCAGCTGCGTCGCAGCCGACCTGCCCGACTTCGTCACGGCCCGGCTCGAGAAGCTGGAAATGCTGCTCGCGATGCTGTCCGACGCGGACTGGAAGCTCGATGACGACGAGCGCAGCCCGGTGCTGGCCGCCCTCGCCTACCTCTGCGACCCGGAGGACATCATTCCCGACGACATCCCGGGCATCGGCCTGCTGGACGACGCGGTGATGATCGAGCTCGCCTTCCGCGAGCTGCGGCACGAGATCGACGCCTACGAAGACTTCTGCCGCTACCGCAAGTCGCTGCCGAAGCGGCGGCTGCTGAAACCCGACGCGGCGGCGCTCGCGGCGAAGCTCGAGCGCCGGCGGGACCAGCTGGTGCAGAGGATGCATCGCCGCCGCAAGGAAGACCGGCGACGCGGGACGGCTTGACGCTTCAGCCCGCCGGATCGGCGGCAACGCCGGTTGCAGCGACGCGCGACATCAGCTCGCCGATCTGCCCCGGCACGCCCTTGCGAGCCTCGGCGATCGCCACCCGGACCGCGTTTGCGAACGCGGCGCGGCTCGCGCCGCCATGGCTCTTGATCACCACGCCCGCGAGCCCGACCATGCTCGCGCCGTTGTAGGCGCTGGGATCGAGCCGGCTCTTCAGCGCATTCAGCGCCGGCGCCGACGCAAGCGCCCCGGCCTTGCGCAGCGGGCCACGCGTGAACTCTTCCTTCATCACGCTGCCGATGAACCGCGCGGCGCCTTCCATCGTCTTCAGCGCGACGTTGCCGGTGAAGCCGTCGGTCACTACCACGTCCACGGCGCCGGAGAAGATCTTGTCGCCCTCGACGAAACCCGAATAGTTGATCATCGGCGCGGCCGCGAGACGCCGGTGGGCCTCGCGGATCTCGTCCGTACCCTTGATGTCTTCCTCGCCGATGTTGAGCAGTCCAACGCGCGGACGCTCGGTGTCGTGCAGGTCGGAAGCGATGACAGAGCCCATCACCGCGAACTGCACCAGGTGCTCGGCAGTGCAGTCAGGGTTCGCGCCGAGGTCGAGCATGACGGTGTGGCCATGGGCCGCCGGCACCATCGAGACGATCGCGGGCCGGTCGATGCCGGGAATCATGCCGAGCACGAAGCGCGCCGTCGCGAGCAGCGCGCCGGTGTTGCCGGCCGAGACGCACGCCGCAGCCTCGCCCTTCTTGACGAGGTTGATCGCGACGCGCATCGACGAGTCTTTCTTGCGACGGACGGCATCCTGCGGACGCTCGTCCATGCCGACCACCTCGCTCGCCTCGACCAGCGTGCAGCGTGCGGGCAGCGGTTCGCCGACCAGCGGACGCACGACATCGCCGCGGCCGACGAGGATCAGCCGCAGGTCGTGGGTCGCAGCGAGGACGTCGAGCGCCGCGGGAACGGCAACTTCGGCGCCGTGGTCGCCACTCATGGCGTCCACGGCAATGGTGAGCCCGGCGGTCATGCGCGGGCGCAGCGGGCCGGGATTACTCCTGGCCTTCCTCGGTCACCGGCTTCTCGATCACCTTCTTGCCGCGGTAGAAACCGTCGGGCGTGATGCGGTGACGCAGGTGCGTCTCGCCGCTGGTGCGGTCGATCGAGAGCGCGGGCTTCGCAAGGCCGTCGTGCGCGCGGCGCATGCCACGCTTCGAAGGCGACACTCGGCTTTTCTGGACTGCCATGATCTTCTCTCCTGTCGCGGGTCAGCGCTCGCCCTTGTCGAGCAGGTCCCGCAGGTTCGCAAAGGGTCTCTGTGTATCTGCCACCGCCGAACCCGGTTCGACGATGTCGTCCGCCGCGGCCGTCTCGCCGCAATCGGCCTCATCCTCGTGCAACGGCACCAGCGGCATGCCGAGCAGCAACTGTTCCTCGATGACGTCGGTCACGGACAGTCGCTCGGCATCGCCGACGACCGGGTCGTAACCTCCGGGGACGTCCTCCATCTCGTCCGCCACCACCATCAGCAGCGCCGTCTCGGACACCGGGCTTTCGCACGGGCGAAGGCACCGCTGGCACGGCAGCACCACGCTGCCTTCGACGCTCAACTCGACGGTCGTCCGTCCCTCGAACCTGCCGAACGCGAGTTTCGCATCGGCCCGCGTACCCTCGAGCGCACCGGCTTCGAGGAGCCGTGGCAACTGGTCGCGCACGAGGCTGCGCTCGAGCGTGGCGGCACGGCCGGCCAGCTCGACTGCGTTGACGAGATCGGACCGGGCGGCAGGCATGGGGCGCGTATAATAGTGAGCTGCCTCCCCGGTGTCAAAACGAATTCGAGCTTAAACCCTTGTTTTTCAAGGATCCAGGCGCGACGGAGTCTGCTGCGTGAGCGTACCCCGCCCAAGGCTCGTCCTTGCCTCGACCTCTGCTTACCGCCGCGCGCTGCTCGAGCGGCTCAACCTGCCGTTCGAGTGCGTCGTGCCGAACGTCGACGAGACCTCGCTGCCCGGGGAGTCGGCCGCTGGCGCTGGCGCAGCGCCTCGCGCGTCTCAAGGCCGAGGCCGTTGCCGCGCGTTATCCCGGAAAGCGTCGTGATCGGCTCCGACCAGGTCGCCGTGCGTGGGCCCGATCGGCTGGGCAAGCCCGGCAGCGTCGAGCGCTGCATCGAGCAACTCGAGCACTCGTCCGGGCGTGAGGTCGAGTTCCTGACCGCGGTGCACGTCGTCGACGGCCCGGCGGGCAACGCCGAGTCGCACGTCGATCGCACGGTCGTCAGGTTCCGCCGGCTGTCGCGACGCCGAGATCGAGCGCTACGTTGCCGCGGACCACCCGCATCGACTGCGCGGGTGGCTTCAAGGCCGAGTCACTCGGCATCGCCTTGTTCGAGCGCATCGAGTCCAGCGACCCGACCGGCCTTACCGGGCTGCCCTTGATCTGGCTTTCGCACGCGCTGCGGCGCGCGGGGATCGCGGTGCCTTGACCAGCGCGTCGAGGACCAGCCGCAGGTCATCGCTGAGCGGCGCGCTCACGTGCAGCGGCTCGTGCGTTCCCGGACGGTTCACGCCGATCGAGGCCGCGTGCAGGAACATCCGGTTCAGCCCGTACTGGCGCAGCTCCGCGTTCTTCTCCCGGTCACCGTACTTGTCGTCGCCCGCGACCGGATGCCCGGCGTAGGACGCGTGGACGCGGATCTGGTGCGTCTTGCCGGTGTCGATCGCCACCTCGACCAGCGTCGCCACGTTGCTGAAGAACTGCACCGGCCGGAACGTGCTCACCGCCATCTGGCCGTGGCCGCGCACCGCAACGTGCCGCTCGCCGCCGCGCCGCTCGCCGGTCGCGAGCGCCAGCTCGATGCGCTTGTGGCCCAGGTCCCACTTGCCGCAGACGAGTGCCAGGTAGAGCTTCTCCGTCGTGCCCTCGCGCAACTGGGCGTGCAGGTCGCGCAGCGCCGACGCGGCGCTTCGCGACGATCAGGCAGCCGCTGGTCTCGCGGTCGAGCCGGTGCACCAGGTCGAGTTCCTTCAGGTCGGGACGGGCTGCCCGCAACGCCTCGATGACGCCGTGCGACATGCCGCTGCCGCCGTGCACCGCGATGCCCGCCGGCTTGTTCAGCACCAGCAGGTCGTTGTCCTCGTAGATGATCGCGGCCGTCAGCAGGTCCTGCAGCGACTGGCTGGGGCCGCGGGCGCCGGCGCCCGAGCCCGGCTCCGGCCTGCGCACCGGCGGCAGGCGGATGCGGTCGCCGGCTGCCACACGCTGGTCGGGCTTGGCCCGCTTGCTGTTGACCCGGACCTCGCCCTTGCGCAGCAGGCGATAGACGTGGGTCCGCGGCACTCCCTTCAGCACCCGCAGCAGGAAGTTGTCCAGCCGCTGTCCGTCGTCGCCCTCGCTGGCCTCGACATATTGGACGCCGCCGCCCGTCGCGGTGCCCTGCGCCTCGCCTTCCGCGTCCGGCTTAACGTAAGCCATTGATTTTGCGACCTTCGCTTGTTAGAGTCCGCCACAGAAGCGCTGTCGGACCGCACTTGCGGCCGGACGAGCGCCGATTCCGCGTGATGACCACGGGCCTCCGGGCCTGCGGCGCGCGCATCTTAGTTGGTTCTGATACGTCAGACCATCGCACTGCCGTGAACACGCGCAGGCGCCGCAGCCCCGGCGGGCGGCGGGCCGACGCGAACACCGGCGGGCTCGATGCCAGACAACCAGGATTCGGTCCAACGCATGCTCGACAAATCGCGGGCAAGCGCCACAAATGACAGCCGCATGACAACACAAGCCGCTGCCAGACCTCTCCGCAAGGCCACGGCACCACCCGTCCGGGCGTTCACGGTCCCCATCTCGTTTTTTGCGAGGACCGATGAAGAGAATGCTCGTCAACGCAACCCAGGAAGAGGAGTTGCGTGTAGCGCTGGTCGATGGCCAGCGGATCTATGACCTCGATATCGAAATCCCGTCCAGGGAAACCAAGAAGGCCAACGTCTACAAGGGCCGGATCACCCGGGTAGAGCCCAGCCTCGAAGCCGCGTTCATCGACTATGGCGCCGAGCGCCATGGCTTCCTGCCGCTGAAGGAAATCTCCCGGGAGTTCTTCAAGCCGCAGGAAGGCGAAGGCGGCGGCCGTCCCGGCATCCGCGACCTGATCCAGGAAGGCCAGGAAGTCATCGTCCAGGTCGAGAAGGAAGAGCGCGGCAACAAGGGTGCGGCGCTCACGACCTTCGTGAGCCTCGCCGGGCGGTTCCTGGTGCTGATGCCGAACAACCCCCGCGCCGGCGGCGTCTCGCGCCGCATCGAGGGCGACGACCGCGACCAGCTGCGCGAGGCGATGGACAACCTGCAGATCCCCGAAGGCATGGGCGCCATCGTGCGCACGGCCGGCGTCGGCCGCACGCCCGAAGAGCTGCAGTGGGACCTGAACAACCTCGTCGACATCTGGAACGCGATCAAGCAGGCCTCCGAGGGCCGCCCCGCGCCGTTCCTGATCTACCAGGAGTCGAAGGCGATCCTGCGGGCGCTGCGCGACTACCTGTCGGACGACATCGGCGAGATCCTGATCGACAAGCAGGAGATCTTCGCGGAAGCGCAGGACTACATGCAGCGCTTCATGCCGGGCAACCTGCGCAAGCTCAAGTTCTACGACGACCACGTCCCGGTCTTCACGCGCTACCAGATCGAGAGCCAGATCGAGTCGGCGTACTCGCACAAGGTGACGCTGCCCTCGGGCGGCAGCATCGTGATCGACCACACCGAGGCGCTGGTGTCGATCGACATCAACTCGGCGCGCAGCACGCGCGGCACCGACATCGAGACGACCGCCTGCAACACCAACCTCGAGGCGGCCGACGAGATCGCCCGCCAGCTGCGGCTGCGCGACGTGGGCGGCCTGATCGTCATCGACTTCATCGACATGGAGTCGCAGAAGAACCAGCGCGCGGTCGAGGACCGGCTGCGCGACGCGGTGAAGCAGGACCGCGCCCGGATCCAGATCGGCCGCATCTCGCGCTTCGGGCTGCTCGAGATGTCGCGCCAGCGGCTGCGGCCCTCGATCAGCGAGTCGACCAACATCGTCTGCCCGCGCTGCAACGGCATGGGCGTGATCCGCAGCGTCGAGTCGCTCGCGCTCGCGATCCTGCGCCTGATCGGCGAGGAAGCGCGCAAGGACCGCACGTCGAAGGTGATCGCGCAGCTGCCGGTCGACGTGGCCACGTACCTGATGAACGAGAAGCGCGAGTGGCTGCACAGCATCGAGGCGCGCAGCGAGGTCGACGTGATCCTCGTGCCGAACCGCTACCTCGACACGCCGGCCTACGAGTTGCGCCGCGTGCGCGACGACGAGGCCGACCTGCCCGAGTTCTCGGTGATCAGCCACCAGATGGCCGTGCAGCCGCAGGTGGACCTCGAGGCGATCGCCGCCGAGGAAAAGGCGCCTCCTCCGCCCGGTGCCGGCGGTGACGACGGTGATTCCGAGCACGCCCGCCCCGCCGCCGGCGCCCGAGCCGGTAGTCGTTGCGGCTCCGCCGGTCGCGGCAGTCCCGGTCGTCGTGCCGCAGTACGGCCCGCGCGACGGCGTGTTCGTGCGCCTCTGGCACTGGCTGTTCGGCGACAAGCGTGCGCCGGAGCCGCAGGCGGCCCCCGCTGCCCCGAACCGGCACGACCGCGACCGCGGCGGGGATCGTGACCGCAATCGTCCCCGCGATCGTGACGACCGTCGTGGTGGCCGTGATGGCCGTCGCGACGGACGCGGTGGTGCCGAACGTGGCCGCGACGAGAAGCGTGCCGAGCGCGGACGCGACGGCGAGCGTCGTCCGGAGCGCAAGGACGGCGACCGCCGCCCCGAGAGGCGTGACGAGCCGCGCGCGGAGCAGCGCACCGAGCAGCGCGGTGACCAACGCAGTGACCAGCGCGGCGAGCGCGGCCGCCGGCCGGACCAGCAGCAGGCGCCAGGGTGGCCAGCGTGAGCGGCGCCCGGAGGGCCAGCAGCGCAGCCAGCAGCCACGCAGCGAGCAGCCGCGGCCCGAACCGCAACGCAGCGAGCCGCCGCGTGGCGATCAGCAGGCGGCGCAGCCGGTGGCACTGCCGCCGCGGACGGACGCTGGCGGCCAGCCGGTGGAAGGCCAGCGCACGGACCAGCCGGAGCGAATCGAGGGCGAGCGCGGTGAACGCACCGGCCGCCGGTCACGTCGTGGCGGTCGTCGCCGCCGGCGCGAGCCTGGCGAGTCGTTTGGCGGCGAGCAGCGTGCCGAAGGCGCGCCGGTCGAGGGTGGTGAGACTGCTGACGCCCCCCGCCCTGCGGCCCCGGCCTGGACTCCTCCTTTCAACGAGTCCGAAGCTTCGGCACAGCCGCCCAGGCCGGCGCCAGTGTTCGAGTCGCCTCCGCCGGTAACCGGCGCGTTCGATTTCGAGCGGATTCCGGAGCGTGTGATCGAGCGGCCGGCAACCGTGGCACGCCGCCGCCGGCCCCGGCCACCGCTCCGCCGCCCGCCCCGGCTGCCCTGCCCGTCGCGCGGCCGCCGCACGAGGTGCAGGAGTGGACGCCACTGCCGCCCAGCGACGCGAACCGAGCCGAGCCGCGCAACGAGCCGTGAGGTCGGGCCGGCGCGCCTAGCGGCGCGTCGAGGCTGAGCGAGCAAGCACCTCGTCGAGGAGGCCCACCGAGGCCTCTTCGACGAGGTCGAGCACGCGCTCGAAGCCGATAGGGCCACCGTAATACGGATCCGGAACGTCCTCGACGTCCGCGACCGACGCAAACTCCATCATCAGCCGCACGCGGTCCCTGAACTCCTCGGGGCTGCGATCGAGCAGGATCTCGCGATTGAGCCGGTCCATCGCGATCAGCAGGTCGAAGCGCTCGAAATCCTGGTCTTCGACCACGCGTGCCCTGAGGCTGCCGAGGTCGATGCCACGCCGTGCGGCCGCTGCGACCGCGCGGCGGTCAGGGGCTTCACCGACGTGATAGTCGTGCGTCCCGGCGGAGTCGATCTCGATTCGCAGGTGCGGCGCACGCTGCTCGACGAACTTGCGGAAGACGCCTTCGGCAGTCGGCGACCTGCAGATATTGCCCATGCAGACGAACAGGACCTTCATCGCTGCCAGCCTCGTTGACGCGGGCGCGTCGCCCCGCACGCTGTCAATTGTAACCGCCGCCGGAAATCCACAGGCACGCCGCCTGCGAACGTGCAAGGCGCCGCACCCGCACTGCTAGTATCGGCGCAGTACCCGTCCGATGACTCGTTCACGATGAAATACCTCAAGCGCCTGCTGCTCGCTGCCATTGTCCTCCTGACGCTCATCGCCGCTGCGGTCGCGCTCGCATCGTGGCTCGGGCTTGCGCCAGTCGGCAACGCACGGGTGCTGATCGACTACCTGCTCGGGCGTGGCGTCGCTACTCCGACCGAGAACGTCATCGCGAGCAAGCTCAAGGCGGCTGACGGCTTCGTGGTGAACCTGTATGCCGGCGACGTACCGCTCGCAAGGTGGATGCGCTTCACCACCGGCGGCGACCTGGTCGTTTCGCGCACGCGGGCCGACGAAGTCGTGCTGCTCGAACGTGACCGTGACGGTGACGGGCAAGCGGATGGCAAGCGCGTGCTGCTCTCCGGACTCGAACGCCCGCATGGGCTCGAGATCCGCGATGGATGGCTGTACGTGGCCGAGACCACGGCGGTCGGGCGCATCCGGTTCGACGAGCAGAGCGGCCAGACGAGCGGCCGCTACGAGCGCTTCATCACCGGGCTGACCGGCGACGGCAATCACTACACGCGCACGATCGCGTTCGGCCCGGACGGCAAGCTCTACCTGTCGCAGGGATCCACCTGCAACGTGTGCGAGGAAAAGGATCGCCGGCGAGCAACGATGATGGTATTCGCCCCGGACGGGTCGAACGGCGAGATCTTTGCGACCGGACTTCGCAACAGCGTCGGCTTCGACTGGGCCCCGTGGGACGGCGCGCTGTACGCGACGGAGAATGCGCGCGACCTGCTGGGCGACGAGTTCCCGCCCGACGAATTGAATCGCGTCGAGCGCGGCGGCTTCTATGGCTGGCCGTACTTCAACGGGTCCAACGTGCTCGACCCGGACCTCGGCCCGGGGCACGAATCGCTGCTGTCGCAGGCCCGCCCGCCGGTGCACGGCTTCCGTGCGCACAACGCGCCGCTCGGCATCGCCTTCCTGCGGGCACCGGATCGGCCGGCCGGATACGAACGGGCCGCGGTCGTGGCGCTGCACGGATCCTGGAACCGCACGAAGCCCGACGGCTACAAGGTCGTCTCGCTGCACTGGCGCGACGACGGAAGCATCGAGGAGCGCGACTTCCTGACCGGCTTCCTCACCGACGACGCCACGATCGGTCGGCCCGCGGGCGTCACGGAGGGACCGGATGGCGCCGTGTACGTCTCCGACGACTACGGTGGCGCGATCTATCGCGTGTCGCGCGCGAGGTAGTGCGTCCAGAGAATCCGCGCGGCGACGGATCGCCACGGAGCCCACCGGGCGGCGACGTGCTCCTGGTCGTTCGCGGCCGGTATGGCGCGCATGCGCTTCACGTCCCGCATCGCCACGGCGAGCGCAAGGTCGCCCCGCGGCCAGACGTCGGGCCGCCTGAGCGCCATCAGGAAGTAGATGTCGACGCTCCAGTGCCCGATGCCGGGAACCTCGAGCAGCGCTTGTCTCGCGCGCGGCTCGGGCAATCTACTCACCGTGCCGAGATCGAGCGTTCCATCGACGAGGCGAGTGGCGAGCTCGTGGCAATAGCGGGCTTTCTGTCGCGTGAGTCCCATCGCGCGCAGGCCTTCGGTCCCCGCCCGCAACACCGCCTCGGGGGTCACTCGTCCACCCAGCTGGACGCCGAGACGGCGGAACATCGTCCGCGCGGCGGCGATCGAGACCTGCTGCTCGAGGATGATCCACACCAGCGTCGCGAACCCGGTCGGCCGCCCCCACATCGGGGGCACGCCGTGCCGCTGCACGATGCGTGCAAGGTCGCGATCGGCATCGGCGAGTGCGCGCGTTCCGGTCTCGAGCAGCTGGTTCGTCAGGCGTGTCGGCATCGCGGCTATGGTACCGTTCGTGCCCATCGGATCGCTGCATTCCCGGGATTCAGACTCTGCATGCAGAAAAACCGGCTCGTCTTCTCCACCGGCACCGGGCGGCTTTGCCCCGAGTGCGCCCGCCCGATCACAGATTGCCGCTGCAGGCGCAGCAAGGCGGCGCAGCCCGTCGCGCTCGCGCCAAAGGGCGACGGCATCGTGCGCGTGGGCCGCGAGACCAAGGGACGCAAGGGCAAGGGCGTCACCGTGATTACCGGCGTCCCGCTCGCAGGCGACGAACTCGAGGCGCTCGCCACGCGACTCAAGAAGCGCTGCGGGTCCGGCGGCACCGTCGATGGCGCTGCGATCGAGATCCAGGGCGACCATCGCGACCTGCTGGTCGAGGAGCTCGGCAAGCTCGGTTACGTCGTCAGGCGCTCGGGCGGCTGAACGCGGATCCATGCGGCTCAACAAGTACCTCGCGGAAACCGGCGTCTGCTCGCGGCGCGAGGCCGACCAGTGGATCGAGGCCGGACGCGTCACCGTGAACGGCGCAGTGGCCGTGCTCGGCACGCAGGTCGCCGACGGCGACGTCGTGCTGCTCGACGGCCAGCCGCTGCGCGCAAGGCCGCACAAGGTCTACCTCGCGCTCAACAAGCCGATCGGCATCGAGTGCACGACTGACCCCGACGTACCGGAGAACATCGTCGACCTTCGTCGGGCATCGCGAGCGCGTGTTTCCGATCGGTCGCCTCGACAAGGATTCCGAGGGCCTGATCCTGCTGACCAACGACGGCGACATCGTCAACACGATCCTGCGCGCCGAGAACGAGCACGAGAAGGAGTACGTGGTCGCCGTGGACCGCCCGCTGACGCCGGCATTCCTCGCCGGCATGGCCGCGCGGCGTGCCGATCCTCGACACGGTCACCAATCCCTGCAAGGTGTCGCAGGTGGGCCGGAACACTTTCCGCATCGTGCTGACGCAGGGACTGAACCGGCAGATCCGCCGCATGTGCGAACACTTCGACTACACGGTGCGCCGCCTGCAGCGCGTGCGGATCATGCACGTCCGGCTCGGCGACCTGCCGGTCGGAAAGTGGCGCGACCTGACGCCCGAAGAACTGCGCGGCCTGCTGTCGACCCGACCAAAGCTCAGCCTGCGTTCGCGCAAGCCGCAGCCCGACGCCTAGCGCAACGTCGCTCAGCCGTCGGCCGACTCGCGCAGCGACTTCTTGTGCGTGAGGTCGAGGTACAGGTTGTAACCGGCGACGCCCGCCGGGAACAGGTTCGACAGGATCCCGACCGAGTCGTTCTTGCCGAACGATGAAGTACGACAGCAGCAGCAGGCTGCCCGAAATGCTCATCAGCCAGAACACGGTCGGCACTACGGGGCGGCCGTGCCGGCGCGAGTACGCCATCTGCACGAACCAGCGTCCGGCGAACAGCACCACGCCGAGATATCCGACGAGCTTCCACGGCGTCAGCGTGACGCCGAACGCGTTCATCAGCACCTGGTCCATCAGATTCCTCCGCTTTGAGCGGCGCGCAGGCGCGCGCGCTCGAGATCCAGGGGCGTATCGACGCCCGGGCCCGGCGCCTCGACGCAGGCTGCCAACGACGATGCGCACGCCGTTCTGCAGCGCGCGCAGCTGCTCGAGCTTCTCGCGCCGCTCGAGACTCGATGGGCGGCCAGCGAGTCATGCTGGCGGAGCGTGCCCGACACGGTACGCGTAGATCCCGACGTGCCGCATCGCCTCGCCGTAGTCCTGCTGGCTCGCGAAGCCGCCCTGCGCTCCGTCGCGCGTCCACGGAATCGGCGCGCGGCTGAAATAGAGCGCGGCGCCGTCGTCCGCAGTGACGACCTTCACCACGTTCGGGTCCAGGAACTGCTCGAGCGACTCGATCGGCGCCGCAAGCGTCGCAATGCCCGCCGCCGGATCGGCCGCGAGCAGCGCCGCGACCTGGTCGATCGAGTCGCGGCGGCAGGAAAGGCTCGTCGCCCTGCACGTTCACGACGATCGTGTCGTCGCTCCAGCCGCGCGCCGCGGCGACCGCAGCGACGCGGTCGGTGCCGGACGGCAGGTCCGGGTCGGTCATCATGGCGATCGCGGCGCCCCGCCCGCGCGGATCGGACACGGCCGCGGCAATGCGCTCGATCGTCGGTCGCGACCAGCACTTCGTCGGCGCCGCTTGCGCATGCGCGCTCCACACGCGCTGGATCATCGGGCGTCCGCCGATGTCGAGCAGCGGCTTGCCGGGCAGCCGCGTGGAGGCGAACCGCGCCGGGATGACGACGTGGAAGGCCAAGCTCAATCCTTCAGCAGCGGATCTTCCGCAGCGAGCCTGGTCGCCTCCTCTTCGAGCATCACCGGGATGTCGTCGCGGACCGGGAACGCCAGTCGATCGGCGCGGCACACGAGGCACGGCACGTCGCGGTGCCAGTGCAGCGGGCCCTTGCAGACCGGGCATGCGAGGATGTCGAGCAGCTTGCTATCCAAGGTTCACTCCCGCACCGGTCAGGCCGGTGCGCTCGAGGACGAGTGCGATCAGGTCGCGCGCCGTGCCGCGGTCGATCACGACGTCGAGTTCGACGTACCACCAGCCGGGCCGCGCGTACTTCGCGCATTTTACGGCATCTTTCTCGGTCATCAGCACGGTCGCGTCGTCCGGCAAACGGCAACGCGTGCGGATCCAGCGCCGCATGGTCCGGCAAGCGCATGCCCTTCGACGTCGAGTCCCGCCGCGCCGCAGGCAGGCGAAAAACGCCGCCGGATGGCCAATTCCCGCCACCGCGTGCACTGGCGCGCCCTGGAACGCCGCCAATGGCCGGCGCTCCCCGCGACAGCAGGTTGACCGCGAGCCCGGGCTCGAAACGAGCCTCCGCGACGTAACGGCTGCCTGGGATGGACCGGCGCTGCATCGCCCGGGCCCCGCCGCGCAAACACGCACGGCGTCGACAGCCTCGAGTCGTGACGCCGGCTCGCGCAACGGTCCTGCGGGGAGCAAGTGCCGATTGCCGAGTCCGCGCACCGCATCGACCACCGCGATCTCATAGTCGCGGGCGAGGCGCAGGTGCTGCAGGCCGTCGTCGCAGACCACGGCCTCGGCGCCCTGCTCGGCCGCGAGGCTGGCCGCAGCCACCCGATCCGCGCCGATCACGACGACGTGGGGCGCTCGCCGCGCATGCAGCAGCGCCTCGTCGCCGACGTCGGCCGGATCATCGGAGGCCGTCACGAGTCGCGGCGCACCCGAATGCCGGCCGCCGTAGCCACGCAGCACGACCCCGACCCGATGCCCGCGCAACGACAGCTGCCGCGCGAGCCACGCCGTGATCGGCGTCTTGCCGGTGCCACCCACGGTGAGATTGCCGACGACGACCACGGGCACCGGCATCCGGTGACGACGCAGCAGCCCGATCGAGTACAGGCCCCGTCGCAGCGCGACGACCAGGCGGAAGATCCAGCCGAGTGGCCAGAGCGGCAGGCTGAGCCACGCGGGGCCGTACCAGAGCTCGCTGCAGGCCGCGACGTCCAGGCTCATTCGTTGAACTGCATGCGGTACAGCACCGCATACTGGCCGTTCCGGGCCATCAGCTCCTCGTGCGTGCCCGTCTCGATCAGGCGGCCGCCGTCCATCACGAGGATCCGGTCGGCCTTCTCGACCGTGGACAGCCGGTGCGCGATCACGAGCGTCGTGCGGTTGTGCATCAACTGCCTCGAGCTGCTCCTGGATCTGCCGCTCGAGTTCGGTGTCGAGCGCGGAGGTCGCCTCGTCCAGGATCAGGATCGGCGTATTCCTGGAGCAGCGCGCGCGCGATCGCGATGCGCTGCCGCTGGCCGCCCGAGAGCAGCACGCCGCGGTCGCCGACGACGGTATCGAGCCCGAGCGGCAGGGGGTCGGCGAACTCGGCGACGCGCGCCGCACGCGCGACCGCCTCGATTTCCGCGTCGCCTGCCGGGAAGCCGAACGCGATGTTGCTTGCGGATCGTGTCGTTGAACAGCACCACGTCCTGGCTCACGAGGCTCACCTGGGCGCGCAGGTCGCTGCAGTCGATACTCGCGGACGTCGTGCCCGTCGACCATCACGCTGCCGCCGGTGACGTCGTAGAAGCGCGGCAGCAGGTTCGACGATCGTGGACTTGCCGCTGCCGGATCGGCCGACGATCGCCAGCGTCTCGCCGGAGCGCACGCTGAAGCTCACGCCGGGCAGGACATCTTCGGCGCCCGTCGGATAGCGGAAGCGGACGTCGCGGTACTCGACCTCGCCGCGGGCACGCCCGAGCGTGCGGTCGCCACCCTTGTCCTCGAGCGGCGTATCGATGATCTGGAAGATGCTCTGCGCGGCCGCGATGCCCTGCTGCAGCGGCCCGGCGACGTTGACCAGGCGTCGCAGCGGCGCCGTGACCAGCACCAGCGCGGCGATGAAGACGGTGAACGCGCCGACCGTCGTGCGACCTGCGACGGCTTCCACGGTCGCCGTGTAGAGCACGCCCGCCATCGCGGACGCGGCGATCGTCTGCACGACCGGATTGCTCAGCCCCTTGGTGAACATGAGCTTCATGTGCGAGCGCCGGTTCTGCTCGATCACCGCCTCGAACAGCGACGCCTCGTAGTCCTGGGCGTTGAATACCCGCACGACGCGTGGCGCCTCGATGGCCTCCTTCGCCACTCGAGTGACGTCGCCCATCGAGTTCTGGATACGCCGGCTGTAGCGACGGAACAGCATGTTGATGCGGCGGATCAGGAACGCGATCAGCGGGCCCACGGTCAGGCTGATCAGCGTCAGCTTCCAGTTGAGGTACAGCAGGTAGCCGATCAGCCCGCTGATGGTCAGCGTGTCGCGGATGAACACCGTCAGCGAATCGGTCGTCGCCTGGGCGACCTGCTCGGTGTTGTAGGTGAGCCGCGACAGCAGCACGCCGGAGGCCTCGTGGTCGAAGTACCGACCGGCAGGTGCAGGTAGCGGTCGAAGATCTGCGACCGCAGCTTCTTGACGATGTGCCGCCCCACGAAGCCCGGGCAGTACGTCTGCATGAAGTCGCCGATGCCGCGCACGATGAAGAGCCCGACCAGCGCCAGCGGCACGAGCCAGCACCATGCGCGGGTCCTTGTCCACGAACGTGCCGTCGAGGAAGAACTTGATGAACGCAGCCCAGCCCGCGTCCGTGGCGGCGAAGATCGCCATGCCGACGACGCCCAGCGCGAACATGCCCCGGTGCGGCTTCAGGTACGCGATGAGCCTGCGATAGGTCCGCATCGCGTCCGGACGGCATCCGGAGTTCGGTGGCCTTATCCGATTCTCGGGCCCATCGTTGACCGTCGCGATGTTGATCTGCCGGTAACCCATCCGCCCCGCGACGTCCATCGCGGTCACCACGGACTGGTGCATCGCCCGCGCATCGGCGCGGATCGTGACGGGCATCGCCCGGTTGCCGCCGGCCGCCTTGCCGATCGCTGCGGCCAGCGTGTCGGGGCTGTTGTTGATCAGCGCGCGGCCGTCGACGCTGTAGCCGCCTTCGGCCGACACCGCGATCTCGATCGACCCGCCCTGCGATTCGGCCTCCGGCGCAACGCCCGCCTCGGGCAGCCGGATCTTGAGCCGTCCCTCGTCGATGAACTTCGTGGACAGCATGAAGAAGATCAGCAGCAGCAGCACGACGTCGATCAGCGACGTCATGTTGAGGTCGGGCTCCTCGGTGCGACGCGGCTGGAACCTCACGCGGCGTCTTCCTGCTCGGCGGCCAGCGATCGGCCGCGTGCCGGTCGTGCGATCGATCGCCTGCACGAGCTTGATCGATTCCTTCTCCATCTGGATCACCAGCGTGTCGACGCGACCGCGCAGGTAGCGGTATGCGACCAGTGCCGGGATGGCGACCATCAGGCCCGCCACCGTGGTGATCAGCGCCTCGGCGATGCCGCCCGCCATCGCGGTCGGAGTGCCGATGCCGGCCACGGTGATCGCCTTGAACGTGCGGATCATGCCGGTGACCGTGCCGAGCAGGCCGAGCAGCGGCGAAATGGCGGCGATCGTGCCGAGCATGTTCAGGAAGCGCTCGAGGTCGTGCACGACGTGGCGGCCGGCGTCCTCGATCGCGCCGATCATCACCGCGCGGTCACGGTGGCGATTGGCGAGCCCTGCCGCGAGCACGCGACCGAGCGGCGAATGCTGCTGCAGCGCCAGGATCTGCTTGTCCGACAGCGCGCGGTTCTCGACCCACTGCCAGACCTTGTCGGTGAGTTCCGCAGGGACGACCCGCTGCGAGCGCAGTGTCCAGAGCCGCTCCAGCGTAATGGCGACCGCCAGGATGGAGCACAGGATGATCGGCACCATCACGATGCCGCCGGCCTTCACGATCTCGAACATGTCCTGGCCCGTTATCCCCTGCCGCTGCGCCCGCGGATCATACTTGATGGGGACCTGAGCCGCGACTTTGCGCCCCTCAGGGATCGGCCCAGGGCCGCGGATGATCGATGCGCCAGCGCGAAGGCGGGTCGAGCGGACGGTCCGGGATCACGTCGAATTCGATCGCACCGGAGTCCGACGTCCGCGGCACCTGCGCTCCGGCCGTCTCCCATCGCCCGACGACTGACGCGGCGGGGAAACCCCAGCGGTTGCGGTGACCGGCCGACACGACCGCCCAGCGCGGAGTGAGCGCCGCGACGAATGCCGCGCTCGACGACGTGCGACTGCCGTGGTGCGGGACGACGACGACGTCGACCGGCCCAGCAAGGCCCACGGTCGAGCATCTGCTGCTCCGCGAGCCGCTCTGCATCGCCGGCCAGCAGCAGTGTCCTCGAGCCGGCCCTCACTTCGAGCACGCAGGATCGATCGTTGTCGCCTGGCAGCAGCGGGTCTCCAGGGTGCAGCCACTGGAAGCGGACTCCGTCCCATTCCCAGCCTTGCCCTGCCCTGCAACGAGTCACCGGCCCCAGCGCATCGAGCGCCCGACCGCTCGCGACCCGCGCCCGGACGTCGAGCAGCGCCGACAGCGATGCAGCACCGCCCACGTGGTCATCGTCATCGTGGCTCGCGACCAGCAGGTCGACGCGTCGTATGCCGCGGCTGCGCAGGTAAGGCTCGACCACCAGCAGGCCGGTATCGGTGCCGCTCCGAAAGAGCGGCCCCGTGTCGTACACCAGCACGTGGCGTCGCGTCTGCGACGACCGTCGCGAGCCCCTGTCCGACATCGAGCACCGCCAGGCGAAGCGCGCCATGTGTCGGCGGCGCCGGTCGCCACAGGCCAAGCGCGATAACGATCAGCAGGCCCGCCACGCGCCCAGGCATCGGCAATGGCGCCAGCGTCGCGAGCGCGCCGACCGTGAGCAGCAGCCAGCCGGCGACCGGCAGCGTCGCCATGCCGGACACGGCGAACGGCAGCGCCGCAGGCGCGTCGATCAGCGGCCAGGTTGCCTCGATCAGCCACGCCACGGCCTCGAGCATCGCCGTGCCCGGCCGCAGGCGCGACGAGCACCGCTGCCGTCCCGAGCAGCACGACGGGCACGATGACCAGCGTGTAGAGCGGGATTGCGACCGCGTTGACGGCCGCCGAAACCAGCGAAACGCTGCCGAAGCCACCCGCGATCACGGGCATGAGCCCGATCGTCACCGCGAGCTGCACCTGCGCGAACCCGGCCAGCATGCCCGGCTCGTCGAACATGCCCGGTGCCGACGAACAGGATCACGGCGACGGCCACGAACGACAGCCAGAAGCCGATCGCGAGCGGAGCCAGCGGATCGAGCCCGAGCACCGCGAGCAAGCCGAGTGCGAGGCCGTCGGCGACCCCGATCCGACGCCTGACCCTCAGTGCCACGCCAACCATGGCGATCATCAGCACCGTGCGCTGCGTCGGCACCGACCAGCCAGCGAGCAGCGCATAGGCCAATGCGGTCAGCGTGCCGGCCAGCACCGCAGCATCACGCTGCGCACCGAGCGCGCCACGACGCTGCCGCCATCGCTGCGATACGCACGGCGACCCACGCCGCCGCGGCTGCCTGCATGCCGATGTGCATGCCCGATATGGCCATCAGGTGACTGGTGCCGCTCCGGGCAAGATCCCGCCACTGCTCACGGCTCAACGCGTCCTGCAGTCCGACCGACAGCCCTGCCACGATGCCGGTGGCGGGCCGCTCGCCGAGCGCGCCTCGTATCGCGTCGTAGATGTGCCCGCGAGCGACGAGCACCGGGCGGCGCAATACGTCGCGCAAGCCGCGCCCTTCGCTGTGCGCGCCACGCACGTACCCGGTTGCGCCGACGCAGTCACGCAGCAGCCGTGCCTCCTGGTCCATTCCTCCGGGGTTCGAGAATCCGCGTGGCCGGCGCAACCGCACGTCGAGTGCGAGGCGCTCGGCAGGCGCGGCAGCCACGCGGCGTCGTACCAGGTGAGCTCGATCAACGGCGGCAGGCCGGCGGCGGCGTCCGGAGCGAATCGAAACCGCACGCCCTCGGCGCGCAACTGCGGCACCGACGCCACTGACCCGCGGATCGAGATCGTCTGTCCCTCGAGCGCGGGAGCCAGCCGCTGCGACAGTCGGTCAGAGACCTCGAGCCATGCGACTGCCGAATCCGAGCGCGAGCATCAGCACGGGCCACGCACGAAGCGCGGCCGCGATGAGCGCGGCAGCTGCGATTCCAGTCGCGACCATGCCGCCGGCAGGCAGGGCCGCCAGCGCCAGTACCGCGCAGCAGCCTGCGAGAAATGCGCACGCCGAGCGAACCACCGCCTGTCCTGCCGCGCCTCGTGGGACGGCAAGACTGACTCGCGCGAGTCGTCGTTGCCTCGCGCGATTCAGCCGCGAATTCGTGCAGATTCAGGTCGGGACGAGGCGCCCGTCGCGCAGCGTGAGCACGCGCTGCATCCGCGAGGCGATCTCCTGCGCGTGCGTGACGATCACGAGGCTCGTGCCGAGCTCGCGATTCAGCTCCAGCATCAGGTCCAGCACCGCACGCGCATTGCACGCCGTCGAGGTTGCCGGTGGGCTCGTCCGCGAGCACCAGCGCCGGCCGCGTCACCAGCGCGCGCGCGACCGCCGCGCGCTGGCGCTCGCCGCCCGAAAGCTGCGCCGGGCCGGTGAGCGAGCCGGCCCCCGAGCCCGACGCGCTCCAGCAGCTGCCGCGCCTCGCGTTCCGCATCGGCCGCCTTCGCGCGGCGCACCAGCAGCGGCATCGCGACGTTCTCCAGCGCCGTGAACTCGGGCAGCAGGTGATGGAACTGGTAGACGAACCCGAGCGCACGATTGCGCAGCGTGCCTCGCGCCGCATCGGACAGCTCGGCCAGCGACTGTCCGGTGATGCGCACCGTGCCGCTCGACGGCAGGTCGAGGCCGCCGAGGATCTGCAGCAGCGTGGTCTTGCCGGACCCGGACGCACCGACGATCGCGAGCGTCTCGCCGCGATTGACGACCATGTCCACTCCGGTGAGCACGTCGAGCCGCTGGCCGGCCTCCTCGAAGTGCTTGCGCACGCCGTCACAGCTCAGGATCGTCGTCTCAGTCATGTCGCAGGGCCCTCGCCGGGTTGGTGCGCGCAGCGCGCCAGGCGGGATACAGTGTGGAGAGGCAGCACAGCGCAAACGCGGTCGCCGCGATCAACAGCACGTCGCCGGGCTCGACGCGCGCGGGCAGGTCGCTCATCAGGTACACGCTCGCATCCAGGAACCTGGTGCCGAGCCACGCGCTCGAGCCCATGCACCAGTGATTCGAGGTTCAGCGACAGCAGCACGCCGAGCAGCACGCCGCCGATCGTGCCGAGCAGGCCGATCACCGTGCCCTGCGTCGCGAAGATCGCGAGCACGCTCGATGGCCGTGCGCCCAGCGTGCGCAGGATCGCGATGTCCGGCTGCTTGTCCTTGACCGCCATCACCAGCGTCGAGACGATGTTGAACGCGGCCACCGCCACGACGAGCAGCAGGATGAAGAACATCATCCGCTTCGTGAGCTCGATCGAGCGGAAGAAATTCGCCTGGCGCCGGCTCCAGTCCTCGACGAAGAGCCCGCCTCCGAGCGCCGTGGCCACCTCGCGCGACACCCGGGGCGCCGCGAACGGGTCGTCCACCTCGAGCCGGAGCCCGCTGACGTTGGAGCCGAGCCGGAACAGTCGCTGCGCGTCCGACAGGCTCACCAGCGCGAGCGCATTGTCGATCTCGTACATCCCGGAATAGAACACGCCCGACACAGTGAAGCGACGCATCCGCGGCACGACCCCTGCCGGCGTCACCGTGCCCTCCGCCACCGCCATCACGACGCTGTCGCCTGCCTGCACGCCGAGCCGCGCGGCGAGCTCGGAGCCGAGCAGCACGCGGAAGCTCGCCGGCGCGAGCGAGTCGAGGCTGCCGCTGCGCAGGCGGCTCGCGATCGCCGAGACCGTTCCTTCGAGGCCGGGGTCGATGCCGCGCACGCTCGCCGGCGCCGAGCCGCCGTTCGGGCGATCCGCGATCAGCAGCGCCTCGCCCTCGACGAACGGCGCGACACCCGTCGACACCCGGGCTCTGCAGCGCCTGGTCGCGCAGCGCCTGCCAGCCGGGCACGCCGGCGCCGAACGCGGTCAGCGTCGCGTGCGAGGTCACGCTCAGGATGCGGCTCCGAAGCTCGCTCTCGAAGCCGTTCATCACCGACAGCACGACGATCAGCACCGCGACGCCGATCGCCACGCCCAGCATCGACATCAACGAGATGAACGACAGGAAACGGTTGCCCGTCGAGCGCAGGTAGCGCCGGCCGATCCTGAGTTCAAATGGCGTGTCGCGGGCCATCACTCGTACCGCAGCGCTTCGGCCGGCTCCGTCGCCGCGCCGCGAACCGCCGGGTAGATCGTCGCCAGCACCGTCAGCAGGAACGCGATGCCTGCAATGGCCGCCACCTGGCCCGGGCGCACTTCGGACGGCAGCTCGGTGATGTAGTACACGGTCGGATCCATCACGTGGAACCCGAACAGCTGCTCCAGCGCCGGCACGATGGTGCCCACGTTCATGGCGACCAGGATCCCGAGCAGCGTGCCGATCAGCGTGCCGATCGCGCCGATCACCAGTCCCTGCGTCAGGAACACGCCGACGATGCCGCGCGGCGCGAGCCCGAGCGTGCGCAGGATCGCGATGTCCGAGCGCTTCTCGTTCACCACCATCACCAGCGCGGCCACGATGTTGAATGCGGCCACGGCGACGACGAGCATCAGGATCAGGCTCATCATCGTCTTCTCGATGCGGATGGCCCGGAAGTACGCCGCGTGCTCCTTGGTCCAGTCGCGCACCTCGAAGCCGTCGCCGAGCGCGGCGGCCACGCCGGCCGAGCGCGCGGGCGCGGCCATCACGTCGTCGAATCGCAGCCTCAGTCCGGCGGGCGCCGTCCCCTTGCCGGCGAGCTCGGCGGCATCCGCGAGCGACACCAGCACGTAGACCGCGTCGTGATCCTGCAGCCCGAACTCGAACAGGCCCACGACCGTGAACGTCTGCAGTGCCGGGCGCCCGGCGCCCGTGAGCAGGTCGCGCCCTGGAACCATCACGGTAATCTCATCGCCCACCTGCGCGCCCAGTTGCCACGCGAGCGCGCGACCGACGATCGCACGACGCGATCCAGGCGTGAGGTCGGCAAGCGTGCCTTCCAGCAGGTGATCGCGCAACCGTCGACACCGTGGGCTCGACCGCCGGGTCGATGCCGTGCAGCACCGCCGGCTGCAGGTAGCCGGAGCGGCCGACCATCGCCTGCACGTCCACGAACGGCGCCGCGCCCGACGTCCCCGGCACCGCCAATGCGCGCTTCGCTGCGGCCTGCCAGTTACCCATCAGGCTCTGCGGGGCGGTCACGGTGGCGTGCGCCGTGAGCGCTACGAGCCGGTTGCGCAACTCTCCCTCGAACCCGTTCATCACGGAGATGATCGTGATCAGGGCCGCCACGCCCAGGCATACGCCCAGCATCGAGACCCACGAAATGAAGGACACGAAGAACCCCCGGCGCCGGGTCCGGACGTAGCGCAGCCCGACGAACACTGGCAGGGGGTGGAACATGCTCGGCCCAGGCAAAAGAGGTCGCAAGGCTACCCGCCGGCACCCTGTTTTGCACGCGGCGACGGCGCGGGCCCGCGGCAACGGCGGTCCCAAATGCGGCAACCGGTCACGCCCGCCCAGCGAGGGCCGGTGCTATATTGCGACGGACATTCCCGCCGAGGCGGAACCCATGCGCAGGACATTGCTGGCAGCGATCGTGGCGACACTGGTGGGGCTGGCCGGCGGCCCGGCCCACGCGCAGAACCTGCAGATGACGGCGTCCCCGGCCAGTCGCGCCGGGATCCCGACGCGCGGCCTGTCGATGGCGCAGGTCGAGCGCCAGTACGGCGCTCCGTCGGAGCGGATCGCCGCAGTCGGCCAACCGCCGATCACGCGCTGGGTCTACCCGTCGTTCGTCGTCTATTTCGAGCACAGCACGGTGATACACGCCGTGGCGTCCGCCGCGGCCCAGCCGCAGGGTTGACGCCGGGCCAGGCGGGCCCCGGAAACACCGCGGTCTGCTAATCTCTGCGGCCCCGGCGGCCGGGCCGCCCACGCTCATGAACTAGAACGAATCTCATGATTCGTCCGTAATCTATTGTTTTGTAAATGCATTCCGAACTGATTATCCCGGACAGCCAGAGGCCGGCCGTGCGCTGGACTTGGCCTCGCCGGGGCAGCGACCGCGCTGTTCGTCGCACGTGCCGCCGCAACCGCGAAGGCGCCGATCCTGCTCGTCGCACGCGACGCTGCCGACGCGGCACGCCTCGAGGAAGAACTGCGATTCTTCGCGCCTGCCGACCTGCCGGTGCTTTCCTTCCCCGGCTACGAAACGCTGCCGTACGACCAGTTCTCTCCGCACCCGGACATCATCTCGCACCGGCTGCGTGCCCTCGCCCGCCTGCCGTCGCTGAAGCGCGGCCTGGTCGTCACCGACCTGCCGACCGCGCTGCAGCGCCTCGCACCCCGTACGTTCATCGACGGGCATGCGCTCGCGATCCGTGTCGGAGAAGAACTCGACCTGGAGAGTTTTCGCCTGCGGCTGGCCGCCGCCGGGTACGCCAGCGTGCCGCAGGTGGGCGAACCGGGCGAGTTCGCAATCCGCGGCTCGCTGTTCGACATCTTCCCGATGGGCAGCGAGACGCCGTTCCGGATCGACCTGTTCGACCGGCAGGTGGACAGCATCCGCGGCTTCGACGCGGAGACGCAGCGCTCCGGCGAGCGCCAGGACAGGCTCGAACTGTTGCCGGCCCGCGAGTTTTCGCTCGGCGCCGACTCGATCCGCGACTTCCGCCGTCGGTTCAGGACGCGGTTCGAGGGCGACCTGACGCGCATGCCGCTGTATCGCGACGTGGGCGACGGTCTCGCGCCCGCTGGCGTCGAGTACTACCTGCCGCTCTTTTTCGAGGCCGCGGCGAGCCTGTTCGACTACCTGCCGGTGGGCGCCATCGTTGCGCTCGCGGACGGCCATGACGCAACGCTGGCTGCCGCGTGGACTTCGATCGAGGAGCGCTTCGAGGAGCGCCGCTACGACATCGAGCACCCGGTGCTCGACCCGGGAGAGGTCTTCCTGGCGCCGGACGAATGGCTGGCCTCTGCAGCCCGTTTTCCGACGCTGCTGCTTGGCGGCGCATCCGGCAACGATGCCGTCGACGGAGCGGTCGTGTTCGACCTCGGCAGCACCGAGGCGAATCCCTTGAGGCTCGACCAGCGGCGCGACGAGTCGATCGCTGCATTCGCAGCGAACCTCGGGTCGCACGCAGGCCGCGTGCTGCTGGCAGCCGAGTCGCCGGGTCGTCGCGAGCTGCTGCTGGAACTGTTGCGGACACGGGGCGTGACTCCTCGCGTGGTCGCGGGCTGGAGCGAGTTCCTCGCGGGCGACATGCCGCTCGCGATCACGGTCGCGCCGCTCTCCTCCGGCGTGGCACTGCCGGACCCGCCGATCACGCTGTATGCCGAGGAGCAGCTGTTCGGCGAACGCGTGCGGCAGGAACGACGGCGACGTCGCTCGGACCGTGATCCTGCGCGCATCATCCAGCAGCTGGCCGACCTGCGTCCCGGCGCACCGGTGGTGCACGAGGACTACGGCGTCGGCCGCTACCTCGGTCTCACGACCATGGACGCGGGCGGCTTCCCGGCCGAGTTCCTGGTGCTCGAGTACGCGGACGGCGACAAGCTGTACGTGCCGGTGCAGTCTCTCGAGCGGATCAGCCGCTACACCGGCGCACCGGCCGAGTCTGCGCCGCTGCACAAGCTCGGCGGCGAGCAATGGTCCAAGGCACGCAGCCGCGCGGCCGCCCGGATTCGCGATGCCGCCGCGGAACTTCTCGACGTCTATTCGCGCCGCGCCGCGCGACAGGGCCACGCATTCAGCCTGGACGATGCACAGCTGCATGCGTTCGCTGCCGGTTTCCCGTTCGAGGAGACCGCGGACCAGGCCGCTGCGATCGCCCAGGTCGTCGAGGACCTGCGCGCGCCGAAGCCGATGGATCGCGTGGTGTGCGGCGACGTCGGCTTCGGCAAGACCGAGGTCGCGCTCAGGGCAGCGTTCGTCGCGGTGCAGGGTGGCAAGCAGGTTGCAGTGCTCGTGCCGACGACGCTGCTCGCGCAGCAGCACTACCAGACGTTCGCCGATCGCTTCGCCGACTGGCCGGTCCGCGTGGAACTGCTGTCCCGGTTCCGTGGCGACGCGCAGGCGAAGGCTGCGCTCGCGGGACTCGCGGAAGGCCGCGTCGACATCGTCGTCGGCACGCACCGGATGCTGCAACCCGGCGTACGCTTCAAGGACCTCGGGCTGCTGATCATCGACGAGGAACACCGCTTCGGCGTGCGCGACAAGGAGCGGCTGAAGGCGCTGCGAGCCGAAGTCGACGTGCTCACGCTGACGGCGACGCCGATTCCCGCGCACGCTCAACATGGCGCTCGGGGGGCTTCGCGACCTGTCGCTGATCTCGACGCCACCGTCCGGCCGCCTGTCGATCAAGACGTTCGTGTCCGAGTGGAGCGGACCCGTGATCCGCGAGGCCTGCCTGCGCGAACTGCGCCGCGGCGGCCAGGTCTACTTCGTCCACAACTCGATCGACACCATCGAGAACACCGGCCGCGTGCTCGCCGAGCTCGTGCCGGAGGCGCGGATCGTGATCGGTCACGGGCAGATGCGCGAGCGCGATCTCGAGCAGGTGATGCTCGACTTCTATCACAAGCGCGCGAACCTGCTGCTCTGCACGACGATCATCGAGAGCGGCATCGACGTGCCGACCGCGAACACGATCATCATCGACCGCGCCGACCGCTTCGGCCTCGCCCAGCTGCACCAGCTGCGCGGCCGCGTCGGCCGCTCGCATCACCAGGCCTACGCGTACATGGTCACGCCGCCGAAGAACGCGATGACCTCGGACGCCGCCAAGCGGCTCGAGGCCATCGAGTCGCTCGAGGACCTGGGCGCGGGCTTCGTGCTCGCGACGCACGACCTCGAGATCCGCGGCGCCGGCGAGCTGCTCGGCGAGGACCAGAGCGGACAGATCCACGAGATCGGCTTCGCGCTGTACATGGAGCTGCTCGAGCGCGCCGTCGCGGCATTGCGCGCGGGCAAGGTCCCGGAGCTCGAGCGGCCGTTGCACCATGGGCCCGAGATCGACCTGCACGTGCCGTCGCTGCTGCCGGAGGCGTTCCTGCCGGACGTGCATGCCCGGCTGGTGCTGTACAAGCGGATCTCCGGCGTCGAGTCCGAGGCCGAGCTCGACGACCTGCAAGCGGAAACCGTGGATCGCTTCGGGATGCTGCCCGAGCCGGCGAAGAACCTGTTCCGGATCTCACGCCTGCGAGTCGGGGCGGCGCGGCTCGGCATCGAGCGGCTCGACGTGGGGCCCACCGGCGGCTCGGTGACCTTCGGCGAGGGCACGCCGGTCGATCCCGGCGCGCTGATCCTGCTGGTGCAGAAGAGCAATCGTGCGCTGCGCTTCGACGGGCCGAGCAAGATCCGCTTCACGGGCCAGTTCCGCGAGCCGGACGAACGGTTCGCGGCGGCCCAGTCGCAGGTGGACTCGCTGGCGAAATGCGTTCCGCGGAAGTAGATGGTGAGCAGTGACTAGTGAGCGGTGGATAGTGCAGAGCATCTGCTCACTTCCTATCCACTATCCACTATCCACTATCCACTTCCCCTGCCCCCGCGCCTCACAGCTGTCCGCCGACCACCTGGTTTCCGCCGGCCTGCTTGGCGCTGGACAGCGCTCGCTGCGTCGCCTCGAGCAGCGCCTCGCAGTCACGGTCGCGCGGGGGGACGGCGCTGACCACGCCGGCGCTCATCGTCAGGAACCGCCCTGCACGTGAGCGCGGGTGATGGATCGCGAGCGAGCGGACCCGGCCGAGGATCACCTCGGCATGCGCGCACGCCGCGTCCTGCTCCATCGCGACGCCGAGCGCGATGAACTCGTCGTCCCCGAAGCGCGCGACCACGTCGCTGGTCCGGCGCATCGCTGAGCCGAGCGTGCGACCGAGTTGCCGCAGCATGTTCTCAGTGGCCGCGCGGCCGAACACTTCGTGGTAGTCGCGATAGCCATCGACGTCGAACCGCATCAGCGTCAGCGCACGGCCGTCGCGCTGGCCGATCGACCAGTCGCGCCGCAGCACCTCGTGCAGGTGCTCGGGGGTGCTGAGTCCGCTGGCTACGGTCGACCGCCGCCGCGAGCGCACCGCCCCGGTTCAGCGGCCGGAAATAGAGCGCGAGGCGACCGTCCGGCAGCATCACCGCCCAGCGCTCGCACTCGATCAGCGTGCCGTCGATGCGCCTGAGCCTGACGTGCAGCCCGACGCCGGCACTGGTCACGTTCGGATCGGCCGGCGCCTCGATCTCGATTTCCTCGAGCGGGCGGCCCACGAGCCCTTCGTCCGGACGGCGCAGCAGCGCGGCCAGCGTGGCGTTCACATAGACGAGCCTGGGAGCGCTGCTGCACGCCTCCACGACGGCTACACCGTCGAGCGAGTGGTGCAGGACCTCTGCCAGCAACTGTGGATCGGCGTTGCTCATGGTTCGAGTGTACGGCCCCCTAGGCGTCTAGCTGCAATCGCGGTGCGTCGCGGCAATGATCCACCGCGGCCCGGCATTCCTGCCACCTTGCGGTCTGCACCAGCGCACCCCACTCAGGCACTGGCCGGCCGTGCAGGCGCGCGAGCCGCACCTGGCTCAGCGGGTCGGCCTCGCCGGCGAGCTCGTCCAGCGTGGCAAGCACCGCCTGGCGATCATTGCATACCGAGAGAATGTCGCAACCGGCAGCCAGCGCACGTCGCGCACGCTCGGGCACGGTTCCGGCGAACGCGGCGCCGCCCATGCTGAGGTCGTCCGAGAACACCGCTCCGGTAAAGCCCATGCCCCAGCGCAGTTCCTGCTGGATCCAGCGTCGCGAGAAACCGGCAGGCGACGGATCGACTTCGGGGAACAGCACGTGCGCCACCATGACCGACGTCAGCCCGTTCGCGATCAGGCGCTGGTAGGGCAACAGCTCCTCGCCCAGCTCGGTCAGCGGGCGCCGGTCCACGGGCAACGACTTGTGCGAGTCCGCCACCACCGCGCCGTGCCCGGGGAAATGCTTCGCCGTCGCCGCCATGCCCGCGGCGCGCATGCCCTGCATGCAAGCGACGGCAAGCGTCGCGACCGCTTCGGGCCTGCGGTGATACGCACGGTCGCCGATCACTTCACTCACGCCGTGGTCGAGGTCCACGCACGGGGCGAAGCTCAGGTCGATACCGACCGCGCGAAGTTCTGCCGCGAGCAGCCAGCCGCACTGCCAGGCGAGGCGCCGGCCCGCGTCTGGATCGAGGTCGTAGACGCGACCGATCGCGCGCTGCGGCGGCAACTCGGTGAACCCCGTGCGGAAGCGCTGCACACGGCCGCCTTCGTGGTCGACGGTGACGAGCAGCGGCGGTCTGCGCACGGCGCGGATCTCGCGCACCAGCATCTCGAGCTGCGCGACGCTGGAAAAGTTACGTGTAAACAGGATGACTGCTCCCACCAGCGGGTGCGCCAGTACACGGCGGTCCTCGGCGGTGAGCTCCGTGCCGGCCACGTCGACCATCAGCGGACCAAGGGTCACGTCCTGCGAGCACCCGAATGACTCGATCTCCATCGGCATGGTGTCAGCGTTCGAAGACCGCCACGGCCTCGACGTGGGTCGTGTGCGGAAACATGTCCATCACCCCGGCGGCCTCGAGCCGGAAACCATGGTCCCTGACCAGGATTCCCGCGTCGCGGGCAAGGCTGCCCGGGTGACAGGAAATATACACGACGCGTCCCGCGCCGCTGCGACCGACCACCGGCAGCACCTCGCGCGCGCCGGCGCGCGGCGGATCGAGCAGCACGCGATCGTATCGCCGCAGCGCCCAGGGCGCGTCGAATGCGCCCGCCATCAGGTCGCCGGTGTAGAACACGGCATTCGCGATCCCGTTGCGCGCGGCATTGCGTCCCGCCCGCGCCACCAGTCCCGCGTCGCCCTCGATGCCGACCACTTCGCGGGCGCGGGTTGCGAGCGGCAGCGAGAAGTTGCCGAGGCCGCAGAACAGGTCGAGCACCGCGTGGCCCGGCTCGAGTCCGAGCAGCTCCACCGCGCGGCTCACCATCGCCTCGTTCAGTGCGCCGTTGACCTGGATGAAATCCGTCGGCTCGAACTCGAGCGACAACCCGAACGACGGCAACGAGTAGCCGAGCAGAGGAACATCAGGCTCGCAGCGGCCGCACGGTATCTACGCCGCCGGACTGCAGGTAGATGCGCACGGGATGCTGCTTCTCGAACGCGCGCAAAGCCTCGAGGTCCGCTTCGGTCGGCGGGTCGAGCACGCGCAGCACGATGGCGCAGGTCTGCTCGGTGACGGCGATTTCCGCCTGCGGCACCCGCGCCGCGATCGACAGTCCGGCGACGAGCGTTGCCAGCGGATCGATCAGCTTGCCGGCCGGTGGCGCGAGGACGCGGCACTCGTGCAGGTCTGCGACGTACGGCGCCGAGCGCTCACGGAAACCGACCAGCACCCGGCCCTTGCGCGGCACCAGCTTGATGCCGAGCCGAGCGCGACGCCGGTAGCCCCAGACGGGCCCGTGAGCGGCTCGAGCAGCCGCGCGGGCTCGACGCTGCCGAGCCGCGCGAGGTTCTCGATCAACTGCGCCTGCTTGAACACCAGCTGCGCCGCGGGTGACAGGTGCTGCAGCGCGCAGCCGCCGCACACGCCGAAATGCGGGCATTCCGCCGGCACCCGGTCCGGACTCGCGTGCAGCACCTGCTCGAGCACCGCTTCGTCGTATGTGCGCCGCCGGCCGACACGCCGCATCACCACCCGCTCGCCGGGCAATGCGTCGGCGACGAAGACGGTCTTGCCGTCGGGCTTCGCCACGCCCTGGCCCTCATGGGAGAGGTCGACGATGTCGGCCTCCTCCGGTGCGACGCTGATCCGCTTCATCGTCAGCCGGCCGGCCAGGCCTCCAGGAACTCGCCGAGGTGCGGCTTGCCGGCCGACTGCAGCCAGGCCCGCACGACCCCGCACTCACGATCGAGCTCTTCGGGCGTCAACCGGCCCCGCATGAACTCGAAGCGCAGGTAGATCAGGTACGTGTTGATGACGTCCGTCTCGCAGTAGTTGCGGATATCCTCGCTGCGGCCCTCGAGGTGCGCCTCCCATACGCCCTCGCCGGACATGCCGAGCTTGCCCGGCAAGCCCAAGCAACTGCGCCATGCGGTCGAGTCCGACGCGACCCCGTCCCTGGAATCCGGCGAGCACGTCCATCAGGTCGATGTGCCGCCAGTGGAAGCGACTGATGTAGTTGTTCCAGCGGAACGACTGGTCCTCGTCGCCCATCTCCCAGTAGCGATGGGCCTGCACGCGATGCCTCAGCGCACGGTAGTGCAGCACCGGCAGGTCGAACCCGCTGCCGTTCCAGCTGACGAGCGTCGGGCTGTAGCGCTCGATGCCGTCGAAGAACCGGCGCACGAGCTCGGCTTCGGTGGAATCCGGCTCGCCGAGGCTCCACGCCTTGAAGCCCTCGCGGGTCCGCATCGCGACCGAGATCGCGACCACGCGCTGCTGCTCGAGCGACAGGAACTCCGACCCGGTCTGCTCGCGTTGACGGGTCTGCATCACGTACCCGATCTGCTTGTCGGACAGGCCGTCGAGCCCGAACAGCTTGCGGCCGAACTCGACGTCCGGCACGGTCTCGATGTCGAACGCAAAGACGTTGCTGATGGTCACTTTGACTCCTGCCTCATGAGTACTGCCACGGCGACGACGAGACCGGCCTCGTCGGTCAGCGTCACGTGGCCCTGGCCCGCACCGAGCCGGTCGCGCAGCGCGCGTCCGCGCTCGGACCAGATCACCTCGGGGCGCCCCCACTCGTTCGACTGGACGCCGACGTCGCGAATCCAGATGCCGTGCGCGAAGCCGGTGCCGAGAGCCTTGACGATCGCTTCCTTCGCCGCGAAGCGCATCGCGAGGAAGCGGACCGGCCGCTTGTAGCGCCGGAACGCGACCTCCTCCTCGGGCATCAGCAGGCGCCGCACGAAATGCTCGCCGTGGCGCGCGTAGGTCGCCTCGACCCGGGCGAGCTGCACGACGTCGGTGCCGATGCCGAAGATCAACGGGCCACTCCTCAGCCGGCCAGCGGAATGCCGCGCCGCGCGGCGTCCATCAGCGCCTTCATGTCGCGCACCGCCGGACCCATGCCGTCGATGACGGCGCGCGCGACGATGGCGTGGCCGATGTTGAGCTCGACGATCTCGGGAATCGCCGCCACCGGCTGGACGTTGTGGTAGTTGAGCCCGTGGCCCGCGTGGATCGTGAGCCCGATTCGCGAACCGAACCGGGCGGCCTCGGCGATGCGCATCAGCTCGAGCGCCTGGCGCTCGCCGGTCGAATCAGCGTAGGCGCCGGTATGGAGTTCGACGACCGGCGCGCCCGCGGCGAGCGCGGCCTCGAGCTGCGCTGGCTCCGGGTCGACGAACAGCGACACGCGGATGCCCGCCTCGTGCAGCGCCGCGCAGCAGTCGCGCAGACGCGCAACCTGTGCGGCCACGTCGAGCCCGCCTTCGGTCGTCAGTTCCTCGCGCTTCTCCGGCACCAGGCAGCAATCCTGCGGACGCACGCTGCGCGCGATCGCGAGCATCGCGTCGGTGGCTGCCATCTCCAGGTTCATGCGCGTCTGCAGCGCAGAGCGCATCCGCGTGACGTCGTGATCCTGGATGTGTCGCCGGTCCTCGCGCAGGTGCAAGGTGATGCTGTCGGCACCCGACTGCTCCGCGACCAGTGCCGCGTAGAGCGGGTCCGGGAACGTCGCGCGGCGCACCTGGCGCAGGGTCGCGACGTGATCGATGTTGACGCCGAGCCGCAATGGATGGGTGAGCACGATTCAGCCTCCGTGGGCTGCGCCACCGTGGGCGCGCATGGCAATCATCACCTCGCGGGTGCGCAGCGGCCGGCCGTCGAGGCACTGGTCGAGAGCGGCCTTCAGCAGGCGGCGTGCGTCCGACAGGCTGCGCTCGTCGGCAAGCTCCTCGCGAGCCAGCGACAGCAGCGACGCTCCCGAAAATATCAAGGTTCCCTCCGCCACTCCATCGACGACCTCGGCGCCACCGTCGACGCGGTATCGATAGCTGCGCATCTCCTCCACCGGAAGTCCGCTGGCAACCTCCGACTCGAGGTTCAGCCCCCAGCCCAGTTCCTCGAGCAGGCGCTTCTCGAACAGCCGCAACCCGCGCGCAGGTGCGCCAGCGGGTCATGCAGGCGCTCGAGCAGCGCGGCGTAGGCGTCGAACAGGGCTGGGTGCGGATCGTGGCGCGGCAGCAGCTTGATCAGCAGCTCATTGGCGTAGAAGGCGCTCATCAGCCGGTCGCCCGCCAGCATCGCCGGCGCGCGCACCCGTTCGGCCCCATTCAGTTGCCCGGCCTCGCCGCGAGCGGTCCAGGACACCAGCAATTCGCCAAAAGGCTGCAGCGCGGCCGGCAGCGAAGAGCCACCGCGCCGTGCCGCGCGGGCAAATACCGACACGCGTCCATGCGACCGCGTCAGCAGCTCGAGGATGCGGCTCGAGTCGCGCCACGCGTAGTGATGCAGCAGGAATGCCGGTTCGAGCTGCACGCGGCGCGCGCTCGAAGTCACGCGTCGAACCCGAACTTGCGCAGCGCATTCTCGTCGTCGGACCAGCCCTCGCGGACCTTGACCCACAGCTCGAGGTGCACCGGCTGGCCGAAGTGCCGCTTCAGGTCCAGCCGCGCCTCGCGGCCGACTTCCTTCAGCAACTCGCCGCCCTTGCCGATCACGATCGCCTTCTGCCCGGTGCGCTCGACCCAGATCACGGCCTGCACCACGAGCTTGCCCGGCTCGTCCTCGGCAACGCCCATGCCCTCGATCTCCACCACGAGGCCGTACGGCAACTCTTCCTGCAGCCGGCGCGTCAGCTTCTCCCGGACGATCTCCGCGGCCATGAAGCGATCGGTAGCATCCGTGACCTGCTCCGGCGGGTACAGGTGCGGCGACTCGGGCAGGAAGCCCGCGATCAGCTCGGGCAGCCGATCGATGTTCGAGCGCTTCAGGGCCGACAGCGGCACGATCTGCGCGAAATCCGCCTTGTGGGACAGGTCCTCGATGAACGGCAGCAGCCGCTCCTTCGGGTGCGCGCGGTCCACCTTGTTGATCAGCAGCAGGATCGGCCGGCCTGCCGCCTTCAGTTCCGCAAGCGCGCGCTCGTCCTCGTCGGTCCAGCGCAGCGCCTCGATGACGAACAGGTTCACGTCGGAATCCGCCAGCGACGCGAGCGCCGTGCGGTTCATGTAGCGGTTGATGGCCCGCGGCTGCTTCGCGTGGATGCCCGGCAGGTCGACGAACACGATCTGCATCCCGGGGCGCGTCAGCACGCCATGGATCCGAGTGCGCGTCGTCTGCGGCTTGGGGCTGACGATGCTGATCTTCTGCCCGAGCAGGGCATTCAGCAGCGTCGACTTGCCGACGTTCGGCCGTCCGACCAGCGCGGCAAAACCGCACCTCGGCTGCGTGCCGCCCGTGTCCGTGATGCCGCCTTGTTCAGTCACTGCGTATTCCTCGTTCCACTAGTGCGTCGAGCACTTTCTGCGCCGCCGCCTGCTCTGCGCGCCGCCGGCTCGAACCCTCGCCCGTCTCACGCAGGCCGCGCGTCGGCACCTCGCAGCTCGCCACGAACCAGTGCTCGTGCGGCTCGCCGCTGACGTCCTCGACCGCGTACGCCGGCAAGCCGTCACCGCGGGCCTGCAGCAGCTCCTGCAGCCGCGTCTTCGGGTCCTTGAGTTCGCGCGCCTCGGGCAATTCGGCGACCCGGCCCGCGAACATCGCCTCGATCACCGATCGCGCGGCCTCGAGGCCGCCGTCCAGGTAGATCGCCCCGAACACAGCCTCGAGCGAGTCCGCGAGGATCGAGCCGCGCCGGAAGCCCCCCGTCTTCAGCTCTCCGCTGCCGAGCCGCAGCTGGTCGCCGAGCCCGAGCGCAGCGGCGGCCTCCGCCAGCGAGTGCCCGCTCACGAGGGCGGAGCGGTAGCGGCTCAGGTCGCCTTCGTTCGCATCCGGGTACTCGCGGAACACCAGCCCGGCCACCGCGAAATTGAGGACCGCGTCACCGAGGAACTCGAGGCGCTCGTAGTTCTCCTTGCCCGCGCTGCGATGCGTCAGCGCGGCGTCGAGCAGCGCCGGGTCGCCGAACCGATACCCGAGCCGTGCCTCGGACCATTCGCCCGACGTGAGCAAGTCCCGCTTACTGCTGGATCGTGACCAGCTTGTCGAACTTCGCGAGCAGGTAGACGTTCGCCACGAACGGCCGCTCGACGTCGTAAGCCGCGTGCACGTCATAGCCGTCGCTGGTCTTCTTGATCTCGACTTCCTTCCAGCCGATGCTCGCGATGTCCTCGACGTCCCAGCGCTTCTCCAGCGAGCGCCGGATCATCTGCGGGTTCGTGTCCATGGCGCTGTATTCGTCGCGCACCTGCTCGAGTGCGCGCGCGACCTTGGTGTACTCGAGGTACACGGGCACGAGGCGAATGCCGGCATACAGGCCTGCGCCCAGGATCAGCAGGATCACCACCATGCCGAGGAAGGTCGCACCACGCTGACGTTGTTTCATGCGATGACTCCGTTGGGGTTCAGTGGATCGCGTCGCCGATCCGGCTCCAGATCGGGGCGTTGGGCAGGCGCCAGTTCAGCCAGATCCGCACGGCCTTGCCGACGACGTTGTCGACCGGCACGAAGCCGACTTCGGGGAAGCGGCTGTCGCGGCTGTTGTCGCGGTTGTCGCCCATGAAGAAATAGTGGCCGGCCGGCACGACGTCGTCGAAATCGTACGACGGCCGCTCGGCGATGTAGAGCACGCGATGCGGCGCCTGCCCAAGCTGCTCGATGCCGATCTGCGCGAGCGGCGTGCTGTTGAACGGCTCGAACATGCCGTCGAGCTGCACGGGCTGCTGCTCGCCATTCACGTACACGCGCTTCTCGCGCACGACGATGTGGTCGCCGGGCAGGCCGACGAGGCGCTTGATGTAGTTGGTCGACGGGTCCGACGGCAGCCGGAAGACCACGACGTCACCGCGCTGCGGCTCGCCCATGGCCACGACCTCGGTATTGACGACCGGCAGGCGCAATCCGTACGTGAACTTGTTGACGAAGATGAAGTCGCCGTCGAGCAGCGTCGGCATCATCGAGTCGGACGGGATGCGGAACGGCTCGAACAGGAACGAGCGGATCAGCAGCACGACCAGGATGATCGGGAAGAAAGAGCGCGCGTACTCGACCACCACGGGCTCGTCCGGCAACGCACCCGCGGTCGCCCTGGCCGACCCGGCGCGGACGGAAGAACAAGGCGTCGGCCGCCCAGACGAGTCCGGTCACGACGGTCGCGACCACGAGCCAGAAAGAGAAGTCGAGAACCAAGCGTCACCTCACGGAAGCTGCACGAGTATTGTGCATTTTCTTCGTATCATCAATGTCTTGCGTCACATTCATTCCTTGCGGCCGACCTGCAGCACGGCGAGGAACGCCTCCTGCGGGATCTCGACCTGCCCGAGCTGCTTCATGCGCTTCTTGCCTTCCTTCTGCTTCTCGAGCAGCTTGCGCTTGCGGCTGATGTCGCCGCCGTAGCACTTGGCGAGCACGTTCTTGCGCAGCGCCTTCACGGTCGAGCGGGCGATCACGTGCGCGCCGATCGCGGCCTGGATGGCCACCTCGAACATCTGCCGCGGGATCAGCTCCTGCATCTTGTCGACCAGCTCGCGGCCGCGCTGGTACGCGCTGTCGCGGTGGCTGATGATCGACAGCGCGTCAACCTTGTCCTCGTTGATCAGGATGTCGAGCCGCACCAGCGGCGCGGCCTGGAAGCGGTCGAACTCGTAGTCGAACGACGCATAGCCGCGGCTGCAGCTCTTCAGCCGGTCGAAGAAATCCAGCACGACCTCGGCCAGCGGCAGCTCCCATTGCATCGACACCTGGTTGCCGAGGTACAGCAGCTTCTTCTGCACGCCGCGCTTCTCGAGACACAGCTTCATCACCGGCCCGACGTAGTCCGGCGGCAGCAGGATGTTGGCGATGATGATCGGCTCGCGAAGCTCCTTGATCTTGTCGACCGGCGGCAGCTTGGCCGGGTTGTCGACGTTGACGATCTCGCCGTCGGTCGTCAGCACCTCGTAGATCACCGTCGGCGCGCTGGTCACCAGCGACAGCTCGTACTCGCGCTCGAGCCGCTCCTGCACGATGTCCATGTGCAGCAGGCCGAGGAAGCCGCAGCGGAAGCCGAACCCGAGCGCGGTGGAGACTTCAGGCTCGTAATGCAGCGCGGAATCGTTGAGCTTCAGTTTCTGCAGCGCGTCCCGGAACGACTCGTAGTCGTCCGAGCTCACCGGGAACAGCCCGGCAAACACGCGCGGCTTGATGGCCTTGAAGCCCGGCAGCGGTTCACTGCACGGCCGCGAGTCCAGCGTGATGGTGTCGCCCACCGGCGCGCCATCGATTTCCTTGATGCCGGCGATCACGAACCCGACCTCGCCCGTCTCGAGCGAATCGGCCACCAGCGACTTCGGCGTGAACCGGCCGAGCTTGTCCACCTGGTGCCAGCGCCCGGTGGTCCAGACGCGGATCTTCTGGCCGGTGCGCAGCGAGCCGTTGACGACGCGCACCAGCGACACGACGCCCACGTAGCTGTCGTACCACGAGTCGATGATCAGCGCCTGCAGCGGCGCGTCCGGGCTGCCGTGGGGCGGCGGGACCCGTGCGATCAGGGCCTCGAGCAGTTCGGGCACGTTCTCGCCCGTCTTGGCGCTGACCCGCACCGCGTCAGAGGCCTCGATGCCGATGATCTCCTCGATCTCCTTGATCACCTTGTCCGCGTCGGCGGACGGCAGGTCGATCTTGTTCAGCACCGGCACGACCTCGAGTCCCTGCTCGATGGCCGTGTAGCAGTTGGCGACGCTCTGGGCCTCGACACCCTGCGCGGCGTCCACCACCAGCAGCGCGCCCTCGCAGGCGGCCAGCGAGCGCGAGACCTCGTAGGAGAAGTCCACGTGCCCCGGCGTGTCGATCATGTTCAGCTGGTAGACCTGCCCGTCGCGCGCCTTGTAGCGCAGCGAGACGCTCTGGGCCTTGATCGTGATGCCGCGCTCGCGCTCGAGATCCATCGAGTCGAGCACCTGCGCCTGCATCTCGCGATCCTGCAGGCCACCGCAGATCTGGATGAAACGGTCGGCCAGCGTCGACTTGCCGTGGTCGATGTGCGCGATGATGGAAAAGTTGCGGATCAGGTTCATCGGTGCGGGCAGTCCGGCCCGGCGCCGGTGCAAAGCGGGCGATTATACCCGTAGAGCGCTCCGGACCCTCGCGGCATCGTATCGGCCCTCGCAGGCGACCTCCCCGGCCACCTCGAAGACGGGTACACGCAGGCCATACCGGGCCGCGAGCGCGGCATCCCGGTCGACGTCCGCGATCTCGACGGCCGAGACGGCCGGGCCGAGCTCCAGCGACAGGTCGACCAGGAATTCGTCGCAGAGGTGGCAGCCCTCACGGACATACAGCACCAGCCGCGGATCCGCGGGCATCACCGGGCCCTCTCGACGGGCGTGCCGGACCCCCAGCCGAGGCGGATGGCGGCGCGACCAGGACCGGGCCGCGTACCAGCCGATCGCCGTACCCAGCAGTGCGAGCATCAGGGCACCCGCCTCTCGCCGGGCCGGTCATCCAGCGCCCGAGCAGCGCGCCACCCAGCAATCCAGCGAGCGGCGGCAGGTAGACCGTGGCGGCGGCGCGCAGCACCTCGCCATCCGCAACGGAGATCGTCACGGCCTCGCCCGACCAGTAACGGGAGACGGTCATCCGTCCGATCCGGGACCTCGATCGATTGCGCCGCAGGGCCCGCGAACCACTTCAGCGCGCAACGTCCACCGGCGCCGCAGGCACCGCAGGATGCATGCTGCTCGCAAGCGACGCGTGCCCGGCCTGCGGAGACCGAAAGCACCCGGGCAAGTCGCTTCCATCAGCGAACCGGAGCAGCCGCCGGGGGCCGGCGGTCCACCGGGCCGCGGGTGCCACCGAGGTCGCCACTTCGCGCACCGTCTCCAGTGGCACCTCGCCGACCGCAGTCACGACGTGGCCGTCGACCAGCGTCGAGAACGCGTTCGCCGAACCGACGCTCGACGACTGCGCCGGAACCGGACCGGAGGGGCTGCCGGGCTCTATGAAAACCGAGATCGACGCAAATCCGTCGGAGAAGATCAGGTGCTGGACCGGCAGCGCCACGCCCGGCACCGTCTGGATGCGACTTGCGACCAGGCGGAAACCAGGCGGCAGTCGCATCGGCATCCAGCCCGCGGCCATCGTCCGCGGCTCGGGCGCAGGCCGCGCCGACCGGACCAGCCGGAACCCGGCGGTGTCGATCGTCCGGCTCGAGGTCCTTTGGATCGATGCGGCGCGGCAGGTCGATCTGCGTGAAGCTGATCTGCTCGATCGGACGGCCAAGGCCGTCCGCCACGACGGTACGCAGCGGCATCGCCGTCTCTTCGTCGAGCCACAGCCGGTAGCCGTAGCGATGCGCGTCCTTCGGCCGGATGTCGACCACCACGACGTCGCGACCGAGAATCTTGTTGCCGTCACGAACCGAGAGCGTGTACAGCTCGTCGAGCTGCGGGCTCGGCACCGGCAGTGCCTTGGCGAGCGAGCCCTCGTCGGTGCGCGGCTCGACGAGCACGACCTTCCGGTCCGGCATGTAGACGTGCACCTCCTGCGGCGTGCGGACGATCTCGCGTCCGCTGCCGTCGAGCGACACGAGCCGCTCGGTGCTGCCGTTCTTGCCGACGCGATGCACGATCCGCATCGTCTCCGACTGGCGGCCGGTGGCGTGCGTGAACAGCCCGACGTAATTGCGCGTCGCGAGCGACTCGCTCATCCGCTCGATCCATTCGCGGGCGTCGTCGTCGGCCGACCACGCGGGCTGCGCGAGCAACCCAAGCGTGCCGACGACTGCCGCCGCGAATGCAGCCCGCATCAGGGGGCCTCGGGCAACTCGTAGGAAACGCGGGAAATTCCCGGGTCCGCGGCGAGCACGCCGGACCAGACGTTGCGCCGGCCGATCGGGCTCGCGAACTGGCTGTGTGCCATCAGGTAGCCCGCGAGGCGCTGGCTGTGCGCCGGCGTCGGGCTCGAACTGTGAACCGAGGGCAGGGTCGCGAACGCCTGCTGTGCCTGGCGGAGCGCGGAAGCAGCCACCATCGAGGCGGGCTCATTCGCACCCGGTCGGACGAGCAGCACTGCGGCCACGGCTGCACTGGCGGCCACCGCGGTCGCGAATGCCGGGCGCGTCCAGCGCATCGACGCCGGCGCGGACGGGCGCGCGGGCGCCGTCTCGACCGCTCCCTCGTCGATCGCCGCGCTCACCCGCGCCGCGAATCCGGTGCTCGCAAGTGCCCCACCCGGTGCACGCAACGCCTCGCCCGCGAGCACGTAGTTACCGAAGGCCCGACGCAGGTGCTCGTCGCGCTCCAGCCGGCGCACCAGCAGCCCGACCTCGTCCTGGGGCAACTCGCCGTCGAGCAGGGCGGACATCTGTTCGCGAATTCGGTCTGTCATGGCATTGGACTCAGTCGAGCAGTGGCTTCAGGCTCTTGTCGATCGCTTCGCGCGCACGGAAGATCCGCGAGCGCACGGTTCCGACCGGGCAGTCCATCGCCGCCGCGATCTCCTCGTAGCTCAGCCCCTCGATCTCCCGCAGGATGATCGCGGTGCGCAGGTCCTCGGGCAGTTCGGCGACCGCCCGGTTCACCGTCTGGTGAATCTCGTCGGACAGGGCCGCAGCCTCCGGCGTGTCGGTGTGGCGCATCCGCGACTCCACCGCCGTCTGCTCCGATTCGCTCAGGTCCGCCTCGTAGTCGAGTGGCCGACGCTGGCGCGAGGCCATCGCGTTCCGGGCGGTGTTCACGGCGATGCGATAGAGCCACGTATAGAACGCGCTGTCGCCCCTGAACGAGCCCAGCGCCCGGTATGCCTTCACGAAGGCTTCCTGCGCCACGTCCTCGGCCTCGGTCGGGTCACGCAATAGCCGCGCCACGAGTTTCACGACCTTGTGCTGGTACCTGAGCACCAGCAGGTCGAACGCGCCGCGCTCGCCCCGCTGGGCCCGCCTGACGAGCTCGAGATCGCTCTGCTCGACGCCGGAGGCCGGCCGCGAGCCGTCTTCCCGAGGCTCTTGCGGTTCCATAGACCCGTCGGAAGGGGGAAAGTTCGCCATGGGTTTCATCGGACGCGCACCTTGCGGCGGGCCGCCCTACGCACCGGAGCGCGCACCCTGCGCGAGGAGCCGGACCCGCAGGTGGCGCAGCTCGACTGCGGGAAGGTCCCATCCGGTCAGCCACAGCGAGCAGACGCCAAGGCCGGACTTCAGCCGCAGCACCACCGATTGGCCGAGCACTCGCGAACCTGGCAGCAACACAGCCTCCTCTTGCCCCGTGGCCGTGTCGACGAGCCACCGGCCACCCGCATCCAGCGTGGCGCGCCGGATTCGCATCTCGTTGCGAATCCGCCACAGGTGCCAGCAGTACAGCAGCGAACCGGCGACGACGCCAAGCCCAATCGGCGCATCCGGGTGGTTTGCCGCAACCGCCTCGACGACGAGCGCGCATGCGACGATCAGCACGACCGAGGCGCGCTCGGCGACGAGCCGCGCGGGCACTTCAACCGTCAACACGTCGGATCCGGGCGACGACATTTCCGAGCGACGCCTCCGCAGGAGCTTGCCGGCCCACAAGATAACCGAAGATCTCCGGGTCCTGCAGTTCGAGAATCTGCGCGAAAGCGGCGCGATCTGCCTGCGACGCCCGCGGATAGTCCTCTTCGAGATAGCGCAGCAGCAGCACGTCGAGCTCCCGCATGCCGCGACGACAGCGCCAGCGCAGCCGTGCGACCTCCTCCCGACCCGCCTCCGGAATGCCCTCGACGGCCACTCGCTCAGTGCTGCCTCTCGGCGATCATCTTCTTGATCTCCGCGATCGCCCGGGCCGGGTTCAGGTCCTTCGGGCAGGCCTCGGCGCAATTCATGATCGTGTGGCAACGGTACAGCCGGAACGGGTCCTCGAGCTCGTCGAGGCGCTCGCCGGTGGCCTCGTCGCGCGTGTCGATGATCCAGCGATACGCCGCTAGCAGCGCCGCGGGACCGAGGTAACGGTCGCTGTTCCACCAGTACGAAGGGCAGCTGGTCGAGCAGCAGGCGCACAGGATGCAGGCCGAAGGCCGGTCGATCTTCTCCTGGTCATGCTTTGACTGCAGCCGCTCGCCGTCGGGCGGCGCGGGCGTGCGCGTCTGCAGCCACGGCTTCACCGAAGCGTACTGCGCGTAGAAGTTCGTCAGGTCCGGCACCAGGTCCTTGATCACCGGCATGTGCGGCAGCGGGTAGATCTTCACGTCGCCGCGGATCTCGGCCGTCGCCTTGGTGCAGGCCAGCGTGTTCACGCCGTCGATGTTCATCGCGCACGAGCCGCAGATGCCCTCGCGGCAGGAGCGGCGGAACGTCAGCGTCGGGTCGACGTCGTTCTTGATCCTGATCAGCGCGTCCAGAACCATCGGCCCGCAGCCGTCCATGTCGAGCTGGTACTCGTCCACCCGCGGGTTTTCGCCGGAGTCCGGGTCGAACCGGTAGATGCGGAACGTGCGGACGTTCTTCGCACCGGCCGGCGCGGCGTGGCTCTTGCCCGGGCGGACGCGTGAGTTCTCGGGAAGCTTGAATTGCGCCATATCAGTACGTTCTCGCCTTCGGCGGGATGGCTTCGACGTCGGAAGTGAGCGTGTTCAGGTGCACGGGCCGGTAGTCGATGCGGACCTTGCCGGCGCCGTCGACCCACGACAGCGTGTGCTTCATCCAGTTCTGGTCGTCGCGGTCCTTGAAGTCCTCGCGCGCGTGCGCGCCGCGACTCTCCTTGCGGTTCGCCGCCGAGTGCATCGTGGCCACCGCCTGCCCGAGCAGGTTGTCGAGCTCGAGCGTCTCGACGAGGTCGGTGTTCCAGACCAGCGAGCGGTCGCTGACCTGCACGTCGCCGAAAGATTCGAACACCGCGCCGAGCTTCTGCACGCCCTCGGCCAGCGACTCGCCGGTGCGGAACACCGCGGCGTGGTTCTGCATCACGCGCTGCATGTCGAGCCGGATCTCCGACGTGCGACGCTTGCCGTTGGCGTTGCGGAACCTGTCGAGGCGAGCTCACCGCCAGGTCGCCCGCGTCCTTCGGCAGCGGCTTGTGCGACGTGCCGGGCTTCACGGTGCTGCCGCAGTGATGCGCGGCGGCGCGGCCGAAGACCACGAGATCGAGCAGCGAGTTCGACCCGAGGCGATTCGCGCCGTGCACCGAGACGCACGCCGCCTCGCCGATGGCCATCAGGCCGGGCACGACCGCATCGGGATTGCCGCCGCGCAGCGCCACGACCTCGCCGTGCACGTTGCACGGGATGCCGCCCATGTTGTAGTGCACCGTGGGCAGCACCGGGATCGGCTCCTTCGTGACATCGACGCCGGCGAAGATGCGCGCCGTCTCGGCAATGCCCGGCAGGCGCTCGTGGATGACTGCCGCGCCGAGATGCTCGAGGTGCAGGTGGATGTGGTCCTTGTGCGCGCCGACGCCACGGCCCTCGCGGATCTCGATCGTCATCGAGCGGCTCACGACGTCGCGCGACGCAAGGTCCTTCGCGTTCGGCGCGTAGCGCTCCATGAAGCGCTCGCCGGCGGAATTCGTCAGGTAGCCGCCCTCGCCCCGCGAGCCCTCGGTGATCAGGCAACCCGCACCGTAGATGCCGGTCGGGTGGAACTGCACGAATTCCATGTCCTGCAGCGGCAGTCCGGCGCGCAGCACCATGCCGCCGCCGTCGCCGGTGCACGTGTGCGCGGAGGTGCAGGAGAAGTACGCGCGGCCGTAGCCGCCGGTCGCGAGGATCACCTTGTGCGCGCGGAACCGGTGCAGCGTGCCGTTCGACAGGTCGAGCGCCACGACGCCGCGGCACTCGCCCTGCTCCATGATCAGGTCGATCGCGAAGTACTCGATGAAGAACCGCGCCTGGTGCTTCAGCGACTGCTGGTACAGCGTGTGCAGCATCGCATGGCCGGTGCGATCAGCCGCGGCGCAGGTGCGCTGCGCGATGCCCTTGCCGTAGTGCGTGGTCATGCCGCCGAACGGGCGCTGGTAGATCTTGCCGTCCTCGGTGCGCGAGAACGGCAGCCCGTAGTGCTCGAGCTCGAGGATCGCGGCCGGCGCTTCCTTGCACATGAACTCGATCGCGTCCTGGTCGCCGAGCCAGTCCGAGCCCTTGATGGTGTCGTAGAAGTGGAAGCGCCAGTCGTCCTCGCCCATGTTGCCGAGCGCGGCGCTGATGCCGCCCTGCGCCGCGACCGTGTGGCTGCGGGTCGGGAATACCTTGGTGATGCAGGCCGTCGACAGCCCGGCCTCCGCGAGGCCGAACGTGGCGCGCAGTCCCGCGCCACCGGCGCCGACGACCACGACGTCGTAGGTATGGTCCGTGAACGTGTACGCGCTCATGCCGCAACTCCGAATCCAATGCGCAGCACGGCGAGCACGCCGACGACGGCGGCGACGATGAGCGCGAACTTGATGGCGATCAGGACGAGCGTCCGCCGGCCCTTGTCGGCGACGTAGTCCTCGACCACGACCTGCAGGCCGAGCATCGCGTGATACGCGGCCGTGACTACCAGCAGCAGCGCCAGCGCCGAGTGCAGCGGCGAGCCGAGCCAGGCCGACACCTGCTCATGGGAGACGCCGCCGAGACTGGCCAGCGAGACGATGAACCACAGGCCGAGCAGCACGAGCGCCACGGCGCTGACGCGCTGCGCGTACCAGTGCGCGGAACCACCCTTGGCCGAGCCGAGGCCGAGCACGCGGCCGAGCGGACTGCGCAGGCTCATGCGGCACCTCCGAGCGAACCACGCAGCACGAACCAGACGACCAGCGCGAGCACCACCGCGGCGATGGCGGTGAACCTTGCGCTCTTGCGTGCGGTGGCGAGTTCGAACCCGTGGCCCATGTCGAAGAACAGGTGCCGGATGCCGTTCAGCAGGTGGTAGCAGAACGCGAAGGACGCACCGAACAGGATCAACTGCAGCGGGAACGAGCCCAGGACTGCGAGCGCCCGGGCGTAGCGCTCGGGGCCGCCCGCGGCGGCGGCCAGCCAGTAGACGAGGATGAAGAAACCCAGGCTCAGGAGTACGCCCGTGATCCGGTGCAGGATCGACAGGGTGTTGGTGTACTGCCAGCGATAGTGAAGAAACGGGGACAGCGGCCGCTCGCGCTGGGCCATGCTCGGTTACCTCCTCGGCCAGCCGCTAGAAATCGATGCAGCGGCCGGCCTTTTCCCAGTCGCCGAACCGGGTCGGCTCGGGACCGTCCCGTCCCCCGATCTCGCGGGGCGGCTTCTGCACGGCCGGCTGCGGAGTCGGCTCGACAGTCTGCGAAGGATCAGGCCTGGGCTGCTTTTCTTGCGGTGCATTCATGGATTCAACCCGCGAAGTCTGCCAGATCCGGCACGCGTTCACCACTTTGAAAATAAAGGCAAATCTGTGCATCCGCGCGATTCGCCATCCGGGATGGACGCAATGCGACGCCCGACACTGCCCCCGCACGATCCAGCCGCTTAGAATTCGCGCCGAACCGCCATGAACGAATCCACCCAGTCGGTCCACGCTGCGCTGCTGCCGTTCCTCGGAGTCCTCAGGATCGGCGGGGACGACGCCGTGCGCTTCCTGCAGGGGCAGCTCACGAACGACGTGCAGCTGCTCGCAGACGGCCGGACCCAGCTCGCCGCGTACAACACGCCCCAGGGTCGCGTCATCGCGCTGCCGCAGGCTGCACCAGGGCGACGACGCGATCTACGCGCTGCTGCCCACGGAACTGCTCGAGCGGGTCAGCGCACTCCTCCGCCGGTTCGTGCTGCGTTCCAAGGTGGATCTGCAGATCGCCACGGACCTGCAGGTGGGATGGATCGGGACTGCGGCGCTTTCGCCATCGCTGGCCGACGAGGCCGCATACGATGCGACCCGCACCGTCTCGGCATTGCCGGGCGCGACTGCCACGCACATGGTTTCGTTCGATTACGCGCCCGGACGGCAGGTGATCGCGGTTCCCCCGGACGCCTGGCGCTCGATCACCGGGCTTTCGGCGACGCGTGCCCACCCGCGCATCCTCGACGAGTGGCTGGCTGCGGACATTCGCGACGGCCAGCCACAGGTGTTCGCAGCGACTTCCGAAGCATTCGTTCCGCAGATGCTGAACCTCGACCTGCTCGAAGGGATCAGTTTCACGAAGGGCTGCTACACGGGACAGGAGATCGTCGCCCGTACGCAGAACCTCGGGCGCATCAAGCGGCGCACCTTTCGCTATCGCGTCGCGGGCGACAGGCCGCCTCCCCCGCTCGCGGGGCTTTACCTCGACGGCGCCAAGGTCGCCGAGGTGTTGTTGAGCGCCGCTTGCGACAATCAGGTCGAGCTACTGGCCGTGACCAGCCTCGATGCCCGCGATCGCGTGCTGACGCTCGAGGACGGACGCTCCGCAGAACCCGTCGCGATGAGCCTACTCAGTGCCCTGACGCACGCGGGGCCCGGCCGCGCCAAGGCCGGATGCGACGCCCTTGCCGCGCGTCTCGAGCCATGCATACTGGCTCACGGCTTTCGCGTGAACGGCAGGGGCTGGTCGGAATGGCAGGACAAAGACGCGGGCAGCGTGCCCCTGTGGAGCATCATCGTGCCGTTTGCGGCCGGTGCAGTGCTCGCGGCGGCGTGGGGCCGTCCGGCCAGCGGACCACTGCTGGTCATTGCCGCGATCGCACTGATCGCCGCAGTGGTCGTGGCGGTGCACCACGCCGAGGTGATCGCCCATCGGGTCGGGGAGCCGTTCGGGACGCTGGTGCTCGCGCTCGCGGTCACGGTGATCGAGGGATCGCTGATCGTCTCGATGATGCTGTCCGCCGGGCCTGAGCCGAGCGCACTGGCCCGCGACACCGTGTTCGCCACCGTGATGATCGTCTGCAACGGCGTCGTCGGGCTGTGCCTGCTCGCAGGCAGCGTGCGGCACCACGTGGTCACGTTCAGGGTCGAAGGCACCGTTCCGGCACTGGCCGTGCTTGCAACGCTGGTGACGCTGACGCTGGTGGTGCCGAATTTCACGAGCGCCACCGCCGGGACCGACGCTGTCCGTATCGCAGTTGACGTTCGTCGGGGTCGTGTCGCTGGTGCTGTATGCGGTCTTCGTCCTGGTGCAGACGGTGCGGCATCGCGACTACTTCCTGGTGGTCGGGTCCGACGACGAAGAGGACCACGCGCCGCCGCCGTCGACACTCGCTGCGCTTGCGAGCCTCGGCTTGCTGCTGGTGTCGCTGGTCGCCGTCGTCGGTCTTGCCAAGGTCCTGGCACCGACGATCGAGTCCGCCGTCAGGGCGGCCGGCATGCCGCAGGCCGTGGTGGGAATCTGCATCGCGCTGATGGTGCTGATGCCCGAAACGTTGTCGGCGGTTCGCGCGGCACGCAACAACCGCATGCAGACGAGCTTCAACCTGGCGTTGGGCTCGGCACTCGCGACGATCGGACTGACGATTCCCGTGGTGGCCGTCACGTCGATCGTGATGGGGCTGCCGCTGCTGCTCGGCCTGCCGCCGACCGACATCACGCTGCTGGCGCTGACGTTGCTGCTGACTTCGATGACGCTGGTCGGCGGGCGTGGGACGGTGCTGCAGGGCGCCGTGCACCTCGTGGTCTTCGCGGCGTACCTGTTCCTGGCGATGGCGCCGTGAGCGTCAGCGGGGCCTCGGCGTGAAGAAGTTCCAGGCACCCGAAGCCGTCCGGCACAGCGTATATGTGCCACTGCCCTCGCGTCCGCCGGCGCTCACCGACAGGAACGTCCTGCGACATCCCTTGCGGCCATCGACGTCGATGGTCTCGATGATCCGGACGGTGCCCTTCGCTCCGGTGGCTGGGTTGACCCAATCGGTACCGTTGCCACTCTCCAGCGCCTCGTAGGTGGCCTTCGTGCCGATCTCGATGTCCTGTGAGGTCAGCCTCTCGAGCACCGACGTGCGCAGGAACCGGTAGTTGAACGCATGGGCTGCCGGCACCAACGCGAGCCCCAGCGCAAGCACGCCGACACACTCCAGAATTCGTCTGCTTCGCACGTTCGCCTCCGGTTCGCGTGGTTTCACTCGGGCCGCATGTGCGGGAACAGCAGCACGTCGCGGATCGACGGCTGGTTGGTGAACAGCATCACCATGCGGTCGACGCCGATGCCGAGCCCGGCCGTCGGAGGCAGCCCGTACTCGAGCGCGCGGACGTAGTCGGCGTCGTAGAACATCGCCTCCTCGTCGCCCGACGACTTGCGCGCGACCTGCTCGCGGAAGCGCGCGGCCTGGTCGTCCGGGTCGTTCAGCTCCGAGAAGCCGTTCGCGAGCTCGCGGCCACCGATGAAGAACTCGAAGCGGTCGGTGATGAACGGGTCGTTGTCGTTGCGGCGCGCCAGCGGCGACACCTCGGCCGGGTACGCGTAGACGAACGTCGGCTGGCGCAGCTCGTGCTCGCCGGTCTTCTCGAAGATCTCGATCTGCAGCTTGCCGGGCCCGTCGGCGGCGTTCGGCTGGATGCCGAGCCGCGCGCAGACTTCGCGCAGGTACGCGAGGTCGCGGATCCGCGACCGGTCGAAGCCCGGCGTGAAGTGCACGACGAGGTCTTCCACCGTCACGCGGCGGAACGCCGAGCCGAGGTCGATCGCTTCGCCCTGGTAATCGAGCTGCCGCGAGCCGACGACCGTGTCGGCCACGCCCTGGAAGATGCGCTCGACCATGTCCATCAGGTCGCGATAGTCCGCGTAGGCCTGGTACAGCTCGAGCATCGTGAACTCGGGGTTGTGCTGGGTCGAGAGCCCTTCGTTGCGGAAATTCCGGTTGAGCTCGTACACGCGCTCGAACCCGCCGACCACCAGCCGCTTCAGGTAGAGCTCGGGCGCGATCCGCAGGTACATGTCCACGTCGAGCGCGTTGTGGTGCGTCATGAACGGGCGCGCCGCGGCGCCGCCCGGAATCACCTGCATCATCGGCGTCTCGACTTCCATGAAGTCGAGCGCCTCGAGGAAGTTGCGCAGGAACTGCACGATGCGGTTGCGCGCGCGGAACACCTGCCGGCTGTCGTCGTTGACGATCAGGTCGACGTAGCGCTGGCGGTAGCGCTGCTCGACGTCGGCCAGCCCGTGCCACTTGTCGGGCAGCGGCCGCAGCGACTTCACCAGCAGCCGCAGCTTCTCGACCCGGACCGAAAGCTCGCCGGTCTTCGTCTTGAACAGCGTGCCCTCGGCGCCGAGGATGTCGCCGACGTCCCAGCCCTTGAACTCGTCGTAGATCTGCGCCGAGCGCGTCCTGCTGCAGGAACACCTGGATCAGCCCGGTGCGGTCCTTGAGCTTGGCGAAGCTCGCCTTGCCCATCACGCGCTTGAACATCATGCGGCCGGCGATCGTGACGTACGTCGGGTGCGCTTCGAACCATTCCGGCGGGTGCTCGCCGTAGCCGACGTGCAGTTCCTCGGCGCTCGCGTCGCGGCGGAAGTCGTTCGGGAACGCGATGCCGCGCTCGCGGAGCCGCTCGAGCTTCGCACGCCGCTCCGCGACCAGGTGGTTGACCTCCGCCTGCGTTCGGTCGTCGCCCTTGTCGCCCGCGCTGTCTTCAGACATTCGCCGTGCCTCGCATGATGTCACCGTTCCCCGTCACCATCCCCTGTCCCTGGCCACTATCCGCTTTCCTCAGAGTCCCTGCTTCAGGCTGGCCTCGAGAAACGGATCCAGGTCGCCGTCCAGCACGGCCCCGGTGTTGCCGATCTCGACGCCGGTGCGCAGGTCCTTGATCCGCGACTGGTCGAGCACGTAGGAGCGGATCTGGTTGCCCCAGCTCACGTCCGACTTCGCGTCCTCGAGCACCTTGGCCGCGGCGTTGCGCTTGTTGACCTCGAGCTCGTACAGCTTCGCCTTCAGCATCTTCATCGCGGTCGAGCGGTTCTTGTGCTGGCTGCGCTCGTTCTGGCACGCGACGACGATGCCGGTCGGCAGGTGGCGGATGCGCACCGCGGATTCCGTCTTGTTGACGTGCTGGCCGCCCGCGCCGCTCGAGCGGTAGACGTCCACTCCAGGTCCGCCGGGATTGATCTCGATGTTGATGTCGTCGTCGATTTCCGGCGAGACGAACACCGAGGCGAACGACGTGTGCCGGCGCGCGTTCGAGTCGAACGGCGACTTGCGCACGAGGCGGTGCACGCCGGTCTCGGTGCGCAGCCAGCCGTACGCGTAGTCGCCCTCGATGCGCATCGTGGCGCCCTTGATGCCCGCGACTTCGCCGTCGGCGACGTCGATGACCTCGACCTTGTAGCCGTTCTTGTCCGCCCAGCGCAGGTACATCCGCATCAGCATCTGCGCCCAGTCCTGCGCCTCGGTGCCGCCGGCGCCGGCCTGGATGTCCAGGAAGCAGTTGTGCGGATCCATCTCGCCCGGGAACATGCGCTGGAATTCCATCCGCGCGATCTCGCCCTCGAGGCGCGCGACGTCCTTCTCGACCGCTCGCACCGTGCCCTCGTCGGCCTCGGCCTCCGCGAGGTCGAGCAGTTCCGTGGCCTCGGCGGTGCCGGCGTTCAGCCGATCGAGCGTGCCGACGACCGACTCGAGCTTGGTGCGCTCGCGACCGAGCTCCTGGGCCCGCTCCGGCTTGCTCCAGACCGTGGGGTCCTCGAGCTCGCGCAGGACCTCCGCCAGTCGCTCGCTCTTGCCCTCGTAGTCAAAGATACCCCCTGAGCGCGTTGGTGCGCGCTGCGAGGTCTTCGAGGGAGCGGCGGATCGGGTTCGTTTCCATGGCAACCGGTCGATTCTGCGGGTGAATCTGCGAGTTTATCACGGCACCGGCTGCAGCCATTCGGACATCAGCTGCAGGCGCCGCACGCCCGAATACTCGTCGAGCGACGTGCGGTACACGATCTCGACCTGCTGCTCCGGCCGGATCACCGCCGCGCCAGCGTCGTCGAGGTAGCGGAATGCGATCGCGTCCACGAATTCGCCGCGACGGTGCCTGCAGCCGCAACTTCAGGTGCCGGTCGGCGACGATCCGAGTCCCTGCGACGCCAAACGGCCGTCGAACGCCGGCTCCGGGAATCCCGAGCCCCAGGGACCGCCCTCCCTGAGCGCGACGGCCGTGTCGGCGTTGAACTCGCCGGGCAGCAGCGGGCCGTCGGTGTGCAGGTTGCCCGACAGCATGTCCGGATCGATGCGCCGCTCGATTTCCTCGGCGAATGCGCGTTCGAACTCACGCGAGGCTCGATTCGCGCAGCGTCATGCCCGCCGCCATCGCGTGGCCGCCGAATTTCTCCAGCAGTCCTGGATGCCGCGTCGCGATCGCGTCGAGCGCGTCGCGCACGTGCACGCCGGGCACGGAACGCGCGGATCCCTTCACCCAGCCCGCCTCGCCCGGCGCAAAGGCGATCACCGGCCGGTGCACGCGCTCCTTGATCCGCGACGCGACCAGCCCGATCACGCCCTGGTGCCAGCCGCCATCGAACAGGCACAGGCCCGCGGGCAGGCTGCCCTCGAGCGCCGGACACCGGCGCATCGATCTTGACGAGCGCCTCCTGCTGCATCCGCGACTCGAGTTCGCGCCGGTCGCTGTTGAGCTGCGCGAGTCGCGCGGCCAGTTCGCTTCGCCTCGACCGGGCTCGTCAGTGAGCAGGCACTCGATGCCGAGCGCCATGTCCTCGAGTCGGCCGGCCGCGTTCAGCCGCGGACCGGCCTGGAATGCCAGGTCCTGCGCGATGACCTGCTCGACCTCGCGGCCCGCGACCTCGAGCAGCGCGCGCAGCCCGGGCGCGCAGCGGCCCGCGCGGATCCGACGCAGGCCCTGCGCGACCAGGATCCGGTTGTTGACGTCGAGTGGCACGACGTCGGCGACCGTGCCGAGCGCGACCAGGTCGAGCAGGTCGGCCGGGTTCGTCTCGGCTGACGCCGCCACGAGGCCGGCCTCGCGCATCCGCCGCGTCAGCGCGGCCACACGTAGAACGCGACGCCGACGCCAGCCAGCGCCTTCGAAGCGAAGCCCTCCCCGGCCAGGTTCGGGTTCACGATCGCCGCGGCCCGCGGCAGCGAACTGCCCGGCAGGTGGTGGTCCGTGACGAGCACCGGTATCCCGGCGCGCGCAGCCTCAGCCACGCCGTCGAGCGACGAGACGCCGTTGTCCACCGTGACGATCAGGCTCGGGCTCGCATCCGGCGGCGACCCGCACGATCTCGGGCGTCAGCCCGTAGCCGAACTTGAAGCGATCCGGCACCAGGAAGCCGAGGGTCCGCAAATCCAAGTCGTCGCAGCTGCCGCACGACGACGGCCGTGCTGGTCGCGCCGTCCGCGTCGAAATCGCCGATCGACCAGCACCCGCCCGCCGCCGACGGTGGCATGCGAGCAGCAAGTCGACGGCGGCCTCGACGCCACCGAGCGAGCTCACTGGCAGCAGCCGCTCGAGGCTGAGATCCAGCTGCTGCGCGTCCTCGAGCCCGCGGGCCGCATAAACGCGCCGCAGCGCCGGATGCAAGTGTGCCGCCGCCGACGGCAGTCGATGCTCGCTGGTCTCCCGGCGCAAAATCCGTCGCAACGTCAATCGAGCACCTCATGCAGCGGCCGCGGGCGCCGCCAGAATCGAAACCTCGCACGACGGTCGACGCGAACCGTGCGGTCGCCGAGCCGCATCACGATCTGCTGCAGCGACCCGTCTTCGAGCCGCGCCTTCGCGGGCGCGAACAGCTGCGCCTCCGCTCGCGCCAGCGCATCGACCTCACCGTTCGCCGGCGAGTGCGACCACGCAACGATGCCGTCACCGGTTGCGCCCGGATCCAGCAGTCCGTGCTCGGGCAGCGGCGACGCCTGTGCGCCGTGCATCCGCCACAGGCCACGCAGCCATGCATCGTCCGTGCGCAGGCCTGGGAGACTCATCGGATGTGCCTCGGCAGTACGCCCGAATCCCCACAGCCACAGCGAGTTGACCCCGGCAATCTGCGCGCCGCACGCGCTTCGTTCACCGGATGCTCGTGCAGCAGCATCTGGATCTCGTTCATCAGCGAGCGTATCGATGCGCCGTCGCGTCCCGCCGGCATCGTGTCGCGCAGGTTTCGACTCTCGGCCGCCTCCGGCTCTGCGCACGAGCACTCGATTGCAGCCTCGCACTCGAGCAGCCAGTCCGGCCCCGAGTGTGTAACGTAAAGGCGGAATCCGCGGCCGTCGAGATGACGGTTGATGTCTCGACCAGGCTGTTCGATTCGGCGTCGTCGAGCGACAGGTTCCCGGTCGCGAGCTGCAGGTGGTCGATCGCGGTCAGCAGGTGCACGGGCCGCGCACAGGCCCAGGTGACGCCGGGACTCGACACCGGCTCCAGCGCACGTATGCACGGGCCGGCCGGAAATTGCAGCAATGAATCGCGGCCTGCCCCCGCTTCCTCGACAGCCATTCCCGCCACGACCTGTCGTCCGGCGCATCGACCGTGCCGCGTGCGATCAGCCACTCGACAGCCGGCGAGCGTGCGGCAATGGTACCGCCGGGCGAGCCGGTGTCCTGCCCCGGCTTCAGCCAAGGCAACACGATCCGCAGACGACGTTGGCCGCGCTCGGTCAAGGCAAATCCTCTCGGGGTGGAAAACGGGACCGATGACCTGCCGGGCCCGATTCCAGTATGTTACAGCGATGAAGTTCAGTCTCGACCAGCCGGCGACGGTTCATGTGGTTCGTGGGTATGGCCCCGGACAGCTCCGCATCGGCGAGCGCAGTTTCGATCGCAGCGTGATCGTCACCGCCGACACGCTGATCGAAGGCTGGCGTCCTGCGCGGATCGACGATCTCCAGCCGGCGGACCTCGAGCCGCTGCTGCAATTGCAGCCCGAAGTGCTGCTGATCGGGTCCGGCGCACGCCAGGGCTTCCCGGAGCGCGCGACTCTGTCAGCCTTGTATGCGGCCCGGCTCGGCTTTGAGATCATGGCCACCGGCGCGGCCTGCCGCACGTACAACGTGCTGGTCGCGGAAGGTCGCAAGGTCGCCGCCGCGCTGATCGTCGAGCCCGCTGCCTAGCCGCGCGCCAGGCCTTCCGGCAGCACCAGGATCGCCCTGAAGTCGTTCACGTTGGTCCGCGTCGGACCCGTCACCACCGAATCGCCGAGCGCCGCGAAGAACGCGTGCGCGTCGTTGTCGTCGAGGAATCGCTGCGGATCGAGGCCCAGCGCAGCCGCGCGTGCGAGCGAATCCGGCCGCCAGATGGCGCCCGCAACCGGCTCCATGCCGTCCACGCCGTCAGTGTCGCCCGCGAGCGCGAACACGTTGTCGCGTTCACCGAGGGCGATGCCGAGCGCGAGCAGGAACTCGACGTTGCGGCCGCCTCGACCGGCACCGCGAACCGTCACCGTGGTCTCGCCGCCCGAGAGCAACAGGCAGGGAGGACGTACTGGCCGTCCATCGCGCATCACCGCCGCAACCAGTCGCGCCATCTCGCGCGCAACGACGCGGGCTTCTCCTTCCAGACGATCCGAGAGAATCAACGGCGCAACGCCTCGTTCCGCGGCGAGACGCGCCGCCGCGTCCAGCGACCACTGCGGCCGGGCCACGATCCGATACTCGGCGCGCGCGAGCCGGGAATCACCCGGCTTTACCGATTCCCACTCACCGGCTTTGCAAAGCCGAACGCACGACCGGCGATGCCTCGATCCGGTACTTGTCCAGCACGGCCAAGGCATCCGCGCAGGTCGTCGGATCCGCCACCGTCGGGCCGGATGCGATGTCCGCAGGATCGTCGCCCGGGACGTCGGAAATCGCGAGCGTCACCACTCGTGCCGGATGACAGGCCGCGGCGAGACGGCCGCCCTTGATGCGCGACAGGTGGCGGCGCACGCAGTTGAATTCGCCGATCGTCGCGCCCGAGCGCAGCAGCTGCCGCGTGATCGATTGCTTCTCGTCGAGCGTGAGCCCAGGCGCGGGAAGCGGCAGCAACGCGGACCCGCCGCCGGACAGCAGGCAGATCACCAGGTCGTCGGCGCCGAGTCCGCGGACGCGGCGCAGCGTCTGCTCGGCCGCACGCTGTGCGGTCTCGGCCGGTACCGGGTGCGATGCTTCGATCACCTCGATGCGCGGACATCGGACCCCGTGGCCCTGCGCAGTGACGACCAGGCCGGAGAGATCGCCAACCCAATTTCGGTCGAGCGCCAGCGCCATCGCCGCAGCCGCCTTGCCGGCGCCGACGACGATCGTGCGGCCTCGAGGGGGTCGGGCAGGAACCGTGGGACACAAGTCGCGGGTTGCGCCGCGTCGATCGCCGCCTCGAACGCCGCCCGCAGCAGCGAATCCGGACTCATCGAGCCCTTCGCCATGTCGAAGGCCGAGACTCAGCTCAGGCCCTGCAGCAGCGGGACGAACGTCGCCGGACCGAGCACTTCGCGCTCGAACGAATCGCCGCGCCGCGTCACGCGCATCAGTTGCTGCTCGCGATCCGGGCCCGACGGGCATGATCAGGCGTCCGCCGTTGCCGAGCTGGTCGAGCAGCGCCTCGGGAATCGCCAGCGGCGCGGCCGCGACGATGATGCCGTCGTACGGCGCATGCGGCGGCCAGCCCTCGAAGCCGTCGCCGTGGCGCAGAAGCACGTTGGCGATCTGCAGTCGCGCAGCACCCTGCGCGCCCTGACCTGCAGCGCGGCGATGCGCTCGACGCTGTAGAGCGTGGCGACCAGCGGCGCGAGCACCGCGGTCTGGTAGCCGCAGCCCGTGCCGACCTCGAGCACCTTGCGCAGGCGCGCCGCCCTCGAGCAGCGCCTCGGTCATGCGCGCCACGATGTAGGGCTGCGAGATCGTCTGGCCGAAGCCGATCGGCAGCGCCGTGTCTTCGTAGGCGCGGCTGGCCAGCGCTTCGTCGACGAACATGTGCCGCGGCACGTTGCGGATGCGCTCGAGCACGCGCGGGTCGCCGATGCCCTGCTCGCGCAGGCGCTGCACCAGCCGGTCGCGGGTGCGCGCCGAGGTCATGCCGATGCCGGCGATGCGGGATCGCTCATGCAGCTCCGCCATGGCCCGCGCCCGCGCAGCCATCGTCGACTTCGGCGAGCGCCGCGTGACGCGTCAGGTCGACCTGCAGCGGCGTGACCGAGACATAGCCGCTCGCGACCGCGTGGAAGTCGGTGCCCTCGCCCGCGTCCTGCGCCCTCGCCGGCCGGGCCGACCCAGTACACGGGCCGGCCGCGCGGGTCGCTGCGTGCGCACGACCGGCTCGGAGCGGTGCCGGTGGCCGAGCCGCGTCGCCTCGATGCCGCGCAGGTGCTCGTAGGGCACGTCGGGCACGTTGACGTTCAGGATCATCGAGCTGTGCAGCGGGCTGCGCGATCAGCCGCATCACGAGCTCGCGCGCGACGCGCGCCGCGGTGTCGAAATGCCGGCCCGTCGCGCACGACCAGCGACAACGCGATGGTCGGCAGGCCGAGGAAACGGCCTTCGATGGCCGCGGCGACCGTGCCCGAATACAGCACGTCGTCGCCGAGGTTCGCGCCGTCGTTGATGCCGGAGACCACCATGTCGAGCTCGAAGTCGAACAGGCCCGAGATCGCGAGGTGCACGCAGTCGGTCGGCGTGCCGTTGCACGTAGTACATGCCGCTCGCCGTACGACGACACGCGCAGCGGCACATCGAGCGTCAGCGAATTGCTGGCGCCGCTGCGGTTGCGGTCCGGGCGCGACGACGGTGAGCTCGGCCAGCGGCCTCAGCGCGTCGGCGAGGCGCGCAAGCCCTCGGCGCGGTAGCCGTCGTCATTGCTGACCAGAATTTTCAAGCGGGGAACCAGCAGGAAATTCGCGGCACTATACTGGAATCCTCCCGGCCGCCGGTAGCGAACGCCATCGGGGTGGAGACCGTGTCCGAAGACGACGAGCGAGCCTTTCGCAAAGCCATGAGCGACGTCCGCCCGTTGCAGACGGGCGTGCACCGTCCGGCGGTGCCGAAACCGCAGGCCCGTCGCCCGTTTCTCGCGTGCGGAGCAGGTCGACGTATTGCGCGAGAGCCTGCTGCCGCCGGAAGACCTGTCACTGCTGGACACCGGCGAGGAGATCGTGTTTCGCCGACCCGGCGTGCGGGAGGACGTGCTGCGCCGGCTGCGTCGTGGCCAGTACTCGGTCGAGGCGGAATTCGACCTGCACGGGCTCGGCCGCCACGCCGCACACGATGCGCTGCGGCAGTTCATCAACTCAGCGGTTGCGCAGGACCTGAGCTGCGTGCGCGTGATCCACGGCAAGGGCCGCGGTTCCGGACCGCGCGGCCCGGTGCTGAAGCACGTGGTCAATCACTGGCTCCGGCGAATGGACGACGTGCTGGCGTTCGCGTCCGCCCGTCCAGTGGACGGCGGCACCGGAGCGGCCTACGTGCTGCTGGCGACGCAGCGTGCCCGGCGTGCCGTGACCACCTCACGACGCTGATCACTCCTCGCCCGACTCCTCGGCATCCCAGGCGTCGCGCAACAGCTCGTGCAGCACAGCCGTCGCGAACGTGCCGCGCGGCAGCTCGAACTCCAACCGCAGCGTACCTGCCTCATGCGTCCAGCTGAGACCCCTGACGGGAAGCCGCAGGCTGCGACGCTCGTGGTCCATGCCCTGTGCCTCGAGCAGCGCGATCAGCGCCGGCTCGCGCATGCCTACGCGATTCCTCCACCTGGCGCGCCACGTCGTCGCCGGGGACTCACCGCGACCCGACAGCGGACCGCTCGCGTGAACGTCCATCCGATTGCAGCGTTCCTCGAGCATGGCATCGATCACCGGCGCCGGGAAAAAGCTGCGCCGGCCGTCGAGCATCACGGCCTCGCCCGGCAACAGCCGGCTCCAGTCGCCGCGCCGGACTCGTGCGTCGAGCACCATGTTGAAGAGTCGCTGCGGGCCGCCGACAGCGCGAAGCCGCGCTGCGCGCGCTCGCGCGGCGCCGGACCGCCCTCTGCCCAGGCTCGCGCGCGCGTCGAGATTGCCGCCGTCGCGGCCGAAACGCTGCGGCCCGAAGTAGTTCGGCACGCCGTGCTCGCCGATCACGCTGCAGGCGATCGTCGATGGCCGCGGATCGCCGTCCAGGTCGCGCACGCGAGCACGAAGCGATTGGCGCGATGCGAACCGGGCCGCAGCTTGCGTCCGTGCCGATCGCGCCGACAGCACGCGGTAGCCCTCGCCGGCGAGCGCCAGGCACGCGTCGAGCGATGTCGGCCGCGCGGCCACGGGATCGAGAACGCCTGCCGCGTCACGGCCTGCCGGTCCTTGTGGCCACTGAAGCCGACGTCGCGAACGTGCACGCCGGCGGTCCTTGCGAGCTGCGCCGCGACCCAGCCGGTGTTCGCGCCACGCTTCTCGACGCGGAGGAGGCGTGCGACCCGGCACCGTCCGGCTCGAAGCCGAGCACCTCGTCGACGAAGAAATCCTCGGGCCGACGCGGACGCGCCCGCCGGTCGGCGGCGGCCCGTGCGCGCATGGCGAGGTCCACGAGGGTCAGTGACCGTGCGATCCGCCGTTCGCGTGGGCGAGCAGCACGATCGCCTGGGCAGCGAGGCCCTCGCCGCGCCCGAACGCACCGAGCCCCTCGCTGGTCGTGGCCTTGATGTTGATGCGGTCGCTGCGCGACGCCGAGGTCGCTCGGCGATGTGCGCCTGCATCGCTGCGCGATGCGGCCCGACACGCGGCGCCTCGGCGATCAGCGTCAGGTCGGCGTTCACGAGCCGCCAGCCGGCGCTCGTGCATCAGCTCGGCGCAGTGTCGCAGGAACACCCGGCTGTCGGCGCCCTTCCAGCGCGCGTCGGTGTCCGGGAAGTGCTGGCCGATGTCGCCAAGGCCCATCGCGCCGAGCAGCGCGTCGCACAGCGCGTGCAGCAGCACGTCGCCGTCCGAGTGCGCACGCACGCCCTGCGAGTGCGCGATGCGCACCCCGCCCAGCGTCACGTGGTCGCCCGGCCCGAAGGCATGCACGTCGTAGCCGATCCCGACCCTCATCGCATCCCTCCGTTGCCGCAGGATCGCCTCGGCGAGTGCCGCGGTCCTCCGCATTCGTGAGCTTGATGTTGTCGCGATCGGCCGCGCACCAGCAGCGGCCGCAGGCCGAGCGCCTCGATCGCCGACGCCTCGTCGGTCACGGCGCGCTCGCGCTCGAGGCACAGCGCGAGCGCGCGCTTCAGCAACCCGTAGCGGAACATCTGCGGCGTCAGCGCACGCCAGAGACCGTTCCCGCGGGCGGTGCGCGACTCCGGCCGTGACCGTCGTCGCGCCTTCAGCGTGTCGCGACCGGCACGGCGAGCAGGCCGCCGACCGGGTCGTCGCGCAGTCGCGTCGACCAGCACCGTGCAGGTCCTCGCGACGCAGGCAGGGCCGCGCTGCATCGTGCACCAGCACCCAGTCGGAGTCCCGCGCCCGGCCGGCGAGCGCATCCAGCGCGTTCGGCGACCGAATCCTCGCGCCGGGCACCGCCCGCGCAGGTGCTGCACCCGCGGATCTCTCGACTCGGCAGCGGCGCCAGCGCCGGTCGCCGGCGCGCAAGCGCGACGACGATGCCTGCGATCGACGGCTCGGCCAGCAGCGCGCGCAGCGTCCACGACAGCACGGGCCGCCGAGCAGGCGGGTATTGCTTGGGAGCGTCGCCGCCGAAGCGTTGCGCCGCGCCCGGCCGCCGGGACGACGGCCCAGCGCCGCACGCGCGGCTTCATTTCGCCTCGGCCTGCGCGGTCCGTCGCTGGCTGGCTGGAGTCGCTGTGGCTGGCGGCGCCCGGCGCCGGCGGCGGCACGACCTGGAAGAACGTCTCGTTGGAGCCGACCATGCCGAGGTCCGTGCGGGCGCGCTCTTCGATGGCCGCGCGGCCTTCCTTGAGGTCGCGGACTTCGGCGGCCAGCGTGCGGTTGCGCTCCTTGAGCCGCTCGTTCTCGTTGCGTCTGGGCCTCGATCGCCTGTCTCGAGGCGCCACACGTCGCGCATGCCGTCGGGCGATACCCAGAGGCGGTACTGCAGCGCCAGCACGCGCCGCGAGCAGCAGGCCGGCGACGATCCGGATCATCATGGGCGCGAGAGATTAGCAGAATCCATGCGGTTGCAGCCTCTTCAGCCGGATCAGGCGCCACTCACCGGCAGCGGCACCGGGAACGCGTCGCGGCCGGCGTAGCTCGCGTCGCGATGCCGAGCTCGGCCTCGATGCGCAGCAGCTGGTTGTACTTCGCGATGCGGTCCGAGCGGCACAGCGAGCCGGTCTTGATCTGCGTGGCGCGCGTCGCCACCGCGATGTCGGCGATCGTGCTGTCCTCGGTCTCGCCCGAGCGGTGCGAGACCACCGACGCTGTAACCCGCGTCCGTGGCCATGTCGATCGCCGCCAGCGTCTCGGTGAGCGTGCCGATCTGGTTCGGCTTGATCAGGATCGAGTTGGCGATGCCGCGCGCGATGCCTTCGCGCAGGATCTTCGTGTTGGTGACGAACAGGTCGTCGCCGACGAGCTGCACCTTGCGGCCGAGCCGCTGCGTCAGCATCGACCAGCCGTCCCAGTCGCCCTCGGCCATGCCGTCCTCGATCGTGATGATCGGGTAGCGGTCCACCAGCCCCGCGAGGTAGTCGACGAACTGCGCGGACGTGAACTTGCGTCCCTCGGACTCGAGGTCGTAGATGCCGTCCTGGTAGAACTCGGAGCTCGCCACGTCGAGGCCGAGGTAGACGTCGCGCCCGGCCTTGTAGCCCGCCCGCTCGACCGCCTGGAGGATCGTCTCGAGCGCCGCCTCGTTCGACGGCAGGTTCGGCGCGAAGCCGCCCTCGTCGCCCACCGCGGTCGCGAGCCCGCGCTCGTGCAGCACCTTCTTCAGCGTGTGGAAGATCTCCGCGCCGTAGCGCAGCGCCTCGCGTGAAATTCGGCGCGCCGACCGGCAGCACCATGAATTCCTGGATGTCGACGCTGTTGTCGGCGTGGGCGCCGCCGTTGATGATGTTCATCATCGGCACCGGCATCACCTTCGGCCCGGCGCCGCCGATCAGCCGCCACAGCCCCTGGCCGACGCGCGCGCCGCCGCATGCGCCGCCGCCAGCGAGACCGCGAGCATCGCGTTGGCGCCGAGCCGCGACTTGGTGTCGGTGCCGTCGAGCTCGATCATCCGCGCGGTCGAGGCCCGCCTGGTCACGGACGTCGCGGCCGAGCAGCGCCGTCGCGCAACTCGCCGTTCGCGTTCGCGACGGCCTTGAGCACGCCCTTGCCGAGGTAGCGCTTCTTGTCGCCGTCGCGCAGTTCCACGGCTTCGCGCGTGCCGGTCGAGGCGCCCGACGGCACGGCCGCGCGGCCCATCACGCCGCCCTCGACGTACACGTCCGCTTCGACGGTGGGATTGCCGCGCGAATCCATGATCTCGCGCGCCTTGATGTCGACGATCTTGCGTCATAGCGCTCGATTCCTCGAATGGCCGCCACTTCACCGCGGCATCGATTTCCTTGAGCACCTCGAGCAGCGACGCGCATCCGGTCGAGCGGCCACGCGTTCGGGCCGTCCGACAGCGCCTGCGCCGGGTCGGGGTGGGTTTCCATGAACAGGCCCGACGACGCCAGCCGCGACCGCGGCCCGCGCCAGCACCGGGACGAACTCGCGCTGTCCGCCGGACGCGGTGCCCTGGCCGCCCGGCAGCTGCACGGAATGCGTCGCGTCGAACACGACCGGCGCGCCGGTCTCGCGCATCACCGCGAGCGAGCGCATGTCCGACACGAGGTTGTTGTAGCCGAAGGTGAAGCCGCGCTCGCAGACCATGATCTGCTCGTTGCCGGTGGAGCGCGCCTTCTCGACGACGTTGCGCATTTCCCAGGGCGACAGGAACTGGCCCTTCTTGACGTTGACGGGCTTGCCCTGGCCGACGCCGCGCTCAGGATGAAGTTCGTCTGGCGGCACAGGAACGCCGGCGTCTGCAGCACGTCCACGACCGCGGCGACCTCCGCCATCGGCGTGTCCTCGTGCACGTCGGTCAGCACCGGCACGCCGAGCTGCGCGCTGCACGTCCGCAGGATCCGCAGCCCCTGCTCGATGCCCGGGCCGCGGAAGCTCGCTTCGACGAGCGGTTCGCCTTGTCGTACGACGCCTTGAAGATGTAGGGGATGCCGAGCCGCGCCGTGATCTCCTTCATCCGGCCGGCGACGTCGAGCACCAGCGCCTTCGCTCTCGACGACGCACGGCCCGGCAATCAGGAAGAACGGCCGGTCCGGCCCGACCTCGAAGCCGCAGAGCTTCATGCGCCTGCCGCCGCCGGCAGCTGCGCCGCGCGGTAGTCGCGCGCCGCGCGGATGAAGCCGGTGAACAGCGGATGGCCGTCACGCGGCGTGGAGCGGAACTCGGGGTGGAACTGGCTCGCGATGAAGAACGGGTGGTCCGGCAGCTCGATGATCTCGACCAGGCCGTCGCGCGAGAAGCCCGAGAAGCGCAGGCCCGCGTTCATCAGCCTCTGCAGGTAGTTGTTGTTGAACTCGTAGCGGTGGCGGTGCCGCTCGCGGATCACGTCCGCGCCATAGACCGCGTGCGCCAGCGAGCCGTGCGAGATGCGCACTTCCTGCGCGCCGAGGCGCATCGTGCCGCCGAGGTTCGACTGCTCGTCGCGCTGCCTCGACCGTGCCCTTCTGGTCCTGCCACTCGGTGATCAGCGCGATCACCGGGTGCGGCGTGGCCTGGTTGAACTCGGTGCTGTGCGCGCCCTCGAGGCCCAGCGACGTCGCGCGCGTACTCGATGATCGCGAGCTGCATGCCGAGGCAGATGCCGAGGTACGGGATGCCGTGCTCGCGCGCGTAGCGCACCGCCTGGATCTTGCCCTCGATGCCGCGCTCGCCGAAGCCGCCCGGCACCAGGATCGCGTCCATGCCCGCGAGGCAGCCGGTGCCGTGCTTCTCGATGTCGGTCGCCTCGATGAATCGATGTTGCACGCGCGTGCGCGTGCGCAGGCCGGCGTGCATCAGCGCCTCGCAGAGCGAGATGTAGGCGTCCTTGCAGGTTCACGTACTTGCCGACCATCGCGATGTTGACCGTCAGGTCCGGGTTGCCCTTGGCCGCGACCACCTGCTGCCATTCCTTCAGGTCGGCCGGCGGCACGCTGCAGGCCGAGCTTCTCGCAGACGATCGCGTCGAGGCCCTGCTCGTGCAGCAGCAGCGGGATCTTGTAGATGTCGTCGGCGTCGACCGCCGAGAACACCGCGCGCTCCTCGACGTTGGTGAACAGCGCGATCTTGCGGCGCTGCTCGGGCGGCAGCGGGTCCTTGCAGCGGCACAGCAGCACGTCGGGCTGGATGCCGATCGAGCGCAGTTCCTTCACCGAGTGCTGCGTGGGCTTGGTCTTGATCTCGCCGGACGTCGCGATGTACGGGATCAGCGTCAGGTGCATGTAGAGCACGTTGTTGCGGCCCATCTCGACGCCGAGCTGGCGGATCGCCTCGAGGAACGGCAGCGACTCGATGTCGCCCACCGTGCCGCCGATCTCGACCATGCAGACGTCGGCGTCGCCCGCGCCCATCCGGATGCAGTGCTTGATCTCGTCGGTGATGTGCGGGATCACCTGCACCGTGGCGCCGAGGTAGTCGCCGCGGCGCTCCTTCGCGATCACGCGCTCGTAGATGCGGCCGGTCGTGAAGTTGCTGTTGCGGCCGGTCGTCGTGCGGACGTAGCGCTCGTAGTGGCCGAGGTCGAGGTCGGTCTCGGTGCCGTCGTCGGTGACGAACACCTCGCCGTGCTGGAACGGGCTCATCGTGCCCGGGTCGACGTTGATGTACGGGTCGAGCTTGACCATCGCGACCTTGAGGCCGCGGGCCTCGAGGATCGCCCCAGCGAAGCGGCAGCGATGCCCTTGCCCAGCGAGGAAACCACACCGCCGGTCACGCAGATGAATTTGGTCATTGGGGCCACCGTCGCAGGAGAAGCACGACGGGAGGACAGTCTATCGGAACGGCCCTCTCCCGGCCACCGAATTGCGCGCCGGATCCTCGAGCAGCCGATCGCCTCGCTCTCGGTGAGCACCGGCCGCCCGTGCCAGGCGACGGCCACGAAGGCTCGCCCGGACGCGGCCGCGAACCCGCCGCCGCAAGAAAGATCGCCGATCGCGACGATCTCGCCGCCGGACATCACCAGCGGCAGGTCGCTCGCGCTGCCACGGCAACACGCCGCGCTCCTGAAACCACTTGCGCAACGGCCGGCGGTGTGCGCGCCGGCCGGCCGGAAGGTCTCGCCCTCCGCCCGCGCGACGACCGACAACTCACCCGGCAATCGCGCGCGGCTCAGCCCGTCGCCTGCGACGCCCGCAGCTCCAGGCGCTCGACGGCCCCGAGGTCGATAGGGGCCGTCCGCCGCGCCACGCGCCCGCGCGCACGTCCGGTTGCGCGTACGCCGGCGTCCGCAAACAGCCGGCCGCGATATCGATGCACGCGAGCCCCCGGCCAGTCGACGCAGGGCACCCGGTCGGCGGCCGCCGCGCCACGTCGCGCCGCAGTGCGCCAGCGTTGCCGCCGACGGCAGCGGCAGCCCGAGCGCGCGCAGCCACGCGCGCAGGCCGCAGCGCTGGCGCGCCTCGGGCAGGGCAAGCAGCCGCTCGAGCGACAGCGCGCCGCCATCGCGCACCGCTCGAGGTCCGCCGCGGCGAGCGCTCGCTCGACCTCGAGCGCCTCGGCTGCCTGCGCAGCCACCCGGCCGACCGTGCGCGCAGCTGCGGGCCAGCGGCGCCGGATCGCCGGCAGCACCTCGAGCCGCAGGTAGTTGCGGTCGAACCGCGGATCGAGGTTCGACGGATCCTCGAGCCATTCGAGCCCGGACTCGCGCGCCCACGCTGCAGCTCGCCGCGCGCGAAACCGAGCAGCGGACGCACGTGCCAGCCCGGCCCGAACCGCGCGAGCGGCCGCATGCCGGCGACCGCGCGCAGGCCGCCGCCGCGCAGCCACTGCAGCAGGATGGTCTCGAGCTGGTCGTCGGCGTGGTGCGCCGTGAGCAGCACCTCGCCGCGGCGCAGGCTTGCCGCCAGCGCGCCATAGCGGGCGTTGCGGGCGGCCGCTTCGGGGCTCTCGCCGGCTGCCGGCCGCGCGTCCACGTTCGGACCTGCGTCGAGCGGCGACGTCCAGGCTCGCGGCCACGCGCGCGCAGTGCGCGGCCCAGACGGCCGAGTCGGCGTGCAGTCCGTGATCGACGTGGATCGCGCGCAGCGGCGGGCGACCCGCGCGGTCGCGCAGCGCGGCCAGCGCCGCCAGCAGGACGGTCGAGTCGAGGCCGCCGCTCAGCGCCACGCACAGACCGGCCGCGGGACGATCCAGCGGTTCGAGGCACCCCTGCAGTGCCGACGCCAGCCGCCCGGGAGAGAAACCCACGGCGCGGCTCAGGCGGCGCGGTATACGCCTTGCGCCCGCAGGCGAGCGTAGCGCCGTGCGACGCAGCTCGTCCTCCGGCCACTGCGACACCTCGCCGAGGTGACGGATCAGTGCGTCCTTCAGCGTGTCCGCCATCAGCTGCGGATCGCGGTGCGCGCCGCCGAGCGGTTCCTTGAGCACCTCGTCCACCAGCCCGAGCTTGTCGAGGCGCTCGGCGGTGATGCCCATCGCGTCGGCCGCGAGTTCCTTCTTGTCGGCGCTCTTCCACAGGATCGAGGCGCAGCCCTCCGGCGAGATGACCGAGTAGACGCTGTACTGGAGCATCAGCAGCCGGTCGCAGACGCCGATCGCGAGCGCACCGCCCGAGCCGCCCTCGCCGATCACGGCGGTGATGGCCGGGACCTTGAGCGCGCGCCATCTCGAACAGGTTGCGCGCGATCGCCTCGCTCTGGTTGCGCTCCTCGGAGCCGACGCCCGGGTAGGCCCCCGGCGTGTCGACCAGCGTGATCACCGGGATGCGGAACCGCTCCGCCAGCTTCATCAGCCGCAGCGCCTTGCGGTATCCCTCCGGCTTCGGCATGCCGTAGTTGCGCCGCACGCGCTCCTTGGTGTCGCGCCCCTTCTGGTGCCCGATCAGCATCACCGGCCGGCCGTCGAGCCGCGCGAATCCGCCGACGATCGCGAGATCGTCGGCATACATGCGGTCCCCGTGCAGCTCGAGGAACTCGTCGAAGATCGAGGCCGCGTAGTCGAGCGTGTACGGCCGCTGCGGATGCCGCGCGAGCTGCGCAACCTGCCACGGCGTGAGGTTCGCGAAAATGCTGTTCGTCAGCGCCCGGCTCTTCGCGCGCAGCCGCGCGATCTCCTCGCCGATGTTCACCTCGGCGTCGGACGAGACGAACCTGAGCTCTTCGATCTTCGCCTCGAGCTCGGCGATCGGTTGCTCGAATTCCAGGAAGCTCAGTGGCATGGCGCGCAGGATGCCGCAGGCTCAGGCCGGGGGCAAATGCGCTGCTCACGCCGGGGTGCCTGTGCGCCGGGCCGTGCGAGGCATGGATGCCGAGCCCGGAGCCTCCATGGCACGGATTGACGGCGTCCCGGCGTAGCAGGCACCCCGGCGACGAGCGGCAGCAATGCCGCCGGTCGCGTGCGTCGCGCCTGCAGCGCCCCGCTAACCCTCGACGCGCGGCGCGTACACGATCTCGACGCCGTCGCGCCCGACGATCTGCCCGAGCCGCTCGACCAGGTCCCGCGAGGGCCGCACGGTCCACTCGTCGCCGAACTGCACGAACGCGCTGCAGCGTCGCTCGAATAGCGGACCGCGACGGAGCAGCGCCCGCCGCGGCTCGGCCGCAATGCCTGCTCGATCGCCGTGACGAGCTTGCGTGCGTCGCCATTCTTCGCGTCGCGTGGCCAGCGCAGCACCAGCCTTCGCGCGTACTGCTCCCGCGCCTGGTCGACGTCGAGGATCCGCTTGGCCGACAGCCGCCAGTCCTCGATGAAGTCATCCCAGCGCAGGCCGCCATCCACGACCAGGATCGCGTCCCTGGCGACCAGCGCGCGGTACTGCTGGTACACGTCGTCGAACATCGTCACTTCGAGCCGGCCGCTGCGGTCGTCGAGCACGAAGCTCGTGCGGCCGCCGCGCTTGCGTATCTCGAGCACGAGCCCCGCCACCGTGACCGAGCGGCCCGGTCCGCGCCAGCCGCCTTCGTTCTGTCCCACCGGCCTCGCGCCGCCGATATCCGCGATCCGGCCGCTGATGATCGGCTTCAGTTCCCGCTCGTATTCCGTGATCGGGTGGCCCGTGAGGTACAGCCCGAGCGTCTCGCGCTCGCCGGCGAGGCGCACCGCCTCGCTCCAGTCGGGCAGCGTCTCGCGCAACTCGACCGCCTCCTCGGTCGGCGTGAGCGCACCGGCTCGGCCAGGCCGAACAGGTCGTTCTGGCCGGCCGCCTTCGCACGCGAGCTCTGGTCCGCGGCCTGCATCGCGCCGGGCAACTGGTGCATCAGCGTCGCGCGGTTCACGCCGAGCGAGTCGAGCGCGCCGGCGCGCACCAGCGCCTCGAGCACGCGCCGGTTGACGCGGTTCAGGTCGAGGCGACGGCAGAGGTCGCGCAGGTCGGTGAAGCGCCCGCCGCGCCGTTCGTTCCGCGAGCATGTTCTCGACGGCCGCCTGGCCGACGCCCTTGATGGCGCCGAGCCCGTAGCGGATCGCCTTCGGGCCCGACACCGTGAACATGTACTGCGACGCGTTCACGTCCGGCGGCTCGACCTTGAGCCCCATCCGGTTGCACTCGTCGATGAGGGTCACGACCTTGTCGGTCTTGTCCATGTCCGAGGACAGCACCGCGGCCATGAACGCCGCCGGGTAGTGCGTCTTGAGCCACGCCGTCTGGTAGGACAGCACCGCGTAGGCTGCCGAGTGCGACTTGTTGAAGCCGTAGCCCGCGAACTTCTCCATCAGGTCGAAGATGTGCGCCGCCGGTCGCTTCCTGCACGCCGCGGGCCACCGCGCCCTCGACGAACACGGAGCGCTGCTTCGCCATCTCCTCGGGCTTCTTCTTGCCCATCGCGCGACGCAGCAGGTCGGCGCCGCCGAGCGTGTAGCCCGCCAGCACCTGCGCGATCTGCATCACCTGTTCCTGGTACAGGATCACGCCGTAGGTCGACTGCAGCACCGGCTTCAGGTCCGGGATGCAGGTAGTCGATCCCGCCGCCGATCCGGCCGTGCTTGCGGTCGATGAAGTCCTCGACCATGCCCGATTGCAGCGGGCCCGGCCGGAACAGCGCCACGAGCGCCACGATGTCGTCGAAGCAGTCCGGCTGCAGCCGCCGGATCAGGTCCTTCATGCCGCGCGATTCGAGCTGGAAGACCGCGGTCGTCTCGCAGCGCTTCAGCAGCGCGTACGTCGCCGGGTCGTCCATCGGCAGCAGCGCCATGTCGAGCGGCGGCTCGCCGCGCGCCGCGCGCTCGGCGTTGATGGTGCGCACCGCCCAGTCGATGATCGTGAGCGTGCGCAGGCCGAGGAAGTCGAACTTCACGAGGCCCGCCGCCTCGACGTCGTCCTTGTCGAACTGCGTGACGACGCTCGTGCTGCCCTCTTCGCAGTAGAGCGGCGCGAAGTCCGTCAGCACCGACGGCGCGATCACGACGCCGCCCGCATGCGTGCCGGCATTGCGCACCAGGCCCTCGAGCGACCGGGCGAGGTCGATCACCTCGCGCACGTCGTCCTCGGACTTGTAGCGCTTGCGCGAGTTCCTCTTCCTTCGCGAGCGCGTCGTCGAGCGTGATGCCGAGCTCGAACGGGATCAGCTTCGCGATGCTGTCGGCGAGGCCGTAGCTCAGGCCGAGCACGCGCGCCACGTCGCGCACCACGGCCTTCGCGGCCATCGTGCCGTAGGTGATGATCTGCGACACGCGCTCGCGGCCGTAGCGTTCCGCCACGTAGTCGATCACGCGGTCGCGGCCTTCCATGCAGAAGTCCACGTCGAAGTCGGGCATCGACACGCGCTCGGGATTCAGGAAGCGCTCGAACAGCAGGTCGTGGCGCAGCGGGTCGAGGTCGGTGATGCCGAGCACCTACGCGACCAGCGAACCGGCGCCCGAGCCGCGGCCCGGGCCCGACCGGCACGCCGTTCTCCCGCGCCCAGCGGATGAAGTCGGCGACGATCAGGAAGTAGCCGGCGAAACCCATCTGGCAGATCACGTCGAGCTCGGTGCCGAGGCGCTGCGTCGTAGGCCTCGCGCTCGATCGCCGCACCCGGCGTCACGACCGGAGCGGCGAGCCGCGCCTCGAGGCCCTTGCGCGCCTCCTGCGCGCAGGAGGTCCTCGGTGCTCTGCCCGGCCGGCACCGGGTAGGCGGGCAGCGACGCCTTGCCGAGCCGGATCTCGAGGTTCAGGCGCTGCGCGATCTCGACCGAGTTCTCGAGCGCCTCGGGCATGTCGGCGAACAGCTCCGCCATCTCCGCCGGCGAGCGCAGGTATTGCTCCTCGCTGTAGCGCCGCGGCCGCGAGGCGTCGGCGAGCAGCGTGCCGTCCTGGATGCAGACCCGCGCCTCGTGCGACTCGAAGTCGTCGCGCTTCAGGAACCGCACGTCGTTGGTCGCCACGACCGGCACGCCGTGCGCGACCGCGAGGCGCAGCGAGCCGGCGATGCAGTCCTCGTCGCCCGGGCGCCCGGTGCGCTGCAGCTCGAGGTAGTAGCGATCGCCGAACAGCGCGAGCCAGGCATCGAGCGCGCGCGCGCGCCGCGTCCTCGTGGCCGCCGAGCAGCGCGCGACCGACGTCGCCCTCGCGCGCGCCGGACAGCGCGATGAGTCCCGCCGTGCTCTGCGCGTCCAGCCACTCGCGCTCGCAGCGTCGGTCCGTGCCGGCCCTGGCCCTCGAGATAGGCCGCGTGACGAGCCGCGTCAGGTTGCGGTAGCCGCGGTCGTTCTGGCAGAGCAGCACGAGCCGGCTCGGCTCGGCACGCTCGCCCTCCTCGCGCATCAGCGCGTCGACGCCGACCAGCGGCTTGATGCCCGCCGACTGCGCCGCCCGATAGAACTTCACCAGCGCGAACAGGTTGCCCTGGTCGGTGAGCGCCACGGCCGGCATGCCCAGCCGCACGCAGGCGTCGATCAGGCCCTCGCGCACGACGCGCCGTCCTTGTCCTCGCTCTCGACGCGCACGACGCCGTCGACGAGCGAATACTCGGTGTGCACGTGCAGGTGGACGAAGCGCGACATGGCGGGGGACTCAGCGGGAACCGCTGGATTGTACCGGCGCGAAGCTCAGCCGGTGCACCGGCGATGGGCCGAGCCTGCGCAGCGCCGCGACGTGGGCCGCCGTCGGATATCCCTTATGGTCCGCGAAGCCGTAACCCGGATAGCGACCGTCGAGTTCCCGCATGTACTGCGTCGCGCGCGACCTTGGCCAGGATCGAGGCGGCGCTGACGCTCGGCGACCAGCGCGTCGCCCTTGACGACCGCCTCGATGCGTGCACTCGAACGGCGAGCCCGCGCAGGTCCGGGCAGCGATTGCCGTCCACGATCACGTGCGCCGGCGCCACCTGCAGCGCCGCGACGGCCCGGCGCATCGCGAGCATCGTCGCCTGCAGGATGTTGATCGCGTCGATCTCGGCCGCGTCCGCCCAGCCGAGGCCCCAGGCGACGCTCGACGATCGCGGATCTCGATCGCCAGCGACTCGCGGCGCGACGGGGACAGCGCCTTCGAATCCGCGAGCCCGGCCACGGGCCGCGCGGCATCGAGGATCACGGCTGCCGCGACCACCGGCCCGGCGAGCGGTCCTCGCCCGGCCTCGTCGACGCCTGCGGTGAGCCCCGGCACCGTGCCAGTCGAACTGCGACTGACGCGCGTCGTCACGACGGCTCATGCGGATCGCCGCCGGCTCGCAACGAGTTCGAGAATCGCGTCCGCGGCCCGGGCGCTTGCATCGCAGCGCAGGCGCTCGTGGATTGCAGCGAACTCCGCCACGAGCTCGGCGCGGTCGGGGCGCTCGAGCTGCTCGAGCACCGCGGGGCCCAGCACTTCGGGCCGCACGTCCTGCTGGAAGATCTCCGGGACGATCTGCCGGCCGGCCAGCAGGTTCGGCAGCGCGAAGTAACTCCGCCTTGACGAGCCCGAGCACGCGCAGCAGCCAGTTCGTCAGCGGCGCGACGCGATAGGCCACGACCATCGGCCGCTTCACCAGCGTCGCCTCGAGCGTGGCGGTGCCGGACGCCAAGCAGCACGGCGTCGCTCGCGGTCAGCGCATTCCTGCGACCGCCCGTCGAGCACGCGCACGTCGACGCCCGGCGCGTGCGTGGCGAGGCACCGCTCGAACGTCTGCGCGCACGCGCGCATTCGCCATCGGCGCGACGAACGACATGGCGGGCCGCTGCCGCGCGAGCCACGCGATCGTGGCCGCGAAACGGCGGTCCGAGCCGCGTCACCTCGCTCATCCGGCTGCCCGGCAGCACCGCCAGCACGGGACCGCTCGCCGGCAACGACAGCGCGCTGCGTGCGCCGGCACGGGTCGCTACCGAGCGGGACGCGATCGGCCAGCGGATGACCGACGAACACCGCGCGCACGTCGTGTGAGCGCGTAGAAATCCGCCTCGAACGGCAGCACGCACAGCACCAGGTCCACCGACTGGCCGATCGTGCGCACGCGGCCCTGCCGCCACGCCCAGACCTGCGGACTCACGTACTGCACCGCCGGCACGCCGCGCGACTTCATCTCGCGCGCCACGCGCAGGTTGAACTCGGGCGAGTCGATGCCGACGAAGGCGTCCGGGTGCGCCGCGACGCAGGCGCTCGACCAGGTCGCGTCGCAGCGCAGCAGCCGCGGCAGGTGACGCAGGATCTCGGCGAGACCCATGACCGCGAGCTCGTCGATCGGGAACCACGCCTCGCAGCCCGCCGCCTCCATCCGCGGCCCGGCGATGCCGAAGAACTGCGAGCCGGCGGCACGCGCCGCAAGTGCCTCGATCAGCGGCCGCCGAGGTTGTCGCCGGACGCCTCTCCGGCGACCAGACCGAACCGTCCGGCCTGCGCGAAATGGGTCACGACGCCGTTGCGCTCAGCGGACGATGCCGCGGGTCGCCCGGGGCAGGAACTCGACCAGCGGCAGCAGCTCCGGCTGGTCCTGCGCGAGTTTCTCGAGCTCGGCCGTCGCCTCGGCCAGCTTCAGGCCCGAGCGGTACAGCACGCGGAATGCGTGCGCGGATGTTGCGGATCTGCTCGGCGTGAATCCCCGGCGCTTCAACCCCTCGGCGTTGATGCTGTGCGCTCGGCCGGCTGGCCGACCGCCATCACGTAGGGCGGCACGTCGCGGGTCACCGCCGCGTTGTTCGCGATGAACGCATGGGCTCCCACCTGGCCGAACTGGTGGACCGCCGACAGGCCGCCCATGATCACCCAGTCGCCGAGGTGAACGTGGCCGCCGAGCGTCGCGTTGTTCGCGAGCACGCACTGGTTGCCGATCACGCAGTCGTGCGCAACGTGCACGTACGCCATGAACAGGTTGTCGTTGCCGATCCTCGTGACTGCCGTGGTCCTGCACCGTGCCGCGATGCAGCGTCACGCACTCGCGGATCACGTTGCGGTCGCCGATCTCGAGCCGGCTCGGCTCGCCGCGGTACTTCTTGTCCTGCGGCGTCCGCGCCGACCGAGGCGAACTGGAAGATCCGGTTGGCCTCGCCGATGCGGGTCTGGCCCTCGATCACGACGTGCGGCCCGATCCGCGTGCCGCGCCCGATCTCGACGTCCGGCGCCGATCACCGAATACGCGCCGACCTCGACGTCGTCGGCGAGACTCGCCGCCGGCGAGATCACGGCGGTCGGGTGGATCGCGCCGGTCATCCCGGCATCACCATCATCTCGGCGCTCGCCACCTCGGCGCCGTCGACCGTCGCGACGATGCTGTACTTCCAGATGGTGCGGATGCGCCGCTCGAGCGTGGCCGTCAGGATCAGCTGGTCGCCGGGCACGACCGGCCTGCGGAAGCGCGCCTTGTCGATGCCGGCGAAGTAGAAGCGCACGTTCTCGTCGGGATACACGCCCGCCGTGACGAACGTGAGGATGCCCGCGGTCTGCGCCATCGCCTCGAGGATGATCACGCCGGGCATCACCGGGCGGCCCGGGAAATGGCCGGAGAAGAACTCCTCGTTCATCGTGACGTTCTTCAGCGCGACGATCCGCTCGCCCGAGACGCACTCGAGCACGCGATCCACCAGCAGCATCGGGTAGCGGTGCGGCAGCCGCCGCATCATCTCGTCGATGCCGAAACCGGTCGATTCACTCATCGTCCCCTCCCTGCTCGTCCGCGCCGGCTTCACCTTCGAGCCTGCGCACCCGCTTCGCGAGCTCGTCGAGCCGGTTGAATCGCGCCACGTTGCGCCGGAACCGCTTTGCCTCGTCCGCCGGCAGCCCGCTCGAATACATGCCCGGCTTGCGGATCGAGCTCGACACCATCGTGCGCCCGGTCAGCGCGACGTCGTCGCAGATCTCGAGGTGACCGACGATGCCGACCATGCCCCCGATCAGGCAGCGCCGGCCGATCGTCGCGCTGCCGGAGATGCCACTGCACGCGGCGATCACGGTGTGCTCGCCGATGCGCACGTTGTGGCCGACCTGCACCAGGTTGTCGATCTTGACGCCGTTGCTCGATCACGGTGTCCTCGATCGCGCCGCGGTCGACCGTCGTGTTGCAGCCGATCTCGACGTCGTCGCCGACGACGACCGTGCCCACCTGCGGGACCTTGACGTAGCCGTCGCGGTCCGGCGCCTGGCCGAACCCGTCGGCGCCGACGACGCATCCCGGCTGCAGGATGCAGCGCTGCCCGATCCTGGCACGCCGGGCCCAGCGTGACTCGCGCGACCAGGCTGGTGTCGTCGCCGATCTCCGCGCCTTCGAGCACGACCGAGCCCGGCCCGACGATCACGCGACGGCCGATCCTGGCGCCGCGCCCGACGTACGCGTGCGCATCGATCCGGGCCGACGGATCGACCTCGCGCATCCGGCTCCACGATCGCGCTCGGATGGCGGCCCGCCACCACCGGCGGGACCGGGTACAGCAGCTGCGCGATGCGCGCGTAGGTCGCGTAGGGGTTGCGCGTGACGAGCGCGGCGACCGGGCACTCCGCGGCCATCGCGGCATCGAGCACCACGGCCGATGCGCGGGTCGCCGGCAGGTGGCGCCGATACTGCGGGTTCGCGAGAAAGCTGATCGCGCCGGGCCCTGCATCCTGCAGCGGCGCGACGCGATCGATCAGCGTATCGGGATCGCCGCGCAGTTCGCAGCCGAAGCGAACGGCCAGTTCGGCGAGCCGCGCTGGCATGTCCGCTCCGTTCCCGTCCGGCTCAGGGCTTGGCGGGGGCGCCCTTGCGCGCCTGCAGCGCCGAGAGCACCTGCTGGGTGACGTCCACCGAGGGGCTCGCGTACAGCGCCTCGGAGACCACGACGTCGAGGCCGGCGCTCTTCGCGTAGGTCTGGACTTCCTGCAGGATCGTGCGCTGCAGCTGGCCGAGCACCTCGTTGCGGCGGACGTTCAGGTCCTCGAGGAACTCGTTCTGCTTGCGCGCGAACTCGCGCTGGCCGTCGCGCAGCGTCTTCTCCGCGGCGCTGCGCTCGTTGGCGGCCATCACGGCGCCGTCCTTCTGCAGCTTGTCCTCGCGGGCCTTCAGGTCCTTCTGCTGGCTCTCAGCTCGCGCCGGCGCGTCGCGAACTCGCCCTCGAGCGCCTGCGAGGCGGCCTGCGCCTGCGGCGACTCCTGCAGGAGCCGCGCGACGTTCACCACGCCGATCTTGGTCTCGGCCTGGGCGGCCCCGACGGGCAGCGCGCCGGCAGCGAGGATCAGCAGTGAAATGGTTGCAGTCTTGATGCGCATGGAGCCTGGTACCTCAGAAAGCCTGTCCGATGGAGAACTGGAAGCCCTCGGTCTCGTCGCCGTACTCGATCGGGTCGCCCTTCTGGGCGTTGAGCGGGATGGCGAAGCTGAACCGGAAGACACCGAGCGGGGCGAGCCACTGCACCGCCAAGCCGGTCGAATAACGCAGTTTATCAAACCCGAACTCGTATTCCACCGGCGTCACGTTGTCCTTGCCGTAGAAGGTCACGTGGTCGTTGGAGAATACGTTGCCGGCGTCGAAAAAGACGCTGAAGCGGGCCGAATTCCGGAATTTCTCCGGCATCGGCAGCAGCAGCTCGAGCTGGTTCGTCAGCTTCATGTTGCCGCCGTAGGGGTTGCCGAAAGAGTCCCGCGGGCCGAGCGTGCTCGCCTTGAAGCCGCGCACGCTCTCGGCGCCGCCGGCGAAGAAGTTGCGGTACGGCGGGATCGCGGTCGTCGAGCCGATGTCGATCGCGTAACCGGCCTCGAAGTTGTTCATCAGCGTGAACCAGCGGCCCAGCGGGATGAACTGCAGGTAATCGTAGCTCGCCGTCATGAACTCGACGTCGCTGCCCGGCACCGTGTAGCCGACGTTGAGCCAGTGGCGCGACGCCGCGGTCCGCGAAGATGCCGCGGTTGCGCGAGTCGTAGCCCCAGCCGGCCGACATCAGGAACGTGTCGAACTTCGTGCCGTAGTACGTGAAGGCGATCGGCGGCACGCCGACCGTGGCCTTGCGCGTGTACGGATTGCCGTTGTTCTGCACCCACATCGAGCGACTGCTCGGCGCTGTTGTTCGGGTCGGTGAACAGGTCGGAACGCTGCGCCGCCAGGCCGACCCGCACGGACTGGAACTCGGAGAGCGGCCAGCCGTAGTCGACCGCGAGCGCGCCGGTCGTCGTGTCGAACTGCGAGGAGTTGCTCGTGTACTGGCTGTAGTTGCGGTAGCTCGCCGAGATCGTGCGCGACACGCCGTCGACGGTCACGTACGGGTCCGTGTGCGAGATGCTGTAGACCTGGCTGTACTGGCCGGCATTCAGCTCGGCGGCGACGCGGTTGCCGGTGCCGAGGAAGTTGCGAGTGCACGAAGTTGCCGTTCAGCAGGAACGACTGCGACTGCGAGTAGCCGATGCCGCCGCTGAACTGCCCGGGCAGGCCTTCCTTGATCTTGAAATCCACGTCGACCAGGTCGGGCGTGCCGGGCACCGGGTTCGTCTCGAACTCGACCTTCTCGATGAACGGCAGGCGCTGCAGGCGCTGCTTCGAGCGCTCGACCGCGGCGTTCGACAGGTACCCGCCCTCCATCTGGCGCATCTCGCGGCGCAGCACCTCGTCGTTGATGCCCGTGGAGCCGCTGAAGTTGATGTTGCGCACGTAGGCGCGGTTGCCCGGCTCGACCAGGAACGTCAGCGAGATCTCCTTGGTCTCCGGGTTCTCCTGCGGCACCGGGTCGACCTTCGCGAACGCGTAGCCGTCCTGGCCGAGGCGCAGCGCCATGAACTCGGTCGTCGCGGTGATCATCTTGCGCGAGTAGATGTCGCCGCGGTGGATCTGCACCAGGCCCATCAGGTCCTGCTCGGGCACCACGAGGTCGCCGGCGATCTTGATTTCCGAGACGTTGTAGACGTCGCCCTCGTCCACGTTCAGCGTGATGAAGATGTCCTCGCGTCGGGCGCGATCGCGACCTGCGTCGACATCGATGTCGAAATTCGCGTAGCCGCGGTCGAGGTAGAACGAGCGCAGCTTCTCGAGGTCGCCCGAGAGCTCTTCGCGCGAATAGCGGTCGTCCTGCTTGTACCAGGAGAGCCAGTTCGGCGTCTTCAGCTTGAACTGCTCGAGGATGTCCTCCTCGGTGAACGCCTCGTTGCCGACGATGTTGATCTGGCGGATCTGCGCGCGCTTGCCTTCCTTGATGTCGATCGTGATCTTGACACCTGGTTGTTCGGCAGGTCGTCGACCTTGGTGTCGACCCGCACGCCGTACTTGCCGCGCGTGTAGTACTGGTCGGTCAGGAACCGCGTCCACCTCGTCGAGCGTCGAGCGGTTGAACGTCTTGCCGCTGCGCGAGGCCGACGTTGCGCAGCGACTTCTCGAGGTCCTCGGTCTTGATGTCCTTGTTGCCCTTGATCTCGAAGCTCTCGATCGAGGGGCGCTCCTTCACGATGACGAGCAGCGTGCCGCCGTCGCGGCGCAGCTCGACGTCGCTGAAGAAGCCGGTGGCGTACAGCGCGCGCAACGACTCCTCGACGCGGCGCTGGTCAGCCGGTCGCCGATGTTGACCGGCAGGTAGTTGTAGACCGTGCCTTCGGAGATGCGCTGCAGGCCCTCGACCTTGATGTCGCCGACGGTGAAGTCGCCGCATCGCGGTGCTGGCGCGAGCGACGGCAGGTACGGCGAGCAGGGCCGGCAGCGCGGCCATGAACTGTGAATCGCATGCGCGGGCGGCTCAGCTGAACAGACGCGACAGATCGTTGTAGAACGCGAAACTCATCAGCACGAGCAGCAGGACGATGCCGACCTGCTGGCCGACCGCCTGGGCCGCTCCGACAGCGGGCTGCCCTTCACCAGCTCGGCCAGCTGGTAGACGATCTGGCCGCCGTCGAGGATCGGAATCGGCAGCAGGTTCAGCACGAACAGGCTCACGCTCACGATGGCGAGGAACGACAGGAACGCAAGTATGCCCTGTCGCGCGGAGAAACCGGCGTATTCCGCGATGTTGATCGGGCCGCTCAGGTTCTTGACGGACACGTCGCCGGTGCCGACGTTCCACAGCAGCCGTACCGTCAGCGCCGACATTTCCCAGGTCTTGTCGACCGCGCGCGCGACCGAGCCGAACGGCCCGTAGCGTTCGCGCGTCTTCATGTCCTCGGGGATCGTCCCGGGCGACGCGGGCTGCACGCCGATCCTGCCGACGAGCTTGTCGCCGTCGCGCTCGGCCTTGACCTCGACCGGCACGACCGACCGGCCACCCGCGCGCTCGATAGTGAATTCGAGCGTCTTGCCCGGCTGCGGCTGCACCAGCTTCACCAGCGACGGAAAGTCCGCGACCGGCTCGCCGTCCACGGCGACGATGCGGTCGCCGGTCTTCAGGCCCGCCCGCTCGGCCGGGCTGCCCTGCAGGATCGTTGCCCACCTCGGCCGGGACCGCCGGATACCAGAACTCGAAGCCGAGGCCAGGCAGCAGCGCGCCCGGTTCGGTCAGCGGCAGCGTGCTGCCTTCGATGCGCAGCGAGGCGACGCGGGTGCTGCCCTTCCGCCGACGCGCACCGTCAGCTCGATCGTGCCGCCTTCCATCAGGCGATCGAGCAGCGCGAGCACGACGGCCTCGCGTGTCCCGGTGTCGCGGCCCGCGACGCCCACGATCTGGTCGCCGGCAGCGAGCCCCGCGCGGGCCGCAAACGAGTCCGGCGCGACTGTCGCCGAACACCGGCTTCAGCGCCGGGATGCCGGCCATGAACAGGATCCAGTACGCCACCGCCGCGAACAGGAAGTTGGCGAACGGCCCGGCCAGCAGCACCAGGATCCGCTGCCAGACCGGCTTGCGGTTGTACGCAGCGGACAGGTCCTGGCTCGGGACCGGACCTTCACGCTCGTCGAGAAGTTTGACGTAACCCCCTAGCGGGATTGCAGCGATCACGTATTCCGTGCCCTGCCGATCGGTCCGGGTCCAGAGCGCTTGCCGAATCCGATCGAAAAGCGCAGCACCTTGATGCCGCAACGGCGGGCCACCCAGAAATGCCCGTATTCGTGCACGGCCACCAGCACGCCGATCGCGAACAGGAATGCCAGCACATAGCTCAGTATCGTCATGCCCCTGCCCTGGCCGCCCGGACCAGCAATGTACCCGCCAGGTCACGCGCCCAGCGATCCGCCTCCAGCACCGCCGCGAGCCCGGTCGCCGGCTGGTTGGCGTGCCTTTCGAGCACCGCCTCGATGACCGCCGGGATGCCCGTGAAATCCGAGCCCGCCGGCCAGGAATGCCGCCACAGCGACCTCGTTGGCCGCATTCAGCGCCGCCGGCGTCGTGCCGCCCGCCTCGGCCGCCCCGCGCGCGAGCCGCAGGGCCGGGAAACGATCGAGGTCCGGGGCCTCGAAATCCAGCCGCGCCGCAGCCACGAGGTCGAGCGATTCTACACCGGACGGGATGCGCTCAGGCCACGCCGAGCGCGTGGGCGATCGGCGTGCGCATGTCCGGAGTGCCCAGCTGGGCCAGGATCGAGCCGTCCACGTACTCCACCATCGAATGCACGATGCTCTGCGGATGTACGACCACTTCGACCTGTCGTGGTTCCATGCCGAACAGCACGCATGCCTCGATCAGCTCGAGGCCCTTGTTCATCAGCGTCGCCGAATCGACCGAGATCTTGCGGCCCATGTTCCAGCGCGGGTGGGCGCAGGCCTGCTCCGGCGTGACGCGCTCGAGACGCTCGCGCGGCGAGCGCAGGAATGGCCCGCCGGACGCCGTGAGCAGTACTCGCCGCACGCCGCGGGCCGCGCCGACCCGTCTGCGAGGCCGTGCGGCAGGCACTGGAAGATCGCGTTGTGCTCGCTGTCGATCGGGATCAGCGTCGCGCCGCCACGCCGCGCCGCCTCGACCAGCAGCGCGCCGCCGACCACCAGCGATTCCTTGTTCGCGAGCAGCACGCGCTTGCCGGCACGCGCCGCCGCGAGCGTCGACGGCAGGCCGGCGGCGCCGACGATCGAGGCCATGACCGCATCGACGTCGCTGCTGCGCCGCAAGCTCGACGAGCGCATCGGAACCGCAGGCCACCTCGGTGCCGATCGCCTTCGGCCCGCAGCGCCCGCTCGAGCTCCCGTGCCGCGGCGGGATCGTCCAGCACGGCGACCCGCGGGCGGTGCACGCGACACTGCTCCAGCAGCCGCTGGTGACTGGTCGCCGCCGCGAGCACCGCGACTTCGAATCGTTCGGGATGGCGCGCCGAGCACGTCGAGCGTGCTGGCGCCGATGCTCCCGGTGCTGCCGAACACGGCGACGCGCATCACGCGGTCATCCCGAGCCATTGCAGGCCGAGCAGGAAGATCGGGGCGGCCGCCACGTGGCTGTCGATCCGGTCGAGCACGCCGCCATGCCCGGGCAGCAGCGTGCCGCTGTCCTTCAGGCCGGCGCCGCGCTTGAACTTGCTCTCGATCAGGTCGCCGACGACGGAAGCCACGGCCACGATCACGCAGATGCCGACCCAGCGGCAGCGACGGCTGCCCGAACATTGCCGCGCCAGCCAGCGCCGCCAGCGCGGCGAAGACCAGGCCCGAGACCAGCCCTTCCCAGGTCTTGTTCGGGCTCACGCGCGGCGCGAGCTTGCGCCTGCCGAGCGTGCGGCCGCCGAAATAGGCGCCGACGTCGGCCGCCGCCACGAGCACCAGCAGGAACAGCAGCAGCACGCGGCCCTCGGGCTCGATCAGCGCGATGCGGCCGAGGCCGATCGCCGCGGGCACCAGCACGGCGAATCCGACGACGGCTGCGGCCCGCCGCCCGCCACGCTGCGAAGCGAGCGCGAGCCACAGGAACGCCGCGAGCCACCACAGCGCCACGACCTGCAGGAACGCGGCAAGCCGGGCCGGATCCGCAGTGAGCTCCCACGCGATGCAGCACCGCGAGCCCGATGCAGGACGTACTAGGCGAGTCGCTGACGCGGCGCGCGCGACAGCCCGCGAATCCAGCCCACTCCCAGGCGCCCGCAAGCACGACGACGGCGACGACGGCGACGGCCGCCACCGGCGGCATCCAGAACAGCACGACGATCACGACCGCAGCGATCGCGAGCGCAGTGACGACCCGCTGGCGCAGGCCGCTAGCCACTCGTCACCTGGTCGCCCGTCAAGCCGAAGCGGCGCTGGCGCGCAGCGAAATGCCGGAATGCCCGCTCGATCTCGGCGTCGTCGAAATCGGGCCACAGGCAGTCGCAGAAATAGAGCTCCGTGTACGCGAGGTTCCAGAGCAGGAAATTGCTGATGCGGTGCTCGCCGCCAGTGCGGATGAAGAGGTCCGGGTCCGGCGCATCCGCCGAGCATCAGCTCGCGCGACAGCGCCTGCTCGTCGATCGCGTCCGGGGCGAGCTCACCCGTCGCGACACGCGCCGCGAGCCGCCGCACTGCCTGCAGGATGTCCCAGCGACCGCCGTACGAGATCGCGATGTACAGCGTCATCCGCGAATTGGCCGCGGTGCGAGCCTCGGCTGCGGCGATGCCGTCCCGCAGGTGGGGCTTCAGCGCGCTCAGGTCACCGATGAAACGGATGCGGATGCCGTTGCCGTGCAGCTCGTCGACCTCGCGCTCGATGGACTCGACGAACAGTTCCATCAGGCGGGTGACCTCCTCCTCCGGGCGCGCCCAGTTCTCGCTGGAGAACGCGAACAGCGTCAGCGCCTCGACGCCGCGTCGCGCGACAGCCCTCGACTGCGGCGCGCACCGCCTTGACGCCGGCCCGGTGCCCGAAGTGTCGCGGCATGGCCCGCCGCTTCGCCCAGCGGCCGTTGCCATCCATGATGACTGCGACGTGGCGCGGCGTGCCCGGCTCGCGGGTTTGCGATTGCGCCACCGGTCAGACCTGCATCAGTTCCTTTTCTTTCTCCGCGAGCACGTGGTCGACCTCGGCCACGTACTTGTCGGTGAGCTTCTGCACCTCGTCGTGGGCCTTGCGCTCCACGTCCTCGGAGATGAGCTTCTCCTTCAGCATCTCCTTGAGCTCGTGCATCACGTCGCGGCGCACGTTGCGGATCGCGACGCGCGCGGTCTCGCCTTCGGTGCGCACCACCTTGGTGAGGTCGCGGCGGCGCTCCTCGGTGAGCGCCGGCAGCGGCACGCGGATCACGGTGCCCGCGGTGGTCGGGCTTCAGGCCCAGGTCCGACTTCATGATCGCCTTCTCGATCGCCGGGACCAGCTGCTTTTCCCAGGGGACGACGGTCAGCGTGCGCGCATCCTCGACCGCGACGTTCGCGACCTGCTGCAGCGGCACTTCGCTGCCGTAGTAGTCGACGCGCACGTGCTCGAGCAGGCTCGTGCTCGCGCGCCCGGTACGCAGCTTCTTCAGTTCGTTCTTCAGCGCAGCAACGCACTTGGCCATGCGTTCGGCGGCGTCCTTCTTGATGTCCTCGAGCATGAGCGGTCTCCAGCGGCGGCGCAGCGCCGCCTCAATTCGTGACGAGCGTGCCGACCTCTTCGCCGCGCGCGACGCGCACCAGCGCACCGGGCTCGTTGAGGTTGAACACGCGCAGCGGCAGTTGATGGTCGCGGCACAGCACGATCGCGGTCGCGTCCATGACGTTGAGCCGGCCGTCGAGCACCTGGTCGTAGGTGAGACGGTCGAAGCGCCTGGCGCCCGGGTTCACGACCGGATCGTCGAGTCGTAGATGCCGTCGACCTTGGTGGCCTTCAGCAGCAGGTCGGCCTCGATCTCGATGGCGCGCAGGCTCGCGGCGGTGTCGGTCGTGAAGAACGGGTTGCCGGTGCCGGCCGCGAAGATGCAGATCCGCCCCTTCTCGAGATGGCGGACGGCGCGGCGGCGGATGTAGTCCTCGCAGACCTCGTTGATGCGGATCGCCGACAGCACGCGCGCGAACACGCCGATCTGCTCGAGCGCATCCTGCAGCGCGAGCGAGTTCATCACGGTCGCGAGCATGCCCATCTGGTCGCCGGTGACGCGATCCATGCCGGCGCGGGCCAGGCCGGCGCCGCGGAAGAGGTTGCCGCCGCCGATCACCAGGGCCACCTCGACGCCGTACTCGCGCACGGCGGCGACCTCGACGGCCAGGCGCTTCAGGAACAGCGGGTCGATGCCGTAATCGGATTCGCCCATCAGGGCTTCGCCTGACAGCTTCACGAGGATCCGGCGGTACGCGAGCTTTCCGACTTCGGCGCTTGGACATGGGGTCGTTCACCTCCGAAGGGGCGCCATTATAAAGAAACCCCGCTCGCGCGGGGTTCCTTGGGGAGAATCTCGACCGGGCCGGGCTCAAGCGCCCCGCGACCTGCGCCATGACCTCGGCGGCGAAGTTCTCCTGCTTCTTCTCGATGCCGGCGCCGACCTCGTAGCGGACGAAGCGCAGCACCTTCGCGTTGGCCTGCTTCAGCACCTGCGCGACCGACTGCTTGTCGTCCTTCACGAACGGCTGGCCGAGCAGCGTGATCTCGCCGAGGAACTTGCGGAGCTTGCCCTCGGACGACCTTGGCCAGCACCTCCGTCGGCTTGCCCTGCAGCTTCGGGTCGGTCGCGGCCTGCGCGATGAAGATCTCGCGCTCCTTCTCGACCTGGTCGGCCGGGACTTCCTCGGCCGAAAGGTACTGCGGGTTGATCGCGGCCACGTGCATCGCGAGGTCGTGGCCGAGCTGGGCGTCGCCGCCCTCGATCACGACGATCGTGCCGATGCGGCTGCCGTGCAGGTAGGTCGCCGAGCGGCGCGTTCGACGTCACGATGCTCGAAGCGGCGCACGCTGATGTTCTCGCCGATCCGGGCGATCAGCGCACGGCGCGTCTCCTCGATGGTCTGCCCCGAAGGCAGCTTCGTGGCGACGAGCGCTTCGAGGTCCGCCGGCTTGGCTTCGAGCGCGGCCTTGGCGACCGCGGCGGCGAAAGCCTGGAAGTCCTTCTCGCGGGCGACGAAGTCGGTCTCGGAGTTCACCTCGACCACGGCCACGGTCTTGCCGTCGGCCGAACGGTCGAACGCGATCACGCCTTCGGCGGCGACGCGGCCGGCCTTCTTGTCGGCCTTGGCGAGGCCCGACTTGCGCATGGCCTCGGCGGCGGCCTCGAGGTCGCCGTTGGCTTCCACGAGGGCCTTCTTGCATTCCATCATGCCGGCGCCGGTGCGCTCGCGCAGCGCCTTCACTGCCTCAGCGGTGACGGCCATGGTCACTCTCCCTCTGCAGGGGCAGCGGGCGGCGGCAGCGGCGTCAGCAGCAGCGGCCGGAGCAGCAGCAGCCGGCGGCCGGCCGCGGCCGGGGCCTTCTTGCGGGCGGCCTCACGGCGCGCCATGAATGCCTCCGGGCTCTCCTCCGGGTCGGCCTCGGCGAGCTCCGCGACGGTGTCGTGCGACGCCTCGGCGTCGGTGCCGGCCGGCTTGCGGCGCGGCCGGGGTCTTCTTCTTCGGCGGCGCCGCGCGGCGCTTCGGGCCGGACTTCGCGGCGCGGCTTGCCCTCTTCGTCGAGCTCGACGAACTCGTCCTCGCCGACGGCGACGTCGGGAATCGTGGAGCGGCCTTCGAGCACCGCGTCGGCGATGCCGCCGGCATAGAGCTCGATCGCGCGCATCGCGTCGTCGTTGCCCGGGATCACGTAGCTGATGCCGTCCGGCGAGCAGTTGGTGTCCACGATCGCGACGACCGGGATGCCGAGCTTGCGCGCCTCGTGGATCGCGATGTTCTCGTGGCCGACGTCGACGACGAACATGGCGTCCGGCAGGCCTTCCATCTCGCGGATGCCGCCGAGGCTGCGCTCGAGCTTCTCGCGCTCGCGGCGCACCATCTGCGCCTCGCGCTTGCTGCGCTGGTCGAGCAGGCCGTTCGCCTGCAGCTCGTCGATCTCGGCAAGCCGCTTGATCGACTGGCGGATGGTCTTGAAGTTGGTGAGCATGCCGCCGAGCCAGCGATGGCTCACGTAGGGCATGCCGCAGCGCGTCGCCTCGCGGGCGACTGCCTCGCGAGCCGAGCGCTTCGTGCCGACGAACAGCACGCGGCCGCCGTCTGCGACGATGTTCTTGATGAAGCCGGCCGCCTCCAGGTACAGGGGCAGCGTCTTCTCGAGATTGATGATGTGGATCCGGTTACGCTCGCCGAAGATGAACGGGGACATCTTCGGGTTCCAGAAGCGGGTCTGGTGTCCGAAATGGACACCCGCTTCCAGCATCTGCCGCATGGACATGCTGGTCATCGAACTGACTCCTTTTGGGGTTGTGGCCTCCACGCACCCCATGCGACAACCCGCGAGGCCTCTCGGCCTGGCAGGCACCCAGTCGCATGTGCCGGTACGTGTGCGGTTTTGGTTGAGAAAAACGGGCGCGCTTTATACCATAAGTTTTCGTTTCTTCAAATACTTGCGCGTTCCCGGCCCTGTCCGCGGGGCGCGCGGCAGCACGAGACCACATGCAGTACCCCGAGCCGGCGACCACCAACTGGCAGTCCGACAGCGCAGGCCGGATATCCGTGAAAACGGCCGCGGAACAGGACGCGATGCGCCTGGCCGGGCGGCTCACGGCCGAGGTGCTCGACATGATCGGGCCCCACGTGGTCCCCGGGCGTCCCACCGACGACCTCGACCGGATCTGCCACGACTACATCGTCGAACGTGCAGCAGGCGATCCCTGCCCCGCTCGGCTACCGCGGGCTTCCCGAAGTCGATCTGCACCTCGGTCAACCACGTCGTCTGCCACGGCATCCCCGGCGACCGGCGGCTGAAGCAGGGCGACATCGTCAACATGGACGTCACCGTGATCAAGGACGGCTTCCACGGCGACTCGAGCCGCATGTTCTTCGTCGGCAAGCCGCCGGCGCACGTGCAGCGGCTGGTGGAGACTACCTACGAGGCCATGTGGCGCGGCATCCGCGTCGTGCGGCCCGGCGCGCGGCTCGGCGACATCGGCACGACGATCCAGCGATTCGTCGAGGACAACCACTATCTCGGTCGTGCGCGAGTACTGCGGCCACGGCATCGGCCGCGGCTTCCACGAGGACCCGCAGGTGCTGCACTACGGCACGGCCGGCACCGGCGCGATGCTGACGGCAGGCATGACATTCACGATCGAGCCGATGGTCAACGCAGGCAAGCGCGACGTGCGGTTGCTGCCGGATGGCTGGACCGTCGTCACCCGGGACCATTCGTTGTCGGCGCAGTGGGAGCACACGATCCTCGTCACCGAGACCGGCTTCGAAGTGCTGACGCTCGGCGCCAGCGAACGAGCGCCCGCCGCGCCTGACCATGCCGTGACACGCCCGTCGAAGAGATCGAGGTCGTCGCCGGGCCGCATCCCGCTGCCGCCGTGGCCGTTCCTCGAGACCCTGCCCGCAGCGCGCTGGCGACGGCGCGACGGACCGCATCGCGGCGTTCCGCCAGGCGCTGGCCGACGGCGACGCCGAGCCTGAAGCAGCGCTTCGCCGACGACGAGCCCGTGGAAGCGCTGGTCCGCGACCGCGCCCGCATGGTGGACGTCGTGCTGCGCAAGGCCTGGACGCTGCACGTCGGGCCGCGCGAGAAGGACGTGGACCTGGTCGCCGTCGGCGGCTACGGCCGCGGCGAACTGCATCCCTGCTCCGACATCGACGTGCTGATCCTGCTGCCGAAGAGCGAGGTCGCCGACGGCCACGAGGGCATCGAGCGCTTCCTGGCGTTCCTGTGGGACATCGGCCTCGAGGTCGGCCACAGCGTCCGCACGATCGACGATTGCCAGCGCGAGAGCGCGGCGGACGTCAGCGTCGCCACCACGCTGATCGAGGCGCGGCTGCTGTGCGGCCCGCGACTACCTGTTCCAGGCGATGCAGCGCGCGCTCGGCCAGGACAACGTCTGGTCGTCGAAGGCCTTCTTCGAGGCGAAGGTGGCCGAGCAGCTGGCGCGCCACCACCGCCACCACGACACCGCCTACAACCTCGAGCCGAACGTGAAGACGAGCCCGGGCGGCCTGCGCGACATCCAGACGATCGGCTGGGTGGCCAAGCGCCACTTCGGCGCCGAGACGCTGGACGAGCTGGTGGACCACGGGTTCCTGACCGCGAACGAGCTCAGGAAGCTCCGCACGGCGCAGGCGTTCCTGTGGAAGGTGCGCTTCGCGCTGCACGTGATCACCGGCCGGCGCGAGGACCGGCTGCTGTTCGACCACCAGAGCCGCATCGCGAAGACAGTTCGGCTACGAGGACGCGAGCTACACGCTCGCGGTCGAGCAGTTCATGCAGCGCTACTACCGCACCGTGATGGACGTGAGCCTGCTGAACGAGATGCTGCTGCAGCTGTTCCGCGAGGCGATCCTCGCGGTCCCGGCGAGCGTGATCGTGCCGCTGAACCCGCGCTTCCAGGTCCGCAACGACTATCTCGAGGTCACCGTCCGACGACGTGTTCGCGCGCCATCCGTCGGCGATCCTCGAGCTGTTCCGGCTGATGCAGGACACCCCGGGCTGCGCGGCGTGCGGGCGTCGACGATCCGCGCGCTCGGACGCCACCTGTGGCTGATCGACGAGGAGTTCCGCCAGAACCCGCGCAATCACCGCCTGTTCCTCGAGCTGCTGCGCGCGCCGGCAGGCGTCACGCACGAGCTGCGTCGCCTGAACCTGTACGGCGTGCTCGGCCGCTACATCCCGGCATTCGGCCGCATCGTCGGCCGGATGCAGTACGACCTGTTCCACGCGTACACCGTGGACGCGCACACGCTGTTCGTCGTGCGCAACCTGCGCCGGCTCGCGCTGCCGCAGTTCGAGCACGAGTTCCCGGACCTGTCGCGGCTGTTCGCGACGCTGCCGAAGCCCGAGATCGCCTACCTCGCGGCGCTGTTCCACGACATCGCCAAGGGCCGCGGCGGCGACCACTCCGAGCTCGGCGCGGTGGATGCGGAAGCGTTCTGCCTCGAGCAGGGCCTGTCGCGCTACGACGCGCGCCTCGTCGCGTGGCTGGTGCGCAATCACCTGCTGTTCTCGGTGACGGCGCAGAAGAAGGACATCTCGGACCCGAAGGTGATCCAGGACTTCGCGCAGGCGGTCGGCGACCAGACCCACCTCGACTACCTGTACCTGCTCACCGTCGCCGACGTCCGCGGCACGAATCCGAAGCTGTGGAACTCCTGGCGGTCGTCGCTGTTCCACGATTTCTACGAGCGTGCGAAGCGCGCGCTGCGCCGCGGGCTCGAGGCACCGGTCGACAAGGACGAGCTGGTTGCCGAGACGCAGCGCTGCGGCCAGCGAGCTGGTGGCCCGCGAAGGCATCGGCCGGAGCAGGCATCGGCGGTCTGGTCGCGGCTCACCGACGACTATTTCCTGCGCCACACGCCCGCGGAGATCGCCTGGCACACGAAGCTGATCGCCGAGCGCGAGCCGGGCGACAACTCGCCACTGGTCGCGGTGCGCGAATCGCCGGAGCGCGGCGGCAACGCCGTGCTGACGTTCATGCCGCACCGGCAGCAGAACTTCTCGCGCACCACGGCGCTGCTCGACCAGATGGGCCTGAACATTCTCGATGCGCGCATCACGCCGCTCGAGGGCGGCCTGAGCCTCGACACCTACCTGGTGCTCGAAGACACCGGCGCGCCGATCGCGGACCGTCACCGCGCGCACGAGATCGAGCAGCAGCTGTGGCGCATCCTGCAGAGCGACGACGCCAAGTGGCCGGTGGTCACGCGCCGCGCGCCGCGGCAGGTGCGGATGTTCTCGACGCCGACGCAGATCACGTTCACCGAGGACCCGGTGCGACAGCGCACGGTGCTCGAGCTGATCGCCGGCGACCGCCCGGGCCTGCTGTCCGAGATCGGCAAGGTGCTGCTGGCGGAGCGCGTGGACGTGCGTCACCGCAAGGATCATGACGATCGGCGAGCGTGCCGAGGACGTGTTCTACGTCACCGACGAGCAGGGCCGGCAGCTCCGGACGAGACGCGCAACCGGCTCGAGGAGCAACTGCACTCGGCGCTCGACCTCCGCGATCAGCACCGGATCGGCTGACCGGGCCGGATGAACCCGCGACTCGCGAACCTGCGCCCCTACCCGTTCGAGCGGCTGCGTGCGCTGCTCGCCGGCGCGACACCGCCGGGCAGCCTCAGGCACATCCCGCTCTCGATCGGCGAGCCGAAGCACGCGCCGCCGCCATTCATCGCCGAGGCACTGACGGCGCGCCCTCGCCTCGCTGGGCAGCTACCCGCTGGCGCTCGGGTTTGCCGGAACTGCGCGCAACGATCGCCGCGTGGCTCGAGCGACGCTTCGGCCTTGCAGCGGGAACCGTCCGGCCAGACGACATGGTGTTGCCGGTCAACGGCACGCGCGAGGGCCTGTTCGCGTTCGTGCAGGCCGCGGTGGACGAGACGCGCTCCCGCCCGGCCGTGCTGATGCCGAACCCGTTCTACCAGATCTACGAGGGTGCGGCGCTGCTCGCCGGCGCGGAGCCGGTGTACCTCACCTGCGACCCGGCGCACGGCTACCTGCCCGACCTCGATGCGGTGCACGCGGCGACCTGGAATCGATGCCAGGTGCTGTTCCTCTGCAGTCCTGGCAACCCGACCGGCGCCGTGATGCCGGAGGCCTATCTGCGCCGCGCCCTCGAACTCGCGGATCGCCACGACTTCCTGGTCGCGTCCGACGAGTGCTACTCCGAGATCTACCTCGACGAGGCCGCGCCGCCGCCGGGACTGCTGCAGGCGGCCATCGCAGCTGGGCACTCCGCGTTCGAGCGTTGCGTGGTGTTCCACAGCCTGTCGAAGCGTTCGAGCGTGCCGGGACTGCGCTCCGGCTTCGTTGCCGGTGATCCCGTGGTGCTCGCGGGCTTCCGGCTGTACCGCACCTATCACGGCTGCGCAGTGCCGGTGCACACGCAGCTCGCGAGCATTCCGGCCTGGCAGGACGAGGTGCACGTGCGCGAGAACCGGCGGCTGTACCGCGAGAAGTTCGCAGAAGGTGGTGCCGATGCTTGGCGAGGTGCTCGACGTCGAGACGCCCGCCGGCGCGTTCTACCTCTGGCCCGAGGTTGGTGACGACGAAGCGTTCACGCGTGGACTGTTCGCGCGAGCAGCACGTGACGGTGTTGCCGGGCTCGTACCTCGCTCGTGACGACGCGGCGGGCGCGAATCCCGGTCGTGGACGCGTCCGCATTTCGCTGGTGGCCAGCGTTGACGATTGTGTCGAGGCGGCGCGGCGGATTGTCGAGTTCGTGAAGGCGCGTCGCTAGCGCGTCGCGTCGACCGCGTACCTCGCACGGCTCGGGCAGTCTGGGGATGGAATGCGGCAAACGGCGTAAATCCATCCCTGGAGCCTCCGACCGCGACGTCCATGCCGCGGACGGTTGCCACAACCCTCCTTAGACTGGCCCGAGTCCGTGCTGCGCCGTTCTGTCGCCGACGGCGTCCGCGCCTTCGCGTCTTTCGGCCAATCACTGCCGCCCCCGCAAACACAACTCAGTTCGCGGATGCGGCGACCTGACCGGTCGCTGAGTTCTCATCGCGTGGCTGAGACGCTGGTCAGGCCTTGACCCAGCGACGCGATGCGATGCGTCGGGCACGGCGGACGCAGCAACGGCGGCAGCCCATGCTGCCGATTCGAGCAGTGTGGGAAGGGACTTCGGCAACCGTCCGCGACAGGACGTCGCGGTCGGAGGCTCCAGGGATGGATTCACGCCGTTTGCCGAAGTCCCTTCCCCCACTGCTCGAAAGTCCAACAGAGCCGCTGTTCCGCTATGCTGTCGTTGCCTCCAGGATCGATCGCAACGAGACCACCATGACCGACCACGCCGCACTCGCCGCCATCATCGACGCCGCCTTCGAGGAGCGCGCGAAGTTCTCGCCGGGCAACGCGCCTGCAGACGTCGTCGCGGCCGTCGAAGCAGCGATCGACCTGCTCGACAGTGGCGAAGCGCGGGTCGCCGAGAAGGTGCGGCTCGGCCTGGGTCGTGCACCAGTGGCTCAAGAAGGCGGTGCTGCTGTCGTTCCGCCTGAACGACAACCGCGTGATCGACGCCGGCTACACGCGCTTCTACGACAAGGTCGGGCTCAAGTACGCAGGACAGGAGGTCGAGCGATTCCGTGCCGACGGCGTGCGCGTCGTGCCGCCGGCCGTCGTGCGCCGCGGCGCATTCGTCGCGAAGAACGCGGTGCTGATGCCGAGCTACGTCAACATCGGCGCGAACGTCGGCGAGGGCACGATGGTCGACACCTGGGCCACGGTCGGCTCCTGCGCGCAGATCGGACGCAACGTGCACCTCTCGGGCGGCGTCGGCATCGGCGGCGTGCTCGAGCCGCTGCAGGCCAACCCGACGATCATCGAGGACAACTGCTTCATCGGCGCGCGCTCCGAGGTCGTCGAGGGCGTGATCGTCGAGGAAGGCGCGGTGCGTGTCGATGGGCGTGTTCATCGGCCAGAGCACGCGCATCTACGACCGGGAGCGCGACGAGGTGATCTACGGCCGCGTTCCGGCCGGTGCCGTCGTGGTGTCGGGCTCGCTGCCTGCCGCCAACGGCAAGTACAGCCTTTACTGCGCGGTGATAGTGAAGCGCGTCGATGCGCAGACGCGCGCCAAGGTCGGGATCAACGAGCTGCTGCGCGCCGCAGAAACGAAGTGAGCAGCGATGGTGGATAGCGGATAAGTAGTCCGATAGAACACGGACCGGCCCTGCGCCGGCCTCTTCACTATCCCCTACCCCCTATCACTTTCCTCTGTATCCCCTCAGTCACTGTCACTTTCTCGGCTTCTCCCCTTCGACCATGTAGAGCACCTGCTCGGCGATGTTCTTCGCATGGTCGCCGACGCGCTCGAGGCCCTTCAGCGCGAACATCGTGTCGATCGTGGCCTTCAGGAACTGGTGGTCCTGCATCACGAACGACATCAGCTGCCGCAGCGCGGTCGCGTACTCGCGGTCCAGTTCCTGGTCGCGGGCCAGCACGTCCCAGGCCAGTTCCGCGCTCGATTCGTCGAGCGCCCGAACGGCGCTCCTGAGCATCGCCACCGAAAGGTCCGCCATGTGACGCAGGTAACGGGCCACCGCGACCACCGGGTCGTGGCTCGAGGCCTGGCCGAGCTGCAGCGCAAACCGCGCGATCTTCTTCGATTCGTCCCCGACCCGCTCGAGCTCGAGTCCGGCGCGGGCGACGGCACGGGCCATGCGCAGGTCGTTCGCCACCGGCTGCTGCAGGGCGATGAACGTGAGGCTGTCGCGGTCGAGCCGCGCCGTCATACTCGTTGACCAGCGCTTCGCGCGACAGCACGACCTCCGCGAGCCGCGGATCGCGATCCAGCAGCGCCTTGACGGCGGTACCCACCTGGTCGATCACCAGGCCACCCATCTCCACTGCGTGCATGCGCAACGCATGCAGCGACTGGTCGACCGACTTCGACGTGTGTCCCTCGACCGGGTCTGCGACCTGCATCGTCGCTCCGTCAGCCGTAACGGCCGGTGATGTAGTCCTCGGTCGCCTTCTTCGCCGGGTTCGTGAAGATCTTCGACGTCACGTCCACCTCGACGAGCTCGCCGAGGTACATGAACGCCGTGAAGTCCGACACGCGCGCCGCCTGCTGCATGTTGTGCGTCACGATCAGCACCGTGACTCGCTGGCGGAGCTCGGTGATCAGCTCCTCGATCTTCGCGGTCGCGATCGGGTCGAGCGCCGAGGTCGGCTCGTCGAACAGCAGGATCTCGGGCTCGGTCGCGAGCGCGCGCGCGATGCACAGGCGCTGCATCTGGCCGCCAGAGAGCGCCAGCGCGGAGTCGTTCAGGCGGTCCTTGACCTCGTCCCAGATCGCGGCGCCGCGCAGCGCCTTCTCGACGCGCTCGGCCAGCTCGGTCCGGTTCTTGATGCCGCGCAGCCGCAGTCCGTACGCCACGTTCTCGAACACGGTCTTCGGGAACGGGTTCGGCTTCTGGAACACCATGCCGATCCGCATCCGCACCTCGATCGGGTCCGTCTCCGGGCCGACCAGGTTCACGTTGTCCGGGCGCAGCGTGATGGCGCCGTCGTACTTCGTGGCCGGCTGCAGGTCGTGCATGCGGTTGAAGCAGCGCAGGAACGTGCTCTTGCCGCAGCCCGACGGGCCCGATCAGCGCCGTGACCTGGTTCTCCGGGATCGTCAGGTTGATGTTCTTCAGCGCGTGGTTCGTGCCGTACCAGAAATTCAGCTTCTCGGCAGTCGCCTTGGCCGGATTGGCCCGGGTCGGCTTGCGGTCCTCGAGCGTAATCGAGACCGTCGGGCTGCCGGATCTCTGGGCACTGGTATCGCCTTGCATCGGTGAGGCCTGCTTGAAGGTATTTGCAGCGGGGACGGAGGCGAGCGTTGCCATGTCGCTCACCAGTTGATCTTCTTGCGGAAGCGGTAGCGGATGTAGATCGCGATCGCGTTCATCAGCAGCGTCATGCCGAGCAGGATCGCGCCGGCCGCGGCCGCGTTCGCCTGGAACGCCTGGTCGGGACGCGAGACCCAGTTGAACATCTGGATCGGCATCGCCGTGAACTCGCTCTTCAGCCACTCGAAGTTCAGGAACGGGAACTGCCCCGTGACCGGCGACGGCGGCAGGAACGCGATGAACGACAGCGCGCCGATCGTGATGATCGGTGCCGTCTCGCCGATCGCGCGCGAGAGGCCGAGGATCAGGCCCGTCAGGATGCCGCCGGTCGAATACGGCAGCACGTGGTCCTTGGTGACCTCCCAGCGCGTCGCACCGAGGCCGTAAGCCGCCTCGCGGATCGCCTTCGGCACCGAGCGCAGCGACTCGCGCGTCGCCACGATCACGATCGGCAGGATCAGCAGCGCCAGCGTCAGGCCGGCCGTGAGGATGCTCTGGCCGAAGTTGAACTGGTAGACGAACAGCCCGAGCGCCAGCAGGCCGTAGACGATCGACGGCACGCCCGCGAGGTTCGTGACGTTGATCTCGATGATGCCGGTGAACCAGTTCTTCGGCGCGTATTCCTCGAGGTAGATCGCTGCCGCCACGCCGACCGGCAGCGCGACGAGCGCGGTCACCAGCATGATCAGGCACGTGCCGACCGCCGCCGAGAGGATGCCGGCGCTGGTCGCCCGCCGCGACGGGAACGAGGTGAAGAAGTCCCAGCCGAAGCGCGGCGCGCCGTCGCGGACGAGGTCGAAGAACAGCAGCGCAAGGATGCCGAGGCAACCCATCAGGATCAGCAACCCGACGACGACGAACACCTTGTCGAGCTGCTTGCGCCACGAGAGACCCCGGCGGATCTCCTCCAGCGTCATCTGTGTCGTGGCGGCCATCAGTACGCCTCCCGGAACCTGCGGGTCAGGAAGAAGCCGATCACGTTGAACACCAGCGTGATCAGCATCAGCACCAGGCCCGCGGCGAAGATGCTCTGGTAACCGATGCTGTCGTGCGGCAGGTCGCCCAGGCTCACCTGCACGATGAACGCGGTGATCGTCGCCGCCGGCTCGGTCGGGTTGAACGTCAGGTTGGGCTGCATGCCCGCCGCGATCGCGACGACCATGGTCTCGCCGACGGCGCGCGAGATGCCGAGGATGTACGCCGCGGCGAGGCCGGAGAACGCGCCTGGGACGACGACACGCAGCGCGGTCTGCAGCTTCGTCGCGCCCATCGCGTACGAGCCCTCGCGCATGTAGCGCGGCACGGCGCGCATCGCGTCCTCGCCGACCGAGGCGACGTACGGCACGATCATCAGGCCGATCACGAGGCCCGCGCTCAGCATGTTGAAACCGGGCAGGCCCGGGATGAACTTCTGCAGCAGCGGCGTGACCATCAGCAGCGCGAAGTAGCCGTAGACCACGGTCGGCACGGCGCCCAGCAGCTCGAGGATCGGCTTGACCGTTTCGCGCAACCTGTGCGGCGCGAATTCCGACAGGTAGATCGCGACGATGGTGCCGAGCGGGATGGCCACCAGCAGTGCCACGCCGGTCACCGTCAGCGTTCCGGCCACCAGCGGCATGATGCCGTAGCGCGCATCGGCGAACAGCGGCGTCCACATCGTGTCGGTCAGGAAGTCCTTGATCGACACGTGCTCGAAGAACGCCGACGACTCGTAGAACAGGATGACGACGATCGCGAGCGTCGTGAACACGGCCACCATGCCGGCCGCGAGCAGCACGAGCTCGACGATCCGGTCGCGGATCTTGCGGTAACGAAGTGACGCAAAAGCCGCCCTTCGATGCCAACGCCTTCGCCTGGGTCATGAGGGATTACCCGATTTCCCCGTCTTGGTCTTCTGCCGCCGTCCCGGATTCTAACCGCACCCGGACTCGGCTCGACAGACGGCACGGCGGGAGGGCATCGCTGCCCTGCCCGCCGGTTCGTCATCCGGCTGGAACGCTCGCGTCAAAGCTTGGCTTCCATCGACAGCAACTGCTCGATCGTCACGCCCACCTTCGGCACGCCGCCGTATACCGAGCCGAGCTTGCGGTCGTTGAAGTGCTTCAGGGCGAGCTGGTACGCCGAGGCCGGCAGCGGCACGTAGCCGACTTCCTTCACGAGGCCGGCGCCCTCCTTCATCGTGAACTCGACGAACTCCTTGACCTCGGGCCGCGCCGCCGCCGACTCCTTCACGTAGATGAACAGCGGGCGCGACAGCGGCGAATAGGTGCCCTTGATCACGTTGTCGATGCTCGGCTCGACCGGGCCCTTGCCGCCGTCGATCGGCACGGCGCGCAGCTTGTCCTTGTGCGCGGCGTAATACGCGAAGCCGAAGTAGCCGAGCGCGCTCTTGTTGTTCTCGACGCCCTGCACCAGCGTGTTGTCGTCCTCGCTGGCGGTGAAGTCGCCGCGGCTCGCCTTCGCCTTGCCGTTCACGGCTTCGGTGAAGTAGTCGAACGTGCCCGAGTCGGCGCCCGGCCCGAACAGCATCAGCTTGTCAGCCGGGAATTCGGCGCGGATCTGCTTCCAGCTGGAGATGCGGCCCTGCGCCGACGGCTCCCACATCTTCTTCAGGTCCGCGATCGTCAGCGACTTGACCCAGGTGTTGCCGGGATTGACGACGACCGTGAGCGCGTCGTAGGCGACGGGCAGCTCGATGTACTTGATGCCCGCCTTGCGGCAGGCCTCCATTTCCTCGGCCGAGATCGGGCGCGAGGCGTTCGAGATGTCGATTTCACCGCGGCAGAACTTCTTGAAGCCGCCGCCGGTGCCGGCGATGCCGACCGTCACGCGGACCTTGCCGCGCTTCGAGATCTGGAACTCCTCGGCAAGCGCCTCGGAGATCGGGAACACGGTGCTCGAGCCGTCGATCTTGATGGCGGCCTGGGCATGGGCCCGCTCCGGGGCGCCGACGGCGGCCACGGCGACGAACAGGGCCGGAACCGCGAACTTCTGCCACAACTTCATGGACTTGACCCTCAGCAGGACTGGGGGATGTGCAAAGGACGTCGTGAACCGATGCCGCCAAGTCTGAATCCGGCGTGTGACAGCAGTGTTACAGGGCGGCGCCCTGGCCCGAGGCTTGTCGGGAAACGGTCACTCCGCTATACACGCCCTGCGCCGGATCCCCCGGCAGCGCCCGCCTACGGGTACGCCAGGAACGTTACAGCTTCATGTCATCCACCCTCGCGCTGACCGAAGACCTGCTCCGCCGCCCCTCCGTCAGCCCGGAGGATCACGGCTGCCTCGACGTCATCGGCGCCCGGCTGGCGGCACTCGGTTTCCGCAACGAGCGCCTGACCTACGGCCCGGTGGACAACCTCTGGTCGCGCCGCGGCGCGGGGCGGCCCGTGCTCTGCTTCGCCGGTCACACCGACGTGGTCCCGACCGGGCCGCGCGAGGAATGGCACACCGATCCATTCGAGCCGGTCGTGCGTGACGGCGTGCTGTACGGGCGCGGCTCGGCGGACATGAAGAGCGGGCTCGCCGCCATGGTCGTCGCCACCGAGCGATTCGTCGCGCGTCACCCGGACCACGCGGGCAGCATCGCCTACCTGCTCACCAGCGACGAGGAAGGTCCGTCGGTGGACGGTACCCGGCGCGTGATGGAGGTGCTCGAGGCGCGCGGCGAGAAGATCGACTACTGCGTCGTCGGCGAGCCCACGAGCCACGAGCACCTCGGCGACACGATCAAGATCGGCCGCCGCGGTTCACTGTCGGGCCGGCTGACGGTTCACGGCGTGCAGGGGCACATCGCCTACCCGCACCTCGCCGACAACCCGGTGCACGGCTTTGCGCCCGCGCTCGCCGAACTGGTCGCGACGGCACTGGGACGAAGGCAACGAGTTCTTCCAGCCGACGTCGTTCCAGATCTCGAACATCGCGGCCGGCACCGGCGCGCCGAACGTGATCCCCGGCGAAATGAAGCTGCGCTTCAACCTGCGCTTCTCGACCGAGCAGACGGTCGAGTCGCTGCAGCGCTCGGTGCTCGCGATCCTCGACCGCCACGGCGTGAAGTACACGCTGGAGTGGTTCGTGTCCGGACTGCCGTTCTTCACGCAGCCGGGCCTGCTCGACCGAGGCCGTGTCCGGCGCGGTGCACGACGTCACCGGGCGCAGGCCGCAGTTCTCGACCACGGGCGGCACGTCGGACGGACGCTTCATCGCGCCCACCGGGGCGCAGGTCGTCGAGGTCGGCGTCGGCAACGCGACCATCCACAAGGTCAACGAGTGCGTGCGCGTCGACGACATCGACGTGCTGAGCCGGATCTACGAGCGCGTGATGGAGCGGGTGCTGACTGCACCCGCGACGTGAGCCGCGCTCAGCGGCGCGGCGCGAACCAGTTGACCAGGATGCCCCAGAGGCCGACGCACACCAGCGCCATCAGCACCCACGTCGGCATGTTGAGGCCGAGGAAGTGCCAGTCGATCTTCGCGCACTCGCCCGAGCCGGTGAGCACCTTGCCGAGCACCTCGTGCAACGGCAGCACGTCCATCATGTATTCGAGGCTCGCGCCGCACTCGGCCACCGCGCCCGGCGGCTGCGCGATGATCCAGATGTGGCGCGCCGCGACCAGGATGCCGACCAGCGCAGCGAGGTCGATCAGCACGCCATAGACGCGCGCACCCCGGTCGGCCGGGTTGTGCAGCATGGCCGACCAGGAACAGCGACCCGGCGACGATCACGGCCACCCGCTGCAGGATGCACAGCGGGCAGGGCTCGAGGCCCATCCCGTACTGCACGTAACAGCGCGTACGCGATCAGGCCGACGCAGGCGAGCAGGCCCAGGAAATTCCCGGTCCGCCGGGTCAGCCAGTCGGGAAACATCGTCGCGCTCAACCCCCGCTGCCGGTCCGCATCGCGCGAGCGGCGGCCAGCTGCTGCTCGACATCCTCGATCGAGAGGTGGCGGACATCCTTGCCGAGCGCCATGTAGATCACGTACTCGCAGATGTTCTTGGCGTGGTCGCCGATGCGCTCCAGCGCGCGCGCAACCCACAGGACGTCGAGCGCCCGGCGGATCGCGCGCGGGTCTTCCATCATGAACGTGATGCACTGGCGCTGGATCGCCTCGTACTCCTCGTCCACGACGCGGTCCCGGCGCGCCACGGCGAGCGCGGCATCGGTATCCATGCGCGCGAACGCGTCGAGCGCGCCGTGCACCATCTCGGCGACCAGGTCGCCCGAGGTGCTTGATCTCGCGATAACGATCGGTCGGCCGGTCCAGCGTGGCGAGCCGCGAGGCGATGTTGCCGAGCTTCTCCGCCTCGTCGCCGATGCGCTCGAGGTCGGTGATGGTCTTGATGATCGCGACGATCAGGCGCAGGTCCGAGGCGGTCGGGCCGCGCGTCGCCAGGATGCGGCTGCAATCCTCGTCGATCGCCACTTCCATGGCGTTGACCTTGTGGTCGAGCCGCGCCACTTCCTCGCCGAGCCGGCTGTCGCCGGTGTACAGCGCCTTGATGCCGTTCTGCAGTTGCTGCTCGACGAGCCCGCCCATCTGCAGCACCCCGGAGCGAACGCCCTCGAGGTCGGCATTGAAGCGGCTCAGGATGTGGTGCGAAAGATCTGAAGTGTCCATGGGTTCTCCGGAACTCGGCCGATATACAGGAGAGCCGGGATCGCGGCAAGTGTGCCGGCAATCGGAAACCCCCACCCGTGCCCTCCCCGGGGATTCCCGGGAAGGTGGCCCGTCTCCCAATGTGCCCGAGCCGGGTGAGGGTTCCGCGGCGAACGAGGTCAGAACTTGTAGTTCACGTCGAGCTGCAGCCGGTCGTAATTCAGGTCCTTGCCGAATCTGGTACGTCGGCCCGCTGACCGGCGCCACGTCCTTGTTAGCGTGTTGATGTAATAGGTCGCGTTCAGCACGATGTTCTTTACCGGCGCATACCCTGCGCGGAATCCCCAGCCGTCCCCGTCCGTGGTGCCGTTCGCGAAGTCCGAGTCGATCATCTGGGCGAACATCGCGTCCTTGTCCATCGACTGGTACAGCACGCCCGCCTCCCAGGTGCGCGGTGTTCGAGGCCTTGCCGAGGAATACACCGGCGTTCCAGGCCTCGTTGTACTGCGACGTCGTTCGCCAGGTTCTGCGCGTAGTCGACCCACGCCACGAACGGCAGCTCGAACAGCGTCAGGCCCATCTCGGCGGCCAATTCGATCACGTTGTAGTCGTACTTCAGGACCTGGATCGCCGAGCTGCCCGAGCCCTGCGTGATCGTCGTATTGCCGAAGGCATTCTGGCTGCCCGTCGCCGGCTGCCAGAACGGGTTGTTGTTCTGGCACGCGCCGCAGTCGTAGTACTGGACGGCCAGGCGCGTCTCGCCGCCGAACAACGGGAACTTCACGCCGGCCTGCGCACCGAAGATGTTCGCGTCCTCGTTGTTGCCCGCGGGATTCGAGTTGTAGTTCTCCTGCAGCCACCAGCCATAGGCGCTGCCGAAGAACATGCCGCGATTGAACGCGACCGCGCCGCCTTCCGGGTTGAAGTCGTTGTCGAAGAACAGGCTGTGGCCCGGGCGCCAGAACGGATACTTCTGCTTGCCGAGGACCAGGTTGCCGCCGTTCATGAACGTCCAGTCGGCATAGGCGAGGTCGATGATGATCGGCTTGCCGGACCCGATGTTCGTGAACGTCTGGTTGGTGGACCTCGGGTCGCCCTCGCCGCTCGCGAGCTGGAACACGACCTTGGAGTTGTCGGTCACCTGCGCCTCCGCTCCGAACCGCAGGCGGAACCGCATCCGGTTGCGATTGGCGGCGTCTTCGACCTGGGCCGTCGAGCCTGTGCCGACCACGCGCTCGGTCTCGATGTTCTCGTCGCGCATCCGCAGGTCGCCCTTGAACTTGATCCTGGACGCCCAGTCCGCGCCCTTGAGCTTGCTGATCTCGTTGGTCGTGCACGGCAGCTTCCTCGCGCAGGTCCTTGGCCTGCGCCTTGAGGTAGTCGGTCTCGGCGTCGCGACGATCGACCAGCGACTTCAGGTCCGAGTTCTCGGTCTGCAGCGCCGCATTGGCCGCTTCGAGGCGCGTGAGGCGCTCCGACAATGCCTGCATCTGCGCCTGCATTGCATCGAGTTCGGCCTTGGTGGCCGTCTTGGCCGGGGCGGCGGAAGCCTGGGCCGCACTCAGCATCAGTGCCGCGGCGACCGCCGTGGCCAGCAGCGTATTTCTCACAGTTGATCCCCTCACGATGGTGGTAACTGAACGACACTTCCGCGTCGGAACACGAGTTGCGATCGGCGCGAAAAATCCCATGGCCGTCTTTATAGGCGCCGACTGTTACAGCGAGGTTTCAGTGTCGGCTGTAGTGATGCTGCAACGGCAATAAGGATGACAGCCGGACCTAGCGTGCTGGACGCGCGATGCCGGGAAGTGACACGTGAACGTGCTGCCCTTGCCTTCCACGCTCTGGATCTCGAGCCGGCCGTCATGCCGCTGCAATGCGTGTTTGACGATGGCGAGACCGAGTCCGGACCCGCCGAGACGCCGCGACCGCCCGGCATCCACCCGGTAGAAGCGTTCGGTGAGCCGGGGCAGGTGCTCGGCCGGGATGCCGATGCCGGTGTCGCGCACCGAGACGTGGCCGCCGGCACGCGTCCACCCACCAGCGGATGTGGATGCTGCCCTCGGCCGGCGTGTACTTGACCGCGTTCGACACGAGGTTCGAGAACACCGAATGCAGCCCGCTCTCGGATCCGAGCAGGCTCGCATTGCTGTCGAGCTGCAGTTCCACGGTCTCGGGGTGCTCCGGCCGCGCCAGCACGTCCTTGCGGATCAGCGCCAGCATTCCGCCCACGTCGACCGGCGTCTGCTCCGCCTCGCCGCTCTCCGCCTCGAGCTTCGACAGCTCGAGCAGGTCCTGCACGATGCCGCGCATCCGGTCCGACTGGCGGCGCATCTCCATCACCGGCTCGCGCCACGCCTCGTCGAGCGCCGTGTCGTCGGCGAGCCCGTCCAGGTAACCGCTGATCACCGTCAGCGGCGAGCGCAGCTCGTGCGAGGCGTTCGCGACGAAGTCCTTGCGCATCGACTCGAGCCGCGCCTCGCTGGTGACGTCGCGCACGATCAGCAGCTGCTGGGCGCTGTCGCTCGAGCGCACCAGGTGGAACTCGAGCCAGCGGTCGCCCTGCTTCGGCAGGTGGATCCGCGGCGGCGCCGTGCGTGCCGCCCTTTCCAGGTACTCGACCAGTGCCGGGTGCCGCACCAGGTTGTCGACGCGGATGCCGTGGTCGATCTTGCGCCGCAGGTCGAGCCAGTTGCCCGCGGTGCGATTCAACCACAGGATCTCGCGGTTGGGCCCAAGCAGGATCGCGCCGTCCGGCATCGCGGCGGTCATGCGCCGGAACTCGCGCAGCAGCGTGAGCACGCGCCGCTTGTGGAACACCTTGCGGCGGTAGATGCGGCTCGTGATCGCAACTACCTGGCCCCACACGCCATTCATGTCGGGCGGCGACTCGACCGTGCGATGCCGCAGCCAGTGCTCGAAGCGGAACAGGTTGCGCACCTGCAGCGCGAGCAGGATCGCGAGCGCAATCGCGACGAACAGCGCGGTGTGGCCGAACAGGAAGCCGAGCGCGGCCGCGACCAGCACGGTCGCGACGATCGCTGCAATCTGCTGCCAGGCGGGTTGCGACAATTCGTACCGCCAGTGGGCCCGCTACTCGGGCCGCGTCGAGAAACGGTAGCCGGAGCCGCGGACCGTCTGGATCAGGCCGTCGCTGCTGAACGGCTCGAGCGCCTTGCGCAGCCGGCGGATGTGCACGTCGACCGTGCGCTCCTCGACGTACACGTTGCCGCCCCACACGCGGTCGAGCAGCTGCCCGCGCGAATAGACGCGCTCCGGGTGCTCCATGAAGAACTGCAGCAGGCGATACTCGGTGGGCCCGAGTGCGACGGTCTGCTCGCCCGCCGTCACGCGGTGGCTCGCCGTGTCGAGCGCGAGGCCACCGGACTCGATCGTTCCGCCTGCACCGGCCGGCGTGGTCCGGCGCAGCACGGCGTTGATCCGAGCCAGCAATTCGCGCGGGCTGAAGGGCTTGGTGACGTAGTCGTCCGCGCCACCCTCGAGGCCCGACACCTTGTCGTGCTCGTCCGCGCGCGCGGTGAGCATGATCACCGGCATGTCCTCGGTGTCCTTGTTGCGCTTGATCGCGCGCGTGAGCTCGAGGCCACTCTGGTCCGGCAGCATCCAGTCGACGAGCAGCAGGTCCGGGCGATGGTCGGCAATGCTGGCGCGGGCAGCGGAGCAGTCCTCCGCCTCGCGCACGTCGAAGCCCGCGCGTCGCAGGCCGAACGCGATCATGTCCCGGATGGGCTTCTCGTCCTCGACGATCAGGATCTGTTTGCTCGTCATTGCGTCGTAATCCAGCAATCAGGTGACGCTGGCATTACAGGCCGCAATTATGACATTCCGGTGACGGCCGGGCCCGCAGGCCGTGCGACGTCGTCACGAACGTAGGTCGGCAGCGCCATTTCAGCGGACACGGCCCGGCCCGCTGCCAGCTCGATTGCGCCCAGCCGCGCCACTGCGTCCGCGCGCGGATAGAGGTTGTCATGAAGCTGCAATCCGGCCGCCTGCAGCCTCGCCCGCAGCTCCGGGTAGCGCGGGATGCCGTTGCCGGCAGCGTGACGCACGATGGCGGCGTCGATCGCGACTCGTTCGGGCGGCGAGACCGATTCGGGCGGCCAGCGCCTCCATCGACCCGTTCGCGGCCTTGCGGAACACACCCCAGTAAACCTCGCCCATGCGCGCGTCGTTGCAGACGAGGATTGCCTCGCCCTCGCCCGCCGGCACCTGCTCGGCGACCGCGGCCAGGCTCGACACCGGCGCCACGGGCAATCCAGCCCCGAGCGCCAGGCCCTGCACGACCCCGGTCGCAATGCGCAGGCCCGTGAAGCCGCCGGGACCGCGGCCGAACGCGAGTCCATCGAGGTCCGCGAGCGCGAGGCCCGCTTCACCGAGCAGCGACTCGACCATCGGCAGGATCAGGTCCGCGTGGCTGCGCTCGGTGATCTCGAAGCGCAGCGTGATCGCGCCGTCCTGGAACAGCGCGGCGGAGCAGGCTTCGGTGGAGGTGTCGAGTGCGAGGAGGCGCATGTCAGACCCCGTCCAATGCAATGATCGCAATGACCGTCGCGGCCGTTGCTTCATGGCCCGATGACCTCGTTCAGGCCCTCGAAACGAAACCTGAGTCGGTTCCTCCAGGCCGACACTCGACCGAGCCGCGCACAGGCTCGCTGCGGCACGGAGCGTTCGAATCTGGCTGACCGTCGACCCACGACCGCTATCGTGCAACGCGGCCGCAGTCGATCCCCAACGTCAGCGGTAAGCCCGTCTCGGCTGTCGGCTGGCTCGCGATGCCATCGCGATGACCGTGCCCGACCGTTCGTTGAAGACGTCGTGGCTCAGGAACAACGCCTCATCAGCGACGCCGGAGCGCTGCCCCGCCTGCTCGGACGGCGGACGGATTCAGATCCGCCCAGCGGTATCTCGCCCCTCGTATTCGGGCCGCGACTCCGCCTCCGCGCCCAGCCCTTCGTCGGCACAGCGCTTTCTCGAATTGCGGATCGAACTTCGCGCATTCGGCGGCGAGCGGCGCCGCTCCATGCGCTCCAGATTCTCCGCCAGTGCCGCCTGGATCGCACGGCTCCGGTTCGGGAAGATCTTGCGCGCCACCAGGCCGTCGATGCCCGCGAGCGTCTCGCGCTCGATCGTGATCGCCACCTTGATGCTGCTCATCGGCACCCCCAAAGTATGATGAATATCATACCACTACGCAGGATGACCGGCGCCGTCCAGCCGCTCGCGCAGGAACCCCGTCACTTCCGCCAGCTCCCTCGTCCGCTTCATCGGCGGCAGGCTCGCAAGGAACGCGCGCCCGTAACCCTTGGTCACGAGCCGCGTGTCGCAGAGCATCACCACGCCGAAGTCCGCATCGTCGCGGATCAGCCGCCCGACGCCCTGCTTCAGCGCGATCACGGCCTGCGGCACCTGCTCGTCGAAGAACGGGTTGCCGCCCTGCTCGCGGATCGCCTCGAGCCGCGCCTTCAGCAGCGGATCGTCCGGTGCCGCGAATGGCAGCTTGTCGATGATCACGACCGAGAGCGCAGTGCCCTTGACGTCGACGCCTTCCCAGAAGCTGCCGGTGCCGAGCAGCACCGCATTGCCGGCCTCGCGGAACCGACGCAGCAGCTGATCGCGGGAGCCGTCGCCCTGGATCAGCACCGGCACCGGCGGCGAGTCACCCCAGGCGCGGCGCAGTTCCTCGGCGCCTTCACGCAGTGCGCGGTGACTCGTGAACAGCAGGAATGCCCGCCCGCCGCTCGCCTCGAGCACCGGCAGCGACGCCGCGATCACGTTCGCCGTATGGCCCGGCGCACCCGGGTCGCCGAGACCCTTCGGCAGGTACATCAGCGCCTGGTTTGCGAAATCGAACGGGCTTTCGAAGCGCACCGCGCGCGCATGCGACAACCCGGAGCGGCGCTTGTAGTGCGAGAAATCGTCGCCGACCGCAAGCGTGGCCGAGGTGAGGATCCACGCACCCGACTGCGCCTGCATCAGCGCCGCCAGCTGCGAGGCCACGTCCACGGGCGCGTAGTGGCAGCTGACGTTGCGCGCACCGGTCTCTGCCCAGCGCACGCCGCCCTCGACCTGCTCCTGCGTCAGCAGCTGCAGCCGTTCGGCACTTTCGACGAGCCGGTCGTGCAGCCGGTGGAACGCGCCCTGCCCGTCGCCCGCGAGCGGCTCGAGCGCCGTGGCGAGCTCGGTCGCGCGGCTCGCCAGCCCGTTCAGCGCCTCGACCAGCCGCTCGGGCCACTGCGAGTGCTCGAGCCTTGCGTCGCTGCCGCTGCCCGCCGCGATCACCGCGGCCACCTGCGCGTCGAGCCCGGTCAGCGCCGCGTCGACGTTCGAGCCCATCTGCTGCGCGAGCAGCAGCTCGCCCGCGATGTCCTTCGCGATGGCGGACAGCTGCCGCGTGCTGACGCTGTAGCCGAGGAACTGCGCGGCGACGTCCGGCAACTGGTGCGCCTCGTCGATCACGATCGCGTCCGCGCCGGGCAGCAGGTCGCCGAAGCCTTCCTCCTTCAGCACCAGGTCGGCCATCAGCAGGTAATGGTTGACGACCACGATGTCGGCGGCCTGCGCTTCGCGCCGCGCCGCGAGCACGAAGCATTCGTCGTACTTCGGGCATTCGGCGCCGAGGCAGTTCTCGCGCGTCGAGGTCACCCACGGCCAGACGGGATCCTGCTCGCCGATGCCGGGCAGTTCCGCGATGTCGCCCTTGCGCGTGACGTGCGACCACGCGCGCACTTTCGGCAGCGCAACGGCCACCTCGCGCCGCACGCCGCGCGCATAAGCCTGCTGCTCCGCCACGTCGAGTCGATGACGGCAGAGGTAGTTCGCACGGCCCTTCAGCAGCGCGACACGCACCGGGCGGCCGAGCGCGTTGCAGACCGCCGGCAGGTCGCGGTGATACAGCTGGTCCTGCAGCGCTCGCGTGCCCGTCGACAGGATCACGCGCCGTCCGGACAGTAGCGCCGGCACGAGGTACGCGAAGGTCTTGCCCGTGCCCGTGCCCGCCTCGACCACCAGGGTCTCGTGGCTCTTCAGCGCCGCGGCGACGTGCTCCGCCATCGACGACTGCTGGTCGCGCACGCTGTAGCCGGGCATGGCGCGCGCCAGCGGTCCGTCCGGACCGAAGATCCCGGTGAGTGTGTCGGTCATGTTCAGCGGAAGATCGCGCGGAAGCGGAGCAGCGCGGTCGCGCCGGGCGCAAGTGCGTTCCTGCAGGTCCAGCGCAGGTGGGTGTATTCGCCGGACTTGCCCTCTGCGGCATACGTTTCGCCGTCGTCGCTCGAGACCTCGACGTCGCAGGCAGGCCCGCTCGCCGATCCGCGCACGTAATCGACGCCGAACGGCATGCGCTTCGTCACCACGACGTCGGCGACGGCCTCCTTGCCGGGGTTGCGCACCCGGATCGTGTAGTAGACCTCCTCGCCCGCCTGCAGCTTGCTCGCCTCGACGAAGCGCTTCTGCTCGCTGCCATCGGGCCGCGTCGCAACCTCCAGCGCCTGGACCACGATGACGGCTTCCAGCGGGCCGGTACCAGTCGCTCCACGGCCGCCAGCGCGTCCTGCGTCCTCATCGGCAGCCAGCGTGGCCGCGCACGGGAGGATCGCCGCGGAAAGCGCCAGGAGGACGATTGGGACGCTCAGGCGCCGGACAGGGAGGCTGGGTACGGGCATTGGGCTGCGACTCTGCGGCAGGGCCGTCCGGGCGGCAAGGCGCAAATGCGTGGGAAATCCGGACTTACCGTATTTGACATACCGGGGCCGCGGCGGTATTGTGCACTGCAGCAAATGCTGCAATGCAGCAGCATGCCCAAACCCAGGAGCCGGCCATGATCGAGCAGATTCAGGAATTCATGAGTGAGCAGACCTCGGCCCTCTCCGGCCAGGTCCAGAAGTTCCGCAAGGAGTCCGCTGAGACCGTCCGCGAGGCGTTCGTCGGCTCCGCCGAGAACATCAAGGCGCTGAAGAGCCCCGTCCGCGTGTTCGCCCGCTCGGGCGTCAAGCTGACGACGGTCTCGCAGACCGCCGTGTCGAACCTGATCGAGCTGCAGTCCGACATGCTGACGTCGGCGCTCTCGGACGTCGCGCTGCGCCTCGAGCGTGCGGCCCGCGCCGAGAACATCGTCGACCTCGTGCGCGACCAGTTCGAGATGGTGCCGGCCACCCGCGCCCGCGTCGTCGAAGACGCGCAGCGCGCCGTGACGATCTTCAAGGTCGCCGGCCGTGACCTCCGCACCGTCGCGGCGCACACGTACGAGCGTGTCGTCGAGACGACCGAAGACAAGATTCCCGAAGTGAAGACTGCGAAGCGCAAGGTCAAGACCGCCGTGCGCAAGACGAAGGCCCGCGTGCGCAAGGCTGCTGCCTGAGCCATTCGCCTCAAGTCGAACACTTCCTACTGATCTCCCCCTGATTGGGCCCTCCTCGTGAGGGCCCTTTTTTTTGCTTTGGGGACATTCTGCTTTTCCGGCTTTGTTTCCGCGAGGCGGAAAAGCAGAATGTCCCCTTCAGAAAATGTCCCCTGCATACGCACCGTCCACGGGTGCGGGCCGACGGGTCAGCAAGGCTATAATCGGCGGGCAAGGATCAATCAACGTCCCGGGCCACCGCGCTGTTGCAAGGCCGGGCAGACGAAGGATACCCGCCTGATGACAACCACGAACGCTGCACTCCGAGACTGGGTCGCAGAGACGGCCAAGCTCACCCAACCCGACAGCATCCACTGGTGCACCGGCTCCGACGCCGAGCGCGACGAGCTCACCGAGCTGATGCTGCTGCGCGGCGACCTGATCGAGCTCAACCAGGCGACGTTCCCGAACTGCTACCTGCACCGCTCGAACCCGTCCGACGTGGCGCGCGTGGAGCACCTGACGTTCATCTGCACGAAGAACAAGGACGACGCGGGCCCGAACAACATCTGGATGGAGCCGGCCGAGGCGCACAAGAAGATCGACGCGTTGTTCGCGGGCTGCATGAAGGGCCGCACGATGTACGTCGTGCCCTACTGCATGGGCCCGATCAACTCGCCATACGCACGCTGCGGCGTCGAGATCACCGACAGCCCGTACGTCGTGCTCAACATGCGCATCATGACGCGCATGGGCACGCCGGCCCAGCACCGCATCGAGAAGGACGGCGTGTTCGTCAAGGGCCTGCACTCGGTCGGCGACCTGAACCCCGACCGCCGCTTCATCATGCACTTCCCCGAGGAGCTGTCGATCAAGAGCATCGGCTCGGGCTACGGCGGCAACGCGCTGCTCGGCAAGAAGTGCCATGCGCTGCGGATCGCGAGCTGGCAGGCACGCGACCGAGGGCTGGCTCGCCGAGCACATGCTGGTCGTGGGCCTCGAGAACCCGCGCGGCGAAGTGCACTACGTCGCGGCGCGCGTTCCCGTCGGCCTGCGGCAAGACGAACCTCGGCATGCTGATCCCGCCCGACACGATGCCGGGCTGGAAGGTGTGGACCATCGGCGAGGACATCGCGTGGCTGCACGTCGGCAGCGACGGCCGCCTGCGCGCGATCAACCCGGAGGCCGGCTTCTTCGGCGTGGTGCCGGGCACCAGCCCGAAGACGAACCGCAACGCCTACGAGATGATCCACCACGACACGATCTTCACGAACGTCGCGGTCACGGCTGACAACGAGCCGTGGTGGGAAGGCCGCATCAAGGGCACGCCGGTCACCGACTGGCAGGGTCGTCCTTACGACAAGGCGAATGGCCCCGCCGCGCACGCCGAATTCGCGCTTCACCGTGTCGGCGAAGCAGAACCCCGCCTACAACCACCTGATGGAGCACCCCGAGGGCGTGCCGATCTCGGCGATCCTGTTCGGCGGCCGTCGCCGCGAAGTCGCCCCGCTCGTCTACGAAGCCCGCGACTGGAAGCACGGCGTGATGGTCGGTGCCGGCATGGCGTCGGAAACGACGGCCGCTGCAGTCGGACAGGTGGGCGTCGTGCGTCGCGACTCGATGGCGATGAAGCCGTTCTGCGGCTACAACTTCGCCGACTACTGGGCGCACTGGCTGTCGTTCGAGGGCCGCGTGAAGCAGCTGCCGAAGGTGTTCCACGTGAACTGGTTCCGCCAGGACAAGGACGGCAAGTTCCTGTGGCCGGGCTTCGGCGACAACCTGCGCGTGCTGTCGTGGGTCATCGATCGCTGCGAAGGCCGCGCGAAGGCGCACGAGACGCCGATCGGGCTGCTGCCGCACAAGGAAGATCTCGACCTGAAGAGCCTGAACCTGCCGGACGGCTCGCTGCACCAGCTGCTCGACCTCGATCGCGACGCCTGGCACAAGGAGATCGACGAGATCGGCAAGTACCTCGAGGAGTTCGGCTCGCGCACGCCGGCGGCGCTGCGGGCTGAGTATCAGCGGGTGAAGAAGGCGCTGGGCTGAGAAACTAGCGGACATTCTCCTTTTTCCGCTGCGGATTGCGGGAAAAAGTGAGAATGTCCCCGATCTTCAATCCTCGAGCTGATACCTGATCGAATCGCTCGCCTGCGCTTCCGGCAGCTTGCCGAGCCCGATCAGGCCCTTGCCCTGTCAGCGCCACTGAATCGCGGCGCACGAACGCTTCCTCGCCGTCCTGGCTGGTGACGAACGTGCCGTTCGTGCTCTGGTCCACCAGCAGCACCTTGTTGCGCGCAATCTCGATGCGCGCGTGGATGCGCGAGATCAGGTTGCCCTGCACGACGATGTCGTTCTCTTCGGCACGACCGATCGTCAGGCTCTCCTTGCCGCCGTCGTCGAGCACGTGCTCCCGGCCGCCGTGCCTCAGCCGGACACGCTTCGGCCGATGCCCGGTGCGCGCGTCGATCTCGATCGACGGCAGCATGCTGGTCGCGTCTTCCTGCTGCCAGATCACCTCGAAGAGCTCCATCTCCTCGGTGCGGCCCTTCACCGGCGTCACGTCGATCTGGCGCGTCACGGCACGCCATTCCGGCGACAGGCGCTCGACCATCGCCGTCGTCAGGATGATCTGGCCGGACTTGGCCTGGCTGGTCATGCGGTTCGCGGTGTGCACCGACGCGCCGAAGATGTCGCGTGTTCTCGAGCACCACCGGGCCGAAGTGGCAGCCGATCCGGATCGCGACGTGCTGGCCCTCCACCGAGAGTTCGGGATGCGCGCCGATGTCCTGCTGCATCTCGCCCGCGGCGTTCACGGCGTCGTTCGCCGTCGGGAAGGTCGACATGATCTCGTCACCGATCGTCTTGATCACCGTGCCACGGTTGCGCTCGGTCGCGGCCCGCATGAGGTCGACGCACGCCACGACCATGTCGCGCGCCTTGAGGTCGCCCAGCACCTCATAGAGGCGCGTGCTCCCCACGACGTCCGCGAACAGGACGGCAACCTCCGAGTCGGTGCTCATCGGCGGTAGGACCCCCTTGTGGCCGGCTTTGCCAGGACGAAAGGCGCCGGTCCGCGCCTGATTATACAGACGCTTGCGCGCCCTTCCTCATGCGGCGCTGCGAAATACCCGCAGCGAGTCCCGCAGCACCTCGGCGCCGGCACCCGGCCGGATGCCCTGCTCGGCGAGGTAGCGGCGCCAGGCACGCGCGCCCGGGAAGCCGGTGTAGAGCCCGTGGATGTGCCGCAGCATCAGCGGCAGGCGGTGCCCTTCACGCAGCATGCGGTCGATGTAGTCGGCGTAGCGCTCGACGATGTCGTGACGGTCGGGCGGAGTCCAGTCGCGGTCGACGAACTCGCCGTGCAGCTGTGCCAGCAGGTACGGCTCCTGGTACGCCTGCCGGCCGAGCATCACGCCGTCGCAGTGCGCCCACCACTGGCGGACCTCCGCGATGGTCTTCAGGCCGCCATTCAGGATCACCGTCAGGTCCGGGTTCTCGCGCTTCAGCCGCGCGACCGTCTCGTAGCGCAGCGGCGGGATCTCGCGGTTCTCCTTCGGCGTCATGCCCTGCAGGATCGCCTTGCGGGCATGCACGATGTAGACGTTGACGCCGGAGCGGCGCGTCGTCTGCACGAAGTGGTCGAAGAACCCGTAGTCGTCGAGCTCGTCGATGCCGATGCGGCACTTGACCGTGACGGGCAGGCTGACGGCGTCGAGCATCGCGCTCAGGCAGTCTTTGACGAGCTGCGGCTCGGCCATCAGGCACGCGCCGAAATTGCCTTCCTGCACGCGGTCGCTCGGGCAGCCGACGTTCAGGTTGATCTCGTCGTAGCCCCACTGCTCGCCAAGTTTCGCGGCCTTTGCCAGCAGCGCAGGATCCGAGCCGCCGAGCTGCAATGCCACGGGGCCCTCGGCGCGGTCGAAGTCGAGCAGCCGCTCGAGATGCCGTGCTTCAGCGCGAGCGCCGTCACCATCTCCGTGTAGAGCAACGCGCCCGGGCTCACCAGCCGGTGCAGGTACCGGCAGTGGCGGTCCGTGTAGTCCATCATCGGCGCCACGGAAATTAATCGGTGCATGGCACCTATTTTCATATCCGCGCGGTCTCGGCGACGAGCCAGTCCACGACCGCACGCAGCGCCTCGGCGTCGGTCGCGCCCGACGCCATCGACTCCTCGTACACCCTGATCTGCCGGTGCGCACTGGTGCCGCGCTGCAGGATCTCGCGCAGCCCTTCGATTTCCGCAAGGCAGCCGAGCGCGACCGCATCCTCGCGCACGAGCTCGATCAGCTCCTCGAGCAGCTCCGCGAACGGCACGATGCGCTGCTGGCCGAGGTCGAGCAGGCCCGCGTCGTACGAATAGCGCATCGCGCGCCAGCGGTTCTCGCCGAGCAGCAGGTGCGAATACATGCGCCAGCGCTGGTTCGCGCAGCGCAGCCGGTACAGCATCCTGAGCAGGCACTGGTTCAGCGCCGCGAGCCTGAGCGCATCCTCGAGCGTCGTGCAGCAGTCCATCACGCGCGTCTCGAGCGTCGGGTAGCGCAGGCTCGGCCGCAGGTCCCACCAGATCCGCGACGTGTCGGCGATGATGCCGGTCTCGACCAGGATGTCCGTGTGGCGCCGGTATTCGCCCCAGCTCGAGAAGTGCTGCGGCAGGCCGGTGCGCGGCACGCCGTTGAAGATCATCAGCCGGAACGACATCAGCCCGGTCCGCTCGCCTTCCCAGAACGGCGAGCTGCACGACAGCGCGAGCAGGTGCGGCAGGAAATACGTCAGCTGGTTCAGCAGGTCGATGCGCAGGTCGTCGTCCTCGAAGCCGACGTGCACGTGCAGCCCGCAGATCATCATCCGCCGCGCCGCGCCCTGCATCTCCTCGAGCAGCGCCACGTAGCGCTCCTTGTCGGTGCGCATCTGCTTCGACGACAGCGAGAACGGGTGGCTCGACGCCGCGATCGGCGCGAGGCCGAACTTCGCGCTCTCCTCGATCACTGCGCGACGCAGCTGCGTCAGCTCGACGCGCGCATCGCCGATCGAGCGGCACACCGGCGTCGCGATCTCGACCTGCGCGCGCAGGAACTCCGGGAACGCGCGACCCGCCGTCCGCTCGTGCAGGTTCGCGAACAGTTCCGCGGGAGGCGAGCTCGCGACCGCGCGCGTCTCGCGGTCGACCAGCAGGTACTCCTCCTCGACGCCGAGGGTCAGCGGTGGTTCGCGAGTAGCCATGTGGACTCCGTGCCGCGCAGGCTTCGCAACGCCGTGTCCTGCACGATCTCCCGAATCAGCCTGGAAAGGATCCGCACCCAGCGCTCGACGCCCGCCGGCGATTCGAGCTGGTCCTGCCGCACTTCGATGCACAGATGCGGCAGCCCCTCCGGCTCGACGTGATGGTCGATCGTGTAGTTCGACGGGTGCTTGCCGCTGTACGGCTGGTTGTCACCGACCACGAGCCCGTCGATCGCCCGCAGTCCCGCGATCAGGCGCGCGGCGGACAGCTCGTCCTTGTCCCACAGGATGCCGACGTGCCACGGGCGCTGCTCGCCGCCCATCTGCGGCGTGAACGTGTGCACCGAGACGACCATCGGCACGACCTGCCGCGCCCGGAACCCGCCCAGCATCGCGGCAATCGCCTCGTGGTACGGGTCGAAGAAACAGGCGAGCCGCACGCGGCGCTCGAACTCGGTCAGCGACAGGTTGCCAGGGATCTCCCAGCCGTCGCTCTCACGACGGAATGCCTCGGGATCGTCGGGACGGCGGTTGCAGTCCACGACCAGCCGCGAATACCCGGCCAGCACCGCCGGCGCGTCGAGTGCATTCGAGATGCCGCGGGCGAGCTCGCCGGCACCGATGTCCCAGGCGATGTGCTGCCACGTCTGCAGCACCGGCAGGCCAAGCCGCTGCATCGCCTTCGGGAACGCACGGCTCGCGTGGTCGCAGACGATGAGCGCAGGCGCCTCCCCGTGCTCGTGCAGGACCACGAACGGTGGCGGGTCGTCACGGCCGATCAGGGGCGAGCTGGTGGGGTACTGGTCGGTCGAATCCGGGGACATGGAACGGGCTTTGGACGGGGGGCGTGAATTGTAACTGAACCCCGGGCAGGCCCGCCCGAATGCGACCCCGGTCACATCCCCGTCACGCGGGCCGAGCCTAGTATCCGGCACGACCCGCCCCTGCCAGGGGGGCGGCGGGTATCGCTGAGACGGATGAACGCAGTCCAGGACAAGAACAACAAGGTCCACATGCCGCGCGGCCCCACGGCCGATCGTGGCACATGCCCGTGGCGGGTGGCCCTTCCGATGAGCCTGCACCCCCTGCTGAAGCAGCAGTTCGACGAATCGCGCCAGGAGAGCGGCCAGCTCGACCTGCGCAAGCTGCTGCAGGCGATCAGCTCGGCCTACGCCGAGTGGGACGAGGAACGCCGCGGCGTCGTGCGCTCGATCAAGCTGCTGGCCGACGAGACCAGCGCCTTCACGCGCGAGGTGCGTGAGAGCGCCGCAAGCCAGTTGCAGGTGATCCTGGACCACGTCAAGGACGCGATCCTGACCGTCGACGGCACCGGCTGCATCGAGACCGTGAACAGCACCGGCGAACGCGTCTTCGGCTGCCAGGAGGACGCCGTGCGCGGCCGCCGGCTGGACGTGCTGATCCCGTCGCTGGCACGCCGCCCGCAACTGACCGAGGCGCTCGAAGAACTCTCCGAGTCGCTCGAGAACACGCAGTTCGACCTCGCGCCGCGCGAAACGAAGGGCCGCCGCATGGACGGCACGCTGTTCGACGCGGAGCTCGGCGTCAGCAAGGTCAAGCTCGACCGGCGCGAAGTCTTCATCGTCTGCCTGCGCGACACGTCGGATCGCAAGCTGGCCGAGGCCGCGATCCGCGAGAGCGAGGCACGGTACCGGACACTGGTCGAGAACGCGCCCGAGGCGATCGTCGTGTTCGACGTGGATCTCGGCCGTTTCGTCGAGTGCAACGAGAACGCCGTGCGGTTCTTCAAGATGACTCGTGAAGAACTGCTCGCGGCCGGACCCGACAGGATCAGCCCGCCCGAGCAGCCGGACGGCTCGCCCTCGTTCGGCGTGGTCCGCGGCCACATCGACCGGGCCCTGACGGGCGAGGCGCCGTGCTTCGAGTGGACACACCGCGACGCGCACGGCCACGACATCCCGTGCGAAGTGCGGCTGGTGCGCCTGCCCTCCTCCGGGCGTCGCCTGATCCGTGGCAGCATCACTGACATCACCGAGCGCAAGCGCAGCGAGTTCCTCGCGATCGGCGAGCGGCGCGTGTTCGAGCGCATCACGGGCAACGTCGAGCTTCCGGACACGCTCGAGGCGATCGCCGAGACGGCCGAGCGCGTGACGCCCGACTCGCTCTGCGCCGTGACCGTGTTCGACGCCGAGTCGAACGTGCTGCGCAACGTGGCCGGCCAGCGCCTGCCGGCCCATTTCCTCAAGTCGATGCGCGAGATCGAGGTGGGCCCGCGCAACGGCTCCTGCGCTGCGGCGATCTTCCTGCAGCGCCAGGTGGTGGTGGCGGAGATCGCCCGCGACGCACTCTGGGAATTCATGCGCGCCCCGGCGCTGGCCGCCGGCCTGCGCGCGTGCTGGTCGACGCCGATCCGCGCGTCCGACGGCCGGATGCTCGGCACGGTCGCGATGTATTTCCGCCAGCCGCGCAGCCCGCTGAAGCGCGACTTCGAGCTGATGGCGCGCCTGACGGCCCTCGCCGGCATCGCGATCGAACGCAAGCAGTCCGAGGAAGCGCTGCGCCGCAGCGAGGCCCGGTACCGCGGCCTGTTCGAGAACGTCATCGAGGGCGTGTATCGAACCAGATGCCGACGGACGACTCGAGTCCGTCAATCCCGCGCTGGTCGACATGCTCGGTTTCGAGCAGCGCGGACGAATTGCTCGCGCTGCCGTCGACGAGTCACCTGTACGTCGATCCGTCGGAGCGCGACCGCATCATTGACGAATTGCAGCGTGATGGCATGGTGCGCAGTGCAGAATTCCAGCTTCGCCGCCGCGACGGCCAGGTGATCACCGTCGTCGAGAACGCGCGGGTCGTGCGCGATGCCGACGGCGAGATCGTCGGCTACGAGGGCACGCTCGCCGACATCAGCAAGCGCAAGGCCGTGGAACTGCAGCTCTCCGCGGAAAAGGAGAAGGCCCAGGTCACGCTGCAGTCGATCGGCGACGCGGTGCTCACCGCCGACTCGGACGGTCACGTCGAGTACCTGAACCCGGTCGCCGAGGAGCTGACCGGCTGGAGCACTGCCGAGGCGGTCGGTCGCCCGGTCGCCGAAGTGTTCCAGATGGTCAACGAGACGACGCGGCTGGCGATCGACAGCCCGATCCTGCGCTGCCTGCGCGAGGGCCGCACGATCGAGCTCGCGGAGCCGACGCTGCTGATCAATCGCCGGCTGCAGGAGATCTCGATCCAGGACTCGGCGGCCCCGATCCGCGACCGGGCCGGCCGGCTGATCGGCGCGGTCATGGTCTTCCACGACGTGAGCCAGGAACGCCGGCTGCAGCGTGCGCTCACGTACCAGGCGACGCACGACCAGCTCACCGGCCTGATCAACCGTCGCGAGTTCGAGAACCGGCTCGGCGAGGCGCTGCAGGCCGCGCGGCTGAACGAAGGCCTGAGCCACGTGCTGATGTACCTCGACCTCGACCAGTTCAAGGTCGTGAACGACACCTGCGGGCACGAGGCCGGCGACCGGTTGCTGAAGCAGGTCACCAGCGTCGTGCAGACGCGCATCCGCACCACCGACACGCTGGCCCGCCTCGGCGGCGACGAGTTCGGCGTGCTGCTGCAGGACTGCACGCTCGACACCGCGCAGCGCATCGCCGAGGGCCTGCGCCAGGCGATCCGCGACTTCCGGTTCGTCTGGCAGGACCGGATCATGAAGGTCGGCGTGTCGATCGGCCTCGCGGAGATCAACGGCAAGGCCGACACGCTCGCCACCGTGATGAGCGCGGCCGACGTCGCGTGCTATTCGGCGAAGGATTCGGGCCGCAACCGCGTGCAGACCTACCAGCAGGGCCGTGCGCCGGAGCGCCACCGCGAGATGCAATGGGTGTCGCGCATCAACCGTGCGTGCGAGGAGGACCAGCTGGTGCTGCTCGCACAGACGATCGTGCCGATCCGCTCCGGCGTCGAGAAGCTGCGCCACTTCGAGCTGCTGCTGCGCATGCGGGACGAGAACGGCCAGCTGGTGCAGCCGGCGGAATTCATCCCGGCGGCCGAGCGCTTCAACCTGATGCCGGCGATCGACCGCTGGGTGGTGCGCCAGGCGTGCACGCGGCTGGTGCATCGTCGCAGCGACGCCGGCACGCGCGAGCCGTTCACGCTCGCGATCAACATCTCGGGCACGACGCTGAACGACGAGCAGTTCCTCGATTTCGTGATCGCCGAGATGGCGGCCGCGGACGTGAGCCCGGGCGCGCTGTGCTTCGAGCTCACCGAGGCCGCGGCGATGACCAGCCTTGCCGCCGCGACGCACTTCATCCGCGAGCTGCGCAGCCGCGGTTGCCGCTTCGCGCTCGACGACTTCGGCAGCGGCCTGTCGTCGTTCATGTTCCTGAAGAACCTGCCGGTGGACTTCCTGAAGATCGACGGCCAGTTCATGCACAACGTCACGCACGACCGCATCGACCGCAGCATGGTCGAGGCGATCGCGCAGATTGGCGAGACCATGGGGATCCGCACGATCGCCGAGCGCGTCGACTCGGCCGACGTGCTCGCGCGCCTGGCCGACATCGGCATCCAGTACGCCCAGGGGCACTACATCGGTGCGCCGCAGCCGGTCGACATCCTCGAGTCGCTGCTGACCACCGATCCGTCCCACATCCGCCTGACGGCTTAATTCGGTGCCTGGCACCTATTTTCGGTAAATTGGTGCCTGGCACCGATTCTTCTGTCCTGCCGGCATGCCACAGAACCTGATCCTGCTGATCCACTGCCCCGACCGTGAGGGCCTCGTCGCCTCGGTCACCTCGCTGATCCGCAAGGTGCACGGCAACATCGTCGACCTCGACCAGCACGTCGACGCCGAGCGCGGCGTCTTCTTCATGCGCGTCGAGTGGACCCCGCCGGCCGACGCGGACATCGTCCCGCGCTTCCAGCGGACCTTCGCCGAAGAAGTCGCCGGCCCCTACGAGATGCACTGGCGCCTCGAGCAGGCCAGCCGCCGCATGCGGCTCGCGATCTTCGTCTCGAAGTACAGCCACTGCCTGTACGACCTGCTGTCGCGCTGGCAGTCGGGCGAATGGGCCGTCGACATCCCGGTGATCGTCAGCAACCACGCGGACCTCGAGCACGTCGCGCGGGCGTTCGGCGTGCGCTTCGAGCACATCCCGGTCACGCGGGACACGAAGGCGGCGGCCGAAGCCCGGCAACTGGCGCTGCTGCACGAGGAGCGGATCGACCTGGTCGTGCTCGCGCGCTACATGCAGATCCTGTCGGCCGATTTCATCGCCGCGATGCCCGAGCGCGTGATCAACATCCACCACTCGTTCCTGCCGGCGTTCGCCGGCGGGCAGCCGTATCACGCGGCGTACACGCGGGGCGTGAAGATCATCGGCGCGACGAGTCACTACGTCACGGCCGATCTCGACGCCGGTCCGATCATCGCGCAGGAGGTCGTCGCGGTGAGCCACAAGGACTCAGTCGAGGACATGGTCCGCAAGGGCCGCGATCTCGAGAAGATCGTGCTGGCCCGGGCGGTCTACGCGCACCTGCAGCACCAGATCCTCGTCTACGACAACCGCACCGTCGTCTTCGAGTAATTGGTGCATCTGGCACCGATCTTGCCGATTGGTTCGACGTTCGCGCCGTGCATTCAACGAATTGCTCGTCCGTTCAGCAGCGCGCGGCAGCCAGTACGCATCCTCCACGGATGCCAAGACGGCCCGATTCCTCGTCGCCGGTGGGTACTACCACGTCATCAACCGTGGTAACGACCGAGCAGCGGTCTTCCTTTAGCCCGGCGACTACGGGCCTTCCTCGAGCTGATCGGCGAGGCCAGCGCCGGCTCCTGAAGCTGCTGGCCTTCTGCCTGATGCCGAATCACTTCCACCTGGTCGCCTCGCCGGACGGGCCGAAGACATCAGCCGCTGGATGCACTGGCTGATAACGACGCACGCCCATCGATACCACCTGCGCCACGGCACGTCGGGTCGTGTCTGGCAGGGACGATTCAAGGCATTCCCGATCAAGCACGACGGCCACCTGCTGACAGTCATGCGATACGTTGAGCGCAACGCACTCCGCGCAGGCTTGTCGAGCGCGCAGAGGACTGGCCATGGGGGAGCCTGGCATGGCGAGTCGGCCGATCGATCGGGCCGGCATTGACGGCGCCACCGTGCCCACTGCCGGGCGACTGGCCTACCCGCGTCAATGAAGCGCAGACTGCTGAGGAGTTGGCGACTCTGAAGGACGTGCGTCAACCGTCAACGACCGTATGGATCAGATCATTGGGTCGACGAAAACGTGGGCGCGCTTGGTCTCGAGTCGTCCAGGCGCGGCCCTGGACGTCCATTCAAGCCGGCGGATCGAAGGCACTGACCAGATGCGAGACCCGTATGCAAACCGGTCTCATGTCGGACTTGCATTGAAAATCCAGAATGTCCCCTATTCTTCTTCGACCCGGCCGGCCCGCTTGCGATCGTGCTCCTTCAGCGCGCGCTTGCGCAGCCGGATCGACGCCGGCGTGATCTCGACGAGCTCGTCGTCCTCGATGAACTCCATCGCCTGCTCGAGCGTGTAGCGGATCGGCGGCGTCAGCACGATGTTCTCGTCGCGGCCGGCCGCGCGGATGTTCGTCAGCTTCTTGCCCTTCAGCGGATTCACGACGAGGTCGTTGTCGCGGCTGTGGATGCCGACGATCTGCCCCTCGTACACCTCGTCGCCGTGCGCGACCATCAGCCGCCCGCGCTCCTGCAGGTTGAACAGCGAGTAGCCGAGCACCGTCCCCTGCCCGTTCGAGATCATCACGCCGTTCTGACGGCTCGCAATCGCGCGATCCGACACCGGCGCGTAATGGTCGAACACGTGGAACAGCAGGCCCAGTCCCGACGTGGTCGTGCGGAACTCGGTCTGGAATCCGATCAGCCCGCGCGCCGGGATCACGTAGTCGAGACGCACGCGACCCTTGCCGTCCGGGTGCATAGCCTGCAGCAGGCCACCGCGGCTGCCGAGCGCCGTCATCACCGCGCCCTGCGTCGAATCCTCGATGTCGACCGCGAGGATCTCGTACGGCTCGTGCTGCACGCCGTCGATCTCCTTGATCACGACACGCGGCCGCGACACCGCGATCTCGTAGCCTTCACGCCGCATGTTCTCGAGCAGCACGCCGAGGTGCAGCTCGCCGCGGCCGTAGACCTGGAACTTGTCCGGGTCGTCCGTCTCCTCGACACGCAGCGCGACGTTCGTCAGCGCCTCGCGCAGCAGTCGCTCGCGGATCTGGCGGCTCGTGAGGTACTTGCCCTCCCGGCCCGCGAACGGCGACGTGTTCACCTCGAACGTCATGCCGATCGTCGGCTCGTCGACGACCAGCGGCGGCAGCGCCTCCGGTTGCGACGGATCGCACAGCGTGTCGGAAATCGCCGGGCGCTCGATGCCCGCGAAGGCCACGATGTCGCCCGCGCTCGCCTCGTCGACCTCGGTGCGCTCGAGGCCGAGGAAGCCGAGCACCTGGAGGATCTTCTCGCTGCGAGCCCGACCCTGCCGATCGACGACCGTGACGTTCATGCCGCGACGAAGCGTGCCGCGCTTGATGCGCCCGATGCCGATCGCGCCGACGTAGCTCGAGTAGTCGAGCTGCGAGACCTGCAGCTGCAGCGGACCGTCGAGGTCCACGTCCGGCGGCGGACAGTACTTGACGATGTCCTTGAACAGATCGGTCATGTCGCCGCCGCGGTGACCGGGATCGTGCGTCGCGAAACCTTGGATCGCCGACGTGTACACCACCGGGAAGTCGAGCTGCGCCTCGGTGGCGCCGAGCCTATCGAACAGGTCGAACGTCTGGTCCAGCACCCAGTTCGGGCGCGCCTCGGGACGGTCGATCTTGTTGATCACGACGATCGGCCGCAGCCCGTGCGCGAAAGCCTTCTGGGTGACGAAGCGCGTCTGCGGCATCGGTCCGTCGACCGCGTCGACGAGCAGCAGCACCGAGTCGACCATCGACAGCACCCGCTCGACTTCGCCGCCGAAGTCCGCGTGCCCGGGCGTGTCGACGATGTTGATGCGGTAGTCGTTCCAGCGGATCGCGGTGTTCTTCGCGAGGATCGTGATGCCGCGCTCGCGCTCGAGCGCGTTCGAGTCCATCACGCGGTCAACCACCGCCTTGCGGGCGTCGAACGTCCCGGACTGCCTGAGGAGCTGGTCGACCAGCGTGGTCTTGCCGTGGTCGACGTGCGCGATGATCGCGATGTTGCGGAGCTGGCGGGTGGCGGAGGTCACAGGGGCGCCCGAGGCAAAAGGGCGCGGAGTATAGGGGACATTCTGGATTTCCGCACCCGACGGGCGGAAATCCACCGGAAATCCAGAATGTCCCCTATTTCAGGGCTGCGGGTTCTTCCCGCTCGCAGGCGTCGTCGTCTCGACCGCGGGCGTCGACTTCACCGTCTCACCAGGCGCAGCCGCAACCGCGGGCTTCTCCGCCGCCGGCATCGCACCCACGACGACCGGCACCGAGAACGTGCGCGCATCGGTCTGCACCTGGGTCGTGAGCTTCGCCGTCACGCCGATGTAGTACAGGCCCGTCTGCGTCACCTGCAACAGCACCTTCGCCGAGTAACGCTCGTCGGCCTTCACCGGCGCGAACTTCGCCGTCGCGCCACTCGCGATCACGAGCCCGGGCATGCCGGTCGCTTCGATCTCGAGCGAATCGGCATGCACGCGCGGCGTGAAGGCCAGCTCGACCTCGAACGGCGTCCCCACCGCCGGCTTCGTGCTCAACCCGTAGCGCAAATCCACCGCCGCCGCCGTCTTGCCGACAGCGACCGCATTCGCCAGGCCATCGTCGACCGGCGCCGGCGCAGGCGCTGCGTCACCGGGCTTCTTCTGCTGCCCGGAGGACGCGGTAGCAGCCGCATCGTCCTTGGCTGCCTTGTCCTCGCCACCACCGCAGGCCGCAGCCAGCGATGCAAGCATGGTCACCGCGATGACACGAACAAAGGCCGTCTTGGTGCTGGTCATGATGATGTCTCTCAACCGGTGATCTTGACTGTCATGCAGGTGCGCCCACGCCGCGCCACCGACGCATCCGGATCCGCGTGACTGTACTCGTAGACCTCGAGCACGTAATCGCCAGCCTCCACGGTTTTGCGCAGCGTCTCCGTGAACGGCGTATCGCTTTCGGCAAACTGCACGGTCCGGCCATGATACAGCCCGAAGTCCGGATCCGGCTCCGGGTTGCCGGTGCAGGTCGAATCCGACAGCAGGCACGTGACCTGCACCTCGATCGCCCGCGTCGAAGGCACGTTGAAGCGCAGGAAACGGCGATTGCCGATCTTGTTGTAGGTCCCGACGACGGTGTCGCCACAGAGCCGCACCGCCGACCCGTTCAGCGCGATGTCGGCGTAGATCGGCAGCACCAGGTCCCGCTGCGCCGTCGTGACGCCCGAATTCGTCTCGGTGGTGGCATACGGATTGATCGTGGCAGCAACGATGTTCTCGGCCTGCACGCGCGCATCCACGCCCGCCGCCGGCACGCCCGCCACCTGCTTCAGCGCCGAGATGAACGAGAAGATGCTGGTGAGCGGCACGCCGTCGCGCAGCTCGCGAGTGAACACGGTATAGATCGGTCCATAGCCAAGCTCGATCGAATCGCCGTTTTCATTGGCGCCGTCGAACAGGTCCCAGACGATGCCGTGCACCGACGTCTCGTTGTACCAGCCACGGTTCGCCGCAGCCGCCGTCTCGACGCTGAAGCGGAACACCTGGCCCTGGTTCGCGCCGAACGCGTCGCGGAACACTGGGTCGTTCAGCACCATCGCGGCAAACGCATTCGCAAATCCTTCACTGAACGCGAGCCGCATGTCGAGCTTCTCGTCGAGCGAGTGCGGGCCACCGGTCGTGTCGGTGCGGCTCAACTGGTCCTCGAGGAAGTGCTGGAACTCGTGCGCGATGATGTGCTGGTCGTACTCGTCGATATCGTTGTTCGCCGCGCCGAGCACGTAGATGCCCGGGGCCGCGCCGCCGGTGGACGCGCCCGTGCGATACGCCGTCGTCACGACCCACCCGCGCGCCGGATCCCAGTCGTCGGTGGGCCGGTTTTCGGGGCTCCAGAAAATGTCGAGCGGACCGAGCTGCACCGAACGGTCGCCCTTCGCGATCACGAACTGCACCGCGGAATACAGCGTGTCGAGGATCGCGAACGGTGCCGCGGCACGCTCGGTCGTGTAGCCCGAGAAGCCGCTCCAGCCCGAGGCCGCGCGCAGGTTGCGCGTCTGGTTCGCAAGCGCGGTGTCGAACGTGGCGCCAACGATCGCGTACTGCGACTGCGCACCGCCGAAGTTGTCGAGCACGCGGATGCTCCACGTGGCCGGGTTGGCGGCCGTGCCGCTCGACGCCGACATCGCCTTGGCGCGCACGAATACGTTGGTGTTGACCGGTGCGGTCAGCGAATAGTTGCCGCTCGCGTCCGTGGACGTCGTCGTGAGAATCGCACCACTCGAGGCCTGCACGAGTTCGACCGTCACACCACGTGCCGGGGCTTCGATCGTCGCCGCGTAGTCGAGTCCGTCCGCGAACGTGCCGTCGCGACAGGTGCCGTCCGCGCAGGCCTCGAAGGGCACACGGTCGTACGTGATGCGCCCGTTGACCGTGACGCTGCTCGGCGGAGGTCCCGCCGCCACGGTGATGGTTCGCGTCGCCTGTGAGCGCGCGCCGCCATTGTCGGTCACGGTGAGCGTCGCGGTGAACGTGCCCGACGCCTGGTAGATGTGGCTGGTAGCAGCGCCCTGCCCGGTCGTGTTGTCGCCGAAGTTCCAGACGTAGTTGACGATCGAGCCGTCCGGGTCGCGGGACGCCGAGCCGTCGAACGTCACCGCGAGCGGGGCCGGGCCGTCGAGCGGCGACGCGGTGAATGAAGCCGCGGGCTGCGCGTTGCTCGACCCGCCTCCACCGCCCCCGCCTCCGCAGGCCGCAAGCACCACCATGGCAAAGGCTGGCAGCAGCCTCTTGTCGAATGAATTCACGCGCTTACCGACGAAAGTTGAAGCGCGCAGGATAGCACGGGGAACGGGGTCGCCCTGCCCCCGCGATCGGTGGGGGCCGGTTGATCAGCGGCTGAAAGCTGACGGCTGACGGCCGCTGATCGGCCGTTGGCGAACCGCGGCCTAGTTCTGCTGCAGCCCCGGCTCGCGGAGCAGCCTGAACTCCCACTCGAGCTGCGAACGGACGATCGTCTGCAGGTCGTCGAAGCGCGGCTGCCAGCCCAGCACCGCACGAATCCGCTCGGCGTGCGCCACGAGTGACGGCGGGTCACCGGCGCGTCGGGGGCTCTCGACCACGTTCAGCGGCTTGCCGTTCACGGCCTCGACCATCTTCAGCACTTCGCGGACGCTGTAGCCGTGGCCGTAGCCGCAGTTCAGCGTCGCCGAGGCACCGTCCGCGCGCAGGTAGTCGAGCGCCATCAGGTGCGCGTTGGCGAGGTCCTCGACGTGGATGTAGTCGCGCACGCCGGTGCCGTCGGGCGTCGGGTAGTCCGTGCCGAAGATCTGCAGCTGCGGGCGAACGCCGGCTGCGGCCTGGCACGCGACCTTCACCAGCAGCGTCGCGTTCGGCGCGGTCTGACCGATGCGGCCGCCGGGGTCGCTGCCGGCCACGTTGAAGTATCGGAGTGCCACGTAACGGAGCTTTGATGCCGCCGCGAGGTCGCGCAGCATCCACTCGCTCATCAGCTTCGAGAGGCCGTACGGGTTGATCGGCGCGGTCGGCGAATCCTCGCGCGCGAGACCCTCGGCCGGGATGCCATACACCGCGGCCGTCGACGAGAACACGAAATGCTTCACGCCGGCGCGATCGCAGCACTCGAGCAGGTTGCGCGTGGCGCAGGTGTTGTTGCCGTAGTACTTGAGCGGGTTCGACACCGACTCCGGCACGATCGTGTGCGCGGCGAAGTGCATCACCGTCTCGACGGCGTGCTCGTTCAGCACCTTGGTGACGAGCTCGCGATCGGCCGTGTCGCCGACGATGAGCGGCGCGCCGAGCACCGCACTGCGGTAGCCGGTGGAGAGGTTGTCGAGGACGACGACGCGTTCGCCGCGCTCGGCGAGCTGACGGACGACGTGACTGCCGATGTAGCCGGCACCGCCGGTGACGAGGATCGTGGCCATGCGTTAATGCTAAGTGGAAATTCGGTGCCATTCACCGATTTTCAGGGTGAAAGTGAGAACCAGATCCGGGGACATTCTCCATTTTCGGAGGGGACATTCTGGATTTCCGCATGTATGCGCGGAAATCCAGAATGTCCCCTCCGAGAAAAGCAGAATGTCCTCTTCCTCCATCGCGGCGATCTGCTCGCGAAGGTTGAGCACGTGCTGCTCCCAGTACTTCGGCTCCTCGAACCACGGGAACGCTCGCGGAAACGCCGGATCGTCCCAACGCCGCGCGAGCCAGCCCGCGTAATGCATGATGCGCAGCGTCCGCAGCGGCTCGATCAGCGCGATCTCGTGATAATCGAAGTCGCAAAAATCGCCGTAGCCTTCGAGCAGGTCGTCGAGTTGCGCGCGGATCTCCTCGGGCCGCCCCGACAGCAGCATCCACAGGTCCTGCACCGCGGGCCCGGTCATGCAGTCGTCGAGATCAACGAAGTGCGGCCCCGAGTCGGTCCACAGCACGTTCCCCGGGTGACAATCGCCATGCAGCCGCAGCGTCCGATACGGCGTCGCCTCCGCAAATCGCTGCTCGACGATCATCAGCGCATCCCGCGCGACCGACTCGTACGCTGCCTCGATGTGCGGCGGGATCCACCCCTCTTCGAGCAGGTAGCCCATCGTCTCGCCGCCCATCACGCGCCAGTCGAGCCGCTGCCGATGACGGAACTGCCGCGTGCGACCGATGGCATGGATGCGCGCGAGGAACCGCCCCATCCACACCCGCTCGTCCTTGGTGCCGAGCTCGGGCCAGCGCCCGCCCTGCCGCGGATACACCGCGTAGCGGAACCCGCCTGACTCGAACAGCGAACGGCCATCGACCACCTCGGGCGCAACCACCGGCACCTCGGCGCGCGCCAGCTCGAGCGCGAACTCGTGCTCCTCGAGGATCGCCGGCGTCGACCACCGCCCCGGCCGGTAGAACTTCACGACGACCGGCGTGCTCTCCTCGCGTCCCACCTGGTAGACGCGGTTCTCGTAGCTGTTGAGCGCGAGCACCCGCCCGTCGCAGCGGTGACCGAGGGCCTCGACGGCCTCGATGACGACGTCCGGGGTCAGCGTGGAATAGGGGTGCACGGTCGCTTTCATTGTGCCGGATCGGATCGAGATCTTCGCGATATGCGCCGGATTCGCGACTCGACGGCTGCAAGCCTGTCGCCAACGCTTCAGCTCATGATCCACCTGATCGCCATTTACAGCCCCGGATCGGCGTATTACATTTCAATACATGGCCACCATCACATTGAGAGTCCCCGACGAACTCGACAGGGAACTGGAACGACGCAGCACCGCACAGGGCGTCTCGAAGAGCGACCTTGCACGCGAAGCGTTGCGTCGATACCTGCAGGTCACGGATTTTCGTGCGGTCCGTTCAGAACTGGTGGCAAGGGCACAGGCGCTCGGAGTGAACACGGACGACGACGTCTTTCGCCTCCTGAAAGAAAAGTGAGGGTCGTCCTCGACTCGTCGGTACTGATCGCGGCCTACGTCACCCGCGCCGGCGTCTGCGCCGAGCTGTATGAAGAAATCCTGCAGCACCATGAGCTCGTGCTGTCTCCGACCATCCTCGACGAGGTCGAGCGCAAGCTCAGGACCAAGTTCCTGATCGCAGAAAGCCTGATTGCGCGGACACTCTCGGGAATGATGCGAGCCGCCGAGGTCGTGGAACCCGCACCCGTGGCCTCGACCGCCTGCCGCGACGCTGCCGATCTTCACATCCTTGGCACTGCGGTGGCGGGCCGTGCGGAATTCCTGGTCAGCGTCGACAACGACCTGCTTGAACTTGGCACCTTCAAGTCAATCAAGATCATCCGGCCGGGGGAATTCTGGCGCCGCGACTGACCGTCGGTCGATCCGTGTCGCGCCTTCGCCGAAACTCGTTTTCGCAGCCGATCGCACCATGATCGACCTCAAAAAGCCGACTTTCATGAGAATTGCGGCCAGATCATCAGTTCTGCTCCACCCAAAACAATGGAATCTGACAACCTGCAGATTGGATTCCGATACTGATAGAATTAGAAGCATGAAAACTACCGTCGATATTCCAGATAGCGAGCTGCAGGATGTCATGCGCTTCACACGCGCGGCGACCAAGCGCGAGGCCATTGTCATCGCGATTGCCGAGTTCAATCGGCGGCGGCGCATGGCGGCGCTGACCAGGCACGCAGGACACGGCGAGGCGCTGATCACGCCCGAGGAGCTTCAGCAACAGCGGCGAAAGGATTGACCAGTGATCCTGGTCGACAGTTCGTCCTGGATTCATTTCCTCCGGCCGCAGGGTGACCCGGAGGTCCGGGCGCGCGTTGCGAGGGCGCTCACCAACGGCGACGCCTGCTGGTGTCCGCTGGTGCGACTCGAACTCTGGAACGGTGCGGCCGGTGATAGGGACCGGAAGATCCTGCGTGAGTTCGAGGCCGTGCTGCCGGAACTCGCGATCGATGACGAGGTGTGGTCGCGTGCGCGCGAGCTCGCGCGACGATCGCGTTCTGCCGGCGTATCGGTCCCGGCGACCGACATCCTGATCGCGGCGTGTGCGCGGCGACACGGTGCGGTGCTCGAATCGGCCGATTCAGATTTCGAGCGCCTCGCTGCAGCGGTGCCGATCTAAGCGGCTGTCCCCGATTACCCCAGCCAATCCTCAACCGTGAGCCCAGGCACACGCCGGAACTCACGCACGTTGTTCGTGACCAGCACGACGCCCAGCGACAGCGCATGTGCCGCAATCAGCGTGTCGAGCGGACCGATGGGCTTTCCTGACGACTCCAGCTTCGCACGCACCGCCCCGTAGCCGACACAAGCCTGCTCGTCGAATGGGGCGACCTCGAGCGCAAGCAGGAATTCCGACAAGGCCGAACGTGCCTGCTCGGGCCGACTGCTCTTCGCCGCACCGTACTGGAGCTCCGCGACGGTGATCGCAGAGACCCCCACCTGCCCGATCGACTTGCCGCGCAGCCGGCGAATGGCCGTTTCGGGTTGCCGCCGGATGATCGCGATGCAGACGTTCGTGTCGAGCATCCACTTCATTCAGTCGATACCCTCACGCGAGTCCGGCTCCGCAGGCTGCTCGCGCGACGCGAGGTAATCCGCCGGAAACTTCGCCAGGCTGTCGATCAGCGTGTCCCACGACTTCGCGGCCGGCAGCAGGATCACGGCATCGCCGACCCGCTTGATCAGCACCTCCGTACCCTCGAAGCGAAACTCCTTTGGCAACCGGACCGCCTGGCTTTCGCCGTTCTTGAAAAGCTTTGCCGTACGCATGTTGCCCACCGCTGAAGTATATATCTGCCGTATATACTCTCGGGCAGACAGCAAATCAATGACCGCAGCGTGTCACATGAAGGAAAATGCGGACATTCTCATTTCTTGCCGATTGACCTAAAAAGAGTAAATCGGTGCCATGGCACCGATTTTTCCTGATGAACTTCCTCCGCGCCATCCGCCCCGACTCCCTCCGCCCGCGCTCGCTGAGCGGGCTGATCCTGCTCGGCTTCGCGGCGGTCGCGATCCCGCTGCTGCTCGGCACGTTCAGCGCCGCGGTCGAGATGCGCAACCTCTCGACCACCAGCGAGCGTCTCGTCACCAACGGCGTCGCGGCCACGCAGTACACGCAGGCGATCGTGCGCCAGGTCGCGTCGCTCGAGCGCACCGCCCGCCTCTACCAGATCCTGCGCCGGCCGACGCTGCTGCAGGTGTTCAAGCAGAACCGCAACGTGCTCGGCACGACGCTCGACGGCCTCGAGGACCTGCCCGGCGATCCCGATCGCGCCGACGTCATCGACCGCATGCGCACGAACTCCGCGTCGATCGAGCGCGGCCTGACATCGCCGCGCGCACCCGACAACAACGAAGCGCTCCGGCAGTTCACGCAGCTCGCGAAAGACGCGGGCCAGCTCTCGACACTCGCGAGCAAGCAGACCGACCGCGAGCTCGAGCCTGCTGCGCGACGAAACCGAGCAGGCGCGCCGACGCATCCTGTGGCAGACCGCAGCACTCGTGCCCGTGACGATCGCCCTGATGCTGCTGTTCACGGCGTTCCTCGGCCGGCCGATCCGCAAGATCGACGCCGCGATCAGCAACATCGGCCACGGGCGCCTCGACGAGCCCGTCGACGTGCAGGGTCCGACCGACCTGCAGGCGCTCGGCCGACAGCTCGAGTGGCTGCGCGTGCGCCTCGGCGAAATCTCCGAGGAACGCAACCGCTTCCTGCGCCACATGTCGCACGAGCTCAAGACGCCGCTCGCGAACATCCGCGAAGGCACCGAGCTGATGCTCGAAGGCGCGGTCGGCGGGCTCAACGACGAGCAACGCGAAGTCGCCGGCATCCTGCGCGAGAACAGCCTGCGGCTGCAGCGGCTGATCGAGAACCTGCTCTCGTTCAGCGAGTGGCAGACACGTCGCGGCGGCCTCGACGTCGCCGAACTGCAGCTGCGGCCACTGGTGATCGCAGCGACCGAGACCTACCAGCTGCCGATCAACGCGCACCACCTGCAGCTCGACCTGCAGGTGGACGACATCACGTTCAGCGCCGACCGCGCGAAGCTGAAGCTGATCCTCGACAACCTGATTTCGAACGCGGTCAAGTTCACGCCGGACAACGGCACGATCACCGTGCGCGGGCGGCTCGATGACAGCGACGTCGTGATCGAAGTCGCCGACACCGGTCCCGGGATTCCTGCCGAGGAACGCGCGAGGATCTTCGAAGCGTTTTACCAGGGCGCCACGCCGCACGGCGGGCTGGTGCGCGGCACCGGGATCGGGCTATCGGTGGTGCAGGAATTCGTGCAGGCGCACGGCGGCACGATCGAGATCGTGGATGGGGAGTTTCCGGGGGCGCATTTCAGGGTGCGGCTGCCGATGGGCGACGCCAACAGCAGTGTAAACGCCCACAACGTATCGCCCTGACCAACGACTCGATCGCATCCCTCGCCCTTAGCGAGGCAATCCGATCTCGTCGTAGCCGAGAATTTCTTCGGGACTGCGGTCATCCAGCACCGGCAGACTGGAACAGTGATCCGCAATCGCATTGATCTCGTCGACAAGCCGACGGCGATCCGTTGCGGTAGG
>CAVZNZ010000014.1:0-33579 GCA_963776815.1 uncultured Gammaproteobacteria bacterium
TCGAGGCATTTCGTCTTCAGCGCCGGAGCGCGTCCTCGTAGTCGCGGAGGCGGCGCTTGGCGAGGTCGGCCCAGCTGAAGTCTCGCGCATGCGCGGCGTACACCTGTCGCGGAGCGCGGCCGCCTCCACTCCTCGTCCAGCGCCGGGGTCATCACGCGCACCAGGTCGTCCAGGTCGTTCAGCCGGTACTGCACACCGTTCCCCTCGATGCGCTCCACGGTCTGCAGTGTATCGTTGACGATGAGCGGCAACCGGAGGCGGCCGCATCGAGCATCGACGTCGACTTCTGCGTCGGCAGATCCGCGACGTCGGCGGCCTGATAAAAAACGCACGAGGTCCGCGTTCGGCACGAACTCGTGCACCTTCACGCGGTCCCCAGCGCGCGATCGGCGATGCCTGCGGACCGTTGCCGACGAACAGGCCACGCGCTGGCCGGCCTTCCGAGGCAAGGCGAGCCACTACGCGCCAGCAGCAAGGGGTTCTTTCCCTCGGTGAACTGCCCCGTGTAGATGAACACCACGTGACCCGCGCCGAAATCTAGCGCTTCCCGCGTGGCCAGCCGACTGCACCCGCCTCCTCAGTCAACGCCGGCCGGAACAGGTCGGTATCGACACCAAGGGGCACGAGCGCGATCTTCGATTTCTGCACCCCGAAGAAACGCACCGCGACGTCCGCGCAGTCCACCGCGGGCGCGTAGCACTTCTCCGTGCGCAGGCTGATGAAGCGCCCCGGAGAAACCGCGTGCCGAAGTTCCGGAGCATCGACGGATGCCAGCGTGGAACATTACTCGTGGCCAGCGGAAACACCGAGGCGTGCGTGGTTGCCGTGAATAGCCGGTAACCCAATGGTCGCGCAAAATCGCCGCATCGAGCGGCGGCCAGCCGATCGCGAGCAAGGACTGGACCACGTCGGGCCGGATCTCCTCGAGCTTGCGGCGCAGCCCCTCGAACCGCGCCTGGCCGAGGCTCCGGCGGTGGGCGAGCCCGTGGAGCGTGAAACCGTCCAGTGATTCGACGGAGCCGGGGCTCGTCACGGTCCCGCCCGAGAACCCGGCGTAAGTCTGAGTCGGCGCTTGCCCCTGAAAATAGTGCGGAAGGTCCATCGTCACGTAGTGGACGTCAGCGCCCAGCCGTGCGAGGTGGCGCGGGAGCATGTTGCCGATGTAGCCCATGCCGCGCGGAATGTGTAGGCGAGAATTGCGACCCTCAAAGGCGCCCCTCCCTGGCCGTCGACGCGCGCGCCGCGAATCCGGCATCTTAACCCAGCCGGACCCACTCGTTCCTCACGCCCATTCGACCGCGAACGATCGCGCCCAGAAAGCCATGTTGATGATGCGCCAGACGTGCGGCGGCCATCGCCCGTCCGCACCCAGTGCGGCGTCGATCTCGCGGGCGACCTGCCGCGGCTCGAGGAAAGGCAACGCGCCTATCGGTGCCCCTGCGACCCAGTCGCGAAGTCCACGCAGCCAGAAGCGCTCGGGCACCGCAAAGCCGATCTTCTCGCGCCGGAGGATGGGCTCCGGCAGCAGGTCGGCGACGGCGGCACGGAACACGCACTTCGTCTCGCCGTCCGGCGCTATCAGGTACTCGTCGGGGAGAGAGAACGCGTACTCCGCCATTTGCGGCACGCAGAATGGCACGCGGCTCTCGATGGAGTGGTGCATCGAGTTGCCGTCCTCGTAACGGAGCAGTGCGGGCAAGGTCAGGTGCTCGATCCCCAGCCGGAGTTCTTCGCGGAGCGCGTCCCGCCCGCGCCCGTGCGCGCGAAGGCGCGGCTGCACTCCCCTTCTCTCGAACCATGACCGGCGCAGCCACGGCGGGTACGCCGGCTCACCGAACAGCCCCGCCACGGCCGCTGCAGCGACCCGGGCAGAAGGCGACCGAGCGCAGTAGCCACCATGCGGGACCGGAAGACCCGGGCGTTGCCCGGTGCACCTGCCAGCGTGCGTGCCGCCGCGAGCGGTCGCAGCTGCGCCAGCTGTCCCGTGATGCGTGCCCCGAGCAGCGAGTAGTAGCCGGCGAAGATCTCATCGCTGCCCTGCCCGTCCAGGATCACCTTCATGCCCGACTGGCTCGCCAGCCGGAACGACCTGAACTGCGCGTACATGCTCAGGCTTTCGAACGGCAACTCAGCGCCTGCATGACTTCGTCGATGTCGGATGCAATATCCGCCGACTGCGGCCTCACCTTGTGAACGACCGTGTCCGTGATCATGTCCATGTACGGCTCTTCGTTCATGACCGGATCGACGTCGGAAACGAACGAGAATGCGCTGACCCGCCCCGCGCCCCGCAGCAGCTCCTGGACTTGGCGAACGATGGCGCTCGAGTCGAGACCACCTGAGAGCGTCGCGCCGACCGGCACGTCGCTGCGCAGGTGAAGGCGGACCGACGATTCGAACAGACGCCGCACTCGGCCACAGCCTCGGGAAGCTCGGCGAGATGCGTCGCGAAGGTCGATTCGCCAGTAACAGAACGGCCCCTCAATTCCCAGGTCGTCGAGGCGGACCACGCAGTAATGAGCTGCCCGGGAGACGCTCCACATGCTCGAGGACCGTCGAAGCCTCCGCGTCACGCACGCCGTAGCGGAGGTACTGGTATACCTCGGCGGGGTTGCCCGGCGCGACACTCCCGGCAACTGGAGGAGCGCCTTGACTTCGGATGCGAAAGCCAGGCCCCCTGGCTCCGCGACAGGTACAGTGGCTTGATGCCAAAGTGATCGCGCGCCATGAGCACCGTGTTCACATTCGTGTCGAGGATCGCGAACGCGAACATGCCCACGAGGCGAGGCAACATGCCGACCCCCCACGCGCGGTAGGCCTCGAGCAGCACTTCCGTGTCGCTGGCGGTCCGGAAGGTTACTCCTTGTGCGGCAAGCTCGGAGCGAAGTTCGAGATAGTTGTAGATCTCGCCGTTGTAGACGGCCCAGAAGCGCCCATCGGCCGTCGCCATTGGCCGGCGGCCGGCGGCGCTCAGGTCGAGGATCGACAGGCGAACGGCTGGGACCAAAAGCAATAGCGGAAACGCCGCGGGTCGCTCGCAGTAACCGGCGGCAGCGAAAGTTCGCGAACCGTGTCGGATCCGCCGAGCGGCTGAGCCACGGCACCCGACGGGTGGCAGCAGCAGGTACCCCTCATTGTCCGGTCCACGGTGACGGATCGACCGCAATGCCGACTGGAGGGTCGTCCCATCCAGCTGCAGGTTGTCGCGCGAGAGCACTCCAAGGACTCCGCACATCGTTTCAATCACTCCTGTCGCGCGACCGCGCGACCGTCAACAATAGCGCGGCGTATATCGCGTAGGCGACGGTCGCCGCGAGTCCATAAGCAAAGACCGCCGCCTCGAGGCTCTGCCCGCGGAATGCAAAGAGCGTCCCGACAGGCAGGATGAGGTACGAGATGTCGAACAGCGAGTTTCAGCACCGGCCGTCCAATGACGATCAAGGCGCGGCTGAGAGGGCTGACGACGGTCGCGGACCACCACATCGGCAGGAGCAGAAGCAGCAGCCAGCCCGCCGTCTCCCAGCGCTCGCCAAAGACCCAGCCAAACACCAGCGGAGCGAGGCCGCAGAGAGGCACGAAGACCACTGTCGCAACGAGCGCGAGGCGCTTGAACGTCGTCCACATCAGCTGAGCGGACCTTGGCAGGATCCTCGCGCTGCGCCGCCGCAGCGTGCGCGTGAAAGACGTCGGCCACGGCCGACGCGACCAGTCCGGCCGGAACCGAACCTGACGCGCCACACCAGCGCGAACTGGCCGGCCGCGGCCGGGCCGAACAGCGTCGCAATCACGGGAATCGGCAGTGCCGCGGCCGCAGCATCGAGCAAGCTGGACGGCAGTACGATCAAGGGATAACGCCGCGCCGTCTAGCCGGCCCACGAGCCCTGCCCACTCAAAGGACCGGATCTCCGCGCGCAAGGCGGGGTAAGCGTCGACCCAGAGCTTGCGAATGCCGACGAGACGTCCGGCGAGGTCGCCGAGCAGGAGACCGGCCCAGCCCGCGCCGAGCAACCCAAAGGCGATGGAAGCTCCTGACGGCCGGCGCCCTGACGAACAAGCGCGCTGCCGACCGTATTGAACTCGAATTGCCCGACGTGCCAGTAACGCAGCGCCGAAAATACGCCGGTCGCGGTGAGAGCGACCGCCGCCAGCGGCGCCGACCACATGGACAGCAGGTCGAAAGACAGCCACCTCGCCTCGATCAGGCCAGCGAGGCCCGCCCCCAGAATGAGGCTAGTCGGAAAAAGTCACCAGCAGGCACAGCACGGCCAGGCCCGCAGCCTCGTTGCGGCTGGCCGCCGTAGCCACGCCGAGGTCGAGGCGCCAGCACACCGCGACGGACGCCACGCCGATGAAGCTCGCGAAGATCCCGAAGACCCCCATGTTGTCCGGCGCATAGAGTCGCGTGAGCAGTGGCGTCACAGCCACGACAATCAGCTGCCCGAGGGCTGTTCCGGCGGTGAGGCGACACAACCTCGGCGCCCGAATTCCCCCGGAGAAATTTCACGCTGAAGCTTCCTTTGCCCGCGGCGTCCTTCCCAGGCGGAAGCGTCCCGGCGAGTGCAAGCAGACGCGAGCGCGAAGAACCAGAACGCACCGATCGGTGAAAAGCGAACCCGACAGCATGCCGTTCACGATGTACTGCAGGTAGATCGAGCCCGACCCAGGCGTGGCGGGGCCCGGCGCGGATCACGTCGCCCGCGGCCGCGAGGCTCGCGGTCATGCTGACGAGCAGCAGCCCGAGGCCCGCGACGCCGAGCGCCATCATGCTCTCGAGCAGGATGTTGTGCGGGTTCTCCATGAATCTGCAGCTCGACGAACGCACTGCCGAGCACGGGATTCTCGGTGAACTGCGTCCACGCGCCGCGGATCATCTTCGCGCGTTCCTGTGAGGCGACGTCCTGGAAGGTGTCGGTGAGGCGCGCGAGGATGTCGATGACGCCCGTGTCCTCGAGGAAGAGGACCGTGGCGGCCACGCCGGCGACCCCGGCGGCGATGAGCCCGACGCGCCACGCAAGGGCCGCGATCCCCAGGCGTCTCCGTCGCCGCGTGACGAACGCCAGGATGACGACCGCCAGCAGGCCCGCCGAGGATCGGCCCGCGCGAGACCGTCGCCACCGTGACGCCCACGCTCAACACCACGAGCAGCGTGCGCCAGGCGCGAGCGAGCCGCCCCGCGCCCGCGAACCCGCACAGCGCGACGATCATTACCGACACACCAAGGTGCCCCACCGAAATGGGGTTCAGCACCGGTGTCGCCAGGCGGTAGAGCACGGATCCCGCGAGCACGCCGCGCAGGCCGACATAGAGGATGGCCACCATCGCGATCGCGCCGAGGATCTCGATCCAGCGCCGCGCGAGGTCGAGCGTGGCGTCCGACGGGAACTCGAGGGCGACGATCGCCGGCAGGAAGCACGCACCGAGGCTCAGCAGCAACAGTTGCCCGGCCGGCGTGTAGAGCTCGCCCGGCAACGGGCTCACGATCGTGTCCCAGAACATGCGCGCTATCAGCAGCGCCCACAGCACGAAAGTGACCAGCACGGCCGTAGTAAAGAGCACCGGCGTGCCGCGCACCCACCAGCCGTAGAGGATGCCAAAGGCGAGGCCCGCCACCAGCATGCGGAAAGGAATCGTCGCGAGCTGCGAGTCGAGCCCGAGCAGCGTCGGCAGCGTCGAGACCAGCGGGAAACCGACGATCGTGAGCACGTACATCGCCGCGAGCGCCATGCCCGCGGGGCCTGCTCGCGGCACGGCGGGCGCGGCGTATGGCGTCACTTGGCGAGCTGCTCCCGGCGCAACAGGAACGCGACGAGCACGAATCCGCCGAGGAGCCCGCCGAGCGCGCCGATCAGGATCATCGGCAGGCGCTTCGGCTGCACGTAGCGGTCGGCGTCGGGCACGTAGGCCGGGTCGATCACCTTGAACGCGTACTGCGAGCGCACCTTCGCGAACATGATCGTCTTGACCTGGTTCTCGTAGAGCCGGTACAGCGATTCGCGCAACTCGACCACGCCGGTCTTGGCGAGCTCCGAGTTGAGGTAGTCGATGCTCGCCTGGGCCTCCGCGATGGCCCGCGCCGCAGGTCGCGATTCACCCGCTCGACCATCAGGTTCGCCCAGCGCGCCGCCAGCTCGCGGTCCCGCCACTTGAGCGAGAGCGTCACGAGGCCCGTGCGGCGCTCCTCCTGGACGGTCCGGATGCGATCGAGGAGACGCACGCCGTCCGAGATCGTGGGCACGTCCTCCGGGTCGTCGACGTTCCAGCGCCCGTTCTGCGCGTCCCACTTTTTCGCGAACAGGACCGGCAGGAGTTTCTCCTCCTCGATGAACCGCGCGGTGAAGTCGTGCGAGCGCAGGTACTCGATGTTCTCGTCCTTGTTGCCGCCGCCGGAGAGGGCCACGCCGGCGAGGCTCGCGAGACCGCCGAGCTGCCCGACGACGCTCGACAGCGCCGAGCGCGCGTCGTCCGCCTTGACCGGGATCATCACGACCTCGACGAGGTACTTCGGCTTCATGACGAAGGCCGCCGCCGTCGCGAGCCCGGTGGCGAGCACAATGCAAGCGAGCATCAGCCAGCGGCGACGCCACGCCGCGGCGAACACCGCGTCGAGCGTGATCTGGTCGCGAGTGGCCGGCGCATGTCCATCAGAACGAGTTGATCGCCGCCACGGAGATCGCCAGGTTGTAGATGATCTGGTCACGGCCGTCCACAACGGCAGCGGCCTCATGCGCTCCGCGTCGAGCGGCACGACGATCGTGTCGCCCGGCCGGATCCGCCGTGGTCGCTCACGGAACCAGGCGCTCCGACTCGCCGCTCACGACGCTGCCGTTCGCGCGCACCACGTAGATGCGGCCCTTGTCGGCGTTCTGCGTCGTGCCGCCGCTCATGCGGATGTAGTCGTCGCGCGAGCGCCGGATCCCAGAGGTGCGAGGTCGTGCTCTGCACCTCGCCCAGCACCGTGACTTCCTGCGTCTGGCCGGGCACCAGCAGGCGGTCGCCGTCCTTCACCACGACGTCGTCGTGGGGCCGCGGCGTCAGCGGCCATGACGCTGTCGAGGTCGATCACCAGCCGGCCGACCGGCTCGATCTCGCGCAGGCTGTCGAGCAGCGACTGGCCGACGAGCAGCGCCTGCGTGGCCGGCTGCTGCTGCCGAGTTGGCCTGGCGCTCTGGGTGGCCTGCAGCGCCAGCGAGGCGAGGTCGGCCTGCAGGCGGTCGGCCAGCGTCGCGAGCTGCTGCTGCCTCGCGCTCCGCGCAGGGACTCGCGCGTGAACACCGCGCCCTCGGCGAAGGCCAGGTCGGTCAGCCCGCCCGCGCGCTTGAGGACCGAGCTCAGCGTCTCGCCGCGCTGGATCGGGTACGTGCCCGGGAAGCGCACCTCGCCGCCGAGCGTGATCGTCTCCTGCTCGGACCACTGCGGCAGTTCCTTGATCACCAGGTAGTCGAAGGGCTGCAGCACGAGGTCGGCGGCCGCGTCACCCGCCAGCGCCGCGCGCGAGGTCCACTCGATCGGTCGCGGTCTGGCGGTACTCGCCGTTGACGACCTCGTAGCGCGTCGAGTCTCCGCCTCGGCGCCGTAGGCCGCCTCGTCGAGCCCGGCGCCGGCGCGCACGAGGTCCGACACCGTCATGCCGACCTCGAGCGGATAGTGCCCGGGCGCCCTCACCTGCCCGCCGACGCCGACCATCTGCGTCGGCGCGCCCATGCCGGCCTGCTGCCGCAGGTCCTCGAGCAGCGGCTTCAACTGCAGTTCGCGGCCGCCCTCGAGGTCGAACACGTAGACCTGGTCGCGCGGCATCAGCGCGACGTTCGCCTCCGACGTCGGCTGCCAGCCACGCCTGCTCGAGATCCGCCGAGACGACGCGTCACCTGCGTGTCGAGCGCCTCGCGGCGGATCAGCACGTAGTGCAGGTCCGCGCCCGGCTTCAGGTCCTCCGGCGCGCGGCAGCAGGTCCGCGAGCCGCATGCCCTGCCGCCACTGCCACCGGCCCCGGGCGGTAGCACGTTGCCCTTCACGGTGACGGCGTTCGCTGACTGCGGCCGCACCGCGGTGAATGCGCAGCAGGTCGCCCGACCGCAGCGCGCGTGCGCGCGGCCTGCGGGCGTCGTGAGGTCGACGTCGACGCACCACGCCGCGTCGCGCGACTCGTCGATGCGCTCGATGCGTGGCGTGCGCGGGTCCGCCGTCGGGCGGCAGCCCGCCGGCCAGGTACAGCAGGTCGGCCGCCGTGCGACTCGCCCTTCAGCTCGTAGATCGCGGGGCGGCGCACCTCGCCGGTGACGCCGGCGGTGCTGCCGACCGGCGGGATGAAGATCACGTCGCCCGGACAGCAGCCGCACGTCGTCGCGAGTGTCGCCGCGCAGCAGCAGGTCGTAGAGGTCGAGCGTCGCGACCAGCCGGCCGCTGCGCTTGAGCTGGATGTTGCGCAGCGAGCCGATCTCGCTTGATGCCGCCGCTCGCGAACAGCGCGTTGGTGATGGTCGAGAGGCCGCTGACCGTGTAGGAGCCCGGCCGCTCGGCCTCGCCGAGGACGAACACGCGTGATGGAGCGCAGCTCGCCGATCGTGACCACGGCGCGCGTGCCGATCATCTGCTCGCTGACGCGCTGCTCGATGGCGCCTGCGCGCGCCTCGGGAAGCGCAGGCCCGCGACCGCGATGGGACCGAGTTCCGGGAAACTGATCCGTGCCGTCGCGGCCGACCGTCAGCGAGTGCTCGGCCTGGGTGTTGCCGAGCAGCTGCACCTCGATCGTGTCGCCCGGGCCGACCACGTAGTCGGAGGGCACGGGCACGTCGGCGACCGGCGCAAAGGTGCGTCGGCACGCCGGTGAAGAGGTCGTAGCCGAAGGGCTCGAGCGCCTCGGCGCCCTGCCGCTCGAGCGGCAGCAGCGTCAGCGCGCAGCAGGAAATCGCGCAGCGCCGGGATCGTCGGCCAGCCGTCGCGTGGCCTGCTCCTCGGTGAGGCCGGCGAGCGCAATGCCGCGCGACGCCCGGCAGCTGCAGCACGCCGGTGCGGTCGAGCTTGTAGGGTTGCCGGCGCGGATCCGGTCGCGCAGCGACTCGAGACCGCCGATCTGCTCCGGCGTGCGTCGCGCAGCGCCGCTGCTGCCTCGAGCGCCCTTGCGCTTCTCGCGCTGGTCGACGGGGGTGCGAGCTCGAGCCTGCTTCGTCGTGTCGGCGAGCTGCGCCTGCGCCTGCGGCCTGCTCGAGTTCCTTCTTGTTCTTTTCCTCGGCGATCGACTGCGCGAGGTCGTCCTCGCCCGGGCGCGGATCGCAGCTCGATCAGCGACCGTGTCGCCGGCGCGCAGTCGCGGCTCGCTCAGCGCCGTCGAGCGCCTGCTCCTGCTCCGCGGCGCACGAGCTCTCGGGCGTCACGGTCGTGGCTGCGCACGACTCCGCGTCTTGTGGCGGTTTCGCCTCGCGCTGCCGCCTTCTGCATCTGCTGCAGGATCGCGCTGCTGGTCCGGCGGCAGGTTCTTGAAGGCCTCCATCTGGGCGGCGGTCGGCGTGTGCGTGGTCTGTGCCCGCTGGCGGTCCGCAGGAACGAACCAGCGCCAAGGCCGCGACGAGCGCCGCATGCCAGTGACACCGCCTCGAAGCGAAATCGTGTTCATTCCGATCGTTCGAACAGCAGTCGTCGCCGTCAGCGCAGTCGTGCCGCCAGGAAACGAAGCCGCGCAGCCGTCCTGACCGACGACGGTGACGCCCGGTCGGCGTCCGTATCCGCATACCCGACGCTCGCCTCGAGCGTTCCCCACGCGAGCGCGCCGGTGCGTCAGCTCGACGTCCCGGACGTCTGGCCGGTCCGTCGGCGAGCGAGTGTCCTGCGCTGAGGCCCCGGCACGGTTGAGCCGCATGTCGCGCAGAAGCAACTGCCATCGCGGCCGTCCCGAGCCGACAAGCATACCCCAATGCCCAGCGATTCCCCATCGGCATCCATCGAGTGCCCCATCGAATCGCCCCGGTAGCGGTAGCCGTCGGTGTAGATGCCGCTCTCGTAGGCGCAGCCGAATTCCGGCGGCGTGCCAGGAAATCACAGGCCGTGTCGGCGTACTCGACGTGCGCGCGCCAGCGTGCCGTCGACGACCTCGCCCCAGGTCTCGGCACCGAACAGGCCGAGGTACTTCGACGGCAGGAAGCCCGCCTCGTCCTCGCCGATGGCCTGGCGCGTAGAGCGCGAGCGGCACGCGCGCCGCCCGGCCAGGTCCAGCGCACGTCGAAGCCGGCGAGCTGGTTGCCCGGCTGCTCGTCGAGCGCCTGGTCGTTGTCGTTGCCGATGAGCAGGTCCCAGAACGTGTCCCAGGTCGCAGGGCCGGCCGTCGCCGCACCACTGGGCCGTGCGGCTCGCGGCGATCTGCAGCGAGGGCAGCGGCCGGAGCTCGATGCGCATGCCGAACAGCAGCGCGTTGTCGTAGTCGCGGTCACCCTCGAGCTGGCCCATGAACGTGACGAAGCGCCAGGGACCGAGCCAGCGCAGCACGGCGACGTCCATCGGCGTCGATTCCTGGCGCTCGATCGCGATCGCCGGCACCGGCCGATGGTTGGTGCCGAGGATCAGGCTGCCGTCCCAGCCGGGGCCCCACCAGCGGTCCATGTAGCCGAGCGAGAGCATCCAGTTGCCGAGGCTCGCGGCGACGTACGACCCGTCGGGGCGCCAGGTCTGGCCGTCCTCGGGCTCGGCTCACGGCCGTGACCTCGAGGCGATACGCGAATCGCTGGCCGAGCCGTCGAGCGCGAGCGACGCCTCGCAATCCTCGCGCGGCGTGTCGTCGAACGTGCGGATGCGGATGGGGTTCGCCGCCGACGCGCGACCTCGCGCCGAGAGCGACGGCTCGTCGAGTGCGCTGCTCGCGCAACAGGCGATTGCGCACCCGCAGCAGGGCCGCGCTGGTCCCCGACGGGAGTTTCGCGACCTCCGCGCGGCCGAGGTCGCGCGCGATGTCCGGCCAGGACAGCGGCCAGGACAGGCTCGGGCCGGTAAGCACGCCGCTGTCGTAGAGCAGCTCGAGGTCGTGCCGCAGCCGCATGTCGCCCGGGGCCACCCAGGGCTCGGCGACCGGCGCGCGACTGCGCCGCGGCGAGCGCGACCAGCTGCCTGATCGCGCAAGCAGCTCCGCGGTCAGAAGCCGTAGTGCCACGTCAACGTGCCGCGCGGCAGGACGGCCGTCGTCGTCGTTCCACTTGCGGTCCTCGCGATCGACGCCGACGCCGACTTCGATCCAGCCCTTCGGACCGGACGGCGATAGGACGCGTCGAGGCTCCACCAGTCCTCCGGTCCGGGCGCCACCGAGTTCAGCGGTGTCCGGGAACGACGCCGCCGCGATTCAATTCGCGTGTAGCGGACCATGAAGCTCCACGTCGTTCCGTCGGCCGGGCACGACGCAGGTAGCGCAGCGCGTACTGCTGCGCCGTCGCCGTCCATCGAGTGACCCAGCACGCGGCCCTTGTAGCGGTAGCCCGCGACGTTGAAGATGCCGCTGTTGTAGGCGCAGTCCCAGAGCTTCTGCCCGTTCTCGGTGCCGCCGCAGAGCGTGTCGGCCTACTCGAAGTTGAGCCGCCAGCTGCCGCCCGTCGAGAAGTCGCCCCACACCTCGGCGCCGCCGAGTTCCATGCTGCGGTACGGGCGCGGGATCTGGTTGTCGATCGTCTCGCCCGTGTGCTGCCAGTAGATCGCGTAGGGCCAGCTGCCGATCGGCGAAGCCCAGCGGATGTCCCAGCCGGCGAGCTGGTTGCCCGGCTCGTCCTCCGGATCGACGTTCTCGCCGGCGTTATCGTTGCCCCACCACATGTTCCAGAAGTCGTCCCAGGTGCAGCTGCGACCCTCGCCGCAGAGCTGCGCCGTGCGCTCGAGGCTGATCTCGAGACCTCGCAGCGGGCGAGCGGAGACGCGGAAGCCGAACAGCAGCGGGTTGTCGTAGTCGCTTCGCGGATCGTCGTCCATGTAGCCGAGGAAGGTCGTGAGACGCCACGGCCCGATCCAGCGCAGCCACTTCGTCTCGAAGGGCGTGGACTCAGCCCGGTCGATCGCGAGGGCGGGAACCGGGCGGGCGTTGTTCGACAGGATCAGGCTGCCCTGCCAGCCCGAACCCCACCAGCGGTCCTGCGCGCCCAGCGTGAAGATCCAGTTGCCGAGGCGACCGGCGACGTAGCTGCGGTCGAGGCGAAAGTTGTCGCCGTCGGACGGCGAATCGACCACCGTCATCTCGAGCCGCCCGCCGAAGCGCTCGCCGAAGAACCCGGCGTAGCCGACCGCGAGCTCGTACTCCTCGCGCGGCTCGAACCAGAACGTGCGCAGCTCCTCGGGCCTGGCCGCGCCACGCGCCTCGGCATAAAGGCCAGTGTCCTCTTCAGCCACGAGCCGGCTCAGACGGGTGAACGCTGCGAACTGTGCATTCGAGAGGGTGAATCCCGGGGGAGCGGGCCTTGGGATCGGTCGAGATCGGCTCGAGCCCGTACTTGCGCTTCGCCTCGACGAGCGCGCGCGAGACGTCCGACGCGGCGATCGGCCACTCGGACAGCGGGATGTCGATCACCCCGTCGTCCACCAGCATCTGGATGTCGTGCCGGACCTGCAGGTCGCCCGGCGCGAGCCAGGGCTCGCCCGCAAGCGCCACCGGGCCCGCGAGCAGGCCCGCGAGCACGAGGAGAAGGATTCGCGTCATCCGCGAATGGTAACGGGATCAGCCGAGATTGACGACCTTCGGATTCGGCGGGCCGCCGTCCTTGTAATAGGACAGGTACCAGTCGACGAAGTTACGGATACCCACCTCGACCGGCGTCGCAGGCGTGTAGCCCACGTCGCGGGTCAGGTCGTCGATGTTGGCCCAGGTGTCCGGCACGTCGCCGGCCTGCAGCGGCAGCAGGTTCATCTGCGCCTTCCTGCCGAGGCAGTCCTCGAGCACCTTGATGTAGTGCAGCAGCTCGACCGGCTGGTTGTTGCCGATGTTGTAGAGCCGGTACGGCGCGCGGCTCGTGCCCGGGTCCGGATCGTTGCTGTCCCAGGCCGGATTGCCGGCCGCGACCCGATCGCAGGCCCGCACCACGCCCTCGGCGATGTCGCCGACGTACGTGAAGTCGCGGCGGTGGTGGCCGTGGTTGAACACGTCGATCGGCTTGCCTTCGAGGATGTTGCGCGTGAACAGGAACAGCGCCATGTCCGGCCGGCCCCACGGGCCGTAGACCGTGAAGAACCGCAGCCCGGTCACCGGCAGCGAGTACAGGTGCGCATAGGTGTGCGCCATCAGCTCGTTGGCCTTCTTGGTCGCCGCGTAGAACGACAGCGGATGGTCGACGTTCTGGTGCACGGAGAACGGCATGTTCGTGTTCGCGCCGTAGACCGAGCTCGTGGACGCGTACACCAGGTGCTCCACGCCGTTGTGGCGGCAGCCCTCGAGCACGTTCGCCGTGCCGACGACGTTGCTGTCGACGTACGCCAGCGGATTCTGGATCGAGTAACGCACGCCCGCCTGCGCGGCGAGATGGATCACGCGCTGGAACTTCTCCTTCGCGAACAGTTCCTTCATGCCCTCGCGGTCCGCGAGGTCGAGCTTGACGAACCGGAAGCCGGGTACTTCTTCAGCAGGTCGAGCCGCGCCAGCTTCAGCCGGACGTCGTAGTAGTCGTTCAGGTTGTCGAGGCCCACGACCTCGTCGCCGCGCTCGAGCAGCTTGCGGGCGTGTGGTAGCCGATGAAGCCGGCCGCGCCGGTGAGGAGGATCTTCACAGTCGTCCGTCCACCTCGTCGGCCCGGAACACGTACTTGATGTCGTACAGCACGTGCTCCTTCTTCGCGAGCTCGCGGATCTTCGCGATGCCCATGTCGCGGAACTGCTGGTGGGCCACGCCCATCACCACGGCGTCGTAGGTGCCGGGCTTCAGCCGCTTCACGGGGCGCAGCCCGTACTCGTGCTCGGCCTCGTCGGCGTCGGCCCACGGGTCGAACACGTCGACGTTGGCGCCGAATTTCTCCAGTTCGTGCACGACGTCCACGATCTTCGTGTTGCGCACGTCGGGGCAGTTCTCCTTGAACGTCAGCCCCATGATCAGGATCCGCGACTCCTTGACCTGGATGCGGCGCTGGATCATCAGCTGCGCGATCTGCTGCGCAACGTACGTGCCCATGTTGTCGTTGATGCGACGGCCCGCGAGGATCATCTCCGGGTGGTAGCCGATCGCCTGCGCCTTGTGCGTCAGGTAGTACGGGTCCACGCCGATGCAGTGGCCGCCGACCAGCCCGGGCCGGAACGGCAGGAAGTTCCACTTGCTGCCCGCGGCATTCAGCACCTCCTCGGTGTCGATGCCCATGCGGTTGAAGATCAGCGCCAGCTCGTTGATCAGCGCGATGTTGACGTCGCGCTGCGTGTTCTCGATCACCTTGGCGGCCTCGGCCACCTTGATGCTCGAGGCCTTGTGCGTGCCGACCACGACGATCGACCGGTACAGCGAGTCCACGAACTCGGCCACGGCCGGCGTCGAGCCCGACGTCACCTTGCGGATCGTCGTCAGCCGGTGCTGCTTGTCGCCCGGGTTGATGCGCTCGGGGCTGTAGCCCGCGAAGAAATCCTTGTTGAACTTGAGCCCCGACACGCGCTCGAGGATCGGCACGCAGACTTCCTCGGTGCAGCCCGGGTACACCGTGGACTCGTAGACCACGACGTCGCCCTTCTTCAGCACCTGGCCCACCGCCTCGCTCGACTTCACCAGCGGCGTGAGATCGGGCCGCTTGTACTCGTCGATCGGCGTCGGCACCGTCACGATGAACACGCGGCAGCTCTTCAGGTCCGCGAGCTTCGTCGTGTAGCTGAGCTTGGTGGCAGAGGCCAGCTCCGCCTCGTCCGTCTCGAGCGTGCTGTCGTGGCCCTTCCTGAGCTCGTCGACGCGCGCCGCCTTGATGTCGAAACCGACCGTGGTGAAGCGCTTGCCGAACTCGACGGCGAGCGGCAGGCCGACGTAGCCGAGGCCGACGACCCCGATCTTGAGATTGCGGAGATTGAAGCGAGGCATGGGGAAGTGATTAGTGATCAGTGAATAGCTGGTAGTAAAAGGACGCCGATAGCCGGTTCGAGATTTGGGTAGAAGGATGCCACAGGACGCGGGCCGCAAATGAGACAGCGCGTCAAACTGCCGGCGCGGACCGTGCGTCACAGCAGGTACACCACCGCCGCCAGCCCCACCGCCGTCATCACCACGAAATACGGCAGCGCCATCCAGACCATCCTGCCGTAGCCGAGCCGGATCAGCGGCGCCAGCGTCGACGTCAGCAGGAACAGGAACGCCGCCTGGCCGTTCGGCGTCGCGACGCTCGGGATGTTGGTCCCGGTGTTGATGGCCACGGCCGGCCGCGTCGAACTGCTCGCGCGTGATGCCACCCTGCAGCAACACGGACTTGATTTCCGTGATGTAGATCGACGCCACGAACACGTTGTCGCTGATCGTCGACAGCACGCCGGTCGCGAGGTACAGCGCCGCCGCCTGCGCCCTCCCCTCCAGCGCCAGCACCTGGCGGATCACCGGCTCGAACAGGTGCTGGTCGTGGATGCCGGCCACGATCACGAAGAACACCACCAGCAGCGCCGTGAACGGCAGCGCGGACTCGAACGCCTTGCCGATCCGGTGCTCCTCGACGATGCCGGTGAAGGTGGTCGCGAGGATGATCACCACGAGGCCGATCAGCCCGACCTCGGCGATGTGGAACGCGAGCCCGAGCACCAGGATCAGCGCCACGATGGCCTGCACGATCAGCACCTGGCGGTCGCGGATCGTCGACTTCGCGGCCAGGTGCTCGCTGTAGTCGCGCAGCACCGCGCGCACGGCGTCCGGCAGTTGCGCGCCGTAGCCGAACAGCTTGAAGCGGTCCAGCATCCAGCACGTCGAGCAGGCCCGCGATCGCAACCGGGATCGAGACCGGCGCCACCTCGCGGAAGAACTGGATGAAGTCCCAGCCCGCCTGCTCCGCGATCAGCAGGTTCTGCGGCTCGCCGACCTGCGTCATCACGCCGCCGATCGCGGTACCGACGGCCGCGTGCATCATCAGCCCGCGCAGGAATGCGCGGAACTGCTCCAGGTTGTCGCGGTGCAGGACGTGCACGCCCGCGTCGTGCGTCGCGTCGTGCTCCGTGTCGTGCGACTTGCCCGAGGCGACGCGATGGTAGACCTCGTAGAACCCGACGCCGACGGTGATCGCGACCGCGACCACCGTGAGCGCGTCGAGGAACGCCGACAGCAACGCCGCGACGCCGCAGAACAGCACCGCGAGCGCTCGACGACGACCGCACCTTCAGCAGCAGCCGCGTGAACACGAACAGCAGCAGGTCGCGCAGGAAGTAGATGCCCGCGACCATGAAGATCAGCAGCAGCACCACCGGGAACGCCTGCGTGACTTCCTTGTAGACGCCCTCGGAGCGTCGTCAGCCCGATCAGCACCGACTCGATCGCGAGCAGGCCGCCGGGCTGCAGCGGGTAGCAGCGCAGCGCCATCGCCAGCGTGAAGATGAACTCGGCCAGCACGGCCCAGCCCGTGACGACGGGCCCGAACACGATCATCAGGATCGGGTTCACCACCAGGAACCCGACGATCGTCAGCTTGTACCAGCCGGGCGCGTGGCCGAGGAAGTTCTTCGCGAACGCCTGCGCGAGCGTGTTCGTCATGAAGCCTGCTTGGCGGTCGCCGCGGAGGCTGCTCGAGCGTGCGCCACAGCGTCTTGCCGCCGCTGGCCTTGTCGAGCGCCGCGAGACGCTGCTCGTGCGCGGCAAGCTCGTCCGCGTCGGCGCGGCGCACGACCAGCGTGCCGCGCGGGCGCTTTGCGCGCTTCACGCGCGGTGCGCGTGGCCGCGGCCGCTTCATTCTCGCCGAGCGTGAGCGCGCCCTGCCCGCCGGTCATCGCGAGATAGACCTCGAGCAGCAGGTCGGCATCGAGCAGCGCGCCGTGCAGGTCGCGGTGCGAATTGTCGACCGAATAGCGCTTGCAGAGCGCGTCGAGGCCGTTGCGCTGGCCCGGGTGCATCTGGCGCGCCATCTGCAGCGTGTCGAGCACGAGGCAGTGGTCGCCGACGCGGCCCGGCGATTCCGGCGAGCCGGCCGAACTCGGCGTCGAGGAACGCCACGTCGAACGGCGCGTTGTGGATGATCAGCTCGGCGTCGCGCAGGAACTCGAGCAGCTCGGCGGCGATCTCCGCGAACTTCGGCTGGCCGGCGAGGAACTCCGCCGTCAGCCCGTGGACCTGCAATGCGCCCGGGTCGATCTCGCGGTCCGGGCACAGGTAGCGATGGAACACCCGCCCCGAGCGCCGGCGATTCACGACCTCGATGCAGCCGATCTCGATGATCCGATGGCCCTGCTCGGGCTCGAGGCCCGTGGTCTCGGTGTCGAGGACGACCTGCCGCATCAGCCGGTCGACCGCCTGCTTCAGCGCCGCGACGACCTTCCCCTGCTGCTCCTCGGTCAGGTACGGGTGCATCGGCAGGCTGATCACGCGCCGCGCGGCTGCCTCGGACACCGGGAACGAGCCCTCCGGCTGGCCGAGGTGCTCGAACACCGGCTGCTGGTGCAGCGACATCGGGTAGTGCACGGCGGTCGGCACGCCGAGCGCCTTCATGCGCGTCTCGACGACGTCGCGGTGCTCGACCTCGACCGTGTACTGCGCGAACACGCAGGTGTTGCCCGGCTCCACGTACGGCGCCCGCACCTGCGCCGTTCGCGCCGAATGCCTGCGCGATGAGCCGCGCATACACGTCGGCCGACCCGCGCGCGCGCCGCCACCTCGTCCTCGAAGATCTCCATCTTCGCGAGCAGCACCGCCGCCTGGATCGAGTCGAGCCGGCCGGTGAGCCCGAGCCGCGGATGGTGGTAGCGACGATCCTGGCCGTGGACGCGGATCTCGCGCATCAGCGTCGCGAGCGCGTCGTCGTTCGTGAACAGCGCTCCGCCGTCGCCATAGCAGCCGAGCGGCTTCGACGGGAAGAACGACGTCGCGCCGATCAGCGACAGCGAGTTCGAGCGGCGGCCCTTGTAGGTGGCGCCGAAGCTCTGGGCAGCGTCCTCGATCACCGGCAGCTCGTTACGGCAGGCGATCGCATTGATGGCGTCGAAGTCGGCGCACTGCCCGTACAGCGACACGGGCATGATGGCCCGCGTGCGCGGCGTGATCGCGGCCTCGAGCTTCGCCGGGTCGAGGTTGTAGGTGCGCGGATCGACGTCCACGAACACCGGTCGCGCGCCGATCAGCGCGATCATCTCGGCCGTGGCGAAGAACGTGAACGGCGCGGTGATCACCTCGTCGCCGGGCTTGATGTCGAGCGCCATCAGCGCGATCAGCAGCGCGTCCGTGCCGCTCGAGACGGCCACGCAGTGCTTCGTGCCGCAGTAGCCGCGCGAGCACGGACTCGAGCTCGGTCACTTCCGGCCCCATCACGTACTGGCCGTGCTCGAGCACACGGGCGATGCGGGCGTCGACGGACGGCTTTATGCGCCGGTACTGGGTCTTGAGGTCGATGAAGTCCATGGTGCTCGAATTGTGGTGCAGATGCGGAAGCGGACAACGGTAGTGTACCGCATCCACTATCCACTATCCGCTATCCCCTGTTCACTTCTTCATCTCGTCGATCCCGCGGTTCGCGAGCGCATCGGCGCGCTCGTTGCCGTCGTGGCCCGAGTGCCCTCGCACCCAGTGCCAGTGCACCTCGTGGCGCGTGATCTCGTGCTCGAGCCGCACCCACAGGTCCGCGTTCTTGACGGGCTTGCGGTCGGCCGTCTTCCAGCCGCGCTTCTTCCACTGCGGCAGCCACTCGGTGATGCCGTTCTTCACGTATTGCGAATCGGTGTAGAGCTTGCACCTTGCAATGCCGCTTCAGCGCCGCGAGCGCCTCGATCGCGGCCGTGATCTCCATGCGATTGTTGGTCGTCATGCGGCTCGCCGCCCCACAGCTCGCGCTCGTGCGCGCCGGAGACGAGCCACGCGCCCCAGCCGCCGGGCCCGGGATTGCCCTGGCACGCGCCGTCCGTGTAGATCACGACCTCGCTCACGCTGCGTTCCTCGAAGTGGGCTCGGCGAGGCCGCCGACGACCGCGGGCGCGCGGTGCCAGACGGGACGGATCGGCGTCAGCGCGCGCACGCGCTTGCGCGCCTTGACGAGATACGCGCCGGCGAGCGGCGGCAGCAGGTCGGGACCACGCGCTCGAGCCAGCTGCGTGCCGTCGCCCGGCATGCTGCTGCGCCCACGGCGGCGCGAACAGGTACCACTTGCGTCGTCACGACCTCGAAGCCGAGCAGCTGCAGCCAGTCGCGGATGCGGCCGTCGGTCAGCATGCGGCTCACCGGCGCGCGGAAACGGGCGTCGGCGCGAGACGATGTGGCGCACGCCCCAGGGCCCGAGCGGGTTGAAGCCGCAGATCAGCACGTGGCCGTCGCCCATCAGCACGCGCTCGACCTCGCGCAGCAGCTCGTGCGGATCGCGGCGCGTGCTCGAGCGTGTGCGGCAGCAGCACCGCCTCGATCGAGCCCGTCGCGATCGGCAATGCGTCATAACGCGCGCGGATCGCGCCCTTGCCGGACGCGTCGGGCGCGACCCAGCAGTGGTGCTGCGTGCGCGCCGACTCACTGAGTCGCGCGGCCTCGCCCCAGCGTCCGACCTGCACCGTCTCGAAGCCGAACACGTCGGCCAGCGCGTCCGTGCAGGACCCTGCGCCTCGACCTCGAGCACGGTGCGCCCGAGCGGTGTCGCGAGCCAGTCGCTGGACGGTGTCCTGGATCATCGGCGGAAGGATAGCGGCTAATAGTGCCAACTCGGTCGAAAATCGTGCGACATATTCTGGAAATTTTCTTTACGAAACGGTCTAATACGCGCGCCCGGACTCATGACCCGATGGCGGCGGGGGTCGACGATGCTCGAAGTGAGCCCGGTGCGGGCTTTCTCGGACAACTACCTCTGGCTGATCCGCGCGCCGGGCGACCGCGTCGGGGCCGTGGTAGTTGATCCGGGCGAGGCCCGACCGGTCGAGGCAGCGCTCGAGCAGCATGGACTGAAGCTCCGTGCCATCCTCGTTACCCATCACCACCTCGATCACGTCGGCGGGAGTCGCGGCACTCGCCGCAAGGCACGGGGCAGCGGTCTTCGGACCGGCCCGCGAGCGGATGCCTTGCGAAGCTCGGACACTCGACGACGGAGACACAGTCAGCCTTGCGACCTTGGACTCGAATTTCGCGTGATGGCCGTGCCTGGACACACGCTCGGTCACATCGCCTATCACGGTCACGGCGCGCTGTTCTGCGGGGACACGCTCTTCAGCGGCGGCTGCGGCCGGCTGTTCGAGGGCACGCCCGCGCAGATGCACCAGTCGCTCGACCGCATCGCCGCGCTGCCCGATTCGACGCGCGATCTACTGCGCCCACGAGTACACGCTTGGCAACCTGCGCTTCGCCGCGGCCGTCGAGCCCGGCAACGCCGACGTGCTGCGAGGCGCTCGAGGCCGTGCGCGAACTGCAGGGAGCGCGACGGGATCACGCTGCCCTCCACGCTCGGGCGCGAGCGCAAGCATCAATCCGTTCCTGCGTTGCCGCGAGCCCGCCGTCCGCGCCGCGGCCGTGGCGCACGCAGGCCGACCGCTGCGCGCGATGCCGTCGAGACCTTCGCAATGGTCCGCGCCTGGAAGGACGGATTCCGCTGACGTCGCAAGCGTCCTCCTGCCCTGCGCTGCTCGCGCTGCTCGGCCTCGGCGCTCGCGGGTTGCAGCACGACACAAGTGGACGACAGCTACTCGAGCGTGCCGCCGCCGCGCGAGCATGCCGCCGAGCCACGGCGCCGTCGCCGAAGGCACAGGCGCGCAACTCGGTCGCCCCGCTGCTACCGCGAATTCCAGCAGCTGCCGCCGGGCGCAGTACGCCGACCTGCTCGACCGCATCCGCGCCGGCTACGCGCTGCCGGACGTGCAGCACTTCGCCGTCGACCGCGAGATCGAGGGGTACCGGGCGCAAGCCCGACTTCCTCGACCGCACGTTCCGCCGCGGCGCGCGCTACCTGTACTACATCGTCACCGAGATCGAGAAGCGCGGCATGCCGCTCGAACTCGCGCTGCTGCCGGTGGTCGAGAGCGCGTTCAACCCGGTGGCCTACTCGCGCAGCCGTGCCGTCGGGCCTGTGGCAGTTCATCCCGAGCACGGGCAAGCACTACGGCCTGCAGCAGAACTGGTGGATCGACGAGCGGCGCGACGTGATCCGCGCCACCAACGCCGCGCTCGACTACCTGCAGTACCTGAACCAGCTACTTCAACGGCGACTGGTTCCTCGCGATCGCCGCCTACAACGGCGGCGAAGGCACGGTGAGCCGCGCGGTCGCCGCGCAATGCCGAGCGGGCCGGCCGACCGACTTCTTCAGCCTCGACCTGCGCGCCGAGACGCGCGACTACGTGCCGAAGCTGCTCGCCATCAGCCGCATCGTGGCCGATCCCGACGCCTACGGCCTGCAGTTCGCGGCGATCCCGAACCAGCCCTACTTCGACATCGTCGATCCGGGCAGGCAGATCCACATCGGCGAGGCCGCCGATGCTGGCCGGCATCAGCCGCGACGACATGTTCGCGCTGAACCCGGCGTTCAACCGCATGTCCACGCCGCCGGACGGCCCGCACCGGCTGCTGATGCCGGTCGAGCGGGTCGAGCCATTCCGGCGGCGCTCACCGACGACGGCACTGCCAAGGTCGCGGCGCTCACGGCCGCCGCCGAGGCCGCGGCGATGGCCCCGCCGCCGAAGACGACGCACGCACCGCGTGCGGCGCGGCGAGTCGCTGACCACGCATTGCCCGCCAGCTACGACGTGCGACCAGCGACATCCGCGCCGGCAAACAACCTGCGCGGCTCGGTGATCCAGCCGGGACAGACGCTGGTGATCCCGCGTGGCTCGGCGCGCCGGGTCCGGGCGTCACGCCGGTGGCCGAGGCCCGCCCGGAGATCGCCGCGCAACTGCCGGAACGGCAGGCCGACGAGCGGCCGCAGCCCGCCGAGAAGCCGAAGGCGCGCGTACACGTCGTCAAGCTCCGGCGACACGCTGTAGGGGCGTTGCGCGCCGTTACGGCGTCACGATCCCCGAACTCGCCGCGGCCAACGGCATGAGCAGCAAGAGCCACCTGACGGCCGGCGAGCGCCTCGAGATCCCGGGCAAGTCGCGGCAGCGCATCGGCCGGCAAGTCCGGCGCCGCGAAGGAAAGCACGCGCATGACCTACCAGGTGCGCAACGGCGACACGCTGTCGGAGATCGCCGAGCAAGTTCAACGTCTCGGTGACGCAGCTGATGACCTGGAACCAGCATGCGGCAGTCGACGTCGCTGCAAGGCCGGCCAGAAGCTCGTCGTCTACGTCGACCCGCGCAGGGTCAACGGAGGCTGAGTCGCGTGGGCATTCCTCACCGGCAAGCGGGCCCTGATCGTCGGACTCGCCACCGAGCGCTCGATCGCCTACGGCATCGCCGCAGCCATGCAGCGCGAGGGCGCGGAACTCGCCTTCACCTACCAGAACGACCGGCTGAAGGACCGCGTGCGTCGCGATGGCACGGAGTTCGGGTCGATCGCTCGTGCTGCCGATGGACGTGGCGAACGACGCGGAGATCGACGCGGCGTTCACCGCGCTGCGCGCACAGTGGGACACGCTCGACATCCTGGTCCACTCGGTGGCATTCGCGCCGCGCGAGCAGCTCGCGGGCGGCTACCTCGACAGCATCACGCGCGAAGGCTTCCAGGTGGCGCACGACATCTCGAGCTACAGCCTCGCCGCGCTCGCCAAGGCCGCGCGACCGATGATGCTGGGCCGCCCGGGCGCGATCCTGACGATGTCCTACCTGGGCGCGGTGCGCTCGGTGCCGAGCTACAACGTGATGGGCCTCGCCAAGGCGAGCCTCGAGGCGAACGTGCGCTTCCTGGCGGCCGACCTCGGTCCGCACGGCATCCGCGTGAACGCGATCTCCGCCGGCCCGATCAAGACGCTCGCGGCGGCCGGCGTCGAGCGGATTCCGCAAGATGCTGCCGCACGTCGCGTCCTACACGCCGCTGCGCCGCAACGTGACCATCGAGGAGGTGGGCAACGCCGCGGCCTTCCTCTGCTCCGACCTCGCGTCCGGCATCACCGGCGAAGTGCTGTACGTGGATGCCGGGTACAGCCACGTGGGAATGGCGTTTCCGGAGGAAGAAAAGAAGAGCGGCTAGTGAGCAGTGAGCGCTGGATGGCAAGAAAAAGGCCGGCAATGCCGGCCTTCTTCATTCCGGGGATCTGCTAACCCCTGTCCACCAGCTCACTATTCACAATCTACTCGAACACCTTCTCGTTCAGGCTCACCTTCGCGGTGCGCACGAGTTCCGCCACGTAGGCGGAGAACTCCGCGCCGGCGACCTGGCCTGCAGCGCGCTGCGCCTGCTGCGAAAGCTGCGCAGCCGCGTCGGGCGTCATCGGAATCGCGCCGCCCTTGACCGCGTTGACGACGAAGAGCGCAACGTCGCCGTTCGGCAGCACGGCCGTACCGCCGGTGACCTTGCCCGGCGCAGGGCTGGCGCAGTGAACACGGCCTTCAGCAGCGGCGGCGGCACCTCCGCGGACGTGCGCGTCACCGTGGCCGGGGCCGCTGGCAGTCAGGCCCGAGGCCCTGCGCGACCTCGGCAAGCGACGTGCCTGACGTCGACTCGGCGGCATCCGCCTTGCGCGGCGGCTTCCGCGGCCTTCAGCGCCGCCTCGTTGCGCAGCGCCGCCTCGATCTGCGGGCGCACGTGCGTCGATACCCTGCTGTGCCGCCGGCTTGTAGTCGGTGACGCGCAGCACGACGACGCTGTCGTCGCCGAAGTTGATCGCCGGGCTGTTCTGCCGGTTCTGCAGCACGTCGTCGCTGAACACCGCCTCGATGACCTTGCGGTCGGTGCCGAACGGCCCGCCACCCTGTCGCGTGTAGCCCTCGATGCTCTGCACCTGCAGGCCAAGCTTCTTCGCCGCGCTGTCGAGCTCGCTCAGCGACGCGAACGACTCGTCGGCGAGCTGCTGCGACTTCTCGTAGAACAGCGACTGTGCCTGCTCGTTGCGGTACTCGCCTTCGAGCTCCGCGCGGACCTCGTCGAACGTGCGCTGGTGCGCCGGCTGGACGTCTTCGAGCATGATCACGTGGTAGCCGAACTGGGTCTTCACCGGGCCGCGGACTTCGCCCTTCTGCATCGCGAACAGGGCTTCCGCGAACGGCGCGACGAACGACTCGCGCGTCGCCCAGCCGAGCTCACCGCCCTGCGCCTTCGAGCCCGGGTCGTCCGAATTCTCGGCCGCGAGCTTCGCGAAATCACCGCCGGCCTTCGCCTGCGGCGTAGACCTGCTCGGCCTTCTTCTTCGCGGCCGCGTCGTCCTTGCTGGAATCGATCAGGATGTGCCGGGCGCGACGGCGCTCGGGATCCATGAATCGCTCCGGAGCCACCTGCTCGTAGTACTGCTTGAGCGCCCTGCTCGGTCACCGGCACGCCCGCGGCCACGTCGGCGAGCTTCAGCTGCACGTACTGCAGCGACACCGTCTCCGGCGTCATGAACTTCGCCTTGTTCTTCTCGTAGTAGGCGGTCGCATCGGCCGCGCTGACCGTCGCCGCGGCCGCGTACTTCGCGGACGGGCATCGTCACGTATCGCGACGTCGCGGGTCTCGCCTTCGAGCTCGACGCGGCGGCGGACCTCGCCCGGCGTCGCGAACGCCGAGATGCCGATGCCGTTCTGCAGCTGGTTGATCTCGAGATCCTGGCGGAAATCGTGCTCGAATCGCGCTTCGCTGCGGCCCTGCTGCTGGAGCAGCGCCGCATAGCGGTCGCGCGAGAACTTGCCATCGACCTGCAGCGCCGGGATCTGCTCGAGCTGCCGCACGAGTCCTGGTCGCTGACGCGATAGCCCAGCTTGTCCGCGTGCTGCAGCAGCACCTCGCGACGCACGAAGTCGTTCAGCAGCTTCTTCTGCTCCGGCTTGACGAGTGCCGGCGGCAGCTCGTCGCGCATCGCCTGCTGCAGCTCGGTCTGGCGGTCCTGCCAGGCGCGGCGCACCTGCTCGACGGGGATCTTCTCGCCGTTCACCTTCGCGGCGGCCATCGTCGCCGACGACTCGAAGCGGATGCCCCAGAAGATGAACACCACGGCGATGGCGCCGAGGAACAGCGAGGCAAACCAGCCGGTGATCTTGTCGCGAATCTGCTGCAGCATGGTCGGAAAGGGAGTCGTGATTAGGGGTTAGGGGATAGTGCGGACGGGTCCGCGACCACGCTTGTTCGGCGCGTCTTTATACAAGAAAGCCCGCGTCAGCGGGCTCTCCGGGATGTTGGCGGAGCGGACGGGACTCGAACCCGCGACCCCCGGCGTGACAGGCCGGTATTCTAACCAACTGAACTACCGCTCCGCGTTGTCTGGTGGGTGCTGAGGGGATCGAACCCCCGACCTACGCCTTGTAAAGGCGTCGCTCTCCCAGCTGAGCTAAGCACCCGCGCCCCCTGGGGAGCGCGCTAGTTTAGGGCATCCTTCAGGCCCTTGCCAGCCTTGAAGGCCGGAGCGCGGCTCGCCGGGATCGCGATGCTCTCGCCGGTGCGCGGATTGCGGCCCGGTCCTGGCCGCCCGCGTCTTCGTGACGAAGCTGCCGAAGCCCGACAGCGCCACCATCTCGCCCTTGCGCAGCGCGTCCGTGACGGTACCGAGCACCGCCTCGACGGCCCGTGCGGCATCCGACTTCGCGAGCCCGGTGCGCTCGGCCACTGCATCGATCAGGTCATTCTTGTTCACGTGCTGATTCCTCCTTAAGTGGGGTGCCGCGCGTCAATGCGCGTGCACCTGCTTGCCCTGGCGCCGCCCTGCCCGTTTCGCCGGCTTGGCGTCGGGCGCGTCGGCGACGGCCACCGGCTGCGGCATGTTCCTGAGCGCGATCTGCAGCACCTCGTCGATCCACTTGACCGGCTTGATCTCGAGGTTGCCCTTGATGTTGTCCGGGATCTCGGCGAGGTCCTTCACGTTCTCGTCGGGGATCAGCACGGTGCGGATGCCGCCGCGATGCGCCGCGAGCAGCTTCTCCTTGAGCCCGCCGATCGGCAACACCTCGCCGCGCAGCGTGATCTCGCCGGTCATCGCGACGTCGCTGCGCACCGGGATCCGCGTCAGCGCCGAGACCAGCGCCGTGCACATGCCGATGCCGGCGCTGGGGCCGTCCTTCGGCGTCGCGCCTTCCGGCACGTGGATGTGCACGTCGGACTTCTGGTAGAACTCCGGCTCGAGCCCGAGCATGCTGGCCCGGCTGCGCACCACCGTCATCGCCGCCTGGATCGACTCCTGCATCACCTCGCCGAGCTGGCCGGTGTGCGTGAGCTTGCCCTTGCCGGGCATCACTGCGGCTTCGATCGTCAGCAGCTCGCCGCCGACCTCGGTCCACGCGAGCCCGGTCACCTGGCCGACCTGGTCGCTCTCCTCGGCCCGCCCGTAGCGGAAGCGCTTCACGCCCAGGAACTTCGACAGGTTCTTCGGCGTGACCGACACCTGCTTCGTCGCGGGCTCGAGCAGCAGCTGCTTCACCGCCTTGCGGCAGATCTTCGACGATCTCGCGCTCGAGGTTGCGCACGCCGGCCTCGCGCGTGTAGTGCCGGATGATCTCGATGATCGACGGATCGCTCGACCTTGATCTCCTCGGACTTGAGCCCGTTCGCCTTCACCTGCTTCGGCAGCAGGTAGCGGCGCGCGATGTTCGACTTCTCGTCCTCGGTGTAGCCCGGCAGCCGGATCACTTCCATGCGGTCGAGCAGCGGCGCCGGGATGTTCAGGCTGTTCGCGGTGCAGACGAACATCACCTCGGACAGGTCGAAGTCGACCTCGAGGTAGTGGTCGTTGAACGCGGAGTTCTGCTCGGGGTCGAGCACCTCGAGCAGCGCCGACGACGGGTCGCCGCGGAAGTCCATCGACATCTTGTCGACTTCGTCGAGCAGGAACAGCGGGTTCCTGACGCCGGTCGCGCGCCATGTTCTGCACGATCTTGCCGGGCATCGAGCCGATGTAGGTGCGGCGGTGGCCGCGGATCTCGGCCTCGTCGCGCACGCCGCCGAGCGACATGCGCACGAACTTGCGGTTCGTGGCGCGCGCGATCGACTGGCCGAGCGAGGTCTTGCCCACGCCCGGCGGGCCCACGAGGCACAGGATCGGCCCCTTGAGCTTCTGCACGCGCTGCTGCACGGCGAGGTACTCGACGATGCGCTCCTTCACCTTCTCGAGCCCGAAGTGGTCCTCGTCCAGGACCTTCTCGGCGCCGGCGAGGTCGTGCTTGACCTTGGTGCGGCGTCGCCAGGGCACCTTGACCAGCCAGTCGATGTAGTTGCGCACGACGGTGGCCTCGGCCGACATCGGCGACATCAGCTTCAGCTTCGCGAGCTCCGAGTTCGCCTTCTCGCGCGCCTCCTTCGGCATGCCCGCGCGCGCGATGCGCTTCTCGAGCTCGGCGATCTCGTTGGGCGCGTCGTCCATCTCGCCCAGTTCCTTCTGGATCGCCTTCATCTGCTCGTTGAGGTAGTACTCGCGCTGGCTCTTCTCCATCTGCTGCTTGACGCGGCCGCGGATGCGCTTCTCGATCTGCAGCACGTCCATCTCGCCCTCGATCAGCGCGAGGATGTGCTCGAGGCGGGTCCGGACGTCCTGGATCTCGAGGATCTTCTGCTTCGCGTCGAGCTTCAGCGACATGTGCGCCGCGACCGTGTCGGCCAGGCGGCCCGGCTGCTCGATGCCGGCGAGCGAGGTCAGGATCTCGGGCGGGACCTTGCGGTTCAGCTTCACGTACTGCTCGAACTGCGAGACCGCCGAGCGCACCAGCACGTCCATCTCGCGCTCGTCGTACGGCTCGCCGTCGCCGAGCAGCTTCACCTTCGCGACGAAGTACTCGCCGGCGGTCAGCGACTCGACCTTCGCGCGCTCGACGCCCTCGACCAGCACCTTGACGGTGCCGTCCGGGAGCTTCAGCAACTGCAGGATCGTCGCGACCGTGCCGACCTCGTAGAGGTCCTTCGCCGCGGGATCGTCGACGTCGGCCTGCTTCTGCGCGAGCAGCAGGATCTGCTTGTGAGACCTTCATCGCCTGCTCGAGCGCGAGGATCGACTTCTCGCGGCCGACGAACAGCGGGATCACCATGTGCGGGTAGACGACCACGTCGCGCAGCGGCAGCACCGGCAGCGCGTCGGGCGGGAGCGTGGTCTCGGGGGTCGCGGATTCGGTGGTCACGTCAGGATTCTCCGGCGCGGAATGCAGGCCCGGGCGCAGGCCGCATGAATGCCGCCATCTTTGGGGACGCGGGACGCAGATTCAATAGGGAAATGGGGACATTTCCTTTCCGCCGAGGCTGCCGACCACGGCGGGAAAAAGGAGCCATGTCCCCATCGTATCAGTGGTCGGAGCCGGTGCGGCGTTCCTCGACCGCGGCGAGGCGGGGCTCCTCGACGCCATACATGAGGTACGGCTTCGACTCGCCCTGGATCACGTCTTCGTCGATGACGACCTTCTGCACGTTCCGCATGCCGGGCAGGTCGTACATGGTGTCGAGCAGCACGTTCTCGAGGATGGTGCGCAGGCCGCGCGCGCCGGTCTTGCGCTGCATCGCCTTGCGCGCCACCGCGCGCAGCGACGTCCTCGCGGAACTCGATCTCGACGCCTTCCATGTCGAACAGCTTGCCGTACTGCTTGGTGAGCGCGTTGCGCGGCTCGGTCAGGATCTGCATCAGCGCAGCCTCGTCGAGTTCCTCCAGCGTCGCGACGACCGGCAGGCGGCCGACGAACTCGGGGATCAGGCCGTACTTGATCAGGTCCTCGGGCTCGACGTCGTGGAACAGGTCGAGCCGTGCGGCCGCGCGCTCTGCTCGCGCACGTCGGCCACGAAGCCGATGCCGCTCTTCTGCGTGCGGTTCCGGATGATCTTCTCCAGGCCGGAGAACGCCCCGCCGCAGATGAACAGGATGTTGCCCGTGTCGACCTGCAGGAATTCCTGCTGCGGGTGCTTGCGGCCGCCCTGCGGCGGCACCGAGGCGATCGTGCCCTCGATCAGCTTCAGCAGCGCCTGCTGCACGCCCTCGCCCGACACGTCGCGGGTGATCGACGGGTTGTCCGACTTGCGCGAGATCTTGTCGATCTCGTCGATGTAGACGATGCCGGTCTGCGCCTTCTCGACGTCGTAGTCGCACTTCTGCAGCAGCTTCTGGATGATGTTCTCGACGTCCTCGCCGACGTAGCCGGCCTCGGTGAGCGTCGTGGCGTCGGCGATCGTGAACGGGACGTTCAGCAGCCGCGCGAGCGTCTCGGCCAGCAGCGTCTTGCCGCTGCCGGTCGGGCCGATCAGCAGGATGTTGCTCTTGGCGAGCTCGACGTCGTCGCGCTTGCCCTCGGTGCCCCGCGTCTGCAGCCGCTTGTAGTGGTTGTAGACGGCGACCGAGAGGACCTTCTTGGCGCGGTCCTGGCCGATCACGTAGTCGTCGAGGACGCGCTTGATTTCCTGGGGCTTCGGGAGCTTCTCGCGGGTCTTCTCCGCCTTCTCCTCGAGCTCCTCGCGGATGATGTCGTTGCAGAGCTCGACGCACTCGTCGCAGATGAAGACCGACGGGCCCGCGATCAGCTTGCGGACTTCATGCTGGCTCTTGCCGCAGAAAGAGCAGTAGAGCAGCTTGCCGTCGTCGTGCTTGCCGCGTGAATCGTCAGCCATGCCCTGCCCTTGCAGTTCGCGCGCCCTGCAGGCTTATACCACGCGGCCGGCCGGGGCCGCAAAAATCCGTGCCTCGATCAGCGACTTAAGCCGCGGCCGAGCTCAGGCGCGCTCCGCCGGTCCCGGCAGCTGCCGCGCTTCGCGAGCACCGCGTCGATCAGCCCGTAGGCCACCGCCTGCTCGCCGGTCATGAAATTGTCCCGGTCCGTGTCCTGCTTGATCTTCTCCATCGACTGGCCGGTGTGGTTCGCCAGGATCCGGTTCAGCCGCTCGCGCGCGTCGAGGATCTCGCGCGCGTGGATCTCGATGTCGGTCGCCTGGCCCTGGAAGCCGCCGAGCGGCTGGTGAATCATCACGCGCGAGTGCGGCAGGCAGAAGCGCTTGCCCTTCGCGCCGCCGGCGAGCAGCACCGCGCCCATGCTCGCCGCCTGCCCGACGCAGATCGTGCTGACGTCCGGCTTGATGAACTGCATCGTGTCGTAGATCGCGAGCCCCGCGGTCACCGACCCGCCCGGCGAGTTGATGTAGAGCGCGATGTCCTTCTCGGGGTTCTCGGACTCGAGGAACAGCAGCTGGGCCACCACCAGGTTCGCCATGTAGTCCTCGACCGGGCCCACGAGGAAGATCACCCGCTCCTTCAGCAGCCGCGAGTAGATGTCGTAGGCGCGCTCGCCGCGGGCCGTCTGCTCGACGACCATCGGGACGAGGTTCAGGGCGGTGGGCGAGGTGATCGGCATGGCGTGCAGGGACTCGTGAGTGTCAGTGACGTAGTTAGCTCGGTATGCACGCCTGCGTCAGGCGCCGAAGTTCATCACGTCCTTGAACGACGTCTTCTGGTCCGTGACCTTGGCTCGCGCGAGCAGGTAGTCGACCACCTGGTCCTCGAGCACCAGGTTCTCGATCTGGCGCATCGCGTCCGGGCTCTGGCGGTAGCCTTCAGCATCGGCTCCGGATCCGGATACGTCGCGGCCATGTCGGCGAGGCGGCTCTCGACGAGCGCGCGGTCGACCTGAATGCCCTGCGACTTGATCAGCTCGCCGATCAGGATGCCGAGCGCCACGCGACGGCGGGCGGGCTCAAGGAACGCGTCGGGCGGCGGAATCTGCGACGCGTCCTTCGCGCCCATGCGGCGCGCGGTCTCGATCTGCATCTCGCGCACCTGCGAGTCGACGAGGCCCTTCGGCACCTCGACCGGGTTCGCCTCGAGCAGGCGATCGAGCAGCTGCTGCTTGATCCGCGCGCGCACGTTGCCGGCGAGCTCGCGGTTCATGTTGTCGGCGACCTCGCGCCTCAGCTGCTCGATCCCGCCGTCGTACACGCCGTACTCGGCGCAGAACTCGTCGTCGAGCTCGGGCAGGTGCTTTTCCTCGACCTTCTTCATCTGCACGTCGAACTCGGCCGTCTGGCCCGCGAGCGCCTTGTTGTGATAGTCGTCCGGGTAGCGGACGCTCACCTGCTTGCGCTCGCCGGCCTTCATGCCGGTGATCGCGTCCTCGAACGGCTTCAGCATCCGTCCGCCACCGAGCAGCACGGCGACGTCGTCACCCTTGCTGCCCTCGAACGGCTGGCCGCCCATCAGTCCGACGAAGTCCATCGTCACGCGGTCGGTCTCGCGGCTGGCGCGCTCCACGGCCTCGAACTTCGGCTTCTGCTCGCGCAGGTTCTGCACCATCGCGTCGATGTCCGCCTCGGTCACCTCGGCCACCGGCCGCGTGACCGCGAGGCCGTCGACGCTCTTCAACGCGACGTCGGGGAACACTTCGAAGATCGCGCGGTACTTCACGTCCTCGTCCGGGCCCGTGGCGACCGGCTCGATCTGCGGGCCGACGGCCGGCACGAACTTCTGCTGGTTCACCGCCTCGGCGAACGTCGCCTGGATCAGGTCCGACATCACTTCCTGGCGGACCTGCGCGCCGAACTGCTGCTGGATCACCTTCAGCGGCGCCTTGCCGGGGCGAAAGCCCTTCAGGCGCGCCGTGCGGCTGACCTGCTGCAGGCGCTGGTGGACCGCCTTCTCGATGCGGTCCTTCGGGATGCTCACTTCCATGCGGCGCTCGAGGGCGCCGGTCTGCTCGACGGAAACCTGCATGGTCATCGATCCTCGGGTAATTCGTGGGGGCCGGAGCCGCCCGGAAAAGCCGTGTATTTTGCCACGGTGGTGCGAAAGGAGGGACTCGAACCCTCACGGGGGTTACCCACTGGAACCTAAATCCAGCGCGTCTACCAGTTCCGCCACTTTCGCGCGGGGCGGATTCTATAGGTAAATCAACCGACAAGCGCGGCGATTGCAGACTTACTCGAGCCGGATCCGGGAAACGTACAGCGCCCCGCCGGCGGCGGGCGGGCGGCCGAAGATCATCACGTTGGCGATACGGGCCATGTCCATGCGCCGTCGGGCCGGCGCGGACTCGACCGCCTCGAGGGCCACCCGGACGGTCGTACGGGTCCGCGGGGGGATCACCAGCGGCAGGTTGGCGCGGTCCTCATGGGTCCAGTCGTGCGTGGCGTCGAGTATCCGCAGCACCAGGGTGAGTTCGGCCGGGCCCGCGTTGGTCAGGTCCAGCTCGATCACGCTGAATCCACGCCAGTCCGGGCTGGGCTCGGTGATCTGCACCGCCGGCGGGTGCGCCGGGTCATAGCGAAGCTCGAGCGCGCGCTCGCCCGGCCGCCGGGACCACGGCGCGGGCAATTCTGTGATCGACGCGCCGATCCCATCGGTCGTCATGAACCGCAGGCTGCGTGGATCCAGCGAACTCTGCGATCACCGGAAAACTCGCCGCACGGTCCGCGTAGTCCCGGGCCACGTGCAACGGCCGCCAGAGCACGAACAGCAGTCCTGCCAGGCCGAGCGCTACGACGGTCCAGGTCGCCTTGCGCTCCGCTCCGCGCGGCGTGCCCGATTTCCGGCGCGTTGCGAGTGTCCACGCCGCGAGCCCCAATGCGGCGCCGGCCGTATCGGTCATGACGTCGAACAGGGACGGTGGCCTGCCCTCGAACCCCTGCAGGATCTCGATCGCGATTCCCAGCATCACGCTGATCGCCAGCGCCCTGGCACAGAGGACCCAGTCGGGCCAGCCTGTCGCGCCGGATTGCCTGCGCTTCAGCAGCATGGCCACCAGGATCGCGACCAGCGCGAAGATCGGCCCATGCGAGGCGTCGAGTCCGACCCGGATCCACTCGTCCGGCGACGGGATACGGATGACGAGCAGCAGCGACAGCAGCGCAACGATGCCGAGGACGAGAGCAATCACAGTGGGCGTCAATCTACCGGGAATCGATGCGAGCCGCCCGTCTGCACCGGAACCGGGCATCACTTGATGCGCGACTGCGCAGATTCGGTGCAGGCAACCCGCCGCGAGCGCGACTTGCATGGCCTCAGGACTGGCACGCCGCTTGCTTAGTCTCCCGGAGATGAACACCCCACGCCCGCAAGAAAAGTAGACCCGGAGCACCTCGGCTGGCGCGTCCGGCCTGGCATCCTCGGCCAGCACGCATCGAGCCCGCAGTCGGTGCACGCACTGCTCGGTTACTTCCTCCGCGACCGCGGTTCCTCCACCCCGTTTCCTGGTCGCGACATGCTCGCGCAGGAGGGACTGTTCGACTGGGGCCTCGCGCCGCCGCTGGAGAAGGTGATCGAGTCGCCCGAGCACCTGCGCGTGCTGCTGCAGATGCCGGAAATCTTCCGGCAGAGTGTTTCGATCATCGAGCCGTGGCGCGACGTCGGTATCAACCCGCGCGGCGAGCCCGTGCGCGCGTCGAAGAACGTCGCTTACGTGCTGCAACAGGTGGCCGACGCGGACACGATCCTGTATCCGGTCTGGCGCAGCGGCATCGAGGATCCCCAGCGCCTCGCGAACGTGCTGAGCGCCGGCATTTGAGCCAATGCGTC
>CAVZNZ010000015.1:0-232500 GCA_963776815.1 uncultured Gammaproteobacteria bacterium
CCAGCGGTAGGCCGCGAGACAATCGTCGATCGCTGCGGGGAACGGGTGCTCCGGGGCGAGCCGGTAGTCCGGCAGAAGTACACGCATGCCGGTGAGTTCCGAGAGCTTCGTCGCCAGGCGGCGGTACACGCCGGGCAGGTGGATGCACCATGCGCCGCCGTGCAGGTAAAGGATCGTGCCCCTGGCGGACAGCGCCGGTTCCCCGAACCACGTGGCCTTCACGCCGGCGAATTCGACAGCTTCAGTGGCCACCGGCGGCGCCTTGCGGCCGATGCGGGCGTCCATCTTTGCCGCGTGGGCGCGGACCTGCCGGATGTCGAGGTCCGGCCGCCACACCGACTTGGTCGTGCGGCGGAGGAAAGCGTTGGTCAGTCTTGCGCGGATGCTGGGCATTGCCTGTCCCGATGGGATGCTGCAGCGCATCATTGTGGACCTGATGGACGTCGCTTGCCAGCGGTCGTGGGCCGGCTAGGCTGTCGGCCGTGGCGCACAAGTTCAGTCCACTCGGTGAAGCCGGGGAGCGGTTGCCCATGCCGGACGCGGAGGTGCGCCATTGGCCTGCCGCTTTCGCGCCCGACGAAGCCTCGCTGTACTTCGACGAACTCGTCGCGGGCATCGACTGGCGGCAGGAGGAAGTGTTGATCTTCGGCCAGCGCCGCCCCGTGCCGCGCCTCGTCGCCTGGCATGGGGACCCGGGCGCGAGCTACACGTACTCCGGCACGCCGCACGATCCGCTACCCTGGACCCAGCCGCTCGAGCGGATACGGTCGCGGCTCGTCGAACTGACAGGCAACAGGTTCAATTCGGTACTTCTAAACCTGTATCGCGACGGCCGTGACGGGATGGGCTGGCACGCGGACGACGAGCCGGAACTCGGCCGGGATCCGGTCATTGCATCGGTCTCGCTCGGCGCGCCGCGAAGGTTCTGCTTCCGCCATCGTCGCGACCGGACACAGAAGCTCGACGTGACGCTGTCGAACGGCAGCCTGCTGCTGATGTCGGGGGCCACCCAGCATCACTGGGTGCACGCCGTGCCGAAGACCTCGCTCCCGGCCGGTCGCAGGCTGAACCTCACCTTTCGCACCGTGGCGCTTACGTAGATGAGCGGATTGCGGCAGGCGCGGGCACGGCACAGCGTTGCCCAGGTTCGTTCAATCCGCGAGGGATGAAATGAGCACCGCAAGAATCGTATGCCTGGCCGTGGCGGCATTTGCGCTGGCGACCGGGGCGGGCTGCGCGCGCAAGCAGGAAGTGACCTACCAGAAGGACGTCGCTCCGCTGCTCACTAAGCACTGCGCCTCGTGTCACACGCCCGGACAGGCGGGTTACGTCGTGAGCGGATTCGAGTTGAAGGACTACCAGTCGCTGATGAAGGGCACCAGCTTCGGCCCGGTCGTGCTGCCCGGAGACGCGCTCACGAGCGTGCTCGTGATGCTGATCGAGGGACGTGCGGACCCGTCGATCAACATGCCTCACGGTGGGGCGAACCCTCTGACAAAAGAGGAGATCGCAACCATCCGCCTCTGGGTGGAGCAGGGCGCGAAGAACAACTGAAAGAGGGACACTCTCCTGCCAGGAGAGTGTCCCCTTGCCGCGCTACGGCGACGAAGGAGCCGGCGCGCGGTCTTGGTTAGCCCGCGTGATGATGTAGGCGTGTATGTCCTGCACGTCCTGCTCAGTGACGAGGTCGCCCATCATCGGCATGCCCGCGCCGTGGATGACGCCGTCATACACGATGTCCTTGAAGATCGCGTGCTTCTCCGGCGGCAGCATTCTCAGGTCAGGCACCACGCCGCCCGATACCACGAGCGCGCCGTGGCAGACCATGCAAGTCGACATGTACTTGTACTTGCCGTTTTCAACCTGCGCGGCCGTTGCCTCGATCACGGGCTGTTCCGGGATCGACGCGTTCTTTTCCGCCACGCGCGGCATTGCCGCCTTGCCGCCGAGCTTGAACGCGAGCACATAGCCGTCGTTCATGTACTTGCCTGAAGCCATGGTGCGCGGATCGCCGCCGGTGACGCCGCCCGCGCCGCCGTAGCCAGCCATGACCGCCACGTACTGCTCGCCGTCCACCTGGTAGGTGATCGGCGGGGCGATGATGCCGATCATCGTGGGCACCGCCCACAGTACCTTGCCGGTGTCTGCCGCATAGGCGACGAAACGGCCGTCACCCGTGCCCTGGAAGAGCAGGTTGCCGCCGGTGGTCAGCAGGCCGCCGTTCCAGAACGCGGGGTGCTCGATCTCCCACACCGTCTTCTTCTGCACCGGGTCCCAGGCTTTCAGGTAGCCGCGGTCCGGGGGCAGCGGCCCGCCGATCTTCGTCATCAGGTCGGTGGCGGCGTTCAGCCACGTATTCCAGTCGATGCCGGGGTTCCAGAACATGTCGCGGCGCGGGAAGTTGCCGGTTTTCTTGAATTCCTCGGACAGCGTGTAGATGCCCGTCGGCTGCATCGCCGGGATGTAGACGAGGCCGGTCTGCGGATTGAAAGCCATCGGGTGCCAGTTATGAGCGCCGAAAGGCGCCGGCACGATGAGTCGCGTCTCGCGACTGTAGTTCGCCTCGGCCGTTTCGACCGGCCGGCCGGTCTTCATGTCCACCTGGCTAGCCCACGTGACCGGGGCGTACTTGTCCGCTGAAATGAGCTGCCCGGTTTCGCGGTCGAGCACGTAGAAGAAGCCGTTCTTCGGCGCCTGCATCAACACCTTGCGTGTCTTTCCGTCGAGCAGGAGGTCCGCCAGGATGATGTGCTGCGTGGCCGTGTAGTCCCAGTTATCTCCCGGTGTGGTCTGGTAGTGCCACTTGAGGGTGCCCGTGTCCGGGTTCATCGCGAGGATCGACGAGAGATAGAGGTTGTCCCCACCGCCGGGTGAGCGGATGTCGCGTGCCCACGGTGAGCCGTTGCCCGTGCCGACGTAGAGCGTGTCGAGTTCCGGGTCGTACGCCATCGAGTCCCAGACCGTTCCGCCGCCGCCGCCGACCCACCACTCGCCGTTCCAGGTCTTCGCGGCCGCCTCGAGTTCCGGGTTCTCGAATCCGTCCTTCGGATTGCCGGGGACGGTGTAGAAGCGCCAGGCAAGCTTGCCCGTCGCGGCGTCGTAGGCGGACAGGTAGCCGCGCACTCCGTATTCACCGCCGCCATTGCCGATCAGCACCTTGCCTTTCACGATGCGCGGCGCGCCGGTGATCGTGTAGGGCTTGGTGCGGTCGATCGTGTTCACCTCCCAGCGCTTGCCGCCGGTGCGCGCATCGAGCGAGATGAGCCGGCCGTCGAGCGTGGCGAAGTAGACGGCACCCTTCCAGATGGCCACGCCGCGGTTCACTGCGTCGCAGCATGCATAGCGTCCCCACTCGCGCGGCACCTGCGGGTCGAACGTCCAGAGCTCCGCCCCCGTCTTCGCATCGAGCGCGTAAACGACGCTCCACACGCCCGTCGTGTACATGGTCCCGTCCACGACGATCGGCGTGGCCTGCAACCCACGCCGGGTGCCGGTTGCATATGACCAGGCCAGGCCAAGTTTCTCGATGTTCCCGTCGTTGACCTGCCGCAGCGGGCTGAACCGCTGCTCGCCATAGGTCCTGCCGTGCGCCAGCCAGTTCTGCGGCTCTGTATCGGCGGCGGCGATTCGCGCGCCATCCACGCCCGCGGCGCCCTTGGCCGCCGGTTTCGCGGCGCTGCCTGCCAGCGCCGGCAGGGCCAGGGCCACGAACGACATGCAGAGGATCGCGTGACGATAGTGCTGAATCGGTCGCATGTAGATCTGCCAGGTTGGTCGGTTGTTGTGCGAGTGTCGACGGGCCGCCGGCCGATGGCAAGTGCCGATGCGCCGCGGCGTCAGTCAGGGTGATTTCCTGCCGCGCAAGGCACATCATTCGTCGCGAATCGTCGTGGCACGGAGCAACTCAAATGGGATTCCGGGAATACGGTGACTACGATGCGGTCGGACTCGCCGGCCTGGTGCGCGGCGGGCAGGTGAGTCCGTCCGAACTGCTGGACGAAGCGCTGGACCGGACGGCCGCGCTCAACCCGCAGATCAATGCCGTCATCCACCTGATGGAACCGCGGGCCCGTGCCGCGATCGCGGAGGGCCTGCCGGACGGCCCGTTCCGCGGCGTTCCTTTCCTCATCAAGGACCTCATGACCGCGTTTGCCGGCGAGCCTATGCGCTGGGGGTCGCGGCTGTTCAATGACTACGTTCCTGCGGATGACGAGGAACTCACGCGGCGTTACAAGAAGGCTGGCCTCGTGATATTCGGCAAGACCAACACGCCGGAGCTCGGCCTCACGAACGTCACGGAGCCGGAGCTCTTCGGTCCGACGCGCAATCCCTGGAACCTCGAACGCACCTCGAGCGGTTCGAGCGGCGGGTCCGCCGCCGCGGTGGCGGCACGCATCGTGCCCGCTGCGAACGCCAACGACGGCGGCGGATCGATCCGCACGCCCGCTTCGAACTGCGGGCTCGTCGGGCTCAAGCCGAGCCGCGGTCGCAACCCGACCGGGCCGCTGGAGGCGGACATCTGGTTCGGGCTCATCGGCGAGCACGTGGTCACGCGCACCGTGCGGGACAGTGCGGCGCTGCTCGATGCGACGTCGGGTGACTACCCACAGCAGCTCATGAAGCTGCCGGCTCCCGAGCGGCCGTTCCTCGAAGTGACGGCGCGCGATCCTGGCCGGCTGCGGATCGCGTTCAGCTTCGACCCGGGCCTCGCGAAATCGCTGCACGGCGAGAATCGCGCGGCGCTCGAAGCGACGACCGCGCGGCTGGCCGCCCTCGGTCACGAGGTCATCGAGGTCAGGTTGCCGCTGCAGACGGAGTCCTTCATCGCGAACTATGCGTCGCTCATCTCGGCAGACACGGCGGCCCAGCTTCGCCTGGCGAAGGCCTTCGTTGGCCGCGATGCGACCAGCGACGACGTCGAGCTCGCGACCTGGATGCTCGCGAAGATGGGGGAGGCGCAGTCCGGCGCCGACATCACCGAGGCACTGTGGGGCATGCAGGCGTTCTCACGCCAATGGCTCGCGTGGTCATCAGGATTCGATGTGCTGCTCACGCCCACCGTGGGCGTGCCGCCGCTGCCGATCGGGGCATACAAGCTCCCGGCGCTGCAGCGACAGGGCCTCAAGCTGCTCGCGGCACTTCCGGCCGGCGCGCTGCTGAGCCAGCGGCCGAAGATCATCGAGGCCTTTGGGCAGGTGTTCGAGGCGTCGCCCTACACGATGGTGGCCAACGTAACCGGCCAGCCATCCATCTCGCTGCCGCTGCATTGGACGTCCGACGGGCTGCCGATGGGCATGCTGTTTACGGCACGCACGGGCGATGAAGCCACGCTGTTCCGGCTCGCGGCGCAGATCGAGCAGACCATGCCGTGGAAACATCGCCGTCCGCCGCACGCTGCCGCTTGAGTGAAGCGAAGGAGGGGGCGACATGAACGTTGCGGAAGTCATCGCGGTCTACTTTCGCGGCGAGAAGTCGGAGGCCGCGCTCATCATGCTGGCAGGTGCGATGTCGCTCGCTGCGGCGCTCTGGCTCTGGTTCCCGGTGCGTGAGCCGTTCGCGCGCGGCCTCGCTGCGGCGCTGCTGCTTACGGCTGCGCTGGGGCTGGGCGTTGGCGGCAGCGTCTATTTCCGGACCGATGCGCAGGTGGCCCGGTTGCAGCAACTGCAGCGTTCGGACCCGGCGAGATTCGCGGCGCAAGAGGGACCGCGCATCCGCCAGGTCGTGAAGAGTTTCGGCATCTATCGCCTGTGCTACGCGGCGGCCGTGATCCTCGCACTGCTGTTCGTGTTCGTGCTCGGCAAGCCGCACTACCACGGTCTTGCGGTGGGGCTGCTGATCCTTGCTGCGCTCGGTCTCACGATCGATTTCTATGCCGAGGCGCGCGCCGTCGAGTACGTGCGGGGCCTCGAGTCATCTGGAGTGCTGGTCAGGAACTGAGCCCGGTCAGGTCGCGGGGCCCGCGCACGCGTGCTGGGGCTGCTCAGCGCCTGAAAGGCCGGGTCACGATGCGCGCGAGATCGATCATCTCGTGCGTAAGCCGCGCGTAGAACTCGACGATCCGCTCGGCGCTCAAGCGGAGCCGCTCGCGCTGCGGGGAATTCGTCGCCCCGGTTTCGCTCACGTGACGCTCGGGTTGCTGCAGTCGCTCGGCGAGACGTGGGTATCTCGCCGCGAGCCGCTGCAGGTCGCCGGCCGGGTCTCGCTGTTGCGACCCCTCCATCAGCCTGGCCCAGTCGGATGGTCGCAGCACGCGCTCGGATCCCGTGTAGAAAACCGCCTCCTCGCGTTTCATGTGCTCGCGGGTGTGGCGCACGTACTGTTGCAGCTGCCTGGCGAGCTGTTGCCCGCGCTTGCCGCGCAGCTGCGCGAACGTGGCCCGCGCCAGCTCGCCGGCGAGCGCTTCCGCCCGTTGCTGCCCCGTGCGGTGCTCGCGCACGAGGCTGCTCATGTTCCCTGTAGAGGCCGGGCTCCCGTGCGCGGATGCGCGCAAAAAGCTGGTCCTCACGCGGGTGGTGCACCGAGTGCTGGTAGACCAGCAGGTATCGCATGGCTTCCGACAGCACCGGCCTCGCCGACTCCGGGGACACCTGCAGCCGTGACTGCTGCAGGTCGATCTCGCGCAACACGCGCGACGAGCCCGCGCGTGATCGTTGCGCAGCAACTGCATGAATCGTTCGGCCATCCTTCCGGCTCATGGGCAGCACTCCCTGACGAAATCCGCACAGTGCTCGATCGCGCGCCCCGGACTCCGGCGCGAACGGCAGACCCTGCCAGCCGTGCGGCGCTTCCTTCCAGACCTCGAGTTCGGCGTCCACTCCGGCCGCGCGCGCTCGCTCGACGCAGCGCCGGCTGTCGTCGAGCAGGATCTCGGTGCTGCTGGCCTGGAAGAACAGGCGCGGCGGCCCCGAGAAGTCGCCGAACGCCGGCGACACGTACGGATGCACCATCTTCGCGTGGTCGCCCCCGACGTACATCGCGCGCATCTCGACGCCGCGCTTGTGGCTCAGCACCGGGTCGCGCAGCGCATTGGTGACGCGCGTGCCGTCGTGCGGGTCCGTGAGGTCGGTGAGCGGTGACATGAGGATCGCTCCGGCCGGCATGGGCAGCGAGCAGTCGCGCAGCGCGAGCAGCACGCCGAGCGCCATTCCACCGCCCGCGGAGATGCCGGTCAGCACGATGCGACCGGCCGGGATGCCCAGTTCCAGCAGCTGCTGGTACGCACCGACACAGTCATCGTGTCCGGCCGGGAACGGATGCTCCGGGGCAAGGCGGTAATGCACGAGACGTGCGCGCGCGTTCGCGGCGGAGCAGAGTCGCGCCAGCATCGCGCGTTCCATGTCGGCAGGCGTGCGACGTACGCTCCGCCCGGGAAGTGCAGGATTATTCGCTCGGTCCGGGTGCCGCGGGCGCGAATCCAATCGGCATCGCAATGCGGCAGCGGATGGTCGTGCGCGACCTCGAAGCCCGGCGGGCGCGCCGGGAAGAGTCGTTCGATCGCGCCGATCTGCGTGCGGGGCCCGTTCGATCGAGACGTCGCGCTGCAGCAACTGCTTGACGGTGAGACGGCTCAGAAGGCTCGCGGTCGTGGTCTGCCAGCTTGCCCATCCCGGCTCCTACTGCGGCCTGACGTTCCACCAGCGCCTTCGCCGCCTTGTAGTCGGGCTTGCCATTCGGCAGCCGCGGAATAGCGGCCACCTCCACATATGCACGAGGCCTCTTGTATCCGGCCATCTTGCCGTGCACGAACTCGGTGAGCTCTGTCGCGAGCGACGCTCCGGGCTGGCGCGGAGCGACGAGCGCGACGACCCGCTGGCCGAAGCGTTCGTCCGGCACTCCCGATGACGAGGCAGTCGGCTACGTCGGCATGGCTGCGCCGGCGCTGACTCGATCTCCTCGGGAAAAACCTTTTCGCCGCCGGTGTTGATGCAGGCCGAGCCGCGACCGAGCAGCTGCAGAGTGCCGTCCGCGTTCCACTTTCCCCAGTCGCCGATGAACGCCAGGCGCTGGCCGTCGACGACGCGGAACGTCTTCGCGGTCTTCTCCGGGTCCTTGTAGTACCCGGCGGGCAGCGCGGCGCCTCCGGCCGCGATCAGGCCCGGTTCGTCCGAGCCCTTCGGAATCTCGCGCCCGTCCTCGGCGAAGAGCCGCGTTTCGGCGAGCGGGATGAACATCGACGCCGCCCCGTCTGGCCGCGGCGGCTGACCTGCAGTGCCATCGGGCCTTCGGTGGCGCCGACACCGTCGATCAACGTGGCGTCGAGCCACTCGAGCATCTTCTCCTTCACCGCCGGCGACCGAGCACGCCCGACGAGATCACGATCTTCAGGCACGACAGGTCGAGCGTCTCGCCGCGCTCTGGCGCGCTCCTCGAGTGCCGCGAGCATCGGCCGCGCGAACGCGTCGCCGACGATGACCATGCACATCACCCGCTCGCGTGCGACGGCGCGCCAGATTTCCATCGGGTCGAAGGTGCGGTTCGGCAGCGTGACGCACCGCCCGCCGAGCATCTGGAACGGCAGGCTGTTCGCGAGCCCGGCGGTGTGCATCAGCGGGGATGCGGGCAGGATCACGGGCACGATGCCCTTCGCGCGCAGCCCCTGCACCGTCGCGAGCAGCTGCTCGATCGACATCGGCGGGGCAGGGAGCGCGAGCACGTTCGTGGCGTACATCGCGGTGAGGCCGGTGCTCCACGGCGCGACGTGGCAGATGACGCCCTTTGGCAGGCCCGTCGTGCCGCCCGTGTACATCAGGTGATAGTCGTCCGGCTGCCGGGACTGGCGCGCCGCCGGCGCCGTGCGCGCAACCACCGCCTCATACGGTTGCGCAGCGTCCAGCGGTGTTCCGCCGTCATCGGCCTCGAGCGCGAGCTTCACCAGCGGCAGGCCGGGCAGCACCTCGGCCACGACGCCCGCCAGCGAGCGATGGTAGACGAGCGCCTCGCAGTCGGCGTTGTCGAGCAGGTAGGCGAGTTCCGTGCCGACGTAACGGTAGTTGATGTTGAACGGCACCATCCGCACCTTGAGCGCGGCGAGGAACGTCTCGTAGTACTCGGCGCAGTTGTACAGCAGCAGGCCGATCTTCGAGCCCGGCTTCAGCCCGGCGTCGAGGAAAGCCTGGCCGAGGCGCGCGGCCCGGTCGTCGAACTCGCGCCACGAGCGCCGCACGCTCTCGTGGGTCAGGACGGTCGTCGTCGCCGAGAAGGTCGGCGAGCGCTCGATGGCATCTGCGTAGTGATACATCCGGATCCTCAGTGTGCCGCGGCGCGCGAGCGCGCCTCCGTTTCCAGTTCGGCGAGGCTGGCCTCGAAGTGATCCACCAGCCGCCACGCGTCGTCCAGAACGTTCGGGTCGGCGAGCACGGACAGGTTGAGCTGGTCGACGTAGCTCCACACGGTGACGTTCAGCGCCGCGCCGTGCGCGATCTGGCCGATCGAATACCATTCTTCCAGCTTCAGCTGCCCGAGCTGCAGTCGCGTGCGCGGGCCTGGCACGTTCGATACGACGACGTTCCAGAACGGCAGCAGGCCGCCGCCCTTCATTTCGTTGACGCGATCCACCGCCTTCGGCACCAGTGGCGGCAGCAGGTTCAGGATCGCCGCGATGTTCGCCTCGCGCGTGGCCTCGAAGTATGCCTTCATCGTGTCGGACGAACGCTTGCACGCCTGCAGCCGCTCGAGCGGGTCGGCGACGTCCGTGTGCAGCAGCGTGTGATGCGTCGTCGAGAAGTTGCCGTCGCGCGTACGCTCAGCGAGCGGTACCAGCGCGAACGGAACCGTGGCGATCATCGGCGCGGCGGTGCGGCGCACCGGTCTGCTCGCTGATCAGCCTGCGGATCGCACCTGCGAGCGTCGCGATGAACACGTCGTTGATCGTGACGCCGAGTGACTTGCCGAGGGTCGCGGATCCTCGCGAGCTGGAACGAGCGGGCCGCGAAACGTGCGGCGCGGCGACAGGCGCGCGGCGTACGGCGCCAGGTAGCGCGAGTCGCTGATCGTCGGCGGCAACGTGCGACCCTTCGCGCCGCCACTCGGCCACGATGCGCCGACCCGCCCGCGAGCCGCGGATGGCGCCCGGCAGGTTCGCCGCCACGACCCGGGCGGTCGCGGAGTGCCGTCGAACAGCAGCCGCCACTTCGAAGGCAGCGGGGCAGGGTGCCACGCCTCCGGATCCGGGTGGACGAGCGATTCCGGCCGCGTACCCCAGAAGTTGTTCAACATCCTCAGGATGCCGATGCCGTCGGTCAGTGCGTGGTGGATCAGCACCAGCACCGCGACGCGGCCGCCCTCGAGTCCCTCGATGACCCAGACCTGCCACAGCGGGCGCGTGTGGTCGAGCGGATGAGCGTACAGCTCGCAGATGACCTCGCACAACTCGACCATCGTGCCCGGCGCCGGACAGCCAATTCTGCGCAGGTGGTAGTCGAGGTCGAAGTCGGGGTCGTCCACCCAGACCGGGTGATTGAGACCGCCCGGCACCCGCAGGTACCGCTGCCTCAAGCGTGGCACGAGACCGACGCGCGAGGCCCAGGCCGACTTGAAACGCTTCCACGACCAGCCCGCCGGATCGTCGCGCGGGTCGATGATCTGCAGCTTGATCGTGTGGTTGTAGGCCTCGGCGCGGTCGAGGTACAGCATCAGCGCGTCGCCGCCGCTCATGCGCTCCATCGTCATTTCCTCGCGCGTCGCGCTTTCGCGACCCGCGCCCGCGTCGCCGGCCCGCGCGCCGGGCGGCGTCGTTTCGCGGCGGCAGCCTTCAACTCCTCGTAGGCGTCGCAGACGTGCCGCGCGAGCGACGGCAGGTCGTACATCGACGCGCCGTTGCCGACGAAGCCGAAGTCCATGTGATCGTGATACGAGGTCAGCGTGGCGTTGAAACCGACCGAAGCCGCGACCGCGGACACGGGGAACGTGCCGACCAATGGCGCGCCGTTCAGGTACATCCGCTCGCGCCCGCCCGGCACGTTGGAAATCACCAGGTTGGCGAGCGGGCGTGCGACGCGATCGACCAGCGGTGCCTGCGTCAGTTCGGCAATGCCGAGCGCGGCGATCGCGTAGGTCGTCGCGGCGTCCTTGGACATGGCGCGGAGTTCCTCCTTGGCCGTGCCCATCGCGGACACGACCTGTCCGATGCGCTCGACGACCGGCGCCGTGGCCTCGCCGAGATGCACGAACATTGCCGAGGCCTTGGTGCCGGTCGCGGTGTCGCCTTCGTCACGCAGCGACATCGGGCACATCGCGACCACCCGATACGGGAATGCGCGGCCCGTCTGGCGCAGGTAGCGGTGCAGGCCCTCGTCCACGATCGTGACCGAGAGGTCGTTCAGCGTGGCGCCGAAGTGCTTGCCGACCGCGCGCATCTCCTCGAGCGGCAGCGACAGCGTCGCGAGCGAGCGGGCCATGTGCATGGGCTCGTTCATCGGCGCGTGGTGCGCGGAGAAGGGCTGGCTGCCGCCAGGGTCGCTGCCAAGCAGCGATGCGAGTCCCTTCCGGAGCGCGCCGAGCGAGACATCGCGGAACGCGAGCGTCTGCTTCGTCGCATTCACGCCTAGCTCGGCAAGCCGGTCCGCCAGCGCCTTTGGCGGGCGGGGCTTGCGCACCGGAAACTCGACCGCGAACGCCGGCGTCGGGACGCCCCGCCTCGGGCTCGTGCTCAGGGCCGCGTAGATGCGCTTCGTGCCCGAAACGCCGTCGATGATCGCGTGGTGGACCTTGGCGTAGACCGCAAAGCGCCCACCGGGGACGCCGTCGATCACCCAGTCGCGGAACAGCGGCCGGCTGCGATCGAGCAGCGGCTCGTGCAGGTCTGCGACGAGCCGCAACAGGTCGTCGTACGTCGCGCCCTGGGGCAGCGCGATGTGCTGTATGTGATAGTAAGGATCGTACGAGCCCGTCTCGAGGAACTGCGGCACGTGCGTTCCGACCAGGTCGGGGACGTAGTTGAACGGCGGCGTCGGGCGCACCGCGCGATAGGCCGCGACGATTTCGCGAACGGCCTCCGGGCGGTTCTTCGGCTTGTCGAACAGCAGCAGGGCCCCGACGTGCGTCGGGCTCGCCTGCGTCTCCATGATCAGCCACATCAGGTCGAGCGGCGGAATCGGCTTGCCCATGTTTTTCTCCCCCGTAGAGCGCGCAGATTAGACCGCTGTCCCTGGGAAAGCTCCCCCGCCGGAAGAGGGGTCAGCGGCTCAGGATGTGGACCGCGACCGCGGCCTCCTCGACACCCTGCAGGCCGCCGCCGTTCTCCTGGATCGCGTGACGGGCGCCGGGTACCTGGCGCGCGCCGGCCTCGCCCCGCAGCTGCGTGACGAGCTCGAACAGCTGGCCGATGCCGGTGGCGCCGAGCGGGTGGCCCTTCGACTCGAGGCCGCCCGACGGGTTGATCGGGATACGGCCACCGAGCGTGAACTCGCCGCGCTCGGCCGCAGGGCCGCCGCCACCGAGCGGCACGAACCCCAGGTTCTCCGATTGCAGGATCTCGCCCATCGCGGACGCGTCGTGCACCTCGGCGACATCCATGTCCGCGGGCCCGAGGCCCGCCGTTTCGTAGGCCTGCAGCGCGGCGAGGCGGCTGATGTGCTTCTGCGGCTCATCGAGGCCGCGGTGTGTGAAGCTGCGGATGACGCTCGCCGCCACGCGGATGCAGCGATTGCGATCGGCCCCGATGCGCTTCAGTCCGTCTTCGGTGCACAGGATCGCCGCTGCGGCACCGTCCGACAGCGGCGCGCACATTGGCAGCGTAATCGGGTAGGTGATCGGCGGTGCGGCCAGCACTTCGTCGATCGTGAAGGGCTTGCGGAACTGCGAGTACGGGTTGTGCACCGAGTGCTGGTGATTCTTCGCGCACACCGCGGCGATCTGGCGCTGCGTCGTGCCGTAGGTCTTCATGTGCCAGCGGCAGAATGCGGCGTAGATCGCCATGAACTTGCTGTACGGCCGGTCCGACTCCGAGCCGGGCGGAGGCATGATGCCTTCGCCCATTTTCACCAGCGTCGCGTAGTTCTCCTCGACGCGGGAGACGTCCCAGCCGCCCTCGAAGATGGCGAAAGCCTTCGCCTTGTCCGGGATGTTCATCTTCTCGGCGCCGATCGCGAGCGCGACGTCCGTCGTGCCGGCCTTGAGACTCTGCACCGCGAGGTTCACTGCCGAGCTGCCCGAGGCGCAAGCGTTCTCGACGTTGTAGACCGGGATGCCCTCGATGCCGATCCGCGAGAAGATCACCTGTCCGGGAATCGAGATCTGGCCCTGCAGCGTGCCGTTCGTCATGCCCGAGTAGAACGCGACGCCGACGTCCCCGGTCTTGCAGCGCGCGTCCTTGAGCGCGCCCTGCAGAGCCTCCGACGCGAGGTCGTGCAGGCTGCGCTCCGGATGGCGGCCGAACACGGTCATGGCGATGCCGGCGATGTAGATGTGGCTCACTGGGAAGCCTCCGTTCGGCGTTGATCCGGAGCGTGCCGTTAACGCACAACCATCTTGAGCACGGCGGGGTAGGCGTTGGGCAGGTAGCCGGCTCAGCCAGTACATCGTACTGGACCGGTAGCCGGTGACGATGCGCTTCTTGCCCCGCTCGACGCCCGAGATGATGGCCGCTGCGCAATCGTCCGGAGGCGTCAGCAGCATCCCGTCGGCCAGCGCCGAGAACCGCCCCTCTTCGTCGCCGGAGGCAGCACAACGACGGCCCGCCTTCTCGATGTTGGTCCGGATGCCGCCCGGGTGTACGCACACGGCGCGCACGCCGGTGCCGTCGAGCTCGCTCCACAGGCACTCGGTAAGCCCGCGGACGCCGAACTTCGAGATGTTGTACGCGCCCTGGGCGGGAAACCCGAGCAGCCCGAACACGCTCGAGATGTTGACGATGCAGCCTTCGCGCTGCGCCAGCATCATCGGCAGGAACGCCTTGGTGCCGTAGATCACGCCCCACAGGTTGATGCCGAGCTGCCACTCGATCTCGTCGACCGTCATGTGCGCGATCGTGCCGATCATCGTGGCGCCGGCGTTGTTCACGACGAATGGGCCGTGCCGAAGTCCTTCTTGACTTCCCCGGCGTGGGCGAACACGGCATCGCGCTTTGATACGTCCAGTGTGTAGCCGTGGGCCTCGGTCCGCGCCGGCAGCGATCCGAGCGTTTCCGCCAGGCCTTGCGCGTTTACGTCCGACAGCGCGAGGCGCGCGCCCTTCGCCGCGAACTGCTGCGCCAGCGCCCGGCCAATGCCCGAGCCTGCGCCGGTGATCACGACGACCTTGTTCTCGAAAACGCTCATGCCGTCACTCCCGATGGTGCGCGCTTCAGATCCTGCGCGTGGTGTTCTGCCAGTACTTCGCACGCAGGTCCTTCTTCAGCACCTTGCCGACCGGGCTGCGCGGCAGCGACTCGACGAAGTCCACGGACTTCGGCGCCTTCACCGAGCCGAGTCGCTCCTTGCAGAGCGCTATCAGTTCCTCGGCGGTTGCCTGCTGCCCGGCATTCAGCTCGACGACGGCCTTTACGGCTTCGCCCCACTGCTCGTCGGGCACCCCGATCACCGCGCAGTCCTGCACCGCCGGGTGGCTCCAGATCACCTGCTCGACCTCGCTCGGGTACACGTTGAAGCCGCCCGAGATGATCATGTCCTTCTTGCGGTCGGTGATGTGCAGGTACCCGGCGGCGTCGATGTGGCCGATGTCGCCGGTGTGCAGCCAGCCGTCGATGATCGTTTCGGCCGTCTTGTCCGGCGCCTTGTAGTAGCCCTTCATCACCAGGTCGCCGCGCACGCAGATCTCGCCAGTCTCGCCCTGCGCGAGGATCTCGTTCGCGTCGTTCATGATCTCGACGCGGACCAGTGGATTCGGGTGGCCGACCGACGACAGCCGTTCGTCAGACGCGAGCCTGCCGCTCGAGATGCTCGTCCGGCGGCAGGTAGGCGATCGCAGCCGGCGCTTCGGTCTGGCCGTACCCGCCCATCATCACCGGGCCGATCACCTCGATCGCCTGCTTGAGCTTGTCGACCGACATCGGCGCTGCGCCATACATGAAGTACTTCAGCGACGAGAAGTCGACCTTCTTGCCAAGGTCCGGGATGTCGAGCAGGCGGTAGATCACCGTCGGTGGCAGGAAGAGTTCCGTCACCTTGTACTTCGGGATCGCGCCGAGCAGCAGCGCGGGATCGGGCTTCGTCACGACGACGACGGTGCCGCCGCGCGCGCTGCAGGGCACGGATAGCAGGCCGGCCGTGTGTGTCATCGGCGCCGCCGCGAGATTCACCGGCTTCTCGTCCGCGCGGTACGGGCAGCCCATCAGGAAGTGCGCGCAGAACGTCTGCGCGCTGCGGTGCGTGTTCATCACGCCCTTCGGCTTGCCCGTCGTGCCGCCCGTCGCCGACAGCATCACGACGTCGTCCATGTCCACGGCCACGTTCGGTCGCGTGGCCGGCTGGCTCCGGGTCCAGTCGGCGAGCGAGCGGGCGCCGGGCAAGCCTCGGGCGCTTCGCCGTCGACGCATACCCAGAGGCGGATCTTCGGCAGCCGCGGCTTCAGCTCCGCGATGACCGGCGCGAAGTATTTCTGGAAGAACAGCACCTCGCAGTCGAACGCGTCGAGCACGTAGTGGTTCTCTTCCGCCGGGTTGCGCGCGCCGACCGGGATCCAGCACATGTTGGCGCGCCACAGCCCGAGCGTGCAGGTCCACGCCATCACGTCGTTGCCGGCCCAGACCGCGCCCTTGGTCTCCTTCGGGAAACCCTCGGCGAGCAGCCCGTTCGCGATCCGGCACGACAGCTCGCCGACTTCGTCGAAGCTGTAGCTCCGGTCGTCCTGGATGTAGGCAGCGCCCTTCGGGTTGATGCGCCAGCCGCGATCGAAGAAGTCGATGATTGCCATGCCGGTCCCGCTCAGAGCTGGGTGACGGTGGCGCGCGCGAGGCCGCGCTGCTCGAGGAAGCCGAGCAGGTAGCGGTGGCCGAACGCCTTGCAGGCCGAGGCGAAGCCGACCTTGCTCGTCTCGCCGTCGAGCAGCTTCATCACGGCGGCCGTCTGCACTGCGCCGGTCGAGATGTACGGTGTGATGCCGTGCACCGTTGCGCGCACAGCGGCGAGCTGGCCGCGGCCGATCGCGAAGTCGACCGAGCGCGCCACCGTGGTCCGCTCGCGCGGCGGCATCGAGGGCGTGGTCGAGTCGACGATCTGCTTGATCACCGCGTCCTGGTGCTCCTTCGGCAGGTCCTTGTACTCGGCTTCCCACTTCTGGCCGAGCCCATGCACCAGCTGCATCACGTTGTTGTCGTAGAAGCCGACGTACGAGGTGCAGCAGCGCACGCGCGCGTCGTGCTCGAAGTACACGGGCAGCGACGTGCCACCCCACGGAATCGAGAACACGGGCTGCACGAAGCCAGGGTCGACGACGTTGGCACTGGTGCCGACCGGGTGTGCGACCAGCTTCTTCTCCCACAGATAGCACTGTTCCGCGCGAAACAACTCGAAGATCGACGCCGTGGAGCCGACGGTGACGCCCGAGGCGGCGAAGCGCGGACCCCGGCAGAGTGTCGCGGTTTCCAGCACGTCGACGCCCGGCGTCTCGAGCGCGATTTCGGCGGCGATTTCGGCGAATGTGTACATGTATGCGATCGAGGGCGACACCAGCAGGCCGGCCTGGCGGTACTGCTCGCCGAACTGGTCACGCACGGCGCGGATGTAGCCTTGCTCGCCCGTGGTGTCGATGTGGTGACAGCCGGCCTTCAGCGCCGCCTCGACCGCGGTCAGGCCGAAGTTCACGAACGGGCCCACGGTGTTGCACACGACCTTCGCGCCCTTGAAGGCTTTCACCAGCGCGTCGACGTTGTGCTCGGACTCGATGATCTCGTAGGTCGCCGATTCGAGTCGCACGACGCGCTCAGCCATCATCTCTTTCACGCGCTTCGCATTGCGCGCCACGGCGGTGAACGGGATCTGCTGGTCGATCAGCCAGTCCATGATCAGCATGCCGGTGTAGCCGCTCGCGCCGTACACCACGACTGGATACTTTGCCATTTCGGTTGTCTCCTGGATTCTGTCTTGAGATGTTCTGTTCGGGCGTCAGTTCTGCGACCAGCCTTCGGCGTACAGCTGCTGCGCGAGCAGCCCGAGGCGCATGGTCAGGACGTAGTTCTCGCCGTCCTCGATCAACGCGGCGCGCGTGTCGCGGAACAGCCGCTCGATGGGATACTCGCGTGAGGTGCCGGAGCCGCCGAACAGCTGGAAGGCCTCGTCGACCACCTTCATCGCTTCCTGCGTGACCGTGACCTTGCCCGCTGCCGTGACGTAGGGATGCGTCAGCGGCGACAACCTCGCGAAAGCCAGCGATCGCCGCGCCACCGAGCGGCAGACCTCGACCCTGCGCAGCATGTCGCCGAGGCGATAGCGAGTGAGCTGGTGATCGATCAGCAACTTGCCGCCCTGCCTGCGCTCGTGGCAGTACTGCAGCGCCAGCTCGAACGCAGCCCGCGCAACACCGGTGAACGTCTGCCCCATGACGGTGCCGGCATACGACCATGCCGAGGCCATGTTGCCGTAGTAGTCGTCCCGCAGGGCCATGGCGAAGCGCTTCGGAACCTTGACGTTGTCGAAATAGATCTCGCCCTGCGGCAGCGATCGCTGGCCGATCTTGTCGAGCGGCTTGCCCTTCGAGACGCCCGGCAGGTCCAGCGGGATGATCACCGACATGCCATGGGGCCGGCCGTCCTTTTCGAAGAAGCTGCCGTCGTACTCGGCAGAGATGTATCCGAGCGCCACCTGCGCGACCGCCCCGTTCGACACCCAGGCCGAGCACTGGCCGTTGATCACGATCTCGTCGCCCTGCAGGCGACCCCACATGCTGCCCTTGTTGCCCGACTGGCCCGGGGTCCATTCGCGCGCCATGTCGAAGACCTGGACGTCGCTGCCCTTGTCCGGGTGCGTGATCATCCAGCAGCCGATCCTGCCGGTGCACAGATCCACCAGTTCCTTGTTGCCCATCGCCGCGGCCATCAATACCGGGAATCCGGCGACGCCCAGCGACACGGCCAGCCCGGAGTCGCCCCAACCCAGTTCCTCGCCGATCAGCGATTCCATGCGTACGGCGATCTCCGGCGGCAACTCGGCCAGCATGGCTGGATCGAGGCCGAGCTTGGCGAACTCCGCGAACACGCTGTAGTACGGGGAGCCCGGCGCGATCATCTCTTCGGCGGTCATCTTGTCGAGCTCGGCGCCGAGCGGACGCAGCACGTCCCTGGCGAAGCGATGCACGCCGGCCTGCACTGCCGCTTCCTCTTCCGACAGCGGCGTCTCGAAGCCGGACAGGCCGGCGGCAGGCAGCGTCATCTTCGATTTGAGTTTCATGATCATGGTCTCCCCGAAAGTGCTCGGTGTGCGGGCGATTCTGGACCTGGGTGGCGCTGGCGCCTTTCAAGGACCGAGCGTATCTTTGTCAAAAATCACTCATCGGGATCTGGGGGTCGGCCGTGGCCGGACCGGTCTGGTTCAAGGTGCGCAAGGAGCTGGGCCACCAGCCCATCGTCGCCGGGCGCATCAGCGGGGCGACGCCGTTGTTTGTCGAACGCTACCTGTACCAGGACATCGAGCGGACGGTGTCCGGGATGGACCGGGCGGCGCTGGTGGTGCAGTTCGGCGGCGGGCGCGTCAGGGAGGGCGAGCGCGATCATTGGCGAAGCATGAATTTGCCAACGCAGTCGCTGGTCATCCCGGTCGGGGTCCAGACCCACTGGCACTATTCCGGCACCGTCGATTTCGCGGTGTTCTACTTCCTCGGCAGCACCAGCAACGTGATGCACGGCCTGCAGGTCATCGCGGAGTCACGCAGTTCGCCGATCCCGTTCGGGGACGCGCTCGTCGGTGCCGCTGCGCTGCAGCTGGTCGGGGAGCTGCAGAAGGCGCACGGCGCGGACGTGGGGTTCATGGAGCGGCTGGCCGGCGTGATGCTCGAACAGACCTATCGTGCCCTGGTGACACCGGGCACCAGGGGCATCAACCCGCGCCACGTGCACGCGGCGCGGATGCAGGCGGTGCTGAACCACATCCACGGCAATCTCGCCGCCGACCTGTCGGCTGACCGCCTCGCGAAGCGCGCGGAGGTCAGCCTCGCGCACTTCAGCCGCGTCTTTCGTGATGCCACCGGGATCTCGCCCCACCAGTACGTGCTCGCCGCGAGGCTGGACCTCGCGCGCAAGCTGCTCACGCAGTCCACACTGCCGATTTCGCGGATTGCGGAGGAGTGCGGATTCAGCTCCCAGAGCCACCTGACCGCCAGTTTCCGGGTCGCCCACTCGACGACGCCCGCCCAGTACCGCTCGCACGTGCGCAAGGCCGCGGGCTGAGCAGCGGGGCAGGGACGCTACTTCTACGAGTGCCGCCCGGCGGCGGCGAGGCGGTATCCTTTTTGGCTGACATCCGGCCCATATCGAGATTCCTCATGCTGTTCCAGCTGCAACTGCTTGCTTACCGCCTGATCAAGCCCTTCATGAAGCCGGTCTCCCGGCTCGTGGCCATCCCGCGGCCGGTGCTGTTCGTCGGGCCGGGGTCGACCGCGCGCCTGTGCCAGCTGATTGCCGGCGCCGGGTCGAAGCGGACCCTGATCGTCACGGATGCGGTGCTGGTGAAGCTCGGGCTGATCGATCCGGTGCGCAAGGCGCTCGAGGCGGAGGGCGTCGACGTCGCGGTGTTCGACGGCATCCTCCCGGACCCGACGCACGACGTGCTCGACCGCGGCCTGGTGGCCGTGCGCGCCCAGGGCAGCGACTCGATCCTCGCGGTCGGCGGCGGGTCGTCGATCGACGCCGCCAAGGTGATTGCGGCGATGGCGACCACCGGCAAGTCGTCGGCGAAACTCGTGGGAATGCTCAAGGTGAACCAGCCGCCGCTGCCGCTGTATGCGGTACCGACGACCGCGGGCACGGGCTCCGAAGTGACGGTCGCCGCCGTGGTGACCGATCCCGTGGCGCACGTGAAATCGGTGGTCATCGATCCGAAGCTCGTGCCGCTCGCCGCTGCTCTCGACCCCGAGATGATGCGGGGCATGCCCGGGCCGATCACGGCGGCCACCGGAATGGACGCGCTCACGCACGCGGTCGAGTCATACCTGAATCGCTGGCCGCACGCCGAGACGCCGATGTTCTGCATTTCGGCGGTCAAGCTGATCTTCCAGAACCTGCCGCGCGCCTATGCGAACGGCGCCGACCTCGAGGCGCGCGAGGGCATGGCGCTCGCGTCGCTGTATGCCGGGCTCGCGTTCACCAAGGCCTATGTCGGCTACGTGCACGCGTTCTCGCACAAGCTGGGCGGCGTGTATGGCGTGCCGCACGGGCTCGGCAACGCGATCGTGCTGCCGTACGTGCTCGATTTCCTGAAGGACGCGCCGTATGCCGAGGCGAGGCTGGCGGAACTCGCGGTCGCGATCGGCGCGGGGTCGGCGTCAGAGTCGAAGGCCGTGCTGGCGCAGCGCTTCGTGGATCGCGTGCGGGAGCTGAACCGCACCGTCGGCATCCCGGAGAAGGTCGCGCCGCTGCGTGCCGAGGACGTGGGACTGATCGCTCGCGCCGCGATGGTCGAGGCGTATCGCGACTATCCGGTGCCGAAGAACATGAGCCTCGGCGAGGCCGAGGCGTTGCTGCAGCGCTGCCTGTAGGGGACATTCTCCGCAGGGGACATTCCTGGATTTTCAGCGCGGGCGTCGACATCGCCCACTGCGAAAATCAGAATGTCCCCATCCGTTACCCGCGCTGCATCAGCACCTGCCCGAATTTCTCGCGCAGGTCCTTCTTGCTGATCTTGCCGGTCGCCGTCATCGGCAGGCTGTCGACCACGATCACTTCGTCCGGCAGCTGCCACTTCGCGAAGTGCTCGGCGATGTGCGCGAGCACCGAGTCGCGCGCCGGCGTGCAGCCCTGCTTCGGCACGACCAGCAGGATCGGGCGCTCGTCCCACTTCGGGTGACGCACGCCGATCGCCGCCGCCATCAGCACGTCCGGGTGTCCGCAGGCACAGTTCTCGAGGTCCACCGAGCTGATCCACTCGCCGCCGGACTTGATGACGTCCTTCGCGCGATCGGTGATCTGCATGAAGCCGTTCGGGTGGATCACTGACACGTCGCCCGTGGCGAACCAGCCGTCCTTGTCGTGTGACGACGACGAGTCCTGGCGGAAGTAGCCGCTGCAGACCCACGGCCCTCGCACCTTGAGCTCACCGGCCGACTTGCCATCCCACGGCAGCTCGCGCCCTTCGTCGTCGACGACTTTCATCGACACGCCGAAGATGCCGTGCCCGGCGAGCTGGCGCAGCCGGAACTGCTCCTCGAGCGGCAGCGACTCCATCTCGGGGCGCAGCGTGCTCACGGTGCCGAGCGGGCTCATCTCGGTCATGCCCCAGCCCTGCACGACCGTCACGCCGAACTCGTGGTGGAACGCCTGGATCATCGACAGCGGGACCGCCGAGCCGCCGATCAGCGTCCGGTTCAGGGTCTCGAGCTTCGTGCCGGACTGGCGCAGGTAGTTCAGCAGCAGCGTCCAGATCGTGGGGACGCCGGCGGCGAGCGTGACCCGCTCCTGGTTCAGCAGCTGGGTGAGCGTGGCCGGGTCGCCCATCTTCGGGCCCGGGAACACGATCTTCGCGCCGGTCATCGGCGCGTTGTAGGCGAGGCCCCACGAGTTCGCGTGGAACATCGGCACCACCGCCAGCACGCAGTCGCGGCCGGTCAGGCCCATCGAGTCCGCCATGCAGCCGGCGTAGGCGTGCAGCACGTTGGAGCGATGGCTGTAGAGCACGCCCTTCGGGTGGCCCGTCGTGCCCGACGTGTAGCAGAGCGAGCTTGCGCTGCGCTCGTCGAGCAAGGGCCAGTCGAACTCCTCCGCATGCGGCTCGATGAACGTCTCGTAGTCGGGCAGCTTGCCCTTGACCGATTCCGGCATCGCCGCCGCGGTCGTCATCACGATCACTTTCTCGACCGTCGGGATCTTGCCTTGCAGCGGCGCGAGCACCGGCAGCAGCGTCGGGTCGATGAAGATCAGCCGGTCCTCGGCGTGATTGATGATGTACTCGAGCTGCTCCGGGAACAGCCGCGGGTTGATCGTGTGCAGCACCGCTCCCATGCAGGAGACGGCGTAGTAGAGCTCGAGATGCCGGTAGTCGTTCCAGGCCAGCGTCGCGACGCGGTCGCCCGGCTTCACGCCGGCCGCGGTGAGCGCGTTCGCGAGCTTGCGCGCCCTGCGGAAGACTTCGCCGTACGTGGTGCGATGCAGCAAATTATCGAAGGTCACGGACACGACCTGTCCGTTCGGGAAGTTGCGTTCCGCGAACCGCATGATCTCCGTGATCAACAGGGGCGAATCCATCATCTGGCCGAGCATTTTCGTGTCTCCCGCTGCGTCCGGAACGGACGTCGACTTGTTCGTTGGGGGCCCCGGGGCCGGATGCGGAGTGTGGCACTAGCCGTCACCGGATTGAAACGGGTCGACGGATCGCAGATAGTCCGCCGTGGGTAGGGGAACCATTCCTCCCCCCCTTGGCGGGGGGTAGGGCCGCGCCGGACCGGGTGACAGAATCCGGTCGGCACGGTGGGCTCCGGCCCGCGAAGACAAATCGATCACTCAAGTTCGGGGGCTTCTAAATGACGAGTATCAGGCTGACAGGTCGGCCCGCGTGCGCGAGCGCACTGCGGAACGGAGTTCTGGGCGCAGCAATCGCCGCGGCGCTCGCGCTGCCGCAGGCGGCAGGCGCGTTCGAGGCGAACACCGGCAACGAGGACCTTGCGATCCGCTGGGACAACACGTTGCGCGTCAACGTCGTGAAGCGCGCCGCGGAGCAGGACCAGGCCATCCTCGAAACCTCGAACTTCGACGACGGCGACCGGAACTTCGACAACGGCGCGTCGTTCATGCGCTTCGACCTGCTGAGCGAGTTCGACGTCGTGTGGAAGAAGTCGCTCGGCTTCCGCGTCAGCGCGGCCGGCTGGTACGACGGCGGTTACGCGCAACCTCGACAACGACAGACCTGGCGACCGAGAACAACCTCGGATCGAACGGCCTGCCGCAGTATGGCCTGTCGGATACTCGAACCGATACGCCCAGGGCCCGTCGGGCGAGTTCCTCGACGTGTTCGCGTTCGCCAAGTTCAACATCGGCGACGCGCCGGTCAACATCAAGCTCGGCCAGACCACGGTGTACTGGGGCGAGAGCTTGCTGCTCGGTGGCGCCATCCACGGCGTCTCCTACTCGCAGAACCCGATCGACATCTGGAAGGGCTCTCGCGACCCCGGGCGCCGAGGCGAAGGAACTGTTCCGGCCGCGCGTCGGCTTCAACATCCAGTCGACCGGTGACGGACACGCTGTCGGTCGCGGCGCAGTACTTCTTCAACTGGCAGGACTTCAGCAACCAGGCCTACCGCTATCCCGAGTCGGGCACCTACCTGTCGCGTCGGCGACCCGCTGCTCTGGGGCGCCGAGTCGTTCATCGTCGGCCCGAACGCGTTCCGCGGCGATCAATCCGGCGCGGTCCGCAGTACCTGCGGGCGTGGCGCGGCAAGGACATCACGCCCGAGGAGAACTCGGGCAACTACGGCCTCGCGGTCCGCTGGAGCCCGGAGTGGCTGAGCGGCACTCTCGGCGCCTACTACCGCAAGACCTACGACATGCAGCCGCAGCTCATGCTGACGCAGGGCGTCGTGCCGTCGCTCGCGTCGGGCGTCTGCCGTGCCATCGGCGGCGACTCGTTCGTGCCCGCTGCGGCGCCGCCGACCACGGCGGGCCCCTGCATCATCAACCAGAAGGCGACGAACCGGTCGGACCTGCTGCACCAAGGGCAAGCTCGGCGAATACAACATCGCCTTCGGCGACGACATCGACATCTACGGCATCAGCCTGTCGAAGCAGTATCTTCGGCGCTCAGCCTCGGTGCCGAGCTGAGCTATCGCCAGAACATGTCGCTGCTCAGCGACGCGGTGTCGGTGCTGCCGGCGCCGCTGGTCGCCGCAGCACGCCGGGCGCGATCGCGACCACCGACGTGCCGAAGCACGGCACGCCGGGCGCGACTGGGCGACACGATGCACGGCCTCGTCAACCTGGTGGGCGTCGTCGGCGAGACGCCGGTGTTCGACACGGCCAGCTGGTCCACGGAGCTCACGTGGATGACCGTGGCTCGACGTGAACCAGAACGAGGCCGTGTTCAAGGGCCGCAAGGGCTACGACCATGATCGACGCCGTGGACAAGAACTACTTCGGCCTCGGCATCAACTTCACGCCGACCTGGTTCCAGGTGTTCCCGAGCGTCGACGTCCTGATGCCGCTGTCGTGGTCGCAGGGCTTCGCCAACTCGGCGGTCACCGTCGGGCGGCACAGGACGGCGCCGGCACGTTCGGCATCGGCGCCGCGATGGACATCCGCCAGAAGTACCGCATCGACCTGAAGTACGTCGGCTTCTACGGCGACTACTCGAAGTGCCCGCGTCCGAACGTGACGGCGCAGCCGGGCACCTGCGTCGCGCGCAGGCAAGGTGACATCGGCGGACGTGTTCAACGGCATCAACTCGCATCATCTCGGACCGCGACTTCGTGTCGCTGACGTTCAAGGCCACTTTCTGACGAGGAGCCCCAAATGATTCGCAAGACACTGTTTGCGGCGACCCTCGCCGTATTGAGCGCCAGCGCAATGGCGGCCGTCTCTCCCGACGAGGCGGCCCAGCTCGGCAAGTCGCTGACCCCGCTCGGTGCGGAGAAGGCCGGCAACAAGGACGGCACGATCCCCGAGTGGACGGGCGGTCTCACGACGATTCCGGCCGGCTTCAAGGCCGGCGATCGGCGTCAGGCCCGGATCCGTTCGCCGGCGAAAAGCCGCGGCTCGTGATCACGGGCCAGAACGCCGACCAGTACAAGGACAAGCTGACGGCGGTCACCTACGCGCTGCTGAAGCGTTTCCCGACGATCCGCGTCGACGTGTATCCGACGCATCGTCCGGTGACCTACCCGAAGGCGATCCTGGAAAACACCGCCAAGAACGCGATGCAGGCCAAGACGGCCAACGCCGGGCTCGGCTCGAGAACGCGCTGCCGGGCATCCCGTTCCCGATCCCGAAGTCGGGCAACGAGGCGATGTGGAACCACCTGCTGCGCTACAACGGCGTGGCGACGATCTGCAAGTACGATGCGTACAACATCGACTCGTCCGGCACGGCGACGTTGTCCACGTCGGGCATCAGCTACCACGAGTGGCCGCTGTCAGGAAGGAAAACATGAACACGGTCATCAAGGCGACGGACCCGTTCTGACCAAGCAGGAGTACTCGGTCCCGGCGCGCCGCGCCGGAGAAGCGCTGATGGTGCTCGACCACGTGGACCCGATCGGCGCAGCCACGCAAGGCCTGGCAGTACCTGCCCGGCCAGCGCCGCGTGAAGATGGCGCCTGAAGTCGCCTACGACACGCCGAATCCGGGCGTGGCCGGATCGCTGACCTATGACGACTCGTTCGTCTTCAACGGCGCGATGGACCGCTTCGACTTGAAGATCGTCGGCAAGAAGGAGATGTATCATCCCGTACAACGCCTACAAGGCGAACTATACGCGATCCCGAACAGGGAGCGGCGACGAAGCCGAACCACTTCAACCCGGACCTGATGCGCTTGGAGCTGCACCGCGTGTGGGTGGTCGAGGCGACGCTGAAGCCCGGCAAGCGGCACATCTACTCCAAGCGCATTTCTACCTCGACGAGGACAGCTGGTTTGCCGTGCCGTCGGACTAGTACGACGCGCGCGGCCAGCTGTACCGCGGCGTCCTCGCGCCACCGCTTTCGCCTATGACGCGCAGGCGATGGGTGATCTCGTTCCAGACGGGCTACGACCTGGTCGCTGGCATCTAGGCGTCGCAGGGCCTCTGCGGGCTCTATTACGGCATCAAGTAGCAGGGATCCGTTCCCGGCCCGCGACTGGCAGCCTGACGCGCTGGCAGGTGCCGGCATTCGCTGACGACCGAGGGGTGCCCGGCTTTCAAGGCGCCGGGCACCCCGATTCGATTCGACCTCCACCGCCGGCCTGAACCGGCGGGGAAGGACTCGAGCGGGGGAAACAATGAGAAGCCCAATCGTAAGGACGGCAGCGGTGCTGGTCGCGCTGTCGGCGCTGTCGGCCGTTGCCGTGGCGCAGCAGGCGGCCACGCCTGCTGCCGCGAAGGCCGGCACCGACGTGCTCGATCGGCCGGCCATGGAGTCGCCGCTCGCGGCGAAGCGCCTGCTGCTCGGCGATGGCCCGTGCCGGGCGAGCGCTTCGTGGCCGTCGGCCCGCGCGGCCACATCGTCGTGTCCGCCGACGGAGGGCAGAGCTGGACAGCAGGCGAAGGTCCCGGTCAGTTCCGACCTCACGGCGGTGTATTTCCCGACCGCGACACACGGCTGGGCGGTCGGCCACGACGGCGTCGTGCTGGCGACGACGGACGGTGGCGCGACGTGGACGAAGCAGCTCGATGGCCGCATCGTCAACGACCTGATGCTGAAGGACCTGAGGGCAAGCTCGCGGCGGGCCCTGAATCGGAGCGAACTGAAGGCGCTGGTCGCCGAGGCACAGCGCTACAAGGACGAAGGGCCGGACAAGCCGTTCCTCGACGTCTGGTTCGAGAGCGAGAGCCACGGGTTCGTCGTCGGTGCCTACAACCTGATCTTCGAGACCTCGCGACGGCGGCAAGACGTGGCAGTCGTGGTTCGACCGGGTGTCGAACCCCCGATTCATGAGCCTGTATTCGATCCGTCCCGCGGCCGGTGGCCTGTACATTTCCGGCGAGGGCTGGACCGGTCTTCAAGCTCGACCGGCGGCAGATGCATTTCGACGCCGTGCCGGTGGAATACGGCGGCAGCCTGTTCGCCGTCGTGGACGCCGGCGACGCGGTGCTGGTCTGCGGCCTGAAGGGCAACCTGTTTCGCAGCGACGACGGCGGCGAGACCTGGGCCAAGGTCGAGAGCAAGCTGCCGGCGACGATCGTCGGCGGCGCGACGCTGGGCCCGGCCTCGGCGGTGCTCGCGGACCAGGGCGGGCGGCTGGCGCTCACCAGGACGGCGGCCGGACCTTCGAGCTGATCCAAGCTGCAGAAGACGGTGCCGCTCACCAGCGTCATCGATGCGGGCGACGGCAGGCTCGGGCTGACCGGCCCGTTCGGCGCCATGGTCGTCACGCCCGGCGCGGCGCCCGCGCCCTGACCCACGCTTAACCCAGGACATCACGATGGCCGCCCCTACGCAAACATCGAAGCGATGCCGGTCGTGCGCGACATCAAGGACTTCGACCAGAAGTCCGGCAACCGCCTCGAACGCCTGATCTTCAACAACCGGCTGGCGGTGATGCTCGGCTGCCTCCTCGATCACCTCGTGCTGGGCTACATCGCGGTGAAGGTCAGCCTGAACGCCAGCTACGAGATGATGCTGCCGATCGGGCATCCGTACATCCAGAACTTCGCCGAAGAACCGGGCCCAGCTGCGCGGACTCGGCAACACGCTGCGCGTCGTGGTCGAGAATACGCAGGGCGACATCTTCGATCCCGCGTACCTCGACACGCTGAAGAAGGTCAACGACGAGCTGTTCCTGACGCCCGGCGTCGACCGCGCATGGGTCAAGTCCATCTGGATGCCGGTCGTGCGCTGGACCGAGGTCACCGAGGAAGGGTTCAACGGTGGCCCGGTCATGCCGGACACCTACGACGGCTCGCCGCAGAGCGTCGAGCAGTTCGCGCAGAACGTGCAGCGCGCCGGACTCGTCGGCAGCCTCGTCTCGAACGACTTCAAGTCGGCGATGATCATCGTGCCGCTGATGGACAAGGATCCGGCCACCGGCAAGAAGATCGACTACTGGGACCTGTCGCGCGCGGTCGAGAAGAACGTGCGCGGCAAGTTCGAGACCAAGGACGGCAAGTACAAGGTCCGCGTGATCGGCTTCGCCAAGATCATCGGCTCGCTGCTCGACGGCATGCTGCAGGTGATGATGTATTTCGGCGTCGCGATCCTGATCGCGGCCGCGATCCTGTTCTACTTCACGCGCTGCGTGCGCAGCACGTTCGTCGTGCTGCTGTGCTCGTTGATCGCGGTCATCTGGCAGATCGGCATCCTGCGGCTGCTGGGCCTCGGGCTCGACCCGTTCTCGGTGCTGGTGCCGTTCCTGATCTTCGCGATCGGCGTGTCGCACGGCGCGCAGAAGATGAACGGCATCCAGCAGGACGTCGGTCGCGGCACCTGCACGCTGGTCGCCGCGCGCTACACGTTCCGGCGGCTGTTCGTCGCGGGCGTGACGGCACTGCTGAACGGCGCGGCCGGGTTCCTGGTGCTGCTGCTGATCCCGATCCCGGCGATCCGCGAACTGGCGATCGCCGCGACCATCGGCGTGTGCGTGCTGCTGTTCACGAACCTGGTGCTGCTGCCCGTCATCCTCTCGGTCACCGGGGTGAGCAAGCGGCCGCCGAGCGCAGCCTGAAGCAGGAGGAGCAGGGCGTCGGCACCAAGGGCGTCTGGGCGTTCTTCAATCATTTCGCCGAGCGCCGCAGGTGGGCTGCCGCCGCGATCCTGGTGGCGCTGGCTCTCGGCATCGCAGGTCACATGGTGCGCGAGCGGCTGCAGATCGGCGACCTCGACCCGGGTGCGCCCGAGCTGCGGCCGAACTCGCGTTACAACATCGACAATGCATTCATCACGTCGCACTTCTCGCTGTCGTCCGATGTCTTCGCCGTCATCGTGAAGACGCCGGTCGAGCACTGCATGAAGTACGCGACGCTGCAGCAGGCGGACAACCTCGCGTGGCACCTGCAGCAGCTGCCGGAAGTGCAGGCGACGATGTCGCTGGCCGACGGCGTGAAGCAGGTGACGGCCGGGACGTTCGAGGGCAGCGCCAAGTGGTTGACCATCTCGCGCAACCAGGAGGTGCTGAACTACGGCGCGCAGCAGGCGATCCAGAACACGCCGGACCTGACCAACACCGAGTGCTCGGTGATGCCGGTGATCGCGTTCCTGAAGGACCACAAGGCGGCCACGCTCGAAAAGGTCTCGACGACCGTCGAGCAGTACATCTCCGAGCACCCCGTCGCAGACGTGGAACTGCTGCCTGCTGCCGGCTCGGCCGGCATCGAGGCCGCGGTCAACCAGGTCGTGCGCGATGCGTGGTTCAAGATGCTGCTGTACATCTACGGCACGGTCTCCGTCCTCTGCCTGATCGCGTTCCGCTCGTGGCGCGCAGTGCTGGTCGCGCTGCTGCCGCTGGCGCTGACGTCGGTGCTGTGCGAGGCGCTGATGGTGGTGCTCGGCATCGGCGTCAAGGTGGCGACGCTGCCCGTGATCGCGCTCGGCGTGGGCATCGGCGTGGACTACGCGCTGTACCTGCTGTCGGTGCAGCTGCACGGCCAGCGCATGGGGATGCCGCTCACGGAAGCCTACCGCTCGGCGCTGGCTTTCACCGGGCGCATCGTCGCGCTGGTCGGCTTCACGCTGGCGGCGGGCGTGATCACGTGGGCGTGGTCGCCGATCAAGTTCCAGGCCAACATGGGCATCCTGCTCGCGTTCATGTTCCTGTGGAACATGCTCGGCGCGCTGATCCTGATCCCGTGCGCTGTCGAATTTCCTGCTGCCGACGTCGGCCGTGCGCAAGAAGGCGCTCGCGCAGGCAACGTGAGGCCCGACCGGTCCCCTGAGAAGAAAAAGCCGCGCCTAGCGGTGCCTTGAGTGTGACCAGAAGTCTGGGGTGCTCCGCGCGAGCAGTCGTCAGAGCACCTCGATTTTTTCCGCCCCCGACGCGAGCTCGATGCCGGCGTATTCGCAGCGCCCATGGCCGCGCGTGAGCAGGCTGTTCGCGATCAGCCAGACGCGGATGATTTTCCGCGCCGGCCCGCCGACGTACTTCTGATAGTCAGCGTGCAGGTCGCGCTGCTCGTCGAGCCAGCGGCCGAGCTCGGAGTGTCCCGACCTCACGACGACGTGCGTCTCCCTGTCCTTCCAGTTCGGCAGCGGGCAGCCGAAGACCCGTGCCGACCGGCAATGACGCGCTCCAGAAATACGTGATGTCCTGGCCGTCGTCGAACTCGACCGCGATGCTCAGGTACTCGTGCGAGGGCAGCGTGTCCTCGGGAAGGTCGGTCGGCAGCTGGTCCACGCGCCATGACCAGCGCAGGCTTCGTGCCCGGTCTCAGCGGCATGCGCGCATCACGATGCAGGATGCCGGAGTCGCCGTGGGTGAGGCAGCCGATCGTGGCGCGTCCGTCGCTGGTCACGGATGGCCGGTAGATCTCGGCGGGGCCGAGGTACCACAGGTATTCCCAATGCTCCGGTGGCGTGACTACCGGTTCGGCCTGGCGCGCGAGCTCCGTCGTGGGTAGCGTACTGGCGTTCATGGACGCGTCCGCCGACCGCAGCATCGCAGGGACGTCCGCGCCCGGTGCCCACTTCAGCACGAGGATCGACGTGCCACCGCTGACCTTGGCGTAGTCGGACTCCGGTGTCGCGAGCTTGCCCGTGCGGTCCGACCATTCGCCGGGGAAATAATTTGCGAGCCAGAGCCGGCCCGCGCTCGTTGCCGTGAAGCTCTGCAGGTTGCGCGTGCCGCGAAAGATCGGGCCCGCGTCGCCGACGCGGCACCAGATCTGGAACCACGGCGGCACCCAGATATCGAGCAGCTTCGAGAGGTAGACGCGGCCGTCCGCGAGCAGCGTGAACGTGTCGCCAGCCGCGAGGTCCACGCCGGTATCGACCCAGGGCGGCTGCGTCGCAGGCATGCGCAGGAATGCGTGAGTTGCGAGGGCGTCGCGCGGCAGCGACTCGACCCACGGCTCGAGCCCGCGCGGTAATCGGCGTCGCGGCAATCCGGCACGTGCTCACCGCGCAGGCGTCGTTGCAGCGCCCGCAATGCAACGCGCAACGCGATGCCGACCTGGTGCGCGATGCCTGGACTGGAGTGGTATTCGCGGGCGCATCGGTCAGCGTGCGGCCGGCGGGCAGCCGGGCGCGCGCGTTTCGTGCGACGCCGGGCCTTCGGCGCGACGTCCCGCGCAAGCCCCGCGATGGCTTCGGCCGTGTAGTCGGCGAGCCGCGCGAGGTCCGGCAGTGCCTCGCGCATCGCGATGAACGTCACGTTCAGCGTGTCGGCGTACGTCGTGACCGTGACGTTCAGCACCTGCTGGTGCCCGACGACCGAGACCGGCAGTGCCAGCTCGACGTCAGCGCCGTTGAAATACACGCGTTTCTCGAGCCCCGCGGGATTGGATATCACGAGGTTCGCGAGCAGCGGAAAATCCCGGAGTCCAAGCGACTCGACCGTGCTCGCAACCGAGTGCCCGAGGATCGAGTAGAGCATCAGGCTGCCGCCCGACAGCGCGCGGACCTCGTGTTTCATGCTCGCGGGTCTCCTCGACGATCTGTGCCCAGCCGCTCGACCGGCTTCGATGCCGGGCGGCCCATCGGCACCTGCAGGATCGTGATGCGGTTGCCGGTACCGCCGTGGTCGTGCAGTGCGACCGGCATGTCCGCTACCAGCGGCCGGTTCGCCGGCGTGCCACGCTCGTCGAGGTAGCGGTTCATCGCGACGTCCAGTGCCGCGAGCATCACGTCGTTGACCTTGGCGTCCGCGCGCGCGCCGATTTCCTTCACCGCGCGCAGCGGCACCTGGCAGTGGGCGAGCACCCTGTTGCGGCTGGGCTGCGGTCTTCAGTACGTCGGGCGTCGTCATGAACGCGGGTGCGAGCCCGTGCCCGAGACCGAGCGCGCGCAGGCCCTGGTGCCACGCGAGGCGTGCGAGGTCGCTGGCCGTGCGGCGCACGTCGTCGGCGACCTGCAGCAGTCCGCCGGCGGTCGACGCCAGATGCCGGGCTTCGTGCGCCGCTCCGCGCGCCGCCGACATGCCCTCCCAGAATGCGTGCGGCTGCGGGTCCGCCGCCGACTCGGCCACGATGCCGGTCACGATGCGCAGGAAGCCGATGCCGTCGATCAGCCCGTGGTGGGTCTTGAAGTAGAGCGCCACCCGTCCGTCCGGCAGGCCCGTGAACACGTGCGTCTCCCAGAGCGGCCGATCGCGGGGCAGCAGCTTCGATATGGATCGCGCAGACGCGGGCGAACAGCTTTTCGAGGCTGGGCTTGCGACCGAGCGAATGGCGGTGAACCTGCCGCCGTGCGTCGATCGAGTCGTCCTGCTCGAGAGCCAGCAGCGGACGGATCGGGCCCGGCTTCACCCGGTAGCTGAATGGCGGCCCGACCGGGCACTCGAGCATGCGCGCGACCAGCTGGTCGGCGAAACGCGCGCGTGACTTCGCCGGCGGCGCCAGCACGATCAGCACGCCCACGTTCATCGGACGCTCGGGCGTCTCGAGCAGGAAGAAAGCCTGGTCCACCGCTGATGGAATCGGCATGGATCGATCGTACGCCCGCAACGGCGCGCGGGCATTTCGGAATTGGCTAGCTGCGGTGCAGCACCGTCGCATCGTCGTGGCGGGTGCGCGTCCTCGCGGCCTTGCAGCGCCGGGGGCCGGCAGCCATGATCAACGCACAAGGGCGCACAGCGTCCGCGGTCGAGGGGAATCCGTGGTCAAGTGGCGGCTGATGCTCACGACGCTGCCGTACGTCGCAGCGATCCTGGCGGCCAAGCTGTTCCTGGAGTTCGTGCTCGGGTTCCAGGGGCTGGTGGACTTCTCGGACGTCGGCGTCGTGCTGACGGCGGGCGTGTTCCTGCTCGGCTTCCTGCTCGCCGGCACGATGGCCGACTACAAGGAGGCCGAGAAGATCCCGGCCGAGCTCGCCTCGACGCTGGAGGCGCTGGAGGAGATCTTCGTGCTGGCGGCCACGACCCGGCCGTCGCTGAAGCTACCCGGATGCGCCGCGCACTGCTCGAGATGACGGACGGCATCAAGGAATGGATGGTGAGCAGGAGATCGACGCGCGAGGTCTATCGACTGCATGGCGGGCCTGAACGCGGTGCATCCAGCTGCTGGAACGCGAGGGCGCGGGCCCGTACGCCTCGCGCGCCGTGCCGCAGCTGCTCGCCGGTGCGGCGGAGCGTCTCGCGCATGGACGTGATCGCGCGCACGGGCTTCCTGCCGCCGGCCTATGCGCTGCTCGAGGTGCTGATCACGATGATCATCGCCTGGTGCTGGTCGCGAAGCTTCAAGAGCATGGCGGCGGAGGCACTGCTGGTGCCGTTCGTCGCGCTGATCAACATCTACATGCTGCGGCTGATCCGCGACATCGACAACCCGTTCGACTACGAGCCGACGGCCGCGAGCAGGGCGCGGGCGAGGTCGCTGCTGTTCCCGATCGACGAGTACCGCGCGCGGCTCGCGGAGCGGGTCGAGGCGCCGCCGGTCAGGCCATCGACTTCAGGATCTTGAACTCGCTTTCGAGCTTCTGCTCCATCTCGGAGCCGACGAACGAGGCGATCACGCCGCCGAGCAGCGGGATTCCGCAGGTCACGTCGAAGCGCCACTCGACGATGCAGTCCTTCTTGTCCGGGCGCAGGCTCTTCGTGCCGGAGATCTTGACCGGGACGCCCTTGATGTCGATGACGATGTCGGCCTGGTGCAGGTCCCCGTCCGCGCTCCAGTCCTCGGTGTGGCTCACCGTGCTCTCGCTGGGCACGAGCTTGCGGATCGCGGCCGGCGGGTTCGCGTCCTCGGTCCGCGAGATCGCCAGCTTCACGTTCGGCGCCCGTCCCTCGCGCTTGATCTTCACGTTGCTGCCGCCGAGCTGCGCGTAGATCGTTTCCTGGTGCTTCTGGTCCGTGCAGAGCTTGAACGCGGACGCGACGTCGGTCTTCAGGGTGTGCTTCACGTGGACTTTCATGTATCTCTCCCGGTCGGGCTTCTGGTCTGCGGGCCCTTGGTCCGATTCTAGTTCGGCCCGCAGCCGTCGCGCCATGATTCGCTCGTAAAGCGTCGGCGCGATCCGGCTCAGGTGCCACGCCTGGCGGGCCGTCGCCCCGATCAGCAGCAGGCGCTTGCCGGCCCCGGCGCCCGCCAGCAGCTCGGCGGCGGCCGCCTCTGCCGTCAGCGGGCGGCCAACGGTCACCTGCGCATGGCGTACGGGCTGACCGTCGCCGCCCAGCGCGTTGCGATCGATCCGCGTCGCGACGAACGACGGGCACACGATCATCACGTCCACGCCGCTGCGGCTCGAGCTCGGTGCGCAGGCTGTCGAAGAAGCCGTGCAGCGCATGCTTGCTCGCGGCGTAACCCGTGCGCGCAATCAGCGGCGTGTAGCCGGCGACGCTCGAGATCGCGACGATCAGCCCGCGGCGCGCGACCAGGTGCGGGCAGGGCGGCCTTGCGTGCAGTTCACCGCGCCGAAGAAGTTCACTTCCATCGACGCGCCGGATCACGTCGAGCCCGGTCGAGGCGAAGCCGCTGCGGTGGCTGATGCCTGCGTTGTTCACCAGCACGTCGAGCGACCGAAGCGCTGCACGGTCGCGGCGACGGCGCGCTCGCAGGCGGCCGCGTCGGTGACGTCGCAGGGGATGCACGAGCACCTGCGCGCCGCGCGCCTGCAGTTCGTCGCGCAGCGATTCGAGGCCCGCATGCGTCCTTGTCGAGCGCTGCGATCCGCGCGCCCGCGGCCGCGAAGCGCAAGCGCCGTCGCGCGGCCGAGCCCGCCGCCGGCGCCGGTGACCAGCACGGTGGCCCGTCGAAGGATCGGCGCGCCATGCCGTCGGTCGCGCGGCCCGAGGCCGTGCGACTTGCGGAACAGCTCGAACACCTCGGCCGAGGTGAGCTTCGGCACGTAGCCGAACTGCTCCTTGAGCCGGCGGTTGTCGAGCACCGGGCGGTAGCGCAGGAAGTCCACCTGCTCGGGCCCGTAGCGCGACAGCCGAGCGGGTGCAGCACGGCGAGCACGGCGCGCAGCAGCCACGGCGGCAGCGTGACGCAGCGCTTGCCGAGGCGGGCCGCGATCTCTTGGATGCTGAGCGCGCCGTCTCCCGCGACGTTGTAGATGCCGTCGCCGCCCGAGAAGATCGCGTGCTCGATCGCGCCGACGACGTCCTGGTCCCAGATGAAGACGAACGGGCTCTTCGAGCCGCGGATCGCGATCAGCCGCGGACGCTCGAACAGCGCGGTGATCTGGTTGCGGGTCGTCTCGCCGAGGATCGTGCCGACGCGGAACACGACCTGCTTCAGCTCCGGGTGCGAGCGCCGGTACTCGGCGAGCATTTCCTCGACCAGCCGCTTGTGGTGCGAGTAGGCGAACGCCTCGTTGCCGCGCACCGGGTCGTCCTCGGTGAGCCACGCCGGATTGTCGGCGTGGTAACCGTAGGCGGCGCCGCTCGACGTCACGATGATCCGTCGCACGCCGCTGCGCGACGCACGCCTCGAGCACGTTCTTCGTGCCCGTCACGTCCACCGCGTACTCGAGCTCGCGGTTCGATTTCGCGCCCGGCGTGACGATCGCGGCGAGGTGCACGACGGTGTCGATCGCGTGCTCGCGCAGCACCGCCTCGAGCCCGGGCTGGCGCACGTCGCTGATCGACGTAATCGACCCCGGGCTCGCGCTTCTCCCGCGGCACCTCGCGCACGTCGGTCGCGACGATGCACGCCGGGTCGCCGCTGCCCGCCAGTCGCCGTGCGAGCGACGCGACCAGCGGGCTGCCCAGGTATCCGGCGCCGCCGGTGACCAGCACTCGATGCGTCATGCCGCGGACCCAGCGATCGGCCGGCGGACGCTTCCGCCACCACGAGGCGAGCGCGGTGCCGGCCAGCAGGTGCCAGATGCCCCACCAGGCGGCGACGATCGCCATGCCGCCCAGGCCGTCGAAGAAGTTGAACACCAGCGCCAGGCCGAAGCCCGAGTTCTGGATACCCGACCTCGAACGACACGGCCCGCCGGTCGGCCTCCGGCAGGCCGGCGAACTTCGCGGCTGTAGTACCCGAGCGCCAGTGCGAACGCGTTCAGCAGGAACACGAACAGCGCCACCTGCGGCACGTAGCTCGACGAAGAACTCGAGGTTCGCGACCAGCGCGCCGAGCGATGAACACGGCGAAGAACACCAGCGACAGGATCCGGAACGGCCGGCGCGCGCGCGCCGCGAAGCCCGGGTAGCGGTGCGCGATCGTCATGCCGAGCGCCGTCGGGATCGCGAGCAGCACGACGATCGTGCCGAGCACCTGCCACGGGCTCAACGAGACCTCGTGCAGGATCTCGCGGGTCGCCGGGTTCAGCTCGCCCCAGAACGCGAGGTTGAACGGCGTGAACAGGATCGATCCGAGCATCGAGAACGCGGCGATCGTGACCGACAGCGCCGGGTTGCCGTGCGCGTAGTTCACGAGGAAGTTCGAGATGTTGCCGCTCGGGCACGAGGCCACGAGCATCATGCCGAGCGCGATGCTCGGCGCGGGCTTCAGCACCATCGTGATCAGGAACGCGAGCGCGGGCAGCAGCAGCGAGTGCGCCACGAGCCCGATCAGCGTGCCGCGCGGCGCCGTGACGATGCGCTTGAAGTCCTCGACCTTCATGTCGAGCGCGACGCCGAACAGCACGAACGCCAGGATCATGTCGAGCGCGACCAGCGATCCGGGCGTGAAGTGCAGCCGGATCGTGTCGATCTCGTTCATCTGCCTTTCGGCTCCTGGTGCATGTCCTTGAAGTGCATCAGGCCCGGCGCCCACATGTGCTTCACCGGGTCCACGTCGACGTGCACCACCGCCGGGCCGCCGCTCGCGAGCGAGCGCTCGAGCGCGGCCTTGAGCTCGCGCGGGTCGGAGACCCGCTCGCCGTGCGCGCCCATCGAGCGGCGCGAGATCGTCGAACCGGATCTCGCCGAGGTCGGTCTTGATCGTCTCGTCGGGGCCGAGCGACTTCTTGATCAGCGTCTTGATCGGCTTCAGCGCCAGCTGCTGGGTCATCTTCACCATGCCCCACTGCTTGTCGCAGATCACGAGGTAGACGACGCGCAGGCTGATTGCGCACCGCGGTCTCGACCTCCTGCGGATGGAAGCCCATCGCGCCGTCGCCGATGATGCAGCACACCGGCGTGCCCGGACGCGCGACGGCGGCGCCGATCGCCTGCGCGACGCCCGCGCCCAGCATGCCGAACTTGAACGTCGACAGGATCGTGTTCGGCACGCGCATCTGGTGGAACATCATCGCCCACACGGCCGTGTTGCCGCCGTCGGCGACCAGCACCGAGCCCTCGGGGAACACCTGCTGGCAGGTGTGCGCGACGTGGCCGGTGTTCATCGGCACGGCCATGTCCGTGAGCTTCTCGTCGAGCTTCGCGCGCTCGTTGCGCATCGTCTCGTGGTACTTCGCGAGCTTGCGGCGCCGCGCATCGAGGTTCATGCGCCCGGTCCGCGACTGCGAGCGCCTCGGCGAGCGCCGCGAGGAACAGCTTCGCATCGGCGAGCACCGCGAGTTCCGCGGGCTTGTTCGAGCCCGAGCATGTGCCCGTCGATGTCGACCTGGATCATCTTCTGCTCGGACGGGTGCCTCCAGTACGGCGCCTTGCCCCACCAGTCGGTCTCGCCGAGCCGCGATCCGACGACGAGCACCAGGTCCGCGTCGTTGCGGACCACGTGGTTGAGCTGCACGTAGGCATCGGGATCGCGACATCCGAGGTCTCGGGCAGCACGCCGCGCGCGGCCCAGCTGGTCGTGACCGGCGCCTGCAGCATCTCGGCGACGCGGCGCAGCTCGTCGTAGGCGCCGGCGTGTATCACGCCGCTGCCGGCGTGGATGATCGGCAGTTCCGCGGCCGCCAGCAGCTCCGCGGCACGCTCGACCTGCGCGGGTGGCGGCGGAACCGGCTCGGTGCGCCGGTACTGGTGCGGCTGCCAGGTCGGCACGTCCGCCTTCACCTTGCCGTTCATGATCGTCTCGGGCACGTCGAGGTGCACGACGCCCGGGCCGGCCCTCGTAGCAGTGCCGCAGCGCGGTCCGGCCGAGCTCGGCCACACGGTCGAACGACACGACGGCCGCGCTCCACTTCGCGAGGTGCTTGATCGCGCCCACCTGGTCGAACGCCTGGTAGGCGCCGCCGCGATCCGGGTAGACGATCTGCGGCCGGCGGCAGCTCGTGATCGCGAGCACGCGGTTGCCCTCGGCGTTCTCGACCGCGAGGCCCGGCAGCACGTTCGCGACGCCCGGGCCGTTCGACGCCATGCACACGCCGAGCTTGCCGGTGAGCCGTGCATACGCGCCCGCCATGTGCGCGGCGCAGGTCTCGTGCCGCGGCGTGACGATCTCGATGCCGAGCTTGTGCAGGTTCGAGTAGAAGCCGAAGTAGGTGCCGTCGATGATGCCGAAGACTTTTTCGACACCCTCTGCCTTGAGCATGCGCGCAAGGACTTCGCCGCCGCTGGTCTCGGTCATGGTGCCCCCGTCGATGGCCTGGCCAGGCAGGCCTGTGTTCGTGCGGAAACTATACGCCCGCAGTTGACCGGCGACGCACGCACGCGGCGATCCCAGTACACTGCAGCGGTTTTCCACGATGGACACGCCATGACGACGCCCTGCTGCACTGGCTGCCGATGCTGGGCGCGCTGCTCGCTGCGGGCGCGTTCGGCGGCCTGCTCGCCGGACTGCTCGGCGTGGGTGGCGGCATCGTCATCGTGCCGGTGCTCGACGTTGCGCTCGGACTTGCAGGCGTGCCGGATGGTGCCGCGCTGCACGTGGCGGTCGCGACGTCGATGGCCACGATCATCCCGACTTCGATTTCGTCGTCGAGCTCGCACGCGAAGCGCGGTTCCGTGGACGCCGAGGTGCTGCGCCACTGGTCGGTGCCGATCGTGATCGGCTCGCTGGCCGGCGCGCTGCTCGCTTCCCGCGTGGACGCGCGGATGCTCGCCGCGGTCTTCGGCGGCGTGGCGCTGCTCGTCGCGCTGAAGATGGTGCTGCCGCTCGATCACCTGGTGCTGCGCAAGTCCGTGCCGGGCGGTCCGACAGGCGCGGTGATCCCGGCCGTGATCGGCGCCGTTGCAGCCATGATGGGCATCGGCGGCGGCGTGCTGAGCGTGCCCACGATGACGCTTTGCGGCGAGCCGATGCACAAGGCCGTGGGGACCGGCGCGGCGCTCGGCCTGTGGATCAGCGTGCCGGCGACGCTGGGCTACCTGCTGGCGTCGGCGCCGGACGCGGCGGCGCTGCCGTTCACGATCGGCTACGTGAGCCTGCTCGGCTTCGCGGTGATCGCGCCGATGTCGTGGATCGTGGCTCCGTTCGGTGCGAGGCTGGCCCACTCGCTCGACCGGCGGCGACTGTCAGCGGCGTTCGGCCTGTTCCTGCTGGTCGTGGCCGCCAGGATGCTGTACCGGGCGCTGGCCTGAAGACGGCCGTGCGACCGGTGGACGTCCCGTTGCGATGGGCCGTCTTGCCTCGAGCGGCGGCCCGCGCCATTCTTGGGTCATATCAATGCAGGCGCGACCGGCAATGGTCGCTGCCTCTGACCGGGGGAACATGCAATGAAAACCGCGCTGACGGTGGCTGCGATCTCTCTCGTCCTGATGACTGCGACCGCTCACAGGGCGCTGGCTGCGAGCGATGCCGCAGACGGCCACACGCGCGGCCATTGCCGCGGCGATCGCGAGCCCGGACCGCCCGGCCGCCGACCGCGAGCAGGACGCGCGGCGCATGCCGCAGCAGGTTCTCGAGTTCGCGGGCGTGGCGCCCGGCATGCACGTGGTCGACGTGTTCTCGGCCGGCGGCTACTACACGGAACTGCTCGCGCGCGTGGTCGGTGCGAAAGGGCAGGTCATCGCCTACAACAATCCGCCTTACGCGAATTTCGCCGCGAAGGGCATCGCGGCCCGTTACGCCGGCGACCGGCTGCCGAACGTCCGGCAGGTCACGACGACGATCGAGGACCTCGAAGCTCGTGCCGGCCGAGCCAGGACGTCGCGATCTTCGTGATGTCGTACCACGACCTGTACTGGCGGCCGGCCGATGGCAGCTGGCCCCGACACGGACCCGATGCTGCTGCTGTCGAAGCTGCATGCGGCGCTGAAGCCCGGCGGGGTCGTCGTCGTGCAGGACCACGTCGCGAATCCCGGCGGCGACCCGGCCAAGGTCGTCGACTCGCTGCATCGCATCGACCCGTCGCTGGTCAAGCGGGATTTCGAGAAGGCGGGCTTCGTGTTCGATGGCGACAGCGCGTTGCTCGCGCATCCCGGCGACGACCACCTGAAGCTGGTCTTCGACGAGGCGATCCGCGGCAAGACCGACCAGTTCCTGTTCCGCTTCCGCAAGCCCGGCCGTGAGCCGAGGTCGGCTGCCCGGCGAGGTGCTGCGGCTCGCGATGTGGTCGGGGCCGCGCAACGTCTCGACCGCGTTCATGCGCGTCGTGGGAGAACCGCGACGGACACGCTCGTGGTCGACGAGCCGTTCTACGCGCACTACCTCGACTACACCGGTCTCGATCACCCGGGCCGCGACGAGGTGATCGCCGCGCACGAGAGCGACTGGCGCCGCGTCGTGTCGCGCGCTGCTCGCGCCGGTGCCGCGAAGGGATCGGGATCCTGTACCAGAAGCAGATGTCGCATCACCTGCTGCCGCACATGGGGCGCGAGTGGCTGGGCTCGATGACGCACGGCGTTCCTGATCCGCGACCCGCGCGCCGATGCTCGTATCGCTCGGCGAGAAGCTCGGCGATTTCGACCTGCTTGCCACCGGGCTGCCGCAGCAGGTGGAGATCTTCGACCACGTCGTCCGCACGCACCGGGCAGGTGCCGCCGGTCGTCGATGCCGCGGACCTGCTGGCGGCGCCCGAGCCGATGCTGCGCGCGCTGTGCGCTGCGCTCGACGTCGCGTTCACGCCGCGCATGCTGTCGTGGCCGCCGGGCCCGCGGCCGACCGACGGTGTCTGGGCGAAGTACTGGTACGACCGCGTCGAGCGGTCCACCGGCTTCGAGTCGCAGGCCGACGAGGCACCGCCGGAGCTGACCGGCCGCCTGGCGGAGATCGAGCGCCAGTGCCGCCCGCTGTATGAGAAGCTGGCGCCAACACCGGCTGCGCACCTGAGGAAGCCGCCTGTGCTGCAGAAATTCGACGAGCGCAATCGCGACCTGATCGTCAACGTCAACGGACGGCTGGTCGCACCGCGACGAGGCGGGCGTGAGCCCGTTCGACTCGGTCGGTGCAGGGCGGCGATGCCGTGTGGGAGGGCCTGCGGCTCTATCGCGGGCGCATCTTCCGGCTCGAGCAGCACCTCGATCGGCTCGTCGGCTCGGCGAAGGCGCTGGCGTTCGAGCGCATCCCGTCGCGCGAGTCGATCGTCGGCGAGATCCGGCGCACGCTCGAGGCGAACGGCATGTTCGACGGCGTGCACATCCGGCTGACGCTGACGCGCGGCGTCAAGATCACCTCGGGAATGGATCCGCGACTCAACCAGGCGGGGCCGACGCTGATCGTGCTGGCGGAGCACAAGCCGCCGGTGTACTCGACCGAGGGCCTCGCGCTGGTCACCAGCAGCGTGCGCCGCTTTCCGCCCGACTGCCTCGACCCGAAGATCCACCACAACAACCTGATCCAGTCGATCCTCGCCAAGATCGAGGCCAACGTCGCCGGCGCCGACGACGCGCTGATGCTCGACACGCGCGGATTCGTCGCCGAGACGAACGCGACGCACGTATTCATCGTCGAGCGCGGAGCGCGTGCGCACGCCGCGGCTCGTCGCCTGCCCGGAGGGCATCACGCGCGCCGGCGGTGCTCGAGCTCTGCGCGGCGAACGGCCATCCGCTGCGAGGAGCGCGACCTGTCGCTGACCGAGGTCTACCGCGCCGACGAGATGTTCTGCTCGGGCACGATGGGCGAGCTCGCGGCGGTGACCCGCGTGGATGGACGCGTCATCGGCGACGGCCGGCAGGGGCCCGTGACCGGGCGGCTGCGCGAGTGGTTCCGCGAGCTGACGCAGAAGGAAGGTACGCAGGTGGTCGGCGATCCGGGACGTGACTCGTGACGACGGCCGGCAAGCGCGGGGCCGCGTAGCCCGGGCCGCTCGCCTTGCAACCTTCCGGCCAGCCTGCCGCATCCAACAGGCATCACGAGCTGCCGAGACCGGGAGACCGAACATGTTCCGCTATGTTGCCACGCTGCTTTACGCCTTCTCCGCGGTCGCCCTGGGAGCCACCGGGAACATCAGCAAGGTGAATGGCAGCATCGACGTGGACGCGGGCCAGCAGGCCGGCGACGTCTCGACCGTGAACGGTTCGATCAGTGTCGGCAGTGCCGCGCAGGTCCGCGACGTGGAGACGGTCAACGGCTCGGTTCGCATCGACGACCGCGCCGCGGCGCAAGTCCGTCGAGACCGTCAACGGTGCGGTCACGATCGGCGAGGGCGTGACCGTCAGCGAGGGCGTGAGCGCCGTGAACGGCAAGCTGACGCTGCGGCGTGGTGCCCGCGTCGATGGCAGGCTCGAGAACGTCAACGGCGACTTCCGCCTCGAGGGTGCGACCGTCGGCGGCGGCATCGAGACCGTGAACGGTGACGTGTTCGTCGGCTCGGGCTCGCGCGTCGAGCAGGGCATCCACGTCGAGAAGAGCCGCGGCTGGTCGTGGAACAAGTCCTCGCGACCCAGCATCACGATCGAGTCCGGTGCGACAGTCGAAGGCCCGCTGGTGTTCGAGCGGGAAGTGGACCTGTACGTGGGCAGCAGCGCGGTGATCGGCCCGGTCGAGGGCGTCGCACCGGTCCGGCATTCGCTGCCCTGAAGCGAAGCAGGGGCGGTCGAAAGACCGCCCCTCCCAGCCCCGCAAGGCTGGCCCGGCGGCGATCAGTACTTCGTCGAGTGCTGCGCGATGCCCGACTTCGTCGTCAGGTAGACGGCGAACGTCCCGAGCCAGTGGCCGCCCTCGTAGTGCTCGCCGGTCACCGCGGGCAGCGATGCCTGTTCGTGGGCACGCGCGGCCGCGATCAGCGACGCACGACGCCGGTCGTTCGGCGGCAGGGCGCTCGCGATGCCCTCGAGCATCCACGCACGGCTGAGGTTGAGCCCGTCGATGTGCGCAAGCTTCGGGTCGCTGCGGTCGGTCACCACTCCCGGTGCCAGCCAGTCGGCGCGGCCGTTGGTCGGGATGCCCGGCAGGAACCGGACAGCCAGCTTGAGAACTGCGCGGTGGTCAGCTGCCTGCGCATGAAGTCGGCTTCGCCGAGGCACGGCGACAGGAAGTCCTCGCCCGACGGCTCGTAGGCGAGCGGACAGTTGCGATCGCCGAGGTAATAGGCGCGTGCGCGATCGATCGAGCAGGCGCGCGATGCCGACGTCTCCCCTGACGACTGCCCAGTCGTGCAGCAGTCCGAACGCGAAGGCCGTCTGGCTGTGCTCTCCGACGCGGATCGGATAGTGGAGCTTCGGCAGCCAGGCCGCGAATCGCTGCGCGGATTCGACCTCGAGCGGCGCGAGCGCGTTCGCCCACTCGGCGGCCTGCGGGTCGTCCCACGACCGCAGTTCCGCGGCCAGCTGCAGCAGCCAGGCAAGCCCGTAAGGCCGCTCGAACGACGCCCGTCCCGGGCCGCGCAGGTAGTCCACTTCGGCCTGGATGTTCGCGGGCGTGAGGCTGCTTGCGAGCGCGGCCCGCGCAGGCGCGGCGAATGGCGCATCCGGGAACTGCTTCACCAGCCGCACGAGCAGCCAGTGGCCGTGCACCGAAGAGTGCCAGTCGTAGCAGCCGTAGAACGCGGGCGTGAGCTCGCGCGGCGGCCTGGCGTCCGCGTCCGACTGCATCGTGTGGGAAATCTTGTTCGGGTACTCGCGGTGCACGCAGTCTAGCGCGAGCGCCGCGAAGCGTCCGGCCGCCGCCGCATCGAGGCTCGCGAAATCTGGCGGCCGCCGAGTGCGCGGGTGTCGCCGCGGCTGCGCAATGCGCCGCCGCCGGAAGCGTCAAGCGAGCACCAATGCGCCCAGTCTCGTGCCGAACATCATCATCGCCTCGTCTCCCGGCCGGCCGGCCTCAATTCGTGTCCGCCTCGAACAGGCTCTCGAGCTGCTGCGCCGACGCACGCGCGGTCGCAATCAGCTTCGTCTCGTCGTCCTTCACCGACGCCTGTACCGCCAGCGTCGCCTCGTCGTGCTCACGGAATCGGCGCACCTGTTCCGCCGACGCCTCGCGTGACGTGCCGAGCGCCACCAGCGCGGCTTCGGCGACCTCGAGGCTCGAGGCGAACGTCTCGCGCCAGATCTGCGTGACGCCGGCTTCCATCAGCCGGAACGCATGCTGGCGGTTGCGGGCCCGCGCGAGGATGCGCAAAGCCGGGAAAGTGACGCCGCGCCATCTCGGCCGTGCGCACCGAGGCTTCGACGTCGTCGATCGCGAGCACCAGCAGTTCCGCGTGCTCGGCGCCGGCCGCGCGCAGCATCTCGAGCCGCGACGCATCGCCGTAGTAGAGCTTGTTGCCGAAGCGGCGCACGAAATCCACCTGCGCCTGGCTCACCTCGAGCGCGGTGAACCGGATGCGCCGCGCCCGCAGCACGCGCGCCACGATCTGGCCGAACCGTCCGAAGCCCGCGATCAGCACGCGCGGCTCGTCGGATTCGATGTCGTCGAACGCGGGTGCCGCGGCCGCCGGCCGCAGGCGTCCCGCCAATGCGTCCGCGGCCGCGATCAGCAGCGGCGCCGCGACCATCGACAGCGTCACGACGATCACCAGCAGGTCGGCCGTCGGCCTGGAGAGGAGCCCGTCGCCTGCAGCCAGCGCGAACAGCACGAACGCGAACTCGCCGCCGCCCGCGAGCGCCACGCCGAGTCGCCAGGCGGTTGCCGTGTCGTGCCGCGCCAGCCGGGCCGCGACGAAGATCGCGGCGAACTTCAGCAGCAGGTAGCCAAGCGTCAGCGCGAGCACCGTCAGCGGCGACTCGAGCAGCACGCCGAGGTTCGCCGACATGCCGACCGCGATGAAGAACAGGCCGAGCAGCAGGCCCTTGAACGGCTCGATGTCCGCCTCGAGCTCGTGGCGGTACTCGCTGTCGGCGAGCAGCACTCCCGCGATGAACGCGCCGAGCGCCATCGAGAGTCCCACCGACTGGAACAGCAGCGCCGTGCCGACGACCACCAGCAGTGCCGCGGCGGTGAACGCTTCCTGCGCCCGCGTGGCGGCGATGATCCGCAGCGCCGGCCTGAGCGCGTAGCGGCCGGCCAGTACCACGGCTGCGGCCGCGACCACGGGCAGCGCGACGGACTGCCACTCGAACCTGGCGTCGCCCGCGCCGGCGAGCAGCGGCAGGATCACCAGCGCCGGCATGATGGCGAGATCCTGGAACAGCAGGATCGCGAAGGCCGAGCGGCCGTGCCGCGCCGTGAGCTCGCCGCGCTCGGCGAGCACCTGCAGGATCAGCGCGGTCGAGGACAGCGACAGCGCGAAAGCGATCACCAGCGCGGCCGGCCACGGCTGGCCCAGCACCCGGGCGACCAGCCGCAAGCACCGCGGTCGTCACGACGACCTGCGCGGCGCCCGACCCGAACACGGCGTGGCGCATGACCCAGAGCCGCGACGGCTGCAGTTCGAGCCCGATCACGAACAGCAGCAGCACGACCCCGAATTCCGCGAAATGCAGGATGCTCTCGACGTCGTCGAACAGCCCGAGGCACCAGGGGCCAATGACGACCCCGGCGGCCAGATAGCCGAGCACGGCACTGAGCTTGAAGCGCCGGAACAGCGGCACCGCGATCACGGTGGCGGCGAGGAAGATGGCGATCTGCGCGGTGAGGCTCATGGCGCTCCGGCCGATGGCACAGCGGCCGACGATGGACTACAGGCGGAGCGCAGGGCAACCTTAACTCATTGTTCAGGAAAGCTTTGCTTGGCGCGGGCCGCAGGGTCTGTCGACACGCCAGCCACCTGGCTTCGCCGGGCCTGGCTCGCCCGGGGAGCTGCCAGGAAAAATGGCGGAGCCAGGTCTGCGGGACCGGGGCCATCGGGTGCTGCCCGCGGGTGTTGCATTCCCGCATCATTGATACTGAGTCCAGACTGGGAAGCGGGTTTCCGGGCCGCGAAAGCCCCGCGGATGGGCGCCCGGCTACAAACCCCTATGTTTGTCGGCCAAATTCGGTACACTATGCCGGTTGTTGGTTGCCAGCCCTGCGCTTGCGGAGCAGTCCGTAAGGGGGTGCCGGCGAGCGGCTTGCAGCTGTCCTAGATATAATCCATGGCATAAAAGCCACAAGGAGGACCGTCTCAATGTCATCTCGTTACCTGATCCCGCTGGCACTCGCCGCGGCGCTGGTTGCGCCGATTGCGAACGCCGACGTGGCCCCCGGCTCGTCGAAGGGCGACTGGATTTTCCGTGCTGGTCTGTCGCAGGTGAATCCGACTGCGTCGCCCGGCCTCAAGAACCCGCTGGGCAACGGCGTCGACCTGACGGCCGACAGCGACGTGTCGCTGTCCGGCACGATCGCCTACATGCTCACCGATCACATCGGCACCGAGCTGCTGCTGGCGTGGCCGTTCAAGCACGGCATCGATGCGAAGTTCCCCGGCGGCACGAAGCAGCGCATCGGCTATGCCGAGCTGCTGCCCCCGACGCTGAACCTGCAGTGGTACTTCCGTCCGGACAAGGCGTTCAATCCGTACGTCGGTGCGGGCGTGAACTGGACGATCTTCACGAGCTCGGAGCTGCGCAAGGGTGCGCTCGGGCTGCCGCAGAACGCGAAGCTCGAGACGAGCGACTCGTTTGGCGGTGACGTGCAGATCGGCGCGGACTACTACTTCTCGAAGCACTGGCTGGTCAACGGCGACGTGCGCTACATCGGCGTGACGACCGACGTGGACGTGAAGAACGCGACCTCGGCGGGTGGCACGGCGAAGCTCGGCAAGATGGACATCAACCCGATGGTCTACACGCTGGCCGTCGGCTATCGCATGTTCCAGCCGGCCCCGGTGCCGGTGGCTGCCCCGCCGCCGCCGCCGCCCCCGCCGCCGCCGCCGCCGCCGGCCAAGTGCGCCGACAGCGATGGTGATGGCGTGTGCGACGCCGACGACAAGTGCCCGGGCACGCCCGCCGGCACGACGGTCGACAAGGTCGGCTGCCCGTGCTCGCAGGAGCTCAAGGTGCTGTTCGACTTCGACAAGGCGGAGCTGCGCCCCGAGTCGATCACGGAGCTCGAGCGCGTCGTGAAGTTCATGAACGACGTGCCGTTCGCCACGGCCAAGATCGACGGTCACACGGACAGCGTGGGCAGCGATGCCTACAACATGGCGCTGTCGGATCGTCGCGCGAAGGCGGTGTTCGACTACCTGACGTCGCGTGGCGTGGATCCGGCCCGCCTGAAGTCGCAGGGCTTCGGCGAGGCGAATCCGATCGCCCCGAACGACACGGCCGAGGGTCGCCAGCAGAACCGTCGCGTCATGCTGAACCGTACGGATTCCTGCCCGAACTGATCGGCATTCAGGTTCCTGCCTGACACGAGGCCCCGTCGCGCAAGCGGCGGGGCCTCGTGCTTTTCAGGGCATGCCGCTGAATCCGGCATCGGGCAGCGGCGGCGAACCGGGAGTCAGTTAATATCGCCGTCCCGATTCTGACCGCTCGCGGGTCCAGGAGACTCATCCATGCATGACACGACGCCTCTTCGCCCTGGTCGCCGCAGCCGCGATGCTGGCCCCGATGGCCGGTCCCGTTGCCGCGCAAGAACGCCGCCAAGGCCGCGACGCCGGACCCGGTGCTCGTCCAGGTCGTGGCCGGCGACTGGCGCACGCCGAGGCGAAGGCGCGCGACGCGTATCGTCATCCGGTCGAGGCGCTGACGTTCTGGGGCCTGAAGCCCGGCATGACGATCCTCGAGGTGCAGCCCGGCGCGCAGTCGTGGTGGACCGAGATCCTCGCGCCCTATGCGAAGCGCACCGGCGGCAAGCTTCTACGTCACGGGCGCCGACCTCGCGAACCCCGACCTGCCGGAAGGCGCCCGCAAGGCGCGCGCCGAGTTCGAGGCTCACTACGGCGCGAAGCCCGACCTGTACGGCAAGATCGACATCGTGAACTGGGGCGCGAAGTCAGCGCCGCTGCCGAAGGACACGCTTCGACTTCATCCTCACCGCGCGTTCGGTGCACGGCTGGATGGGCCAGCCCGGCATGGTCGAGAAGACCTTCAAGGAGTTCTACGACGCGCTGAAGCCGGGCGGCATCCTCGCGCTCGAGCAGCATCGCGCGAACCCGGGCCCGCAGGACCCGAAGGCCGCAGAACGGCTACGTCACGGAGGCCTTCGTGATCGAGCAGGCGGAACGCGCCGGCTTCAAGCTCGCGGCGAAGTCCGAGCTCAACGCCAACCCGAAGGACACCAAGGACCATCCGTTCGGCGTCTGGACGCTGCCGCCGGCGCTGCGCTCGACGCCGTACGGCTCCGACAAGGACGAGGACCCGAGCTTCGACCACTCGAAGTACGTCGCGATCGGCGAGTCCGACCGCATGACGCTGAAGTTCGTGAAGGCGAAGTAGCGATCGGCGACATTCTCCATCTCAAAAATTAGGTGCCACTCACCGGATTTCCAGCGAGTCGGAAATCCGGTGCCTGGCACCTATCTTGATTCGAAAAAAGGAGAATGTCCCCTAGATCTCCTCGGGCACCGTGCGGATCGCGCCGCACGGGCACTCGCTGACGCACAGCCCGCAGCCCTTGCAGTAGTCGTAGTTGAACTCGTAGCGCTGGCCGGGCCCGAGCTTGATCACGGCGTTGTCGGGGCAGACGCCGTAGCAGTTGTCGCACTCGAAGCAGTTGCCGCACGAGAGGCAGCGGCGCGCCTCGAACTGCGCCGTCGTCTCGTCGAAGCTGCCGACCACCTCCTCGAACGTGGACTGGCGCCGGATCGTGTCGAGCACCGGCTGCTTCGACTTGCGGCGCGTCCGAGTAGTACCAGGTGTTGAGCTTGTCGAAGCTCGCGAGCTCGTGGCTCGGCGGGTGCACCCACGTGCTCGCCGCGCAGCCACGCGTCGATGTTGCGCGCGGCGAGCTTGCCGTGGCCGATGCCGACCGTCACCGTGCGCTCGCCCGGCACCATGTCGCCGCCGGCGAAGATGCCCGGCGTGGCCGGTCATCATGCCTTCGTCGACCTTGCACGACGCCGTCCTCGATCTCGAGCCCGGGCACGCCGTCGAGCAGCGACAGGTCCACGTCCTGGCCGAGCGCGAGCACCACCGAGTCGGCCTCGAGCGTCTCGAACTCGCCGGTCGGCTGCGGATTGCCCTTCGCGTCGAGCTCCATCTTCTCGACGGTGATCGACGACTCGCCGGCCTGCTTGATCGTCGACAGCCACTTCACCAGCACGCCTTCCTGCAGCGCCTCCTCGAGCTCGGACTCGTGCGCCGGCATCTTCTCGCGCGTGCGGCGGTAGACGATGATCGATTCGGTCGCGCCGAGGCGCTTCGCGGTGCGCGCGACGTCGAGCGCCGTGTTGCCGCCGCCGTAGACGACGACGCGGCGGCCGAGCAGCGGCTTGCTCCTCGCCCTCCATGCTGCGCAGCACCGAGACCGCGTCGAGCATCTTCGCGGCGCTGCCGGCCGGGATGTAGGCGCGCTTGGCGATGTGCGCGCCGACCGCGAGGAACACGGCGTCGAAGCTGCCGTCGCTGCTGCGCTTCGAGCACGTTCGTCACCTTCGAGTTCAGCTCGAGCGCGACGCCGAGGTCGAGGATGCGCTGGATCTCGGCGTCGAGCACCTCGCGCGGCAGCCGGTACTTCGGGATGCCGAAGCGCATCATGCCGCCCGCCACCGGGCCGGCCTCGCGGATCGTCACCGCGTGGCCGAAGCGCGCGAGGTGATAGGCGGCCGAAAGTCCCGACGGACCGGCGCCGACCACGAGCACGCGCTTGCCGCTCGCCGTGCGCGGCTGCTCGAACTTCCAGCCGCGCCGCAGCGCCTCGTCGCCGAGGAAGCGCTCGATCGCGTTGATGCCGACGCCTTCGTCGAGCTGCGCGCGATTGCACGACGTCTCGCACGGGTGATAGCAGACGCGGCCCATCACCGCCGGCAGCGGGTTGTCCTGCGTCAGCAGCGCGCCAGGCCTGCTCGTAGTCGCCGGCCTCGGCGTGGAACAGCCAGCCCTGGATGTTCTCGCCCGCAGGGCACGCGTGGTTGCAGGGCGGCAGCCGGTCGACGTACTCGGGGCGCACCGTGCGCCACGAGCCCGTGTGGTTGGCGAGGCTCGAGCCCGGGTCGAGCGTGATGGCGAACGGCTTGCGCTTTCATGCCCGGCGCTCCGCGTCGTCGCAGCAGCCCGTAGCGGCGGATGTTGCGGTCGGCCAGCTGCTGGATGCGTTCGATGATGTCGCGGCGCTGCGGCTCGCTTGAACAGGTGCGCGAAGCGCTGCTGCGGCTGCAGGTATTCCTCGACCGGCAGCTGCCGGCGGATCTTCGACACGCGCTTCACCTCGCCGTGCTCGGCCTCGAAGACCGGGAACAGCCCCGTCTCCTTCGCGAGCCGCGCCATCCGGATCGTCTCGGCCGAGCCGTGGCCCCAGCCGAGAGGGCAGGGCACCAGGATGTGGATGTAGCGCGCGCCGCGGAACTCCATCGCGCGGCGCACCTTGGCCTCGAGGTCGCGCAGCTCGGCGACCGTGGCGGTGGCGACGTAGGGGATCTCGTGCGCCATCGCGATCGCCGGCAGGTTCTTGCCCTGGCCGAAGCGGTTGCCCGGTGCGAGTCGCCGACCGGCATCGTCGTGTTGGTGCGCGCGGCCGGCGGCGTCGCCGACGAGCGCTGCACGCCGGTGTTCATGTAGGCCTCGTTGTCGTAGCAGATGTAGAGCACGTCGTCGTTGCGCTCGAACATGCCCGACAGGCAGCCGAAGCCGATGTCGGTGGTGCCGCCGTCGCCGCCTTGTGCGACCACGCGGACGTCGCTGCCGGCCCTTGACGCGCATCGCGGCCGCGATGCCGGTGGCGACCGCGGCCGCGTTGCCGAACAGCGAATGGATCCACGGGATCTGCCACGAGGTCTCGGGGTAGGGCGTCGAGAAGACCTCGAGGCAGCCCGTCGCGTTGGCGGCGACCAGCTGGCGGTTCGTCGCTTCCATCGCGGCGTCGATCGCGTAGCGCGCGCCGAGCGCCTCGCCGCAGCCCTGGCAGGCGCGGTGCCCGGAGTTCAGCGAGTTGGTGCGGCGCATGTTGGCCTGCACGGAGCGCTCGCTCGTCGGGCAGCAGGCGGTTGCCGACGGTGAAGGTGCCGGTCTGGTAGAAGCGGATCGGCTGGTAGCTCATGGCGTGCTCCTCAGCCGATCTTGGCGGCGACGACGCCGAGCTCGCGCAGGATGCGCCTCGGCGATCGGCCCGGAGCGCCGCTGCTCGCGCTCGCGGGCCAGCACGCGCTCGACCATCGCATGGTCGAGGTCGAGGAAGGTCAGCGCGTCGAGGCGTGCCCTCGACCGCTTCCGCGAACACCTTGTGCAGCGACTTGCGCGTGATCGCGCGGCCGCCGAGGCCGGCGATCACGGTGTGCACGAGGTCCGGCGAGCCCGGCGTAGGACGCGGCGACGTTGTTCGAGACGATGCCGCCGAGGCCCACGGCGAGGCTCTTTTCCAGCACCACGACGCGCTTCGCGCGCGCCAGCGCGTCGCGCACCGCGGCGCGTCGGCCACGGACGGAAGCAGGTGATGCCGAGCACGCCGATCTTCACGCCCTGCTCGCGCATCTCGTCCACGGTGTCCTTGATCGTGCCGAGCACCGAGCCGAGCGCGACGACGACGATCTCCGCGTCGTCGAGCTGGTAGGTGTGCGTGAGGCCGCCGCTCTCGCGGCCGAAGATGTCGCGGAACTCGTCGGCCCACGCCGGGATCAGCTCGAGCGCCTGGCGCTGCTTGGCGTGCGCGAGGTAGCGCACCTCCATGAACGCCTCGGGGCCGACCATCGCGCCGATCGACACCGGGTCGGCCGGATCGAGCACCTGGCGCGGCTCGTACGGCGGCAGGTAGGCGTCCACCTGTTCCTGCGTCGGCATGTCCACGCGCTCGTAGGCGTGCGTGAGGATGAAGCCGTCCATGCAGACCATCACCGGGCAACGACAGTTCCTCGGCGAGGCGGAAGGCCTGGATGTGCAGGTCGAGCGCTTCCTGGTTGTCCTCGGCGAACAGCTGGATCCAGCCGCAGTCGCGCTGGCTCAGCGCGTCGGTGTGGTCGTTCCAGATGTTGATCGGCGCGCCGATCGCGCGGTTGGCCACCGTCATCACGATCGGCAGCCCGAGGCCCGCCGCGTTGTAGACGGCCTCGGCCATGAACAGCAGGCCCTGGCTGGCCGTGGCGGTGTAGGCGCGCGCGCCCGCGGCCGACGCGCCGATCGCGACCGACATCGCCGCGAACTCGGACTCGACGTTGATGAACTCGCACGGGCGCGAGCTTGCCCGCGCTCGACCATGCGGCCGAGCGCCTCGACGATGTGGGTCTGCGGCGAGATCGGGTACGCGCAGATCACCTCCGGGCGGCACAGCGCCACGGCCTCGGCGACCGCGGCCGAGCCTTCAATCTGCTTGAGCACGGGCGGCCTCCTGCGTTGCCTCGACCACGTACGCGTAGGCCTCGTCGGCCGCGGCGACGTTGGCTTCGGCGACCTTGGCCGGGAACTTCTCGCGGATCGCCGCGTTGACCGAATCGAGCGAGATGCGGCCCGAGACCGCGGCGAAGCCGCCGAGCAGCGCGGCGTTCGGCACGGCGCGGCCGATGTGCTTCAGCGCGAGCTCGGTGGCCGGCACCGTGCAGAGATGCTTCCGGTCGAACCCGGACACGAAATCGCCGAGCCCGAGCTCCTCGAACGTGCGCGACGTGTTGATCAGGATGTAGCCGTCGGGCGAGAGCCCGCCGAACACGTCCACCTGGTGCAGCAGCGTCGGGTCCTGGATGATCAGCGCGTCGGGCGCCATGATGGGCTCGCGCAGCCGGATCGGCTGGTCGTCGATCCGGCAGAACGCGACGACCGGTGCGCCGGTGCGCTCGGAGCCGAAACTCGGGAATGCCTGTGCGTGGCGGCCTTCGCGGAAGGCGGCGACCGACAGCAGCTCGGCGGCCGTGACGACGCCCTGGCCGCCGCGTCCGTGGATTCGTACCTGGAACATGATCCTCCCGCCCCTGTGGCAAGCAGCGACGATGCCCTGACCGGGCCGAAAATGGCATCCGTGCGGACACGGATGCGGCATGTCGCGCCCGGCCGGCCGCACGCGGGTCGAACCCACTACCCGCCAGGGGGCGAAATGGGGCAGAGTGCCGGCTTTCGGCACCGTCTTCGGGAAACCCTGATGTCCAACAGAAAAATGATCGCCGCCGCCGTGGCGGCCGCTCTCGCGCTGGGCCTGTCGGCCGGCGCACCGGTACGGGCGGCGGGCCCGGCCGCGACGGAGCCGGCCGCGGCGGCCGCATCCGCAGTCACCGAGTCCCGCAAACTGAACGCGCTGTTCGAGGGCTACTTCGAGGACTGGCTGCAGCTGAACCCGATGCTGGCCACGTCGATCGGCGATCCGCGCTACAACGACCGCTTCGAGGTCGTCGATCACGCCGGACTGGCGTGCGCGCTTCGAGCGCCTGCAGCGAGGCTATCTCGAGCGCATCAAGGGCATCGACCGCGACAAGCTCGGCGCCCAGGACCGCATTTCGTACGACGTATTCAGAGTCGGCGCGCGAGCTGGAGATCGAGGGGCTGCGCTTCCCGGATTACCTCGTCCCGCTGAACCAGTTCTACTCGGTGCCGAACAGCTTCGTGCAGCTCGGCTCCGGCAGCGGCCTGCAGCCGTTCAAGACCGTCAAGGACTACGACGACTTCCTGAAGCGAGTGGACGGGCTCGTCGCGTGGAGCGACCAGGCGATCGTCAACATGCGCGAGGGCATCGCGAGGGGCTACACGCTGCCGCAGGTGCTTGCCGAGCGCGTGCTGCCGCAGCTCGAGTCGCAGGTCGTGGCCAGGCCCGAGGACTCGTCTTTCTGGGGCCCGATCCGCAACATGCCGGCCGGCTTCCCGGCCGCGGATCGCGAGCGCCTCACGGCCGCCTACCGCTCGATGATCGAGACGAAGGTCTTCCCGACCTACAGGCGACTGCACAGCTTCATGCGCGACGAGTACCTGCCGAAGTGTCGCGAGACCGTCGGCCTCGGCGCGCTGCCGGACGGCAAGGCCTGGTACGACTACAACATCCGCGAGATCACCACCACGGACTACTCCGCGGAGCGCATCCACGACATGGGGCTCGCGGAGGTCGCGCGCATCCACGGCGAGATGCGCAAGGTGATGCAGCAGGTCGGCTTCAAGGGCGACCTGGACGCGTTCTTCGAGTACATGAAGTCGGACCCGAAATTCTTCTACGCCAGCGCGCCGGCGCTGGTGCAGGGCTACGTCGACATCAAGAACCGGGTCGATCCGCACCTGCCGAAGCTGTTCGAGGTGCTGCCGAAGGCCGACTACGAAGTGCGTGCCGTCGAGCCGTTCCGGGAGAAGAGTGCCGCGGGCGGCAGCTACCAGGCGGCCAGCGAGGACGGGTCGCGGCCCGGCATCTTCTACGCGAACACGTACGACCTGAAGTCGCGGCCGAAGTGGGCGATGGAGGCGCTGTCGCTGCACGAGGGCAACCCGGGCCACCACTTCCAGATCTCGATCCAGCGCGAGCAGAAGGAGCTGCCGAAGTTCAGGCGCTTCGGCGGCTATACGGCCTACTCCGAGGGCTGGGGCCTGTACGCGGAGTCGCTCGGCAAGCCGCTTGGCATGTACCAGGATCCCTACCAGTACTTCGGCAAGCTCGAGGGCGAACTGTGGCGCGCGATCCGCCTGGTCGTCGACACGGGCCTGCACGCCAAGGGCTGGACGCGCCAGCAGGTGCTCGACTACATGGACGCGAACAGCGCCGCCGGCGAGGCGCGGCGCGTCTCCGAGGCCGAGCGCTACATGGCGATTCCCGGCCAGGCACTCGCGTACAAGATCGGCGAGATCAAGCTGCAGGAGCTGCGCAGCAGGGCGGAACGTGAGCTGGGCCCGAAGTTCGACCTGCGCAAGTTCCACACCGTCGTGCTCGTGAACGGTGCGCTGCCGCTGCACGTGCTCGAGCGCGAGGTCGATCGCTGGATCGCCGGCCAGCGCGGGACATGAAGCATGCACGTCGCGACCGCGGGCGGGCTCACGGCGCTGCTGGCCGGCGCTTCGGGGCTGGTCGGCGGCGAGTGCCTGCAGCGGCTGGTCGCCTCGACAGCTTACGAGCGCGTCGTCGTCGTGACACGACGCGATCTCGGTGAGCGCGCAAGCCACCCGAAAGTGCGGCAGGTGATCACCGGTTCGACCGCTTCGGCGAAGTGCGTTCGAAGCTGGGAGCTGACCACGTGTTCTGCGCGCTCGGCACGACGATCGCCAAGGCCGGCTCGAAGGCGAAGTTCCGCGAGGTGGACTTCGAGTATCCGCAGCGCCTTGCGCAGCTATTGCGCGACGAAGGCGCGACGCACTTCTCGATCGTGAGCGCGCTCGGCGCGAGCCGCTCGTCGCCGTTCTTCTACTCGCGCGTGAAGGGCGAGGTGGAGCAGGCGCTGCGCGGCATGGGCTGGCCGAGCCTCGCGATCTTCCGCCCGTCGGTAATCGCCGGCGAGCGCGGGGAGTCGCGGCCGCTCGAGCGCGTCAGCGAGCACCTGCTGCGCTTCGCGCCCGCCACGTGGCGGCCCGTTGCGGCGACCGACATCGCCGCGGCGATGGTCGTCCGTTGCGCTCGCTTGCCCGCCGGGAGTCACCGTCGTGGAGTCGCGCGACATCCCTTCGAAGGCCCGCGGCAGCGCTGCTACATCAGCTTGATCGAGATCATCGCGGCTCCGGCCACGCCGATCCCAAGCAGCACGACGGTCTGGAAGGCCTGCACGGCGGGTCGCGGGCTCGAAAAGCCGACCGCCAGCACGACCAGCGCGAGCCCTCGCAGTGCGCCGCCCCCTGACCAGTCGGCTTGTCGCTCCACTGCCACTTGCACGAGCATCCCGAGCAGGACGAACGCGATCATCAGGCCGGTGAACCAGCGGTAGTTGGCGAAATAGTATTGCCTGAGGTCCGTGCGCCCCTCGTCGCCGATCCGTGGCACGACCAGGTCGCTGATCAGGTACAGCAGGATCGGCATGCACAGTGCGCCGATCGCGTTGAATACCGTCCAGTGGGCACCCTTCGCGAAGCGCATCAGAGCGAACCAGCTCACGACGTGCGCCAGGAAGACGATCATGAGCCACGCCGTGTGCAGCCAGTTGAAGCCGAGACGGTCGCGCGCCTCGATCATGCTGCCGACGCCCTGGACCAGCCGCGAGATGCCGAGGCCAGCGACGATCGAGTACAGCGTCAGCAGTATCGTGACTTCATCCACGGCGTCTCCCGGTATCGGTGTTCCGATATTCAGCGCTTGGGCGGCGCCGCGCGCTTGAGTTCCTGGCTCGCGACGCCGTACACGTACGCGAATCGCTGGTTGTCCGGCGCGAGCTCGGTCGCGCGCTTCAATTCCCGCAGCGCCTCGTCGTTGCGGTGCTGGCGCACCAGCGACAGGCCGAGCGCGTGGTGCAGCGTGGCATCCCGCGGCGCGTGACCGAGCCCTTCGCGCAGCAGCGCTTCCGCATTCCGGCTCGCGGCCGCGCATGCGCATCAGGTCGGCGAGATTGACCCATGCCGGCACGAACATCGGGTCGAGCGCGATCGCGGACCGGAGTTGCGCCTCTGCCTCCTGGTAGCGGCCGCGCTCGGCGAAGAAGCCGCCGAGGTTGGTGCGATTCTCGGGCCGATCGGCATTGAATCGCTCGGCGGCGATGTATTCCTCGGCCGCCTTGGCGAAGGCCGCGGCCGCCGTGGGTCCCAGTGCCGCCTCCGGCACGGGCGCGAGCACGCGTGCCGCCCGCATGCGCACCGCACGCAGCGGGTCCGACAGCAGCGGTACAACCGCGAGCCGCTGTTCGGGCGGCAGCGCTTTCGAACACGCCGATCGCGGCATGGCGCACCAGGCCGCTGCGGTCCTTCAGCCCCGCTTCGCCGGACATCACGGCGTTCTCGCCGCCGAGCGGGGCCAGGCGCTCGAGCGCCGATGCGCGTGCGATCGCCGACTCGTCGATGTTCGCGACGATCTGCGCCAGCGCGATCGTCGCGGACGGGTCGCCGCGGTCCGCGGACGCGAACGCCTCGGCGAAATCCTGGAAGCCGGGCTTCGGATTCGGGTAACGCTTGCGGATCTCCGCGGCGGCCCACGCCGGCGAGCGGTCGTCGTGGCACTGGCTGCACGCGTTCGGCACGCCGAGACTGACGCTCAGGTCCGGCCGGGGAATGCGGAAGCTGTGGTCGTGCCGCGGATCGACGACCATGTAGGTCTCGGTCTTCATGTGGCACGACTTGCAGGCGGCGCCCGGCGTGCCCGGCTCGTGGAAGTGGTGGCTCGGCGCGTCGTACTTCGACGCAAGGTGGCATTGCGCGCAGACGGCGTTGCCCTCGGCGCGCAGCTTGCCGCCGTGCGGCTCGTGGCAATCGCCGCAGGTCACGCCCTTCGAGTACATCCGGCTCGACAGGAACGAGCCCCAGTTGTAGACCTCGTCGCGCTGCTGCCCGTCCGGGTAGTAGAGGCCGGCGGTCATCATCGCGGGCAGGTAGTGGTCCAGCAGCTTCTCGCCGGGGCGGTAGCCGTTCGAGAACTGGCCGCGCCGCGAATGGCACTGGGCACAGACTTCGATCTCGTTGTCGTGGCTGCGCGGCTTGCTGCGCACCGCGTTGCCGGTGGCGGTGTCGATCTTCCAGCTTGCGGACCTGCGGTCTGCGAAGTGCACGGTGAGCCCATTCGAGGCTTCGGGCTTCGCGCCCGTGGCCGCAGCGGCGGCCCAGGCGATGTGCGCGGAACCGGGCCCGTGGCACGCCTCGCAGCCGACGCTGATCTCCGACCAGCGGGTCGCGAACGTGTCGGTCGCGGCGTCGTAGTTCTTCTGCAGGTCGGTGCTGTGACAGTCGGCGCACATGTAGTTCCAGTTCTGCTGCCGCTTCGTCCAGTGCAGTTCGTCCGCGTGGCCGATGCGCTTCGGCCGGGTACAGGTGGAACCAGCGCTGGCCGCCGGCTGCCTTCGGTCGCGCGTCCCAGGCGATCGTCAGTGCCTGCACGCGTCCGCCGCCGATGTCGATCAGGTACTGCTGCAACGGGTAGACGCCGAACGTGTGGCGCACGGTCGAAGTCGGCCAGCTTGCCGTCGGGCCCGTCGGTGCGGACCATGAACTTGCCGTCGCGGCGGAAGAAACTGGACGTGACGCCGAAATGCGAGAAGGTCACGTCGTTGAAGTCGCCGAGCACCGTGCGCTCGTCGGCCACCTGCATCGCGAGCGCGTGCTGCGACCCGCTCCATGCGCGGGACTCGGCCTCGTGGCATCGCGCGCAGGCCGCAGAGCCCGAGTAACCGGCCGGCAGCGGCTCGCTGCGCCGGCGACGCTGCAACGGGCTCCTCGACGGTCGGGACGGCCGCTTCCCGGAACGCTCCCGTCCGCCACACGACCAGTGCGAGCGTGGCAATCGCCAGCATGGCCAGCGCGATCAACAGCGGCCGTGATTTCAATAGACTCGCCTCGCTCGGGTATCGGGCGGAATTGTGACGTCAACGGATGCGCAATTGACAGGCGGCCGGCGCGCGCCCTCAATATCAAAGCCAACCTGCCGCAGTGGAGACGACCGATGCAACGATTCCCCAGCATGGCCGCGTGGTTCGTCGTGGCGGTCGCCGCAGTCCTCGCCTCGAATGCGGCATCGGCCGCAAAGCTTCCCGAGACCTGGGACGGCCTGGTCCAGCGCAAGGTGAAGGGCATCGACGCCGTCTACGTCCGGCCCGACGTCGACTTCAGCGTCTATCGCAACATCGTGCTCGACCCGGTGCAGGTGGCGTTCGACAAGAACTGGAAGCCGAACCGCGTCGGGTCGGCGTCGGCGCGTCTCTCGACCAGCGACATCGAGCGGATCCGCGGGAGAGATGGCGACCGCGTTCCGCGACATCTTCGCCGAGGAACTCGCCGCAGGCGGCTACGACATCGTCGCAAAGCCGCTGGACGACACGCTGCGGCGTGACTGCGGGGCTCGCCGACGTCTACATCACGGCTCCGGACACCACGTCCGGGGGGCGCACGAGAACCTACACGCAGAGTGCCGGGCGCATGACGCTCGCGATGGAGCTGCGCGACGGGCCCACGGGCCAGCTGCTGGCCCGCGTCGTCGACCGCCACGTGGACGACTCGGCGTTCGCGCAGTGGACGACCAGCGTCAGCAATTCGGCGGAGTTCCGCCGCACCATCAAGGACTGGGCCAAGCGCCTCGTGCAGGGCCTCGACAAGGTGACCGGCAAGACTCCGTGAGGACCGCGACGGATCGGCAACCCTACTTCGGGAACATCAGCTGGACCTGGAAGCGGAGCTGCCAGTCCGAGCCGAACGTCGGCGACTCCACGTTGTAGTAGGCGGCAAGCTGCGTGTTCACCGGCAGCTTGCCCACGTGGAAGATCTTGCCGACTCCGCCGCCGAGCGGAATGGTCCACGTGTCGCCGCTGTCGGCCTGCCAGTTCGCGGTGATGATCGGCGCGCTGGTCAGGTACAAGCCGCCGGTAAAGTTGTAGTTCAGGAACGGCTGCACCAGCATCTGGTTGATCGGCGGCGAGCCGTTCGAATCCGTGACGGACCAGACGTTGTTGATCGAGCGCGCCGTAGACCCACGGGCTGCCCCTGGTCAGCTTCAGCACGACCGCTGTCGGCCCGAGTCCCCAGCGGTCATTGCCCAGCACGTCGTCGGTGTTGGTCGGCAGCTGCGCGATGCCGCCGACGCCCCAGATCCATTCGCCCGGGTTCGCCGGCGACAGGAATGCCGAGAACTGGACGTCGCTCAGCCCGAACGTCGAGCCTTGCCCCGGCACGAAGGCCGGCTGCCAGATCAGCGGGATGATGGTGCGCGTGATTACGTTCCAGTCCTCGTTGACGTGGATCGGGTACACGGGCTGGATGTTCAGGATGTTCTGGGTCTTCTCCAGCGGCCCGACGTCGAAGTTCGTGTTGTTCTGGAACGGCAGGCTGATCAGGTTCCCGACCGGGTTCTGCGCCAGCTTGGCGAGTTCCTCGGACGAAAGTTCCGCCCGGGCCTGCGACGCGGGCAGGGTTACGCATGCCAGCGCCGTCGCCAGCGCGCGAGCAGGGGATTTCTCATGCTGGTGCGCCCGTTACTCGCGCGGTCCGCCGGCGAAGCAGCCGCTGCCGTCCTGCGGGCACACGACCACGATCGTCTGGCGCTGGCCGCAGCCTTCGACGCCGACCGTGTACTCCGCGCGCTCGACGCCGAACCGGAACGACACGGGCTGGATCATCTGGCGCGACAGCACCTGGCCGGTCGCCGTCGGGCAGTTCATGTCGAATTTCACGCGCTGCAGCGCGGTGTCGACCGCCTGCTGCTGCTGCGCGTCGAGCTGCTGGCCTTCGGACTGGCAGCCGGCGACGCCGACCGCGGCAAGGACTGCGACGAGAATGTGAGCCTTCATGTTGTTTTCCCCACCTTCAGGAGATGACGTGAATGAGAGCGCCTGTACGGGCGTAACGCCGCGCGGCGTGAAATTAGCGCAAGTCCGCAGCGGCCGCCACCCTCGCCGTCGCGGCGTGGCCTGCGCGTGCCGCGGGCGGGTGTGGCATATTGGCGCCAATCGCCGCGGAACCCAAGCCCATGCGAAACCTGCCCCCGGATTGCGCGCAGCGCTGCTGCTGTGCGTCTGCGATCCTGCCGGTCGCCGCCCAGTGCGCGCCGAAGACCGACATCGTCATCTTCCGCAACGGCGACCGGCTCACCGGCGAGATCAAGGGGCTGGAGAAGGGCCAGCTCGAGCTCAGCACCGATTCCGCCGGCACCGTGCAGATCGAGTGGGACAAGGTCGCCAGCATCGAGACGAAGCAGTACCTCGACGTCGAGACCGGCAGCGGGCTGCGCTACTTCGGTCGGGCGCCGCAGGGCACACAGGCCGGCAGCATGCGTGTCATCGTCGAGGGCGAGCCGGACGGGCAGGTGCTGCAGATGACCGACGTCGTCCGGATCCAGCCCATCGACCAGGGCTCGCTGCTGAAGCGGCTCGACGGCTACGTGACCGCTGGCTTCAACTACACGAAGGCCGACAACGAGACACAGTTCAATTTCAGCGGCGGCATCAGCTCGCGGGACGAGCGGCGAGAGTGGTCGCTCGACGGTGCGACGACGCTGAATTCGCAGTCGGACGAGCGCACGACGAGCATGTACGACGTGACGCTCGGCAACCGGCGCTTCCTGCCGGAGCGCTGGTTCGTGCAGACCTTCGCGACGGCACAGGGCAACCAGGAACTCGCGCTGAACGTCCGTGGCATCGCCGGTGCGGGCCTGGGTCGTTACCTCGTACAGAACATGAACGCCGAGTGGGCCGCGTTCGCGGGCCTGGCAGCCACTCGCGAGAACTTCGAGAGCGAGCCGACCCGCAACAGCCTCGAAGCGCTGGTGGGAACGCAGTACTCCTACTTTCGCTACGACACGCCGAAGCGCTCGATCGACGCCGGTTTCGCGGTGTTTCCGAGCCTGACCGAATCCGGTCGTGTCCGCGCCGAGGCCGACATCACTTCCAGGGTGGAGTTCGTCAAGGACCTGTTCTTCGACCTGACGTTCTACGGCAGCTACGACAGCGAGGCCGACCCATCCGCGCCGTCGAATTCCGACTACGGCGTCGTCACGTCACTCGGCTACTCGTTCTAGCTGCAGCGCTGCGGCCGGCCTGCGGTGGGCGAGCGCCCGTCACCGCGGCGGTGACGAGCACCACCAGCATCACTGCGCCGAACGGGAAAGCCGCGAGCCTGTCCGTCTCGACCGCGGCCAGGAACAACAGCACCGTGATCAGGCCGCGCGGGGCGAGCCAGGCCAGGCGTCGGGCGTCGGGCTGGCCGAGCAACCGCAGGATCGCGTAGCGGCCCGGATAGATGACGCAGACGACGGCACCCGCGACGGCCCAGGCCTGCCAGTCCGCCATGTGGCTCACGTCGGTCCAGTAACCGAGCATCAGGAAGAAGAAGCTCTTGACGGCGAACGTCAGCTCCGCGACGAGGCCCTTGAACTCGGACAGCGTGTCCTCGTACCCGTCCGAGAGCAGCGACTTGAGCGGCGGCGCACGGTCCAGCAGGTGGTGGTTGTTGAGCAGCAGCCCGCACACCAGCACCAGCACCAGCGGCGACAGGTGCAGCGCCTTGCCGATCGCGTACAGCAGTACCAGCCCCGCGAGCAGCGGCAGGAAGCGGACGTGCCCATCGACTCGATTGATCAGGTACAGCAGGCCGACCGCCGCGGCCGCGGCCGCGACCAGTGAATGGCGCCGCCGCCAAAGAGGCTGCCGGCGAACGCCGCGATGGAGCCGTCGGACTCGAGCCACGCGTAGAACACGAGCACGCCGACGATGTCCGAGACCGCGCTCTCGTAGATCACGAACTCGCGCGAGTGCTCGTCGAGGCCCGCCGCGCTCGGGATGGCGACGGCGCTCGAGATCACCGAGAACGGTATCGCCGCGAGCGTGGCGGATGCAACCGGAAGGCCCAGGCCGAAGTGGAAGATCGATCGCGAACGCCGCGACGCAGGCCACAAAGCCGGCGAACGCGGAGGCAAGCGACGCGCCCGATCATGCGCGCCCGGTCGCGACGCAGCGACAGGTCGAGCGCGCCCTCCAGCACGATCAGGATCAGGCCGACGGTGCCGATGACCGGCACCAGCGGATCGACCCACGCGAGGTGCGTGCCGGTGCGGTCCATGACCTGCCGCGCCACCATGCCGGTGACCACGAGCAGCACGACCGATGGCAGCTTGAAGCGCCGGCCGAAGATGTCGAGCAGGTAGGCGAAGACCAGCAGCGCCGAGACAGCGAGGATCGCGCTGTTGGCCATCGTGCGGGCGCGCTCAGCCGCCGAGCAACTGGCGCCGCGAGACGACCGGTGCTGGCGGCGGCTCTTCCGCGAGGAAGAGCGCGTCGGCTGCGGACTGTGCCGCCAGCTGCGCCGCCTCGTGGTCCGTGAAGTCGGTCATCGTCGAGAAAAGCGAGCACGAACCGACCAGGCCGACGTCCGCCAGCTCGGTCACCAGTGAAGTCGTATGCGCCCGAAGGAAAGGCAAGCCGCACGCTGCCGCCGTTCACCCAGGTCGCCAGGTCCGCCGCTGACGGCAGCACGACCAGGTTCATGAACCACGGCGTGACGATCACGCCGGCGTGGCGGCCCTCGTGCACGCGGAACCCGACCGCCTCGACGGCCAGCGTCGGGTTGTAGATCGGCATTCCCTTGACGTTCAGCGCCGCGCGACGATAGGCGTTCGCGAGGGTCTGCACCGCGTCCTCGGCGCCCACCGCCGCGCTGCCGATCACCATGAACTTCACTTGTCGGTGGAGCAGTTCGGGCAGTCCCAGGTGTCAGGCAGCAGGCGGAAAGGGGTGCCGGGCGCGATCTGCCGGGCCTCGTCGCCGAGCGCCGGGTCGTAGACCCACCAGCAGACGCCGCACTCGAGCCGCGTGTCGTCGGCGATCTTCGAGCCGTCGCCGAGATAGCTGCCCTCGAACGGGCGGCTCATGACGTGAACGCCTCGAGGATCTCGGCGAGCCGCTCCGCGGAGTCCTCGAAGTCCTCGCGCGCGGCGAGCACGGAGACGGGCACGCCGCCGACCTCGAGCGTGTCGAGGATCACGTTGCCCATGCCGTTGACGTACTGCACGGCCCAGACGTGCCGCAGGCCCGTTGCAAACACGCGCGAGCTGCCGTAGCCGCCCGAGCGGATCACCAGCGGGATCTGGCCGAGCACCGCCGTCAGCACCTGCGAGTCGACGTCGGTCAGCGGCAGCAGCGTGAAGTTGATCACGTGGTTCTCGGCGCCGGGCTGGTACCTGGCCGAGCGTTCCTGCAGCTCGTGCAGCAGCGACGGCGCGTTCATCGCGCCCTGCGGCATGTGCGCGGGATCGTCGATCGACGCGCGCGGCAACTCGGCGCGGCCTGCAGGATCGGTTGCGGCACCGCGCCGACCTCGATCCACTCGCTCGCGTCGCCGTCGGCCGTGCTCGACTCGAGCCGCCAGACCCCCGGCATCACGGATTCGACGATGCGGCAGAAGGTCTCGCCGACGCCCACCTTCGCCCAGATGTCGCCCTCGCCGAGGATGTCGGCGACGGCTGCCTTGCCGTCCTCATCGAGTCCCTCGAGGCTGAAGCGCCGCGGCGGCATCTCCGGGGACTCGATGCGTGCGCGCAGGTCCGCGAGCACTTCTTGCAGCATCGCGCGCGCGGCCGGGGGCAGCTGGTCCGCCGCGAGCGCCTGCCGCGCGGGGCGCACCAGGCCGGTCGGCATGCCGATCAGCCGCGGCTGCTCCTCGCCGCCGGAGGGCGCTCGCCCGGAACCTTGGGATGCCAGACGAGCACGTGTTCGGTCATGCGTTGCCTCCAATGACGGGCGCGGGCGAGGAGCCTTCGGGAGCGAGCAGCCGGTCGCAGGCCTGCGCGAACACCGGCCAGTCGCGCATGCGCGCGACGACCTCGGCGGGCTCGCCGTTTCTCAGGTAGACCACGGCGGGCGTCACGACGACGCCGAACCGCGCCATCAGCACGGCCTCGTCGCGCCTGTCGACCAGGCCGACGCGCAGCCGGCCCTGGTAGCCGCTGGCGAGTTCGCGCACGACCACGGCGACGTCCAGTCCCTCGGCGCGGGTGGTCACGTCGCCCCGTGAAGAACAGCAGCGCACGGGGGTTGCGCGCGAGGAATCCGTCGACGTCCGCCTTGCGCACCAGGTCACACGCCGGGTGCGCCGCGAGCGTTTCGAGCAGGTCGGTCACGCGTGCCTCCTTCATCCGGACCGCCTCGCGCGCGGGTGCATTGCGCATCGCCAGGAAGCGCTCGTCGCCGACGCGGCAGGCCACGTCGGCCGCGGGCGTCCCGATTCGTACCGTCCTGGGAGAGGGCGCTGATCACGGTCTGTCGAGCCGGCTCGCCGGTGCGCTCGCTGACCGGGACGCCCCAGCGACGCAGCTCGTCGATGCCGAGCTGCAATGCCGCCGGCAGCTGCGCCTGCACGGCCGCGGTGAGGCTGCCGCCGTAGTCCGCGAGTTCGACCGGGCTGCACGCCGACCACGGTGAAGTGCTCCGGCTTGTGGCCGAGCAGGTCGAGGCTCGCGAGGATGTCGTTCATGCCCGACCTGGTGCAGGCTCATCTTGCTGCCGCTCATCAGCGCGGGGACCTCGTCGTCGCGCGCGACCATCAGCGTGCCCGGCTCGCCGCGGTGAGTCGACCGCGTCGAACAGCAGGATGTGCGTCGCGTCGAGCAGCAGCGGCACGAGCGCGAGGCCGAGCGTGCCGCCGTCGAGGAGCTCGACGTCCGGCGGCAGGTCCCAGCGCGTTGCCGCAGCGCCTCGACGCAGCGCACGCCGAAGCCCTCGTCGGCCCACAGCAGGTTGCCGACGCCGAGCACCACGATGCGGCGCGACGGCAGTAATGAGTCGTCGTTCATGTCTACGTCCGGCCCCCTGCGGACCGCCTGGACAGGCGGCCCCGAAAATTATAACGGGACAGTGGGATGGCGGGGCGCGCATCGCCCCGCGTCCCGCTGTCCCGTCGGCTCGGTCCGGACCCGGGTCGTCGAGCCCTGATTTCAGCGGAAGAACCTCCAGCCGCTGACCATCGAGCTCACGGTCGTCTGGCGGTGCATCATGTCCTCGCGGATCGCCATGTACATGTGGACCATCGAGAAGATGATCACGACCCACATGGCGACGTGGTGCAGCGTGTGCACGGTCATCGAGTCGCCGAGCACGCTGAACACCCAGCCGAACAGCCTTGTACCAGACCGTCTGGATGCCGGCGCCTTCCGCGTAGAGCGCGAAGCCGGTCAGCAGCAGCACGATCAGTCGGCAGCATGAACATGAAGAACATGGCGCGCGTGCGCGAGCGGGTTGTGGCCGACGTACTCCTTCGGCGGCTTCAGGAACAGGTACCAGCCGATCTCGTTGAACAGCGTCCTTCCACCAGGCGATGCTCCAGAACGGGATGCAGAAGATCTGCCGCGCGTGGGGGCCGCCGATCAGCACGCGGTAGAGCCGCAGCAGGAACGCGACGCCCAGGATCATCCCCGCCGCGAAGTGCGTGAAGCGGATCCAGCCGAACAGGTAGTGGGTCCCACGCCTCGCCGCCCACCGACGGCGGCGGCGAGCCGATGAAGTACCCGGTGATGCACAGCACGACGATGCTCAGGGCCGTGACCCAGTGCCACAGCCGCATGGCAGCGTCGTACACGTACACCGGGCCCGGCCATCGTTCCGACGGGCGGCAGCACCGCTTCGCCGAAGTGGCCTTCCTGCACCCGGCTTCCGACGCGGTGTCGACGGGAGGTACATTCTTGCTCATGGCGTGCCTCCTCAGCGCACCTTGACGCTCGTGACCTCGTTGCCGTCCAGGTCGAGCACGTGCGTCGCGCACGCCAGGCACGGGTCGAAGCTGTGGATGGTGCGCAGGATCTCGAGCGGCTAGCTCGGGGTCGTCCATCGGCGTGTCGAGCAACGCCGCCTCGTAGGCGCCGATCTTGCCGGCCGGGTCGCGCGGGCTGGCGTTCCAGGTGGTCGGCACGATGCACTGGTAGTTCTTGATCTTCTTGTCCTCGATGTCGATCCAGTGCCCGAGCGCGCCGCGCGGCGCCTCGACGAAGCCGACGCCCTGCGCGGACTTCTTCCAGGTGCTCGGCTCGAAGTTGTCCATGTTGGCCGTGGCGGTGTCGCCGGCCTTGATGGTCGCGAGCAGCTTGTCGAACTCGGCCTTCAGCGCGTGCGCGGCCCAGCTGCACTCGAGTCCGCGGGCCGCGGTGCGGCCGAGCGTCGAGAACAGCGCGGTGACCGGCACGCCGAGCTTCTTGAGCACCATGTCCATCGGCTCCTTGAACTCGGGGATGCCCTTCACGTAGCCGATCACGAAGCGCGCCAGCGGGCCCACTTCCATCGCGTGGCCCTTCCAGCGCGGCGCCTTGACCCACGAGTACTTCGCCGACTCGTCGACGGACTCGATGTTGGTCTTCGTGCCCTTGGCGTTGCCGAGGTCGAAGTTCGGCTCGGTCAGGCCCTCGTACGGGTGCAGGCCCGTGGCGGCTCGTCTGCGTACTTGTACCAGGAGTGGTCGACGAACTCCTGGATCTCGTCCATCTTGTTCGAGGTCGATGTCCTGCACTTCGTTCAGGTTGCCGTCGATGATCGCGCCGCGCGGCAACATCAGGTTGCCCGGGCTGTAGTCGTTGGCCGACTTCGGCAGGTCGCCGTAGGACATCAGGTACTTCGACGACAGGCCGCCGCCGATACCGCCCAGTCCTTGTAGAACGCCGGCGATCGCGAGCAGGTCGGGGATGTAGACCTGGTCGATGAAGTCGATCGTGCGGTCGATGATCGAGCCGACCATGTTCAGCCGCTCCATGTTGATCGCGCCGACCGCGCCGACCGCGTTCAGGTTGATCGGCGACGGCACGCCGCCCACCAGCCAGTTCGGGTGCGGGTTCCTGCCGCCGAAGATCGTCTGGATCTTGACGATCTCCTTCTGGAAGTCGAGCGCCTCGAGGTAGTGCGCGACCGCCATCAGGTTCGCCTCGGGCGGCAGCTTGTAGGCCGGGTGGCCCCAGTAGCCGTTGCGGAACGGGCCGAGCTGTCCCGACTCGACGAACTTCTTCAGCCGGTTCTGCAGGTCGCGGAAGTAGCCGGGCGACGACATCGGCCACGGCGAGATCGACTGCGCGAGCTGCGAGGTGGCGACCGGGTCGGCCGACAGCGCGCTCACGACGTCGACCCAGTCGAGCGCGTGCAGGTGGTAGAAGTGCACCAGGTGATCCTGCAAGTACAGGGTCAGGTGCATGATGTTGCGGATCGTGTTCGCGTTCTCGGGGATCTGGATGCCGAGCGCGTTCTCGACGCTGCGCACCGAGGCGAGCGCGTGCACGCCGGTGCACACGCCGCAGATGCGCTGGACGAAGGCCCACGCGTCGCGCGGGTCGCGGCCGTGGAGGATGACCTCGAGGCCGCGCCACATCGTGCCCGTGGACACCGCGTTGCGGATGACGTTGTTCGCGTCGACGTTCACCTCGATGCGCAGGTGCCCCTCGATGCGGGTGATGGGATCGACGACGACGCGCTTGCCCGAGTTGTCGAGCTGGAAGCCGTTGGGTGTTGCGATGCTCATGATTCAGTTCTCCACTCGGTCAAACGGACCGTCGGTCCGACTCGGCGACCGGTGAATTCGGCTTCACCTTGGCCTGGCGCAGGGCCGTCAGGCCCGCGTGCGCCGCGATGCCGACGCCGACGACCGCCGCGGCCGTCGCGCCGATCTTGTCCGCCGTTCGCCTCGGCGCCGAACTGCGCGGAACGTCTCGAGCCGCTCGTAGAAGGGGCCGTTGTCCCAGAAGTCCGGTTCGGAGCAGCCGAGGCAGCCGTGGCCCGAGCCGATCGGGAAGGACACGCCGTCGTTCCAGCGCGTGGTCGAGCAGGCGTTGTAGGTCGTCGGCCCGCGGCAGCCGACCTTGTACAGGCAGTAGCCCTCGCGCGAGCCGCGGTCGTCGAATTTCTCGGCGAACTGGCCGGCGTCGAAGTGACCGCGGCGGTAGCACTTGTCGTGCACGCGCTGGCTGTAGAACATCAGCGGGCGGCCCTGGCGGTCGAGCGCCGGCAGCTCGCCGAACGTGACGTAGTACGTGATGACGCCCGTCATGACCTCGGCGATCGGCGGGCAGCCCGGCACCTTGATGATCGGCTTGCCGGGGATGACCTTGTGGATCGGCACGGCCGTCGTCGGGTTCGGCTTCGCGGCCTGCACGCAGCCCCAGGACGCGCAGGAGCCCCACGCGATGACGGCGGCGGAGTCGGCAGCCATCTCCTTGACCTTGTTCACGAACGGCTTGCCGCCCGGGATGCAGAACGTGCCGTCGTTGCCGAGCGGCGGGTTGCCCTCGACCGCGAGGATGTACTGGCCCTTGTAGTCGCGGCGGACTTCTTCGAGGATCGCCTCGGCCTGGTGTCCGGCCGCGGCCATGATCGTGTCGTCATAGTCGAGCGACACCATCGACAGGATCACGTCCTTCGCGAGCGGGTGCGCCGAGCGGATGAAGCTCTCGGTGCAGCAGGTGCACTCGAGGCCGTGCAGCCAGATCACCGGCACGCGCGGCTTCGTCTCCATCGCGTGGGCGATCTTGCCGGCGAAGTGCGGCGCCAGCCCCAGCGACGCCGCGCTGAGCGAGCAGAACTTGAGGAAACTGCGCCGCGAGATTCCCTGGCGCCTGATCAGTTCGTAGAAGGTCTCGGTTCGACGCATGTCGCGCTCCCAGTGCTTGGTTGTTATGTCAGCGAAGCTGCGCAGTCGATTCTCGCCGCAGCCCCCGCTGGCACCTGCGCCAGGTTGCGCGCCACGTGGCGTGCCTCCCAGCCTCGATTACGACAGGCGGCATGCTCGTCTCTGGGTGCACGAAGGTTCAATCGTAGATCTACTTAGGAATCAGCCTGCTGCGGCGCAGCAGCCGCTGCCGGGGCGCGAAATGGGCGTGGATCGGCGCGCGATGGGAACGAGTGGCCTGGATGCGGCGGTGCCGCCCGGCTGCCGGGCACCACGGCTGCAGCCGACGCGTGCGTCGCGCATGGTGCCCGGATGCGCTCAGCGGAAGATGCCGCGCTCCAGGATCGTGCCCTCGCCGACCGGGCGGCCGACGGCGAACCACAAGGCCCACGTGTTTGCGGACGTCGCGCCCAGGCCGATGGTCATCGGTCCCACCGGTGTCCTGCCGACGAGGTACAGCGAGCCGCCGTAGATCGGCTCGAGCTCCGGGTCCGTCTGCAGGTCGTCGATGGTCGGCGGTGTGCTGAAATTCGGCACCTTGCCGAGCCAGTTCGCGATCTCGCCGCCCTCGAGCTGTGCGCCGAGATACATCGCCTCGCCCCGCACCGTCTGCAGGTCCGCGAGCTTCCAGAGGTAGCTGCCACTCACGGTCCAGTACTCCGGCGCGCGGAATTCCGCCAGCTGCAGCCCCGGGAAGCTGCCGGGACCGCCCAGCGTGAAGAACCGGTCCACCGGCAGTGCGCTGCCCAGGTTGGAGCCTCCCGCCGCCGCCAGCCAGACGATGTCGCCGCGGACCGGCACCGCGACTCGGACTCCAGCCTCGAGCTTCCGCCAGTCGCGGTCGCCGCCGAGTGAATCACTGCTGTCGTAGTACTCGAGCGCGGCGGCGATGCCGCGGGTCGGGGCGAATGCCGAGTCACGGCTGTCATAGGTGGCTTGCCCGGTGATTCCTGCGTCCACTGTGTCGACGTCCGGCAGCAGCGTCGGACCCGTCTCGACCGAAACCTTGCGTTTGGCATACACGTAGCCCGCCCTCAGCTGCGCCGTGTGCCCGAAGTTCAGGCCCAGGTCGAACTGGCCGCCGAAGTCGTCGAACTGATAGTTCGCGACGCGCTCATTGTCGTAGTACAGGTACTGCCACGTCTGGGTGAAGAAGACGCTGGCGTCGACGAAGGTCCTCTGCGCGGTGTCGAGCGGCTGGTAAAGAGTCGACGAGACGATGTTGTTGTAACCGAGCTGCAGCTCGTTGTTCCACTGGAGCCCGAGGGAATTGAGCCAGTGGCGTTCCTGGCGCCCGTAGATCACGAAGCCCATGTCGCCGCCCGCAGCCGCGTACAGGCCAAGGTCGAACTTCAGGTAAGTTCGGGCCCCAGTCCTTTTCCTGCGGCAGCCACACGAGCGTCGGGTTCTTCGGGTCGCCTTCGAGCTTGTAGCCGACCGTGCTGACGTCGTCGACCGCCGACATGGCGCGCGCTTCCTCGCTGATGCGCTTGCTGTCCACGACGTCGCCGGGCCGGATGTCGGTCAGGGTCGCGAGATAGGCCGGGTTGACCCATTCCAGGCCCTCGAACTTGACGTCGGCCACGCGGGCGTCGAACTCCTGGCTCTTCGTAACCCGCTCCCGCCATGCCATGTACTCCGGCGCCGGGACCGCGTAGCGGGACAGCTGGTCCGCCACGGCCCGGGCCGCCTTCTCGCCGAGCGGGATCGTCTCCGGTACCCGGGTGAAATCGGCCGTGCCGATGTCGCCGACAAACACGTCCACACGTACGTCACCGGGCTGCAGCGTCTGCAGTTGCAGGCGAACGTTTGCCTCCAGCATGACGTCCATGGCCCGTCCGGCGAGCTGTGCGGCGGTCTGCAGCTTGTCCGGGCTGGTCGGCTGCGTGACGAGGTTCACGGCGATGACCACGTCGGCGCAGAGGTTGCGCGCGACGTCGATCGGCAGGTTGCGGACCATGCCGCCGTCGTTGAGGATGTACTGGTCGATGTGCACGGGCGCGAAGGCACCGGGGATCGCCATGCTGGCGCGCATCGCGGTAGCGAGATCGCCGCTGGACAGCACCACCATCTGGCCCGACACCATGTCCGTCGCGACCGCACGATACGGAATCGGCAGCTGGTCGAAATTCGACACGCCGCGTGCCTGCGCGACGTAGCTGCGCAGCAGGTCGTCGATGCCGCTGGTGTTCACCAGGCCGCCCGGCATGATGACCTTCTTGTCGCGGAGGCCCATGTCGAGGTTGTTGCTGTAAGTCACGCCTGCGCGCTTCTGCTCGATCGGCTCCGCCTCCCAGAGGCCCACGCCGCCGACGACCTTCGGCCAGTCGATGCCGAGCAGGAACTCCTCCATGCCCTTGGCCGGGATGCCGGATGCGTAGCCGCCGCCGACCAGCGCGCCCATGCTGGTGCCGGCGATGCAGTCGACCGGGACGTGCAGCTCCTCGAGCACCTTGAGCACGCCGACGTGTGCGCCGCCCTTGGCACCGCCGCCGGCGAGCACCAGGCCAATGCGCGGCCGCTTCGTCCCGGGATTCGGTGTGTTCACCACGGCCAGGCTCGGGGGCACGCCCTGGCTGTTGAACGAGCCGGTGGCGCCGGCCGACGGGTCGGTTGCCGCTGCAGGGCATGCGGCCGCGGGCAGCAGCAGTCCTGCCGTGAACAGCAGCGCGATGCGCACGCCGCTTGATGAGACGCGATGCATGTCAGGTTCCTCGCAGTGGGCGCTTCTGGCGACCGTCTGTTTCGAAATTGCTGGGGTCGAGCCAGGCCAGGAACGCAGTTTCGCGCCCCGGCCACTCGCTGTCGATGATCGAGTACCAGGCAGTGTCGCGGCTGCGGCCCTTGTAGACGACCGCCTGGCGGAAAATGCCCTCGAACGTGAAGCCGAGCCGCTCGGCGGCACGGCGCGACGGCGCGTTCAGCGCGTCGCACTTCCATTCGTAACGCCGGTAACCGAGCGCGAACGCATGCCGCATCATCAGGTACATCGCCTCGGTGGCGGCACGCGTCCGCTGCAGCAGCGGCGAAAATGCGATGTGGCCGACCTCGACGACGCCGTGCGCCGGATCGATGCGGAGGTACGACGCGACCCCGGTGGCCCTGCCGATTGCCGCGTCGACGACAGCGAAGAACAGCGGGTCCTGCGAGCCCTGCCGGGACTCGACCCAGGCGCGGTATTCGTCCCGCGTCGTGAATGGCCCGCTGAACAGGTACGTCCACATGCGCCCATCGCGGTCCAGCGAATAGGCGTCGTGCAGGTCGGCGGCGTGACGGGCGGCATCCAGCGGCTCGAGCCGGCAGTAGCGGCCGTGCATCGCCTCGTGGCTGGGCCGCGGCAACGGCTTCCAGTCGGCGACCGGCGGGCCGATCGGCTGGCCGAGATCGTTGGTCCGGGAAGCCGTATCGTTCACGAGTTCACGCGCCTGCCGCGGAATCGTTGAACTGCAGCGCGGCGAGGCGCCCGTACAGTTCGTTGCCGCGCACCAGCTCGCCGTGCGTGCCCTGCGCGACGATGCGGCCCTGGTCCATCACGACGATGCGGTCGGCTTTCAGCACCGTGGCGAGCCGGTGGGCGATGATGATGGTCGTCCGGTCGCGCATCAGGTTCTCGAGCGCGCCCTGCACCAGTCGCTCGCTCTCGGCATCGAGCGCGCTGGTGGCTTCGTCCAGCAGCAGGATCGGCGGGTCGCGCAGGATCGCGCGAGCGATCGCGATCCGCTGTCGCTGGCCGCCCGAGAGCCGCGTGCCGCGCTCGCCGAGGAAGGTGTCGTAGCCCTGCGGCAGCCGGCCGAGGAATTCGTCGGCGGCTGCAGCGCGGGCCGCGGCCTCGACCTCGGCGTCGCTCGCATCGGGCCTGCCGTAGCGGATGTTCTCCCTGGCGCTCGCGGCAAACAGCACCGTGTCCTGCGGCACCAGGCCGATCCGGCTGCGGACCACCTGCGGATCGGCCGTCGCGACGTCCACGCCGTCGACGAATATGCGGCCGCTCGAGGGGTCGTAGAACCGCAGCAGCAGCTGGAACGTCGTGCTCTTGCCCGCGCCGGACGGGCCGACGAAGGCAACCGTCTCGCCCGGCCGGATCGAGAGGTCGAATGCTGCGAGCGCCTGCGCGTCCGGCCGCGACGGATAGCTGAACGTGACGTCGTCGAAGCGTATCTCGCCGCGCCCGGGCACCGGCAGCGGCACGGGCCGCTCGGGGGCGACGATCGTGGGTGCCGCGTTCTTCAGTTCGACGAGCCGCTCCATCGCGCCTGCGGCGCGCTGCACCTCGCCCCACATCTCCGACAGCGACGCCGCCGAGATCGCGACGTACACCGCGTAGACCAGGAACTGGCCGAGCTGCCCGCCGGTCATCTCGCCGCGGACGACCGAGTGCGCGCCGGTCCACAGCACGAACGTGATCGCGCCGAACACGAGCATCGTCGCGATCGCGGTGAGCGTCGAGCGGGTCTTCGTGCGCTGCACCGCGGCCTGGAACGAGTCCTCGACCGCCGCGCCGAAGCGCCGCTCGTTCACGCCTTCGAGCGTGAACGCCTGCACGGTCTGTATCGCGTTCAGCGTCTCGTCGGCGATGCCGCTCGTGTCGGCGATGCGGTCCTGCGACGTGCGCGAGAGCCTGCGGACGCGCCGGCCGAGCACGATCAGCGGCACGATCACGACCGGTACCAGCACCACGATCATCACCGTCAGCCGCGGGCTCGTGATCGCGAGCATCACGAGGCTGCCGGCGAGCGAGATCGCCGAGCGCAGCGTGATCGACAGGTTCACGCCGGCGATGGACTGCACCAGCGTCGTGTCCGCGGTCAGCCGCGACAGCACCTCGCCGATCCGCGTGATCTCGAAGAAGCCCGGGTCCATCCGGATCACCCTGGAGTAGACCGCCTCGCGCAGGTCGGCGACGACGCGCTCGCCGAGCCAGGTCACCAGGTAGAAGCGCAGCGCGGCAAAGACGCCGTAGACACCGGCTGCCGCCAGGAAGGCGACGAAGTAGCGGTCGACCGTCGCGGAGCTGCCGGAGGCGATGCCCTGGTCGATCAGGTGGCGCAGTGCGACCGGCAGCGCGAGCATCGCGGCGGCGGCGACCAGCAGGGCCAGCAAGGCCAGCACCAGTGTCCCGCGGTAAGGCCGCAGGAAAGGCAGCAGCGCCCGCAGCGGCTTCAGTGAACGGCTCTTCGGGCGGTCGGGCGGGACGATGTCGGTCATGGCGAAGGCGCATTATGCCCGCCGTGACTGGCCAACGACGGCCGGCCCTGCGAATATCCCCGGCCCACTCTGGAGTGACCCATGCCCGCGATCCAGGCCAACGGCCTCACGCTCGAATACGAGTCGCTCGGCGACCCGGGTGCCCCGGTCATGCTGCTCGTGATGGGGCTGGGCATGCAGCTGGTGGCCTGGCCGGATGCCTTCTGCGAAGGGCTGGTGAACAAGGGGTTCCGGGTCGTGCGCTTCGACAACCGCGACTGCGGCCTCTCGCAGAAGCTCGACCAACTGGGCACGCCCCGGATGCCGAGCGCGATCCTGCGTGCGCTGCTCGGGCTGCCGGTCCGCTCGCCCTATGACCTCAAGGCAATGGCGGCCGACACGGTCGGCCTGCTCGATGCCCTCGGCATCGCGCAGGCGCACGTCGTGGGCGCCTCGATGGGCGGCATGATCGGGCAGCTGGTCGCCGCGCTGTACCCGGATCGCGCGCTGTCGCTCACCTCGATCATGTCCACGACCGGTGCGCGCCACCTGCCGCAGCCGTCGGTCCGGATCCGCCGCGAGCTGCTGCGGCGGCCGCAGCAGCCACTGACGCCCGACACGCTGATCGCACACTACGAGCGCCTGTTCGGAGTGATCGGCAGCCCCGGCTATCCGACGCCGCCGGAGGAGTTCCGGGCACGCATCCGGCGAGCGGTCGAGCGCGGCTACCATCCGGCGGGTTTCCTGCGGCAGCTCGGCGCGATCCTCGCGAACGGCGACCGCAGCCCGCTGCTCGGCAGCATCACCTGCCCGACGCTGGTGATCCACGGCAAGGCGGACCCGCTGGTGCCGTTCCAGGGCGGCGTCGATACCGCCTACAAGATCCGCGACGCGCGGCTCGTGCTGCTCGACGGTTTCGGCCACGACTTCCCGTCGCAACTGTTCGAGCGGTTCGTCGACATGGTCGCGAACCACGCGCGCGACGCCGCCCCCCCATCGCCCCCCCGACGCGACGCTGCGGCGGTCGCGTAGGCTGGGCTACAGTCCGATTTCCACCAGGTTCGAGCACGGCATACCAGGAGACCGTCCATGCGCGACTATCGAAAGTTCTACATCGACGGGCAGTGGGTCGAGCCCGCGCAGCCGCAGGCGCTCGACGTGATCAATCCCGCCACCGAGGGCGTCGCCGCCACCATTTCGCTGGGCACCCGCACCGACGTCGATCGCGCGGTCGCCGCGGCGCAAGCGCGCGTTCGAGACCTTCTCGCAGACCACCCGCGAGGAACGCGTCGCGCTGCTCGAGCGCATCGTCGCGGTCTACCAGCGCCGGCTCGACGACATGGCGCTCGCGATCTCGGAGGAAATGGGCGCGCCGCTCGAGACGATCGCGAAGCCTCTGCAGGCGCCGGCGGGCCTCGGGCACTTCATGGTCGCGCTCGGCATCCTGAAGGATTTCGAGTTCGAGAAGATGCAGGGCACGACGAAGATCGTCCGCGAGCCGGTCGGCGTGTGCGGACTCATCACGCCCTGGAACTGGCCGGCGAACCAGATCGCCTGCAAGGTGGCCCCTGCGCTCGCGGCCGGCTGCACGATGGTGCTGAAGCCGTCCGAGATCGCGCCGCTGTCGGGCCACATCATGGCCGAGATCCTGCACGAGGCAGGCGTCCCGCCCGGCGTCTTCAACCTCGTGGACGGCGACGGCCCGACGGTGGGCGCCGCGCTGTCGTCGCACCCGGACATCGACATGGTGTCGTTCACCGGCTCGACGCGCGCCGGCATCCTGGTCGACAAGGCCGCGGCGGACACGGTGAAGAAGGTCTCGCTCGAGCTCGGCGGCAAGTCGCCGAACATCATCCTCGAGGGCGCTCCGCTCGAGCAGGCCGTCGGCCATGGCGTGCTCGTGATGATGAACAACACGGGACAGAGCTGTAACGCGCCGTCGCGGATGCTCGTGCCGCGCAGGCACCTCGCGCAGGTCGAGGCGATCGCAGCGGCCGTGGCGGCAACGGTGGTGACCGGCGACCCGGCCGACCCGCAGACCGGCATGGGCCCGCAGGCGAGCGAGGCCCAGTGGCGCAGGGTGCAGGGCCTGATCGAGCAGGGCATCAAGGAGGGTGCGAAGGTCGTGTGCGGCGGGCCCGGGCGGCCCGAGGGGCTCGCGCGTGGCTTCTACACGAAGCCGACGATCTTCAGCAACGTGACGAACGACATGACGATCGCGCGCGAGGAGATCTTCGGGCCGGTGCTCTGCATCCTTCCGTACGACACCGAGGAGGAGGCGATCCGGATCGCGAACGACACGCCTTACGGGCTTTCGAGCTACGTGTTCGGCGACACGCACGAGCATGCGAGCCGGGTCGGCAGGCGCATCCGTGCCGGCAACGTGCACATCAACGGCGCGAGCCTCGACGTGTGCGGCTCGTTCGGCGGCTACAAGCAGTCCGGCCTCGGCCGCGAGTGGGGCGCGTTCGGCTTCGAGGAGTTCCTCGAGGTGAAGTCGGTGTTCGGCGCGGACCCGGACGCCAAGGCGGGCGGCGCGACTGTTCTGACCCTGGCCTCGAGGAATCTGCCGTGACCGACTACCGATCGCCCTGGATGGACGACGAGCTCGAGATGTTTCGCGACGCCGCGAAGCGCTTCATCGAGAGCGAGATCGTGCCGCACGACGCGCGCTGGCGCGAGCAGCACCACGTGGATCGAGAGATCTGGAACAAGGCGGGGGAGGTGGGGCTGCTGTGCACCGACATCCCGGCCGAGTACGGCGGGGTCGGCGGCGACGCGCGGCACGAGGCCGTGGTCGCCGAGGAGATGGGGCGGCACGGAATCTCGAGCTTCGGCCACGTCGTGCACAGCATCCTCGCGCACTACGTGCTGAATTACGGCTCCGAGCAGCAGAAGCAGCGCTGGCTGCCGCGCATGGCCACCGGCGAGCTGGTGGGTGCGATCGCGATGACCGAGCCGGGCGCGGGCTCCGACCTGCAGGCGATCAAGGCGCGGGCCGTGCGCGACGGCGACCACTACGTGCTGAACGGCTCGAAGACGTTCATCTCGAACGGCCTGCACGCGGGACTCGTCGGCGTCGTCGCGAGGACGGACCCGACGAAGGGCTCGAAGGGCATCTCGATCATCATGCTCGAGACGCAGGACCTGCCCGGTTACCGGGTCGGGCGCGTGCTCGACAAGATCGGCCAGAACGGCTGGGACACGGCGGAGTTCTTCCTCGACGACTGCCGCGTGCCTGCCGACTGCCTGCTCGGCCCCGCGGAAGGGCAGGGATTCGTGCAGCTGATGCGCGACCTGCCTTACGAGCGCGCGCTGCTCGCACTGGGCGGCGTGGCCGCGATGGAGTACGCGCTCGAGCTCACCATCGAGTACACGCGTCAATCGCAAGGCGTTCGGCCAGGCGCTGCTCGAGATGCAGAACACGCGCTTCACGCTCGCGGACGTGAAGACGCAGGTCCAGGTCGCGCGCGTCTTCATCGACGACTGCATCCAGAAACTGAAGGACGGCTCGCTCGACACCGTCACCGCGTCGATGGCGAAGCTGTGGATCACCGAGGCGCAGTGCCGGGTGATGGACGAGTGCCTGCAGCTGTTCGGCGGCTACGGCTACACGACCGAGTACCCGATCTCGAAGCTGTACGTCGACGCGCGCGTGCAGCGCATCTATGGCGGCGCGAGCGAGATCATGCGGGAGATCATCGCGCGGTCGCTGTGACTCACGGCGGCAGCACGGCGAATTCGCCCTCGAGTTCGCCGGCGCGCTCGCCGTCGCACTCGAGCCACGCGCGGATCCGCAGGCGGGCGGTGCGATTCCTGGCCAGCGTGGCCCGCAGCTTCTCCCACTCGGCGGCGCCGGGCGCCGCGGCCTTCGCGACGAAGTCGGCGGTGACCGGCCGGTCGTAGCTCATCGTGTTGCGGCGTATCACGATGCGGCCCGCCAGGCCCTCGGACTTCATCCGCACGTAGACCACGGACCACGCCGCGAGGATCGCGAGCGCGGACGCGCTGCCGCCGAACGCGGTATCGCGGTGGTTCACGTTGGGCGCCAGCGGGGCGGCGAGCACGACGCCGTCGGGGGCGGCGGAGCGCACCCGGACGCCCATCGCCGTCGAGAGCGGAATCCGGTCGTGCAGGAAGGCTTCGAGCTCGTCGGCGCGCATGGTTCCGGCCTGTTGCTTGCTGTCGCGGTCCGGAGCGTAGAATCGGCGAACGCGGGGCTGCAACCGGTCCTGCCCGACTCACGAGCTCCGGAGGGCATGCCAATGGCGGAATCAGTACTCGACGCGGTCCAGCAGCACCCGTTCACGCAGGGGCTCACGCCCGAGCATTGCGCCACGCTCGCCAGCCTCGCGCGCAAGGTCAGCTTCGCCAAGGATGAGATCATCTTCCGCGAAGGCGATCCGAAGCACGAGTTCTTCCTGCTGCTGACCGGCCGCGTGGCGCTCGAGATGCTGGTGCAGGACCGCACGCTGCGCGTGCACTCGCTCGAGGCCGGCGACGAGCTCGGCTGGTCGGCGGTGTTGATGGGCGGCGGCAAGCGCTTCCAGGCGCGGGCGCTCGAGCCCGTCGAGGCGCTCGCGTTCGACGGCTACAAGCTGCTCGACACCTGCCGCGCGGACACCGGCTTCGGCTACAAGATCATGCACCGGCTGCTCGGCGTCGTGTCCGAGCGACTGCAGGCGGCGCGCATGCAGGTCCTCGACATGTATTCGCCGATCGCGAAAAAAGCCGGGGCCTGACGAAACGGGGGACATTCTCCTTTCCGCGCTAGTCAGCGGAAAAGGAGAATGTCCCCTAAAGCCGGTCGATCAGCCAGCCCGGGAACAGCATCAGCAGCACGGCCGGCACCAGGCACAGCAGGCTGGCGGCGAACGCGAAGCGGCGCGGCGAGCCGACGGCGGCAGACTGTTCATGCTCGGCCATGAACATGTACTGGATCACCCGCAGGTAGAAGTACAGGCCGAGGTAGCTCGCCACCAGGCCCGCGACCGCGTAGGTGGTGTAGCCGGCCGCCAGCACGTTCCTGAACACGAGGAACTTGGCGGCGAAGCCGGGCAGCGGTGGCAGCCCGGCCAGTGACAGCATCGCGATCGAGATCATGATCGCGGCGAACGGCCGGCGGCGATACAGGCCCTTCAGCGCGTCGAGCCGATCCTGCCGTTCGTCGTCGGCGCCGCGCGGGAGCGCCGCAAACGCGAGCACGTTCATCAGGCCATAGGCGATCAGGTAGAAGACGATCGCCTCCCAGCGGCCGTCTCCGGCGCCCAGCAGCGCATAGAACAGGTAACCCGCGTGCGCGATCGACGAATAGGCGATCATGCGGCGGAAGCTCACCTGCCGCAGCGCCGCGAGGTTGCCCCAGGCCATCGAGACCAGCGGCAGCACCGCGACGAGTCCGGCCACCGGCGGCAGGATCGCGGCCGAGCCGAACACCCGCAGCGCGGCGAGCAGCACGCCCGCCTTGATGATGGTCGCCATGTAGGCGGTGACCGGGTGCGCTCGCGCCCTCGTACGCGTCCGGCGCCCAGGCGTGGAACGGGACGACCGCCGCCTTCAGGAACAGTGCCGCGGTGACGAGCGCAACGCCCGCGGCCGCCAGCGGATCGGTCGACCCGAGCGCCCGCGCGAACGTCGAAATCTCGAGCGACCCGCTCCAGCCGTACAGGAACGCGATGCCGAGCAGCAGCGTCGCCGTCGCCGCGCCGCCCAGCACCAGGTACTTGAGCGCCGCCTCGGTGCTCTGCGCCGGACGAGCCCGAGCAGCACCAGCGCGTAGACCGGCAGCGACATGATCTCGATCGCGAGGAACAGCGTCGGGAAGCTGGTCGACGAAACGACGAGGCAGGCGCCGTACAGCGACGCGAGCACCAGCGTGTAGTAGGGCGTCTCGGCGAAATCGTCGCGCGAGATCAGCAGCACGGGCACCGCGAGCGCGAGCAGCACGGCCTTCGGCAGCGTGGTCGCAGGTACGACCGAGTAGTGGCCCGGGAACGGCACGCCCTCGAAACCGGTCGCGTACAGCCAGAGCGCGGCTGCCGCTGCGGCTGCCACGAACAGCACCGCGAAGGCGAACCCGTCCCGCGGCCGGCCGCTGCGGATCTCGAGGCCGAGGATCGCGAGCATGCCGGCGAGCAGCAGGTGCTCCGGGCAGCATCGAGGTCAGGATCAGCGACCAGTTCATGGCGCGGCCTCCGGCAGCCGGCTCGAGAGCACGCGCTGCTGGTATTCACGGGCGGCCAGTTCGGTCTTGGCCAGCGGCCCGTTCGGGAACAGGCCGAGCGCGAAGATCGCGACCACGAGCGCGAGCAGGATCGCCTTCTCGCGCGCGACCAGGTCCGTGAACGGCTGGTGCGGTGCCTTGACCTCGCCGAACAGCATCCGCTGCGCGAGCCAGAGCATGTACAGCGCCCCGAGCACGACGCCAGTCACGGCCAGCACGGCCAGCACCAGCGGCAGGTTGTAGCCTGCTTCGTGCAGCGGCCACGCCGCATTGAACGCACCGAGCAGCGCCATGAACTCCCCGGTGAAGCCGCTCGTCGTCGGCAGGCCGATCGAGGCGAGCGTCAGGATCGCGAAGAACACCGAGTACACCGGCACCACCTTGGCGAGCCCGCCGTAAGCCGCGATCTCGCGCGTGTGGCAGCGCTCGTAGATCATGCCGACCATCGTGAACAGCCCGCCTGCGACCAGGCCGTGGCTCACCATCTGCACGATCGCGCCCTGGATGCCCACGAGGTCGAGGCTCACCAGGCCGAGCATCACGTAGCCAAGGTGGCTGATCGACGAATAGGCGATGACTTTCTTGATGTCGGGCTGCACCAGCGCGAGGCAGGCGCCGTACACGATGCTCACGACCGACAGCGTCATCAGCACCGGCGTGAACGCGCGCGTGGCGTCCGGGAACATCGGGAAGCCGAGCTTCATGAAGCCGTACGTGCCCATCTTCAGCAGCACGCCCGCGAGGATCACGGAGCCGGCGGTCGGCGCCTCGACGTGCGCGTCGGGCAACCACGTGTGCAGCGGCACCATCGGCACCTTGATCGCGAACGACAGCGCGAACGCGGCCAGCATCCACGACTGGGCGGCCAGCGACAGCGGGTGGCTCGCGAGGTCCGTGAACGCGAAAGACGTCGTGCCCGTCGCCTGCGACTGCGACCACACGAGGTAGATCACCGCCGCGAGCATCAGGATGCTGCCGAACGCGGTGTACAGCACGAACTTGACCGTCGCGTAGATGCGCCGCTCGCCGCCCCAGATGCCGATGATCAGGAACATCGGGATCAGCATCGCTTCCCAGAACACGTAGAACAGGAACAGGTCCTGCGCGAGGAACGTGCCCAGCATCGCGAACTGGATGAAGAACACCATCGCGTAGAAGAGCTTCACGCTCTTCTGGATCGCGGCGAAGGCGCCCGCCACGACGATCGGCCCGAGGAACGCAGTGAGCGCGACCAGCAGCACGTTCAGGCCGTCGAGCCCGATGTGGTAGTTGACGCCCCAGTCGGCGATCCACGGCACGCGCGTCTCGAACTGCAGGCCCGGAGCCGAGGCGTCGAAGCGACAGTAGAGCCAGGCGGCCAGCGCCAGCTGCACCAGCAGCACGCCGAACGTGAAGCCGCGCACCTGGCGGTCAGTCGCGGTCCGCCACAGGGCAAGGGCGGCCATGCCGAGCGCCGGCAGCCAGAGGACCAGGTTCAGCACCGCGGCTTCAGACATATCGCCACACCCACGCCAGCGAGGCGATCACGCCCAGCACCGCAAGCAGCACGTAGAACTGCAGGTTGCCGGTCTCGACGCGGCTCAGGCGCCCGGCCGCGCGCTGCGCGAGCCCGGTGAGCCCGTGCAGCGAGCCGTCGATCAGCATGCGGTCCCCGACGTCGAGGAACACGCGCTCGGAGATCCAGTGCAGCGGCCGGCCGAGCACGGCCTCGTAAAGCTCGTCCACGTAGTACTTGCCGGACAGCAGGCGGTGCAGCCGCGGGAAGCGCGCCTGCAGGCCCTCGGCGCGCGCGAGCCCGCCGCGGTACATCCAGGCGGCCGCGGCGAGCCCGGTCAGGCCGATCAGCACCGCGACCACGACCAGCGGCGTCTGCAGGTGCCGCAGCGCCGCCTCGGGCTCGGGCATCGGCATCACGGGCTCGAGGAAGTGGTACACGTGGAAGAATCCGCCGATCGCGGAGAGCACGGCCAGCACGATCAGCACGCCGGTCATCGAGAACGGCGACTCGTGCACGTGGTGCTCGGTCTCGTGGTCCATCCGCGACGGCGTCAGGAACGTGAGCCACAGCAGCCTGAACATGTAGAACGCGGTCAGCAGCGCCGTGAACGACATCACGGCCCACAGCAGCGGGGAGCCGCCGCGCTCGCTGGCGAACGCGAACCACAGGATCTCGTCCTTCGAGAAGAACCCGGCGAGCGGCGGGATGCCGGCGATCGCCGCGGTCGCGACGGCGAACGTCACGAACGTGATCGGGATCTTGCGCGCGAGGCCGCCCATCTTGCGGATGTCCTGCTCGCCCGAGAGCGCGTGGATCACGCTGCCGGCGCCGAGGAACAGGCAGGCCTTGAAGAACGCGTGCGTGTACACGTGGAACACCGCCACGCCGTACGCGCCCACGCCCAGCGCCACGAACATGAAGCCGAGCTGCGACACGGTCGAGTAGGCGAGCACCTTCTTGATGTCGGTCTGCACGACCGCGATCGTCGCGGCGAAGAAGGCCGTGGCCGCGCCGACGACGGCGATCACGTGCGACGCCTCGGGCGCGTGCAGGTAGAGGCCGTTCAGGCGCGCGACCAGGTACACGCCCGCGGTCACCATCGTCGCGGCATGGATCAGGGCGGACACCGGCGTCGGGCCGGCCATCGCGTCCGGCAACCAGACGTGCAGCGGGATCTGCGCCGACTTGCCGGTGGCGCCGATGAACAGCAGCAGGCCCACGAGGCTCGCGGACACCGCCGGCGCCACCGGGCCGTTGAACGCCGCGTTCACCGCATCGAAGTCGAGCGTGCCGAGCACGTGGTAGATCAGGAACATGCCGAGCAGGAAGCCGGCGTCGCCGACGCGGTTCGTGATGAACGCCTTCTTGCCGGCGGCGGCCTTGATCGGGTCCTCGAACCAGAAGCCGATCAGCAGGTAGGAGGCGAGGCCCACGCCCTCCCAGCCGACGAAGCACACCAGCAGCGAGCGGCCGAGCACCAGCAGCAGCATGAAGAACAGGAACAGGTTCAGGTACGCGAAGTAGCGCGCGTAGCTCGCGTCGTCCTTCATGTAGCCGGTCGAGTAGACGTGGATCAGCGAGCCCACGCCCGTGACGATCAGCGTCATCAGCGCGCTCAGCCGGTCGAAGTAGAACGCGATGTCGAACCTGAAATCGCCGACCGTCGCCCACGTGTACGCGGTCTCGAGCAGCGCCGTGCCCTCGGTCGACTGCAGGTGCATCCAGGCCCGCACCGTGGCGACGAACGCGAGGATCGGCAGTCCGCAGCCCACGACGCTGACGAAGCCCTTGCCGAGACGGTTGCCCAGCGTGCCGTTCAGCACGAAGCCGGCGAGCGGGAGCAGCACGATGAGCGTCAGCAGGTTCATCGTCATCCCTTCAGCCCCGAGTACGCGCCGACGTCGAGCGTGTGGCGCTGCTTCGACAGCAGCAGCACGATCGGGATCGCGATGCCGATCTCGGCCGCGGCCACCACGAACACCAGGAACACCAGCACGGCGCCCGACAGCGTGGCGCTGCGCTCGGCGAACGTCACCAGGCTCAGGATCACGCCGTTCAGCATCAGCTCCATGCACATCAGCATCACCAGCGCGTTGCGCCGGATCATCACGCCCGTGAGCCCGAGCGCGAACAGCGCGATCGACAGCGTGAGCAGCAGCTGGGTCCTATCCATCGTGCCTCCGCCCGGCCTTGATGACGGCGATGGCGGCGACCACGGCCGCGAGCAGCAGCACCGAGGTCAGCTCGAAGTGCAGCCAGTAGCGCTGGATGAACTCGGCCGAGAACGGCTGCACTGCGAAAGTCGCCTCGGTGCGGCCCGGGTGCACCTCGGCGAGGTCCGCCGCGGTCATCATGTAGCCGCGGCTGACGGCCGCAGCGAGCGACACCGCCAGGATCGCGGCGATCGCGATCGACGGCAGCAGCGACCGGCCGTAGCGCTCGAGGAACGACGGGTCGCGCACGTCGAGCAGCATGATCACGTACACCATGAACACCATCACGGCGCCGACGTAGATCAGCACCTGGAAGACCGCGATCACGTGCACGCCGAGGATCGCGTAGATGCCGGCGAGCGAGATCATCGAGCCGATCAGCGCGAGTGCCACCCGCATCGGGTGCCTCGCGACCAGCATCAGCACGCCGCCCGCGAGCGCCGCGGCCGCGAAGAAGTACAGCAGCAGGTTCTCGAGGCTCATGGTGCGGCCCCCGGCTGCCCGCCGCGCGCGACGGGGTAGGGCTTGGCCACGTCCTGCTTCGGCTGCCAGTTGAGCAGCTCGTCCTGCGCGAGCCACATGCGGGCGCGGTCGAAGCCGGGCAGGTCGGGCGTTTCCTTGACCATGCGGATCGCGTCCTCGGGGCAGGCCTCGACGCAGAGCCCGCAGAACACGCAACGCGAGTAGTCGATCTCGAATCGCGACGGGTACTTCGGGTGCGCCGGATCGTCCGGGTCGAACGCGGCGTCGATCTCGATCACCTGCGCCGGGCACACCGTCGCGCACATGTTGCAGGCCACGCACTGCGGGCGACCGTCGGGCCGCTGCGTCAGGATGTGCTTGCCGCGGTTGTGCGCCGCGTAGTCGGCGCGGGTTTCCTCGGGGTAGTAGGAGGTGAGCGCGCCCTTGCGGCCCGTGACCCACTTCCACATGTTGGCGAGGAACACGCCGCCGGTGATGCGCAGTCCGCGCCACACCTCGAAGAAGTACGAGCGCTCGTACCAGCCCATCTCGGGCTCGTTCCAGTAGCGCTTGCGGACGTAGGGCTTGCGGGTCGTCATCGCGGGCCTCACCCGATCGCCCAGACCGCGACCGCGGTCACGACGAGGTTGACGATGGCGAGCGGCAGCATGAACTTCCAGGCGAAGCGCAGCAGCTGGTCCCAGCGGAAGCGGGGCAGCGTCCAGCGCACGAGGATCTGGAAGCTGCACAGCAGGAACACCTTGGCCAGGAAAGTGACGAGCTGGATCACGACGACCCAGCCGTGGCCGAGTTCGACGACCCTGCCGCCGGGCAGCATGAAGCCGGCGTCGGTCAGCCACGGCAGGTTGTACCCGCCGAGGAACAGCGTCGTGAACAGCGCCGCGATGATCGCGATCTCGATGAACTCCGAGAGCATGAACATGCCCTGCTTCATCGCGCTGTATTCGGTGAAGTAGCCGGAAATCAGCTCGGACTCCGCCTCCGGCAGGTCGAACGGGATGCGCTTGTTCTCGGCGATGCCGGCCGTCAGGAACAGGATCGCCGCGAGCGGCTGGTAGACGATTCCCCATGCCGGCAGGAAGCCGAGCACGGTTCCCGACTGGTGCTCGACGATCGAGGTGAGGTCCACCGTGCCGTAGATCAGGATCAGCCCGATCACGGTCAGGCCCATCACGAGCTCGTAGGAGATCAGCTGCGCACCCGCGCGCAGCGCGCCGAGCATCGAGAACTTGTTCGACGACGACCAGCCCGCCAGCATCGCGCCGATGATCGAGATGCCGCCGAACGCGAACACCACCAGCAGTCCCGCGTCGAGCCGCGCGATCTGCATCGGGTACGTGCGGCCCTCGAACCAGCCCGCCAGCGACGGGAACAGCCGGCCCGGGTCCAGCATGCCGCCGAACGGGATCACCGCGAACACGATCATCACCGGCACGAACACCAGCCACGGGCCGAGCGCGTAGCCGAGCTTGTCGTAGGCGATGGGCTTGAAGTCTTCCTTCAGCAGCAGCTTCAGGCCGTCGGCCATGCCGTGGAACAGGCCGAGCCAGATCAGCTTCACCTGCGTGAACGGGATCCGCAGGTAGGCGCGGTTGGCGCCGATGCGGTCCGACATGATCGCGGCCTGCTTGCGCTCCACCCAGGTGAGCACGGCGCCGAACGTCAGCAGCACCGCGAGCGCGTAGCCGATGTAGACGAGCGTGATGGCGAGATCCGGGCTCACGGGTGTCCCCTCGCCGGTGCAGCGAGCGCCTTGAACAGCGCCTCGGCGTCGAGCACCGACTCGCCCTTCGGGAAGCACTGCTCGAACCTGCTCACGACGCCCTGGAAGTTGGTGTAGTGGCCCGTGCGCTCGGTCTGGATGCTGATGGGCAAGAACACGTCCGCGTGCCCGTTCTCGGGCGCGAGGTACGAGTTCAGGTAGATGATCTTCGCCTGCGACGGGATCCGCGCGAAATCGTAGCCCTCGCCCCATACGAGCACGAGGTCGGTGCCGTCGTGGTACGCGGGGTCGGTGTCGTCGAACAGCTCGCGGGCCTTGGCCGTGTTCGGGTTCTTGTCCGGACGGATCAGCAGGTCGTCCTCGAGCCGCTCGCCTTCCTCGGGCAGCCAGTCGCGCTTCACGTGCGAGCTGAACACCTCGCCGAGGTAGCGCTTGAACGCCTCGAGCTCCTCGTTCGAGCCCCAGTTCGACACCAGCGCCACCGGGTGCCGCGCCGCGCCGATCAGCCGTCGCGCCTCGTCCAGCGCCGCTGCTACGGAGACGGGCCGGCCCTTCAGCATCGGCTGGTCGGCCCGCGTGCGCTCGAAGATCCGCGTGAGGTCGCGGCCCTTGTTGCAGATCCACGGGCCGTTCACCGCCGGGTTCTCGAGCGGCGTGATGCGCGCGATCGAGGTGTTCTGCCGCTGGTCCAGCGACTTCAGGAACCACTCCGGCTTGCGATGCCAGACCTGGATCGTGCAGCCGCGCTCGCAGCCCGGGCACACGGACGGCGTGGGCTTCAGGTACCAGACGCGCGACTTGTGCAGGAACTGCCGCGACTGCAGCGCGCCGACCGGGCACAGGTCGACGATGTTGTCCGAGTACGGGTCCTCGCCGAGCGGGCGGTCCTCGACCGGGCGGATGTTCGACACGTCGCCGCGGCGCTCGACGCCGAGCGCCATCGACTTCGACACCTCGTGCGTGAACCGCGTGCAGCGCAGGCACAGGATGCAGCGCTCGTTGTCGAGCAGGATGCGGTTCGACAGGTTGTAGTACTTGGTCGAGCGGACCTTCTGGTCGATCGACAGCGACGCGTCGCCGTTGTACGTGTAGTGGTAGTCCTGCAGCGTGCACTCGCCGGCCTTGTCGCAGATGCCGCAGTCCACCGGGTGATTCAGCGTGATGAACTGCAGGATCGCCTTGCGGTGGGCCTTGACGTCGTCGGAGTCGGTCAGCACCTTCATGCCGGCGCTGACCGGCATGTTGCAGGCGATGTCGAGCCCGCGGCCCTCGACCTCGACCAGGCACATGCGGCAGTTGCCCACCACGGACAGCTGCGGGTGCCAGCAGAAATACGGCACGAAGACGCCGTTCTCGAGCGCCACCTGCAGGACCGTCTGGTCCTCGCGCGCCTGGACGGGCTGCCCGTTTAGGAAGATCTCAGGCATTCCAGGTTCCCGTCGTAGCGCGAGCGCTTGTGCTCGATGTAGTACTCGAACTCGTCACGGAACTTGTCGAGGATGCCCACGCAGGCGTAGCCCGCGGCGTCCCCGAGCCCGCAGATCGTCGTGCCGTCGTTGAACTTCGAGATGTAGTACAGGCGCTCGATGTCCTCCGGCCGGCCCTGTCCCGCGACGATGCGGTCCATGATCCGGTGCAGCCAGCCCGTGCCCTGCCGGCAGGGCGTGCACTGGCCGCAGGACTCGTGGTGATAGAAGCGCATCAGGACCTGCAGCAGCGTCACCATGCAGGTGCCCTCGGCGATCACGATCATGCCGCCGGAGCCGAGCGTCGAGCCGGCGTCCCACAGGTCCTCGTGCGAGAGCTTCAGGTCCTTGATGTCCGCGCCCGTGAGCACCTTCGACGACACGCCGCCGGGCACCACGCACTTGATGGCGCGCCCGCCGACGATTCCGCCGCAGTCCTCGTCGAGGAACTTCATCCACGGGTAGCCGAGCTCGGCCTCGTAGACGCCCGGGCGGTTCACGTGCCCGGACACCGAGAAGAGCCGCGTACCGGGGCTCTTCGGCGTGCCCACTTCTTTGAACGCCGCCGCGCCGTGCGCGATGATCCAGGCAATGTTCGACAGCGACTCGACGTTGTTCACGACCGTCGGGCGCTGGTAGAGCCCCTTCACGGTCAGCCGCGGCGGGCGGTTGCGCGGGTAGCTCTTCTTGCCTTCCAGCGACGCGATCAGGCCCGATGCCTCGCCGGCGACGTACGCGCCGGCGCCGCGATAGACGACGATGTCGCACGAGAAATCCGTGCCGAGGATGCGCTCGCCGAAGTAGCCGGCCGCGTAGGCCTCCTCGACCGCGTCCGCGAGCCGGTGGTAGGGCAGGTCGAACTCGCCCCGGATGTAGACGAAGCAGTTGCGGACGTTCAGCGCGTAGCTCGCGATCAGCATCGACTCGAGCAGCACGTGCGGGTTGTTCTCGAGGATCCAGCGGTCCTTGAACGTGCCCGGCTCGCCCTCGTCGGCGTTGGCGATCAGGTAGTGCGGCTGCCCGTCGTCGTACACCATCACCTGCCACTTGCGGCCGACGGCGAACGCGGCGCCGCCGCGGCCCTGCAGCCCGGAGGCGGTCACTTCCTTGACGACGTCGGACGGCTTCATCGTCTTCAGCGCTTTCTCGAGCGCAACGTAGCCGTCGCGCGCACGGTACTGCGCGAGCGTGTGCGAGGTCGCGGTGACCGGGAAACTCATGATGAGCTGGCGGCCCGGCATGGCTACTTCAGCCCCTCCAGCAGCTCGTCGATCTTCGCGACGTCCAGGTTCTCGTGATAGCGCTCGTTCACCATCATCATCGGCGCGGTGCCGCAGGATCCGAGGCACTCGGCGACCGACAGCGTGAAGCGCCCGTCCGGGGTCGTCTCGCCCGGGCGGATGCCGAGCCGCTGCTCGACGTGCGCGAGGATGCGCTCGGCGCCGTTCATCGAGCAGCTGACGTTGTGGCAGAACTGCAGGTGCCAGCGGCCGATCGGCTTGCGGCGGAACATCGTGTAGAACGACAGCACTTCCTCGATCTGGATCTGCGGCACGCCGAGGTACTGCGCGAGCTGCTCGATGTCCTCGTCCGAGACGTAGCCGCGGTCTTCCTGGATGCGCCGCACGCAGGGCAGCACCAGCGAAGACTCGAACCCCGCCGGGAAGCGCGCGCGGAGCCGCTCGAACTCGGGGATCAGGTGCCTCACCGGTCGCACTCCCCGCCGATCATGTTGACCGAGCCGAACGTGGGCACGATGTCGGCGAGCTGGTAGCCGTCGAGCATCCGGTGCACGCCGCCCATGTGGACGAAGCTCGGGGAGCGGCAGTGGACCTTCCACGGCACGCCGCCGCCGACGCTGACGATGTAGAAGCCGAGCTCGCCGTTCGCGCCTTCGTGGGCCGAATAGACTTCGCCCGGCGGCACCTGCGGCCCTTCCATCACCAGCTTGAAGTGGTTGATCAGCGACTCGATCTCGGTGTAGACGAGCCGCTTCTCGGGGAACGTGCAGCGCCGGTCGTCCACGCACAGCGGGCCTTCGGGCAGCATGTCGACGAGCTGCCGGATCATGTGCGCCGACTCGTCGATCTCGCGCATCCGCACGTAGTAGCGGTCGTAGTTGTCGCCCTTGATGCCGACCGGCACCTCGAAGTCGAGTTCCGCGTAGGCGAGGTAGGGCGTGTCCTTGCGCAGGTCGCGCGGGACGCCGGTCGAGCGCAGGATCGGGCCGGTGAAGCCCCAGTTCACCGCCTCGGCGGTGGAGATCACGCCGACGTCGCGCATCCGGTCGATGAAGATCCGGTTGCGGTCCACCAGGCCGTGCACGCGGCCCGTGAACGTGTCCATCTGGGTCAGGATTTCCTCGAGGCGCTTCAGCCAGCCCGGCGGCAGGTCCTGCGCGAGGCCGCCGATACGGCCGTAGCTGTAGGTGACCCGGGCGCCGGTCAGGTCGGCGAGGTGCTCGTAGATGTAGTCGCGGATCGTGACCATGTACAGGAACGCGGTCATCGCGCCGAGCTCCATCAGCGCGGCGGCGATGCAGGTCAGGTGGTCGGCGATCCGCGAGTACTCGGCGAGCAGCGTGCGTAAGTACTTGGCGCGAGGGGTAATTTCGATCCCCATCAGCTTCTCGACGGCCTCGCAGTACGCGAAGTCGTTGATCAGCGCCGAGCAGTAGTTCAGCCGGTCGACGTACGGGATCAGGTTGTGCCAGGTGTGCGACTCGCACTCCTTCTCGAAGCCCCGGTGCAGGTAGCCGCAGTGCACGTCGGTGCGGATCACGCGCTCGCCCGACAGCTCCGCCACGATCTGGATCGTGCCGTGCGTCGCCGGGTGCGACGGTCCGATGTTGACGATGACCGAGCCTTCGCGGCTGCCTTCGGTGAAGGCGGGCCGGATCGGGTTCGGCAGCGACGTGACCGGGGGGGCGCTCATGGCTTCACGTCCCGGTAGGGCACCAGCGGCTGTTCCTTCTGCTTCGGGTAGTCCTTGCGCAGCGGGTGGCCTTCGAAACCTTCGTACAGCAGGATCGGGCGCAGGTCGTCGTTGCCGCGGAACACGATGCCGTACATGTCGTGGCACTCGCGCTCCATGTAGCGCGCCGAGCCGTACAGCGGCACCAGCGTATCCACGGTCGGGTCGGCGAGCGGGACGCGGGTCTTGACCCGGACCCGGACGAAGTGCTGCGTCGAATAGAAGTGCCAGACGACGTCGAAGCGCGGCTCGCGCTCCGGCCAGTCCACGGCCGTGACGTCCAGGAACATGTCGAACCCGAACGAGTCCTTCAGCGCCCGGACCACGTCGGGCACGCGGCTCCGGCTCGACCAGCAGCGCCAGCGCGCCGTGCGCGACGGCGGCTTCCTCGGCCACCCCGGCGACGTGCTCGCGAACCTGTTCGAAGACGGCCTCGTTCACGGTCAGAACTTCTCGTTGATGATCGGGTGGCGCTCGCGGGCGATGCGGTCCTGCAGCTTCATGATCCCGTCGATGACCATCTCGGGCCGCGGCGGGCAGCCGGGGATGTAGAGGTCGACGGGGATGATCTTGTCGATGCCGGGCAGCGCCGCGTAGTTCTGGTAGAAGCCGCCGCTGGTGGCGCAGACGCCGAACGCGATGACCCACTTGGGCTCGCACATCTGCTCGTAGACCTTCTTCAGGATCGGCGCCTGCTTGTGCGTCACGGTGCCGACGACCATCAGCAGGTCGGACTGGCGGGGCGTGAAGCGGGGCAGCGCGGCGCCGAAGCGGTCGGTGTCGTACAGCGTCGAGCTCACCGACATGAATTCCATTGCGCAACAAGCAGTTACGAACGGATACGGGAACAGCGAGAACTTGCGCGCCCAGCCGACGAACTCGTCTTTCTTCGTGGTCAGGTACTCGAACGCGCCCGACGGCGCCGGACGGGGCGGTTGCGCGCTCACTGCGTCACCTCTTCCAGCAGCCCGGTCCGCCAGACGTACAGCATGATCACGACCAGCAGCACCAGGAACACGCCGAGCGCCGCCAGCAGCTCGCCGGTCAGCGGCTGGGCGCCGAGTGCCCAGAGGAAGAGGAAGACCGTCTCGAGGTCGAACAGGATGAACACGACGGCGATCGCGTAGTACTTGACCGGGACGGCCTTGACGTTCTGCTGCTCGATCGGGGTTGCGCCGCACTCGAACGGCTCGAGCTTCATCGCCGTCGGCGCGGGCTTCGGGCCGACGACCTTGTTCAGCCAAAGGGTGAGGGCCACGAATCCGAGGATCGCGATCAGGTAGACGAGAAAGGCGAGGTACGGATTCATTGCTGGTGCATTGCCCCGGGGCGGGACTATAGGCAGACAGGACCGAGGCATCTGCCCGCGGAAAACACCTATGGTCCTCCGGGGCACGAATCACTCGAAATCGGTGCCCTTGCCCGCCAGTCCAAGGACAGCGCACGTGAACGCACGAGCCGACGCGCCCGAACTTGCCCTCTCGACCGCGCCGAAGGCCCGCTCACGCTGGCCGGCGCGGCTCGACCTGCTGCAGAGCGGCACCGGATTGCTGCTCGGCCTGTTCATGTGGGGCCACATGTTCTTCGTCGCGACGATCCTGCTCGGCAACGACGCGATGTGGGCAGTGGCGCGCTTCTTCGAAGGCTATTTCTTCTTCGGCAGGAGCCTGCCCTGGCTCGTGTCGCTGATCGTCGCGATCGTGTTCGCGCTGTTCATCGCGCACGCGGCGCTGGCGCTGCGCAAGTTCCCCGCGAGCTACCGGCAGTACCGCACCTACCGAGAGCACATGGCCTCGATGAAGCACGAGGACACGACGCTGTGGTACTGGCAGGTGGTCACCGGCTTCGCGCTGTTCTTCATGGCCTCGGTGCACCTGTACATCATGCTGACGCATCCGGCCCGGATCGGTCCCTACGAGTCAGGGGACCGCGTCTGGACCGACCTGATGTGGCCGCTGTACCTCGTGATGCTGTTCGCGGTCGAGTTCCACGGTGGCATCGGGCTGTACCGGCTCGCGCTGAAGTGGGGCTGGTTCGAGCGCGGCGACCCGGTCGCGACGCGGAAGAAACTGCGCGCGTTCAAGTGGGCGATCACTGCATTCTTCCTGCTGCTTGGCCTCGCGACGCTCGCGGCCTACATGAAGATCGGGATGGCGCACGCGCCCCTGTACGGCCAGCCCTACGTACCAGCCGGGGTCGTTGCCCCGCACACGCCATGAAAGTCATCTACACAGACGTCCTCGTGATCGGCGGCGGGCTCGCGGGCCTCAGGGTCGCCATCGGAGCGAGAGCCCGCGGACATGACGCGATCGTGCTGTCGCTGGTGCCGCCGAAGCGCTCGCACTCGGCAGCCGCGCAGGGCGGCATGCAGGCCAGCCTCGGCAACGTGATCAAGGGCCAGGGCGACAACGAGGACGTGCACTTCGAGGACACGGTCCGCGGCAGTGACTGGGGCGCGGACCAGCAGGTCGTGCGAATGTTCGTCAACACGGCGCCAAAAGCGGTGCGCGAGCTCGCGGCCTGGGGCGTGCCGTGGAGCCGCGTCCAGCGCGGCGACCGCCAGGTGATCATCAACGGCCAGAAGGTCACGATCACCGAGCGCGACGAGGCGCACGGGCTCGTTGCGCAGCGTGATTTCGGCGGCACCAAGAAATGGCGCACGTGCTACGTCTCGGACGGCACCGGGCACGCGATGCTGTTCGCGGTCGGCGACCAGGCGATCGCGCAAGGCGTGCCGGTGCACGAGCGCAAGGAAGCCATCGCGCTGATCCACGATGGCTCGCGGTGCTACGGGGCGATCGTGCGGGACCTGATCAACGGTGAACTCGTGGCCTACGTCGCGAAGGCCACGGCAATCGCCACCGGCGGGGCGGGGCGCGTCTACCGCGTCACCACGAACGCGGTGATCTGCGAAGGCATCGGCGCTGCGCTCGCGCTCGAGACCGGCGCCGCGGCGCTCGGCAACATGGAGGCCGTGCAATTCCACCCGACCGGCATCTTCCCGGCCGGCATCCTGGTGACCGAAGGCTGCCGCGGCGACGGCGGCCTGCTGCGCGACGGCAACGGCCACCGCTTCATGCCGGACTACGAGCCGGAGAAAAAGGAGCTCGCCTCGCGCGACGTCGTTTCGCGCCGCATGGAGGAGCACATCCGCAAGGGCAACGCCGCGAAGTCGCGGTTCGGCGAGCACCTGTGGCTCGACATCACGCTGCTCGGCCGTGCCCACATCGAGCACAACCTGCGCGAGGTCAAGGAGATCTGCCACTACTTCCTCGGCGTCGACCCGGCGGAAAAGTGGATCCCGGTCCGGCCGGCGCAGCACTACACGATGGGCGGCATCCGCACGTGGCACACCGGCGAGAGCCGCACGCTGCGGGGGCTGTTTGCCGCGGGCGAAGCGGCCTGCTGGGACATGCATGGATTCAACCGTCTCGGCGGCAACTCGGTCGCGGAGACGGTCGTCGCCGGCATGATCGTCGGCGAGTTCATCGCCGATTTCTGCGAGAGCCCGGCGGGCGAGATCGACATCCCGACCGCGCTGGTGCGCGAAGCGATGCAGGCCGAGCGCGCCAAGCTCGACGCGTTGCTGCACGGCGGTGGCCCGGAGCGTGCCGACGCGCTGAAGATGGAGATGCAGCAGATCATGACCGACAAGGTCGGCATCTTCCGGACCGGAGCCGACCTCGAGGAAGCGGTGCACCGGTTGCAGGGACTGCTGGTCCGCAGCCGCAAGATCGGCCTGCGCTACCGCGTCGACGGCCCGAACCCCGAGCTGGTCACGGCCTATCGCACGCAGAAGATGCTGAAAGTGGCGCTCTGCGTCGCCAGCGGCGCGCTGGCCCGGACCGAGAGCCGCGGCGCGCATTTCCGCGAGGACCACCCCAGGCGCGACGACTCGACCTGGCTCAAGCGGACGCTCGCAACCTGGAAGGATCCCGCGGACACGCTGCCGAGCCTCGACTACGAGCCGCTCGACGTCGCCTCGATGGAGCTGCCGCCGGGGTGGCGTGGCTACGGCGCGAAGAACTACATCGACCATCCCGACACCGCACGGCGGGCCGAGGAGATCACGGCCTTGCGCGAGCGCATGAAGGATTCCGACCGCCACGACGTGCAGGGGGCGCTGATGCCCTACGAGCACATGCTGCCCGCACGCTTCCGCGGCCTGAACGAGCGCATCGACGAGAAGTTGCCATGAGCGATCCCACCCAGACAGCCGCCTCGACGCAGCCCGCGGAGGCTCACCGCCAGCTGCGGTTCCACATCCTGCGCCACGACCCGCGCGACCCGAAGAGCGAGCCGCACTTCCAGACGTTCGAGCTCGAGGAAGCGGCCGGCATGACGCTGTTCATCGCGCTGAACGAGATCCGCGAGCAGCTCGACTCGTCGCTGGCGTTCGATTTCGTCTGCCGCGCGGGCATCTGCGGCAGCTGCGGCATGGTCGTCAACGGCCGGCCCGGGCTCGCCTGCCGCACGCTGACGCAGGACCTGCCGGCCGACATCACGCTCGCGCCGCTGCCTGCGTTCGAGCTGATCGCCGACCTGTCGGTCAACACCGGCAAGTGGATGCGCGGCATGAGCGAGCGGCTCGAGACCTGGGTGCATTCGCTCGGCGAGCAGCGCGACCTGCGCAGGCTCGAGGAGCGCATGGAGCCCGAGCTCGCGGACAGGATCTACGAGCTCGACCGGTGCATCGAGTGCGGGTGCTGCGTCGCTGCCTGCGGCACGGCCCGGATGCGCGAGGACTTCGTCGGCGCCGTGGGCCTGAACAAGATCGCGCGCTTCAGCCTCGATCCGCGCGACTCGCGCACGGACGCCGACTTCTACGAGCTGGTCGGCAACGACGACGGCGTGTTCGGCTGCATGACGCTGCTCGGCTGCCACGACGTCTGCCCGAAGAGCCTGCCGCTGCAGACGCAGATCGCGTTCCTGCGGCGCAAGATGGCGCGCGCCGGGCTCGAATGAGCCCGTTAGCAAATCTTTAGGATTCCGCTAGGGAGCATTTAGCAAACGCACCACGCGTTCCGCCGCAGACTGGCCCCGTCGAAGAAATCACACGCAGAGGGGTGGTCATCATGAGCAGGCGAATCGCATTGGGTGCCCTGGTGGGGCTTGTCGTTGCGACCGGGTATTCGGCAGGCGCTGCGGCGGGCGACGCCGCCCAGGACGCCCGCGTGGCGCGGGGCCGATACCTGGTCGCGATCGGCGGGTGCAACGACTGCCACACCGCCAACTATGCTGAGACCGGTGCAAAGGTCCCCGAGAAGGAGTGGCTGACCGGCGTTCCGGTCGGATTCCAGGGGCCCTGGGGCACGAGCTATGCCGCCAACCTGCGGCTGGTGCTGAACTCGATGACCGAGGACCAGTGGGTCAGCATGCCCGGCAGCAGCGCCTCCCGCCGATGCCGTGGTTCAACCTGCGCGCGATGACGGACGAGGACCTGAAGGCGATGTATGCGTTCATCCGCAGCCTCGGGCCCGCCGGCGTGGCGGCACCGGCGTACGTCGCGCCGGGCGGCAAGGTCTCGACGCCCTACATCGTGTTCGTGCCGCAGACGGACCAGCGGCAGGCCGCGGCCGCTAGGCGGTCGGGGTCAGCGCGGGACGTCGATCAGCTGGACGGGCCGCCGGACGCAGAAACGGAAGCGTCCGCGGCCCGTCTTCTCGATGCCGAGCGCCGGGCAGCGCTCCTCGAGCCGGCGCTGCAGCAGGATCAGCCGGGCTTCGAGGTTCTCGCTCAGGTCCGGCAGCCTGATCGAGGGATCGAGGCGCAGCTCGCGATTCGAGTACTCGGTGCGCCGCTCCTCCACGTAGCCGCGCGCGAGCCGCCACAGGATGGCGCCGGCGACGCCCTTGATGAGGTAATCCTCGTCCACGAAGATGCTGTCGTTCTCGGCGTAGTGACGGATTCGCACGGCGCTCCGGCCGGAGCGATCGGCGGTGACGGCGGCCCTCGGCTGGACATCCTCGCCGGGTCGGGCGCGGGCTCTTCTAGAGATCGGCGCGATTGGCGACGACGCTCGCGAGCACGCACAGGGCGTCCTCTTCGTCGTAGCCGAACCGGCCGGTCGCGGCGCTCTCCGCGAACAGCACGCCGACCAGGTGCCCGCCGGCCAGCATCGGGACCGCGATCTGGCTCTGCGATTCGGGCAGCCCGGGGAAGGGGATCTCCTCGACGACCCGCGACCAGTCCGCGGCTGGTCGCGAGTCCCCGCGCTCGCGCGCCCGTAGCCGAACTCCGACGTCGCATGGGAAATGCGGATGGGCGTCCTCGCCAGTGCCGCGGCGCCGATCACGCCCTCGCCCGGATGCAGTTCCGCCCCACGCCCGACTGCGCGTAGCCGCGGCTCGCGACGGTGTAGAGCCTCTCGCCGGCCGTATCGCTCATCAGCACCATCGCGTGCTCGATGCCGAACCGTCGCGCAGGCAGTCGAGCAGCGTGTCGAACAGCGTGGCGAGGTCGGGGGCGCCCGCCATCCGCGTGACGGCCGCGCGCAGTGGTCGCGATGTAATTGACCGGGGCCGCGGCCGCACGACCGCCGTCGCTTCCACTTCCGAGATCGCGTCGACGCGATACACGTCGGAGCCGCGCAGCCGGAAGACGCCGGTCATGCCCGAGTGGGACGCGATGCCGGCGAGCTTGGCCTTCATGCATTCGAACAGCGGTCCCGAGTCCTCCGTGCGCAGGTAACGCACCGCCAGCCGGTACTGCGCGCCGGTCTCCGGATGGACGACGACGACCGTCGCGCGCGGATTCTCGAGCACGTTCTGCCGCGTCTTGCTGAAGAACTGGAACGAGAGCGCGACGTGCTGCGGGTCGACGTAGTGAACCTCGGAGATGTAGGACACGTTCGGCGTGCCGTCCCGGGCGCAGGTCGCGATCACCGCGGGGACGGCGCCTTCCAGCGCGGGCCGGATCGAGTGCAGCGTCGGTGCCATGATCAGCCCGGCAGCCGTTCGCCGGCGCCGGGGCCGGGCGTCTGCTGGAACGCGGACGTCGGCGTGAACGCGACCGCGACCATGGCACGTGGAGCCTCGCCGTGGAGCGTGCGTCGCGAATTCCGGCTGGTAGCCGACGCTGCACAGGTCCGCGACCCATGCCGCGAGGTGTCGCGCAGCGAGGGCCCTGTCGCCGGGCGAGATGCGGACGACGCGCGCATCCGTGCCCTTCAGCTGGATGGTCCGGTGCGTGCTCGGCTGGCTGAACACCACCGCGATCATGCCGTTCGACTCGATGTCCGCGATCACGAGCCCGTCCGGCCTGGATCGAGGAGTACCGTGACGCTGGCGCCGGTCCTTCGATACCCGGCAGCCGCAGCCGCGAACGGCGTCGGCCACGAGTTCCGCGTTTCGCGTCGCGACGATCACCGACACGCCGCCCTGGATGAAGGCGGCGTGGTCCTCGTCGAGGAGCGCGGGGCTGCGCTGCCGGTTGCCCATGGCACGAATCATAGCGACCGGAGTCTCGCAGCGCTACGGCCGGGGTGCACGAGGTACTTCGTCGGTGCCGCGGGACTGAACAAGGTCGCGCGCCGTGCGATTCCAGCAGCCGGTCGGCGGCGACGACGGCGCATTCAGCGGCATGAAACTGCCCGGCTGCCGCGCCACGGGCGATTGTGCCGCTTTATGTCAAATTAATAGGTTTGTACAGGATAAAGTTATACATATCGAAATCCACTCCGGGATTCTCCCCGAAACGGTTGGTGCGGCCGGCGAACGGCCGCCCGAATCCTTGTTCATCCATCTTCAAGCAGGGGAAAGTCCATGAAAAAAGCAATTCGTGTTGCCTCGGTCGTCGCTGCGGGCGCGGTCGCCATGGATCTGCCGGTGTTGCCGTGGCCAAGGGTCCGGGCAAGCCGGGCACCCAGACGATTGTCGACATTGCGCTCGCCCAGAATACGGCGGGCCAGTTCGAGTACCTCGGTCGGCGCGGCAACCTGCAAGTCTTCGGCACTGCGGTCGTCGACCTGATTCCGAGCAGCAAGGAGTACACGCTCTTCGCGCCGACCGAGCTCGCATTCCGCGAGCGCTGGGCGTGCAGCAGCCGCCGGCGGGCACGGAGCCCAAGGGTGACGACGTTCCCGTGCGCGGCGTACGAGAAGGATCCGCAGGCACGTGCTCGGCCATCCTCGAACGTGAGGTCTACCGGTCACGGAAGGCCACAGGTCTCTCTCGAACAGCGCTGGTCACTATCGCAAGGCAGCTATGAAGATGCATCGAGATCCGGCGTGGGCGATCGCTACGTGGTTTCGAATCCGGACCTGCCACGCTTCACCGATAACCAGGCGCGCACGATTACCGTGGTTCGCGCCGTTCAATGTGAATGCGAGGCAACGTGCGTGATCGCACGCGATCGATACCCGTATTGCCTGCACCTCGCGAATCCGGCATTTGAATCGCGAGCCAGGGCAGATGCTGCAGGGGCCAGTCCCGTCCGGGGCGGCCGCCGGTCGGCCGCGTATGTCCTCCTGCGTGCCGCGGCGACTCGTGTTCTGTATAGTGACCGGACCGACCGCGCGGCAGGTCGAAGTCCCCCTCATGCCCATGCATAACAGGTCCCTGGTACTGGCCGACGCCGTCGCAGGAACGATCGTTGCTCTAGCTTCGCGCTGCTTGCCCGTTCTCTGCTGCGCTCTCGTTGCTCGATTTGCCGTCGGCTCCGTGGTTCGAGACCGCGGCAGGGCGCAAGGCCGCTCGGCAGACATCATCGCTGATCGAGCACTCGGCCTCGAGGAGTCCGCGACGCCGGTGCGCGAGCGCGCCGGCTGGCAGCGGCCGAAGAAAGTGCTGGTCTGGAACCTGCGCCCCGCGCTGCTGCCAGCGCTGCAGGCCGTCGGCCCCCGGCGTGCGAACTGCTGCCCGCGAAGGACGCGGCCGAGGCAGCGAAGCTGGCCGGCGAGGCGGACGCCGTGCTCGGCTTCTGCACGCCGGAGGTGCTGGCGGCAGGCACGAAGATCCGCTGGATCCAGGTGTACTGGGCAGGCGTCGAGCGCTGCGTGGCGATACCGGCGCTGGCCGAGCGCAACATCCTGCTCACCAACATGCAGCGCGTCGCGGCCCCGGTGATGGCGGAGCACGTGCTCGCGATGATGCTCGCGTTACGCGCGCGGCCTCGATTTCTACATCCCGGAGCGCGCGGCCGCGCGCTGGACGCGCGAACTGCCGCCGCCCGCGAAGCATGACTCACGCTCGAGGGCAAGACCGTGCTGGTCGTCGGGCTCGGCGGCATCGGCACCGAGGTGGCGAAGCGCGCGCACGCACTCGGCATGCGCGTCGATGCGACTCGCGCCAGCGGACGCGACGGTCCGCCGTTCGTGAGCTACGTCGGGCTGCCGGACGAACTGCGCAAACTGGCGGCGCGAGGCGGACTTCATCGTCAACACGACGCCGCTCACGCCCGCGACCACCGGCTGTTCGACGCGGGGTTCTTCGCCGCGGTGAAGCAGGGCGCGTACTTCGTCAACGTGGGCCGCGGCAGGAGCGTCGTGCAGGCCGAGCTGGTCGACGCGCTGAAGAGCGGCCGGCTCGCAGGCGCGGCCTCGACGTGACGGATCCGGAGCCACTGCCCGCCGATCACCCGCTCTGGAAGATTCCGAACGTGATCATCACGCCGCACGTCTCGGCGCGATCCGACGTCGACGACGCGGCGCGGTTCGCGATCGTGCGCGAAAACCTGCGCCGCTACGTGGCGGGCGAGAAGATGCTGTCGGTCGTCGACGTGGCGAAGGGGTACTAGCGCGCGCACGGCCGCGGACGCGGTCGACGATCAGGCGGGCGCCAGCTTTCGCCTCGAGTTACCTCGCGCAGCGCCGCCACTTCTGTCTCGAGCGCCGCGAGCCCTGCGCAGCGAGAGTTCGCCGAACCGGATGCGACGGCATGCGGCGGCGATTCGACGACTGTCCTCCGCCAGCGGCGGGGCCTCGCCGCTGAACAGGTGCATGTAGCGCGATTCGCGCCGCCCGGGCTCGCGCGCCAGCCTCGCCACGAACGGCCCGTCCGGGCGCGTCGCGAGGTCCTCGAGCGCGGCCTCCACTTCGGTGACGTCGTGCAGCGGCGCGAGCCGGGCCGCGTGCGTGCGCAGTTCGCCGGGCGTCTGCGGGCCGCGCAGCAGCAGCTCGCACACGATCGCCGGTCTGCTGCGGCGAGAACTTCAGCGACCCGTACTGCGTGTTGCAGAACAGGTGCTGGAACTTCGGGACCCGGCTGCCGAAGCCCGATCGCTCGAGCACCAGCTGCCGCCGCATCAGGCCGTCGACGACCGCCTGCACCTCGCGCTCCTCGAGCGCCAGCACCGGGTGCGCGGTTGCTCTTCTGGTTGCAGGCGTTGGTGAGCGCGTTCAGCGACAGCGGGTACTGGTCGGGCGTCGCGATCTGCTTCTCGATCAGGCAGCCGATCACGCGGGCTTCGTGCGGGGTCAAGGCGACGGTCATGCAGGCTCCGTGGGCTGTGTTTCGGTCGGGCGCGCGGGGCATAATCGCGCCCCGGCCAGTCGGATATTACTCGGTGCAGCAGCGCAGCGGCTCGACGCTCAAGGGAGTCGTCGACGCTCGCGCTGATGATGCTGAACGTCATCGTCTGGTGCCGATGCTGTTCACGGTGGCGCTCGTCAAGTTCGTGCTGCCGATCGGCGGCTGGCGGCGCGTGACGAGCCGCGGTCATGACCGCGCTCGCCGAGGGCTGGATCGGCATGAACAGCGCCATCTTCCGGCCTGATGGGCGTCGATGCCGATCGACGTGCGCGGACTCGAGGGCCTGTCGACGCGCGAGTGGTACCTCGTCGTGTCGAACCACCAGTCCTGGGTGGACATCCTGGTGCTGCAGGCCGTGTTCAACCGGCGCATCCCGTTCCTGAAGTTCTTCCTCAAGCAGCAGCTGATCTGGGTGCCGTTCCTCGGGCTGGCGTGGTGGGCGCTCGACTTCCCGTTCATGCGCCGGCACTCGGCCGCCTACCTCGAGAAGCATCCCGAGGAGCGCGGCAAGGACCTCGAGGCCACGCGCCAGCGCCTGCGAGAAGTTCCGCGCTGATCCCGACGTCGGTGATGAATTTCGTCGAGGGCACGCGCTTCACGGCGCGAAGCACGCGGCGCTTCAAGTCGCCGTACCGGCACCTGCTGCCGCCGCGTGCGGGCGGACGTCGTTCGTGCTGTCCGCGATGGGTGGCATGCTGCACGCGATGCTCGACGTCACGATCGCGTACACGGGCGCACGCCGACGCTCTGGGACCTGTGCTGCGGCCGGCTCGGCACCGTGAGCGTCGACATCCGCGCCGCCCGATCGACGCCTGGACGACGGATGGCGACTACGCCGGCGACCCGGCGTTCCGCGACCGATTCCAGGACTGGCTCGGCGGGATCTGGTCGGACAAGGACCCGCGGCTCGACCGGCTGCGATCGCATGAGGAGACGCGGATGGACTGGGACCTGCCGTCGCCCTTCATCCACGAGCGCGTCGCGTGCACGCGGAGATCGACGGCTACGGGCACGTCAACAACGTCGTCTACATCGCGTGGCTGGACGACTGCGCCTGGGCGCATTCGATTGAGCGCGGCATCCGCCCGAGACTGTGCCGCGCGCTGAATCGCGGCATGGCCGTCTGGCGCACGCAGATGCAACTACTCGGCGCGGCGCTACGAGGGCGACCAGGTCGAGATCGGCGACGTGGCCGGTGCTGAACGACGGCAGGCTGCGCATCGACCGGCGCTTCCAGATCCGCCGCAAGTCGGACGGCGAGACGCTGCTGCGCGCGCTGATCCACTACGTATGCATCGACCTGCAGACGGGCAAGGCGAAGCGGATGCCCCCCGAGTTCACGAACTACACGGTGGCGCCCGAGGTGGCGGCGGCAGTCGCGCTCGAGACGGAGCCGTTCCAGCCCGGCGTCGAGCCGCGCTGAACGCGACGCGCGATCCACGGAGAACCGACATGCACGACAAGTGGACCGGCGCGGAACTCGATTCGCTGCTCGGCAAGGCGGCCTTCACGCGCCGCGAGATGCTGGTCACGTCGCTGGCCGCCGGGTTCGCCGCTGCCGCCGGCCGGTGTCGCGCGGACACCGGATCACGACCAGCGCGGACGGCCTCACGGCCGGCGAGGTGAAGATCCCGGTCGCGGACGGCGAGATCCCGGCCTATCGCGCGATGCCGGCGCAGGGCGGCCCGTTCCCGGTCGTGCTCGTCGTGCAGGAGATCTTCGGCGTGCACGAGCACATCAAGGACGTCTGCCGCCGGTTCGCCAAGGAGGGCTACCTCGCGGTCGCGCCGGAGCTGTACGCGCGGCAGGGCGACGTCGTCGAAGTTCACGGACTGGAAGCAGATCTTCGCCGAGGTCGTCTCGCAAGGTGCCCGACGCGCAGGTGATGTCCGACCTCGACGCCGCGGTCGCCTGGGCCGGCGAAGTCGAGTCGGGCGACGTCGAAGCGCGTCGGCGTCACGGGGTTCTGCTGGGGCGGGCGCATCGTATGGCTGTACGCCGCGCACAACCCGCGGGTGAAGGCGGGCGTGGCCTGGTACGGGCGGCTCGCCGGCGAATCGACGCCGGCTGCAGCCGAAGTATCCGCTCGACGTCGCGGCGGAGCTCAAGGCGCCGGTGCTGGGCCTCTACGGCGGCCAGGACCAGGGCATCCCGCTCGCGGACGTCGAGAAGATGCGCGCCGCGCTGGCGGCGGCGAAGCAGCCCTCCGAGATCGTCGTGTTCCCCGATGCGCCGCACGGTTTCCATGCCGACTACCGGCCGAGCTATCCGGCCGAGGAGGCACGCGACGCGTGGACGCAGTGCCTCGCGTGGTTCCGCAGGCACGGCGTGCTGGCTAGTAACGTCCAGAGCACGCCGAAGTTCGGCACCAGCGGCAACCAGTCGCGGTATTCGCGCTCGAGCTGACCACCGCCGCCGCTACCGCTCGAAGCTGAAGTCGGTGCAGCAGGGATTGTTGCCGGTCCAGCAGGTTCGTGACTTCGGCGAACACGTTCAGCGTGCCGCGGCGCAGCACGAAGTCTCGGCTCACCCGCGCGTCCAGGGACGCGTAGCCGGGCAGGCGCGCGCATTGCGAGGGCCCGCGACCGTCGCCGGTGCCCGGGCCGAGGACACGAAACGTAGCGGCGTCGTGGGCCAGCCCGTGTGGTAGGTTCCGGCGAGCGTCGCCTGCCAGCCGCCCTCGGCCCAGGTGATGCCGGCACCGACTTGTTGGTCTGGTCCCAGCTGCGCCGTATGTCGCTCCGTCTCGCGGTCCCGCACCCGCGACCAGGTGTAGTTGAACCAGCCGTTCCAGGGGACGCGCTCTTGCGCGTGAACAGGATTTCCGTTCCCTCGGCCCGGGCCGATCGGGTGCGATCGCATGCGGTCCCAGCGCAGTTCCGGTACGATCGACGGCGGGTCGAAGAGGCTCTCGAAGCGCGGGCGCGGCTCTTCATAATCCTTGCGGTAGCCTTCGACGCGCAACGACAACCCGCGGCAGAACCTGCTCGATGCCGAGGATCGCGTGGTCGGCGTACTGCGGCCTGAAGAATGGTCGACGCCGTCCTCGACCTGCAGTTCATCGATGCCCTGTGCCTGCTGGTAGCGGCCCCAGCTCGCGCGCAGCCGCGTCGTCGGCCCGGCCTGGTAGAACGAAATTCGCGGGCGGCCGAGCTGGGTGCCGCCTTGCGGCCGTACGTCTCGTCGTCCCAGCGCAGCCCGATCTCGGCCGTCAGCGGCTCGGCGAGCCGCACGCGGCGCTCGCGTAGGCGGCGTAGTGCGCACCCGACGGATCCGGGTCAGGGCGTTGACGGTGGCGCGTCCGCGGCTGCCGGGAAACGGATAGCGGGAGCAAAACGCACGATGCTCGAATAGTCGTACGAGGCCGCCAGCGAACGCGCCTCGCCGCCGAAATTCAGCCAGCGTTCCGCGCGTAGCTTGCGTCGACCTTCAGGCCCAGCACGTCGTAGTCCGCTGATCGTCTGCGGAACCGAGTGCGGATACGTCTTCGTCGACCTCGCCGGTTCGCTCGGCGCAACGTAGGTGTACGAAGCGATGGCTGTCGCGCTCAGCTGCGAAGAGAAGTCGTGCGCGAGCGTGCGCCCAGACGTAGGAGTTGCGGTATTTCGCAGCGGCCGACTCCGTCTCCTCGGCGTTATTGACGTCGGCGTTGTCCTTCGACAGCAGCACGTGCAGGCTGCCGCGCGTGTCGGTCGTGAATTCGTAGTCGAGCCGGCCGAAGGCGTCGGAGTAGGTGAGCTCGCCGTAGTGCGCGTCGAGCAGGTCCGCGACCTCGTCGAGGTTGCTGCGGCGCGCCGCCACGAGCCACTGCCCGCGGCCGTCGGCGAAGCGGTTGAACGCCAGCAAGTTGGCGTTAAAGAGGCTCAGGCCGAGCTCATAGTGCGAGTCTGCGTCCGGGTGGATCGAGGTCGCGTCGATGACCGCGCTCATGCGGTCGCCGAATTGCGCCGTGAACCCGCCCGCATGCACGTCGATGCCGCTCAGGATGCCTGGATCGAGCAGGCTGGTCGGGCTCAGCAGCACCTTCAGGTGGAACGGCTCGTACAGCGGGAATCCGTCGAGCACGACCAGCGTCTCGTTGCTGTCGCCGCCGCGCATGTAGGCGAGGCCCGACACGCCGTTGCTTGCGGCGGCCGGCAGCCGGTGCACTGCTTTCAGTGAATCGTCGGCCAGTCGCGGCAATCCCTCGATTTCCGCGTGAGTGAAGACCGTGTGCGTGTCCGGAACCTCTGCCGACAGCGAGTAGCGGCTTGCCGCAACGACGACTTCCTCGAGTGCGACCGGTTGCGGTGGCTGGGGCTTCGACGCCACGGTTTGCGCCGGCGGCGTCTTTTCGTACGACCACGTACGTGCCTGATCCCACCGGTTTCGCGACCAGGTCGTGCTGGGCCAGCAGTTCCTGCAGCACCTGCAGCGGCGGGCCGCCGGCCGGCTCGCGCGTCACGCGCAGCGACGGCGGCACGGTCTCGGAACTGTAGACGAGGTGCAGCCCCTGCTTGCCGAGCTCAGCCAGTACCTCGTGCAGCGTCTGGCCGGTGTACGGAGGACCCGCTGCAATCGCCAGCGACGACGCGAGCCCGGCGATCGCGACCCACAGACGGACGGCGAGCGGAACGACGTTGACGCGGCGGGGCAGTTCGGACGATTGGCGGGGGCATCGGCTGGCGCAGCAACCCGCGCGCAGCGCGAGCCCTGCCGATGTTAGCCGACCGCGCCGGTGCGGCCTACTGTCAGAGCCCCGCCTCAATGGCGCGCGTGCCCGACCTCGATGCTGCCGTCCACGACGGTCGTCTCGAGCGAGGTCGTCGCGAGAACCGCGGCGACAGCCTGCTGTGGAGGAAGCCCGTCCACAGTGCCGTTCAGCGTCACGCTTCTCGCGAGCCGCTCGACCTCGGGCGAGGCGTACACGACGCGCCGTCCCGTCTCGCGTCCGGCCCAGGTGAGAAACTCCTCGACGGTGCGTCCGTCGATGCTGAAAGGAGGCGTGACGTCGGTCACCCAGTTCCACGCTGACGCATTCGGTGCCAGCGCTGAACGCGTCACCTGCCCGTCGCGCAGCGCGAGTACTTCGCCCGCCGAGCCGACCACGGATGCGCGACGCCCGCTCACTTCGACCCGTCCCTCGCGGATGCCGACGCGGAGACCGCCATCGTCGAGCCTCGCTTCGTACTGGGTTCCCAGGTGGCGCACGTCGCCGGCCGGCGTGTCGAGCACGAATCGTCGCGGCACTCGGTGCAGCGTCCGTCCCCGAGTCCACGTAGACCGCGCCCCGCGACATCGTGGCGTCTTGGAGGCTGTTGAACGCAAGCGCGGTTCCGGTGTCGAGCCGCAGATGCACGCCGGTCCGCAGATCGAGCGCGGCGCGGCCGTCATCGCCGGTCCTGACCGCAGCCCCGCTCGCGCAAGGTGTCGCCGGCTGCAACACGCGACCACTGGCCGCGACTCGATTCGACCTGCACGTCGCCGACGACGCGCGCAACGGTCGCAACGGTCGCCGGTTCTGGAAGATAGAGCGGCCGTGCCACCCAGGCTCCCACTGCGGCGACCGCGATCCCGGCGGCTGCGGCCCAGCCCGTGAAGCGCCGCCGCTGCCGACGAGCGGAAACCACGCTGCGCCATTCCGCTTCGACCGCAGCGCGCACTTCAGCCGCGGCCTGCGTCGCGGGCTGGCTGCGCGCGCCGACATTCTTCAGCAGTCGCGCGATGTCGTGCTCGTCCCGGTCTTCCATCGTATGTCGCTCGTTCATTTCGTCCACCCCGTCAAGCCTCGAGGCCTGCCAGCACGTCGGCCGCGGATGCGCCGAACACGGCTTCGAGCCCGTCCCTGAACGCCACCCGGGCACGAGCCAGCAGCGACTGCGCGGCGGTGTGGCCGATTCCCAGCAGGTCGCCGATCTCCTCGACCGACCTGCCCTCCACGTATTTCCACTCGAGCGCCTCGCCGTACCGGTTCGGCAGCCGGTCGAGCACCGCGTGCACCAGCCGCTGCAGCTCGGCACCGTCGCAGCGCTTCAAAGGGTCGTCGCGATGCCGGCGCCTCGATCGACTCGAGCGCGGCGCGTACCTCGGCGCTGTCCTCGATCAGCACGACCTTGTCCGTGCGCCGGACCTGCGCACGCACGTGATCTGCGATCTCGCGGCGGCAGATCTGGCAGAGCCAGGTGAACAGCGCCGCCTCGCCGCGGTAGTCGCCGAGCTTCCGCATCGCCTTGACCAGCGTCGCCTGCACGACGTCCTTGGCCGTGTCCTGGTCGCGGTTCAGGCGTGGCAGGGCGAAGCGGAAGATGCGCGGGAAATAAGTCGTAAAGAACTCGCTGAACGCGCGTTCCTCGCCCGCAAGCATCTGCTGCACCAGTTCCCGGTCGTCGGTCACGTTGCCGTCCGTCATGTTGCTGGCCAGTTAGACGCGTCGCGGCGGGCAAATCAATCGGGGAGGGCGGTGGGCGTCGGCGACTGCTGTCTTAACCGATTGAAAGTGCTGGTATTTCTGACCAAGCGGCCGGGCGGCGATTGATTTCCGCGGGCGCCGGCGTCTAACGCACGACCCGGACGACAGTGTTCCAGGGCCCCGCAGACGAGGACTCCAATGCTGGACGAGATCAATGCCACAGAACAGGCGAGCAGGTCGATGAGCAGCCCGGCGCGGCATCGCGAGGGTTGCCGCCGGCCACTGGGGCGCACGCTGCGGCTCGCAGTTGCGCCGGTCGACAGTCCGGAGCGCGCCGAGCTCGAGGAGTTCGTGGGCTCCGCGTTCCGGCGCAAGCACGATGCGGCGGTGACGACGTTCCTGCCGACGTTGCTCTCGTTCCGCGCCGCCTCCGGTCGAATTGCGCGGCGTCGTCGGGCTGCGCGGTGCAGGCGATCAGCCGCTCTATCTGGAGCAGTACCTCGATCGGCCGATCGAGGCGGCGATCGCGGCCGCCTCGGGCCGCGACGTGCAGCGCTCGCAGGTCGTGGAAGTCGGCAACCTTGCCGGCGCCACGTGCCGCACGGCGGTGCGGATGGTGGCCTTGCTGCCGGAGCACCTGCTGTCGCGCGATTACCAGTGGATCGTGTTCACGGCCACCAGCGCCGTCAGGCAGATCCTGCTCGGTTTCGGCGCTCCGCTGATCGAGCTCGCGCGCGCCGACGGTGCGCGGGTGTCGGCAGGCGCAGACCAGTGGGGTCGCTATTACGAGACCGACCCGCGCGTGTATGCCGGCTATCTGCCCGACAGTCGGCTGATTCCAGGCTTCAGCGCCGCCGGGAATGACCACTAGTCGCCTGGCGCGCGCCATTGCGCGGCGCCGGCTGCGGATCGCGTCGCGCTGGACGACGGCCGCCAGGTCGTGACGTACGGCGAGCTCGGGCCGGTCCTCGACGAGGAAGGCGACTGGCTCGCCGCGAGCGGCGAGCGATTCGCGCTGCTCGCCGACAACGGCATCGGCTGGGCCGTCGCCGACCTCGCGCTGCACCTGCGCCGGCTGCCTTCGGTGCCGCTGCCCGGATACTTCACGCCGCAGCAGATCCAGCACGTGCTCGACGATGCTGGCATCGACTGCGTGCTCACCGACGACGTGCCGCGCATGCGCGAACTGCTCGCCGGCTGGCGCGTCGCAGGTACCTCCGGGCGCACTGGGCTCACGATGCTCAGCCGCCAGCTCGATGCCGCGGAGCGGCCGCGATTGCCGGCTGGCACCGTCAAGGTGACCTACACGTCGGGCAGCACCGCCGCGCCGAAGGGCGTCTGCCTGGGCGTCGACGAACTCGAGTCCGTCGCCGCGTCGCTCGCCAGCGCGACGTCATCGCTGGGTGTCGAGCGGCACGTCTGCCTGCTGCCGCTCGCGACGCTGCTCGAGAACGTGGGCGGCATCTACGCGCCGCTGCTCGCGGGAGCGCGCAGCGTGCTGCCTTCCGCGGCCGCCACCGGCATGAGCTACGCCGGTCCGGACGTGATGCGCCTGCTCGGCTGTGTGGCGAACACCGCTCCGCAGAGCCTGATCCTCGTGCCCGAACTGCTGCGACTGTTCGTGATCGCGGCCGAGCGCGGCTGGACCGTGCCGGGCACGCTGAAGTTCGTCGCCGTTGGCGGCGCGTCCGTCGCCACGGAACTGCTGCAACGCGCGGCACGCAGCCGGGCTGCCGGTGTACGAGGGATATGGCCTCAGCGAATGCGCGTCGGTGGTCTGCCTGAACACCCCCGATGCGCGTCGCCCGGGCAGTGTCGGCAAGCCGCTGCCGCACGCTCGGGTGCGAGTCGCGGACGATGGGCAGTTGATGGTGTCCGGCGTGACGATGCGCGGCTACCTCGGCGACATGCCGCGCTTGCCGGGCGACGAGTGGGCCACCGGCGACCTCGGCGAGATCGATGCCGACGGCTTCGTGTACGTGCGCGGGCGGCTGAAGAACATCTACATCACGAGCTTCGGGCGCAACGTCGCGCCGGAATGGGTCGAGCGGGAGATCGCGCTCGAGCCCGCGATCAGGCACGTGATGGTTCACGGCGAGGCACGGCCGTACGCGGTGGCGCTCGTCAGCGCCGCGCCCGAAGGCGCGGACGCCGCGACGATCGATCGCGCGATCGCCGCCGCGAACCGCCGGCTGCCTGACTATGCGCAGGTACGCCGCTGGGCGCGCGTGCCCGAGCCCTTTTCGTTCGACAACGGACTGCTGACCTCGAATGGCCGGCTGCGCCGTCGCGACATCGTCGAGCGCTACGGCGTCCTGCTCGACGGGCTCTACCGCGAAGAACTCGCTTCCTGAACGAGGTACACGATGAAATTCCACGAGCAACTCGCTCGCGAGACCGCTGCTGACCGCGCTTTCCTGCTGTCGGCCCCGGTGATCCAGCGCAGCATCGCCGGCGACGTGACGCGGCCCCTCTATGTCGCGTTCCTGACCCAGGCCTACCACCACGTGCGCCATACGGTGCCGCTGCTGATGGCCGTGGGATCGAGGCTGCCCGATCGCCACGCGTGGCTGCGCGACGCCGTGCTGCACTACCTCGAGGAGGAGACCGGCCACGACGAGTGGATCCTGAACGACATCGCAGCCGCGGGCGGAGATCGCGCTGTCGCGGCAGCGTCGCAGCCGGCCGTCGCTACCGAGGCGATGATCGCCTACGCGTACGACACGGTCATGCGCCGCAACCCGGTCGGGTTCTTCGGCATGGTCCACGTGCTCGAGGGCACCAGCGTGTCGCTCGCGCTGCAGGCCGCGGATCGCATCCAGGCGGCGCTCGACCTGCCGACGCGCGCGTTCACCTACCTGCGCAGCCACGGCGAACTCGACAAGGAACACATCAACGACCTCGCCGACATCCTCGCGCGCCTCACCGACGCGGACGACAGGGCGTCGGTCGTGCGTTGCGCGAAAGGCATCTACTGGCTCTACGGCCACGTCTTCCGCTCGCTCGAGGCCGTGCAGGCCGCGGCGAGCCCGTCCGAACTGCAGAGGAGGTCGGCATGAACCCCGGATCGATCCGAGCCCTCGTCACCGGCGGTGCCGGCGGCATCGGCGGCGCCATCGCGGCGGAGCTGCTGCAGCGCGGCGGCTCCGTGCTGCTCGTGGACCGTGACCAGGCAGCGCTTGCGCGCTCGCGCCGAACGCTTCGCCCGCTACGGCGAGCGCGTCGGCACGCTGGCCGCCGACCTGACGAGCCCCGCCGATCGCAAGCGCATCTGCGACGAAGCGGCGGCCTGGCGCGGCGGCGTCAACGTGCTCGTCAACAACGCGGGCATCAACCACTTCCAGATGTTCGAGAACCAGCCGCCCGAGCAGCTGGACCTCGCGCTCGCGATCAACGTCCAGGCGCCGCTGCACCTGTGCCACGGCCTGCTGCCGCACCTGCGCCGCCAGCCGGAGGCCTGCATCCTGAACACCGGCTCGGTGTTCGGCGCCATCGGCTATCCGGGCTACGCGGTGTACTCGGCGACCAAGTTCGCGATCCGCGGCTTCACCGAGGCGCTGCGCCGCGAGCTGGCGGACACGAACGTGCGCGTCCACTACGTCGCGCCGCGCGCGACGCGCACGGGCATCAACACTTCGGCCGTCGAGCGCATGAACGACGGAGCTCGGCGTCGCGATGGATCCGCCCGAGCTCGTGGCGAAGGCCGTGTGCGACATGCTCGCCGGCGGCCGCGCCGAGGCCGTGCTCGGCTGGCCCGAGAAGCTCTTTGCCCGGCTGAACGGCGTGCTGCCGCGCGTCGTGGACGGCGCGCTGCGCAAGCAGCTGCCCGTCATTCGCCGCTACGCCGGCGAGTCCGCCGCTGTCTCCAGAACCTGATGAGGAATCCTGCCGATGAAGATCCAATGCAAACTCGTCGCCTGTGCCGCGCTGTTCGTCTCGATCGCGTCGCACGCCGCTGCCGCGCCCGATCCCGCGTTCGACGCGGAACTGCTGTCGATCCAGCAGGCCTGGGCGAAGGCGAACTACGAGACGCCCGCGGGTGATGCACGCAAGGAGGCATTCGACGCGCTCGAGAAGCGCGCCGAGGCGTTCACGAAGCAGCATCCCGGCCGCGCGGAAGCGCTGATCTGGGAAGGCATCATCGAGAGCAGCTACGCCGGCGCGAAGGGCGGGCTCGGCGCGCTGGGACTGGCCAAGGAGGCGCGCGGCAACCTCGAGGCCGCGATCAAGATCGACCCGGCCGCGCTCGACGGCTCGGCGTACACGAGCCTCGGCACGCTCTACTACAGGGTGCCCGGATTTCCGATCGGGTTCGGTGACCACGACAAGGCGAGGCAACTGCTGCAGCAGGCGCTGAAGATGAACCCGAACGGCATCGACCCGAACTACTTCTACGCCGATTTCCTGTACACGGAAGGCGAGTACGCCGCGGCGCTGCAGTACCTGGACAAGGCCGCCAAGGCTCCGCCGCGTCCCGGTCGCGAGGCGGCGGACAAGGGGCGTCACGCCGATATCGCCGCGCTCACGGCAAAGGTGAAGGCGAAGCTGGGCTGACCTCCGGTGCCGGCGATCCGCCGGGCCACGGCCAGCCGAATCGCTGCGCGAGCAACGCGAACTCGCCGCCTGGGGACGCCGACACGACCAGCGGCTGCCCGGTCGCCGGGTGCTCGAACTCGAGCCGCGTGCACGCGAGCAGCAGCCGTCGTACGCCGAAGAGCTCGGCGAACAGCCGGTTGTGCCGTCCCTTGCCGTACGTCGAGTCGCCGATGATCGGGTGCGAGACGTGGGCGAGATGGCGGCGCAGCTGGTGGCGTCGACCCGTGTCGGGCTCGAGCTCGACCAGCGCGTAACGCGACGTCGGGTAGCGATCCACGCGGTGCGGCAGCTCGACGGCGGCGAGCCGCCGATAATGCGTGCGCGCCTCTTGGCGGGCCCGTCGACCGCGGGCGCGTACTCGTCGCGCACGGCCTCGAGCGCGTGGTCGATGTCGCCGGACTCATCGGGCCAGCCGCGCACGATTGCCAGATAGCGCTTCAGGACCTTGCGGCTCGCGAACGCCTGCGCAAGCGCCTGGGCAGTCGCGCGGTCCAGCGCGAATGCGAGCGCGCCCGACGTGCCCTTGTCGAGCCGATGCAGCGGGTACACGCGCCGGCCGATCTGGTCGCGCAGCATCTGCACCGCGAACCTGGTTTCGTGCCGGTCGATCGGGGAGCGGTGCACCAGCAGTCCCGATGGCTTGTTCACGACCACCACGTGATCGTCGATGTGCAGGATCGGCAGCCGGTCCGTCCGGACCGCTCGCCTACCACGAAATTTCCTCGCCGTCCCAGCCGAGGAAGCGGCCCGAGTCGCGCGGCTCGAGGCCGTCGATCACGTCCAGCAACTGGCGGACGGTGCGTTCGACCGGGAACAGCTTTGCCGGCGGGACGTTCGACTGGAACGGGCGCGACAGGTCGGTGTCGGTCGTGCCGGGATGCAATCCCACGCAGATCACGTTGCGCCTCGAGCGGGCCCACTCGATCGCGAGGGTCTTCGTGAACATGTTCTGCGCGGCCTTCGACGCTCGATAGGCGTACCAGCCCCCGAGCCGGTTGTCGCCAATGCTGCCGACGCGAGCCGAGATGCTCGCGAAGACCGCGCGCTCCGCGTGCGCGAGCAGTCCTTCGAAATGCTTCGCCACCAGCAGCGGACCAGATGCGTTGACGGCGAAACTCAGCTGCAGTGCGTCGGGGCGGACGTCGGCGAGCCGCCTTTCAGGGGCGAGGCGTTCAGGTCCGCCGTGCAGGACCCCAGCGCAATTGATGACCAGGTGCAGTCGCGGGACCGCGGACGCAACGACAGCCGCGGCGTCCTGGATGCTGGCCTCACTTGTGACGTCGAGCTGCACCAGGCGCAGCCTGCCATCGAGTCCTGCCAGCGTGGACAATTCTGCCGCCTGGTCCGGGGTCCGGCACGATGCGAAGATCACGCCGGGAGCCGCAGCGGCGCTCAGCTGTCGCACGAATTCGAGGCCGCTGTCCCTGTTCGCACCCTGGACCAGAACGTTGCAGCCGGGTACAAACGAACGCAGCATGTAGCCGGCCTGTGGAGGGGGAGGGGGCGGTCAATGGCGAGGGTAACGCAATGACGGGTTCGCGAGCGGCTCGAAGAGTGGATCAGGCTCGGCGAGACGCGTGTGCTCGCCGGCCACCGCATCTTCGTCCGTACGTCCGCGCGGTCCGGCCTGCCGCCGCTGCTGCTGATCCACGGTTACCCGACGTCGAGCTACGACTGGTATCGCGTATGGCCGCGGCTGGCCGCAAGGTACTCGCTGTTCGCGCTGCGACATGCTGGGATTCGGGATGTCCGAGAAGCCGCGCTCGGCGCAGTACTCGATCGCGCAGCAGGCCGACATCTGCCAGGCGCTGCTCGATGAGTTCGGGGTCACCGCGCCGCACGTGCTCGCGCACGACTACGGCGACACCGTTGCGCAGGAACTGCTCGCACGCGAGCTCGAGGGCCGCCTGCGGATCCAGAGCATGTGCTTCCTGAACGGCGGACTGTTCCCCGAGACGCATCGAGCCCGGCCGATCCAGAAGCTGCTGGCCATGCCGCTGGTCGGGCCGCTGCTCGCGCAGTCGATGAGCCGCGAGAAGTTCGCGGACACGATGCGCTCGATCTCCGGGCGGCACCCGCCGTCGGACGAGGAACTGCAGGATCTGTGGGTACTGGTCGAACGCGACGGCGGGAGGCGGGCGCTGGCGCGGCTGATCAATTACATGGAGCAGCGCCGGCGCAACCGTGCGCGCTGGGTCGGGTGCGCTCGTCGAGTCGCGGGTGCCGCAGGCGCCTGATCTGCGGTGCGGTCGACCCCGTGTCCGGGGCTCACCTGGCGGACCGGTATCGCGAGCTGGTGCCCGACCCCGACGTCGCATTACTCGACGGCGTGGGCCACTATCCGCAGCTCGAGGCGCCCGATCGCGTCGTGGACGAGTACTACGCATTCCGTGCGCGGCTCGGACTGACTGCGGATACTCGCACGCGGAATTCCCGCGCTGTCGGCCATTGCGTCGGCCCGGCGCTCGCATTGTGGGGCCGCGGGCCGGTAGACTCACGACAACGACAGCGAGGGGTCGCCATGACAATGCATACCGTCTGTCGCACGAGCGACATCAAGCGGGGCCAGATGAAAGCCTTCACGGTCGAGGGCGAGAAGATCGTCGTGTACAACCTGGCCGATGGCTTCTTCGCGACGCAGGCGAGCTGCACCCACGTGTTCGCTCCGCTCGCGCGGGGCAAGATCATCGAGGGCCGGATGGTGCAGTGCCCCTTCCATCGCGCCCGTTTCGACATCCGTACCGGTGAAGTCGTCGAATGGGCGAACTTCCCGCCCGGCATCCAGGTGCTGAACATCGTGCGCGGCGAGAAGGCGCTGAAGACCTACAAGGTCAGCGTCAAGGATGGCGAAGTGCGGGTGAAGATCGAATCGGCGAGCGCGTGACGCCGAGCAGGCGCGATCGCCATGGGCTCCGGCGGCCGGGCTGGGCCTGCCGCGGGACGCCGCAAGTACATCCCTGTAGGCTCCGCGCGCGCCGTCCTGGCGCGCGACGGCCCGCGGCAGGCCCAGCCCAGCCGCCGGAGCATCGACATCGTCGCAGCTGATCCACTGCGCATGCGAACGCAATTGCGCAGCTCCCGTTTGGCGCTGGCTTGGCGGGGATCCTTGCGCGGGCCGTCACGCCGCAGGGACGCGGCGTGCGGAGGCTACATGGATGTACTCGTGCCGTCCCGCGCAAGGATCTCAGCCAAGCAAGCGCCAAAGGCGAAACGCAGCTAAGCGTTCGTCAGCGCCAGCGCCCACGCAGCTGCGATGACGGCGAGGCTCACCAGGCCGGCAATCACCTGCGCGACACGCCCGCGAGGCGCACGCCATGCAGCGTGCAGCACGCCCGCGAGCGCGCCCATCGCAAACCCGGTCAGGTGTGCGAGCACATCCGTGTTCTCGCCGCCCACGCCCGTGAAGGCGAGCAGGAACACGCCCGCGAACAGCGGAGCCCAGCGATATGCCCGGCGCTCGGTCTCGCCCGAGCGCTTGCGCCACGCGTAGGCGGCGAGCAGTCCAAGCGTAGCGAAGACGGCGGTGGACGCACCCACCGACGAGTGCATCTCCGGCTGGATCCAGGCATTCAGCAGGTTTGCACCGGCCGCGGCCGCAAGCACGGACGCCCACGCGATTCCCGGGCCGAGCAACTGCCCGGCCAGCAGCCCGAACACGGTGCCGAACCCGAGGTTGGCCAGCAGGTGGCCGACGTCGAGGTGCAGCGTCAGCGCCGTGACCGCTCGCCACCACTCGCCGGCGCGCACGGGCGCCGTGCGAAGCGAGCCGGCATCCAGCCAGTCCGCGTAGAACGCCCCGGTTCCTGCGAGGAATCCGACGAGCAGCATGACCGCGGCGTAGCCGAGCGAGCCCAGCCAGGCGCCCCGGTGCAGAGGCTCGGGCGGCGCGGGACGCCGGCGCGGCGGGTTCTCGCGCTCGTAGCGCTGCAACTGGGCGCGCGCCTCGTTCTCGCTGCCGATCGCCACGTAGAGCGACCAGTCCCGCCCGTTCCATGCGGTCTGCGATGCGATGCCCACTGCGTGCAGCACGAAAGCCCGCTCGTCGCAGGCCGGGCGCCAGAACGAGCGGAAGACCTCGACTATGTCCGACGGAATTCGCTGGGTCGATGGGCAAGAGCTGTCCGTGGGATGGGCGCCGTAGGGCGTCGAGGCTGCAGAACGTTAGGGCGGTCGCGCCGGGTTCAAGGGCGGTCGCGGGCCGGATCACCGTCGGCGATCAGGCGTCGAGTCGTGCCCGCACCGCCGAAAGCCGCGTCGCCTGCTCCTCGACGTGCTTGCGACCGATCTCGATGGCCTCGCCCGCGCGGTGGAAATCCATCAGCGCGAAGTGATTCACGTCGGGCCGCAGCACGAGGTCCGCCGGATCGATCACGAGCCGGTTGCGCGTGATTGCGTCCTGCATGATGCTCACCGCGCTTGCCATCGAGTCGAACAGGCTCGGCTGTGCCTGTCGCAAGGCCCCGGGTCATCGTGCGTGACCGTGCGCCCGAGATCGACGGCGATGACGATGTCCGCGCCGAGAGCGCGGCACACCGAGACGGGCAACGGATTGACGACGCCGCCATCGATCAGCCAGCGGTCCAGGTACCAGGTCGGCGTGAAGAGCCCCGGCACGCCGCTCGAGGCGCGCACTGCCGTCATCACGGGCCCGTTGCGGATCCAGACCTCCTCGCCCGTGTGCAGGTCCGTCGCGACCGCCGCGAAACCGAGGTCGAGTTCCTCGATCAGCGGATCGCCGACGTGCAGCGCAATCTCGTCCATCAGCCGGTTGCCGGTCATGACGCCGCCGCCGCGGAACCGTGTGTCGATCAGGCGCCAGACCTCGCGCTGGGTCAGCGCGCGGACCCAGTCGTCGAGCGCCTGCAGGCGGTTGCTCGCGCGAGCGGCTGCCACCAGTGCGCCGACCGACGCGCCCGCGACCACGTCGGGCTCGAGGCCCTGCTCACGCAGCGCGTGCAGCACGCCGATGTGGGCCCAGCCACGCGCTGAGCCGCAGCCGAGCGCGAGACCCAGCCGCGGCCGGTTCATGGCTTCAGTGCGCGATACAGGAACGGCAGGCTCACTTCCATCCTGTAGTCGACGTCGGAGTGGTCGTCGTCGAATTCCTCGTAGCGATGCTCGATGCCGGCCTCGGCCAGTCGGCGCGACAGTTGCCGCGTGCCGAAGTGGATGTGGTACTGGTCGCGCCAGCCACAGTCGATGTAGATGCCCTTCAGGCGCCGCAGGTTCCGGGCATGTCGCCTCACGAGCAGCACGGGATCGTGCTCGAGCCACCGTTGCCAGTTGCGCTCGATCAGCTCGCCCGTGTCCATGTGGAAAGGCAGCCGGAAACCGAGCGGCGCGCCCGGTTCCGGGTCGTATGTCGCAGCCATGCACACGTTCATGATCGCGTGCGCTTCGGCGTGCGACAGCTTGTGCTTCGCCCACATCGCTTCGAGGAACCGGCGCACGCGACCGTCGTCGTGGCCCGCGCGCAGGTTTCGCTCGACTGCCGTGTCGCGCGGCGCAGTCACCGGTCCCGCCTTGCGCGACGGCCGGCGGTACTTCGCGAGCTCGTTCAGCGTGTTCGGCCAGTCGGCCCGATACAGGAAGTCGAAGTACGCGTCGCCGGAGTGGTTTGCGATCGCGCCCCAGTGGCTCGCGTACTTCATGCCGTGGATGATCGCGCCATAGCCGCCCGACGACTTGCCGAAGCAGCCGCGGTGCTCGCGCGACGCGAGCGTGCGGAATTCCCGGTCGACGAACGGGATGATCTCCTCGAGCAGGTAGTCGGCGTAGCGTCCGATCGCCGAGGAGTTCACGTACTGATTGCCGCCGAGCGCCGTGAAGCAGTCCGGGAACACGATGATCGCTGGGCCCATCCGGCCCTCGCGAATCAGCCGGGCGGCGCGCTCGGCGGCATTCTCGCTGAACGGCTTCCAGTTCAGGTGCGCTGGGCCCGTGCTCGTGAAGCCCACCATGTCGTAGAGCACCGGGAAGCGTCGGCCGGGGCCGCCCTGTCGCTCGTCGTACTCGCGCGGCAGCCAGGCGGCGAGCCGGCGCACGTGCGGGTCTCCGAGCGGGTTGTCGGCGAGGATGTGCGAGCGGTGCTCGAGGACGACGATCGTCCCGGCGTCGCGCAGCGGACGTTTGCGTGCCATGTCAGCGACGGGCCTTGTTGCGCCAGAATACGAGCATCGCGTACCCCGCGGCCATGCCGCCGAGGTGTGCGAAGTGCGCGACGCCCTGGCCGGAGCCCGTGACGCCAAGGTACAGCTCGAGCATGCCGTACAGCGTGACGAACACCCATGCGGGCATCGGGATCGGCGGGAACAGCAGCATGATCCTGCGTTGTGGATAGGCCATGCCGAACGCGAGCAGCAGCCCGAACACGCCGCCCGAAGCGCCGACGGTCGGCAAGGGCGGCAGGTTCATGTTGCTCGTGACCACCAGCTGCGCGACGGCGGCGCCGACCACGCAGACGAGGTAGTACTGCAGGAAGTGCGACGGCCCCAGCAGCCGCTCGACCTCGCCGCCGAACATGTACAGGGCCAGCATGTTGAACAGCAGGTGCGTCAAGCTGCCGTGCATGAAGCCGTAGGTGAGCAACTGCCAGATCTCGAACGACGGCGCGTTCGGGAACTGAGTCGACGCTGTGGGCCACAGCGCGAAAGGACCGACCAGCAGGTCCCCGGTGAGAAGCTGCAGGCAGAACACCGCGACGTTGATGATCAGCAGCGTCCGGGTGACGGGCGGTAGGCGATTCATGGTCGTGCCATCGTAGCCGAAATCCGCGGTCCAGGGCCGGGCGCCCGCTGATCCTTGCCGGCGACGGGTGCGTTACTATTGGTCCATGCTCGCTCACGTCAGTTTCTTCGTGCTCGGCCTGGTTGCGCTCGTTGCAGGTGCCGAGGCGCTGGTGCGCGGCGCGTCGAAGATCGCGCTCTCGCTTGGCGTATCGTCGCTGGTGGTCGGGCTCACGATCGTCGCGTTCGGCACCAGCGCGCCCGAGGTGGCCGTGTCGGTCGGGGCCGCACTGAATGGCGCGACGGACATCGCCGTCGGCAACGTGGTCGGCAGCAACATCTTCAACGTGCTGTTCATCCTCGGGGCGAGCGCCCTGATCGCCCCGCTGGTGGTCCATTCGCAGATCATCCGCCAGGAAGTGCCGATCATGATCGGTGCGTCGCTGCTGCTGCTCGTCGTCGCGCTCGACGGTCGCGTGGGAACCGGCGACGCCGCGCTGTTCCTGCTGCTGCTGGTCGGCTACACGTTCTTCCTGATCCGGCAGTCGCGCGCGGAGACCAGGGAGACGCGCGAAGAATTCGAGTCCGGAATACGGCCCAGGGGCGGCTGGGACAGCCACTGGGCCGTGCAGCTGATGCTGATCCTGGCGGGCCTGGCACTGCTGGTGCTCGGCTCGAAGTGGCTGGTGGACGCGTCGGTCGCGTTTGCCCGGGCGCTCGGGCGTGAGCGACCTCGTGATCGGCCTGACGATCATCGCGGCCGGCACGTCGATGCCCGAGGTCGCCACTTCGATCACGGCCGCGATCCGCGGCGAGCGCGACATCGCGGTCGGCAACGTGGTCGGCAGCAACACATTCAACATCCTGGGATGCCTCGGGGCGTCGGGCCTCGGCGAGCGGCAAGGGACTGACGATCGCGCCAGCGGTGATGAATTTCGACATCTGGGTGATGCTGGCGGTCGCGCTCGCGTGCCTGCCCGTGTTCGTTGCCGGGCGCGAGATCGGCCGCGGCAAGGGGCTGCTGTTCCTCGCGTACTACTTCGCCTACGTGGCTTATCTCGTGCTCGACGCGCGCGGCCACGACCTGCTGCCGGAGTACTCCTCGATCATGATCGGCTTCGTGTTGCCGATCACGATCGTGACGCTGGTGGCGATGCTGATTCGCGACCAGGCGAAACAGGCGCGCCCGGGCGGCTGAGCCAGAGGTCGAGCAGCCACTCCGCCCATTCGCCGCACGCGTCGGCGGCGGGGTGGAAGCCGTCGCTCGCGAAGCCGCCAGCCGGTAGCGCGTCCGGAAAGTCGAAGCACAGTGCACTGCTCGCGCGGCAGCACCTCGCGGGCGGCGGCCTGCAGTCGCCGGGCTCGATCCCCCAGCAGTGCGCCCAGGGGCCACGGCAGCGCAGGGAACCTCGTCGAGCGGCGGGACGCCGGCGAAAATCACGGTCGCAGCCAGGTGAGCGGGCCTGCAGCGCGCGGACGGCGAGCGCGACGTTCGAGGCGAATGCCCGTGCACTCACGCCATGAGTGACATCGTTTACGCCCGCCGACACCAGGTATACGTCCGCCGGCTCGCGCGCGGGGAGCCATGCGCTGCGCGATCGTCGACGACGTGGCGCCGTTCAGTCCGTGCGCGCGCCACTCGACCGGTCGACGCGTGCGTTCGTGCAGCCGCCGCGCGAACTGCCCGACGAGTGCGTTGCGCTGCTCGTCCACGCCGACGCCCGCGACGATCGAGTCGCCGACGCCCACTACGCGCATGGCGTCGGCGCCGGCGCCGCAACGCCCGCGATGGCCGCGCGCGGGAGGCAGGCGAGGCGTCGTGCCGCGGACCCAGAGGCCCTGCGCGAGTGCGACGGGAAGCAGCAGGCGGGTTGGCATCGTGTGCGCAAGCATAGCGGGAAGTGCCCGCGGTTCCGTAAGCTCTGCGCATCGATCGATTCGAATCGGAAGGCGGCACATGCGCGTTGGAATCGTGGGAGCGGGCGTGAGCGGCCTGGCGACGGCGTTCTACCTTAAGCGGGCGCGGCCCGACGTGGAGGTCGTCGATCGTCGAGGCGGACTCGCAGACCCGGAGGCGCGCTGCACACCGAGGAGCTCGACGGCTTCCGTTTCGAGAGCTGGCGGCAACGGGTTCCTGACCAACAAGCCCGACTGCCTGCAACTCGTCAATGATTCCGGCGGGTCCGGCCTGCTGCTGCCGAGCTCAGATCTCGCGCGCAAGCGCTACATCTACACCGACCGGCTGCACCGGATGCCGGAGTCGCCGCCGCTGTTCGCGAAGTCGAAGCTGCTGACGCTGCCGCAGAAGCTGCGCATGCTCGGCGAGTTCGCAGTACCCGCGCGCCGCGACGGCGCCGACGAAAGCGCTGCGCGAGTTCGGCGACCGCAGGCTCGGCGCCGGCTTTCACCAGCGTGTTCCTCGACGCGATGTCTGCCGGAATCTACGGCTCGACCCCCGAACGGATCTCCGTGCAGGCGGCATTCCCGCTGGTCGTCGCCCTCGAGCGCGAGCACGGCGGCCTGTTTCGCGGCATGATCGCGAAGCGCAGGAAGGGGGCGGGCCCGGGCGGTGTGCTGACGAGCACCAGGGGCGGCATCTCCTCGATGATCGAGTCACCTCGGCAGCGTCATCGACGCCGAGTGGCATTTCGGCGCGCCGGTGGAGTCGGTCGAGCGATCGGGCGACGGCTTCGTCATGCACACGCCGCGGGCGCCGTGCCGGTGCCGATCGCGTCGTGATCTGCTCGCCGTCGTACGCCTCGGCCGGCATGCTGCGCGGCCTCGACGCGGAGCTTGCTCGTCGCCTCGCGGCCATCGATTACTCGCCGATCGCCGTGGTGGGTTTCGGCTACCGCTCGCTCGAGCATCCGCTCGAGGATTCGGGCTGCTCACGACCACGAGTTCGCGCCAGCCGATCCTCGGCGTGCTGTGGGACAGCAGCATCTTCCCGGATCGCGCGCCGGCCGGGGCAAAGAGCCTGCGCGTGATGATCGGCGGGCAGCGCAATCCGGAACTGGTGCAGCAGGACCAGGCAGGCTTGATACGCACGGCGCGCGACGGGATCCGCAACACGATGGGCGTCGACCGGAGCCGGACGTCGTGTTCGTGAAGCGCTGGGACCGGGGCATCCCGAGCTATGCGCCGGGACACATCGCGAACGTGGAGGCGATCTTCGCGCGGCTCGAGCGCACGCCGGGGCTGTACCTCAACAACAACGCCTACCGCGGCATCGCGATGAACGACTGCGCGCGGAACGGCAGCGAGCTGCGCGCCGAGCGAATCGCCGCTAGCCGTGGCTGCGTGGCTGCTTCAGGCGGCCACTGCGTCAAGGCGGCCGCCATCAGCATCAGCAGGCCGGCCGACCCGTCCGGCGGGCACGCCGAAGCGCGTCGTCTTCTCGAGGAAGATGAAGACCGCCAGCACCACCATCGCCGGTGACGTTCATCAGTCCGACGCAGCGCCAGCACGCCATCAGCGACCAGCAGCAGGCGAGGCACCATGCGCCATGCAGGGCGCCCGCCCGCAGGTCGCGCAGCAGCCGGGCCCGGCGGTCACGACCGAGGAGCACGGACACGGCGAGCGGCATTTGGCCAGGCACGCTTCGCGCAGCGGCGAGAGCTGGTAGAGCCCGCGAACGCGAAGACACAGTCGACGGCGGCCGCGCGGGCCGGAGTACAGGCCGGCCTCGAGCGCCGAACTCGACCGGCCGCATCATTGCGTAGGCGAGAACGCCCGCGCCCGTCCAGAGAGCATGTAGCCGGCCGCAAACAGCAGCAGCCGCAAGACGCGCGCGGCCGAAGGGGCGTGCGCGCAATCGACCCGTCCACAGCGTGGCGACCGGCGTGATCGCCGGCAGCATCATGGCCGCCATCATCGGCACCCACATCGCGATGAACGGCAGCAGCGGCATGCCCATGGTGCCGGGTGCGTCGCCCATCATGGCCGCGTCCGCGAGCGTCCTGCGCCATGCGAGCGCGGCCACGACGAGCAGCGCGATCCAGCCCGGCAGTGCCTCCCGCGCCGAGGCGTTCACGCGTTGTAGGCGACCTCCGCGATGAACGCGCTCGAGCTGGCATATGTGAACTCGAGCCCCCCACCGTGCACGTGCCCTCGTCGACGTTGACGATCGCGCCGTCCTTGAAGATGAAGCCGCCCGGGCATACCAGGCGCGCATTGCCTTCGCTGCCGTCCATGTCCGAAATGACCGGTCCGACCTCGACGCGCCGGGAGCGCCGAGTGTCGATGTCGCATGCCGGCCGCCGCGCGAGAACGCAGCGGGCCAACCACACGCCGGGGCGCTCATCGAACGTGCTGCGGAAGATCTCGAATGGCCCGCCGGGCCCGGCCTCGCCGGTGGCGATCCTCTCGAGCGCCGTCGCGCTGGGCCGGCGTCGCGCGCTCGTCGATGTAGACGAAGCCGCGACCGTGCCCGCGATGGATCGGTCCGGGCCAGGCGAAGGCGAGCGCGACGTTGAGCGCCGTCGAGCCGCACGCCGTCGCATTCGCCCTCGCGGATGTGAAAGGCGTCGATGCCATGGCAGCCGCCATGGGTCGGGATCATCGTGAAGTTGCAGGGACAGCCGTGCGCGCAGTTGCACGTCTCGACGTAATCCGCGCGCCACCACCACTTGCTCATGGTTGCTCCTCCCAGGAATGCAGAGGCCGGGTCGCAGGATCTCTTGACGTAATCCAGACTATGCCCGGGCGCGGCGGTTGGCAATCCTGCGCTGCAAGAAATCGAGCAAGAATGGGACCAGCCGCCGATTTATTTACCAGGCGATGCCGTAGTCCTCGCCGTGGTTGCTCGAGCCGCCCCACAGCGTGCCGTGCTGGTGATCGAGCATGATCGCGTTGATCGGCCCGGAGGTGCGCGACTCGAACTCGAGCTTGTAGCCGCGCTGCACCAGTTCCTTGCGCACCCACTGCGGCACCTGGTCGCTCAGCAGGATGCGACCCGGCTGCGATTCATGCTTGTCGAACGACGACTTCATCTGGAAGCTGTTGAAGTTCGCCGCCTCGCTCGCTTCCTGCGGAGTCATGCCGAACTCGTACACGTTCAGGAAGAACTGCAGCAGGTTCTGGTCCTGCGAGTCGCCGCCCTGCACCGCGAATGCGAGCCACGGCTTGCCGTCCTTGAACGCCATGCTCGGCGTCAGCGTGACGCGCGGGCGCTTGCCCGGTTCGAGCACGTTGTAGGGGTTCTGCGCCGCATCGAGCACGAACGACTGCATGCGTTGCGTGAGCCCGATGCCGGTGCGCCCGGCGATCGTGGCCGGCACCCAGCCGCCACTCGGTGTCACCGAGACGAGCCACCCTTTGCTGTCGGCCGCGATCACGGACGTCGTGCCTGATCGGAACGACTCCTTGAACGCGGCCAGTTGCTGTGCAGTGGCCTCGACTGCCCTTCGCCGCACCCGCGCTCTTCGAGCGCTGCTTGTCGAGCAGGTCGCGATACGGATTCGTGCCGCCCTGGTACGGATAGGGATCGCCCGGGCCCGCATGCGCATCGTTGCGATCGGGGCGGATCGTCGCTGCACGGGCCTTCGCGTACTCCTTCGACAGCAGCCCGCGCGTCGGCTCTTCCGGCGGGAACCGCGGGTCGCCGTAGTAGAAGTCGCGGTCCGCGAAAGCGAGGTTCATCGCCTGGTAGACGGTGTGGATGTAGCTCGCGCTGTTGTAGCCCATCGCCTTCAGGTCGAAGTTCTCGAGGATGTTCAGCGACTGCAGCAGCGCGGGGCCCTGCGTCCACGTGTCGAGCTTGTAGACCTCGACGCCGCGGTAGCTGGTGTGCAGCGGTTCCTCGACGAGCGGGCGCCACTTCGCGAGATCGTCGAGCGTGATCAGGCCGCCCTGGGCCTGCACGCTGCGCACGAATTCCTGCGCGACGTCGCCCTTGTAGAAGCGGTCGTAGGCGGCCTGGATCGCGTCCTTGCGCGACTTGCCCGCCGCGAGCGCCTGCTTTTCGGCGTCGACGAGCTTGCGCAGCGTCGCGGCGAGGTCGGGCTGGCGGAAGATCTCCCCGGCATGCGGCGCTTCGCGCGCTTCGCCGGCATGCGGCAGCATCACTCGCTTCGAGTCCGGCCACTCGTGCAGCTTCTCCTTCCAGCTCTCGATGCGGTCAGCCGTCTCCGCATCGATCGCGTAGCCGTCGGCGAGCTCGATCGACGGGGCGAGCACTTCGCCGAGCGACAGCGACCCGTACTCCGCCAGCATCAGCATCAGGCCGCCCGGTGTACCCGGCGTCAGCGCCGCGAGCGGCCCGTACGCGGGCGGATACTCGTAGCCCTTCGACCGGTAGAACTCCGGCGTGGCGCCGGTCGGCGCGATGCCGAGCCCGTTGATCGCGATGACTTTCTTCGTTCGAGGGTCGTAGATCAGCGCCTGCGTCTCGCCGCCCCACGACAGCACGTCCCACATCGTCGAGGTCGCGGCAATCATCGCGCAGGCGGCATCCACCGCGTTGCCGCCACGCTGGAACATCATCGCGCCCGCGGTCGCCGCGAGCGGCTTGCCGGTGATCGCCATCCAGTGGCTGCCGTAGAGCGGGGGCTTCTGGGTGCGTGCCAGCGAGCGGTTCGCGATCGGCGAGACCGATTGGCCGGATGCCGTCGGTATGTGCGTCATGAGTGTTGCTGCCGCGCTGAGTAGGGCGAGGGCGATGCTGCGGATGTTCATGCGTGCCTGCGGGGCGGTGGGCGTGTCCCGTTGACGCGAGTATACGGCCCGCCACGCGGCCTCCGCGCGACCGCTGGCTGGCCGCGCATTTCGGCGAGTATCAGGCTATTCTTCGCCCCCCCTTGCCTTGCCACGGATAGAAGTCATGACCCGACGCCTTGCCGCCGCCATCGCCGCCCTGCTGGCCGTTTCCGCATACCCGGCCGGTGCCGCGATCACCGAGGACCAGCTCGACCAGGCCGCGAAGTCGATTGCGCCACAGGTCATCACGTGGCGCCGCGACTTTCACCAGCACCCGGAGCTCGGCAACCGCGAGACGCGCACTTCGGCCGCGGTCGCCGCGCACCTGAAGTCGCTCGGCCTCGAGGTCAGGACCGGCATCGCGCACACCGGCGTGGTGGGCGTGCTGAAGGGCGGCAAGCCGGGCCCCGTGATCGCGCTGCGCGCGGACATGGACGCATTGCCGGTGGCCGAGCAGGTGGACGTGCCGTTCAAGTCCGTCGCGACGACCGAGTACCGCGGCGAGAAAGTCGGCGTGATGCACGCGTGCGGCCACGACGCGCACACGGCGATCCTGATGGGCGCGGCGCAGGCGCTGGTGTCGATGCGCAAGGAGTTGCCGGGCACCGTGCTGTTCATTTTCCAGCCCGCCGAGGAAGGCGCGCCGGACGGCGAGAAGGGCGGTGCGCCGCTGATGCTCGCGGAGGGTGTGTTCGACATCGCCAAGCCCGAGGCTGCATTCGGCCTGCACGTCTGGTCGGGGCTCAATGCCGGCAAGATCGGCTATCGCTCCGGGCCCGTTCATGGCCGCGTCGGATCGCTATCGCATCCTCGTCAAGGGCGAGCAGACACACGGGTCGAAGCCGTGGGGCGGCGTGGACCCGATCGTCGCCTCTGCGCAGATCGTGATGGGCCTGCAGACGCTGGTGAGCCGGCAGATCGACATCACCGCGCACCCGGCCGTGGTCTCGGTGGGTGCCATCAAGGGCGGCATCCGCAACAACATCATCCCCGACCAGGTGGAAATGATCGGCACGTTCCGCACGTTCGATCCGGCGGTGCGCCAGCAGATCATCGATGGCATCACGCGCACTGCGAAGGACATCGCGGCGTCGAGCGGCGCCACGGCCGAGGTCGAGGTCGCCGAGGATGCCAATCCCGTCACGTTCAACGACGTGAAGCTCACGGCGCGGATGCTGCCGTCGCTCGAGCGTGCCGCGGGCCCGGGCAACGTGCTCGAGATCCCGTTCGTCACCGGCGCGGAGGATTTCTCGTACTTCGGCCAGCGCGTGCCGAGCCTGTTCTTCTTCGTCGGCATCACGCCGCCAGGCAAGGACGCGGCGAAGGCACCGAGCAACCACTCGCCGAAGTTCTACATCGACGAGAGCGGGCTCGAGCTCGGCGTGCGCGCGATGCTGGGCGTGGCGGTGGATTACCTGCAGGGCGCCGGCCGCTAGGCCGGCTTGCCGCCGCGACCGGCGCCGCCGACGAACCGTCCGGCGCCCGCCGCGGATTCGCCGCTGGTCAGCACGGCGAGCCCGCCGGCGAACTCGTTGCCGAGCGCCTCGCCGGTGGCCATGCCCCACTGCCGGCGCGCAGAACTCCTGTCGGCCCGCAGGCACAGTTGCGGCAGCGCGGCCAGCTGCCGTGCCAATGCCTCCGCGGACTGGCGTGACTCGCCCCTCGGCACCACGCGGTTCGCCAGGCCGATCGCAAGCGCCTCGTCCGCGTGCACGGCGCGGCCGGTCAGGATCAGGTCGAGCGCACGGCTCTCGCCGATCAGCCTGGGCAGCCGCACCGTGCCGCCGTCAATCAGCGGCACGCCCCAGCGCCGGCAGAAGACCCCGAACACGGCGTCCTGCTCGACGACCCGCAGGTCGCACCACAGCGCGAGCTCGAGCCCGCCGGCGACCGCGTGTCCTGCGACCGCCGCGATGACCGGCTTGCCGAGTTCCATCCGCGTGGGTCCCATCGGGCCGAACGGGTCGTCCGCGGCGCCGGAGGGCGGCGCGAGCCGCGACGGGTCCCATCCTGCAGCGACGGCCCCGAGGTCGGCGCCGGCGCAGAACGTTCCTGCCGCCCCCCAGAGCACGATGACGTGCACCGTCCCGTCCGCGTCGAGTTCGGCGAACGCGCGGGCCAGGGCCGCGGCCGTCGGCGGATCGACCGCATTGCGCACCCCGGGGCGCTCGAGGATCACTGTCGCTACCGGTCCTTCCCGCTCGATCCGCACCGCTGGTGTCATGGCGCCCTCCAAACCTTTTCGACGACCGGTGCATCTTAGTCGTCAAGAGGGTGGCGTTTCCGGCGGGACCGGGCCACGGCCTGTGTAGGATGAACGGGCGAGGACCGGAGCCGGGCAGCCACGAGGTGCGAGTTGGCGGGGGTGGCGAACGAGAGCGAGTTCGAGCGGGCACGCCAGGCGGCCGACGAGCATCGGCTGGTCGAGGCGGCCTCGCGGGGCTCGCACGAAGCGTTCGAGCGGCTCTACCGGCTGCACGCGGGCAAGGTATATGGGTTGTGTCTACGCATGACCGGACATCGCGAAACCGCTGAAGACTGCGTCCAGGAGGCCTTCGTGCAGGCCTGGCGCAACCTGCCGCGCTTCCAGGCGCGCAGCAGCTTCGGCACGTGGATGCACCGGATCGCGGTCAATGCGGTGCTGGCGCAGGCGCGGCGCCGCAGCGAGCGGCTGGGCGCGCTGGAGTCGGTCGAGGACGAGCTGGCCGACACGCTCGTCAGACGGCGAGGCCGGAGACACGGGCGCGGGCCTCGACGTCGAGGCCGCGATCGCGAGCCTGCCGCCCGGCGCACGGCACGTGCTCGTGCTCGCCGGCGTTTACGGTTATTCGCACGAGGAGACGGCCGCGATGCTTGGCGTCGCGGTGGGTACCTGCAAGGCCCAGTTGCACCGTGCCCGCCAGCTGCTCGGGCAGCGGCTGGCCGCGGAGGAGGGAGGCTCGATGACACCGGCGGGGCTGGAGCAGCGCACCGATGCGGCATTGCAGTCGCTGGCGCAGGGACGTGCAGCCCGAGCGCGATCTGTGGCCTGCGATCGAGGCCAGGCTCGACTCGCCTGCGACGGCCCGGCGCGCGTGGGGCTGGCAGGTTGCCGCCGCCATCGCGCTGGTCGCGATCTCGTCGCTGGTGACGGCGAGCCTGGTGCGCCGCGAGCAGCCGACCGTTGCCCAGGCGCCGGTCGTCCAGGGGCCCTCGCAGGCGCCTGCCGTGCCGACGCCAGTTCGCGCCGCGTTCGGGCCCTCGCACGCGCTCGACGCCGAATACGATGCGGCGCGCCAGCAGCTCGCGGCGCAACTCGAGCAGCGGCTCGCCACGATGCCGCCGTCTGCGCGGCTGAAGCTCGAGGCGAACCTCGCCGAGATGCAGCGCGCGGCGGAAGAGATCAACGCGGCGCTGGCGCGGCAGCCCGGCGACCCGCTGCTGCAGGAATTGCTGCTGAACACCTACCAGGACGAGCTCGGCGTGCTTGCGAGCGTGAACCAGTTGACCGGCACCGGCGCGGCCATTCCCGCGGCGCGCAAGGAGAACTTGAAGCTATGAGCAATGCAATCATCCCGCGAACCGGGCGCGTACTGTCCCTGCTCGCTGCCGTCGCGGCACTGTGCACCGTGGCCTCGCCCGCGTGGGCCGGCACGCCCATCAACCAGCGCGCGGCGGCGGACCCGGGTGGCGCCGTGGAGATTTCGAACGTCGCGGGGACGGTGCGCGTCACCGGCTGGGACCGCAACGAGGTCGAGGTCACCGGCGAGCTGGGCGAGGGTACCGAGCGGCTGGACTTCGCCGTCGTCGACAAGGTGACGCGAGTGAAGGTGATCCTGCCGAACCGCTCGAACAACGTGGAAGACACCGATCTCGTGGTCCGCATCCCGACGGCGAGCCGGCTGGCGGTGACCACGGTGAGCGCCGACATCGAAGTGCAGGACGTGACGGGCGCGCAGCGCCTGCAGACCGTGAGCGCGCGACATCCGCACCGAGGCGGCTGCCGAGGACGTCGAGTGCAAGAGCGTCAGCGGCGACGTCGCGGTGAACGGGTCGGGCAAGAAGGCGCTGGTCACGATCACCACGGTGAGCGGCGACGCGATGGCGCTGAAGGTCGCCGGCGAGGTGAACGCCAACACGGTGAGCGGCAACCTGACGCTCGGGCCTCGGCGAGACCACCCGTTCGCGCCTGCGCTCGACCAGCGGCGACCTGACGATGGCAAGCGTGCTGGCCGCGGACGGCCGGCTCGACATCGAAAGCATCAGCGGGGACGTCCGCCTCGAGCTGCACGGCCCCGTGAACGCCGAGTTCGACGTCACGAGCTTCAACGGCGAGATCCGCAACTGCTTCGGGCCGAAGGCGGTGTCGACCAGCGAGTACGCGCCGGGCAAGGAATTGCAGTTCCGCGAGGGCCAGGGCACCGGGCGCGTGCGCATCAAGACGCTGAACGGTGACATCAGCGTCTGCAAGAAGTGACGCGAAGGGCTCGCCCGCATCGCGTAATCGTGGACAATACGGGCGCGACGGCAGCTGCCGTCGAGGTGACCGACCCGGGATGCCATGGCATTTTTCGCTGAACTGAAGCGCCGGCGCGTCGGCAAGGTGGCCATCGCCTACGGCGCGATCGCGTGGGCGGTCACGGAGGCCTGCTCCGTGGTGCTGCCGGCGCTGCGCGTCCCCGAATGGGCGATGACGTTCATCGTCGTCTTCCTGATGGTCGGCTTCCCGATCGCGATGGTGCTCGCCTGGGTGTTCGACGTCGGGCCGGAGGGGATCCAGCGCACGGAGCCGCTGCCGCAGTCGGCGCCTGCCGCGCAGGTGAAGCTCCGCCTCGCGTACGCGGTGGCGGTGCTCGCCTGCATGGCCGCACTCGGCTTCGTGCTCTACGAGCGGGGCCTCGGCCGCGCGCACGCCGGAGAGCCGCACAGCTCGATTGCGGTGATGCCCTTTGCGAACCTGAGCGGCGATCCATCGAAGGAGTACTTCAGCGACGGCATGTCGGAAGAGTTGCTGAACCTGCTGGCCCGCGTGCCGGGGCTGCAGGTGGCCTCGCGCACGTCGTCGTTCGCGTACAAGGATCGCGAAGTCGACGTGCGGCAGATCGGCAAGGAACTCGGCGTCGAGGCGGTGCTCGAGGGCAGCGTGCGGCAGGCCGGCGACCAGGTGCGGATCACGGCGCAGCTGATCGACACGGGGACCGGGTTCCACCTCTGGTCCGAGACCTACGACCGCCAGCTCGCCGACATCTTCCAGGTGCAGGACGAGATCGCGAAGGCGATCGTGGCCAAGCTCAGGATCCAGCTCGCACCCGCGGAGCAGCAGCTGGCGCAGCGGCAGACAGGCGCCGACGCAGAACGTCGAGGCGTACGAGCTGTACCTGCAGGGCCGCGCGATCTGGAAGCGTCGTGGTGCCGAAAACCTGAAGCGCGCCATCGAGCTGTACCAGGCCGCGGTCGGTCGCGACCCGGCTTTCGCGCGCGCACACGCGGCGCTCGCATCGGCGTACGTCGTGCTGCCTGGCTACACGAAGGAAATGGGGGACGAGGAAAAGTTCTTCGAGCTCGCGGAGAGCTCGGCGCGGCAGGCGCTCGCGATCGACCCGAACATCGGCGAGGCGCACGCGGTGCTGGCGCAGATCAATGCCGACCGGGGCGACCTGCTCGATGCGGAGTCCGGGTTCTTCTTCGCGATCTCGCTCGAGCCGAACGAGCCGACGCCGCACCACTGGTACTCGATCCTGCTGATGAAGGTCGGTCGCCTGGACGCGGCGCTCGCGCAGGCAAGCGGGCGCAGGAACTCGACCCGGCATCGCCGATCCTCGCTTCGAACCTGGCGAACGTCTACCTGCTGAAGGGCGACGACGACGCGGCGCTGCGCTTCGCTAAGCTCGCGTCGAACTCGGGCTGGCCGCCAGAGCCAGGACGTCGAGATCGATGTCGCGATCAATCGCGGGCAGTGGGACGAAGCGAAGCGACTCCTGGCCAGCAGCCCGACATGTCGCCGGTGCTGAGGAGCAAGGTCCAGGACTGGGTGGACGCGCTGGCCGATCCGTCGAAGCGGCCGAAGATCGTCGCAGAGATGAAGACCCTGGACCCGAAGGTCGAGCCGCAGCAGGAGTTGATCGGCCCGTACCTGCAGCTCGGTGAAACCGACCTCGCCTACCGGCTGATGTTCGAGTCGCTGGACCGGGACCGGCTCTCGTGGCTGCCACGAGTGGGACCTGATGCATGCGTGGTCGGCCGACGCGGCTGCGATGCGCCGCGACCCGCGTTTCGGCAAGCTGGCGGAACGCATCGGCCTGCTCGACTACTGGAAGCAGTACGGCTTCCCGGACGGCTGCCGGGCAGGGCAGGACACGCCGATCGTCTGCTCCTGAGGCATGCGGCGCCTTGCAAAGGGCTGCATTGCGGTGGTCGATGCTCGCGTGCGGCGCCGTGCACGCGCTCACGGTGGAGCAGCTCGAGTCGCGTTACGAGGCCGGCAGGTATCTTCATCACGCTGCAGGTCGTACTGGACGCCGCTCCGTCGGCGGTGGGGGCCGTGCTGAAGGACTACGAGGCCTATCCGGTACTCGATCCGAGCATCCGTTCGAGTGAACGGATCGGCGTCGAGCCCGACGGCACAATATTGCTGCGCACGCGGATCCAGGCCTGTGAGGGATCTGTTCTGCAGGCGGGTGACGCGCGTCGAGCGGGTCGCGGAAACGCCGGACAGCCTGCTGGCCACGGTGATTCCGGGTCGGAGCGAAGTGCTCCGCGGCGTCACGCGAACCAGCTGGCAGGCCCAGGGCGGCGGAACGCTCGTGAACTACCATGCCGAGTTCGAGCCGGATTTCTGGGTGCCCGCGGTCATCGGCCGCCGATTTGCAGGCCACACGCTGCGCGAGTCGACGCTCGAACTGTTCCGGAACGTCGAGGAGCGTGCCCGTGGGCAGTGATCGGATTGCGGATTCGAACGAACTCGAGCTGGCCGCGCGGTTCGCGCCTGCGCTGCTCGCGTGGTTCGCGATCGACGGACGCCGGAATCTTCCCTGGCAGCGCAATCCGACGCCGTACCGCGTGTGGGTCTCCGAGATCATGCTGCAGCAGACGCAGGTCGCGACCGCGATCCCGTACTACGAGGCGTTCATGCAGCGCTTCCCGGACGTGCGGTCGCTGGCCGCGGCGCGGCTCGACGAAGTGCTGCATCTGTGGTCAGGGCTCGGGTACTACGCGCGGGCGCGCAACCTGCACCGTGCGGCGCAGGCCATCGTCCGCGACCACGGCGGGCGATTCCCGGAGACGATCGAGCAGGTCGTCGAGTTGCCGGGTATCGGTCGTTCGACCGCGGGCGCGATCCTCGCGCTGTCGCTCGGGCAGCGTCATCCGATCCTCGACGGCAACGTGAAACGCGTGCTTGCGCGCTATTTCGGCGTCGAGGGCTACCCGGGCGATGCGCAGGTCGAGAAGCGCCTGTGGGCGCTTGCAGAAGCCTGCACGCCGCATGGGCACGCGGCCGAGTACACGCAGGGCATCATGGATCTCGGCGCGACGGTCTGCACGCGCAGTCGGCCCGCGTGCCTGCTGTGCCCGGTCGCCGACGGTTGCGTGGCGCGGGCCACCGGGAGCGAGGGGCGCCTGCCGGCACCGAGGCCGCGCGTCGAGCGGCCGCATCGGGAAGCGTGGCTCGTCGCAGCCTGGCGCGGCGATCACAAGGTGCTGCTCGAGCGCCGGCCTCCGAGCGGAATCTGGGGCGGCATGTGGGGATTGCCGGAGTTCCCGACGCGCGCGCATGCGACGCAGTGGTGCCGGGAGCACCTGTCCGGCGCATCGCCCGCGGAGCAGGCTGATCCGGTGCGCCACGCGTTCAGCCATTTCGATTACGAGATGCGTCCGCTGCGGGTGCGATGCATCGGCAAGTCGGCCGAACTGCGGGATGACGACCGCTACCGGTGGTACGACGTCCGCGAGCCGCTGAAAGTGGGCCTGCCAAAGCCGATCGCGAAGATCATCGGGACGTAGCAGACTGTGAACACCGCAGCCCGTCCGGGAGAATCCGATGTTCGATAAGGACCGCGGCCTCGACCCATTCGCGCGCCGCTGCATCGCGGCCGGAGCGCTGCTGATGCTTGCCGGCGTGATCCTCGGTGCGTTCGGTGCGCACCTGCTCGAGGCACGGCTCGCGCCGAAGCAGCTCGCGAGCTACCAGACGGGCGTGCTGTACCAGCTGCTGCACTCGATCGGCCTGGTCGTCGTCGGCGTGGTTGCGCAGGTGACGGGGACCACGACGCGCCTGCGCTGGTCCGGCCGCGATGCTGTTCGGGATTGCGTGCTTCTCGGGCTCGATCTACCTGATGACGGCAGGCGCGCCGCGCAGCCTCGGCATGGTCGCGCCCGTGGGCGGGCTGTCATTCATGGTGGCGTGGGTGCTTGCTGGCCTGGCACGCACTCAGGTCCGGGGCTGACGTAGCCCTCCGGCGCCTGCGAGCCGTCGCCGAACAGGAACTTCTCCATCTCCTCGACGAGGAACTTCCGCGCCTTCGGCTCGATCGGCGACAGCCGGTACTCGTTGATCAGCATCGTCTGGTGACGCAGCCAGAGCTGCCACGCTTCCTTGCTGATGTTGTCGTAGATGCGCTGGCCGAGCGGGCCAGGGTACGGAAACGGTCGAGACCCTCGGCCTCGCGCTTCAGGTGCACGCACTGGACGTTACGCGGCATCGGGACCTCGGCGCTCAGGCAAGCGGACCATGCGAAACCACGACGCCGTCCTCGTCCGCGTAGACGTAATCGCCCGGCCGGAACGTCACGCCGGCGAAGCGCACCGGGACGTCGCGATCGCCGATGCCGCGCTTCTCGCTGCGCAGCGGCATCGTGCCGAGCGCGCGGATGCCGAGGTTCAGCTGCCCGAGCTCCGCCGAGTCGCGGATGCAGCCGTGGATGATGACGCCGGCCCAGCCGTTCTTCACCGCGGCGAGCCCGAGGTTGCCGCCGAACAGCGCGCGGCGTCGCGAGCCGCCGCCGTCCACGACCAGCACGCGACCCTCGCCGGGCCCGTCCACGGCTTCCTTGATCGCGCGAGTTGTCCTCGAAGCAACGCACCGTGCTCACCGGGCCGGAGAACGCGTGGCGCCCGCCGTAGGCGTGGAACGCCGGTTCGCACACCTGCACCGCGTCGCGCGTGCTCGTCGCACAGGTCGGCGGTGGCCTTCAGTGTCGTCATGGAAAAATCCCGGGAATGAAGATCCCGGGATTATAGGGTGTCGCCGGTTACTGCACCTGGATCTGCCGCGGCTGCGGCTGCACGACCTTGTGCTTCGGGATGTGGATCACGATCACGCCGTCCCGGCTCTCTGCGCGGATCGCCTGCTCGTCTGCGTTCTCGGGCAGCGCGAAGCGGCGCGCGAACGAGCCGTACTGGCGCTCGATCCGGTGGACCTTCGCGCTTTCCTCGCGCTGCTCCTGCTTGCGCTCGCCGGACAGCGTCAGCACGCCGTCCATCACGGTCACGCTCACGTCTTCCTTGCGGACTTCCGGCAGCTCGGCCTTGATCAGGTACTCGCCCTCGGTCTCGCTGACGTCGGCGAGCGGCGCCCAGTCGAGCGAAGGCCGGCCCTCGGCGGCCTGGCGCGGAAAGCGCCGGAATGCATCGGCAAGAAATCGGTCGAACACGTCGTCGACGTCACGGAACGGTTCCCACTTGATTACGCGCATGGCGGTCCTCCTCCAGTCGCTCGCGGGGCGGCCCCTGCCGTCCCTGATGACAGGCTAGATAGGAGCCGTCGCGGCGCTTTCAAGGGGGAGGGCTGCAGGTCACTGCGGGTACCAGCGAATGAAGTTCGCCTCGGCAGGCACGCGGGCGCGGGGGTCGAATGCGACCACGCGGGGCGTGTACTGCCGTCCCGCGCGATCGAGCGCCAGCCGGGCCACGTAAAGGTAACCGCCAGCCGCGCCGCTGAGCGCGTGGTCCCGCTGCATCTCGAGGCACTCGGCTGCGCCACCGGGCCCGTCGTCGGAGTAGAGCTGGACCCGGACTGCAGTCGGCCGGGACCTCGCCGAGATAGACCTGCGCACTGATCACGTGCGTGTCCCCCTCGGAACGGCGCTCCACGTTGCCCCAGTGGATCTCCTGCCAGTGCTGCCGCAGCTGGCGATACCAGCCGCAGAGCGACCGGGCGTTGCCGAGATTCGTGCCGGTCCGCTGCCAGTGGGCATCGGCGGCGGGCAGGTACAGGTGCTCGAGATACTCGGCCAGCATGCGGTTGCTGCTGAAGCGAGGCGTCAGCCTGGCGAGGCTCGCGCGGATGCGGGCTACCCAGGCGCGCGGCACGCCCTCCGCGTCACGCTCGTAGAACTGCGGCACGACCTCGCGCTCGAGAATGGCAAACAGTTGCTCGGTCTCCGCCTGCATCCCAGCCCGGCTCGCCGTGCTCGTGGCCGTCGCCGAGCGCCCAGCCGACCTCGGGCGAGTAGGCCTCTGCCCACCAGCCGTCGAGCTCGGACAGGTTCAGGCCACCGTTGACGAGCACCTTCATGCCGCTGGTGCCGCTCGCTTCCCAGGGGCGCCGCGGCGTGTTGATCCACACGTCCACGCCCTGCACCAGCTGCTCCGCGAGCGCCATGTCGTAGTCCTCGAGGAATACCGCGCGCAGCCGGACTGCGTCGTTGCGCACGAAGGCCGCCCACTGGCGCACGAACTCGTGACCGGGCTCGTCCCTTGGGTGAGCCTTGCCCGCGATGATCAGCTGCACCGGCCGCTCAGGATCCGTCAGCAGGCGCGTCAGCCGCTCCGGCTGGCTCAGCAGCATCGCGGGCCGCTTGTACTCGGTGAAGCGGCGCGCGAACCCGAGCGTCAGCACGTTCGGGTCGAGCGCGTGCCTTGCCGCCGCGATCACTTCCTCCGAGTGGCCGCGCTGGCTCAACTGGCGCTGCAGGCGCCGGCGCGCGTAATCGACGACGTCGCGCCGTTCCATCGCGCGGAAATCCCAGATCTGCGCGTCGGTCAGGCGCGCAACGGCTTCGCTGAGCCGCTGCGGGTCGCCGAGCCAGCGCTCCTTGCCGCAGGCCTCGGTCCACAGGCGATCGGCCCACGGCGAATCCCACGACGGCACGTGCACCGCGTTCGTGACGTGCGCGACCGGCACCTCGGCCTCGGGCCAGCGCGGATACAGCGGCGCGAAGATGCGCTGGCTCACGCGTCCGTGCAGTTCGCTGACGCCGTTGATGCGTGCGCAGCTCCTGGCCGCGAGGTACGCCATGTTGAATGGCTCGGACGCGTCCTGCGGGTTCGCGCGGCCGAGCCCCATCAGCTGCGCCGGCGTGAGCCCGCAGCTGCGCGCATAGGCGGGTGCGTAGTTCTCGAGCAGCGCCCCCGGAAACGTGTCGAACGCGGCCGCCACCGGCGTGTGCGTGGTGAACACGTTGCCGGCGCGCGTGGCCCACAGCGCCGTGAAGAAATCGGTGCCTTGCGCGTGCACGAAGGATCGCGCGCGCTCGACGGTCGCGAGCGCCGCGTGCCCCTCGTTCAGGTGACAGACGTCCGCGTCGATGCCAAGCGCGTTCAGCGCGCGCCAGCCGCCGATGCCGAGCACGATCTCCTGCAGCAGGCGGTGCTCGCCATCGCCACCGTAGAGCTGTGCCGTGATGCCGCGGTCGAACGGCGAATTCAGAGGGTCGTCGCTGTCGAGCAGGTAGAGGTCGACGCGGCCGATCTCCGCCCGCCACACGCGGATGCGCAGGTCGCGCCCCGGCAGCTCGAGCGTGACGCGCAGCGGCATGCCCTCCGGATCGAGCACCGGCTGCACCGGCAGCGACTGCCTCGCATTGATCGCGTAGATCTCGAGCTGCTTGCCGGCCGAGTCGAGCATCTGCCGGAAGTAGCCCTGCCGGTAGAAGAGCCCGACCCCGGTCAGAGGGACGCCGAGGTCGCTCGCCGTCTTCAGGTGGTCGCCGGCGAGGACACCCAGTCCTCCCGAATAGAGCGGCAGCGCCTCGGTGATGCCGTACTCCATGCTGAAGTAGGCGATGCGCAGCGGCCGATCCGTCGGATGGGTCTGCTGGAACCAGCTCGGGCGCGCGAGGTACTCCAGCAGGTCGTGGTCCAGCGCTGCACCCGCTCGACGAAGTCGCGGTTCGCGCGCGAGCTCCTCGAGCCGGCTGCGCGCGGTGTTCTGGATCACCAGCACCGGGTTGCGAGTCTGGTGCCAGACGTCCGGGGCGAGCGCCTCCCAGACCCGGTCGGTGGCGTGGTTCCAGACCCAGCGCAGGTTGGTCTGCGAGCCGCGCGATCGCATGCAGTGGCGGCGGGATCCGGCGGGTGAGGAACTCGAGTCCTTCGCTGGTCATCGAACGCGCCCCCCGAAAAGCAGGACGGCGCGGACGGTGTGACCCGCCGCGCCGTCTTCAGTCAGGCAATGAGCAGGCTTTACGGCCGCTTCACGTAGACCTTGCACCAGCCGTTCGCGGCGACCTGGCGGCCGGCGAAAATGTTGCAGGGGACCATGCCGCCCGCTTCCTTGCCGACCGGAGACTGCAGACAGTTGGCGCAGTGCTGGCCCGCCTTGAAGTTCGGGTTCGCCTTGGCATCGACCTTGGTCGCGTCCACCACGTAGCCGAGGCTCTTCGCCTGCGGCTCGTTCGGATCGACGGGGCCTGCCGCGGCATTGGCGCGGCTGAGCAGCGCTGACACGGGAACCGCGGCAACGCCGAGCAGCGCGCCCTTCAGCAACGTGCGACGCGGGAAAGTCTTTTCGGACATGGTCAAGCTCTCCTGACAGCAACTGTTCGGATGGGGGGAGTGGTGCCGCCGGTTCATGCCTCGACGAGTCGCCACCCCATGGATTCTACGCGGAAGCCACTGTGATTCGACACGCGGCAGCAGGATAGTTTCATCGTCCGAAGCGTAAACGTGCGTTAATGAGAACCGTTCTCTTTTGGATCCGCTAAGCGGGGACCCTGCAGGCCCCATAGAATCGACGGATGTCCGATCCGCGCGGCAATCGCTTCAAGGCAACTCTCGGCATCGCCGCGAGCGTGCTCATTGCGGGGCTGGCTGCCTGGGTGCTGTTCCGAACTTTCCAGCGCATCAGCATCGCCGACGTGATCCGGAACATGCGCGAGGTGCCGGCCGGCAGGCTGCTGCTCGCCGCCGCGTGCGCTTATGGTGCGCTCTTCACGCTCGCGCTCTACGAGGTCGCCGTGGTCCGGCACGTGAAGCGCTTCATCGGATTCGGGCCAAGCCGATGATCACGGCGTTCATCGCGTTCCCGCTCGGCCACGCGATCGGCCAGGCGATGCTGAGCGCCGGAGCGGTGCGCTACCGGATGTACACGCCCGCTGGCTTCTCTGCGATGGAGGTCGGCGCCACGGCGTTGCTGTGCAACCTGCCGTTCGCGCTCGCATTCGGCTTGCTGTTCGACCTCTCACTCGTGTTCAGCGCGGAGCAGCTCGCGCCACTGTTCCGCATCTCGAGCCAATGGCTGTTCGTGCTCGGCTGCATCGGGCTCGCGAAGGACGTGGGCTACGTGCTCTTCGTATGGCGGCGCAAGGCGCCGATTCGCCTCGGCGGCTGGGCGGTGAACCTGCCGACACTGAAACTGACCGCACTGCAGTACGTGGTCGGGCTGATAGACGTCGTGCTCGTCTCGTCGGTGCTGTACCTGCTGCTGCCGGAATCCGCGCGGCTCGCGTACCTGCCGTTCCTCGCGGTGTACCTCGCGAGCTTCCTGGTCGGCGTGCTGAGCCACGTTCCGGCCGGCCTCGGCGTGCTCGAGTCGATGCTGCTGCTGCTGCTGCCCCACGTGCCGCCCGCGGAGCTGCTGGCCTCCGTGCTGCTGTACCGGGTGATCTTCGAAATCCTGCCGCTGATCGTGTCGCTCGCGCTGTGGGGCGGCTACGAGCTGCTTGCGGACGACGGCGCGAGACTCAGGCTCGCGCGGCCGGGCGCCATGCTGGGGCGCTTCGCTGCGGCGCGCGCTCAGGGTCGAGCGACCGGCGCCGACAAGCCGACCATCGACAGCAGCGAGTGAGCCAGCGTCCGGCCGCTTTCGTACGCGGCTTCGACGCGCGGCGCGATGCACCAGTCGCCACAGGCGCCGGCGGCGATTTCCTCATCGACCAGGCAGGGTAGTCCGAGCGGCTGTTCCACCAGCGCGTGCCGCCAGCGGTGCGCGAGCAGGAACACCGGCGGCGGCAGTGTCATGCCGAGCGCCGCAGCGAATTCGCGCAGCAGCAGTCGCGCGGCCTCTTGCGCGTCGGCATCCAGGTGCTCGCGCGACCAGGCCGGCGACGAATGCACGACCCAGCACTGCGGGCCTCCGGGCCGTTGCGGCTTGCTGGAATCGCACGCGGCCCACGTCAGCGGTCCGCGAGTCCAGCGTCGTGCGTCGGCGCCGGCGTCGATCGGCCGGTCGAACGCGATCATGCCGGTCCAGCACGGCGCCATCCGGACGTCGGCCAGGTGGCGGAAGGCGCGGCCGTGCGGGCCCAGCAGCGAGAGCGCCTGGGGCGCCGGCACCGCCACGGCCACGGCGTCGAAAATGAAGCTCTGGCGGCCTGAATCGGTCTGCAGTTCCCAGCCGCGCTGGCCTTGCAGCAGTTCATGGACCGAGACGCCTGTCTGCAGGTTGACGGTCCGCGTCAGCGGGCGGACGAACGCACTCATGCCGGGCATGCCGACGTGCCAGTCGTCGATCGGCGCCTCCCAGGCCCGGTCGTCCTCGAGGATGCGGGGCTTCCACGAGGCCGCGGCGCCGGCGCGGCACGCGATCTCGACGTACTTCACGAACGAGCGGCTGCGCGCAGTGACGAACTGCGCGCCATGATCGAAGGCGAAGTTGCCCTGGCGACGCGTGCCGAGTCGGCCGCCCAGGCCGCGCGACCGCTCGAACACGGTGACTTTCGCGTCTGCCCGCGCGAGTTCCACGGCGCACGCGAGCCCGGCGATGCCGGCACCGATCACGGCAATGTCTCACGTTGTCCATGGCTGCGAGTCTAAGGGCATCGGTGTCCGGTCCGGATGGCGGAACCGGGCCTTGCGCGCAGCCCGTGAACTGGATCTCGCGCCCGGGGTCTAGAGGCCATCCCAGTACTCGGCCATCCGGGCGCGCTGCGCGGCATCGGGCGTCGGCGCGAGGCCCGCCGCGCAGTTGTCCTGGACGTGCCGCGACTTCGCGGTCGCGGGGATCGCGCAGGTCACCGCCGGGTGCGACACGACGAACTTCAGGAAGAACTGCGCCCACGACGCGCAGCCGATCTCTGCCGCCCACGGCGGCAGAGGCTTGCCGCGGACCTTGTCGAACATCGCGCCATCGGCAAACGGCCGGTTCGCCAGCACGGCCACTCCGTTGTCGCGGCAGAACGGCAGCAGCCGGCTCTCGGCGCCGCGCTCCGCGAGCGAGTAGTTGACCTGCAGGAAGTCGAAGCGCTCGTCGGCCAGCACGCGCTCGAGTTCTGCGTGCGCGTCCGCCCGATAATGCGTGATGCCCGAGTAGCGCACCTTGCCGGACTGCTGCAGCGCGCGCAGCGTCGGCACGTGCTCGCGCCAGTCGAGCAGGTTGTGGATCTGCAGCAGCTCGAGGCGGTCGGTGCGCAGGCGCCGCATCGATTCTGCGATCTGCGCTTCGCCCGCCTCGCGTCCACGCGTCCAGACCTTGGTGGCGAGCCAGAGCCTGGGGCGGAGGTCGAGCTTCGCGATCAACTCGCCCAGCACCGCTTCGGAGCGACCGTACATCGGCGACGTGTCGATCACCGTCGCACCGCCCGCGACCAATGCCTCGAGCACGGCGCGCAGCGGGTCGAGCTCGGCGGCGGCCGTGCCGACGTCGAACGTATTCGACGAGCCCATGCCGATGACGGGGATTTCCTCGCCCGAGGACGGGATCTTGCGCTTCAGCATGGCTTTCGGCCCCGCTGCCAGTGCCGGTCGGGCGAACACCGAGGCCGCGAGCAGCAGGCAGGCTTCCCTTCGATTCATCCGATGCGATCCTTGAGTCCGGCGAGCACCATGACCCAGGCGCCCAGCGGGTGCGCGACCAGCATGATCGCAACCAGCAGCAGCACCAGCGCGAGCGGCGGGTGCCATACGGGCCACGTGAGCAGCAGCATGCCGGCGAGGCTGTCGAGCTGGTCGATGACCCAGAATAACCTGCCCGTGAGTCCGGCGCCGCTGTCGCCCGGGCCGATCCCGATCTGGCGCTTCACGAAACTGTTCGGCAACTCGCCAGCGATGTAGCCGGTGCCGAGCAGCAGTCCCCACGCGACGGGTTGCGTCTCCGCGAAAGGGACGAGCGTAGGCAGGTGCCAGCAGCACAGGTGCATCTTCGCCAGCGCCCATGCCGTGACCGTCATCGTGGTGATCGTGACGAGCGCGCCGCGCCAGGTCTTGTTGTCGCCGAACACGCGCCTGCCGCGGAACGTCGCGCCGCCGTCGATCGGGAGGCGGCGCAGGCCCGGCAGCAGGTCGAGCTTCAGCACGACGAGGTGCACGATGCCCGACACGATCACCGGGATCGCAAGCCACAGCAGCTGCAGCGGTAACGTCATCGATTCTTCTTCCGGCCGCGCCCCGGCCAACGTTACCAGAAGCGCCGGGGCCGCTTCAGCCGATCGGCAGCACCGTGGTCTCCTTGATCACCGTGACCGTGACCGACGAGTTGATCGACTGCACGTTCGGCAGCTTCGAGAGGTGGTCGAGGTAGAACGCCTCGTACGCCTTGATGTCGCGCGTGACGACCCGCAGCATGAAGTCCCACTCGCCCATCGTCGTGTAGCAGTCGAGCACCTCGGGACGCTCGCGGATCGCCTCGGCGAAAGCGGCGATCGCATCGCGGCCCTGCGTCGAAAGTTTCACGTGCGCGAAGATCGTGACGTCGAGGCCGAGCGCCGCGCGATCGAGCAGCGCGACGCGACCGCGGATGACGCCGGATTGCTCGAGTTGCTGGATGCGCCGCCAGCACGTCGTCGTCGAGATGCCGGTGCGGGATGCGACCTCGGCGACCGGCAGCGCTCCTTCGCGCTGCAGCAGGTCGAGGATCCGCCGGTCGAGGCGATCGAGTACAGGGCGGGATGGATTTTCCATGAGTTCGACCCAGACGAAACAAGCGTTCCGCATTGTTGCAATGCATCGCAATGAATTCAACCACTTGCGCGCGGCCCGGGTAACCTACGGCCGGTTTCCCGGCTGCCACACGAGAATCGAGCGAACCATGCCCAGACGATCACGCCTGCACATTCCCGCACGCCCACTCGCGCCCGGGCGAAGAGCCGGACTTCAGTTACCTCGAGACCTCGCCGGCCGGTTCCGTCGCCCGGCCCGACGTCAATGCACGCGTCCGCGACATCGGCCACCTGTCGGTCGAGCTCGTGCGCGTGCTCGACGACGGGCATCGCGCGGTGGGTCCGTGGCATCCGCACCTCGACCCGTCCGAGCTGCAGGTCGGCCTGCGGCACATGCTGCTCACCCGCGTCTTCGACGACCGGATGCAGCGCTCGCAGCGCGCGGGAAAGATCTCGTTCTACATGCGCTCGTTCGGCGAGGAAGCGGTCTCGGTCGCGCAGGGCATGGCGCTGAGGCCGCGCGACATGCTGTTCCCGTCCTACCGCAACCAGGGCCTGTACATGGTGCGCGGCAAGCCGCTCGTGGACCTGATGTGCCAGCTGCTGTCGAACACGCGCGACATGTGCAAGGGCCGGCAGCTGCCGGTGATGTACCACTGGGTCGAGGGCCGGATCTTCTCGATCTCCGGCAACCTGACGACGCAGTTCCCGCAGGCGGTCGGCTGGGCGATGGCCTCGGCGATCAAGGGCGAGGACGACATCGCCGTCTCCTGGATCGGCGAGGGCTCGAGCGCGGAGGCCGACTTCCACCACGCGATGCTGTTCGCGTCCGTGTACCAGGCGCCGGTGATACTCAACGTCGTCAACAACCAGTGGGCGATCTCGACGTTCCAGGGCTTTGCGGGCGGCGAGCAGCGCTCGTTCGCGGCGCGCGGCCCGGGCTACGGCATGGCGGGCGTGCGCGTCGACGGCAACGACTTCCTCGCCGTGTACGCGGTGACGCAGTGGGCCGCCGAGCGTGCGCGCACCGGAGCGGGCCCGACGCTGATCGAGCACGTCACGTATCGCGGGGCCGCGCACTCGACCAGCGACGATCCCTCGCGCTACCGGCCGAAGGACGACTACGAGAAGTGGCCGCTCGGCGATCCGGTCGAGCGCCTGAAGGGCCACCTGATCTCGCTCGGCGAGTGGTCCGAGGAGCGTCACGCGGCGCTGGTGAAGGAGCTCGAGCAGCACGTGACCGAGAGCTGGAAGGAGGCCGTGCAGTACGGCACGCTGAACGACGGGCCGCGGCTCAATCGCGACCTGATGTTCGACGACATCTTCAAGGAGATGCCGGCCCACCTGAGAAAGCAGCGCGAGCAGATGCGCGCCGAGTTCGGAGGCTGAGCCATGCCGCAGATGAACATGATCCAGGCGCTGAACTCGGCGATGGACATCATGCTCGGGCGCGACCCGAACGTGGTGGTGATGGGCGAGGACGTGGGTTACTTCGGCGGCGTGTTCCGCGTCACCGACGGCCTGCAGCGCAAGTACGGCGAGCATCGCGTGCTCGACACGCCGATCGCCGAGGGCGCGATCATCGGTGCGGCGATCGGCATGGGCGTGAACGGGCTGCGCCCGGTCGCCGAGGTGCAGTTCGCCGACTACATCTACCCGGCCTGCGACCAGATCTTCAGCGAGCTCGCGCGGCTCCGCTACCGCAGCGCCGGCGAGTTCTGGGCGCCGGTGACGATCCGCACGCCCTGCGGCGGAGGCATCCGCGGCGGGCAGACGCACTCGCAGAGCCCCGAGGGCATCTTCACGCACGTCTGCGGCATCAAGGTCGTGATGCCTGCGAACCCCTACGACGCGAAAGGCCTGCTGATCGCGTCGATCGAGGACGACGACCCGGTCGTGTTCTTCGAGCCGAAGCGCATCTACAACGGCCCGTTCGACGGCGAGCCGAACAAGCCCGCGGTACCGTGGAGCACGCACCCCAAGGGCGAGGTGCCCGACGGCTACTACACCGTGCCGATCGGCAAGGCCGAGGTCGTGCGCAAGGGCACGCAGGTCACGATCGTCACCTACGGCACGATGATCTACGTCTGCGAAGCCGCGGCGCGCAGCCTCGGGCTCGACGCCGAGATCATCGACGTGCGCACGATGGTGCCGCTCGACGTCGACACGATCTGCACCTCGGTGAAGAAGACCGGCCGCTGCCTGATCGCGCACGAGGCGACGCGCTTCTCGGGCTTCGGCGCGGAGCTGTCCGCGACGATCCAGGAAGAGTGCTTCTGGAACCTGGAGGCGCCGATCGGCCGCGTCGCCGGCTGGGACACGCCGTATCCGCATGCGTTCGAGTGGGAGTACTTCCCGGGGCCGCAACGAGTCGCGGCCGGCCTGAAGGCCGTGATGGAGACGCCATGACCCGCTACGTGTTCAAGATGCCGGACCTCGGCGAGGGCACGGTCGAGGCCGAGGTCGTCGCCTGGCACGTCAAGGTCGGCGACCTGGTGCAGGAGGACCAGGTGATGGCCGAGGTGATGACCGAGAAGGCCGCCGTCGAGGTGCCTTCGCCGGTCACCGGCCGAGTCGTGTCGCTGACTGGTTCGCCGGGCGACATGGTGCCGGTGGGCGCCGAGCTGATCGTCTTCGAGACCGAGGCCGGCGGCGACGAGGAGCCTGCCCCGGTCGCTGCAACGGAGTCGGTGCGCGCGGAGGAGGCGAAGACTGCGCCGCACCTGCGCCGGTGGCGGCCGCGCTGCGGTTGCGGTGCAGCCCGCCTTCGCGCCCGGGCCGGCCGAGTCGAAGCGCCACGGTCGCGTCATGGCCTCACCCGCCACGCGCAGACGCGCTCGCGAGGCCGGGATCGACCTGGCCGTGGTGGCGGGCTCGGGTCCGAGCGGCCGCATCACGCGGCAGGACTTCGAGGCCGCGCTCAGCGGGACTCCGGCGCCTGCCGCACAGGGCGCCATCGAGCGTGCGCCCGTCGGTGCTCGCGAAGCGCACCGGGACCGAGGAGATCAAGGTCATCGGCGTGCGGCGAGTCATCGCGAACCGCATGACCGAGGCGAAGCGCAACATCCCGCATTTCGCGTACGTCGAGGAAGTGGACGTCACCGAGCTCGAGTCGCTGCGCGCAGCACCTGAACGGTCGCCTGCCGAAGGGCGCGCCGTCGCTCACCTACCTGCCGTTCATCGCGGCCGCGCTGGTGCGAGTGCTCGAGAGCTTCCCCCAGTGCAACGCGCTGCACGACGCCGAGCGCAACGTGCTGGTGCGCCACCACGGCGTGCACCTCGGCGTGGCGACGCAGACGCCGGACGGCCTCAAGGTCCCGGTGGTGAAGCACGCCGAGTCGCGCACGCTGTGGGACCTGTCGGACGAGATTCGCCGCGTCTCCGAGGCCGCGCGCACCGGCAAGGCCGCGCGGGAGGAGCTTTCCGGCTCGACGATCACGATCACCAGCCTCGGCAAGCTCGGCGGCATCGTCTCGACGCCGATCATCAACGCGCCCGAGATGGCGATCATCGGCGTCAACAAGGCGATCGACCGGCCCGTGGTGCTGGGCGGCGCCGTGACCGTGCGGCGGATCATGAACCTCTCGTCGTCGTTCGATCACCGATTCGTCGACGGCTACGACGCGGCCGCGATGATCCAGGCGCTGAAGGACCTGCTCGAGCACCCGGCAACGATCTTCATCCCCGGTTAGACTGATGCACACCCTCGAATCGGATCGACAGCTGCAGGATTCCCTTCGCATGAACACGACGACACAGGCGCGCCCCGCGTTCGGCACGGTGCTCGCAGACCAGATGGCCCTGGCGCATTTCAAGGACGGCAAGTGGAGCGCGCACGAGATCCGCGCGACCGGCCCGATCGAGATCCACCCCGGCGCGCACGTGCTGCACTACGCGAGCACCTGCTTCGAGGGATTCAAGGCGTACCGCTGGGCCGACGGCAGCGTGCGCGTATTCCGCATGGACAAGCACATCGAGCGCATGCGGCAGAGCGCGCGGCTGCTGGTGCTGCCCGAGCCGGACGCGAAGCAGCTCGCGACGATGATCCTGACGGTGATCGACCGCGTGCGGGCGCAGGTGCCCGAGCCGCCTGGCGCGCTCTACATGCGCCCGCTGCTGTACGGCACGATGCCGAACATCGGCGCGGCCTCGCAGCCGTCGAACGAGGCGACGCTGATCGTGCTCGCGAGCCCGGTGTGGGATTACTTCGCCGGCGGCATGAAGCCGCTGCGGATCTACGTCGAGGACGAGAAGCACCGCACCGCGGACCACCTCGGCATGGTCAAGACGGGCGGCAACTATGCGGCGGCGATGGGCCCGACGCTCGCCGCGCGCGACACGCACAAGGTCGACCAGGTGCTGTTCTGCCCGGGCGGCTCGGTGCAGGAGACGGGCGCCGCGAACTTCCTGCTGATCCGCGAGGGCCACATCCTGACGCGCAGCCTCGACTCCACGTTCCTGCACGGCGTAACCCGCGACTCGCTGCTGACGATGGCGCGCGAGATGGGATTCAAGGTCGAGGAGCGGCAGTTCGACGTCGCCGAGATGCTCGAGTGGGTCAAGACCGGCGAGGCGGCACTCTCGGGGACGGCAGCCGTACTCGCGGGCGTTGGCACGCTGGTGCACCACGGCAAGGAGCACCGCGTGGGCAACGGCGACGTGGGCCCGGTCACGAAGAAGCTGCGCGCCGCGCTGGTTGCCATCCAGACCGGCGAGGCGCCGGACAAGCACGGCTGGATCACCCGCGTCTGAATGACGTCGGGAGATCCGATCGAGGCTGAGGCTCACGGTCGGCGCCGACGGCGCAGGCGCCTGCTGCTCTGGACGCTGGCCGCGTGGGCGGTCGCGGCGTACGTGGTCGTCCCGTAGATCTGGAAGGACGTACTTCAGTCACCATGCGATTTCGACGCCGTCGCCCGCGTAACCACGACGTGGGACGGCCATCCCGGCGATCCGGTGAATGTCGCGCTGCGTCGGCAGCGAGGCCGAGGTCGTCAAGGCCATGACGGCAGCGGGATGGTCGCCGGCGGACGAGACCACGTTCCGCAGCAGCGTGCGCATCGTCGTGGACAGCGTGCTCAGCCGGCCGGATGTCGATGCGCCGGTCAGCAACCTCTACCTGTTCGGTCGCAAGCAGGACCTCGCGTTCGAGCGGCCGATCGGCGACAACCCCGCAAGCGGCACCACGTTCGGTTCTGGCGCTGGGACAAGCTGGAGGATGGCGACCGGTGTGGTTCGGGCGGCAACGCTCGACGAGCGCGTCGGGCTCAGCTACACGACCGGCCAGGTGACGCACCACATCGGTCCCGACGTGGATGCGGAGCGCGCGCTGATAGCGAGCACGCTGGGCGCTGCCGGATACGTCGTCGAGGACGAGTGGGTGAACGGATTCCACAAGCAACTCGAAGGCCGCAATGGCGGTGGCGATCGCTGGCGCACCGATGGACGGCTCGAGGTCCTGCAGCTTGCGGATCATCCGATCGCTGAGCCGGCCCCGGCCGGCAGGTAGTCGCGTTTCAGCCGAACGAGCGCAGCGTCGGCAACTGGCCGAGCATCGTCGACCACGCAAGCCCGGCGAGGGCGATGACTGCGCCCAGAGCGCCACAACCGATCAGCCGCTGCTGTGCCGTGAATGACGCGAGCAGCGAACCGGCATCAGGCAGCAGGCTCGGCGCCAGCACCAGCCCACCGATCGCTACCACGCCGACTGCGATGCCCGCCAGGATCGCATTGCGACGTGCGCCGAGCCGCAGCGCCTCCAGCGTGCGCAGATACTCCTCGTCCGCCGCGGCGCGCAGGTCGTTGCGCGGCGTGCGCCGGGATTCCGATCCGAGCCGCGCATGCAGCCGGGACGCGAAGTCCGCGGACAGCACGGGCCGGGGCAGCGCAGCAGCCAGCCGCGGCGTCGACCTCAGCGAAGCTAGACAGCCAGTTCCGGCAACGCGCACAGGATTCGAGATGTGCGCGGACCGTCCGCGCCTTCTCCGGGCGCGAGCGAGCCCTCGCCGAGCTCGACGATCTCGAATTCGTAGTCCGCACAGGGCGGCAGCGGGTTCAGGTTGTTCATGCGGCTTTGACCTCGGCAGGCTGCGCAAGCTCCATCAGTCGCTTGCGAGCCCGGTGCAGCAGGTTCTTGACCGTCCCGAGCGGCATGCCGAGCTGCTCAGCCACCGCCTCGTAGGAACGGTCCTCCAGGTAGAAAAGGCGCACGGCCTCCTGCTGGTTGCGGGGCAAGGTGCCGATCAGCCGGAGCAGGTTGTCGTGCTCCGGGTCCTCGGCCGGGCCGGTCGCGATGCTCGCCGCGGCGTGACTGGCTTCGGCGGAGTCCGGGTCGTCGAAAGACACCGTGGGCCGGCGGCGCCGGAGCTCCATCAGGCAGGTGTTGCGGGTGATCGCGTAGATCCAGGTGCCGAGTGCCGCCCGGCCGTCGAAGCCGGGCAGGGCCTTCCAGACGCGGACGAAGGTCTCCTGCGCCGCATCCTCGGCGGCGGCACGGTCCCTCAGGATCGAGTAGGCGAGGCGGAAGACCCGGTCCTGGAATGCCGGCACGACGAGGTCGAAGGCCCGGTCATGGCGTCCCGCGGCCAGTAGCTCTTCGATGCCGGCATCCATGCGCCTTTATATGCCCGGAACCGGCCCAGGGTTGCAACCTCCCGCCTGCAACCTTTGCGCAGCCCGGCGCATATAACCTGCACACACCCCGGAGGTCGAACAATGGACGAAGACGTAGTTGCCATCTTTATCCCGATCGTCGCGATCGTCATGTCGCTGTCGATCCCGATCGTCTTTGCGATCGTGGACTATCGCCGGCGCCGGGACATCGTCGAAGCGCACCATCGCGAGCGCATGGCCGCGATCGAACGCGGCATGGAGCTCGCACCGCTGCCGGAGAGCTTCTTCATGGGTCTCGAAAAGAAGCGGCGGCCGGGTGCACCGCTGCTCACCGGGCTGGTCTGGCTCTTCATCGGTATCGGGCTCTACATGGGCCTTGCCGCAGTGGCCGGCCGCGGCGGTGGCGAATTTCGCGCTGATCCCGGGCGGCATCGGTCTCGCGTTCCTGATCTATTACTTCGTCGAGGGCCGCAAGGAAGCGGCCCAGGCGACGGCGGCCGAGGTGCGTTGAACCGCTGACACCAGGATGGCCGGCCCTGCGAATACTCCGGCTCCACCCGCCGATGGAGCCCGCCGTGCCGCGCCACCTGGTCCCGCTTCTGTTCGCGTCCACCGTGCTGGCAGGCGCGGCGGTCTCTGCCGCACCGCCGCCCGTGCCCGCGGAGCCCGCATCGTCGTGGTTGCGACCGGCCTCGAGCATCCCTGGGGCATGGCGTTCCTGCCGGACGGCCGGATCCTGGTCACCGAGCGACCGGGACGGTTGCGCATCGTCGAGCGTGACGGCCGGCTGGGTGCGCCGCTTGCTGGCGTGCCCGCCGTCGACGCCGTGAACCAGGGCGGCCTGCTCGACGTGGCACTCGACCCGTCGTTCGCGTCGAACAAGCTCGTCTACGTGGCGTACACGGAGCCGCGCGAAGGCGGCAACGGCACGTCGGTGGCGCGCGGCGTGCTGAACAACGACCGGCTCGAGCAGGTGCAGGTGATTTTCCGCCAGCAGCCGACCGTCAGCGGCGGACACCATTTCGGCGCCCGTCTCGTGTGGGGACGCGATGGACGGTTGTTCATCACGCTCGGCGACCGCAACACGGGCCGCGACCGGGCCCAGACGCTCGACACCGACATCGGCAAGATCGTGCGCATCAATGGCGACGGCAGCATTCCACCCGATAACCCGTTCGTCGGCCGTCCGGGCGCGCTGACCGGAGATCTGGTCGTACGGCCATCGCAACGTCCAGGGCGCTGCACTGCATCCGGCGACCGGCGAGCTGTGGGCCAACGAGCACGGCCCGAAGGGCGGCGACGAGCTCAATCGCGTGCTGCCCGGCCGCAACTACGGCTGGCCGGTCGTCAGTTACGGCGTCGAATACTCGGGCAAGACGATCAGCGAGCAGGGCACGGCACCGGGCATGGAACCGCCGGTGCACTACTGGGTGCCGTCGATCGCGACCAGCGGGCTGATGTTCTACACCGGCGACCGGTTTCCTGAGTGGCGTGGTGACGCGTTCGTCGGTGGCCTGAAGAGCCAGCAGCTGGTGCGCCTGCGCATCGACGGCGACCGGGTCGTGCAGGAGCAACGGTTGCTGCGCGGTGTCGTGAAGCAGCGGGTCCGCGACGTGCGGCAGGGACCGGACGGCTGACATCTACCTGCTGACCGATGAAAAGGACGGCCGGTTGCTGCGGCTCGAGCCCGCAGGCAAGCTGCGCGAGTGAAGTCCGCACGCATCCAGTCCTACACGCAGCAGCCGTCCGACATCCGCATCGAGGACGTGCCGATACCCGAGCCGGCGGCCGGGCAGGTGCGCGTGCGCATGCTGCTGAGCCCGGTCAATCCGTCGGACCTCAATTTCCTCCGCGGCACCTACCACCAGGCGCTGCAGCGGATCATCTGGAACCAGCCCGGCGCTGCCGGGGACGGTCGTGTCTACTTCGACCCGGATCGCAGGTCACCTTGCCCGCAACCGCCGTACGCGCTGGGTGGCGAGGGCGTCGGCGTGGTCGATGCCTGTGGCGGAGGGTTCCTCGCCGCGCGGCTCCGCGGACGCCGCGTCGCCGTCGCGAGCGGGCCGCCGAACGGCACATGGCAGGAGTACACGGTCGTCGACGCAAAGCGGGCCGTCGTGCTGCCGGAGCGCGTGCCGGACGAACAGGCGGCGATGTTCTTCGTCAATCCAATCACCGCGTACGTGATGATCCGCGAAGTGCTGGCCGTGCCGCGCGGCGCGTGGGTGCTGGTCACGGCGGCTGGCTCGGCGCTCGGCAAGAGCGTCGTGCGGATGGGCAAGCGCGACGGGTTCAGGACGATCTGCGTGGTGCGCTCGAGCGCGAACACGGCTGAACTCACGGCGCTTGGTGCCGACGCGGTGATCGAGACGCAACGACACGACCTCGTTGCGGAAGTGGCCAAAGTCACCGGCGGCCGCGGCGTCGGCTATGCGCTCGACTGCGTCGGCGGCGAACTGACCGGCGAGGTGTTGCGCTGCCTCGGTCTCGACGGCCGGCTGGTGATCTACGGCACGCTCGCGGACAGTCCGCTCAGCATCCCCGGGCGCGACCTGATGATGCCGGTGGCGCACGTGTCGGGATTCCTGCTGCCGAACTGGATGGCGTTGCAGTCGCCGCTGAAACTGCTCGGCGTGCTGCGCGCCGTGAAGCGCCTGACCGTCGAGGGCGTGTTCCACACCGAGATCGGTGCGACCTTTCCGCTCGAGCAGGCGGCGCAAGCCGTGGTCGCCGCGCTCGAGCCGGGGCGGACCGGCAAAGTGATGCTCCGCATCGGCGCGCGATAGCCGGGCGTCCGGAGACGACGACAACAATCGCTCGCAACATCGTGGGCGAGACAGCAGGAGGAGAGCCATGGGTCACTATGTCGATGGTTTCGTCATCCCCATCCCGAAGCGAACTCGCGGCCTATCGCCGCATCGCGCGCAAGGCCGGCAAGGTCTGGCGCGAGCACGGCGCGCTGGATTACGTCGAGTGCATCGCCGACGACGTAAAGCCGGGCAAGCACACGTCGTTTCCGCAGAGCGTGAAGCTGAAGCCGGCGAGGCGGTGTGGTTCTCGTACATCGTTTACAAGTCGCGCCGGCACCGGGACCAGGTGCTGGCCAAGGTGATGAAGGATCCCGGCTCGCGAAGATGATGGATCCGAAGGCGATGCCGTTCGACGGCAAGCGCATGTTCTGGGGCGGGTTCAAGGTGGCCGTCGGGTCTGACGATCCGCGGAGGAGGCGCGGCGGGCTAGGCTCCGCCCGCGTCCTCGAACCGGCCGGTCGCGCGGTTCTTGCGCACCGAGCGCCAGTCGAAGCAGCGCCCGTTCATCGCGACGTACACGCCGTGCGGCAGCACCTGCGCGAAGGCGAGCGCGCCGCCGAGATTGAACAGGCCGTCCGAGCTGCCGAACGTGTACGGGATCATCGCTCCGGTGAGCACGATCGTGCGGTCGGTGACGCGCTCGCCGAGGTAGCGCGCCGTGTCCGGCATCGTGTCCGTGCCATGCGTGACGACGATCCGGTCGCGCCCGGGCTCGAGGCAGCTCTTCAGGATCAGCTCGCGGTCGAGATCGCGCATCTCGAGGCTGTCGATCATCATCAGCGTGCGGATCTCGAGGTCGAGGCCGGCACGCCCGAGCCGCAGCATTTCCCGGACGTGCGTGTCCTTGAAATAGAGCTTGCCGGTGATCTCGTCGTATTCCTTGTCGAACGTGCCGCCGGTCACGAGCAGTCGGATCTGCATGATTGCACCGCGGCCTCTGGCGCGTGATTGCGCGGGTAAGGAGGGCCCGGTGCGCGGTAGGATACGTCCATGATGCGATCCATCTCCATTCGCGGTGGCAAGGGCGGTGCGGACGCCCTGTTCATCGAGCAAGTGCCGGTGCCCGAGGTTCGCCCGGGCCACGTGCTGATCCGCGTGCGTGCTGCCGGCGTGAACCGGCCGGACATCTTCCAGCGCGCGGGTTTCTACCCGCCGCCGCCTGGCGCGCCTGCGACGCTCGGTCTCGAGGTCGCGGGCGAGGTCGCCGCAGCGGGCGAGGGTGCGGATCGATGGCGCCCGGGCGACCGCGTGACCGCATTGCTCGGCGGCGGGGGCTACGCGGAGTACTCGCTGGTCGATGCGCGTCATGCGCTGCCCGTTCCCGCGGGGCTCGACTTCGTGCGCGCGGCCGCGCTGCCGGAAACAGTCTTCACGGTCTGGAGCAACGTGTTCGAGCGTGGGCAACTGCGCGCCGGAGAGACACTGCTCGTGCACGGGGCCAACAGCGGCATCGGCGTGACGGCGATCCAGATGGCGAAGGCTGCCGGTGCGCGGGTGCTCGCGACGGCGCGCGGCGCGGCGAAGGCCGCGAAGGCGCGTGAGCTGGGCGCCGATCTTGCCATCGACGCAGCGGACGGCGACTGGTCGGCGGCCGTGCGAGCGGCGGGCAGCGTGGACGTCGTGCTCGACATGGTCGGCGCGGACTACTTCGAGCGGAATCTCGACGTGCTGGCACCCGACGGGCGGCTGGTGATCATCGCGACGCTCACCGGCCACGAAGTAAAGCTCGACCTGCGCCGCCTGATGCTGAAGCGCCTGACGGTGAGCGCGTCCACGCTCAGGGCGCGCGACGCGGACGAGAAGGCGCGGCTCGCGCGCGCGATCGAGGAGCGCGTGTGGCCGTGGGTCGCAGCCGGCAAGGTCGACGTGCCGGTGGACAGGACGTTTCCGCTCGAGCGCGCGGGCGAGGCGCACGCGTGGCTCGAAAGCGGCTCTCAGTTCGGCAAGGTCGTGCTCACGGTCGAATGACGTTGTTCGGATCCGGCTGCTCGTCCTTCGGCGCCTGGCTGTAGTCGCCAAACGGGCCGTCTCGCTGCGCGACCGCTGCTCGCACGCCTTGCTCGCGCGCGAGCTCGATGAATCGCTTCGCATCGGGCGTGTTGCGCATCAGCCCGTCCAGGATCGGGCCGAGCGCCTGCGTCGAGGCGAGCCCCATGTTCTCGTACGCCTGGTTCACGATCAGCTTCATCGCCGAGAGCTGCGACAGCGGGATCGACGCGAGCTGCGCCGCGGTGCGCCGTACCGTGGCCTCGAGGTCCGCGAACGGCACGGCCTGGTTGATCAGCCCGCAATCGGCGGCCTCGCGGCCCGACAGCGGCTTGCCCGTCAGCGCGTATTCCTTCGCCTTCGTGAGCCCGAGCCGGTACAGCCACAGGCCGCTGAGATAGGCGCCCCACATGCGGGAGTAGGGCGTGCCGATGCGCGCGTCCTCGCTCGCGATCACGAGGTCGGCGCACAGCGCGTAGTCGCTGCCGCCGCCGACGCACCAGCCGTGCACCTGCGCGATCACGGGCTTCGGCGAGCGCCACAGGCTCATGAACTTCTGCGTCGGCGACACGGCCTGCGCCGTGGCGAACATGAAGTCCTTGCCGGCGTCCCACTCGCCGTCGGTGGTGATGTAGTCGTCCCAGTGATGGAAGCCCGTGCCGAAGTCGAAGCCGCCGCAGAACGACCGGCCGGCCCCGCGCAGGATGATCACCTTGACGTCCTCGTCGCGTACGGCTGCATTCACCGCGGCCTCGATCTCGTCCGGCATCGGCGGCACGATCGTGTTGAGGTGCTCGGGACGATTCAGCGTGATCGTCGCGACGGGACCGTCGATCGAGTACAGCAGGGTCTCGAATTGCATCGCTGGGCTCCATGAGCTTCTGGCGGAGTTGCGGCCGGTGGACGGCATGGTACCGCGGCACTGTTCGACGGGAGCGCAGCGCCGGCGCAGGATTGGTAGACTCCCGGCTTCGCTGGAGCAACAAGCACGACATGAGCCGGCTCCCCGACCTCTTCGACAAGAACCGCAGCTGGGCCGCGGGCATGGTCGCCGCGAATCCGGGCTTTTTCCGTGAACTGGTGGCGCAGCAGGCCCCGCGCTTCCTCTGGATCGGCTGCTCCGACAGCCGCGTTCCTGCGAACGAGATCGTGGGGCTGCTGCCGGGCGAGCTGTTCGTGCACCGCAACGTGGCGAACCTCGTGATGCACAACGACTTCAGCTGCCTGTCGGTGCTGCAGTACTCGGTCGACGTGCTCGGCGTCGCGCACATCATCGTGTGCGGGCACTACGGCTGCGGCGGCGTGACGGCCGCCTGGGAGGAGCGCCAGCTCGGCCTCGTCGACAACTGGCTGCGGCCGATCCGGGACCTCGCGCTGCTGTATCGCGAGCCGCTGCTGGCGTTGCCGGACGAGGCCCGGCGGATCGACCGGCTCTGCGAGCTGAACGTGCTGTTCCAGGCGCTGCGCGTGTGCCGCACGACGATCGTGCGGCAGGCCTGGGAGCGCGGGCAGCCTCGACCGTGCACGCCTGGGTCTACGGCCTGAAGGACGGGCTGCTGCGCGACCTCGGGTTCTGCGTCTCGGATGCGGCGAGCGCCGAGTCCGAGTTCAGCCGCGCGGCCGGCGTCGGTACCCTCGGCGCCGAGGCGATCGATTGAAGCGCCGCCCACCGGTGCGCGCGACTCGGTACAATCGCCGCGTGGGCCTGTAGCACAGCGGTTAGTGCAGGGGACTCATCGATGAAGGTGCCTTCGCGGCGTAATCCGCGAAGTGGACGGGAAGAATTCAGGGAAACCTTCCAGCGCGGCTGATGGCAACCCTGAGCCGAGCCGGCGGTACACCGCCGGAAGGTGCAGAGACTACCTGAGGGCTCGAGCGCCCTTGATGACAGGCTTGGAGCCTCCCGCACCCGACCGGCGGCGACGCCGAGGGTGAAGAGATAGTCCACTCCCGCCGGAAACGGTGGGGCGCAGTGAATCCCTTGGTCCTGGGTTCGAATCCCAGCGGGCCCACCATTTCATGCAACCGCATTCGGCATGGACGAGTGAGCAACGTGCACGGTGCAACCCTGTTCGAGACCCCGATCGGCCGTTGCGGCATCGCCTGGGGGCCGCGCGGCATCGTTGGCGTGCAATTGCCGGAGCCTGCGGGCTCGGAGCGCGGGCGACTGCTGCAGCGCTTCCCCGACGCGTGTGAGACGAGGCCGCCCGCGGACGTCGAGGCCGCGATAGGCCGCATCGTCGCGCTGCTCGAAGGCCAGGCGCCGGACCTCGATTCGATCGGGCTCGACATGAGCGCGGTGCCCGAGTTCGACCGGCGTGTCTACGAGATCACGCGCGCCATCCCGCGCGGTACGACCCGGTCGTACGGCGAGATCGCTGCGGATCTCGGCGACCCGGGTGCGGCGCGTGCGGTCGGGCAGGCGCTCGGACGCAATCCCTTTCCGATCATCGTGCCGTGTCATCGCGTGCTGGCGGCCGCGGGCCGTCCGGGCGGCTTCTCCGCCCACGGCGGTGTTGCGACCAAGCTCCGGCTGCTCGCGATCGAGGGCGCACCCGGCAACGCCGAGTTCGATTTCTAGGGGACATTCTCCATTTTCCTGTCTGGAAAATGGAGAATGTCCCCGTGCAGAATGTCCGCGGGGCAGAACAAGGAGAACATCCCCTGACCACGTTCGACCTCGACCTGCTGCAGACGCTGGTACTTGCGACGGCGCTGTTCTTCCTCGGCCACTTCCTCGTGGGCCGCTCGGAGTTCCTGCAGCGCTACAGCATTCCCGTGCCGGTGGTGGGCGGCGTGCTGTTCGCGGTCGCAGTGGCGATCGCGGGCCTCGTCGCGCACGTGCAGTTCGGCGTCGATGCGTCGCCGAAGGATCCGCTGCTGCTCGCGTTCTTCGCCACGCTCGGGCTCGGCGCCGACGTGCGTTCGCTCGCGAAGGGCGGCCGCAAGCTGGTCGTGCTGCTCGCGCTGTTCGTCGCGATGATGGTGATGCAGAACGCGATCGGGCTCGGCATGGCGAGGCTGCTCGACCTGCACCCGCTGGTCGGCCTGCTCGGCGGATCGATCTCCCTGATCGGCGGCCACGGCACGGCCGCGGCCTATGCGGCCAGCTTCAGCGACGTCCGCAACCTGCAGGGCGCGCTCGAGCTCGGCATGGCCGCCGCGACGGCCGGGCTCGTGCTCGGCAGCCTGCTCGCGGGCCCGGTCGCCGAGCGCATCATGCGTCGCTCCGGCGAGCGGGCGGCGGCGGGCGGACGCGGGCATGCCGCGCCGAGCAGGCGAGCCCGCGAGGACACGCCCGTGTTCGCGCCGATCACGGCCGAGCAGCTGCTGTTCGTGCTGATGGTGTGCCTGGTGTGCATCGGCGCCGCACACCTCGTGCACGGATGGATGAAGGGCACCGGCATCCTGCTGCCTGACTTCCTGTGGGCACTGCTGATCGGCATGGCCGTGCGCAACGGTGCGACGCTGCTGAAGCTCGACGGCATCAACGACCGTGCGGTGCAGGCCGTGGGCAGCGTGTCGCTGTCGCTGTTCCTGATCATCGCGTTGATGGGACTCAGGATCCTCGACCTCGCGACGCTGGCCGGCCCGCTGATGCTGATCATCCTGGTGAATGCGGCCGCGACCGCCGCGTTCGCGTATTTCGTGACCAGTCGCGCGATGGGCGGCGATTACGACGCGGCGGTCGTCAGCGCCGGGACCGTGGCGGCGGGACTCGCGACGACGGCTGTCGGCATGTCGGTGATGCAGACGCTCACCGACCGCTATGGCCCGGCGCCGCTGGCGTTCCTGCTCGTGCCGATCGTCGGCGCCTTCTTTGCGGACATCGCCAACGCCATCGTGCTGCAGGCGTACTTCGCGCTGCCGATGCTGGGGTTCTAGCCGATGCGCGCAGTGTGCAGGACATTGCTGCTTGCAGCGCTCGCGCTGGTGCTCGCCGCCTGCTCGCGCGGACCGGATGTGTCGCGCGCTCGAGCAGGACGTGCAGTCGCGGGTCAACGCGCTCTTTGGCCGCCAGGTGCTGAAGCTCGAGATCGCTGCGACGACAGGGCAGCGCCCCGTATCGCGCAGCGGACGACGGCACGAAGCAGGTGATCGTGTACTACAACGCGAAGCTGCGCTTCACCGAGGCCTACGATCCGTCCGACTGGCAGGGCCTGAGCCCGACGATGATCGCGAACGCGCTCGGCGCGGCCGACGAGGGCATCACGGGGCTGAAGTCAGGGCCGAACGAGCCCGACACCGAGCTGCGCGCCTACGGTTCCGTCGTCTATCGGCAGGCGGGCCAGGGCTGGCAGCCGGCCGACGCGATGGCGCCGAGTCCCGCAGTACCCGCGGCGCTCGGCGCCGCAGCACCCACGTCGCAGGCGGACGAGCTGGTGCGCCGCCTCGCCGAGCTGGTGCAGAAGGCGCCCGCGCGCCGCGGCAGGGACGACGCGATCATCGCCGAGGAGCTCGGCCGCGCGCTCGACAACATCCGGCTCCGCACTGGCGAAGGGAGCGGGACCGCGTTGATCGCAGCGGGACCGGAGGGCGGCGAGTACTGGCGCTTCCTGTCGTCGGTCGTCTCGCGCATCGGCAGCCCGGCACCGCTGGCGGTCGCCGCGAGCGCGGGCAGCGTGGCGAACGCGCTTGCGATCGACCGGGGCGACGCACGGCTTGGGATGGTGCAGAGCGACGTCGCGGCGTCCGCGGTGACCGGCACTGGCACGTTCACGGGCACGGGCCCGCTCGGGCATCTGCGTGCAGTCGCGAGCCTGTTCCCCGAGCCGGTGCACGTCGTCGTCCGGCAGGATTCCGGCATCGCAAGCCTGCCGGATCTCGCGGGCCGGCGCGTCGCGCTCGGCGCGGTGTCGTCCGGAACCAGGCAGACGGCCACGCGGCTGCTCGACGCCGCCGGCGTCGATGTTCTGCAACTCGACGAGGCGGAGGCGAGATCGCCACAGCAGGCCCTCGACCTGCTCGTCCAGGGCGAGATCGACGCCGTGATCGAGGTGGTGTCCGCGCCGTGGCGGCAGCTCGAGATCGCGATGCACGCGGCCCAGCTCAGGCTCGTGCCGCTCGACCTGCAGTCGCGCGTGCAGCTCGCCACCGGCACGCCCGGACTGTTTCCGCTCACTATCCCGGCTCGCACGTATCCCGGGCAGGACGAGCCCGTGCCGACCGTTGCGGCCACCGCGCTGCTGGTGGCGCGCGACGACGTGCCCGACACGCTCGTCACCGACACGCTCGACCTGTTGTACGCATCCGCGGCAAGCGGCGGTGCCGGGGTTCAGGCAACACGGCTCTCGAAGTCGCGTGCCCGTGACGGAGTCACCATCCCGCTGCATCCGGCGGCGGCGCGGTATTTCCCGCAGGCCGCGACGCGATCGTCACCGTCGCTCACGCCGGACGCTACACCCGCCCCGCCTTGATGTCCGCCAGCACCTCGCTGGCAGCACGTGCGCCGGAGAGGCAACCGCCCTCCATGTAACCCTGCCAGGAGTAGAACGAGTCGGCATGCTCGCCGGCGAACTTGAGCAGGCCCGCGGCTTCGCCCGTCAGTCCTTCGACGGTCGTGAACTGGCCAGGAAGATAGCAGGTGTAGGAGCCCAGGCTGAGCGGATTCGTCGGCCAGTGCTCGAGGTGCGCGACGTAGGCGTTGCCCTGCCGCGCAGCCGACGACTTGATGCCGGGAAACAGCTTGTTGAAGTCCGTCAGAAACGCGTCCACCTGAGGCTGCAGCCGGCTGACGCGCAGCGCCGCACCGCGGTCGCCACTGGCGTAGTCGGTGATGATTCCCTTCGACGTGGCGTTGGCCCGGTTGCTTTCCCAGGTGTTCTGGTGGTTGGCCAGGTCGCTGTAGGTGCCGCCGCTCGCGGCGTACTGCGTGGACCACGGCCGGCCGTTGAATGCGACCATGGTCTTGGCATTGTTGCCATAGCCCAGCGTGTTGATGGCGCGGCGCTTGTCCGCGGACAGGCCGAGCGACGCATCCAGCTGCAACTCCGCGCAGCACGCTGAACGGAATCGCGACGACCACGACGTCGGCTCGCTCGGGAACGCTGCTGCCGTTGAAGTACATCAGGAACTCGCCCGAGGCATTGCGGCCCAGCCGCGTGAGCCGGGCGCCTCTGACGACCGTACCCTGCAGGCGTGACTCGATTCCCTGCACTATGCCGTCGTTGCCGTTGACGAGGTGGAAGCGCTCGTCGCTGACGCCGAACGGCTCGAATTTCGACTGCTTGTTCAGCCGCATGAAGCCGAGGAAGTTGAGGGTGCTCTGCTGCCACGTCTCGAGTCCGTACTCGGCGGCGTAGGCCTCGTTCAGCACGGCTTCGACCAGCGGATAGCCCGAGCAGCGGCTCGCAAGGTACGTCGCGAGGTCGATGCCGTCGAAATATCGGTCTGCGTCATTCGCAGACTGGAAGCTGGCGGCACCGCTGATCGCCTTCAGGTCGGGCTGCATGGCGGCGACGACCGCGCGGAACTCGTCGACGACCTGCTGCTCGGACCACGACTGGCCGAAGAACCAGAAGCGCTCCTCGCCGACCTTGTGCGCGATCGCTTCCCGCGCGAGCCCGAACTCGTTCGCGTAGGCCAGCATCGTCTTGTGGCCGGTGTCGATCAGTTCGCCGCCGTTCTCGCATGCCATGCCCGGCACGAGCGTGCGATTGCTGAAGCAGCGACCGCCCAGGCGAGTGCTGGCATCGTAGAGCGTCGCGATCGCGCCGTTGCGCTGCAGGACGTCCGCGCAGGTGAGGCCGGCGAGCCCGCCGCCGACGATCGCCACGCGAGGCGCGGACCCGCCGGCGGCCGCCCGCACGGCGAGCGGCGTCAGCGCGACGGCCGCCGCCGCCATGCCGATGAATTCCCGGCGCGAGTGCTGCGCCTGCGCCGCGAGCTCGAAACCCTGCTGCGTCGAGATCGATTGCTGCTCGCAGTACTGCGCCATGCGCAGCGCGCGACTGACCCGTGCGAAAAGCGGACTCCGGCTCATGACAAACCCCCCTGCAATTGTTGTTGTAGCGAGTCAGGCGCTCGCTCGTTCGATTCTATCCTGCGGCAGCCCGGCGACAAGGATGATTTGTCGCTGCGATGAACGGCGGCTCGCGCGCACGGTCGCGGGAAAGTCCAGGAGGCCAGGTGCACAGATCCGGCCGGGCCCGCTCCCGAGCATGCGTAACTGTCTCTCTGCTGCCGCACTCCGCTACTCTCCGCTCCTGAGGGAGGACGCTGTGACAGACGCGCCGACAGAGCGTGACGAAGATGACGCCTGGGCAAGGCTGCGCCGCCGCAAGGTCGTGCAGTGGGGTCTCGCGTACGCAGCGGGCGCGTGGGCTTTGCTGCAGGTCATCGGCTTCGCGGCGGATGCATTTCATTGGCCGGACGCCACCAAGCAGCTCTCGATGCTGACGCTGGCGATCGGTCTCCCCGTCGCCATCACGCTGGCCTGGTACCACGGCGACCGTGGCGAGCAGAGCGTGACGCGCGCCGAGCTCGCCGTCCTGACGATACTGCTGTTGCTCGGCGGCGGCGCGCTCTGGCTCTACAAGAGTCGAGCCGTTCCGCCGCCAGCCGCGGTCAAGGCGGTTCCTGCTGCACCGGCCCAGGCCCCGCTGTCGTGACTGCGGACCCGCGGCCCTCCATCGCAGTGCTGCCATTCGTGAACATGAGTCCGGACAAGGACCAGGAGTATTTCTCGGACGGCCTGTCAGAACAGATGCTCGACGTGCTGGCGAAGGTGCCGCAACTGCGCGTGATCGCGCGTACATCGTCCTTCTCGTTCAAGGGCAAGGAGGTCGATGCCGCGACCATCGCGCGCACCCTGGGCGTCTCGCACCTGCTGGAGGGCAGCGTGCGAAAGTCCGGAAATCACCTGCGCATCAGCGCCAAGCTCGTGCGGGCTTCGGACAGCTCGCAGCTCTGGTCCGAGACCTATGACCGGAATCTCGAGGACGTCTTCAAGGTGCAGGACGAGATCGCCGCAGCGGTAGTCGCGCGGCTCCGGGTCACGATGCTCGGAACGTCGACACCGAGCAGCCAGACGACCGACCCCGCAGACCTATGCTGATTACCTCCGGGCAAGACAGCTGTACCGGTCCTTCACGAAGGACGGCCTCGCACAGGCGAGCGCGCTGCTCGAGCACGTCGTCGCGGTAGACGACAAGTACGGCCCCGGGTGGCGACTGCTGGCGCAGACGTATTCCGCGCGCGCATGGCTGGGTTTCCTGCCCCTCCATGCGGGATTCGCCAAGGCGCGTGCCGCAGTCCAGCGGGCGATCGCTATCGATCCGTCCGATGCGGCAGCGATCGCCGAGCTGGCCTATCTTTCCCAGTCGTACGACATGAACCTGCCCGAGACCGTGCGGCTGCTGAAGCGCGCCCTGTCACTTGCGCCTCACGACGAGCACGTCCTGAACACGGCCGGGAGGCCTGGCGCTGGTCACGGGAGACGGCCCGCGCGCAATCGCGATCCAGCAGGAACTGGTGCGCCTCGATCCACTGAACGGCGCGGCCTGGGACAACCTGGGCTTCGGATACATGGTCTTTTGGCAGGTACGCAGACGCGATCGCGGCGTTTCGAAAGTCGCTCGAAATGGCGCCCGATGCGGTGTTCACGCACGAACATCTGGGCGAGGCGCTGCTGCTCTCCGGCGACCTCGACGGCGCGCTTGCGACGATGCAGCAGGAACCCCATGACATCATGCGACGCCTGGGGCTTTCATTTGTCTACGCCGCCCTGGGACGACGCGAGGAAGCTCAACGGCTGCTGGAAGAGGTTGGCAAGGAGCATCCGGACTTTTCGAGCCCGATCGCTGCTGGCTATGCGCGGCTCGGCAATGGCCGACGAGGCGTTCGAGTGGCTGGACCGGGCCCTGCAGGAACGCGATGGCGGCGTCCTCGAGGTGCGGGCTGGACCATTGTTCCAGCCGTTGCGGCAGGATCCCCGCTTCGTGCCGCTGCTGCAACGTATCGGCCTGTCGGACGAGCAGGTCGAGGCACTCGACTTCGACATCGAATTACCCCCGGCGGCCGGGGCGAGCAAGGCGGGGTCGGGGCGTGAATTGACGGGCCACTGAAAGACAAAAGAAAAGGCCCTTGCGGGCCTTTCCTTGCGACGGCTCGCTGCGTCGTGCTCAGTCCTCGAGGAACGACCGCAGCTGCTCGCTGCGGCTCGGGTGCCGGAGCTTGCGCAGCGCCTTGGCCTCGATCTGGCGGATGCGCTCGCGCGTGACGTCGAACTGCTTGCCGACTTCCTCGAGCGTGTGGTCCGTCGTCATGTCGATGCCGAAGCGCATGCGCAGCACCTTGGCCTCGCGCGGCGTGAGCCCGGCGAGCACCGAGTGCGTCGTCTCGCGCAGCGACTCCATCGTCGCCGAGTCGATCGGCGACTCGACCGACGTGTCCTCGATGAAGTCCCCGAGGTGCGAATCCTCGTCGTCGCCGATCGGCGTCTCCATCGAGATCGGCTCCTTGGCGATCTTCAGCACCTTGCGCACCTTGTCCTCGGGCATCTCCATGCGCACGGCCAGCTCGTCCGGCGTCGGCTCGCGGCCCATCTCCTGCAGCATCTGCCGCGAGATGCGGTTCAGCTTGTTGATGGTCTCGATCATGTGCACCGGGATGCGGATCGTGCGCGCCTGGTCGGCGATCGAGCGGGTGATGGCCTGCCGGATCCACCAGGTGGCGTACGTCGAGAACTTGTAGCCGCGGCGGTACTCGAACTTGTCCACGGCCTTCATCAGGCCGATGTTGCCTTCCTGGATCAGGTCCAGGAACTGCAGGCCGCGGTTCGTGTACTTCTTCGCGATCGAGATCACGAGGCGCAGGTTGGCCTCGACCATCTCCTTCTTCGCGCGGCGGGCCTGCGCCTCGCCGACCGCGACCTCGCGGTTGATCTCCTTGATCTCGTTGATCGTGAGGTGCGTGCGCTTCTCGACCTCGCGCAGCTTCATCTGCTGGCGCTCGATCTCCTCGCGCAGGCGCCCGAGCGCCGCCGAGTGCTTGCGCTTGGCGCGCACGTGCTTGTCGAGCCAGTGGACGTTGGTCTCGTTGCGCGGGAACGTCTCGATGAAGTCCGAGCGCGGCATGCCGGCGTCGCGCACGCAGATCTGCATCACGGCCTTCTCGATGCCGCGGATCTCGTTCAGGTGCTCGCGCAGCTGCGAGATCAGCTGGTCGAACATGCGCGGCGAGAGCTTGAGCTCCATGAACTCGTCGGCGAGCTTGCGGCGCAGCTTGACCGTCTTCGGGTCCTTCGAGCCCTTCTCGTCGAGGGACTTCACGACCTGCGCGTAGACCTTGGCGAGCGACGCGAAACGCCGCGCGGCCTCCTCGGGATCCGGGCCCGTCTCGACTGCTTCCTCGTCCTCGCCCGCCTCTTCGTCACCGTCCTCGGCTTCTTCCTCGGCCAGTTCCTTCGCGGCGGCGGCGAGCTTCGGGTTGATCGGTTCCGCGATCACGTCGGGCGCGTTCGGGTCGACGAAGCCGACGATCAGGTCGATCAGGCGGCCCTGTCCGGCCTTCACCGGCTCATAGGTCCGCAGCATCAGCTCGAACGTGGGCGGATACGACGACAGCGCGCTGCGCACCGCGTCCAGGCCTTCCTCGATGCGCTTCGCGATCGAGATCTCGCCCTCGCGCGTCAGCAGCTCGACGGTGCCCATCTCGCGCATGTACATGCGGACCGGGTCGGTCGTGCGGCCGAACTCGGCGTCCACCGTCGTGGCGAGCGCCGCGGCAGCTTCCTCGGCGGCCTCTTCATCGGCGACGACCGGCTCGCGCAGCAGCAGCGCCTCGGCGTCCGGTGCCTTCTCGTACACCGGGATGCCCATGTCGTTGATCATCTGCACGATGTCTTCGATCTGCTCCGGATCGACGATCTCGGAGGGCAGGTGATCGTTGACCTCGGCGTAGGTCAGGAAGCCCTGTTCCTTGCCGCGCGCGATCAGCAGCTTGAGCTGCGACTGGCGATCCTCGGGCGTGCTCGGCGGCAGCGCGATGTCGAATTTCTCGGCGCCGGGCTTTGCGCCCTTGCCCTTCTTGCCGGCGACGGCCGGCGGCGCGGCGACGGCAGCCTTCGCGGCCGCAACGACTGGCCCTTGTGCGCAGGAAGCTTCGCCGCAGCAACGGCCTTCGCCGGTGCGTGCTGCTTGGCGTGAGCCGGCGCGTGCGTGCTTGGCGTGAACCGGCGCATGCGCCTTCGCGTGGACCGGCTTCACCGGCGCCTTCGCAGCCGGCTTGTGCGCGGCCTTGGCCGGCGCGTGCTTCGCTGCGGCCTTGTGCGTCTTCGGTGCGGGATGAGCCTTGGCGTGCGGCTTGGCCGCGACCTGCGGCTTGTGAGTCTTGCTCTTCGCCGCAGCCTTTGCCGCCACGTGGGCCTTGGCCGCCTTCGGACGAGCGGCGGGAGCCTTGCGGGCGGGGGCCTTCTTGGCCTGCTTGCGTGCCGTCTTGCTCAAGATGGGCGCCTCGGATTGGGGGGCTGGAAAAAAGAGCGGAATATTAACACGCGGCCGCTCCGCCGCGAGGCCCTATTTCGCGGGCCCGCGCCGCGCCGTCTGCGCCAGCGTGCGAATAAGCGATTGAATTTCAAGCTTTTCATCCGCCGTCAACTCGGTGCCGCGAGCCTTGTCCTGCAGCGCGGCCAGGCGCCACTGTGCGTCCTCGGCCACCAGTTTCTCGATGGCCGAACGGACCTCGGCAGCCGCCGCCTCCGCGTCCGGAACCAGGCACTCGGCCGCCGCGAGTCGCGACAGCGGGCCGTGGTCCGGCCGGTCCCGCCACCGCTCGAGCACTGCGGCCGTGCTCGCCGGCGGGTCTTCCCTGAATTGGGCCAGCAGTTCGATCAGCAAGGGCACGCCCGGACGGTCGACTGCGGCAAGCGCCTCGACGTCGCCCACGCCGGCTGCGGCCGCGGGGTGGTGCACCAGCAGGCTGATCGCCTGGCGCACCAGGTTGCCCCGGCCCGCGATCGGCAGCGGGACCGGTCGCGCCGGCCTGCCCGCAAAGCTCGTGCTCAGTCCTCTGCACGGACGGTGACTCGTCCGCGCGCAGCAATTCCGAAAGCCGCGCCGCCGGCATCCGCACCGCTTCAGCCAGCTGCGTAATCAGCAGTTCGCAGTACACGTCCGACGGGATGCGCCGGATCAGCGGGCGCGCGAGTTCGACGAGCTTCGCCCGGCCGTCCACGCTCGACGGATCGCTGCGCGCCGAGAGCTCCCGGATCATGTAGTCCGACAGCGGCAGTGCGCTCGAGAGCCGTGCCTCGAACGCCGCGGCGCCTTCCTGCTGCACCAGCGTGTCCGGATCGTGGCCTTCCGGCAGGAACAGGAATCGCACCTGGCGCCCCTGCTTCACTTCGCCGACGGCATTCTCCAGCGCGCGCCACGCGGCCGCGCGGCCTGCACGGTCGCCGTCGAAGCAGAAGACGACCTCGCCGACGAGCCGGAAGATCCGCTGCAGGTGATCCGGCGTCGTCGCCGTGCCGAGCGTGGCCACCGCATACGTGATGCCTGCCTGGTGCAGGCTCACGACGTCCATGTAGCCCTCGACCACGAGCAGTCGCTGCAGGCTGCGCGTCGCCTGCCGGCACTCGAACAGGCCGTAGAGCTCGCGACCCTTGTGGAAGAGCTCGGTCTCCGGCGAGTTCAGGTACTTGGGCTCGCTGCCGTCGAGCACCCGCCCGCCGAACCCGATCGTGCGGCCGCGCGTGTCGCGGATCGGGAACATCACGCGGTCGCGGAATCGATCGTAGAAGCCGGGGCCCTGCGCGCGCGTCGCGTCCGACTGGCGCTCGATGATCAGGCCTGCGCGCAGCAGCACCTGCCGCTCGTCCTCTGTCGTGCCGTAACGGTCGAGCAGGGCGTCCCAGCGCGCGGGCGCGAAGCCGATGCCGAAGCGCTGGATGATGTCGGCGGTGAGGCCACGTTTCGCGAGGTATTCGCGGGCCTTTGCCTCGCCGCTCAGCGACTGCCGGAAGAACAGCGCGGCCCGCTCGAGCGCGACGTAGAGTTCGTCGTGCGGCTGCGACGGGGCGGCGGACCCGCCTTCACGCACACCTCGAGCCCGGCGCGGGCCGCGAGTTCCTCGACGGCCTCGACGAAGCCGAGGTGGTCGTACTCCATCACGAAGCCGAGCGCGGTGCCGTGCGCGCCGCAGCCAAAGCAGTGATAGAACTGCTTGTCCGCGCTCACGGTGAACGAGGGCGACTTCTCGTCGTGGAACGGGCAGCACGCCTTGTACTCGCGTCCCGCCTTCTTCAGCTGCACGCGTGCGCCGATCACCTCGATGATGTCGGTCCTTGCGATCAGCTCGTCGATGAAGTGCTGTGGGATGCGGCCGGCCACGGGGGAAGCGGGTATTGAGCGGGGAATAGAGGATAGTGGAGGCGGGATCGGGATGCCGCAAGCGCGCGACGTGGCGGATTCCGGCTTCGGGGCGGAAAGTCGATCGAGGCACGTGCCCGGCGGCCTTTTCGGGCCCGCTTCTGGCGCGCGAAGAAACATGCACGCCTGAAGCGGGCCCGAAAAGGCCGCTCGATGCCCGGCGCCTGAGCGAGTTTTCGCCAAAGCCCGAAAACTCGCACGGCGCATGCAGCGTCAACGGATCCCGCCGCACGATCGAATTCGCGGCTCACCGCCCGGTCGTGACTGACATTGGCGGGACCCACGACCGCGACCGAGGCGGCAGAATCCACGGCTGTTCCGGGCGATCTGTCCGGCTGCATGCGCCGTGCGAGTTGACGGCGCGGTCACGACATTCGCCATTCCCGCCGCTCGAAACGCGCCGGCAAGTCGCTCAGGCGCGGGACTATGGGGATGGGTCTTGGGTCCTGTTCTGGCGCGCATATCTCTTCGCGCGCCTGAACAGGACCCAAGATCCATCCTCGGGCCTGCTGCCGAGTGTTGGCAGCCCGACCGGTCGACAGGGCGGAAAGCGAAGTTGGGAGACGCGCCGGAGCTCGCCCGGCGCGAAGGCGGTCAGCCGCTGAGCGCAGCCTTGATGCGGGCGCTCACCGCGCCCATGTCAGCCTGACCCGCGGCCTTGGCCTTCACGGCGGCCATCACCTTGCCCATGTCCTTCATCGACGAGGCGCCGGTGGTGGCGATGGCTTCCTTGATCAGCGCGTCGACCTCTGCCTCGGACAGCTGGGCCGGCAGGTAGACCTGCAGCAGTGCGATCTCGGCTTTTTCCTTTTCGGCAAGGTCGGCACGGCCGCCCTGCTCGAACGCCACGATCGACTCGCGGCGCTGCTTGACCATCTTCTCGAGCACTGCGATCACCTGTGCGTCGTCGAGCACGATGCGCTCGTCGACTTCACGCTGCTTGATCGCGGCCTGCACCATGCGGATGGTCAACAGGCGCTCCTTCTCGGAGGCCCGCATGGCGGCCTTCATGTCCTCGGTGATGCGCTCCTTGAGCGTCACGGGACGTCGGGATCAGTAGTTGCGGGCGCGCGGGGCCGAGAAATCGCGCATGCCGCGCTTCTGGTGGCGCTTGACCGCGGCGGCCTTCTTGCGTTTCCGCTCCTGGGTCGGCTTCTCGTAGAATTCCCGACGCCGAAGTTCCGTCAGCACGCCGGCCTTCTCACAGGCACGCTTGAAACGGCGCAGGGCGGCATCGAAATATTCGTTCTCACGAATGCGGACGCTGGGCATCGAAACCTCGGTCGTAGGTCTGGTCTGGGCGCCCGGCCACGGCCAGGGCCGCATTGCCGGGAAAAAGGACCGCGAATTTTAGAGAGTGCGACCGGGAATTGCAAAACATGCGGGTACTCGGCATCGAAACCTCCTGTGACGAAACGGCTGCCGCCGTCTACGACGGCTCGGCGGGCCTGCTTGCGCACGAGGTCTACAGCCAGGTCGACCTGCACGCGGCCTACGGTGGCGTGGTGCCGGAGCTCGCGTCCCGGGATCATCTGCGTAAGTTGTTGCCGCTGCTGCAGAAAGTGCTCGCAGACGCCGGGACGGAGCCGCGCGTAGACGGCATCGCGTACACCTGCGGCCCGGGGCTGGTCGGCGCGCTGCTGGTCGGTGCAGCCGTGGCACGCAGCCTGGCCTTCGCCTGGCGCGTGCCCTGCGTCGGCGTGCACCACATGGAGGGCCACCTGCTGGCGCCGCTGCTCGAGCAGCAGCCGCCCCGGTTTCCGTTCGTCGCGCTGCTGGTCTCCGGCGGGCACACGCTGCTGGCGCTGGTCCACGGCGTAGGCAGTTACGAGATCCTGGGCAGTTCCGTGGACGATGCGGCCGGCGAAGCGTTCGACAAGACCGCGAAGCTGCTCGGCCTCGGTTACCCGGGCGGCCCGCAACTCGCCGCACTGGCCGAGCGGGGGCGGCCGGGCGTTTTCCAGTTCCCGCGGCCGATGACCGACCGGCCGGGCCTCGACTTCAGCTTCAGCGGCCTGAAGACCGCCGTCGTCGTGGCCCTGCGCGGCCGCGACCTGGACGACCAGACCCGTGCGGACGCGGCGCTGGCGTTCGAGGAAGCGGTCGTGGACACGCTGGTGATCAAGGCCGGCCGGGCCATCGCGGCCACCGGGGTCGAGTCGCTGGTGATCGCCGGCGGCGTCGGCGCGAACCGGCGGCTCCGGGCGCGGATGCTGGCGATGGGCGAGCGCAACGGGGTGCGGGTCGTATACCCTCGCGCGGAGTTCTGCACGGACAATGCCGCGATGATCGCGCTGCTCGGTCACCTGCGGCTCGCAGCAGGGCAGCACGACGACCTCTCGATCCGCGCCCGCGCGCGCTGGCCGATGACCGAGCTCCGGCCGCCATCCGCGGGCTTGCAGTTGTAACGCGCCCGTCGAATCCTCCCACTTTCCAAACGCCATCCGCCCGCCCAATGCCATCCAACAAGAACGCTGCGCACGACGTCATCTTCCTCGGCGGTCTCGCCACCGAGTGCATCATCGGCATCTGGGACTGGGAGCGGCGCGTCAAGCAGAAGATCGTGCTCGACATCGAGATGGCCACGGACATCCGCAAGGCGGCCGCGTCCGATTCAATCGACGACACGCTCGACTACAAGCGGGTCTCGAAGCGGCTGCTGCAGTTCGTCGGTGACTCGCAGTTCCAGCTCGTCGAGACGCTGACCGAACGGATTGCCGAGATCGTCGTCACCGAGTTCGACGTGCCATGGGTGCGCGTGCGGCTCAACAAGCAGGGCGCGATCCGCGGGTCGCGCGACGTCGGCATCCTCGTGGAGCGACGGCGCGAGGACTACGCGCCCGGCAAGGCGGCCAAGTGACCGCAGTGTTCGTGGCGGCCGGCAGCAACGTCGAGCCGGTCGCGAACCTGCATCGGGCGCTCGACGTGCTGGCGCGCCGCTATCCGTCGCTGCGCTGCTCGCGCGCGTATCGCAATGCGGCCGTTGGCTTCGAGGGCGACGACTTCGTCAACCTCGTCGTCGCGTTCGACACCGATGACGACGTGCATGCGGTACTCGAACACCTGCACGAGGCCGAATCCGCCTGCGGGCGTGCGCGCAATGCGCCGAAGTGGGCGCCGCGCTCCATGGATCTCGACATCCTGCTGTACGGCGACACGGTCGCGGACGAGCCCGCTCTGGTGCTGCCGCGTCCCGACCTCGTGCGCCGCGCCTACATGCTCGGGCCGACGGCCGAGCTCGCGCCGGACCTCGTCCACCCGACGCTCGGCTCGACGATGCGCGAGCTGTGGCAGGCATTCGATCGTGGCGCGCACGCGATGCAGCCGGTCGACCTCGGCTGGTCCGCGCAGCCCGGGAAAGCATGAGTTCTTCCGTGCTGCCCGGGCGCCTCGGCTCAGAGGCTGCGGCCGCCGTCCACCGCGATGATCTGGCCGGTCACGTACGGCGCTTCGGTCGCGAGGAACAATGCCGTGCGTGCGATGTCGTCCGGCGAGCCCGACCGTTTCAGTGCCGTCTTGCCGATGATCTCGGCCTTCAGCGCTTCGTCGAGATCGCGCTCGGGCCACAACACCGGGCCCGGCGCAATCCCGTTCACGCGGATCTCGGGCCCGAGCTCGCGCGCGAGCGATTTCGTCAGCATCACGAGGCCGGCCTTCGCGGCCGAGTATGCGGGATGCGCCTTCAGCGGACGCCGCGCGTGGATGTCCACCATGTTGATGATGAGACCCTGCGTGGCGCGGAGCGCGGGCGCTGCGGCCTGCGCGAGGAACAGCGGCGCGCGCAGGTTCGTGCCGACGAGATCGTCGAACTGCGCCGCGGTGATCGTGCCGACCGGCGTCGGGTAGAACGTCGACGCGTTGTTGATCAGCACGTCGAGGCGCCCGTAGCGCGCGACGGCGGCATCGACCAGCGTCGGCAGGCGCTGCACGTCCTGCAGGTCGCCGCACACGGCGAGCGCCGAGCCGGCACGGGTCGCCTGCAGCTCGGCCACGAGCTGGTCGGCTGCGGGGCGGGAACGATGGTAGTGGACGACGATGTCCGCGCCGGCCGCGTGCAGACGGCGGGCCATTGCGGCACCGAGTCGCTTGGCGCCGCCCGTGACGAGCACGCAGCGGCCGGCCAGTGGATCGGGCTTCTGCATGGATTGAAGATACCGGAGACGCTTCGCGGTGTCGCGCCGGCAGCGAGGGTTGCATGAGTCACGCGGTGGAGCTGCCCGAAGTCAGTGCCGACGAGGCGGCGCACAGCGCGCAGCTCGTCGCGCGGATCCGCGCAGCGATCGACGCGGCGGGGGGATGGATCAGTTTCGCGCGCTTCATGCAGATGGCGCTGTACGAGCCGGGGCTCGGCTACTACTCGGCCGGTGCCCGCAAGATCGGCGCCGCCGGCGACTTCATCACGGCGCCCGAGGTGGCGCCGGTCTTCAGCCGTTGCCTCGCCGCGCAGTGTGCCGAAGTGCTCGACGCGCTCGGCGGCGGCGACATCCTGGAGTTCGGAGCCGGCTCCGGCACGATGGCCGCCGTGATGCTGCAGGAACTCGAGGCGCTCGGCGTGCTGCCCGGGCGATACCTGATCCTGGATGTGAGCGCGGACCTGCGCGAGCGCCAGCGGGAGACGATTGCCGCGGCTGCTCCGCACCTGCTGCCGCGGGTCGAGTGGCTCGATCGGCTGCCGCAGCACTTCTCGGGCGTCATGGTCGCGAACGAGGTGCTCGATGCGATGCCGGTCGAGCGCTTCGTCGTGCGCGATGGGACGGTCCTTTGCCTCGGCGTGGCCTGGCGCGAGGGCGGCTTCGAGTCGGTGGAAGCCCCCGCGCCGGATGAGCTGCGGGACCGCGTGCTGCGGCTGCGTGACGATGCCGGTGACTCGTGGCCGGACGGCTACCGCTCCGAGCTGAACATGGGGCTCCGGGGCTGGCTCGGTTCCGTCGCCGATTGCCTCGAGCGCGGAGTGATGCTGTTCGTGGACTACGGGCTGCCGCGCCGCGAGCTCTACGCGGCGGAACGCAGCGACGGCACGCTGCTCTGCCATTTCCGGCATCGCTTCCACGACGATCCGTTGCTGCTGCCGGGCCTGCAGGACATCACGTCATGGGTGGACTTCACCGCGGTCGCCGAAGCGGCCGTCGAGGCTGGGCTCGAGGTGAAGGGCTACACGACGCAGGCGCATTTCCTGATTGGCAACGACCTGACGCGCCACCTGTCCGACGTGTCGGGCGTCGACCTGGTACAGCGCGTCAACCTTTCCCGGCAGGCGATGTTGCTCACGCTGCCTGGAGAGATGGGCGAGCGGTTCAAGGTCATCGCGCTGGCAAGGAACTGCGACGCGCCATTGCGCGGCTTCGCGGTGCGTGACCTCACTCACGCGCTGTAGCGTGCTGTAACGCGCGTCGGCCGCGGACTGCGCTCGACTCAGCGGCCGCAGGCGAGGCGGATCGCCTCCGTGCGCGCTGCGCGCACCAGATCGGCAATCACGGGCCCGGGCTGTCCCTCGACGGCAACCGGATCGGGACGCGCCGTGGCAGCCGCGGCGCGCGCGCGTCGCAGCAGGTCCGCCTGCGGGTAAGGCTCGGCGCGGCGTTCCGCACCGCGGCCGCGCGCATCGGCCTCGCACGCGAGCAGCACCCGCTCGAACCTCTCGGGCCGGCGGAACGCGTCGGTGGCCTCCAGCAGCTCGAGCGTCGTGCCGGGCCTGAGCTCCGCCGCCCGGTGCACGCGGGCATGGTGGCGCGCCACCAGCACGGCGAGGTCGCGGTGCTCGTTCGGTATGCGCAATCGTTCGCACAGCTGCTCGATCAGGCGCGCGCCCGCTTCCTCGTGGCCGATGTGCCGGGGCCACTGGTCGCGAGGCGTCAGTCCCTTGCCGACGTCGTGCACCAGTGCCGCGAAGCGCACCGTGGTCTCCGCCGAAAGCTCCGCGGCCACGTCCAGCACCTGCAGCGTGTGGATCCCCGAGTCCACCTCCGGATGCCATTTCTCGGGCTGCGGCACGCCGAACAGCGCCGCGATCTCCGGGAAACACCACGTCGAGCGCGCCGCAGCTGCGGAGCACCTCGAGGTACACGACCGGACGAGACTCGCCGAGCGCGCGCTCCGTCTCGACCCAGACACGCTCCGGTACCAGCGCCGCGAGTTCGCCGCTGGCGACCATGGCCCGCATCAGCTGCATCGTGTCGGCGGCAACCGTGAACCCGAGAGGAGCGAACCGCGCGGCGAAACGTGCGATGCGCAATACCCGCAGCGGGTCTTCGACGAAGGCGGGGGACACGTGCCGCAGCACCCTGGCCTCGAGGTCGCGCTGGCCACCGTAGGGGTCGATGACGGTGCCGTCCTCGTCGGCGGCCATCGCATTCACCGTGAGGTCGCGTCGCGCGAGATCCTCCTCGAGCGTCACGTCGGGCGAGAAGCTCGTGGCGAACCCGTAGTAGCCGGGGCCGGTCTTCCGTTCGGTGCGGGCGAGCGCGTACTGTTCGCCTGTGCGCGGGTGCAGGAAGACCGGAAAGTCCTTGCCGACCGGGCGAAAGCCCTGCGACGCAAGCTCGTCCGGCGTTGCGCCGACGACCACGTAGTCGTGCTCGATGACGGGACGGCCTAGCAGGCGGTCCCTGACCGCGCCGCCGACCAGGTAGATCTTCATGCAGGGAATCGTAGCGGAACGGCACTCATGCAGGCGAGCGAACGCATCGCGGCGCCTTGCGCCGATGCGTGCGGCCGCCGCGCTTGCCTTGTCGCTGCCGCTCACGGGTTGCTACGTGATGCAGGCCGCCGGCGGCCAGCTCGACGTCATGGCGCGCAGCCGGCCGATTCCGCGCGTGCTCGACGATCCCGCGACGCCCGTCGCAACCCGGTCGCGGCTGGAGCTCGCGCAGCAGGCAAGAGCGTTTGCCGTGCATGAACTCGCGCTGCCGGACAGCGGCAGCTACACGCGCTATGCCGACCTTGGCCGTCCATACGCCGTGTGGAACGTCGTCGCGACGCCGGAGTTCTCGCTCGTGCCGCTGCGATGGTGCTTCCCGATCGCGGGCTGCGTCAGCTATCGAGGCTACTTCGACGAAGCGGCGGCGAATGCGAAGGCCTGGCAGCTCGCGGCGCGCGGCAACGATGCGATCGTCGAGGGCGTGGCCACGTACTCGACGCTCGGGCACCTGCCGGATCCGCTGTTCAGCACGATGCTCGGCTGGAGCGACACGCGGCTCGTCGGCACGATCTTCCACGAGCTCGCGCACGAGCGCCTGTACGTGAGCGGCGACAGCGAGTTCAACGAGGCGTTCGCCAGCGTCGTCGAGCATGCGGGCGTGCGGCGCTGGCTGGCCGCGCAGGGCCGGCAGAAGGACCTGGAGGCGTACGAGACGTCGCGGCGCAGGCAGGCCGAGTTCGTGCAGCTGCTCGGTCGCTCGCGCGCGGCCCTGTCGCAGTTGTACGGATCGACGCTGCCGGCGCCCGAGATGCGCATCGAGAAGAACCGGGAGTTCGGCCGGCTCAAGTTCGAATACCGGAACCTGCGCGCGCAGTGGGCCGGCTATTCCGGCTACGACGCGTGGTTCGCGCGGCCGCTCGACAATGCGCGACTCGCGTCGGTCGCGACTTACCACGATTGCGTGCCGGGCCTGGAGCGTGAGCTGGCGGCGGCGGGATCGCTGCCGGCCTTCTACGCGCGGGCCGAGTCGCTCGCGAAGCTGACGCCGCGAGGCGCGGCGCGCGGCCGTGTGTGAGTCATCGCCGAGCGGCTGAGAGCGTCAGGCTGATGTGGCAGGCGTCGATTGCCTGTCCGCCCGCACTCGCGAAGAAACATGCTCGTCCGGACGGACAGGCAATCGACGCCCGACATCACGCGCCTGAGCTGCGTCATCCGGCGGATGACTTCGCACGGCGCAAGTCGCGTGACGGGACCCAGTGTCCAGGGCCGTGTGCGAGCGCTATGCGCCGTCAGCTGACATGCGGCGTCGTGCACGCGTTTCATCTCCGTGCGATGGTGGGCGCTTCATGCGCCGTGCGAGGAAATGGCTCTATTCGCGAGCTCCGAAATCCCGAATGTCCCCGATTCTCGCTCAGGCGCGGCGTGTCCAGCGTCCTGGTCCGGTGCCTCGGCCAGCTCGCATGTTTCTTCGCGAGCAGGAGCGAGGCACCGGACCGGACGCTGGGAAACCGTCCGCCGACGGCTAGCGAATCGGAATCACCAGCATCGCGCTGCCGCGCCGGATCTGCACGACGAACGCAGACGCACCCTCGGTCGCGCGCTGGAAGTCCGCGAGGTTCGCCACCCGCGTGCGACCGACAGCGAGGATCACGTCGTTGGTGCGCAGGCCGCGCTGCGCCGCCGGACTGCCCTCGGCGACCGAGCGGATCAGCACGCCTCCGCCCTGCGCATCGACGAGTTCGGCGCCCTGCAGGCCCTCGTGCAGTCCGGCAGCCTTGGACTCAGCCGCGGCGTCGCGCTCGCCGATCACCGCGGTGACCCGGCGCGGCTTGCCGTCGCGCAGCAGCGAGACGTCGACACGGTCGCCGATGCGCAGCAGGCCGATCGTGTTGCGCAGCGCCGAGGCGTCCTTCACGGGCTTGCCGTTGACCGCGGTGATCACGTCGCCCGCCTTGATGCCGGCCTTCTCTGCGGCCGAGCCGTCGACGACCTGCGAGACGAGCGCGCCCTGCACGCTGCCGAGTTCCATGCTCTGCGCGATGTCCGGCGTCAGTGTCTGGATGTTGACGCCGAGCACGCCGCGCCGGACCTCGCCGTACTTGATCAGCTGGTCCATCACCGTCTTCATCATGTTCGACGGAATGGCAAAGCCGATGCCGATGTTGCCGCCGGTGCGCGACAGGATCGCGGAGTTGATGCCGACCAGGCGGCCGTTCAGGTTCACGAGCGCGCCGCCGGAGTTGCCCGGGTTGATCGAGGCGTCGGTCTGGATGAAGTCCTCGAATCCCTCCGGGTTGATGCCGGAACGGCCGAGCGCGCTGATGATGCCGGACGTGACCGTATGGCCGAGGCCGAACGGATTGCCGATCGCGACGACGAAATCACCGACTTCCTCGAGATCGGAGTCCGCGATCGGGATCTCGACGAGGTTCGCGGCCTGCACCTTCAGCACCGCGACGTCGGAGCCCGGGTCCTTGCCGATCACCTTCGCGGTCAGCGAGCGGTTGTCGAGCAGCTGCACGGTGATCTCGGTCGCGTTCTCGATCACGTGCGCGTTCGTCACGATGTAGCCGTTCTTCGCGTCGACGATCACGCCGGAGCCGGCGCTCTGGAATTCACGCTGCCGCGGGGTGTTCGGCACGTCGAAGAAGCGGCGGAAGAACGGGTCGTTCGCGAGCGGGTTCTGCTCCTGCACCGTGCCGCGGATCTGGATGTTGACGACTCCGGGCGTCACGCGCTTCAGCATCGGTGCGAGCGAAGGCACGGGTGCCTCGCCGGCCTGCACCGGCAGCTGGGCGGTAGCGATCGAGGTCCAGGCGCCGAGTACCAGCGCAGCCAGGCCGAGGGACAGCTTCATGCGGAAATCCTGCAGTAATTCGTGGTTGCCCGACGGGGCAGCGAGTCTAGCAGGCTGCTCCCGGACCCCTTGCGCAGTGCCCGGGGCTCGGGGTCAGACTCGGTATCGCGCTGCAGGAGTTCCCGCGCGCGCCGCCGGGCCGCCCCGCAAGCGCGGCTGTGCAGCGCCGGTGGGCAAGCTGTGGATTACCGGTGGCGGTGCGGGTGGACACAAGATGTTGTGTCATTGCCGCAAACCGAGGCTTGACTCCGGCGGCCGTTTCAGGCATCGGCGGGCAATTTCGAGTGAAATCTTGTAAGGCATTGATTTATAAAAAAACTTGCTGCGGCGCGTCAGAAAAAGCAGTTGACGGGGGGGTGGCCGGTGCATAATCTTTCCGCCCTGACTCTACATGTTGTGTTTGGCACGATACGTCCTCGGGGGATTGCGGGACGGTCCGAGCCAGGCCGAAAAAGGGGTCAGCAGGGCCTGTCCCGCCTCTCGTCAGAGGGGTCGGGGCGGAGTCCCAGGGGGTATACAACCGTCGAACCGCGAGAAGAAACCGGAGCCGTGTCGCTGCAATGAGCACTGCCGTGAAGCTTGAGAGCCGGGACGCCAGGAGCATTCCGTTCCAGGAAGCGTCCCTCGATATCTGGGACAAGAAGTATCGCCTGTCCGCGAAGGATGGGACGCCCATCGACCACTCGATGGACGACACCTACAAGCGCGTCGCGCGCGCGCTGGCCGACGTGGAGAAGGAAGAGGCCCGCGAGTACTGGAACGAGCAGTTCCTGTGGGCGCTGCGCCGCGGCGCGATTCCCGCGGGACGCGTCACGTCGAACGCCGGCGCGCAGGAGCACAAGCCCGCGACGTCGACGATCAACTGCACCGTGTCCGGCACGATCCGCGACTCGATGGACGACATCCTCGGCAAGGTTCACGAGGCCGGCCTCACGCTGAAGGCCGGCTGCGGCATCGGCTACGAGTTCTCGACGCTGCGCCCGCGCGGCGCCTACGTCTCGGGCGCCGGCGCCTACACGTCGGGCCCGCTGTCCTTCATGGACATCTACGACAAGATGTGTTTCACCGTGTCGTCCGCGGGCGGCCGCCGCGGCGCGCAGATGGGCACGTTCGACGTCGGCCATCCCGACGCGATGGAGTTCATCCGCGCGAAGCGCGAGGCGGGTCGCCTCCGCCAGTTCAACCTGTCGCTGCTGGTCACCGACGAGTTCATGAAGGCGGTGCGCGAGGACCGCGACTGGCAGCTCGCGTTCCCGGTGCGCCAGGCCGAGATCGAGGGACAGGACACCGGCGACCGGACGAAGTACGTCTGGCGCGAGTGGCCGGACACCTCGAACTACGTCCGCAACGACGAGGGCCTGGTGCTCTGCAAGGTCTACAAGACCCTGCCTGCCCGGCGGCTGTGGGACGTGATCATGTCCTCGACGTACGACTTCGCCGAGCCCGGCTTCGTGCTGGTGGACCGCGTCAACGAGATGAACAACAACTGGTGGTGCGAGAACATCCGCGCCACCAACCCTTGCGGCGAGCAGCCGTTGCCGCCGTACGGCTCGTGCCTGCTGGGCTCGATCAACCTGACGAGCTTCGTGCGCGACCCGTTCACCGAGCACGCGCACTTCGACTGGGAAGAGTACCGCCAGGTCGTGCGCGTCTTCACGCGCATGCTCGACAACGTGGTCGAGGTGAACGGCCTGCCGCTCGAGAAGCAGCGCGAGGAGATCCAGCGCAAGCGCCGGCACGGCATGGGCTTCCTCGGCCTCGGCTCCTCGATCACGATGCTCGGCATGAAGTACGGCTCGCGCGACGCGGTCGCCTTCACCGAGAAGGTGTCCCGCGAGCTTGCGATCGCCGGCTGGGAAGCGGCGCTCGAGCTCGCCGAGGAGAAGGGCCCGGCGCCGATCATGCTCGAGGAGTTCGAGGTCACGCCCGAGATGCTGCGCAAGCGCCCCGAGATGAGGCGCGACGGCATCCGGCCGGGCCAGAAGCTGCCGGGCCGCATCCTGCACGCACGCTACAGCCGCTACATGCAGCGGGTCGCCGAGGTCGCGCCGGAGCTCGTGAACCGGCTCGCGGAGACCGGCGCGCGCTTCACGCACCACAGCTCGATCGCGCCGACCGGCACGATCTCGCTGTCGCTCGCGAACAATGCGTCGAACGGCATCGAGCCCTCGTTCGCACACCATTACTTCCGCAACGTGATCCGCGAGGGCAAGAAGTCCAAGGAGCGGATCGACGTGTTCTCGTTCGAGCTGCTCGCCTACCGCGAGCTCATCAACCCGGCCGCGATGCCGGGCGGCACGAGCGCGGCCGAGAAGCTGCCCGAGTACTTCACGACCGCCGACGACATCACGCCGCGCGAGCACGTGGACATACAGGCGGCGGCGCAGAAGTGGGTCGACTCCTCGATCTCGAAGACGGCGAACGTCCCGACGGACTACCGCTACGACGACTTCAAGGACATCTACCTGTACGCGCACGAGCAGGGGCTGAAGGGCTGCACGACGTTCCGCTTCAACCCGGAGGCGTTCCAGGGCGTGCTGGTGAAGGAAGAGGACCTGAAGAACACCACCTACGTCTTCACGCTGGACGACGGCACCGAGGTGGAGCTGAAGGGCGACGAGCAGATCGAGTACGACGGCGAGATGCACACCGCCGCGAACCTGTTCGATGCGCTGAAAGAAGGCTATTACGGGAAATTCTGATGGGCGCGCAAAAGATCGAAAAGAAGATCGTCAAGTACCGGGTCGTCAAGCCCGGCGACAAGGCCGAGGCCAAGGTCGACGCGAAGCGCGAGGAGCCCCTCGCCGAGTCGCGCGACGCCAAGGTCATCTGGATGCACGAGAAGCTCGAGCGTCCGGAGATGCTGATCGGCTCGACCTACAAGATCAAGACGCCGGTGTCGGATCACGCGATGTACGTGACCATCAACGACATCGTGCTGAACGAGGGCACCGAGCACGAGCAGCGCCGGCCGTTCGAGATCTTCATCAACTCGAAGAACCTCGATCACTTCCAGTGGATCGTCGCGCTGACGCGGATCATCTCGGCGGTGTTCCGCAAGGGTGGCGACGTCACGTTCCTGGTCGAGGAGCTGAAGGCGGTGTTCGACCCGCGCGGCGGCTACTGGCAGGCCGGCGGCAGGTTCATGCCGTCGATCATCGCCGAGCTCGGCCACGTGATCGAGAAGCACCTGCAGTCGATCGGACTGCTGCGCGACCCGGAGATGGACGAGCACCGGCGCAAGCTGATCGAGGACAAGCGCAACGAATACGAGGCGCGCCAGAAGCAGCAGGACGCGTTCGCCAAGAGCCACTACCCGCAGGGCGCACAGCTCTGCACCAAGTGCAGCACCGCGGCGGTCGTGATGATGGACGGCTGCATGACCTGCCTCAATTGCGGCGACTCGAAGTGCGGATGACGGGAGAGCGACGGATGACGGTTCCCCACGCGCTTGGGCTGGAATTCCCGCCGGCCACCTGACGAGTCAGGGCGCCTCTGACCGGGCGCAGCGCGTACTTCCGAGGCGGCCGCAAGGCCGCCTCGTTTTGTCTGGGGCCCGAAACGTGCCAGCCTGCGGCGAACCGTGGCGCCGGCGCGACCGGAAGGCGGCGCCGGGCGGCGGCAACTTTTCTTTCGCCGCGCATAATCCCGGCGCACTTCCGCTGCATCCAAGTCAAAGCGGACGACGTGCCCGGGCGGGCAGGGGGGACGATGCGACTGTCGGAACGAAGCCTGCGCAACCCGGCCGCCGTCGCGGCCGCGGCCGCGATCGTCGTGCTGTTCGGCGTGCTGGCGCTGCTGCGGCTGCCGATCCAGCTGCTGCCCGAGACCCGGCGCCCGGAACTGTTCGTCAACGCTTCCTGGCGCGAGGCGGCGCCCAACGAGCTCGAGGAAGCGCTGATCGAGCCGATCGAGGAGGCGATGCGCGGCCTGCCGGGCCTCGTCGAGATGCGTTCGGAGGCGAACCGCGGGCGGGGAGGCGTGGGCCTCACGTTCGAGATCGGCACGGACATGACCCGCGTGATGCTCGACGTGGTGTCGCGGCTCAACACGCTGCCGCCGCTGCCGCCCGACGCGGACGAGCCGCAGGTGTTCGGCGGCGAGAACTTCCAGTCGGACAACGCCGCGTCGCTGCTGGTGCGCCCGGTGCCCGGCCACTCGGTGCCCGACATCGCCGTCGAGTACCAGCAGTTCATCGAGGAAGTCGTCGAGCCGCGGCTCGCGCGCGTCACCGGCGTGTCGCGCGTCAACCTCGAGGGCGGCCGCCCGCGCGAGGTGCACGTCACCTTCGATCCGCACCGGCTCGCGGCACTCGGCCTGACGCCGCAGCGGCTCGCGCAGACGGTGATCGCCGCGCGCGACGTCTCCGCCGGCTTCGCGGACGTGGGCCGCCGCCAGTTCACGGTACGCGTGACGGGGCGCGAGCCCGTCGCGGACCTCGGCGGGCTCGTCGTAGGCTGGAGCGACGACCGCCCGCTGTACCTGCGCGACGTGGCCGAGGTTCGCACCGAGCACGTGGATGCGCGCTGGTTCTCGTACCGCAGCGGCGTGCCCGCGTACTACATCACGCTGAACCGGACCTCCGATTCGAACACCGTCGAGCTGATCGACGGCGTCAAGGAAGCGATCGCGGAGCTGAATGCCGGGCCGCTCGCGCGCGAGAAGCTGATGATCGAGATGTCGTGGGACGCCAGCGTCTACGTGCGCCGCGCGATCGGCTTCGTCGAGGAGAGCCTCGCGATCGGCGTGCTGCTCGCCGTCGGCGGGCTGTGGTACTTCCTGCGCGGGCCCCGCGCGCTGCTGGTGATCGGCGCGTCGATCCCGATCTCGCTGTTCTTCGCGGTGATCACGCTGCATGCGCTCGGCCGGACGCTGAACGTGGTGTCGCTGGCGGGCCTCGCGTTCTCGACCGGCATCGTCGTCGACGCCGCGCTGATCGTGCAGGGCAACGTGCTCAGGTTCATGCAGCAGGGGCGCGACGCGTGGCATGCCACGATCGAGGGCGCGTCGGAGGTGATGCCGGCACTGATCGCCTCGATGCTCACCAGCGTCGCGATCTTCCTGCCGATCCTGTTCATGGAGGGGATCGAGGGGCAGCTGTTCAAGGACCTGGCGATCACGATGTCGGTGTCGCACGCGGCGTCGCTGCTGGTGGCCGCGACGGTGATCCCGGCCGCCAACCGCTGGGCACTGGCGAAGGGCATCCCGGACGACCAGCACCTGCACTGGTGGCGCGCGATGGCGGATTTCGCGATGCGGCTGACGGACCGGCCCGCGGCCCGGCTCGGCTGGATCGCCGGCATCACGGCCGCGAGCGTGTTGTGCGCGTGGCTGCTCGCGCCGAAGTTCGACTACCTGCCGGTCGCCCAGACCGACATGATCTGGAACAACTTCCGCCTGCCACCCGGCGGCAACATCGAGACCGCGCGCCGCGAGATGGCGCCGGTCGTGATCGAGCGGCTGAAGCCGTACCTCGAGGGCAAGAAGCAGCCGGCGGTGAAGTACTACAACTTCTCCGCGTGGGGCGGCTTCGGCGGCACGGCCGTCATCTATCCGGCCGACCCGCGCGACATCCAGGAAATGGTGCGCGTGCTCCGCGAGGAGATCATGGTCGGCTTCCCGGACACGAACGTGTACATCCAGCGTGGCTCGCTGCTGAACGTGGACGGCGGCAACTCGCGCGAGCTCAGGCTCGACTTCCAGGGCGCGGACCTGCCGTCGCTGATGGCAGCGGCCAGGGTCGCCGTCGACGAGGTGCCGAAAGCCATTCCGGGAACCTATCCACAGGCGTTTCCCGGCCTCGAGATGAACCAGCCCGAGCTGCAGCTGGTGCCGGACGAGTGGCGCATCGCGCGCTCGGGCCTGACGCGCACCGAGGTCGCCGCGGCGATCCGCGCGATGACGGGCGGACTGTGGGCCGGCGAGTATTTCGACGGCGACGAGCGGCTCGACATCATCGTGAAGTCGGACGAGTGGCACACGCCCGAGGAACTCGTCGAGCTGCCGGTGATGACCCCGGGCGCGGGCGTGCAGACGGTGGGCGAGCTCACGAGCCTGCGCCAGACCGTGGGCCCGTCGCAGCTGGTGCGCATCAACGGCCATCGCACGGTCAGCGTGAACTTCGAGCCGCCCGAGGACATGACGCTCGACGAGGCGCTCGAGGCGCTGCGGGTCGAGGTGGAGCCCAAGGTCCGCGCCGCGATGGCGCCGAAGGTGCAGCTCACGTACGCGGGCTCGGCCAACGACCTGCACGAAGCGCTCGCCGCGATGGGCCAGAACTTCCTGCTGGCGCTGGTGATCCTGTCGCGCTGATGGCGGCGCTGTTCCGCTCCGATCAGGGACAGCCTGCTGGTGATGGTCGTGATTCCGGTGTCGGTCGCGGGCGGGATCCTCGCGCTCAGGCTCGTGGGACTCGTCGGCTTCCAGGCGCTCGACCTGCTGACGATGATCGGCTTCATCATCCTGCTCGGGCTGGTCGTCAACGCGGCGATCCTGCTCGTGGACCAGACGCGAGCCCGCGAGCGCAACGGCGTGCCGCGGCGCCAGGCGGTCGCGGAAGCGCTCGAGACCCGCGCCCGGCCGATCGTGCTGTCGACGCTGACGGCGGTGCTGGGCATGGCGCCGCTGATCTTCATGCCGGGGCTGGGCGCCGAGATCTATCGCGGCCTCGCGGCCGTCGTGGCCGGCGGCATGGTCGTCGGCACCGCCTTTACCTGGGTGCTGATGCCGAGCCTGCTCAGGCTCGGCGAGGAGCGTGCCGTGCACGCGTCGCCCGCGACCCAACCGGCCCTGAACGGGGAACTCACTCCATGACGATTTCATTCGCTCGCCGATCCGTGGCCGACCGCTGCGTTGCTCGTGCTCTGCAGCGCCGCGGCGCCCGCGCAGGATCGGCCGCCGGCCTCGGTGCAGGTGGCCAAGGCGCAGGTGCGGGAGCTTGCGCCGGCCGTGCGCGCCGCGGGGCTCGTGCGCTCGCGCGCATCGGCCGACCTCGCGGCATCGGTCGCTGGCCGGCTGCAGTGGGTGGCGGAGGCCGGCACGACGGTCGCGGCCGGCGCGCTGGTCGCACGGCTCGACACGCGGGAACTCTCGCTGGCGCGCGCGGAGCAGGCGGCGCGGGTCAACCGGGCGAGCGTCAACCTGAAGAGCCTGGATCGCGAACTCGAGCGACTGCGGGCCTCGGGCAACGCCGTGTCGCGGTTCAACGTGGACCAGGCCCTGTCGAACCGCGATCTCGCCGCTGCGGACCTCGACGTGGCGCGCGCGCTGCTGGCGCAGACGGACGACCAGCTGGCCCGGTCGCGTATAACTGCGCCGTTCGCCGGCGTCGTGTCCGACCGGGTCCGGCGGGCGGGCGAGGAGGTGGCGCGAGGCGAGGTCATCGCGCGCCTCGTCAACCCGGATGAGCTCGAGATCCGGCTGTTCGTCCCGTTGCGCCACGTGCGTGCGATCCGTCCGGGGCACGTCGTCGAGGTCACCGCCGACGGCCGCACCTTCACGGCGGCGGTGAGCAGCATCGTCCCGGCCGGCGATCCGCGCTCCCAGTCCTTCGAGGTGCTGGTCAAGGCGCCGAGCGTCGACGGCCTGCTCGCTGCCGGCAATACCGTGCAGGTGGAACTGCCGCTGGGCGAGCCGCAACGACGCCTGTCGGTGCCGCGCGACGCGCTGATCATCCGGGCCGAGGGACTGTACGTGTATCGCGTTTCGAACGAGCTGCGCGCCGAGCGCGTGGACGTCAAGGCAGGGATCGCCGACGGTGAATGGATCGCGGTCGACGGCAAGCTCGCCGCAGGAGACGAGGTCGTCGTGCGCGGCGGCGAGCTGCTGCGCGGCAACGAGAAAGTCCAGATCGTCGGCGTATTCGAGGACGACTCGCCGCAGCAGCGCGTCGCGCGGCCGTAGGCCGGGAGCGCGAAGCCGTTCGCAGCACCCGCGCGAAGGACGGTGACGTTTCGCAATGCGCGGCTATAATCCGCGGCGCATGAACCGACACAGCCTGCTCGTTGCCGCACTTGCGGCGTTACTCCTCGCCGGCGCCCCGGGTGCCGGAGCCCAGGGCTTCGGTTCGATTTCGAGCGGCGGGCCCGCCTGGAAGGGCGCGACGCCAGCCGAGCAGCCAGCGGCGGCATCGGTCACGCCTGCGCCGCACCGGCCGCAGAGCGTGGCGGTGCCATTCGGCAGCGCGGGTTCGGCAACCACTGCGGCACCGGTCGCTGCGTCGCCCGCCGCGTCGAGTCCGCCAGCGACGGCCGTCGCGCAGCCGGCGGCAGCCTCGGTCATCCCAGCGCCGGTCGGCGAGCACGACCGTCCCGTTCGGCAGCGTCGAGCTCGGCATCGGTGACCGCGGATGACCCGCGTACCGCGCTCCGACTACGAGACGGCCGACAGGATCGTCGTGAAGAAATCCGAGCGCCGCCTGTACCTGCTGCGCGCCAACCAGGCGATCGCGGAGTACCCGATCCGCCTCGGCCTCAACCCGAACGGGCACAAGCTGCGCGAAGGCGACTTCCGCACGCCCGAGGGCACCTACGAGCTCGTGCGGCGCAACCCGCGCAGCGATTTCTTCATGTCGATCGAAGTCTCCTACCCGAACGATGCCGACCGGGCGCGCGCGAAGCAGCTCGGCGTGAAGCCGGGCGGGCTGATCATGATCCACGGCCTGCCGAACGTGCTGCGCAAGTCGCCCGAGTACTACGCGAACTTCGACTGGACCAACGGCTGCATCGCCGTCAGCAACTCCGACATGGTCGACATCTGGCTGCGCACGGGACTCGGTACGCCGGTCGAGATCCGCCCGTGATGAAACGCTTCGAGGTGTCGGTCGCCGGCACCGACGAGCAGGACTCGGTCGATGCGCGCGTCACGCCGACCGGCAGCCTCGAGAACCTGTCGCAGCAGGAAGTGGACCGGCTGCTCGACTCGTCGCGAGGCGGCCTCTACTCGCTGTACCGGCGCTGCTCGCTCGCGGTGCTGAACGCAGGCGGAGAGACCGACGACGCCCGCGCGATCTTCGAGCGCTACGACGACTTCGAGATCCGCATCGTGCGCCAGGCATGGGGCGTGAAGCTCGAGCTGCGCAACGCGCCCGCCGCCGCGTTCGTCGACGGCCGGATGATCCGCGGCATCCAGGAGCACCTGTTCGCGGTGCTGCGCGACATCCTCTACATCCACGGCGAGGTGTACGAGCACGGCAGCGTCGAGCTCAAGGAGTCGCAGGGCATCACCGACGCCGTGTACCGGATCCTGCGCAATGCCGGGATCCTGCGGCCGCGCGTGCGCCCGGACATCGTCGTCTGCTGGGGCGGCCACTCGATCAGCCGCGAGGAGTACGACTACACGAAGCGCGTCGGCTACGAGATCGGGCTGCGCGGCCTGAACGTCTGCACCGGCTGCGGGCCCGGCGCGATGAAGGGCCCGATGAAGGGTGCGACGATCGGCCATTCGAAGCAGCGCATCGTCGACGGCCGCTACATCGGGCTCACCGAGCCCGGCATCGTGGCCGCCGAGCCGCCGAACGCGATCGTGAACCAGCTCGTGATCCTGCCGGACATCGAGAAGCGGCTCGAGGCGTTCGTGCGCACGGGCCACGGCATCGTCGTGTTCCCCGGCGGCGCCGGCACCGCCGAGGAGATCCTGTACCTGCTCGGCATCCTGCTCGACCCGGCGAACGAGGAGCAGCCGCTGCCGGTCGTATTCACCGGGCCGGCCGGCAGCCAGGAGTACTTCCGCCAGATCGACGCGTTCCTCGCCACGACGCTCGGGCCGCGGGCCGCACAGTGCTACCGGATCATCGTCGACGACCCGCCCGAGGTGGCGCGGGAGATGCTGCGCGGCATGGATGCCGTGCGCGAGTACCGCCGGCGCAAGAGCGACGCCTACAACTACAACTGGACGCTGTCGATCGCGAGCGAGCTGCAGCGGCCGTTCGAGCCGACGCACGCGGCAATGGCGGCGCTCGAGATCCGGCGCGACCATCCGCCGCACCAGCTCGCGGCCGAGCTGCGTCGCGCGTTCTCCGGCATCGTGACGGGCAACGTCAAGGAGCCCGGGATCCGGATGATCGAGCAGCACGGTCCGTTCGAGCTGCACGGCGACCGCGAGCTGCTCGAGCCGCTCGGCACGCTGCTGGCGTCGTTCGCGAGCCAGCGCCGCATGAAGATCGCCGGCCACTACCATCCCTGCTACCGCATCGTCACCTGAGCTTTCGCAACTGTGACCCAGTACCGGACGCGCCCACCGCGCTGCCGTAGCTTGCGTGCGAGACCCGCGGTGGCACCAATGACAGATGAAAAAAACCTGAGCGGCATCCATGCCGAGAACGAGGCCGAACTGCCGGCCGCTCTCGGTCGACGCTCGAAGTTCGGCGCCGCCGCCGACGGCTGGGACGCCTATAACACCTGGCTGGACAGGGTCCGGCAGCAGCCGGGCTCCACGTCGCGCGCAGGCGGTGATCGCGAAGGCGCTCTACAGCGTGTCGAGCTACAAGAACTGGGCCGACAAGGCGAAGGACGCTTTCGACAAGGGCAAGTGATGCCGGGGCGGCCACGCGGCGATGGAACGGCTCCTGAAGTGGCTTGACGACTTCGAAGACCTGCTCGCGGTCGCGCGGCTGCAGGCGGGCCCCGTCGATCGTGACGCTGCTGCTGCTCGCGGCTTTCGTCGCCACCGTCGGCGCGGTGTTCCTGTTCGGCCCGCCGGAACTGCTCGCCGCTCCCTGAGCCTGCCCGCGGCCCGCGCGCGCTTCAGCGCACGGCCGGATTCAACGCGTAGGTTCCGGTGAGCCTCGCTTCGGCGAGCACGTGCCCCTCGATCGCCTTCATCAGCTGCTGGCCGGTGAACGCGCCTTCGACGGGGCATCGCGCCAGGTCGATCGCATACAGCACGAAGTGATAGTGGTGCAGCAGCTCGTCGTTCCACGGCGGGCACGGACCGTCGTAGCCGAAGTACTGGCCGCCCATGTCGGCGTCGCCGGCGAACCAGAGCGTGTAGTCGTTCAGTCCCTGGCGCGAGCCCGCAGGGCCGGCCGGCGACTGCTTGCCCCTGGCCACGATGCCGTCGGCGCTCGAGCCTGCCCCGATCTCGTTCACGTCCGGCGGGATGTCGACCACGAGCCAGTGGTAGAAGTCGGCGCGCGGCAACGAGGCCGGAACCGTACGGCCCTCCTGGTTGACGTCGTCCGGCCGCGTCGGCACGTCGGTATCCACGCAGACCAGCACCAGCGACTTCGCCGCCGACGGCACGCCGCTCCAGCGCAGGTGCGGGTTGCGATTGGCGCTGAGGCGCACGTGCTGTGCGGGGTCCGGCGCGCCGAAGGCGAATTCCTCGGGGATGCGCTGGTTGTGGCCGAAGCTCGCGGACATCAGTTGCACGGCGGTCTCCTCGGGTCCGTGGACGCTGCGGCGATTCTGGCACACTGCCCGTACCGCGATCACGGAGACGATGTTGCAGGGACAATTCGTGCCACCGGTGCCGAAGGCCGTGACGATCGACGGCCCGGCCGGCCCGCTCGAGGCGCGGGTCGAGGACCCGCTGGCCGGCGGCAGGCCCGCGGTGATCGGCGTCGTCTGCCACCCGCACCCGCTGTATGGCGGCACGATGCAGAACAAGGTCGTGCACACGCTCGCGCGGGCGATGCAGGAACTCGGCGCGCCGACGGTCCGTTTCAACTTTCGCGGTGTCGGCGCGAGCGCGGGGACCTACGACGGCGGGCCGCGGCGAGCTCGACGACGCGATTGCGGTCGTGGCCTGGGCGAGGGCGCAATGGAGTTGCGAGTCGCTGTGGCTCGCGGGCTTCTCTTTCGGTTCGTCGGTGGCGCTGCAGGCCGCGCCCATCGTGAGGCCGCTTGCGCTCGTGACGGTCGCGCCGCCGGTCGGTCGCATCCTCGCGCACGACACGCCGCACCCGGGGTGCCCGTGGCTGGTCGTGCAGGGCGACCACGACGAGCTCGTGGATTTCGGCACCGTCAGGTCGTGGGTCGCGGGCTACGACGATCCGCCCGAGCTACGCGTGTTCGAGGGCGCGGAGCACTTCTTCCACGGCCGGCTCGGCGAGCTCAGGGCCGCGGTGGTGGACTATCTCTCGGGAAAAAGGCCGTTTTCCGGCACTTGACGCGGCCCGCGCGGACGGCGGGGCGCGCAATCGCCGGGGCGGCGGACCGCCCCGGCGGGAAATCGCGTCAGGTCAGTTGACCATGCCCTTCAGGTTCTTCAGCGGCATCACGCGCACCTTCTTGCTGGCCGGCTTGGCCTTGAAGGTCATCTTCTCGCCCGTGAACGGATTCACGCCTTCACGCGCCTTCGTGGCGGGCTTCTTCACGACCTTCATCTTCGCGAGGCCCGGCAGCGTGAACAGGCCATGGGCCTTCAGGCTCTTCTTGATGACCGTGCCGAGCGAGTCGAACACGCTGCTCACCTGCTTCTTCGACAGGCCGGTGTCCTTCGAGATCGCGGCGAGGATGTCGGACTTCGTCGGTGCAGAACTCTTCTTTGCCATTTAACGTCTCCTGTGGATGGATCGCGGGCCGCTGGCCCCGTTTGATCATTAGCGCGCCGGAAAATAACACAAGATCGCGGAGTGTTTAAGCTCCAAACGCCTTTTTTTTCAGGTCCGGAGCCATCAGCCAGCGAAGAATTCGCGCTTGAACTGCACCGTGTACGTCGCCGTCTGGTCGAGCGGCGAGGCGTCGATGTCGAACACCAGGATCTCGCTGCCGCTGATGCCGACCTCGCCGATGAAGTAGACGGAAGAGCCTTCGGTGATGCGGCGCATCTGCAGGTCCTTCAGCTGGCCGTTCAGGTTGTAGGCGGTGGCGCTGACCCGGCCGTCGACCGGCGTCGTGCTGCCGTCCGCGTTCCTGCGCAGCAGCGAAACGTTCAGCATCACGCGGTTGGCGCTGCGCTCGATGCCGTACGCCCGCGCGACCTCCGGCGCGAGCTCGTCGGTGCGCAACGCGTTGTAGTGCACCTCGAAATCGCCGAAAACCTGGTGCGTGGGCTCGCTGGGCACGGCGGTCTGTGCCTTGCTTGGTGCGGGTCCGCGGTCGCCGCAGGACGCGAGCGCAGTGAGCGCGAGTGAGCCACGGGAACAAGAACGCGACGCGAGTCGACATCGTCGAATCCCCCTGTCGGTGCGGCCTGCTTACACGATAACTATAGTCCAACGCCGCGCGGGAAGCGGGGTGAGTTTCGCGGTCAATCGCAGCCGAGCAGCGACTTCAGTTGCGGTGCAACAGGCCCGGCATCCCGGATGCGCACTCGCTTGTCGCGACCAGAGAGACCGTGCTCGATGCTGACCCGCGCGCGAGGCACGTCGAACGTCTCCGCAAGGAACTCGACCAGCGCGGCATTCGCGCGGCCGTCGACCGGCGGCGCCTGCAGACGCACCCGCAGCCGGTCTCCCAGCGAGCCCGCGAACTCGGTGCGGGAGGCGCGCGGCTGTACCCTGAGATCGAGCACCAGGTCGCGTCCGTCGCGTCTTGCGGCGCCCACCGCGATTGGCTCAGCGCAGCAGGATCTGCAGCGCCTGCAGGCCGATCAGCACGAACAGCGCCGAGAAATCGAGGCCGCCGAGCGGTGGGATCAGGCGCCGGAACGGCCGCAGCAGCGGCTCGCAGATCCTCTGCAGCAGCTGGGTGGCCGGGTTGTAGGTGCCCGGCGCGACCCAGCTCAGCAGCGCGTGGACCAGCACGGCGACCGTGTAGAACTGCAGCACCGTGTTCGCGAGCCCGCGCAAGCCGGCAAACAGCACCGGTCCCGGGGCAAGGCCACCTCCGGCCACCAGACTGAGCAGCGCCGTGCCCAGCAGTTGCACGGCGAGCAGTGCCACGATCGAGGCGACGTCGACTTTGCCGACGGGCTGCAGCACGCGACGCAGCGGCCGGACCAGCGGGTCGGTGAAACGCAGTACGGCCTGTCCCAGCGGGTTACGAAAGTCCGCCTTGACCAGCGGCATCACCACGCGCAGCAGGAACGCGATCACGACCAGCGTCAGCAACGCGTTCAGGATGAAGAGCATCGCTGCCATGGTTCAGTCCCCGCCGAATTCGCGCGCCAGCTCGCCCGAGCGGCGGGTTGCAGCCGACACGGCGTGATGGAAGATCGCGCGTACGGCCGACGACTCGAGCACCTCGAGTGCCGCCGCGGTCGTGCCGCCCTTGGACGTAACCTGCTCGCGCAGCACTGCCGGCGACTCGTCGCTTTCGGCGGCCATGCGACCGGCGCCCTGCGCCGTGGCCACGGCCAGGCGGCGTGCCGTGGCTTGCGGCAGGCCATGCTCGACGCCGGCCGCCTCGAGCGCCTCGATCAGCAGGAAGAAATAGGCGGGACCGCTGCCCGACACCGCCGTCACGACGTCCATCTGCGACTCATCGTCGAGCCACACGGTCTCGCCGGCGGCGCGCATCAGCTGCTCGACGGTCGCGCGGTCCTGGTCCGTGACCCCGTCGCCTGCGAACAGCGCCGTGATCCCGGCGCCGATCAGCGCCGGCCGGTTCGGCATTGCCCGCACGGCCGGAACGCCTTCACCGAGCCACCGTGCCAGGTCTGCGAGCCGGATGCCGGCGGCGATCGAGACCACGACCCGGCGCCGCCCTGCAAGCTCGCTGGCAATGGCGCGCGCGACCCCGGCCATCTGCTGGGGCTTCACGGCGAGCACCACCAGGTCGGCATCACGGACGGTCGCGAGATTGTCTGCACTGCCGCGCACGCCGAAGTCGCGGGCGAGCCGTTCGAGCTGGGCGGGAACCGGGTCCGATACCAACAGCGTTGCCGGGTCCGTGCCGCGACGGACCAGGCCGCCGACGAGGCTGGTCGTCATGTTGCCGCCGCCGATGAAGGCGATCCGCATCGCTCGCTCCTTTGCCCTAGTGTCGCGGCCCGAAGACCGCGGTGCCGAGGCGGACGATGGTCGCGCCTTCCGCCACGGCCGCCTCGAGGTCCGCGCTCATGCCCATCGAAAGCGTGTCCAGTGCGTGCCCGTGCCGGTTCAAGGCCTCGCACAGCTCCCGGAGCCGCCGGAACGGCTCGCGCTGCAGCGCTTCGTCAGCCTGCTCGGCCGGGATGCACATCAGGCCGCGCAGCCGCAGCCGTGGCATTCCTGCCACGACCTCGGCCAGCGCCGGCAGTTCGCCCGGCACGACCCCGCCCTTCGTGGCTTCCTCAGCGAGCTTCACCTGCAGCAGCACGTCCAGCGGTCCCGCGTAGTGCGGTCGCTGGGCGCTCAGCCGCTCGGCGATCCTCGCCCGGTCGACCGTGTGCACCCATTGGAACGACTCCGCCACGTCACGCGTCTTGTTCGACTGCAGCTGCCCGATGAAATGCCAGGCCAGCGGCCTGTCCCGCAGCGCACCAATCTTGGCCAGCGCCTCCTGGACGTAATTCTCGCCGAAATGGCGCTGCCCGGCGTCCGCTGCCGCCCGCACGACCTCGACCGGCTGCTGCTTGCTGACCGCGAGCAGGGTCACGGCAGCCGGGTCCCGGCCGGCGCGACGGCAGGCCTGCTCGATCCGGGCAAGTACAGATGCGAGCCTGTCGGGCGAGAACTGCGGAGCGGTTAACATATTGGGGTCCGAGGCCCTGATCTATACTGCGGCCGCCCATGCCAGCTGTCCTGCCTCGGACCTGGCGTGCGGGCTAGAGGGACACAGATGGCCGTCGATATTGCCCAGCTGCTGGCGTTCGCCGTCAAGAACAAGGCTTCGGACCTTCATCTTTCGTCGGGCGTGCCGCCGATGATCCGTGTCGACGGCGACATGAAGCGGATCAACATGCCACCGCTGACGCACAAGGAAGTGCACAGCATGGTGTACGACATCATGAATGACAAGCAACGGAAGGCTTACGAAGAGTTCTACGAGACGGACTTTTCGTTCGAGATTCCGAAGCTTGCGCGCTTCCGCGTCAACGCGTTCAACCAGAACCGGGGCGCCGCGGCGGTGTTCCGCAACATCCCCTCCGTCGTGCTGTCGCTCGACGACCTGAACGCGCCGAAGATCTTCAAGGACATCGCGATGCAGCCGCGCGGCCTGGTGCTCGTGACCGGGCCCACCGGGTCGGGCAAGTCGACGACGCTCGCCGCGATGATCAACTACGTCAACGACAACCGCCCGGACCACATCATCACGATCGAGGACCCGATCGAGTTCGTGCACGAGTCGAAGCGCTGCCTGATCAACCAGCGCGAGGTGCACCGCGACACGCTCGGGTTCAGCGAGGCGCTGCGCTCGGCGCTGCGCGAGGACCCGGACGTGATCCTGGTCGGCGAAATGCGCGATCTCGAGACCATCCGCCTGGCGCTGACCGGCGCCGAGACCGGCCACCTGGTGTTCGGCACGCTGCACACCAGCTCGGCCGCGAAGACGATCGACCGCGTCGTGGACGTGTTCCCGGCGGCGGAAAAGGAGATGGTGCGCGCGATGCTGTCGGAGTCGCTGCGCGCGGTGATATCGCAGACGCTGCTGAAGCGCATCGGCGGCGGCCGCATCGCGGCGCACGAGATCATGATCGGCACGCCGGCGATCCGTAACCTGATCCGCGAGGGCAAGATCGCCCAGATGTACTCGGCGATCCAGACCGGCCAGGCGTCCGGCATGCAGACCCTCGACCAGTGCCTGAAGGAACTGCTGCAGAAGGGCCTGATCACCAAGGAAGAAGCGCGCTTCAGGGCGCAGAACAAGGAGGATTTCTGACCGCCGGCTTGAGGCCGCGCCGGCACAGGGAGAATCATGGAACGCGAGCAAGGCATCAAGCTCATGCAGGACCTCCTGCGCCGCATGGTCGAGCGCAAGGGGTCGGATCTGTTCATCACCGCCGGCTTCCCGCCGGCGATCAAGGTCGACGGCGAGATCAAGCCGCAGACTAACCAGCCACTGTCGCCCGAGCAGGCGCAGCTGCTGGTCCGCGCGATCATGAACGATCGCCAGACCAAGGAATTCGACGCGACGAAGGAGTGCAACTTCGCGATCGCGCCGCCGGGCATCGGCCGCTTCCGCGTCAGCGCGTTCGTGCAGATGGGGCTCACCGGCGCGGTGCTGCGCACGATCAACGTCAAGGTGCCGACGATCGAGGAACTCGAGCTGCCGCCGATCCTGAAGGAGATCGTGCTGTCGAAGCGCGGGCTCTGCATCCTGGTGGGCGCAACCGGCTCCGGCAAGTCGACCTCGCTCGCCGCGATGCTCGACTACCGCAACGAGAAGACGCGCGGCCACATCATCACGATCGAGGACCCGATCGAGTACGTGCACACGCACCGCAACTGCGTCGTGACGCAGCGCGAGGTGGGCGTCGACACGGACAGCTGGCACATGGCGCTGAAGAACACGCTGCGCCAGGCGCCCGACGTGATCCTGATCGGCGAAATCCGCGATCGCGACACGATGGAATACGGCATCCAGTTCGCCGAGACCGGCCACCTGGTGCTCGCGACGCTGCACGCCAACAGCGCCAACCAGGCGATGGACCGCATCATCAACTTCTTCCCGGAGGACCGGCGCGAGCAGCTGCTGATGGACCTGTCGCTGAACATCCGCGCGATGGTCGCGCAGCGGCTGATCCCGCGCGAGGCCGGCAAGGGCCGCGTCGCCGCGATGGAAGTGATGCTGAACACGCCGCTGATCGCCGACCTGATCTTCCGCGGCGAGGTGTCGGCCATCAAGGAGATCATGGCCAAGTCGAACCGGCTCGGCATGAAGACCTTCGACCAGGCGCTGTACGAGCTGTTCGAGACCGGGGTGATCTCCTACGAGGAGGCGCTCAGGAACGCCGACTCGAAGAACGAGATCCGCCTGCGCATCAAGCTCGAGAGCAAGCGTGCCGACAAGTCGCACCTGGACGAGTCGGGCGCGCTGAAGATCGTCGAGGAAGAGGAATAGTCCCATGGCGTCGACGGACCTCGACAGCACCAATCCGGCGGCCGAGAAAGTGCTCAGCGACGCGACCGGCGGCGCGGCCACCGGGCGCAACTTCGTGCTGAACACGCGGCCGCTGTTCAAGCTGATGGTGGAGAAGAAGGCCTCCGACCTGTTCTTCACGTCGAACGCCCCGATCAAGATCAAGATCGAGGGCAAGATCATGCCGGTGAACCGGCAGGTGCTGACCGCCGACCAGGTCCGGCAGGCCGCCTACGGCCTGATGAACCAGGAGCAGATCGACTACTTCCAGCAGGAGCTCGAGATCGATTTCGCGGTCTCGGAGCCCGGGCTCGGCCGCTTCCGCGTGGCCGTGTTCCACCAGCGCGGCAACCCGGCGATGGTGCTGCGCTACATCACGGCCGAGATGCCCACGATCGAGGAACTGGGCCTGCCGGAGATCATGAAGGAACTGGTCATGATCAAGCGCGGCCTGGTGCTGATGGTCGGCGCCACCGGCTCCGGCAAGTCGACCTCGCTCGCGGCGATGATCAACTTCCGGAACCTGAACTCGTCGGACCACATCCTGACCGTCGAGGACCCGATCGAGTTCCTGCACTCGAACAAGAAGTCGATCGTGAACCAGCGCGAGGTGGGGCTCGACACGAAGTCGTTCCATCGCGCGCTCCGCAGCGCGATGCGCGCCGCGCCTGACGTGATCCTGATCGGCGAAATCCGCGATCGCGAGTCGATGGAATACGCGATCACGTTCGCCGGCACGGGACATCTCTGCCTCGCCACGCTGCACGCGAACAACGCTCCAGAGACGCTGGACCGCATCATCAACATGTTCCCGCGCGACCAGCACTCGCAGATCTTCCTCGACCTGTCGCAGTACCTGAAGGCGATCCTTTCGCAGCGCCTGGTGATGGGCAAGGACCAGAAGCGCTGCGCCGCGATCGAGGTGCTGCTGAACACGCCGCACGTGCAGGAGCTCGTGAAGAAGGGCGACGTCATGGGCGTCAAGGAAGCGCTGATCCGCAGCGGCGAGAAGGGGATGCAGAGCTTCGACGTGGCGCTGTACCAGCTCTACCTCGACGGCAAGATCACGCTCGAGGAGGCGATCTCGAACGCCGACTCGCGGACGAACCTCGAGGCGAAGATCAACTTCGGCTAGTCGTTCCGGACGGATCCCGCAGCGTGAGCCAGGCCATGATCGGCAGGTGATCGCTCGGCCATCTCTCGCCCTGCCGGAAGGTGACGGCCTCGGTCGCGCGCACATCCATCGCGCCGCGCGCCAGGATCCAGTCGATGCGCTTGCCCTCGCGGCGCAGCGGACCGAAGCCGGTGAAGGAGTTCGCGTCCTCGTTGCGACGTTCACGGGCTGCGAACCAGGTGTCGGTCAGGCCGGCGTCCTGCGTGAGGATCTCGTAAGCGCGGTTGTCCCTGGCCACGGAGTTGAAGTCTCCGACGAGGAACAGCGTCGTTCCGGCCGGAAGCATGCCGATTCGCTGCCGGATCAGCTCCGCTGACTTTTCCCGCGCGAGCTGGACTTCGTGATCGAGGTGCGTGTTCCAGAAATAGAACTCGCGCCCCGTGGTCCGGTCCCTGAAGCGCGCCCAGGTCACCATCCGTCGCACGCCGTTGCCCCACGTGCTCGACGCGATCACCTCCGGCGTGTCACTGAGCCAGAAGTGATCGTATTCCAGCGGGTCGAAGCGGTCGCGGCGGTAGAAGATCGCCATGAACTCGCCGTGGCTGCCGCCGTCCCGGCCCAGCCCGATCCAGTCGTAGGCGGGCTGGTCGGCGGAGATGTCCTTGATCTGCGGGTACAGGCCTTCCTGCGTCCCGATGATGTCCGGGCGGTACAGATCGAGCAGCGCCTTCAGCGCCGGGCGGCGCTGCGTCCAGGCATTCGGGGGCTCGTCGCCTGCATAACGAAGGTTGTAGGTCGCGATCAACAGTTCAGTCGCAGGGACGCCTGCGGCGTCTGCGGCGCTCGTCGCTGACCGCAGCATGGGTGCGGCGGCCAGCGTGGCCATGAACCGGCGTCGGGAAATCATCGGTTCGACCCCGGCGTTACACGACGAATTCTCTTCAAGTCTGCATCATCCCCGTCGCGCTGCCTCGATCGTTGCGACGTCGATCTTCTGCATCGGCATCATCGCCGCAAAGGCACGTCTTGCCTCGTCGCCACCAGCAGCAAGCGCGTCGATGAGCACGCGCGGGGTGATCTGCCAGGAGATGCCCCAGCGGTCCTTGCACCAACCGCACTCACTTTCCTGGCCGCCATTGCCGACGATTGCATTCCAGTAGCGGTCGGTCTCTTCCTGGTTGTCGGTCGCAACCTGGAAGGAGAAGGCCTCGTTGTGGGAGAACCTTGGCCCGCCGTTGAGCCCGAGACAGGGAATGCCCAGCACGGTGAACTCCACCGTTAGAACGTCGCCTTCCTTGCCGCCTGGGTAGTCGCTGGGCGCCTTGTGAACAGCGCTCACCTTGCTGTCCGGAAAGGTGCTGGCGTAGAAGCGCGCGGCCTCATGCGCTTCGTTGTCGTACCAGAGGCAGATCGTGTTCTTTGGCGTCATTTGCGTGTGCTCCTTTCGGCGGTCCGCCGATCCACGTGCAATGGCTGAATGTTGTGGTGAAGACCGGCGGAACGCCAGCTAGGCCCGGTCACGCTCGGTCAACACGGCCCCGGCCAGTCTGGTCGCTTCCGTCTGGACGGCATGCATCAACGAAAGCCCATTGTTTATGTTGACCATCCAGAATCGGAGTTCAGCCGTCAGTTCCGGTGATTGACGCAACTGATCGAGCACGGCAAGCGCCTCCGCCTCACTTACCGGCGAGTCGCACTCCTTCAGCAACTGTTCGGCGCCCACCGAGCCATAGCAGTGTGCCCAGATGTATTGCTGGATCTTCCATGGCACCAGCCCGCGAACGTGCTCGCGGTAGCGGGGAATCAAGCCGAGGACTTCAGTGACCTGGCTCCCCGCACCCGCGCTGTAATGCCGCGCAACTTCCGCGCGCAACTCGCCGTTTCGAATCAGCAGCAGACTGCCCGTCGAACGGATTTCCTGGAACGTCACGTCGGGTTTGCGATATGGCCAGACCTGGCTTGCCTGGTAGTAAGCGAGCAAGGTCTTCCACCCGGAGCCCTGGTTCAATACCCCGTCTTCGGCATATGCCATCGCCGCCGCGCCGTTGGAACCGACCTGCGTCCAGAATCGGGATATCAGGGTCAGGCCCTCCGCGTCCTGCAGCAACTCATCGTGGAGGCGCAGAAGGTACTCGTCGCCTCGCGCGGCATCTTTGCGGCCCTCGTTCCAGTCGCTGACCTGCAGACCGATGAACACGCCTGCGACGACAATCAATACCTCGATCACGACTGCCGTCCAGTCGTGCTGACGAAGTCGACTGCCAAGAGTGCGTGAAATCATGTCGGTCCCTCTTCAATCCCGTCTCGTTGATTCTGGTATTGCTGAGGGTACCCGGGGTTGGGCGCCCGCACCGGCGCAATGCAGGCGAGGCTTCGCGACCGCTACGACGCCACGCCGGAATGCCGCCCCCGGCCACGAACGCCACTCCGTGAGCAACGCTTCGAGTGCATCCCGCTCGGCCGAATCACTCACCCGAAAGCGGACCCAATCCGGCAGTGAACGACCCATGGCGGGCGCATGTTTCAGTCGCCCGAATGAGTCCGCGGCGCTCGGTTGCGCATGGTCTACTTGCCCGCTTCGAGTGGCAGGAAAGCCTCCAGCGAGATGCGCCAGACACCGTCCGCCTCCCTGCGCCACACCAGTATCTGCCGGACGCGGGTCGTCGATGTCGCGTCGGGTGATCGCCCGCTGTTCCAGATCGCGCTGCCATACGAATAGGCTATGTTGCCGCTGCCCTCGATGTGGTCGGAGCTAATCGTTGCCGACGCAATCGGCTTCATTGAACGCGCAAGTTCAAGCAGCGCAGCGCGGCCGGAGATCGGAGGCGCCTCCGGCTCCAATAGCACGGCGTCCTCCGTGTATTCATAGACCCAGGCGGTTACGTCCGGCGCGGCGAGAGCGTCCGTTACACGGCGTTCGGCGGCCCTGATCTGGTCGGTGTCGAAGGGTCCGGGTGTTCGAAGGCTCTGCCCCGATGTGCAGCCCGCAAGGCCGGTGAACAAGAGCATGCCCAGCAGTCTGATGGCCGTCATACGCCCCCCCTGTTCGAATGAGCGATACCGAAGATACACCCGGAGCAAGCGTATGCGGACCCGCGAATGTCGGGCTTCGTGGCCGCCTCCGCGCGCCGGCCCAGAATATGTTCGCCTGCCGAGCGATGCTTGTGGCCGACAGCAGTCCGTCGTTTCGGAGGTTTGTTTCGGGCCCCGCCGAAACGGCGTGATCCTGTGATGCTGCTTGCGCCGTGCGACTTGCCGGGTTCCTCCCGGGAAGTCGCTCAGGCGCTGCGTGTCGAGCGTTCCGTTCGCATGCGGTTCCGACTCGCATATCTCTTCGCGAGTGGGAACCGCATGCGAACGGAACGCCTGCGACGACGTGACGAATCGCGACTGTCCCCGGGGGACGACACCGGCGCGCGCCGACGCTAAGCAGCCGGCGGAAACACCGCGTTCGCGTCGAACACCGGCCCGTCGACGCACACCCGCTTCATCGCGAGCCCGCTCTCGGTGACGACCGGCACCGCGCAGCCCGCGCAGCCGCCGACCGCACACGCCATGAACTCCTCGAGCGAGACCTGGCACGGTACGCCGAAGCGGCGCGCCACTTTCGCGGCCGATTGCAGCATCGGCGTCGGCCCGCAGGCGAACATCTCGACCTCGGCGAGCGCTGCCGCGTCCAGCGAGCCGAGCCACTCGGCCGCGAGATCCGTCACGTAGCCGTGGAAGCAGCCGGGGTATCCGGCCAGCGTCGCGAGCCGGCTCGGCACGTTCCAGTCGTCGAGCAGCGGCATGCAGGCGATCGCCTCGGGCGGCATGCCCTGCACGACGATCGTCGACGGCCGCGCCTGGAACGGGAACGGAATCTCGGACCCCATCAGCACCAGCGGCTGCCAGCGTGCATCGCTGCGTGACTTCAGCGACTCCGCGAGGAACACCATCGGCGGAATGCCGACGCCGCCGCCGACCAGCAGCGTGCGTGGACGGCCGGGCGACGGCACGAAGCCCTTGCCGATCGGCCCCATCACCGAGATCGTCGCGCCCTGCGGCTGCTTCGAAAGCGCCTCGAGGCCCGGACCCACGATCTTGTAGAGGATGTCGATCCAGCCCGCCTTCGCGTCCGCGCGCATGATCGACAGCGGTCGTCGCATCGGCAGCAGCGGATCGCAGGTCAGGTGCGCGAAGCTGCCGGGAGTCGCGGCCGCGGCGCACTTCGGTGCGCGCAACCGGATCACGAACTGCTGTCCCGGATATTCCTGCGTCGAGACGAGTTCCGCGTCCTCGACGAAGATCGTGCCGCGGTGCGAACGGTCGCTCATCCGGCCCTCCGGCCGGCCTCGACGTTGCGCAGCTGCACGTTGCGCACGATCGTGGCGAGCACGGCCATGCGCACGGCCACGCCGTTGCGCACCTGGTCGCGGATCACGGACTGCGGGCCGTCAGCGACTTCGCTGGTGATCTCGACGCCGCGGTTCATCGGGCCCGGGTGCATGACGATCGCGCCGGGTCTCGCGAGCCGCAGGTTCTCCGCGGTGATGCCCCATTCCCGATTGAACGTGTCGGCGTCGAGCGATGCCGCCTCGGGCATGCGCTCGCGCTGGATCCGCAGCGCCATCACGACGTCGGCGCCGCGGATGCCTTGGCGAGCGTGTTGAAGCGGCGCGCGCCCTCGAGCTCGTCGGCTCCTGGCATCAGGCTCGCCGGGCTGACGAGTCGCAGTTCGCCGACGCCCAGCGTGAGCAGCGCGCGTCCCGTCGAGCGCGCCACTCGCGAGTGCAGGATGTCGCCCACGACCGCGACGCTGAGCGACTTCAGGTCGCCCTTGTGCTGCCGGATCGTCAGCGTGTCGAGCAGGCCCTGCGTCGGGTGCGAGACGTGCGCCTCGCCCGCGTTCAGCACGCTGACGTGCGGTGCCACGTGGCTCGCGACGTAGGCGGGCAGCCCGGGCTCGGCGTCGCGCATCACGAACACGTCGACCAGCATCGACTGCAGCGTGTAGATCGTGTCGAGCACCGTCTCGCCCTTGACCCGCGACGACGACTGCAGGTCGAGGTTCACGACGTCGGCGCCGAGCCGCGTGGCCGCCAGCTCGAACGACACGCGCGTGCGCGTGCTCGGCTCGAAGAACAGGTTCGCGACCGTGCGGCCGGCGAGGCTCTGGTCGCGTGGCGGCATGTCGCCGGGCGTGCGGACGTAGAACTGCGCGAGGTCGAGCAGCTGCTCGAGCTCGTCTGGCGACAGTCCTTCCAGCGTCAGCAGGTGGCGCAGCCGTCCCGCGTGATCGCGCTGCAGTTCGCGGCCAGTGTCGGTGCTCAAGTGCGGCTCCCGTGTCAGGTGGCGTGTCCGCCGAGCCAGGTCTCGAGGATCACGCGCGCGGCGTTGGCGTCGATGTCCTCGCGAGTCACGCGGCGCGTGCGCGCTCCCGATCGCCGCGCATCACGCAGGTCGGCCTGCGCGGCGGCGGAGGTGAGGCGCTCGTCCACGAATTCCACCGGCAGTCCGAAGCGTCGCGAGAGTTCTTTCCCGAAGCCGCGGCAGGTGCCGGTGAGGAGGGTCTCGGTGCCGTCCATATTATATGGGAGACCCACCAGCAGCCGCGCGGGCGACCATTCGCGCACGCAGCGCTCGAGTGCGGCCCAGTCGGGCGTCCCGGCCACCGGGATCACGCCCGCCGGACTCGCGGTGCCGGTGGTCGTCTGGCCGACGGCCACGCCGATCCGGCGCGAGCCGTAGTCGAAGGCCAGCAGGACCTCGTCGTTCAAGATAAGTGGCTCAGGCGTGGCCGGCGTCGCTGCTCAGGTGCAGCAGGTCGATGCCGAGCAGGCGGCAGGCCGCGAGCCAGCGCTCCTCGGCCGGCACTTCGAACAGCAGGCCCTCGTCCACGGGCGCGGTGAGCCAGGCGTTGCGGGCCATCTCGTCCTCGAGTTGCCCCGCGTCCCATCCGGCGTAGCCAAGCGCGACGACCGCGCGCTCCGGGCCGCGCCCAGCGGCAAGCGCGTCGAGGATGTCGCGGGAGGTCGTCAGGTGCAGTCGCTCGGAGACGGGCAGCGTGGACTCCCAGGTCGGCCCCGGGCTGTGCAGCACGAAGCCACGATCGGTCTGCACCGGCCCGCCGTGCAGCACGTGATCGCCGGTCACGCGCGACTGCGACGCGTCGAGGCCGAGCTGCGCGAAGACGTCGCCCAGGCTCATCTCGAGCGGGCGGTTGATCACGATCCCCAGCGCACCGCGGTCGCTGTGCTCGCAGACCAGCGTCACCGTCTGGGCGAAGTTCGGATCCTCCATGCTGGGCATGGCGATCAGGAAGTTGTTCGTCAGGAATGTCGCCGCCATGCCTGCAAGTATCCGGCCGCTGCGCCGGGCGCCACAAGCGCCCGATCAGGGTGATTCCGCCGTCACGGCGCCGTCGCCCAGCCGCCCGTTCAGGAACTGCCACTCGTAGGCGAAGCGCAGTACCGGGTAACGCTCGCGCATCGCGGGCGGGAAGGGATCGAACGGCGAGGCGAGGCGGACGATGTTCAGCGCCGCGTTGTCGAGCTCCCGGTAGCCGCTCGACCGGCGGACCAGGACCTGGTCGAGGCTGCCGTCTGCGCGCAATAGCGACCTCGAGCACCGGGTTGCCGGACATGCTGCGGCGCCGGGCCTCGTTCGGGAAGTTCAGCGTGCCGACCCGCTCCACGCGGCGCTTCCAGCCGTCGAGGTAGGTCGCGATCAGCGACTCGCGCGTGTCGGCCAGCAGGCGGTCGTCGGTGGACGGGTCACCGCGCAGGTGCACCGACTCGTCGGCGGCGATCGCGTTGGCGCCGACCTGCTGCATCGGCCGGGCATCGAGCGGAACCGCGGCGGCGGCCGCCTGCTGGGTCTCGGCGCCCGAAATCGTGCGCCGTGAATCCGGCGAATGGCGCGCCAGCAGTTGCGTGCCGCCAACGGTCTCGGTCGCGGCCTCGGGCTCGAGCGTGTCGCCGTCGGCCTGGCCCTCGTTCTCCAGCAGGCTCGCCGAGGACTCGGGCAGCGACGTCCGGCGCCGGTCCCGCGCCGTGCCGATCCGTGCTGGCTGCGCTGGGCGATGTAGCTCGCCTCGGGGTTGTCCTTCTCCGCCGGGCCCTCGGGCACCAGCAGCACCTCGAGCGTCGGCAGCGGATTGTGGTCCGCGGACGGTGCCGCGAAACGGACGCCGAGGATGAAGAGCCCGTGCGCCAGCGCGGCGATGAAGATCGCCGTGGCCAGCCGGTCTTCCGGACGGTCGCTGGAGACCTTAGTTCCACGCGTCAGGCGCCCCGCCGCGCTGCGATCGCGTCCATCAGGCGGGCGGCGACGTCCAGCCCGAACTGGCGGTCCAGCTCGCGGACCCCGGTGGGGCTCGTCACGTTGATCTCGGTGACGAAGCCGCCGATCACGTCGAGGCCGACGAACAGCATCCCGCGCTCCTTGAGCGCCGGGCCGATCCGGCCCGCGAGCCAGCGGTCGCGGTCGTCGAGCGGGCGGCCGACGCCCTTGGCTCCGGCCGCGAGGTTGCCGCGGTTGTCGGTGGCCGTGGGAATGCGTGCCAGCGCATAGGGGACCGGCTCGCCGTCGACCAGGATCACCCGCGCGTCGCCGGTCTTGACGATGTCCGGGATGTAGCGCTGCACGATCGCGTAACGCGTCCCGTACTCGGTGAGCGTCTCGAACACGACGCTCGCATTCTTGTCGCCGGCGTCGAGCACGAAGATCGAGCGGCCGCCCATGCCGTACAGCGGCTTGCACACGGCACGCCCGTGCTCCTGCAGGAACGCGTGCATGTCGGCCATGTCCCGCGTGATCAGCGTCGGCGCGCAGCACTCGGGGAACCAGGCCGTGTAGACCTTCTCGTTCATGTCGCGCAGGCCCTGCGGCCGGTTCACGACCAGCGCGCCCTCGACCTCGGCGCGCTCGAGGATGTACGTCGAGTAGATGTACTCGGTGTCGAACGGCGGGTCCTTGCGCATCAGGATCGCGTCGAACCCGCCGAGCCGCTCGATCCGCGGCTCGCCGCGCGTGAACCAGTCATGCGGGTCGTCCCGCACCTCGATCGCGTGCGTGCGAGCCATCGCCACGCCGTCGCGCAGCCACATGTGGCCGAGCTCGAGGTAAGCGAGCTCCCAGCCGCGCCGCTGCGCAGCCAGCATCATCGCGAGCGTCGTGTCCTTCGCCGGCTTGATGTCCTCGATCGGGTCCATCACCACGGCGACGCGCAGTCGCTTGTCGGTCATCGCTTGACTCCCGGGCCGCGGCGACCCCGTGCCGCCTGTGACACCTGTCATGGTATCGAAAGCGGCCGATGGCAGGGCACCTGCCAATATGTTAAAACCCACCCGCGAGCACAGCCTCGCGCTTTAGCGTCGTGCTCGCGACGCTCATTCCCATCCGGGGGTCTATAGGGCATGGAAAATACGGCTGCCAGCACCAGCCGGCCGCGATTGGCGGGGCTCAAGGTGCTGGTCATCGACGACAGCAAGACGATCCGGCGTACGGCGGAGACGCTGCTTGCCCGCGAGGGCTGCGAGGTCTTCACCGCGGTGGACGGCTTCGACGCACTCTCGAAGATTGCGGACCACCAGCCCGACATCGTCTTCGTGGACATCATGATGCCGCGGCTCGATGGCTACCAGACCTGTTCGCTGATCAAGCACAACAAGGTCTTCCGCTCGATCCCCGTGATCATGCTTTCCAGCAAGGACGGCCTGTTCGACAGGGCCCGGGGCCGGATCGTCGGCTCCGAGCACTACCTGACGAAGCCGTTCACGCGCGAGGAACTGCTGAGCGCGATCGAAACCCACGTGCATCGCTGACGACCGACCCGGAGGACTCCGCCCTTGGCACTGGTACTGATCGTCGATGATTCCCCGACGGACGTGCACGTCATGCAGAAGGCGCTCGAGCAGGGCGGATTCCGCACCGCCTCGGCCGCCGACGGCGGCGAGGGCATCCGCAAGGCGCGCGAACTGCACCCCGACCTGATCCTGATGGACATCGTGATGCCCGGGCTGAACGGCTTCCAGGCCACGCGCCAGCTCTCGAACGACCCCGAGACGCGATCGATCCCGGTGATCATGGTCACGTCGAAGGCCGAGGAGTCGGACCGTGTCTGGGGGCTGCGCCAGGGCGCCGTCGACTACCTGGTGAAGCCGGTGGCGATGGACCAGCTGGTGCGCAAGGCCCAGGCGGCGCTTGCGGGCTGAGATGGCGGACACGAGCGCACTAAGGTCGCTGCGCGACCGTCCCTACGAGTTGCTGCGCGAGCTCGACCGCCGCGCGCGGACTGCGGCCCAGGGCCAGCCCGAGACCGTCGCGTCCGGCGCCGAGTGGGTCGGCATCGCGTTCCGGCTTGGCGGCGAGGCCTTCCTGCTGGCCCGCGAGGAAACCCGCGAAGTCATGGGTTACCCGGCGTCAGTGACCCGCGTGCCGGGCGCCAAGAGCTGGATCCGCGGGCTTTCGAACGTACGCGGCCAGCTGCTGCCGGTGATCGACGTGCGCGCCTTCCTGGGCTCCGGCGCCACGACCGTCACCCGCGCCACGCGCGTGCTGGTCGCGAACCATCGCGAGATCCCCGCCGGCCTGATGGTCGACGAGGTGATGGGCTTCCGACGGTTCTACGAGAGCGAGTTCTCCGCCGACCTGCCGCCGACGCTGCTGCGCTGCGAACGCTACCTTGCGGGTGCGTTCAAGCGTGGTGCCGAGGTCTGGCCCGTCTTCAGCGTGCGAACACTGCTCGAGAGCCAGGCTTTCCTGCAGGCCGCGGCCTCCTGACCGCGCCATGCCGACCCCGAACCGGGTGACAGAATGACCAATAGATTCGACGCCGTCCGACTGCAGCCGACCCTGATCAGGATTGCGCTGGTCACCGCCGCGCTCGCCGCGCTCGCACTGCTCGTCTATGGACGGGCCATGAGCCAGCAGGCGCAGGTTGGCCAGCACGTGGCCATGCTTTCGGCGCTGTCGCAGAACATGCCGTTGCAGGCCGGTGCCGCGGTGCGTGGTTCGGCCCCCGCATTCGATTCGCTGGCGGAGTCCCGCGCCCAGCTCGAGCGCGTGCTGAACGAGGTCGACGCCGGCAAGTCCGCGCTCGGATTCCTGGCTTCGCCGAGCTCGAAGCTGCTGGGCGACGTGTCCGGCTGGCAGGCGATGCTGGACCAGTCGCAGGCCGTGCTCGATGGCCGGGCAGCCGCGTTGAAGGCGCAGCAGGCGGCCGCTGCCGTGCGCGAGCTCACGCCGCAAGTCGTCGCCGCAACCGCAAACGTCGCCAAGGCGATGGGCGCGCGACCCGATGCGCTGAATCGCCAGCTCGAGCGCTTCGAGCTGCGTGCGCAGGCGGTAGAGCAGGACCTGTCCGCGCTCGCCGACGGCACGGCGCCGGTCGAGCCCGCGTCGCGGCGCCTCGCCGACAGCCTCGAGTTCATGGGATACGTGGTCGGCGGTCTCGCAGGCGAGCCGAACCCGCTCGGCATCGCGGCGGCGCAGGGTCCGGCCGCCGACGCCGCGCGGCTGCTGTCGGCCGTGTTCCGTGGCGAGCAGGAGCAGGTGCGCTCGGTGATCGCGCTCGGCGAGCCGCTCGAGCAGATCCAGGCCGCGCGCAACGCACTCGTCGAGAGTGGTGCCGCCGCCTATGCGAGCCTCGGCAAGGTGGGGCAGCCGGTCGCCCGCGGAGCGGGGAGCGTGTTCGCGAGCCCGTGGCTGCCGCTGGCTTTCATCCTGCTCACGCTCGCCGCGCTCGCGCTCGCTGCCTGGCTGCAGCGCTCGCTGGCGACGTTGCGTCGCGCCGCGGATCTGCAGGCGCGGCAGAACGAACGCAACCAGCAGGCGATCCTGCGGCTGCTCGACGAGCTGTCGAGCCTCGCGGACGGCGACCTCACCGTGCAGGCCACGGTCACCGAGGACATCACCGGTGCGATCGCCGACTCGATCAACTACGCGATCGAGGCGCTGCGCGAGCTGGTCACGACGATCAACGATTCCTCGGTCAAGCTCGATGCGGCCACGCGCCAGACGCAGGCACTGTCGACGCATCTCGCCAAGGCGTCGTCGGCGCAGTCGAAGCAGATCGGCGCCGCGTCCGAATCGATCGCCGCGATGGCCGCCTCCACCGAGGAGGTCTCGGGCAACGCCGAGCGCTCGGCCGACGTCGCACGCCACTCGGTCGACATCGCGCACAAGGGCGGCGACGCCGTGCGCCGCACGATCGACGGCATGAACGCGATCCGCGAGAACATCCAGGAGACCTCGAAGCGCATCAAGCGGCTCGGCGAGAGCTCGCAGGAGATCGGCAACATCGTCGAGCTGATCAACGACATCGCCGAGCAGACCAACATCCTCGCGCTGAACGCGTCGATCCAGGCGTCGATGGCAGGTGAGGCCGGCCGCGGCTTCGCCGTGGTGGCCGACGAGGTGCAGAGGCTCGCCGAGCGGGCCGCCAATGCGACCAAGCAGATCGAGGTGCTGGTCCGCACGATCCAGGCGGACACGAACGAGGCCGTGGTCTCGATGGAGCGCACCACGACCGACGTGGTCGGTGGCGCGCTGCTCGCCGAGAACGCCGGCGCCGCGCTCGAGGAGATCGAGCAGGTGTCGAACCAGATCGCGAGCCTGGTGCAGAACATCTCGGCGAGCTCCCGCCAGCAGGCGGTCTCGTCGCAGAGCATCTCGCGCAACATGCAGGTGCTGCGCGAGATCAGCTCGCAGACGGCCGAGAGCACGACGGCCACGTCCACGTCGATCGGCAAGCTGGCCGATCTCGCGGCGCAGCTGCGCAAGTCCGTCACCGGCTTCCGGCTGCCCGAGAGTCCGGGAGCGAGCGTCAGCGGCGAGTATCCCGTGCTGCGCCCCGAGGCCGCGCCCGCCGACGAGGCGGACCGGCTGCGCCGCGTGAGCGGCATCGCCGGCTGACGGTGCGTCCCGCTTGGCTTCCGTGATGAGTTCCCGACCCATGCCCCTCGCCGTCCCCGACGAGTCACACGCCTCCCTGCAGCTCGTGGTGCGGGAGATCGCCGCCGAGCTGAACGAGGCACGCGCGGCGCTCGAGGCGTTCGCGGAGAACACCGAGGACCGCGGCGCGCTGCACCGTTTCGTCGCCCACGTGCACCTTGCGCGGGGCGCGCTGCGGCTCGCCGAAGTCTATGGCGGCGCGCTGCTCGGCGAGGAAATGGAGCAGGTGGCCCGCTACGCCGACGGGCATTACCGGGACGGCAAGGTGGATCTCGACGCGCTCGACGCGCTGATGCGCGCGATGGAGCAGTTGCCTGCATACGTGGACCGCGTGGCTTCGGGCGGCCGCGACGTGCCGCTCGCGTTGCTGCCGCTGCTGAACGATCTGCGCGCAGTGCGCGGCGGCGCGCTGCTCTCCGAGGGCACGCTGCTGCTGCTGAACCTGAGGTCCGACGAGCCTGCGCACCCTGCCGCGGATGCAGGCAGCGCGCAGATCGAGGAGCTGTCGCGCAAGCTGCGGCCGCGCTTCCAGCTCGCGCTGCTAGGCTGGATCCGTGGCGAGCACGTCGAGCAGAACCTCGCGGCCCTTGCCGACATCGCCGTCCAGTTCGAGCAGGCCGCGAGTGCCCAGCCGCTGTTCCAGCTGTGGTGGGTCGTGGGCGCGGTGCTCGAGGCACTGGAGCAGGGCGGCATCGACGGCAACGTCTCGGTGAAGCGCCTGCTCGGCCACGTCGACCGCGAGTTGCGCCGGCTGCAGCAGCACGGCGAGGCGCGCTACGCCGAAGTGCCGCCGATCGAGCTCGTGAACAACCTGCTGTTCTACGTCGCGCGGGCGCGCAGTTCGGGGCCACGGGTCGCCGCGGTCCGCAGCTCGTTCCATCTCGACGAGGTGCTGGCCGTCGACGACAAGGTCGACGAGGCGCGCGAGACGCTGTCCGCGCCCAGCGTGCGGTTGATGAAGACGGTGGCTGCTGCGATCCGCGAGGACCTGACCCGCGTCAAGGACGTGCTGGACATCTTCGTCCGCAAGGGCGCGAACCAGGTCGACGAGCTGGTGCCGCAGCTCGAGATGCTGCGCAAGATCAGCGACACGCTCGGCGTGCTCGGCCTCGGTGCGCTGCGCGACCGCGTGCAGGGCGAGATCGAGTCGCTGAAGGGCATCGTCGACCGGCGCCAGCCGCCCGACGATTCGTCGCTGCTCGGCATCGCCGCGGCGCTGATCGAGGTCGAGGACAGCCTCGACTCGCAGCTCGTCCGGCTGATCCTGCCGGAGGCCGCCCGGGCGACCGAGCCGACCGACGAGCCGACGGACGAGGAGTTCCGCCAGGTCCAGGACGCGGTGCTGCGCGAGTGCATCGTGAACATGGCCCGCATCAAGGAGGCCATCACGCAGGCGCTCGGTGCTCCCTCGGAGGCCCAGGGGCTGGACCAGGTGCCGCAGCTCGTGCGCGGCATCACCGCCGGGCTGCTGATGCTTGGCAAGCAGCGCGCCGTCGAGGTGATGGAACGCGTCGGACGCGCGCTGTCGGGCATCGTGCGCCCCGAGCCGGGCGCCCTGGCGCTGCCCCGGCTCGACCGGCTGGCCGACGCGATCGTCGCGGTCGAGTACTACATGGAGATGCTGCAGGCGGGCCGTCCGGACCCGTGGCACATGCTCGAGAACGCCGAGACCTGCCTCGAGGAGATCGAGCAGGCCTCGTCGAAGGTGATCGCGCTGCGGCCGCGTGCACCCGAAGCGGAGGCCGAGGCGCCGTCAGCGGAGATGCCGTTCGGCGAGGCTGCGCAGCCTGAGCCGTCGGCGGCGGCGCCCGCGGAACACGCGGCCGAGCCCGCGACGACCGCGGCCGAGGCGCCTTCGGGCGTCGTCATGCCGCCAGCGCAGCCCGAGCCCGTCGATGCCGAGTTCCGGCTGCTGTTCGTCGAGGAAGCCCGCGAGAACATCGCGCAGCTGCAGTCGCTGTTCCCGCAATGGGAGGCGAACCCGCTCGATGCGCAGGCGCTCAAGGACGTGCGGCGCGTATTCCACACGCTGAAGGGCAGCGGACGGATGGTCGGCGCAAGGCGCGTCAGCGAGTTCTCGTGGAGCATCGAGAGCCTGCTGAACCGCGTCATCAGCCAGACGCTGGCGCGCACGCCCGAGATCGTGGACGTGGTCCGCGACGCGGTGGCGGCAATGCCGCTGCTCGTCGACGAGCTCGAGCACGGCGGCGCGGCGCCCGTGGACGTGAACGCAATTGCCGGCCGGGCAGATGCGATCTCGGGCCGCGAGGCCGCGGCCGTGCCGCCTCCCGCCCCGATGCCTGCGCCGGTCGAGGCGCCGGCCGCACCCGAGGCGGTCGAGGTCGAGGAGGCCGGGGCCATCGAGGTCCACGAGACCGGCAGCATGGACCCGGTGCTGCACGACATCTTCCGCAAGGAGACGGCCGGGCACGTCGCCGTCGTGCGTGACTTCATCGCCCGCTGCGGCGAGACCTTAGCCCCGTATCCCGTCAGCGAAGCGCTGTACCGGGCCTGCCACACGCTGAGCGGCATCGCGAAGACGGCCGGCGTTCGCCAGGGCATCAAGGTCGCCGAGCCCATGGAGCACTACGTCCGCAAGCTCCACGACAACGGTCGCGGCCTGCCCGAGGAAGGACTGCTGCTGCTGCGCGACACCGTGCAGAGCCTCGAGAACGTCGTCGATCACATCGAAGAGGACACCGGGTATTTCCTGGACCACGGCCGCCTGATCGCCGGCTGGCACGCGCTCGAGCGCTCTCTCGATGCCGAGCTTGCGCGCCTCGCCGAAGCGGGCGAGCGCACCGTTTCGGAGCTGTGGGTTCCGTCGCCCGAGCCCGTCGAGGAAGCCACGCAGCCCTCGATCGAGGAGCCGGTCGAGTCGGCGCCACTGCAGGCGGGGGCCGAAGCCGACGCGACCGAGCCGCATCTGCTGATGCCGGAGCTGCCGGCCGGGACGCCGCCGCCGCCTGAGGTCTCGCTGCCGCCTGCGATGCCGGTCGAACCCGAGCCTGTCGCGGAAGCGGCCGAGGAACAGGGCGGCGAGCCCGGCTTCGACGCGGACATCGCCGCGATCTTCAGCGAGGAAGCGACCGAGCTGCTCGAGCTCGCGGAGACGTCGCTCGGCAGCTGGACACGCGACCGTGCGGATCGCTCCCGCGTCACCGAGCTGAAGCGGGTGTTGCACACGCTGAAGGGCGGCGCGCGGATGGCGGGCATTCGTGCGATGGGCGACCTGAGCCACGAAATGGAGTCGTTCCTCGCGTCGCTCGAGGCGGGCCACGTTGCCTCGGATTCGGCCGCGATCGACGTGCTGCAGGCCTCGCTGGACGAGCTGCACCGGATGCGCGAGCTGGCGAACGCGGGGCAGCCCATTGCACCGGCGCGCGAGCTGATCGAGCGCGTGCGCGCGGTCGCGGCCGCAACGCCTGGGATGCCAGAGGCCGTCGCGCCGGAGGCCGTCGCGCCGGAGAGCATCGCCGCCGAGAGCGTCGCTCCGGAGGCGGTTGCGATCGAGGTCCGCCCCGGCCGTCGAGGCCGGCGCCCGAGTTCGCTGCACCGGAGGCCGAGGTTTACGTGGAGCCGGTGGTCGAAGCCCCGGCGACCGTCGAAGCCGCGCCGCCAGAAGAGATGCGCGAGGCGGAGCCGGTACACGAAGTGCAGCCAGTGCACGAAGTGGAACCGGTTGCGCCGGTCGAGCCCGAGCAGGTCTGGATCGAGGCCGAGGAGCCGCCGGCAGTCGCCGCAGTGCCGTCGCCATTCGAGCCGCTACCGCCTGCGTGGCCGCAGGAGCCGCTCGAGACCGCAGCGCAGGCGAGTCCGTTCGTGCTGCCGGGCCGCGAACCGGTCACCCCGGCCGAGCGTCACGAGCTCGCGCGCGTCAGTGCGGAGCTGCTCGACGACCTGCTGAACAACGCGGGCGAGGTCAGCATCTTCCGCGCACGCGTCGAGCAGCAGATGACCTCGGCGGAGTTCAACCTTGCAGAGCTCGGACGCACCGTCACGCGGCTGCGCGAGCAGTTGCGCAAGCTCGAGCTCGAGACCGAGGCGCAGATCCTCCACAAGCACCAGTCCGACGCCGAGGTCCGCGAGGACTTCGATCCGCTCGAGCTGGACCGCTATTCGACGATCCAGCAGCTGTCGCGCGCGCTGGCGGAATCGGTCAGCGACGTCGCGAGCATCGAGAGCCTGCTCGAGAGCGTGAACCGCGAGGGCCAGAACCTGCTGCAGCAGCAGGGTCGCGTCATCGCGGAGCTGCAGAACGGCCTGATGCGCACGCGGATGGTCCCGTTCCAGCGGCACGCGCAGCGGCTGACGAGGCTCACGCGGCAGGCCGCGCAGGAAGCCGGCAAGAAGGTCGAGCTCGCGATCGAGGGCGGCGCCGGAGAGATCGATCGGCAGGTGCTCGAGCGCATGCTGCCGCCGTTCGAGCACATGCTCCGCAACGCCGTCGTGCACGGCATCGAGCTGCCCGAGAATCGCCTGGCCGCCGGCAAGGCCGAGACGGGCCGGATCGCGGTGCGGCTGCAGCGCGAGGGCGCCGAGGTCGTGATCACCGTCGAGGACGACGGCGCCGGGCTCAACATCGAAGCGATCCGCGCCAAGGCGCGGCAGATGGGGCTGCTCGGGCCGGACCAGCAGCTGACCGACGAAGAGTCGCTGCAGCTGATCCTCGAGCCGGGGTTCTCGACCGCCGATCGCCTCACGCAACAGGCGGGGCGCGGCGTCGGCATGGACGTCGTCGCCACCGAGGTCAAGAAGCTCGGCGGCGGGCTCTACATCGAGTCGACGCCCGGCCATGGAGCGCGCTTCACGATCCGCCTGCCGTTCACGCTCGCGATCACGCAGGCGCTGATCGTGCGCGTGCACGACGAGTTCTACGCATTGCCGGTCGCGACCGTCGAGGGCGTGGCGCGACTGCCGGCCTCGGAGATCCGCCAGCACCTCGGCGAGGATCAGCCGACGTTCGAGTACGGCGGCCACGTCTACCGGTTCCAGCACCTCGGCGGGTTCCTCGGCAGCGGCGCGTCCGTGCTGCCCGAGACCGACGCAGCGATGCCGGTGATCCTGGTCCGGGCCGGCGAGCATTCGACGGCGCTGGTGACCGACGAGCTCGTCGGCAGCCGCGAGATCGTCGTCAAGTCGGTCGGCCCGCAGGTGGCGTCGGTGCGCGGCATCTCCGGCGCCACGATCCTGGGCGACGGGCGCATCGTCATCATCCTCGACATGGGTGCGCTGGTGCGCTCGGAGTGGCGCAGCCGTACCGCCGACGTGTCGGTGCGCTCGACGCGCGACGACCGCATCTTCGCGATGGTCGTGGACGACTCGATCACCGTGCGTCGCGTGACGCAGCGACTGCTCGAGCGCAACGGCATGCGCGTGCTCACCGCGAAGGACGGCGTCGACGCGATGGCGCTGCTGCAGGAGCACACGCCCGACGTGATCCTGCTCGACATCGAGATGCCGCGGATGGACGGCTACGAGGTCGCCTCGCACGTGCGCAACGATCCGCGCCTCGCGGACATCCCGCTGATCATGATCACGTCGCGAGTGGGCGACAAGCACCGCGCCCGCGCGATCGAGCTCGGCGTGGACGACTATCTCGGCAAGCCGTACCAGGAAAGCCAGCTGCTCGACGCGATCGAGCCGCTGGTGCTCGCGCGCCGCCGGCAGGTTTAGTGAGGAGACGCGCATGAACGCGGTCGTCGACGAGATCTACTGCCTGCTGGTGCCGCTCGCGGACGAGCGGCTGCTGGTGCCGCGCTCGTGCGTCACCGAGGTGATCAATTACCAGGCGCCGACGCCGATGGAGGGCGCGCCGCCGTGGTACCTCGGCACCGTCGCCTGGGGCGGCCGTCGCGTGCCGCTGGTGTCGTTCGAAGCGGCATGCGGCCGCAACCCGCCGCGCGCGAGTGGCCGCACGCGCATCGTCGTGATGCAGGCGATTTCCGGGGACGCCGGCGCCGGGGCATTTCGCCGTGCTCACGCAGGGATTCCCGCAGCTCGTGCGGCTCAGCGCGGACGTCGTGCACGCCGACGACTCGCGCACGTTCGGTGATCGCAGCCCGGTGATCTGCCAGGTGCGCATGGTGAACGAGTACCCGCTGGTGCCGGACTTCGAGCGCATCGAGCGGATGATCGCCGAGGAAACCCGGGCGGCCTGATGATACGCAGCGCGGAATCCAGGGTGGTTCGCGGCTGGGCCGTGCTCGACCTCGTGATCACTGCGTTGCTGGCGGTGCCGCCGCTGGCCAGCGTCTTCATGAACATCCTGTACGCGGTGAACGGGCACCTGGGCGGCGTGTCGGCGCGCCCGCCGTTCGAGCCGGTGCACTGGCTCTTCGTCTGCCTGGTGGGCGGGCTCGGCGTGACCTGGGCGGTCGCGCGGATCCTGCTGCCGATGCGGCTGCTGGGACGCATCGATGGCATTGCGCGGCTGTGGGTCTGCGCGCTGATCGCCTATTTCGTCTTCGTGCGCGGGGCGCCGCCGGTGCTGCTCGCGTTCCTCGTCACCGAGCTCGCCGGCGCGCTGCACCAGCTCTGGTCCCTGCGCAGTTCGGCGCGCGAGGCGCGCTGGTAGGAGGCGGGATGGGCATCGTCGACCTGGCCGGCAAGCGGGTGCTGCTCACGCAGTCGGAGGACTTCATGGGGCCGGTGCTCCGCGAGGTCTTTGCCGAGGCGGGTGCAACCGTGATCGCTGATCCACGTCCGCTCGACGACCCGGAGCTTCCGGCCGCGATCGTGCGCGCCGCCGGTCACGTGGACGTCCTGCTCGCGCACCTTGCATTGCCGGCGCCGCGGACCGCGGCCACCGACGCGACCGACGACGAGTGGCGGCACGTGTTCGCGCACCTCGTCGACCCGCTGCCGCGCCTCGTGCGGGCCGTGCTGCCGCAGATGATCGCGCGGCGCTCCGGCAAGGTCCTGCTGCTCGGCAGTGCCGCGGCGCTGCGTGGCCAGAAGCGTGCCTCGACGTACAGCGCGGCGCGCGGTGCGCAGCTTGCGTATGTGCAGACGGTCGGCGTCGAGGTTGCCGCGCACGACGTGCAGGTGAATGCGATCGCGCAGAACTTCGTCGACAACCCGACGTATTTCCCGGCGGAGCTGCAGGCGAACCCGGCGTTCCAGGAACGGCTGAAGCGCGACGTGCCGCTCGGCCGGCTCGTGGGCGCGCGCGAAGACGCACTGTTCGCGGCCTACCTGTGCAGCGCTGCGGCCAACTGCTTCGTCGGCCAGGTATTCCCGGTCTGCGGTGGCTGGGTGACGCGCTAGCGGCTCGATTGCCTGTGATAAGAAGAGCTCGGCGGGACGACGCGAAGCAACTGGCCGTCGTCGCGGAACAAACGTTCAGGGACGCGTTCGCCAGCGCGAATACCCCCGAGGACATGGCGCTGCACTGCCAGGCGAGCTACAGCGAAGCGATCCAGGCCGCGGAAATTGCTGACCCGGGCATGGTCACGCTGCTTTGCGAGCAGCGAGAAATGCTGGTCGGGTTCGCGCAGCTGCGCTGGGGCAAGGCGCCGGGCTGCGTCGTGGCCGATGCCCCGGGCGAAATCCAGAGGCTGTACGTGGCCCGCGATTTCCACGGCAAGGGTGTCGCGCACGACCTGATGAATGCCTGCATGGACGAAATGGCGCTCCACCGGTCAGACGTGGTCTGGCTGGGCGTGTGGGAGCGCAATCCGAGGGCGATCGCCTTCTACAGGAAGTTCGGGTTTCGCGAAGTGGGCACGCACGTCTTCCCATTGGGAAACGACCCCCAGCGCGACATCGTCATGGCCCGGCCGGTGAGCATTTCCCCGGCGGACGGCCGCGCAACCAGCCGTAATGTCGCACGCGACTGAGCGCCGCCCTGGCTATTGCAGGTCGCCCCACAGAGCCTGCAGCACCGTCAGCGCGACGATGCCCGCGGTCTCGGTGCGCAGCACGCGAGGTCCGAGCCGCACCGGACTGAATCCCGCGCGTGTCGCTGCATCGAGTTCGTGATCGTCGAGGCCGCCCTCCGGGCCGATCAACAGCTCCACGCGAGACGCAGTGGTCGCGAGTCCTGCGAGCGACGCGGGCCCGGCCGGGCTCAGCACGAGCCGCTGCCCTTCGCGCGGCGATTCGGCGAGGAACCGGCCGAGCTCTACCGGACTGCGCACCTCGGGCAGCGTGCTGCGCCCCGACTGCTCGCAGGCGCCGGCGACGATGGCCTTCCAGTGCCGCAGCTTCCGCTCTGCCTGCCGCTCGTCGAGGCGCACGACGCTGCGAGCAGAGAGCACGGGCACGATCGCGCGCACTCCGAGCTCGGTCGCCTTCTGCAGCGTCCAGTCCATGCGCTCGCTGCGCGAGACGGCCTGCACCAGCGTGATGCCGAGCGGCGAATCGCGCAGGCCGGGCGTCCGCTCGCCGACGGCCACGCGCACCACGTCGCCCTCGACCGCTGTGATCTCGCAGCGGAAATCGTGCCCGGTGCCGTCGAAGGCGACCAGCGGCGCGCCCGGTCGCAGGCGCAGCACGCGCGCCACGTGATAGGCGGCCGACTCCGGCAGCGCCACGTCCGTTCCGCTCGCGAGCGGCCTCTCGCAATACACACGGTTCAGTCGCATGTGGCAGCCTCGATGCCGTCGCGCGCCGTCGCCACGAGCCGGTCGATCTCGTCGGGCTCGATCACGTACGGCGGCATGAAATACACGACGTTGCCGATCGGTCGCAGCAGTGCTTCGTGCTCGAGCGCGTGGCGGTACACGCGCAGGCCACGGCGCTCCTGCCACGCGAATGGCTGGTGGCGATCGCCGTCCCGCGACATCTCGACGGCAACGATCATCCCGCGCTGGCGCACTTCGGCGACGTGCCGCAGTTCCGCGAGCGCGGCGCAGCGCTCGCCGAGGTGGCGGGCGAGGGCGCGGTTGCGCTCGATGACGCCGTCCTCCTCGAAGATGCGCAGCGTGGCGACGGCCGCCGAGCACGCGAGCGGGTTGCCCGTGTAGCTGTGCGAGTGCAGGAACGCGCGCAGGCTGGCGTACTCGTCGTAGAACGCCGCATAGACCTGCTCGCCGGTGAGCACGGCCGACAGCGGCAGGTAACCGCCCGTGAGTCCTTTCGACAGGCAAAGAAAGTCCGGCGCGATGCCCGCCTGCTCGCACGCGAACATCGTCCCGGTGCGGCCGAAGCCGACCGCGATCTCGTCCGCGATCAGGTGCACGCCATGCCGGTCGCAGGCTTCGCGCAGCAGCGTGAGGTACACCGGGTCGTACATCCGCATGCTGCCCGCGCACTGCACCAGCGGCTCGACGATGACCGCGCAGACCTCGTCGGCGTGCCGCTCCAGCGCCTGCTCCATCTCGAGGAACATCCGGCGACTGTGGTCGGCCTCGCTCGTGCCGGGCTCGCGTGAGTAGCAGTCCGGGGTCGGCACCGCGATCACGTCCATCAGCAGCGGGTGGTAGATCTCACGGTAGAGTTCCACGTGGCCGACTGCGAGCGCGCCCAGCGTCTCGCCGTGGTAGCTGTTCGTCAGCGTGATGAAGCGCCGCTTGCGTGAGTGACCGGCATTGCGCCAGTAGTGGAAGCTCATCTTCAGCGCGACCTCGATCGCGCTCGAGCCGTTGTCCGCAAAGAAGCAGCGAGTCAGGCCCGGCGGCGCGACGGCCGTCAGGCGCTCGGCGAGCTCTACGGCCGGCTCGTGCGTGAACCCGGCCATGATCACGTGCTCGAGCCGCCCGAGCTGCGCGGTCACGGCCGCATTGATCCGCGGGTTGGCGTGACCGAACAGGTTGACCCACCAGGAGCTGATCGCGTCGAGGTAGCGCCGGCCGTCGTACCCGTGCAGCCAGACGCCTGCGCCGCGCTCGATCGGGACCATCGGCAGCCACTCGTGGTCCTTCATCTGGGTGCACGGGTGCCAGACGACGCGCAGGTCGCGTGCGGCGAGGTCGGTTGCGGTCGGCATGGGGGCCCTGCAGCGTAGCGGTGCGCGGATTCTAAACGGCTTCGTGACGTAGCGGGCGTGGCGGGGCACGGGCATCATTGCCGGATGCAATCGTCACAGGCGCAGTCCACGCGGAGAGCCGGGCCGGGCATCGACGTCGCGAGCGGATGGCTCGGTGGCGTCCGCCGGCTCGAGTCGCCCAATTGCGACGAGCGTCCGCCGGGGATGCTGCCCGAGCTGGTCATCGTGCACGGCATCAGCCTGCCGCCGGGCGAGTTCGGCGGCCCGTGGATCGACGCGCTGTTCACGAACAGCCTGCCGCCGGCGCAGCACCCGTACTTTGCGCAGGTTGCCGAGCTACGGGTCTCGGCGCATGCGCTGGTCCGCCGCGACGGCGAGATCGTCCAGTACGTGCCGTTCGGTCTGCGTGCTTGGCATGCCGGGCAATCGCGATGGATGGGGCGGGAGCGCTGCAACGACTTCTCCGTCGGCATCGAGCTCGAGGGCACCGACGCACTGGCATACGAGCCGGCGCAGTACGCCGCGCTGTCGCGATTGATCGCCGCGTTGTGCCGCGCGTATCCGACGCTGTCGCCCGAGCGGATCGTCGGGCACAGCGACGTGGCGCCTGGCCGCAAGTCCGACCCGGGCATCGCGTTCGACTGGCCGCTGTTGCGGGCGCTGGTCCGTTTCGAACTCGAGGTGGCGCCGGCGTGAGGTTCGCGGCGCTCGTGCTGCTCGTGCTCGCGGCACAGGTATCGGCCGCCGAGTCCGTCGCTCAGCTGCGGATCGTGAGCCTCGCGCCGAACGTCACCGAACTTGCCTACGCGGCCGGGGCCGGCGGGACGCTGGTCGGCACGGTCGAGTACAGCGACTATCCGGCCGCGGCCCGTGCGCTGCCGCGCGTGGGCGATGCGTGGCGCGTGGACGTCGAGCGCGTGCTCGCGCTGCGTCCCGACCTCGTGCTGTCGTGGGCTTCGGGCACGCCCGAGGACACGGTCGCGCGACTGCGGTCGATGGGACTGCATGTCGTTCCGATCGAGACGTTTCGGCTGGCTGATGTTTCGGCTGCGCTGCGGACGATCGGCCGGATCGCAGGGACCGTGCAGGTTGCCGACGCTGCGGCGAGGCGATACGAGGACGCCGTCCGCTCACTCAGGGCCTCGCACGCAGATGTACGCCGGCTGAGCGTGTTCATCGAGATCGACGACGAGCCGCTGTACACGGTGAACGGCCGGCACGTGATCAGCGAGGTCGTCGAGCTGTGCGGCGGCAGCAACGTGTTCGCGGACCTGCCGCAGCTGGCGCCGCCGGTCGCGCTGGAGGCCGTGCTGGCGCGGGATCCCGAGGTCATCCTCAGCACCGACGACACGATCAGCGACCCGGGCCGGCTGTGGCGGCCGTGGACGCGGCTGAAGGCAGTCCGCTCGGGAACGATCTACTCGCTGAACTCCGACACGCTGACCCGTGCGACGCCGCGGCTGGCCGAGGGTGCGCGCGCGGTCTGCGCGGCGCTCGATGACGCCCGGAACAAATAGGGACATGGTGCTTTTTCGGAGGGCACTGGATTTCCGCGTTCAGCGGAAATCCGAGTGCCCTCGGAACCGAATGTTCCTATTTTCGTTTCCAGAGCACCTCGCTGCCGTGCTCGTGACGGGCGAGCACCCGCGCGACGACGAACAGCAGGTCCGACAGGCGGTTCAGGTACTGCGGCACCTCGGGCGCGACGCTTTCGGCGCGCGCGAGCGCCCAGACGCGACGTTCGGCGCGGCGCGTGACGGTGCGCGCAACGTGGCATGCAGCAGCGGCGGGCCCGCCGCCCGGCAGGATGAAGTCCTTCAGCGGCGGCAGGTGCTCGTTGAAGCGGTCGAGCGTCTGCTCGAGGCGCTCGACGTCTTCGGCCTTGATCACGCGGTGTCCGGGGATGCAGAGCTCGCCGCCGAGGTCGAACATCGTGTGCTGCACGTCGGTCAGGCAGTCGACGACTTCCTGCGGCAGGCCCGGCACCGCGAGCACGACGCCGACGGCGCTGTTCGCCTCGTCGACCGTGCCGTAGGCCTCGACCCGCAGGTGCTCCTTCGGCACCCGCATGCCGTCGCCGAGACCGGTGCTGCCGTCGTCGCCGGTGCGCGTGTAGATCTTGCTCAGTCGATTGCCCATCAGCGTGCCGCCTGCATCATCGGGTTCGCAGCAGAGTATGCCCCGCGGGGCGCCGCCGTGTCCCTCGCCTCGGCCACGACCGGCCCGATGGCGCGCGTTCCCGGGGCATAGCGCAGCGAAACATACAGCCCGCGGTCCGGCGTGTTGAACGTGCTCGCGAGCTCGTACTGCTCGTTCAGCAGGTTCTCGACACGCGCCACGACGGCGAGCGAATCGGTCGCCCTCCAGCGCGCGGTCAGGTTCGCGAGCACGTAACTGTCGAGCGTGACCGGGTCGGGAAACCCGAAGTCGAGCCGCTCGCCGGTCGCGAGCACGTCGATGCCGAGGTCGAAGCGCCCGACGGTGCGCGCCACCGCGACGGTCAGGCTCTGCTTCGCACGGCGATACAGCTGCTCGCCGGTCGTGAGGTTCTCCGGGTCCTGGTAGATCGCCTCGACGCGAGCGCTCCAGGGCCCCGACGCGTACTCGTACGACGCTTCGATGCCCTCGATCCGCGCGCGGTCCACGTTCTGGTTCTCACCGATGAACGGATCGTAGGACAGCGTGACGAACTCGATCAGGTCGTCGATCTCGTTGTGGAACGCGGACAGCGAGAACGTGTGGCCGGCGGCCATGCTGTGCCGGACGCCGGCCTCGAAATTCAGCGAGTGTTCGGGGTCGAGATCGGGGTTGCCGCCGAAGCCATAGCGGTCCGTCGCATCCGGCGCGCGGAATCCGGTGCCGGCGAGGCCGTACAGCAGCGTCGCCCCCCGCCACGTGTAGCCGTACTCGGCATTCCAGGTGAACGCATTCCCCGCAGTCTCGTGATCGGTGTAGCCGACCGCGACCAGCGCGCGATGCGCCCCGAGGTCGATCCGGTCCTGCACGTACAGGTTCACGGTGTCCGTGTCCGACTGCATCGCCTCGCCGTACGAGAGGCTGCTCGCGTCCTCGCGCGTCAGCATCGCGCCCGCACCGAGCGCGTGCGCCGGCGCCGCCTGCCAGTCGAGCTGCGCATCGACGCTGTTGCGCCGCGTGCGCAGGTAGTCGTCCGACTGGTTCTGGTCGATGCTGTCGTCGAAGTGACTTGCGGTCATGCTGAGCCGCGCACCGTCGCGCAGCGGGAACGCGACCTGGGCCGCCGCGGTCGAGCTCTCGAAACCCTGGTCGACCGGCGTCAGGAAGAAATCGGAGTACTCGGTCGTGCCACCTGAGCGCCAGTACCAGAGCGACACGTCCGCCGTGCCGATCGAGCTGCGCAGCTGCGCCGTCGTGCTCAGGTTGTCGAAGCCGCGATCGGTGTCGTCGGTGGTGCGCGTCGGGAAGCCTGCGCTGTCCATCCAGGCGACGCCGAAGTCGAGCTCGGTGCGGCCGAGCGTGACGCCGCCATTCAGGCTGGCCTGCTGCGTGTCGTAATCACCGTAGCCGACCTCGGTCGACCAACCGTCGTCGCTCGCCGCGACGCGTGATCACGTTGATGACGCCGCCGATGGCGTCCGTGCCGTAAAGCGCGGAGCGCGGGCCCTTGACGACCTCGATGCGCTCGATCGTGGCGGGGTCGATGCTCTGCAGTGCGGCGAGCCCGATCGTGCCCGGGTTGATGCGCACGCCGTCGACCAGCACCAGCGTGTGGTTGCTGTCGGCGCCGCGGATGAAGACGGCCGTGGTCTGGCCCGGGACCGCCGTTGCGCGCGAGATCGAGCCCGGCGTGGAACCGGAGGATGTCGCCCGGGTCACCCGCGCCGCTGCGCTCGATCGCGTCGCGGTCGATCACCAGCACGGGAGCGAGCACTTCCTGCAGCGGCGTGGGCGTGCGCGTCGCCGTGACGAAGATCTGCTCGTCGGGGAGCGAGCCGTCGGCGCGCGCGACCGGCGGCGACGACACGGAGGCGAATGCCGCCACCGCAATGGAAAACACGCAACGACCACCCATTCGACACCCCATGCACGCCCGCAGGGCCGGTTCGACAGTCCAGTCGGGGAGGCGGGGTCGGGTGAGCGCGCAGGCACGCGGATCCCGGCCGCTCGCCCTCCGCGAGGCTGGTCTCGTCCGCCAGGCCGGTCTCCGGGCTCTCGAGTGGACCCGTGAGGTCCCGCCTGCATCCCCTTCCCGCGCTGTGCGCAGTGGGCGCCGGATTCTCCGGCCGATGCTGGCTTTACTCGACTACCGTTGCGGGGGCAGCGCCGGATTCAAACCGGCTTCCCGTTCTCCCGGGCATTACCCGGGATCACCTGACAGTGCGCGCAAGGTAGGCAAGGGGCCTGCGATAGTCAAGGACGGCTTCCCCGGGGTTGCAGGCCATGTCGCCGTTCCCGCCGGGCACGTGCAAACTATCGTCCCCTGCGAACCACCGTTTGTCGGCCGCTCACCATGCCTCAGTCAATCCATCTCGCCGCCGCCCTCGAGGCCGCCCACGCCGCGGCGGACGTCGTGCGCCACTACTACCAGTCCAACCTCGCGATCACGATCAAGGCGGACAAGTCGCCGGTCACCGAGGCGGACGTCGAGACCGAGAAGACGATCCGCTCGATCATCGCGGCAAAATTCCCGGACCACGGGTTCTACGGCGAGGAAACGGGCGCGAGCCACCTCGACGCCGAGTACGTGTGGATCGTCGATCCGATCGACGGCACCAAAGCGTTCGTCCGCGAATACCCGATGTTCTCGACGCAGATCGCGCTGATGCATCGCGGGCGCCTGACGGTGGGCGTGTCGTCGGCACCGGCGTACGGTGAACTCGCGTATGGCGAGATCGGCGTCGGAGCGTGGTTGAACGAGCGGCCGATCCGCGTGAGCGAGGTGAACCGGATCGAGGACGCGGCGCTGTCGACCGGCAACCTGAAGACGCTCGCGACCGGGCCGCAGTGGCCGGCGTTCGGGCGGCTCGTGGGTCGCCTCAGCCGCATCCGCGGCTATGGCGACTTCCTGCACTATCACCTGCTCGCGTCGGGCAAGATCGACGCGGTCGTCGAATCCGACGTCAACATCCTCGACGTCGGCGCCTGCGCAGTGATCGTCGAGGCGGCGGGCGGGAGATTCACCGACATCGACGGCCAGCCGCTGGGCCTCGCGAGCACATCGGTGATGGCGACCAACGGGCGGCTGCACGAGCAGGTGCTCGACGCGTTGCGCGCTTGATACCGATCGGCTGACCTGAAGCTCAACGCGGGACGAACGTCCGCCCGCCATCCCAGCGCAATTCACGGACGGCCACGCCGTACAGCGCGCCGATCGATTCCTGGTCCAGCACGTCGGCCGTCGGCCCGTGCCGCCAGTTGCCGTCGCCGAACAGCAGCAGCGACTCGTCGGCGAAACGTGCTGCGAGCCCCGGGTCGTGCAGGCTCATCACGACGCAGGCGCCGGCGTCGGCACGCGCGCGGAACAGTCGCAGCACGCCGACCTGGTGCAGCGGGTCGAGCTGCTGGATCGGCTCGTCGAGCAGGAACACCGAGGGATCCTGTGCGAGCACGGTGGCGATCGCGAGCCGGCGTCGCTCGCCGCCGGACAGCGACGACACGTCACGACCGTCGAGACCGGCGAGGTCCATTACCGCGAGGCAGTCGCGCGCGACGGCCCGGTCGGCATCCGACTCCCATTGCCAGAAATCGATGTGCGGGTGGCGTCCCACCAGCGCCGAATCGAGCACGGTGCCCGGGAAAGGATCCTCGCTTGCCTGCGGCAGCAGTGCGACGCGCCTGGCGAATTCCCGTCGCGGCCACTGCGCGACGTCGCGACCGTCGAGCGTGACGGTGCCTGCCGCCGCCAGTCGCAACCCCGCGAGCACGTGCAGCAGCGAGCTCTTGCCGGCGCCGTTGCGGCCGAGCACTGCGACGACGCGGCCCGGCGCGAACGTTGCGTCGAGCGCGCGCAGCAGCAAGCGGCCCGGCACGCTCACGTCGAGCTGCCTGCATTCGAGCAGCGTTCGCCTCGTTCCGTTCATCGCAACCAGCCTATTTCGCGCGCGGTCGACGGGCCCGACCGTCATGCTCGCCAGCGAGTCCGGAATCACGGCTTCACTCGCGCTCCGCGCAATCCGGCCGGCCATGATCTCGCCCGACTGCTGCGGGTAAAGCGGCCGCTGTTGCGGGTCGCCGAGCCCGTCCGGAGCCAGCGGTTGCCCGGTGCGAAGGTCGTACTTGTCCGTTGCACCCAGCGTGTGCAGCAGTTCATGCGTGAGCACGACATCGTTGCTGCCCGACGCAGCCGAATCCGCGTAGAGATGGGCCACGGCGACGAGGCCCTTCTGCATGCCTGCCGAGTCCGGTGCGGCGCCCATGCCATCGAGTGGATGATAGAGCGCGAACACCTGCACGTCGGGCGGCGGCAGAGGGTCGTCGGTGGCCACGCGCCACGCCCAGTAGCGCAGCTTCAGGCTCCATGTTGCGACGCTGAGCGGTCCCGGGTGCTCCGGCGCTGCAGGCGGTGGTTCGTGGACGGCGTGCGACACGCGAACGCGGACAGGCTCGTCCAGCGCGAGCCCATGCATCGCGGCTGCATCGGCGAGGAATTCGCTGACCGCAGCGAACGAGTCGTCGTCCAGCCCGGCAACGTAGGAGCGCGTGCCCGGTTCCGTGCCGGCCGCGATCGGGTACACCGTCACGCGCAGCGTTCCGTCCCAGTCAGTGCTGCGCCTGCGATCGAGCCATGCGCCGAGCGCGACGAACGCGAGCACGGCGAGCAGGATCGCGAGACGCACCGTGCCGAGGAACGTGCGTCCCGCCATGGGTCACGGGTAGAGGCGGGTGGCGGTCCACGGCCCGGCCCGGAACGCATCGGTGCCGTCGGGTTCGAGCTCGCGTGTCCAGCGCGCGCGATCGTGCACGCGGAACGGTCCCTCGAGCCACAGTTCGACGAGCTCGGGCCACAGCCGGTAACCGCCCCAGTGCGGCGGCCGGGGCACGTGCATGCCGAAGCGCGCTGCCTCCTGCGCGACGCGCTTCAGCAGCGTCTTGCGCGAATCGAGCGGCTGGCTCTGCATGCTGGCCCACGCGCCGATGCGACTGTCGAGCGCGCGGCTCGCGAAGTACTCGTCGCTCTCGGCCGGGGGGAGACAGCACGACGCGGCCCTCGAGCCGCACCTGCTTGCCGAACGCGTCCCAGTGCAGCACCGCGGCGACGCGCGGGTTCGCGGCGAGCTCGCCGCCCTTGCGGCTCTGGTAGTTCGTGAAGAACACGACATAGCCCGGATCGACCACGAGCTTCTTGCACAACACGATCCGCACCGAAGGCTGGCCGTCCGGCGTCGAGGTGGCGACGGCCATCGAATCGGGGTTCGGCTGCTCGTTCAGTTCGCGCGCTTTCTTGAACCACTGCTCGAACAGGGGCATCGGGTCCGCGGGCAGGGTCGACGGCAGGAAGCCTTTGCGCAGCATCGGTGTATCTCGGTCGGGCGAGCATGGATTATGCACGACCGCGGCTTGCGGGTCGGGGTTCGGCCCGGTAAAAGAAAGCGATTCCCGCTGCCGATGTCCCCGATGAAGTCACTCGAAGAACTGCGCTCCCGGCTCGACGTGCTCGACCGGCAACTGCTCGAGATCGTCGCCGAGCGCCAGTCGCTGGGCCGCGACATCGCCGCGGTGAAGCGTTCCACCGGCCAGTCCACGCGCGATTTCCGCCGCGAGCGCGAGGTCCTGCTGAAGGCCCGGCGCGACGCCGAGGCACTGGGCGTTTCGCCGGCGCTGGCCGAGTCGATCATGGAAGCGCTGATCCGCGGCTCGCTGACCACGCAGGAGCAGGCCCGGGTCGCCGCGCAGGGACGCGGGTCCGGCCGCACCGCACTGGTGATCGGTGGTCGCGGCAAGATGGGTCGCTGGACCGCGGATTTCCTCGCGTCGCAGGGATTCGCCGTCACGATCGCAGACCCGGTCGGCGAGGTGTCCGGGTACGACTGGGTCGCGGACTGGGCGGCAACCGACCTCGGCCACGACCTGATCGTCGTCGCAACGCCGCTGAAGGCTGCCAACGAAGTGCTGGTCGCACTCGCTGCGCGCCGGCCGCGCGGAGTCGTGTTCGACATCGGTTCGCTGAAGACGCCGCTCAGGGCCGGGCTCGCGGCACTCAAGGACGCCGGCGTGCACGTCACCTCGGTGCACCCGATGTTCGGGCCGGATACGGAGCTGCTCTCGGGCCGGCACGTGATCTTCATCGACCTCGGGGACGCGGTGGCGCTGGAGGAGGCGCGCGCGCTGTTCGGCTCGACGATGGCCGACCTCGTCGTGATGGGTCTCGACGAGCACGACCGCCTGATCGCGTTCGTGCTGGGACTTTCGCACGCGCTCAACATCGCGTTCTTCACCGCGCTCGCGGAGAGCGGCGAAGCGGCGCCGCGGCTCGCACGCATGTCGAGCACGACGTTCGACGCGCAGCTCGACGTCGCCACGCGCGTCGCTGCCGAGAATCCCGACCTGTACTACGAGATCCAGAGCCTGAACGCGTACGGCGAGGAGTCGCTCACTGCGCTGCGCACGGCGGTCGAGCGACTGTACCGCTCGGTCCACGAGCACGACCCGGGCGCGTTCGTGGACATGATGCGCCGCGGACACGAGTACCTGCGGGTGCGCCAGGCGGCGCGCGGGCAGCCTGCCTAGCGCTGCCGCGACATCAGCAGCAGGAACAGCGGCACGCCGACCAGCGCCGTGAGCGCGCCGACGGGCAGCTGGCGCGGCGCGATCAGCACGCGCGCGGCGAGGTCGGCCGACATCAGCAGGATGCCGCCGAGCAGCGCCGACACCGGCAGCACGCGGCGATTGTCCGAGCCAAGCGCGAGCCGCGCGATGTGCGGCGTCACCAGGCCGACGAAGCCGATGCTGCCTGCGGCGCTGACCGCGGCACCGGTCAGCACCGAGCTCGCGAGGAACAGCAGCACCTGGAACCGCCGGACGTTCATGCCCACGCTTGCGGCCTGCGTGACGCCGCGGGCGAGCACGTTCAGGTGACGGCCAAGCACGGTGCCGGCGAGCGTCGCGATCAGCAGCAGTGCCAGCAGCCACTCCCAGCGGCGCGTCCGCGACAGGTCGCCAAGCAGCCAGAACACCATGCCGCGCAGGCCCGTGTCGTCGCTCAGCGCGAGCAGCAGGCTCACGATCGAGCCGGCGCCCGCGGCGACGACGATGCCGGTCAGCAGCAGTCGCGTGGGCGTCCAGCCGCCCGGCCCCTGCGCCAGCGCGAACACGAGCAGGCAGGCCGCGAAGGCGCCGAGCGCCGCGGCGGCGTCGACGCCGAGCGCCGGCAGGCCTGCCATGATCGCGAGCAGCGCGAGCACCGACGCGCCGCCGGACACGCCGAGGACGTACGGGTCGGCCAGCGGATTGCGGAGCAGCACCTGCAGCATCGCTCCGGCGAGCGCCAGCAGGCCGCCCACCGCGAAGGCCGACAATGCCCGGGGCAGCCGCAGCTGCAGCACGACGTCGCGCGCGAGCGAGGGCTCGCCCGAGGTGAGAGCGTGCGCGAGCTCGGCGAGCGACAGCGGCAGGCTGCCGGCGGCAAGCGACGCGAACAGCACGGCCGCCGCCACGAAAACGAGCAGCGGCAGCGCGGCAAATGGTGTCAGATGGGGCTTCATGCGGGGGCCTGGCCCGCGGAAGGGTACGGGTCGCGTTCCCCCCGCCACAAGGCGGCGCCGCTGGAACGCGCCTTGGACCGCTTGGACGCGATGTGAAAAAATGAACCGGTTCTGGAGCTTACGAGCCAATGGTCGACTTCATCGATGCCCAGGGATTTCGCGCCAACGTCGGGATCGTGCTGATCCGCGACGGCGGCGAGGTATTCCTCGGCAGTCGGAGCGACGGCCGGGGCTGGCAGTTCCCGCAGGGTGGCGTCCAGCGCGACGAATCCCCGGAGCAGGCGCTGTTCCGTGAACTGCACGAGGAGGTCGGCCTCGAGCGGGACGACGTCGAGGTGATCGCCAGCACGCGCAGCTGGCTGCGCTACCGGCTGCCCCGGCAGTACGTGCGGCGCCGCTCGATGCCGCTCTGCATCGGGCAGAAGCAGCGCTGGTTCCTGTTGCGGATGGTCGGGGACGAGCAGCGCCTGAAGTTCGACGTGACCGAGCGGCCGGAGTTCGACGACTGGCGCTGGGTCGACTACTGGTCGCCGGTCCGCGAGGTGATCTACTTCAAGCGGATCGTGTACGCCCGGGCGCTCGACGAGCTCGGGCAGCAGGCGTTCCCGGACGGTCCGCCGCCGTATCCGGAGTGGTGGTCCGAGGACGTGCTCAGGCCTCCGGCACCCGATCGCGGCCTGCGCCGGCCGAGAAAGCAGCGTCGCCCGGCGCCAGCCGGGGCGGCCGAAGAGTGACCGGCCCGGCCACCGGCTGGGGGTCCATGCCGGCGTGGCGTCGCGGGCTGCTGGTCCTGGCGATCGTGCGGCCGCGGCGCTCGCATTCGGGCTCGGGTACCAGCGCGGCCAGATCGCGGCCGGGCTGAATTCCGCAGCGGTGGCGCTCGAGCGCCGCGATCTCGAGGCGAAGGTCAAGCAGCTCGAAAGTGCCAATTCCAAGCTGAATGCCAGGGTGGCCGAGGTCGAGATGGCGCGCCGCCTCGACCGTGATGCGTACGGGCAGATCGAGCGCACCCTCGGCGACCTGCAGTCGCGACTCGCGCGGCAGAACGACGACCTCGCGTTCTACAAGAGCATCGTCTCGCCGGCCGACGGCGTGCAGGGACTGCGCATCCAGCGCTTCGAAGTGCAGCCCGGCACCGGGCCCCGTGACTTCGGAATCAAGGTAACGCTGATCCAGGCGATGCGTCAGGAGAGCGTGGTGTCCGGCCTCACGCAGGTGATCGTGCACGGCATGCAGGGCGAGCGTCCCGCGCGCTACACGGTCGGCGAACTGGTCGGGCGCCCGCGCGCGCAGCTGCCGTTCTCGTTCCGTTACTTCCAGACGATCGAGCAGGACGTCACGCTGCCCGAGGGCTTCCAGCCGTTCGAGGCCGAGGTCCAGGTCCGCTCGAGCAAGCTCAAGTTCCCGATGCAGCAGCGATTTCCGTGGAAAGTCGCCGGCGATGGCGTGGCGGAGAGCGCGGCGGAGGTGGCCGCCGAGGCGCCGCGGGAGACTGCCCGGTGATCGAGCCGGGGCGGTGATAGAATCCCGGCCTTACGCGAGCCCAGGACGGATGGAGCGACGACCGATGACCACCCAGCACGAGACCAGTGACGCCGCGGCCGAGCCCGTGCTGATCTTCACCGACTCGGCGGCGGTCAAGGTGAGCGAGCTGATCCGCGAGGAAGGCAACCCCAACCTGAAGCTCCGGGTCTTCGTGTCCGGCGGCGGCTGCTCCGGCTTCCAGTACGGATTCACGTTCGACGAGAACGAGGAAGAGGGCGACACCTGCGTCGAGAACCAGGGCGTCAAGCTGCTGATCGACCCGATGAGCTTCCAGTACCTGACCGGTGCCGAGATCGACTACAAGGAAGACCTCGAGGGCGCGCAGTTCGTGATCCGCAACCCGAACGCGACGACCACCTGCGGCTGCGGATCCTCGTTCTCGGCCTGATCCCCGGTTGGTCCGCAATCCAGCCAACGTGCCCGACGTCCTTGCAGCTGTGGACCTCGGGTCCAACAGCTTCCACATGGTCGTCGGCCGTTACATGCACGGCCAGATCACGATCGTCGACCGGCTGCGCGAAACGGTCCGGCTGGCCGCGGGCCTCGACGAGCAGGACCGGCTGAGCCGCGAAGCGGTCTCCCGGGCGCTCGCCTGCATCGAGCGCTTCGGCCAGCGACTCGAGGACATGAAGGCCGGGCGCGTGCGCGTCGTCGGCACCAACACGCTGCGCAAGGCGAAGCGCAAGGGCGCGTTCCTCGACCGGGCACGCGAGGCGCTCGGCCACCCGATCGAGATCATCTCCGGCGTCGAGGAAGCGCGGCTCATCTACCTCGGTGTCGCGCACACCACGCCGAGCGAGGGCGGGCACCGGCTGGTGATCGACATCGGCGGCGGCAGCACCGAGCTGATCATCGGCGAAGGCTTCGCCACGCGACGGCTCGAGAGCCTGTACATGGGATGCGTGTCGCATGTCGACAGCGCATTTCGCCGACGGCGACGTCACCGAGAAACGCTTCAAGCGCGCCCGCACTGCGGCCGAGCTCGAGCTCGAGCCCGTGATGGCGCGATTCCGCAGGTCGGAGTGGGATGCGGCGTTCGGCGCCTCCGGCACGATGCGCTCGGTGAGCGACGTGCTGCTCGCGCACGGCGCACCGAACGGCGACATCACGCGCGACGGCGTCAACTGGCTGGTCGCCGAGTGCCTGCGTGCGGGCAACGTCTCGCGGCTGAAGCTGCCCGGTCTCGTCGCCGACCGCCAGGAGATCCTGCCCGGTGGTCTCGCGATCATCGCGGCGGCGTTCGACATGCTCGGCATCGAGTCGATGCGCGTGGCCGATGGGGCGCTGCGCGAGGGGCTGCTGTACGACCTCGTCGGGCGCCTGACGGACGAGGACGCGCGCGCCCGCAGCGTGCGCTCGATGGAGGGCCGCTTCCACGTGGACGCCGCCCAGGCGGATCGTGTCGAAGCCACCGCGCTCGCGTTCCTGCGCCAGGTGCGCGACACCTGGGAGCTGACCGAGCCGCTCGCGGAGCTGGTGCTGCGCTGGGCCGCGCGGCTGCACGAAGTCGGGCTCGACATCGCGCACTCGCAGTTTCACAAGCACGGCGCCTACCTGCTGCAGCACGCGGACATGCCCGGCTTCCCACGCGAGGAGCAGCGATTGCTCGCGGCGCTCGTGGGCGGTCATCGCCGCAAGCTGAGCCGCGAGTCGCACGAGGACCTCGTGCCGCCCTGGCACATCAAGGCCGAGTTGCTGATCGTGCTGCTCAGGCTCGCGGTGCTGCTGCACCGCGGACGCGGTCCGCGCTCTTTACCCGAGATCGACCTGCAGGCACGCGGCCGGTCGCTCGAGGTGACGTTCCCGAAGGGCTGGCTCGCGGAGCATCCGCTCACCGCGGAGGACCTCGAGCAGGAGACCGGCTACCTGCGCGCCATAGGCTTCAAGCTGCGCGCAACCTGAGCGCCGCGCGCGCTCCGCGACGCCCGCCGTCCGTCAGTTGCTGGCGTAACGCTCGCCCGAATTGCGGCCGCTGGTCAGCTCGAGCTTCGCGAGCGCGGTCTCGGCCTGCGAGCGGAACTCCGCGAGGTACTGCGCCGGGATCTCCGTGCGCGGCAGCGGGATCGTCGACGGATCCTTGTGCTGGCCCTTGATGCGGTATTCGTAGTGCAGGTGCGGCCCGGTCGATGCGCCCGTCGTGCCCACGTAGCCGATGATGTCGCCTTGCTGTACCTGCCGGCCAGTGCGCGCCACCTTGTTGAAGCGCGACATGTGCCCGTACAGCGTCGTGATGCCGCGGCCGTGGTCGATGATCACCGCGTTGCCATAGCCGCCCTTGCGGCCCGCGAACTCGATGCGACCGTCGCCCGCGGCCCAGATCGGCGTGCCGGTCGGCGCCGCGTAGTCGACGCCCTTGTGCGCGCGGACGCGGCCGCTCAACGGGTGCACGCGGCGCGGATTGAACACGGAGCTGATGCGGGTGAAGTCGAGCGGCGCGCGCAGGAAGGCCTTGCGCATGCCCTTGCCTTCGGGCGTGAAGTAACCCTCGACCTCGCCGTCCTTCGACTCGAACCACACGGCGCGATGCGTCTTGCCCTGGTTGACGAACTCGGCGGCGAGCACGCGACCGTCGGTGACGTACTTGCCGTCCTGGAACTTCTGCTCGTACAGCACGCCGAACTCGTCGCCCTCGCGGATGTCGAGCGCGAAGTCGATGTCCCAGCCGAAGATCTGGTTCGCGAGCGTCATGATCGTGGTCGACTTCATGCCCGCCTTCTGGCCGGCGGCGAACAGCGAAGACTCGATGCGCGCGCGCTTGCCGACGATCTCGGACTCGAGCGGGTTCTCGATGTAGTTCACCGCGAAGTCGTCGCCGGCGCGCGAGACCGAAAGCGTCAGCGTGTTGCTGATCTGCCGGTTCAGCGACTGCAGCACGCCGTCCGCGTGCACCAGCGTGATGATGTCGCCGGGCCGCAGCAGGTCGAGCGCCTTGCGGATCTCGGGGCGTGCGCGCAGCTCGTTCAGCGTCTGCGATGTCGAGGCCGACCGAGCGGAAGATCTCGTCGAGCGTGTCGTCGCGCTGCACCATGCACTTCGACGCTGTCCGGGCCGTCGTCGACCGGTTGCGGTGCCGCCTGCACCAGCGCGGTGAGATCGATTGAGTCCGGGGTGTCCGTCGCCGGATTGCGCATCAGCAGCAATGCGACGGCTGCGGCGAGCAAGGGGAAGGTCGTGCCGGCAATGATCCAGCTACGACGTCCGGCGGCCCGTGCGGTCCTTGCGGCCGGACGGGAGGCGTAAGAATCGCTTGGAAGCAAAGGCGGACCCCCGCAAAAGTTGCGCGTAAGGTAGTTGCGCGGACGCCACGAGTCAACTG
>CAVZNZ010000016.1:0-180586 GCA_963776815.1 uncultured Gammaproteobacteria bacterium
GCACCGCGCGGAGCGGCAGGTAGAACTCGGTCATCCCGGCTTGCCGTCCACACGCGGCGCGAGATAGATGCGCCCGTTGCGCAGCGACCAGGCGCCGAACGCGACCAGCCAGAGCAGTGCGCTGCCGAGCAGCAGGTTGCGGATCGCGCCCGGTGCCGAGACGATTTCGCTGCCGACCCTGCTCACGGCCGCGAGCTGCACGCCAGGAAGCAGGCCAGCGTCGATCGGTCCATCCGCAGGGGGCGGCCGGAGTGTCCCATCGTGACGCGCGTGACCATTGCCACGAGCATGCCGCCGAAAAAGCCGACGCCGAGTGCGTGGATCGGCGCGCGGCCGAGGGCCCATTCGCCGGTCATTGCGAAACTGGCGTCGCGTGCGGTCTGCAGAGCCATCGCGATCGGCAGCCACGCGAAGCCGGCATACAGCGTCCAGAGCAGTGGATTGCCGCGGGCGGCGAGCGACGTCCAGCGCACCGCGCAGGTGGCCGTGAGTACCGCCATTGCGAAGTCGACGACGGCCAGCGACTCGAGCGCGCCCGCGGTTCCAAGCAGCAGTCGCAGGTAGGCGAGTGCAACCACCGCGACGAGGACCCACAGACGGACGCCACGCGACGTAGCCCGGCACCGCGTTCTGCGAGAAGAACGGCACCATCCGATGGCAGACGGCAAAGAACACCGGCAACAGGAAGCCCCACAGCGCGGAGCGCACCGCAAAGTGCAACGCGAAGTCATTGGCGCCCCAGAGCCCGTAACCGAAACCCGCGAGCGAAACGATGCCGACCGTGAGCGCGATAGCGCAGACGACGGCGTGCGCGACGACCTGCTCGGCGTCGATCAGCACGCGGAGCAGGGCGACGAGGGCAGTCGTGAGTCCGGCGAGCGCGAGCGCTACGGCCACGAGTTGTGCGGGCAGGCCACTGTGCACGCCCACGATCCAGGCAAGCGTGCCGGTGATGAGCAGGACGCCGGCGGCGACATACGCTGCGCGCGGCACCTGTGGACCGTTCATCCAGCGTGGAAATGTCGTGAACAGGAAACCGAAGATGAAGGCGGGCAGCGCGACGAAAAACATCAGGAACGAGTGCGCCCAGATCGGTGCGACCGCGAGATCGAGCGCAAACAGCGGAAACCGGTGTAGCGGGCGAGCAGGTGGTGAGCCACCACGCGCTCGCGAGCAGCAGGTTCGTCATGCCGGCGAAGAACAGCAGCCGGTGGGGTGCAGCGGTGAGTACCGTCCAGCGAGATTGCGATCTGCCGTCCATCGTCACTCCTGGCGAAAATCGGTGCCAGGCACCGATTTTCGAAAGAAAGCGGGCGCCTCGCGGCGCCCGCTTCGGTTACGCGACCGCCGCTTCAGCGGGCCGCGCGGCTCACCGCCTGTCGGCCGCCGGGACCTGCGCCTCCTGGCGCCGGCCTTGCCGAGCCACAGCTTGCCGACGAACGCCACCAGCAGCAGCACGCCGATGCTGAACAGGATATCGCCCGGCATGCGCAGCCACACGAGCATCTGCATCACGGGCTGCTGCAGGAACTCGGCCGACCGTGCGTACCAGAAGCCCTCGGAGACCGCGGCATACACCTGCATCAACCCGAAGGGGAGCAGCGAGAAAGCGCCATCGCCGCGAGGCCGAGGTTCAGCGACCAGAACGCGCCCTTCAGCAGCCGCTCGTCCCACTGCTCGAGGTTGCCGAGCCCGCGCAGGCAGAACAGCATCAGGCCGATGCCGAGCATGCCGTAGACGCCGAACAGCGCCGTGTGGCCATGCAGCGGCGTCGTGTTCAGGCCCTGCATGTAGTACAGCGCCAGCGGCGGGTTGATCAGGAACCCGAACAGGCCCGCGCCCACGAGGTTCCAGAACGCCACCGCGACGAAGAACAGGATCGGCCAGCGGTAGGCCGCGACCCAGGGCTTCGCGTAGCTGTGCTTGTAGTTCTCATAGGCCTCGAAGCCACGAGCACCAGCGGCACGACCTCGAGCGCCGAGAAGATCGATCCGACCGCGAGCACCGCGGTCGGTGTGCCGGTCCAGTAGAGGTGATGGAACGTGCCGAGCACGCCGCCGCTCAGGAACACGATCGTGGCGAACAGCACTGCGTTGGTCGCGGTCTTCGTGCGCACCAGACCGAGCTTCGTGAACAGGAACGCGATCACGGCCGTCGCGAATACCTCGAAGAAGCCCTCGACCCACAGGTGCACCACCCACCAGCGCCAGTACTCGACCATCGCGAGGTGCGTGTTGCGGCCCCACATCAGGCCCGCGCCGTAGAAGAGCCCGATCGCGATCGTGGACAGGAACAGCAGCATCGTGATCGAGCGGCTGTCGTCACGCGCCTTGAGCGCGGGCCACAGCGCGCGGCCGACCAGCAGCAGCCACAGCATCAGGCCGATGAACAGGAACGCCTGCCAGAAGCGGCCGAGGTCGACGAACTCCCAGCCCTGGTGGCCGAACCAGAAGTTGGCCTCGAGGCCCATCTTCTGCATCACGGCGGCCCACTGGCCGCCGAGGCCGCCGACGACGATCACCAGCAGGCAGGTGAACAGGAAGTTGACGCCGAAGCGCTGGAACTTCGGCTCGTGCCCGGAGATCGCCGGCGCGATGTACAGGCCCGTGGCCAGCCAGGCGGTCGCGATCCACAGCACCGCGAGCTGCAGGTGCCAGGTGCGCGTCACGGCGTAGGGCAGGTAGTCCGAGAGCTGGAAGCCGTAGAACGCCTGGCCCTCGACCGCATAGTGCGCGGTGATGCCGCCGAGGATCACCTGCACGAGGATCAGCGCGGTGACGACCCAGAAATACTTGGCCGTCGCCCTCATCGAGGGTGTGGGCTTCAGCGAGCGCAGCGGATCGGCGTCCGGGACCTGCGGGGCCTCTTCATTGCCGTGCGTCGCGACGTAGTACCAGGTGAGCGCGCCCACGCCGGCCAGCAGGCCGAAGATGCTGATGAACGTCCACAGGTACGTCGGTGCGGTCGGCACGTTGCCGACCAGCGGCTCGGACGGCCAGTTGCTCGTGTAGCTGATCGACTGCGCCCGGTCGGTTCGTGACCGTCGACCAGGCCGACCAGAAGAAGAATGCCGTCATGGCCCGGCGGTGCTCGGCGTCCGGGATCGGATTGCGCTGGATCGCGTACTGTGCGCGCAGCGTGTCGAGGCTCGCGTCGTCGCCGAACAGGCGCGCGTAGTGATCCGCCACTGCGGCGATGACCGCAGCCCGGTCCTCGGAGACGACCACGACGCCCGTGTCAGGGTTGTAGGAGTTGGTCCGCATCTCCGGCTGCAGCTTCGAGCGCAGCACTGCCTGCGCTCTGCGTCGAGCTCGGCATAGCTCTTGCCGTATTGACGCTGGCTCCACAAGTCGAGCAGCCCCGTGGCCTCGCGGTGCAGCCAGTCGGCCGACCAGTCCGGCGCCACGTAGCTGCCGTGGCCCCAGATCGACCCGAGCTGCTGGCCGCCGATGCGCTGCCAGACCTCGCGGCCCTTCTCCATGTCCGCGCGGGTATAGAGCGTCTGGCCGGTCGCGGACTTCACGGCGGCGGGCATAGGCGGGGCCTCAGATAAATCTCGTGGCCCGAAGTACAGCAGGATGCCGAAGGAGACGACGAGCAACGCCCCCAGCACCTTCCAAAGTCGACTCGTATTGTTCATCGATCACTCCCGGTTGCGCATCGCGGACGGGCCGCGACATGGCGCAATGGTGCGGTGCGGCACCCCGCGTAACCTTGACCAAGATCAAGTGGAGGTACGAACGCGGCCAGGAAACCGCCTCAGGCGCACATTGATCCCGCAGCCATTCCTGGTGTGGAAGGCGCAAGCCGGATGGAATCACCTTATGGACACGGCGTGCAGCGCTGTTGTATCAACGTCGGGTCGATCGAGCGAATTCTGGCTCACCGCAGTTGCAGCGTCCGCCGGGCGGTGCGATTCCAAGTACATCGAGGGACTGATCCGATGGTCAACACCAGACCTCTCAGGCACAGGCGCACGGGGCTTCTGGCCGCACTGGCGTTGCTGGCAACCGCCGGTATCGTCGTCGGCCCGGCACTCGCCGCCGTCCCGACGCCCGAAACAGCGGCGTCGGCCTCGGCGCAGGATGCCGCCGCGCGGGCGCAGCTGCTCGCCATGGCCAACTTCCTGGCGCGCGCGCCAGGAATGCGCGTGACCATGCGCAGCGGCTATGACGCGATCCAGGCCGACGGCCAGCGAATCGAGTTCGGCGAACGACGAAAGATCCTGATGCAGCGCCCGGACAAGCTTCGCGTCGAGGTCGAGCGCAGTGACGGTGAGCGGGGAACCGTTGTGTTCGATGGGCGCTGGATAACCGCGTTCAACGCCAGGCAGAACGTCTACGCTCGCGTGAAGAAGGCGGGTACCGTCGACCAGGCGCTCGTCTACATGGTGCGCGACCTGCACGCGACGCTGCCGCTGGCGCGGATGTTCACCACGGAATTTCCTGCGGACCTGGAAAAGCGCGCCACATCCGTCACACTCGTCGAGGAATCCACACTGTTCGACGTTCCCACGGACCACCTGGCAGTGCGGTCCGCGGAGGTCGACATGCAGATCTGGATCGCCAAGGGCCCGGAGCCGCTGCCGCGCAGGGTCGTCATCACCTACAAGAATGCGCCGGGCCAGCCGCAGTTCCGCGCCGACCTCTATGACTGGAAGGTAACTGCGACGCAGGATGCCGCCGCGTTCGTGTTCGTTCCGCCGGCAGGTGCCGAGCAGGTCGTATACCTGGCACCGCGCGCCGCTGGAGAATGCGCCGACTGCGCCCGCTGGAGAGCAACGATGATCCCCCGTCGTCGACATTACTCAATCACCCTCGTGGCCCTTTGCGGGCTCGGCCTGCTGGTCGCAGGCCTGGCCGACGTCGAAGCCAGGGGCGGTGGTCGCGGCGGCGGTGGCGGTGGCATGTCGCGCAGCAGTCCCGCGCGAAGCGGCGGAATGTCGTCGCGCCCGGCGCCACAGCCTTCGGCTCAACCGTCGAGCCGGCAGGCGGCTCCGGCGCAGCGGCCGACGTCCCAGCCGAGTCGCACGCCGACGGCGCCGGACCGCACTGCACAGAGAACGGACACGTCCGCCGATCGCCAGGGCAATCGCCAGGACAACCAGGGCGACCGACAGGACAATCGTAACGAGAACCAGCAGGACCGCCAGGACTACGCGGATGAAGCCCGGGAGGACCGGCAGGACTACTACGATGACTGGGACGGTGGGTACTACTATCACGACGACGACTGGGCCGAAGCGGCAGTCGTGGCAGTGACCGTCGGGGCCGTCGTCGCGGCGGCGGACTACGACGATGACGACGAGACGACCACCGTCACGAACGTCACGACCGTTACCAACGTCACGGCGCTCGCGTCGCTGCCGTGCGAAGCGAGGATCACGGTCGCGAACGGGATCAACTACTACCAGTGCGGCTCGAACTGGTACACGCGTGCCTACCAGGGCGACGTCGTCGTCTACGTCCCGAGCGGCCCGCCGGCAACGTGAACGAAGACCCGCCGCGGTCCGCGCGGCGGCCGACGCTAGATCGCCTTCGAGAACCGCTGCTGCGCGGCCTGGGCGGACGCCAGGTAGGCGTCGAACGCCATGCCGAGGTGACGCAGCAGCAGCCGGCCGGCGGGCAGTACGCGCAGGCCGGGCGGGGCGAACTCGGCGAGCCCGTCCGCGACCATCGGCTCGAGCGCCGCGATCTCGCTGGCGAAATAGCTGCGGAAATCGATGTCGTGGCGCTTGCCGGTGGCGTCGAAGTCGAGCACGCCGTAGCACATGATCTGCTGGATCACGTCGCGGCGGATGATGTCGTCGCGCGTCAGCGTGAGGCCGCGGTGCACGGGCAGCTCGCCGCGGTCGAGCGCGCCGTAGTACTCCGGCAGCGTCTTCAGGTTCTGCACGAAGTTGTCGCCGACCTTGCCGATCGAGCTCACGCCGAGGCCGATCAGGTCGCAGTAGCCGCGCGTCGAATAGCCCTGGAAATTGCGGTGCAGCGTGCCGTTCTCCTGCGCCAGCACCAGCTCGTCCTGCGGCAGCGCGAAGTGGTCCATGCCGATGTAGACGTAGCCCGCGTTCGACAGCTTCTCGATCGTGAGCCCGAGGAGCTGCGAGGCGCACTTCCGGCGTCGGCAGGAACTCGGCATTCAGTTGCCGCTGCGCCTTGAACATCTGCGGCAGGTGCGCATAGGCGTACACGGCGAATCGATCGGGCTTGGCCGAGAGCACCGTGTCGAGCGTCTTCGAGAATCCCTCGACGGTTCTGCTTCGGCAGGCCGTAGATCAGGTCGACGCTGACCGAACCAAAGCCGAACTCGCGGGCCTCGCGGATCAGGCGCAGCGTGTCCGGCACCGACTGGATGCGGTTCACCGCTTCCTGCACCAGCGGGTCGAAGTCCTGGATGCCGAGGCTGCAGCGATTGAAGCCGACGCGGGCGAGATCGCGCAACGTGTCGCTGGTGATCGTGCGCGGGTCGAGCTCGATCGAGTACTCGCGACCCGGGTCCGACGAGAGCTTGAAGTGGCTGCCGAGCTTCTCGATCAGCCGGTCGATCTCGAGCGACGTCAGGAACGTGGGCGTGCCGCCGCCGAAGTGCAGCTGCTCGACCTCGCGGTCGCGGTCGTAGAGCTGGCCCTGCAGCTCGATCTCGCGGTGCAGGCGATAGAGATAGGCCTCGGCCTTCTCGTGGTTGCGCGTGATGACCTTCGTGCAGCCGCAGTAGAAGCAGGGGCTCGAGCAGAACGGGATGTGCACGTACAGCGACAGCGGTCGCGGGATCGGGTCCTGGTTGCTCGCGAGCGCGGCCGCCTTGTACTCGTTCAGCCCGAACCGGTCGGTGAACTGCACGGCCGTCGGATACGACGTGTAGCGCGGCCCCGACCGGTCGTAGCGGCGGATGAGGTCGACGTCGAACCGGATCTGGTGCGAGTTCATCTGTTTCCTTGGGTCCATGCGTTCCGAGACTGCGCCGCGACGGGTCCCCCCGCCTTGACGTGCGTCAAGGATGGGAATGCCGCGCCGGCCGGCCATTGGTACATGCCGAAGCATAGTCGCGGTCCCGGGCCGGGGGTAGGGGGAGGGGTGGGGCCGGGCCCGGATCCGCTAGAATTTCACTTTATCCATCCGCAGCCGCCGGAGACTCCCTTGACCAGCAACGACCCAGGCCGCGCCGCCGCCCCGGCGGGCGCGCCGATTGCAGCGGACACCGTGATCATTGGCGCTGGCCCGGCCGGGCTGTTCCAGGTCTTCGAGCTCGGGCTGCTCGGCATCAAGTCGCACATCGTGGACACGCTCGGGCATCCGGGCGGCCAGTGCGCCGAGCTGTACCCGGACAAGCCGATCTACGACATCCCGGCGCTGCCGGTCTGTGGCGCGCAGGAACTGGTCGACCGGCTGATGCAGCAGATCAAGCCGTTCGAGCCGACCTTCCACTTTGGCCAGGAAGTGACCGGGCTGCAGAGGCAGCAGGACGGCACCTTCCTGCTCGAGACCTCCACGGGCACGCGGTTCGCCGCGAAGACGGTCGTGATCGCTGCGGGCCTGGGCTCGTTCCAGCCACGGCGGCTCGGCGTCGAAGGCGTCGACGCGCTCGAGGATACCCAGGTCCATTACCGCGTTCGCAATGCTGGTGATTTCCACGGCCAGCGCCTCGTGATCTTCGGCGGTGGCGACTCCGCGCTCGACTGGGTGATCGACCTCACCGGCAAGGCGAAAAGCATCGTGCACGTGCACCGGCGGCCCGAGTTCCGCGCTGCGCCGGCCTCGGTGGCGCGGATGCAGCAGCTGGTGGCCGAAGGAAGAATGGCCTACGTCGAGGGCATCGCGGCCGGCATCCGCACCGCCGACGGCAGGCTCACCGGCGTAACGGTGAAGCGCACCGACGGCACGATGGCCGACTTCGACGCAGACCACGTGCTCGCGTTCTTCGGGCTGCACCCGAAGCTCGGCCCGATCGCCGAGTGGGGCATCGAGCTGGAGAAGAAGGCGCTGAAGGTGGATACCGCGAAATTCCAGACGAGCGTGCCGGGCATCTTCGCGATCGGCGACATCAACACGTATCCGGGCAAGAAGAAGCTGATCCTGAGCGGCTTCCACGAGGCGGCGCTCGCGGCGTTCGCGATCACCGAGCACCTGAATCCGGCGAAGAAGGTGCACCTGCAGTACACGACCACGAGCCCGATCATGCAGAAGCGGCTCGGCGTCTCCGAGTGACGGCGGCGGGCTCGAATCGAATGAACCGGCTGCTTGCCGACCTGGTCAGGCTGCTCGAGCTCGAGCAGCTCGAGATGAACCTGTTCCGCGGCGAGAGCCGTGACATCGGCAGCCCGCAGGTGTTCGGCGGGCAGGTGCTCGGGCAGGCGCTGATGGCCGCATGCGGCACCGTCGAGGGCCGGGCCGTGCACTCGCTGCACGCGTACTTCCTGCGCCGCGGCGACTTCAACGCGCCGATCGTCTACGAGGTGGACCGCAGCCGTGACGGCGCGAGCTTCACGAGCCGGCGCGTGGTCGCGATCCAGCACGGGCAGCAGATCTTCAACATGGCGGCGTCGTTCCAGATCGAGGAGGACGGGCCCGACCACCAGGTGCCGGTGCCCGAGGTGACGCCGCCCGAGCAGCTTGCCGGACCTCACGGTCGAGGTGCGCAAGCACCTGCTGCGCATGCCGGCCGAGCGGCGCCGGTTCTGGTCGCTCGAGCGGCCGTTCGAATTCCGTTCCGTCGAGGCAGTGGAGGCGGGCGAACCGCGGCCGGGCGTGCGCAACCTGTGGTTCCGGCTGATCGATCGCTGCCCGGACGATCCGGTGCTGCATCGTTGCCTGCTGGCATACATGTCGGACTACCACCTGCTCGAGACGGCGACGCTTCCGCATGGGCTCGCGTATCGCACCGGCGACGTGACGCTCGCCAGCATCGACCATGCGATGTGGTTCCACCGTCCGCTGCGCGTGGACGAGTGGCTGCTCTACGCGCTGATCAGCCCGAGCAGCTCGGGCTCACGGGGACTCGCGTTCGGCCGCATCTTCGATCGCGACGGACACCTCGTCGCGAGCACCGCGCAGGAAGGCCTGATGAGGACGAGGAACTGATGCTGAAGGCCCTCGGGCTCGTCGCGCTGGTCGTGCTGATCCTGGTCGGCGCGCTGCTGCCGCTGAAGTACACCGCGCGGATGAACCTTCCGCCGAAACGAGACGGGAAGGGCGACCAGCCTCGTCCGAAGAGCTGACGAGTTACCTACTGCAGGCCGAGCTCGAAGCGGACCTTGCCGTCCTGCGGCGTGACCTTGCCGGTCTTGGTCAGGAACACGCGCGTTGGCTCGAGCGACGTGCCCTCGAGAAGCGCTCGCTGCACCGCAGCCGCGCGCTGCTCGCCGAGCTTGCCCAGATCGGCCTCGGGCGCCGTGGCGCGGGCGCGCGTCTCTTTTTCCAGGTACTCGAGCGTCGCGGCCTGGCGCATCGCCTTCGCGTCGTCCTTCGGCGTGCCCTCCGGCGGTGCCGGAGGCTCGGGAATCTGCGCGGCGCCGCCGGCCTGCTTCTGCAGCATCGCGGTCAGCACTGAGATCCGGTCCTTCGGTTCCAGCGAATCGAACGTCGGCGTCGGTCCTCGATATTTTCCCTCGAGCTTCGTTGCGGCCAGCGCCTCGGCCCTCTGCTGCTCGTAGACAAGGGAGGCCATGGCTGGCCCATCGATCTCGGCCAGCGCGCCGATCGGCACGTCGAGCTTGATCTCCGGTCTGCGCGACCAGGCTCTTCGCGAGCGCGGACAGCCGCCCGGCGGTCGACGCATCGAGTTCCGCGCTGCCCGGCGCGAAGTCGACGAACTGGGCTTCCTCGGCGCCCTCGAACAGCGCGCCAAGCAGCTTGAACGGCGCCGTCACCGCCTTCGTGAGGATGTTCTTGATCACCTGCCAGATGATCGGGCCGATGCGGAACGTCGGGTCGTCGATCGTGCCCGAGACCGGCACGTCGAGGTTGATGACGCCGTCGCTGTCCTTCAGCAGCGCACGTTGCGAACTTCACGGGCAGCGTCGCCTCGCCCTTCGCAGCCGTGGGCTCGCCCCACTCGAGCTGGTCGATGCGGATCTTGTGCTGTGCGTCGAGCTTGCGGTCCTGGATCAGGTAATGGAGGTCCGTGGTGAGCTTGCCCTTCGCGATGCTGTAGCCCGCGAACTGGCCCGAATATGGATTGAAGATCGGCAGCGATATGTTCTCGAACTTCATGTCGAGGTCGGTGTATCGATCGAACGCGAACGGCTGGATTTCGCCGGCGATCGTCACCGGTGAGTACGTGTCGACCTCGCCCTTGAGGTCGACCTTCGCTCGGGACGTGGGCTGGCTCGACAGGCCGCTGACGGTGCCGTCGAGCTGCATGATCTTCGCCGAGAAATTCGGCTGCACGTAGAGGTCCGTGAAGTCCATCGTGCCGTCGTCGATGCGCACCTCGCGGATGCGGATCGGCATGCCTTCCTCGGGCAGCGGCGCGAGCGCCGGCGGCGGTGGCGCCTTGCCCGACTTGCGGGCTTTTCGCGGCCTGCTTTTCCGCCTCCTTCTGCTCGCGCTCCCGCGCACGCTTGTCCGCGGCGGTCATCTTCGACTCGGCGGCCGCAGCCGCGCGCCGCGCCGCGAGCGCCTCGGCCGTGCCCTTGGGGTCGAGCACCGCCGCGATGTTGATGACCCGCTCCTCGCTGATGATCACGCGCGCAAAAGGCTCCGCGATCGAGACCAGGTCGATGTTCACCGAGTCCGGGGCCATCGCATAACGGATCTTGCCGACCTTCAATTCGCGGAAGTTCACCAGGTCCTTGTGCATCGCGTTGTCGACCGACGCGAAGCCGTCGATCATCACGTCGCCGTCGAAGCTCAGTTCCGGTCCCGGCGCATCCGGCGGGTCGAGCCTGACGCGGCCGCTGACGTCGAGCTCGCCGCCGGTGATCGTCAGATCCGCCAGCGGCAGCACGTAGGGCTGCAGGATCGTCATCCGGGCCTTGGCGAGCGAAATGCCGAGGTCGGCGGCGAGCGGATCCGGCGTCACCGTGCCGTCGGCCTTGAAAGCCGCGTGATCGTTGATCACGGCGTCCAGCGTGACCGGCAGCGGCTTCGAGAGGTCGAGGCTCGCGTCCTTCACGTGCAGGTTGACCGGAGCCAGCCTGAACTTCGTCACGGGCGCGATCTTGCGGTCCTCGAAGTCGATCGAGGCACGCTCGACGTCGACGCTGGCGATCCTGACCTGCCACGGGTTCGGCAGGTCGGTCTTGCGCGCGACTGCAGGACGGTTGGCGGTCAGGTCGTTCGCCGACGGCGCAACGGCGGCCGGGGCGGAAGGGGAGGCAGGCGTCGGAGCGAACAACTGAGCGAGGTTGATCGATCCGTCGGGCGCCATCCACGCCTGCGCCTCCAGTCCCGAGACCGTGATGCCTGCGATCGAGACCGTCTGTTCCGGCAGCGCCACCGCGGTGTCGGTCAGCACGATGCCCGGCACCTTCACCCAGTCCGTATCCACTCCGCGGGCGCGCAGCCCGAGTCCAGCGAGCTCGATCTTCGGGAACTTCGCCTCGAGGTCGAGACCCTTGTCGTAGGAGAACGCGTACGAACCGGCGAGACCGATCAGGCCGGAGCTGAGATCGAACGGCAGCGCGTCCCCGAGGTACTCCGAAACGTCGGTGCCCTTGATCTTGCCCAGCGCGAACTCGCCTTGCGACGCGAGTACCGGCGCGAGCGCGAACCGGCCGTTCCAGTCGAACGTCTCGCCGGCCGCACCGAGCGCGGTGAGCTTGAAGTCGCCGCCCTCGGGCGTGGTGCGGAAGTCCTGCAGTGAGAAATTCACGGGCGTGAATGCGCGCTCGAACGGGCGGCGACGCTCGAGGTCCGCGAACTCGACCTTGCCATCGGAAACGAGAAATGATTGCAGCCAGACCTTCGGCAGTTCCGAAGTCTCCTTGGCGGGCTTCTCTTCCTTCGGCACCAGGTCCAGCAGGTTGATCGCCCCGTCGGGGCGGATCACGGCGCGCACTTGCGGCGCCTCGAGGCTCACGTCCTTGAAGATCAGCGTGCGCTTCCAGATCGACGCGAGCTCGAAATCGACGAACAGGCGGCGGAAGGCGAGCATCGGCCGGCCGTCCGCGTCCGGCAGCGCGAGGTCGCGGACTTCGGCCTGCAGCTTGAATGGATCGATCCGCACGGCGCCGATCTGCAGCTCGCGGCCGTAGGTCTCACGGACGAACTTCACCGCCTGGTCGCGGACGATGCCCGGCGCGATGCTGTATCCCACCAGCGCATACAGGCCGGCGAGGGCCGCGACGATGGCGACCGCCCAGGTCAGCTTCGACTTCAGGATGCGTGGCATCTAGGCCCGCTCCGGTCAGGGTGGGCGGGGCGATCTGGGCCGCCCCGCCACCTCGTCAGGTTACTTGTTGTCGCCCAGCCATCTATAGACATAGCCGGCGATCAGCGCACCGAGGACTGGCGCAACCCAGAACATCCACAACTGCGAGAGCGCCACGCCGCCCTCGAGCAGCGCCGGGCCCGTGCTGCGGGCCGGGTTCACCGACGTATTGGTGACCGGGATGCTGATCAGGTGGATCAGCGTGAGGCCGAGGCCGATCGCGATCGGCGCGAGCATCGCCGGAGCGCGCTTGTCCGTGGCGCCGAGGATGATGAACACGAACATCAGGGTCATCACGATCTCGGTGAGCAGGCCCGACGCCAGCGAGTGGCCGCCCGGCGAATGCTCGCCGTAGCCGTTCGAGGCGAGGCCGCCATCGAAGCCCGGCTTGCCGGTGGCGATCATGTAGAGCACGAATGCTCCTGCGATCGCGCCGAGCACCTGCGCGACGATGTACGGCAGGACTTCGCCGGCCGGGTGGCGACCGCCAGCCCACAATCCGACGGTGACGGCGGGATTCAGGTGACAGCCCGAGATGTGCCCGATGGCGAACGCCATCGTCAGTACCGTGAGACCGAAGGCCAGCGAGACGCCGACCAGGCCGATCCCCACTTCAGGGAATTTCGCGGCCAGCACGGCGCTGCCGCATCCTCCGAGCACGAGCCAGAAAGTGCCGATGAATTCGGCCGCAAGCTTCTTCGACATGGGCATGAATTGTTTCCCCTGTGAGATTGACCGGACCCCACCCGCCCCGGGGGCAATCTACAGAGTTCGGCCCTGCAGAAACAAGCTCAGGCCTGCAGAAGCGTCCACGAATAGCCGTCCGGGGCGACGAACGAGAACGAGCGGGTCCCGAATTCGTCGGGGAGCACGTCGGTCAGGCCCGTGGCGCCGCTGCCGCAGACGCGCTTCCACATCGCGTCGACATCGCTGACGCGCCACGTGTACAGCGAGCAGCCGAGGCTGCCGGGCCGGGACTGCTCGAGCTTGTCGACCAGCCGGCTCGACTTCGCGAAGCGCACGACCTTGAGCTTGCCCGAGCGGCGCTCCTCGAACGAGTGGCCGGAGCGCGGGTCGTCGAAATCCACGACCCAGTGGGTCTCGCCGGGCTCGAGGCCGAAGATCCTTGCGCGATCCGGCCGCCTGCTCGTACGGCCGTTCGGCGTCGAACCAGCGCTTGAGTCCGAGCACCTCGTCGTAGAACTGCAGCAGCTGGTGATCGTCGGACACGATCATCATGCCCGCGTGCGTGTGCTGGCTGGTCCGCATCAGGCAGCTCTCGTCGATCCGCCCGTACAGCGGGCTCTGGTACCCGAAGCGCTCGAAGAAGACCTGCCGGTACAGCGGCTGGATCACGACCATCTCCCGCACGCCGACGATCGGCTCGTGGAACGGCTGGCCGACCGCGCAGCCGGTGATCTCGCCGATGATCGCCAGGATCGGATCGATCAGCTGGATCGGGTCGCCGAGTTCCCGTGCCCGTGCCGCGTGGTTGGCGATGTTTAGCACGCTCGCGGTGAGCCGCACGCCCCAGCGGCTGCCGGCACAACGCAGGTCCGGATCGAGGCCGAGCCCTGCGTTGCGCGGCTGCTCCCAGTGCATCAGCCGGACGAGCCCGTGGTCGGCATCGAGGTGATGCAGCCTCAGCGAGCGCAGCCTCGAGTCCACGCCATACAACGCCTGCGCGGACTTCGCGTCCAGCGTGCCGAACCGCCCGGCACGACACCCGAACCGCTCGAAGTACGCGAGCGATTCGGCAAGGTCGGGGACGCCGATGCAGACTTCGTACAGTCCGCCGACGCACGTCGGGCGGACCGCTGATGAACCAGGTGTGGTCTGTGCCATGCCGACTTTCTACCAGATCGTGGCGCCGAGTTGCTTCCCGGCGGGCGCGTGCCCGGCTCACCGGCCCGCGTCGGGCAGTACCTTGCCCGGGTTCATGATGCCCCTGGGATCGAGCGCCCGCTTCAGCGCGCACATGGTCTCGATCGCGATTTGTCCCTCGTGCAGCGCGAGCGCCTCGCGCTTCAGCCGGCCGATGCCATGCTCGGCACTGATGCTGCCCCTGTAGCGACGGACAATTTCATGCACGCGCGCCTGGATCTCGCGCTCCTTTGCCATGAACGCGGCACGGTCTCCGCCCAGGGGTTCGCTGACGTTGAAGTGCAGGTTGCCGTCGCCGACGTGCCCGTAGGTCACCATGCGTCCCGTGGGGACGATCGCGAGCACGGCGGCGGTGGCCTCGCGCATGAACTCCGGCAATGCGGCGATCGGTACCGAAACGTCGTGCTTGATGCTGGCGCCCTCGGCGCGCTGCGCTTCGGGCACGGATTCGCGCAATCGCCACAGCGCATTGCGCTGCTGCAGCGACTCGGCGAGCGCGGCATCGAGCACCAGTCCGTCGGTCATCGCCGACCCAAGCTCCGCCTCCAGCAGGGCGCGCAGCGCAGGATCGTCGCGCGCCGACGAGACTTCGCACAGCACGTAGCTGTCGTAAGGTCGCCCGAGCGGATCGGTGATGCCGGGGATGTGCCGCAACGTGAACTCGACCGCCAGGCGGGGCAGGTACTCGAAGCTCGTCACCGCGTCGCCCGTGGCCGCGCGCAGGCGACCGAGCAGATCGACGGCCGCTGCCGGGTCGCGCACGGCGACGAACGCCGTCTCGACCGTGCGCGGACGCGGAAAGAGCCGCAGGCTCGCGGCGGTGATCACGCCGAGCGTGCCTTCGGCGCCGATGAAAAGGTCACGCAGGTCGTATCCCGTGTTGTCCTTGCGCAGGCTCGTGAGCCCGTCGAGCACGCGACCGTCGGGCAGCACGACCTCGAGCCCCAGCGCAAGCTCGCGCGCGACGCCGTAGCGCACGGCGTTGAGTCCGCCCGCATTCGTCGACAGGTTGCCGCCGATCTGGCAGCTGCCTTCCGAGCCCAGCGACAGCGGGAACAGCCGGTCCGCGCGCTCGGCAGCCGCCTGCACGTCGGCGAGGATGCAGCCCGCCTCGGCGATCATCGAGAAGTTCGCGGCATCGACTTCGCGAATGCGGTTCAGCCGCCTGAGCGACAGCACGATCTGCGTGCCGTCCTCGCTGGGCGTCGCGCCGCCGCAGTAGCTGGTGTTGCCGCCGTGCGGGACGACTCCCACGCCGAGGTCATTGCAGATCGCGATCACCTGCGCCGTCTCGGCGGTCGAGGCCGGGCAGGCGACGAGCGGGGACACGCCGCGGAACAGGCCGCGGAAATCGACCACGAACGGTGCGACGCGATCGGGCTCCTCGATGCAGCCCGCCGGGCCGAGCGCAAGGCGGATGCGCTCGATGGCGGCGGCAACTGCTGCTGTGGCGCTGGGCGGCATGGGCGCCACGATGGCGGGGCCCGGCCGCCGCCGTCAAGCCGGCTTTGGGGCGGCTACCTTTGCGACCAGGACCGACGCGACGACCGCCAGCACCAGCACCAGGATCGATGCGAGCGTGTTCGTCAGCAGGTTCGGTGCGAACAGCAGCACGAGCCCGAACCCGAGCATCATGAACCCGGAGACGAGCTTCAGGATGCGGCCCTCGGACTCGGTGAGCTTGCGCGCCCCCATCGTCTTCGTGAACACGATGACGATTGCGAGCAGCGGCAGCACGTAGATCACGTTGTACACGGCGAGCCACGCGTAGTACTGCCACGACTCGAGCTTCGCGAGCGTGAGCGCGCGCGTATACACCATCGGGAAGCCCGGCGGTGCACAGCAGCTCGTAGGAGTTCGCGACGATCGCGAGCAGCACCGTGCTCGCCAGCATCGGCCCCATGTTGCCGGTCGTCACCACGTCGCGCATGCGCTTGAAGAGGCCTGGCTTCGCGGCGTCCGGGATCGACAGGCTCGGTCCTTCCTTGAACCAGAAGTAGTCCTTGATGTTCAGCGCGGCCACCGTCAGCGCGAGCAGGCCCGCGATGACCGTGATCACGCGCAGTTCGCCGGCGATCAGGAACACGTTCAGCCACGCCGCCATGAAGACGAAGTACACGATGCCGGAGAACATCACGAACGTGCCGCCGACGATCAGCATGCGAGCGCGGCTCTTCGCGTGCACCAGCAGGCTCAGCAGGAACAGCAGCACGAAGAACGCGCAGGGGTTGAATGCGTCCATGCCCGCGAGCACGACCGTGAGCAGCGGCAGCGACATCGCCTGCGCATTGATCGTGCCGATGAACGGCAGGTGCAGTGCAGTACCGGCTTCTCCTTCGATGGCGGTGGTCGCGCCGCGCCGGCGCCGGGCCGGCCGGCGGCGGTGCAGTCGGCGCCGGGGTTCGCAAGCCGGTTCGCGTGGCAGGCGTCGATCGCCTTCTCTATGTCGGCGCCGGTGGTTGCCGCGGAGTCGTAGCCGATCACGACCTCCCGGCAGAACACGAAGCCAGGCACCGAGAGCGCCTCGACGCCGAGTGACTTCGCCGTCTCGAAATAGAATTTCGCGTTGGCGCGATTGTCCTTCACGGCATAGCGCTTGATCTCGAGCCAGGGCTTGCGGCCCGCCATTTCCTGCAGGAACGGCTTCGCGGCCTGGCAATGCGGGCACGTGGGCGAGAAGAAGTAATAGAGGCGCACCGTCGGCGTGCCGTCCGCCGCGGCGCCGTACCAGAAAGCGTCGGACTCCGGGTCCGGTGTTTCAGCGCCCGCAAACGGGGACAGCAGGGTCAGCAGCAGGAAGGCAAGGAGGCCGAGCCGGGTCTGGTTCATTGCGGATCGCGGGGTCGAGCCAAAGACCGGCGCATGATACCGGGCAGGGCCCGCAGTAATCTCCGGTTTTCTACCGATGGCGCTAGCGCAGCGCAAGCCAGTCCGGGTTCGGCAGCGCGCTGAACGCCTCGCGCAGCGCCTCGCCCCAGCCGTTGCGGATCATCTGGAAATAGCGGTTGTCGGCGTCGATGTCGACGTGGCTCGCGACGCGGTACTCGTCGCGCCGCACGATCACCAGGTCGAGCGGCGGGCCGACCGAGAGGTTCGAGCGGATCGTCGAGTCCATCGAGATCAGCGCGCACTTCGCGGCCTCGCTCAGCGGCATGCTGCGCCGCGTGACGCGGTCGATGATCGGCTTGCCGTACTTGGATTCCCCGATCTGGAAATACGTGGTGTCCGGCGTCGCCTCGATGAAGTTGCCGGCGGCGTAGACGTGGAACAGCCGCGGCGCCTCGCCGTTGATCTGGCCGCCGACGATGAACGACGGGTTGAACTCCACGCCCTGCAGCCTTGAGCGCCTCGCCGTCGCGCGCGTGCATCTCCCGCAGCGCCTCGCCGACGCAGCGTGCCGCCTCGAACATGTTGGGGCAGTTGTGCAGGTTCTGGGTCTCGCCGTCCTGGCTCGCGATGCGTTCGAGCAGCAGGTTCAGCACGCCCTGTGCGATGGCGAGGTTGCCGGAGGACAGCAGCACGATCACGCGGTCGCCGGGCCGCTCGAAGACCGTGGTCTTGCGGAACGTGTTGATCTGGTCGACGCCCGCGTTGGTGCGCGAGTCCGACAGGAACACGAGTCCGGCATCGAGCAGCATCGCGACGCAATAGGTCATTGCTGGCTGGCCTGTCCGCTCGTGATCCTGACCGCGACCGACATCGACTCGTGGCCGCCGCCGCGTCTCACGCCGCGCACCGGGGCCGCGTCAAGGTAGTCGCGTCCGACCGCGAGGCGGCAATGCCGTCCCGCCAGGCTCCTCGGCGTGCGTGACGTCGAGGCTGAGCCAGCCCTGCTCGTCGGCCGAGCCACACGTCGGCCCAGGCGTGGCTCGCGATTTCGCCCGCGGTCGCCGGAGTGGAAATAGCCGCTCACGTAGCGGGCCGGGACGCCCGCCGCGCGGCAGCACGCGATCAGCACGTGCGCCTGGTCCTGGCACACGCCGACGCCGAGTTCCAGCGCTTCGGCGGCGCTGTGGGTGACGTTCGTGATGCCCGGCTGGTAGGCGACCGCGCTGCCGATGCGCGTGCGACGAGATCGGATAGCGTCGCGCGCGAGGCCGGGTGGCGGCCGAGGCAGCGCTCGGCCAGCGCGCGCACGCCGGCGTCCGGGCGCGTCAGCGGCGTCGCGGCCAGGTAGGCGAGCGGCGACAGTCGCGCCGTCTCCGCCCCGGTGGTGGCCTTCTCGTCGATCTCCGCGATGCCTTCGACGACGATGCGCATCTCGCGGTGCGGCTGCTCGAAGGTCACGATGTGGGTCAGGTTGCCATACGGGTCGAACTGCTCGATCCGCTCGCCGGGCGACGACACGCGCCAGCTGACGATCCGCTGGCCCCAGTCGGAGCGCGGCGTGAGCTTCAGCGCCTGGATGCTGTAGCTCACCGGCTCGTCGTAGGCGTAGTGCGTCTCGTGGCGGATGTGCAGCTGCATGGGTCCCTCATCCGGCCGGCGAGTGGCCGAGGAAGTCGCGGCCGATGCGCTCGCTCAGGTCCGCGGTCGTCGCGAGAATGCCGTCCAGGAACGCATCGATGCCCGGCCGGCGCGATCGACTCGATCGTGCCGAAGCGCAGCTACGCGTGCAGCAGGCCCGCCCGGCGCTCGGTCTCGCGCGGACTGCGCATTCGCCACGGCCTGCAGGTTCTCGTAGACCAGCGCCGCCGAGCGGTAGATCGAGCGCGGCACGTCGCGACGGAACACCGCGAACCCGAGCACGTTGCGCCGGCGTCACGCTGTCGCGCGACACGCGGCGGAAGATCTCGAACGCCGAGAGCGCCCTGAGCAGCACGCTCCATGGGTAGTAGTCGTGCGCGACCGGCCCGCCGTCGGTCGCCCGCGGGCTCGCAGGCGAGCCGCGTCTGCAGCAGTCGCACGACGCCGTCGGCGCGCTCGAGGAACGTGCCGATCTGCATGAAGTTGTAGCCTTCGTCGCGCAGCATCGAGCCGAGCACGACGCCGCGCGCGAGGTGGGCGCGGTACTTCACCCAGTCGACGAACTCGGCAACGTTGCGCGCGGTGAAGCGCGACGGCGCGTTCGCGCGCGCTTCGAGCCACGTGGCATTGAACGTCTCCCACATCTCGGAGGAGATCGTGCCGCGCACGGCGCGGGCATTCTCGCGCGCGGCGCGCAGGCAGTTCAGGATGCTCGAGGGATTGTCGCGATCGAACGCGATGAAGTCGATGACCCGGTGCGGCTCGAGCGCTTCGTGGCGGTCCGCATACGCAGCCGCGAGCCCGAGCGTGTGCAGCATGCCGCGCCAGCCAATGCCGTCCGAGTGCAGCTGCTGCGGCAGCAGCGAGAGCCGATACTGCACGTCGAGCGTGCGCGCGAGGTTCTCCGCGCGCTCCGCGTAGCGCCCGAGCCAGTAGACGTGGTCTGCGGTGCGGCTCAGCACGCGTCAGTCCTCCAGCACCCAGGTGTCCTTGGTGCCGCCGCCCTGCGACGAGTTCACCACCAGCGAGCCGGCGCGCAGCGCGACGCGCGTGAGGCCGCCCGGGCACGATGTTGACCTCGCGGCCGGACAGCACGAACGGACGCAGGTCGATGTGTCGCGGGGCCACGCCCTGCTCGACGAACGTCGGGCAGGTCGACAGCGCGAGCGTCGGCTGCGCGATGTACTTCTCGGGCGAGGCGAGGATCCGCAGCCGGAAGTCCTCCCGCTCGGCTTCGGACGCCGTCGGCCCGACCAGCATGCCGTAGCCGCCGGAACCGTGGACTTCCTTGACGACCAGCTCGTCGAGGTGCGCGAGCGTGTAGGCGAGGTCGTCCGGACGGCGCAGCACCCGCGTCGGCACGTTGGCCAGCAGCGGCTGCCTCGCCGAGGTAGAACCGGATCATGTCCGGCACGTAAGGGTAGATCGACTTGTCGTCCGCGATGCCGGTGCCCATCGCGTTCGCCACCGTCACGCGGCCCTCGCGATACGCCGACATCAGCCCGGGCACGCCGAGCACCGAGTCCGGGCGGAACACCAGCGGGTCGAGGAAGTCGTCGTCGATGCGCCGGTAGATCACGTCGACGCGCTGCGGGCCGCGGGTCGTGCGCATGTAGACGAAGCCTTCGCGCACGAACAGGTCCTGGCCCTCGACCAGCTCGACGCCCATCTGCTGCGCGAGGAACGCGTGCTCGAAGTACGCGCTGTTGTTCGCGCCGGGCGTCAGCACGACGACCACCGGATCGGCGACACCGGCGGGCGCGACGCTCGACAGGTTCTCGAACAGGCGGTCGGGGTAGTGCTCGACCGGGGCCACCCGGTTCAGCGAGAACAGCTCCGGGAACAGCCGCATCATCATCTTGCGGTCTTCGAGCATGTAGGACACGCCCGACGGCACGCGCAGGTTGTCCTCCAGCACGTAGAACTCGCCGTGCCCGGCGCGCACGACGTCGATGCCGGCGATGTGCGCGTAGATGCCGCCGGGCACGTCCATGTCCTGCATCTCGGGCCGGTACTGCGGGTTGCAGAAGATCTGCTCGGGCGCGAGCAATCCCGCGCGCAGGATGTCCTGGCCGTGGTAGATGTCGGCGATGAATGCGTTCAGCGCCCGGACCCGCTGCTCGAGCCCTGCGGCGAGCGTTCGCCACTCCGACGCCGACAGGATGCGCGGCACGATGTCGAACGGGATCAGCCGCTCGTTGCCCTCCTGCTCGCCGTAGACCGCAAACGTGATGCCCACGCGGTGGAAAAGGCTGTCGGCCTCGGCCCGCTTCTGGCGCAGCGCATCGTCCGGCTGTCGCACCAGCCAGTCCGAGTAGGCGGCGTAATGCGGCCGGACGCGGGCGTCGTCCGCGTACATCTCGTCATAGGCTGGTCGGGTGCGTTCCATGTCGGGCGGTCCTCCGCTGGACGCAAGCGAAATTCATGCCAGCGCGGCACTGGGCTGCACGAAAGCAGCCGCCGCCCCGGACCGGTGCAATCCAAAGGGGGAGGGGCCGCCCGCCGGCCCCAAAATGGTGCGCGGGCTCAGTACCGCCCGTGGGTCTTGTACAGGTAGTTCGTCAGCTCTGCGGTCTGCATCGACAGCCGGCGCTGGATCTCGTGCACCACGCGCACGATGGCACGCATCACGTGGTAGACGACCTTCGGGTCCGTCTCCAGCAGGCCCTCGAGCGCGCTGCGGCTCAGGCCGAGCACGCGGGTGTCGCTGAGCGCCACCAGCGAGGCGTAGCGCGTGGCCCCGTCGAGGAAAGACAGTTCGCCGACGACGTCGCCGGGACGGATCGCGTTCAGCGTGACCTCGGCCTCGGTTCCCGCCCCCCTGACTACGCCGAGCACGCCGCTCGCGACGACGTACAGATGGTCGTCTGCCGAGCCCTCCTGCACCAGCACCTCGCCGTGCCTCAGGTCGCGCAGTGTCATGGCGCGCGCCAGCGTGCGCCGTTCCTCGTCGTTCAGCTCGACGGCCAGCTTCGACGTGCTCAGGCCTTCGAAAATGCCGGCTTCGGTCATGGTCCGCGCTCCGCGTGCATATGGGTTCCCCGGATTCTCGCGGGATGGGGTCCGCGGCGGTAGTAGGTGAAACCCGCTAGGTGGCCGCCGGCAGGCGGCAACGGGGCTTGGTGAGCAGCATCTGCACGTCCCCGAGCTGGCGCTCGAGGAAACCGCCCTCGCAGTAGCACAGGTAGAAGTCCCACATCCGGACGAACTGCTCGGAGTAGCCAAGCCGGCGCACGTCGTCGATCCGTTCGAAGAAGCGCTCGCGCCACCGGCGCAGCGTCGTCGCGTAATGCGGGCCGATGTCCTCCAGGTGGAAGACCTTCATGTCGGTCGCGCGCCGGACCGAGTCCGCGATCGCGGTCACCGACGGGATGAAGCTGCCCGGGAAGATGTAGCGCTGGATGAAGTCGACGGACTCGAGCGCTTCCTCGTAGATCTGGTCACGTATCGTGATCGCCTGCAGCAGCATCGCTCCGTGCGGTTCGAGCAGTCGTGAGCACTGTGCGGTGTAGGTGTCGAGGAACTGGTGGCCGACCGCCTCGATCATCTCGATCGATACCAGCTTGTCGTAGCGCCCGCGCAGGTCGCGATAGTCGTCCAGCAGCAGCGTGACGCGGTCGGACAGCCCGGCCGCGCGGATGCGCTCCCGAGCCCAGTCGTGCTGCTCGCGGGAGATCGTCGTCGTCGTGACGCGGCAGCCGTAGCGGGACGCCGCATGCAGCGCGAAGCCGCCCCAGCCGGTGCCGATCTCGAGCAGGTGGTCGGACGGGGAGAGCCGGAGCCGGCGGCAGACGCGCTCGAACTTGGCAACCTGCGCCTCGTGCAGCGTGGCGTCCTCGCGCTCGAAGACGCCGCACGAGTAGGCCATCGTGTCGTCGAGGAACAGTGCGAAAAGGTCGTTGCCAAGGTCGTAGTGGGCCGCGATGTTGCGCCGGCTGCCGTCCGGGCTGTTGCGATTCAGCCAGTGCAGCATGCGGCGCAGCGGGGCGGTGGCGATGCGCCGCACCGCCTTCCACGGACTCCATGACCTCACGGTTCACGATGAACAGACGGATCAGCGCTGGTGAGATCATCGGTGCGCCAGTATCCCCGGATGTATGCCTCGCCGCCGCCGATCGTGCCGCCGAATGCAGCATCCGCGTACGTCTGCGGGTGCAGCACCTCGAGCGTCGCGTGCAGGTCGCAGTCGGCAGTGCGCTGACCGAAAGTCCGCCGCTCGCCTGCCGTCGATCACGGTGAGTTCGCCGTGCCGCAATTCGGCGAGCTTCGCGAGGAACAGCTTCCTTCCCAGCCGCTGCAGCAGCGTGTCCGCGATCCTGCGTGCCGAGGCCCACCGGGGCCCGGACGATGCTCTCTCTCATGATGGAAGCCTCTCGATGCGTCCCTCGAACCGCCGGTGCCCGGCACCGGTCTTGTCGGGGTGGGTGAAGAACGGCGTGCGCTTGAGCCAGAGACGCAGTGCCTGCCAGTAGATGGCGCCTGCGACCTTCGCGGTCATGAACGGATAGCCGGCGAGCGCGCCGGCCAGCGAGCGCGAGCAGATCGGCTCGCGCTCGAGCGACAGCGTCGCGTCGAACACCGCGCTGCCTTCGCGCCAGTTCTCCATGTGCACCAGCAGGTGCTCGCCCGGCGTGGAGAAACGCCAGTCGTAGTCCATGTCCATCGGCAGGAACGGCGACACGTGGAAGTCCTTGCCGAACTGGAAGCGCAGCTTTTCCGGCGTGCCGCGGTTCGACGCGGCCGGCAGCACGTAGCAGTGCTGCTCGCCCCACGGAGTGTTGTTGATCTCGGCGACTACGGCCTCGACTCGTTTGCCGGCAGCGTCGAAGCAGTAATAGAAGCTCACGGGATTGAAGCCGTAGCCGAAATAGTGCGGATTCGTCAGCAGGCGGATCGGGCCGTCCGGGCGCCGGCCCGCATGGCTCGACACCAGCGCGCGGATGCTCTGGTCGAGCGGCTCCGACCGGTCCCCGTAGTGATCCTCGCGGTGCCAGCGCGCGACGGCGGGCCGCCGGGCGGACCACAGCCAGTAGCCATCGAAGACCTGCGGCAGTTCCGCGAGATCCAGGTACAGCATGCAGACCTCGTACCGGAACGCGTGCGGCCCCGGCGCGTGCCGGCGGTGCCTAACCCACCCTTTGTAGAGGCAGCTCTGCACGCGCAAGGTCCTCGTCGAAATGCGAGAGCGCCGTCTGTGCGCTCACGACTCCGTCCTCGTGGAAGCCGCAGCGCCAGTACGCGCCGCAGAAGTAGGTCCTGCGCGCGCCGTTCAGCTCGCGGTGACGCTTCTGCGCCGCGACGCCCTGCGGCAGGTAGACCGGATGGTGGTAGTTGAAACTGCGCAGGATCCTGCGCTCGTCGATCGCCGCGCGATGATTCAGCGTGACCAGGAACCGTACCGGCGCATCGATCGACTGCAGTACGTTCATGTCATAGGTGAGGGCCACCGGCTCCTGCGGGTCGGCGAGCAGGTGGTAATTCCACGCGGCGCGCGCGAGCTGTCGGCGCGGCAGCAGGCTCTGGTCCGTGTGCAGGATGGCTTCGTTCGCCGCATACGGCAGTGCGCGCAGGACCTCTGTCTCGGCGGGCGACGGCGCTTCGAGCATCGCGAGCGCCTGGTCGGAATGGCACGCCAGGAACACGTGGTCGAAGTTCTCCACGGTGCCGGCGGTCGTGCGCACGATCACCCTGTCCTGCTGGCGACGGATGGACTCGACGGGTGTCGAGAGCTTCACGCGGGCCCTGCTCGTGGCGAGGATCCTGCGCACGTACTCACGGGAGCCGCCGCGCACGACCTGCCAGACGGGTCGCTGGTCGACCGAAAGGAAGCCGTGTCGATCGAAGAACTCGACGAAGAACCGGGCCGGGAACTCGAGCATCGCGCCGGCCTCGGCCGACCAGATCGCCCGGCCCATCGGCAGGATGTAGTGCTCGACGAACTGGCCGCGAATAGCCGCCCCGGCGCAGGTAATCGCCGAGCGTGAGCGTCTCGTCGCCGCGGCCGATCAGCTCGGTCGCTCGCGCGTTGAAGCGCAGGATGTCCGCGATCATGCGCAGGAACGACGGGCGCAGCAGGTTGCGACGCTGCGCAAACAGCGAGTTCAGCGATGTGCCGTTGTACTCGAGGCCGCTGCGCTCGCAGCGCAAACTGAAGCTCATGTTCGACGGCTGCCACGCGACATCGAGCTCCTCGAGCATCGCGATGAAATTCGGGTACGTCCAGTCATTGAAGACGATGAAGCCGGTGTCCACGGCCCACGTGCGCCCGTCGACCTCGACGTCCACGGTGTTGGTGTGGCCGCCCGGGTAGTCGTTCGCCTCGTACACCGTGACGTCGTGCTGGCGTGCGAGTCGCCATGCGGCATACAGGCCGGCGACGCCGGCGCCAACGACGGCGATCCTCATCGCGTCACCGCGGTGTGGGCTGAGCGGATCCTGGGCGGGACCGTCTTCAGGTCCCGGATCAGGCCGAGCATCTCGAGCAGCCGGAGTCCGTAGTAGGTGAGGTCGATTTCCCACCAGTAGAAGCCCTGCCGCGCGGACATCGGGTAGCGGTGGTGGTTGTTGTGCCAGCCCTCGCCAAGCGTGATCAGTGCGAGCAGGAAGTTGTTGCGGCTGCCGTCGCCGGTCGCGTAGCGCCGGCGACCCCAAACGTGGCACAGCGAGTTGATCGTGTAGGTGCCGTGGTAGCAGGCGACCGTGGAGATGAAGAATCCCCACACCAGCATCTGGGCGCCGCTCGTGCCGAGCTGCGGCCATTGGGTCCCGAGGAAGCGGCCGAACAGCAGCAGGCCGACGGCCAGGACGAATGGCACGAGGATGTCGAAGCGGTCGAGCCAGCGCAGCTCCGGGTAGCGGAGCAGGTCGCGGACGCGGCCCAGGTCCGGCGTGAAATGCTTGCGCGACAGGAACCAGCCGGCGTGCGACCAGAGGAAGCCGCGCTGCAGCGGCGAGTGCACGTCCTCGGGCCCGTCCGAGTGCGCGTGATGGTGTCGGTGGTGGGCTGCCCACCAGATCGGGCCGCGCTGCACCGCGGACGCGCCGAGCAATGCGAAGGCGAACTGCGCGCCGCGCGACGCCTTGAACGTGCGGTGGGAAAAATAGCGATGATAGAAGCCCGTGATGGCGAACATGCGCAGCACGTACAGCGCAACGGCCACGCCGACGGCCACCGGGCTCGCGCCGACCCAGATCACGGCAAGGCATGCGACGTGCATCGCGGCGAATGGCACGATGCGCGCCCAGTCGATGCCGTCGATGTCTTCGTCCGGGGACGGGCGCGGTGCCGCGCCTGTGTCGAACCAACGCAGGATCGCGTCCCACGCTCGCGTCATTGCGCACCCCCGCGAGGCTCGCCGCCGAGCAATTGCACGCGCAGGTCGCCGACCACGCTGCGCGGGTCCAGCCAGATCGCCAGGAACGCCGGGCCGAAGGCCGGGTCGTCAACGCGCCCAAGGTAACGGGACTCGTCGTAGAAGCTCGTCGCGCCGCCGGCCTCGACGACCGTCGTCACGTTGTCGCCGGGCCGCACGTCGGACCAGAGGCCGCGCAACTCCGCCAGCCACCGCTCGCTTGAGGCTGGATCGCGACCGAGCTTCTTCCACGCCGTGCTGGTGATTCCGAGCAGCTGGTCCCGGCTGAAGGAGCGCTGGTACCAGAGGCTGAGCGCGACGGTGCGGCCGGCCACGAAACCTTCGTAGCGTCCCGTGTCGGTCCACAGGCTCGCGTCGTAGATGTCCATCCCGAGCCAGCTGAGCTGGCCGCCGCCGACCTTGCGCAAGTGCTCGCGTTCGGCCAGCGGGCCCGGCAGGCCCGTGGACGCGAGCGCCGCCAGGGGGCCCAGGCTGGCGAGCAGCAATGCGAGCGGGACAAATCGATGGACGCGCGGCATGGCGAGACTTTCGCGTCGCGCAGGGCGCCGGATTCAGGTCAGTTCAGCCGCGGGCCTTTATCCTGCCGTAGCCCGCCAGTGCCGCTGCGCGGCTCTCGCGGAAGTCGACGATCGGCGTCGGATAGTCGCGCAATGCGTCCGGCAGCCAGCGCCTGACGTATGCGCCGTCCGGGTCGTGACGTGCGGCCTGCAGTGCCGGGTTGAATATCCTGAAGTAGGGTGCCGCGTCGGCGCCGCATCCCGCGGTCCATTGCCAGCCGAGCGTGTTGCTCGCAAGGTCGGCGTCGACCAGCGTGTCCCAGAACCACCGCGCGCCCTCGAGCCACGGCTGGCGTAGGTTCTTCGTCAGCAGCGAAGCGACGATCATCCGCACGCGGTTGTGCATCCAGCCGGTCGCCCAGAGCTCGCGCATGCCTGCGTCCACGAGCGGGTAGCCGGTGCGACCGCGCCGCCAGGCTTCGAGCCAGTCGGGACTGGGTTCCCACGGAAACGCGCCGAAGCGTGTGTCCAGCGGCTCGGTGGCTGTGTGCGGGAAGTGATGCAACAGGTGGTGGGCGAACTCCCGCCACCCGAGCTCGCGGATGAAGGTGTCGGCGGCAGCCTTGGCCGAAGGCCGATCGAGCAGCGCATTGCGCACGGCCGCGAGGCATTGGCGAGGGCCGATTTCACCGAAGTGCAGGTATGGCGAAAGCCGCGACGTGTCAGGAAGATCCGGGCGGTTGCGGCCGGTGTCGTACGCGTGCAGCGCCGATTCGCAGAAGCGCTGCAGACGCTGGTGCGCACCTTCCTCGCCTGGGGTCCAGGCATTCGCCAGTCCCGAGTCCCAGCGGATCGCCGGCTGCAGGCCGAGGTCGTCGATCCGCACGGCCGAATCCCCGACGTCCGCTGACTGTATTCGCGCAGGTGCCGGCAGTGGCCCCGGCTGCGAATCGAGCAGGCCGGCGCAGGATCGCCAGAATGGGGTGAAGACTCGATACGGGCCGCCCTGGGCCGTGCAGGTGGCCCAGGGCTCGACGAACAGTGCGGCGTTGAAGCATTCGACTTCGAGCCCGGCCTCGCGAAGCTCGGCGGCGAGGCGTGCGTCGCGCGCGGCAATGGCCGGCTCATACAGTCGATTCCAGTACACGCGCGTGGCCCCGGTCGCACGCGCAACACTGATGATCGCCGACGACGTCGGCCCGCGACGGACGTGCAGCGTGGCGCCACGGGCCTTCAGTGATGCCGCAAGACTGCCCAGGCTGCGATGCAGCCACCAGCGGCTCGCAGCCCCGGGTGGCCAGTCACCTTCTTCGTCCGGCGCGTGGACATACAGCGGGATGACGCGCTGCGCGTGCTCGATGGCCGCCGAGAGCGCCGGGTTATCGGCGAGCCGCAGGTCCCTGCGGAACCAGACGATCGCGGTCGCGGCTTCGCTCATTGGACAGGCGTCGGCCCGGTCGCGCAGGGCGAGCCGGGCCGACGGGTCGCTTTCAGCCTGCCTGCGCGCGCAGCGCGGCGATCCGCTCCTCGAGCGGCGGATGCGTCATGAACAGGCGCTTGAGCCCGCTGCCGAGGCCACCCGCGATGCCGAACGCCGCCATCTTGTCAGGCAGCGGGCCCGCGTGCCGCTGCTGCAGCCGCTCGAGCGCGCCGATCATCGACTGGCGGCCGGCCAGTTTCGCGCCGCCCGCGTCCGCGCGGAATTCGCGCTGCCGCGAGAACCACATGACGATCATCGTCGCAAACAGGCCGAGCACCAGCTCGGCGATGATCGTCGTCACCCAGAACGCCGGGCCGTGGCCTTCCTCGTTGCGGAACACGACGCGATCGACCGTGTGGCCAATGATTCGCGCGAGGAATATGACGAACGTGTTCACGACACCCTGGATCAGTGCCAGCGTGACCATGTCGCCGTTGGCGACGTGGCTCACTTCGTGCGCGAGCACGGCCTCCGCTTCCTGCTGGGACATGCTGTTCAGCAGGCCGGTGCTGACGGCCACCAGCGAGGCATCGCGGCGCGCGCCGGTCGCGAACGCGTTCGGCTGCGGCGAGTCGAACACGCCGACCTCCGGCATGCCGATGCCAGCCTGCTTGGCCTGCCGCTGCACGGTGTTCACCAGCCAGCTCTCCATCGAGTTCGCCGGCTGGGTGATGACGCGCACGCCCATCATCCGCTTCGCCGTCCACTTGGACATCGCCAGCGACACGAACGAGCCCATGAATCCAACGACCGCCGCGAAAGCCAGCAGCTTGCCGAGGTCGAGGTTGACTCCCTGCGCGTCCAGGATGCTCTCCAGGCCGAGCATCCGGAGCACGATGCCCAGCAGCACGACGATGGCGAGGTTGGTGGCGAGGAACAGCAGGATCCGTTTCATGTGGCGTACTCTCCAGAGCGTTGACCTTGGCCCGACCGGACGGTGGGGCCGGGCGGGCGGGAATCAAGTCCCGCCGCCGCCGCCTTCCAACCCCGTTGTCGGCTGCGACCAGCGACGTGTTCGTGGCAATCGCCCGCCCGGTTTCGGGCGCGACGACCGGCATGCTATACGAAGCGCCGTATGCCACGCCAAGTCCCCAGCAAGGCCGGAAAAAGCGCGCCGCCCCCCATTGCCGAGGGCAGTCGCCGGATGGCGGCCGCGCTGCGCGAACAGCAGCGGCTGGTCGTCGCGATGGCCGCCGTACTTGGCCAGGCCGGCACCACGGATGTCCACCAGGGCCGCGTGGCGGCACGGCGCCTGCGGTCGCTGCTGAAGACCTTCCGGCCCATGCTGGACCCGCGCCGTGCGCGCCTGATGCGGACCGACCTCAGGAGCTTCGCCCGCTCGCTGGCGCTCGTCAGGGAGGCCGACGTGCGACGCGACCTGCTGGTCCGCCTGGCCAGGCGCGACCCGGCGCAGCCGCCGCCAGACGTCCAGCGCCTCGATGGACTGCTGGACGACCTGTGCTTCGAGGCGCGCAACTCGCTGCTGCGGCACCGGGCGGAGCCCGGCTGGGCGGCACTGCTCGCGGCCATCGGCGGCGAAGGCGCCATCGAGGAATTGAAGGCGCGGCCCGATGTCACGCTGGCCGACTTGCTGAAGCTCGTGGACGATGCGTGGCGTCCGGCTGTCAGGCTGCTGGAGCGCGAGCCCTCGGAAGCCGACGAGCTGCATGCGTTGCGGCTGGCATTGAAGCACTGCCGGTACGCACTGGAGCCGGTGTCAGACCTGCGGGCTGCGGAGGCCCGCAAGCTGCTGCGGCGCTTGCGGGACGCCCAGGACCACATTGGCGAGCACCGCGACACGCTGCAGGCGGAGCACTGGGTCCGTGCCAACGGTCGCGCGCTGGGCGGGCCGCTGTCGAGGTTCCTGCTGCAACTGCTTGAGCGCCATGAAAAACGCATCAGGCGGCAGGCAGCTGCACGGGCGCGCAAGGTCCTGCCCGCGTACCAGGACTGGCGCAAGGCGACCCGTCGGCTCAGGAAGGAAACGCGGCCAGGTCGACGATCACGTTCACCTGGCCGCCGGAATTAGGCTCGGTCCGCACGTCGAAGCCGAAGCGCCGCGCCCACTCGTGGATGCGCTGGTTCTCGGCCAGGCTGGCGCCCTCCAGACGGCGGATGCCCCGGGCCTTCGCCGCCGTGCCCAGGCTCCGCATCAGTTCAGTGCCGAGGCCGCGGCCTTGCCAGGCGTCGGCGACCACGATGGCGCAGTCGGCGCGGTCGGCGCCGGGTTCCCGTGCGTAGCGGCTGACACCGACCAGCTCGTCGCCGGTCATGCCGGCGACGAATGCGCCGACCGCCAGGCTGTCGACATAGTCCAGCTGCAGCAGCCGCGCCGCGTCCTCGCGCGTGAGGCCCTTGGTGGAGTATTGCATCCGCAGGTGCAGCGTCTGTCCCGAAAGGCCGGCGGCAAACGCCATTTCGCGCTCGATGTCGCCGGGGTGCAGTGCGCGAAGGACGACCGGCGTGCCGTCGGCGGCCAGCCAGGTGCGTTCCAGCTCGGCCGGGTAGCCGGCTGGCAGGTCAGGCGACGAGGCGGGTGGAGGACCGTTCACTCGCGGTCGCGATACTCGTCGTCTTCGTCGTCGTAATCTTCTTCGTCCTCGTCGTCCCAGTCGTCCTCGTCGTCTTCTTCGTCGTCGAGCTCCTCCTCGTCGAGCTCGTCGTCATCCTCGTCGGCGGCGTCCTCGTCGACCCAGCCCTCGGGCTCCTCCGCGAGTTCAAGGTCCATCTCGTTCCAGATGTCCAGGTCGATGTCCTGGATCTCGCTGTCCAGCCACTGGATGCGGACGATTTCCTCGTCCGGGTCCACGGACAGGACCTTGAAAATGTCCTCGCTGTCGAGGTCTTCGTACCATTGCCCCGGGGTCCGGGTCGTAATCGCGGCTCACGCTGGCGTCCTCGACGGGATGTTCTTGAAACTTCTTTGAAAAGTCGTGCGAACAACTATACGGTCGGGCTGCGACGGCAGGCAACCGGAACTCACCTACGGCTCTCTCGCCTCGCCTCGCGTAAAATCAGGCGCGAAGGCAACGAACAGGAAGGTCACACCGTGTATTCGTACCGCGCTCCGCTCCGAGATATCCGTTTCGTCGTCCACGAAGTGCTGGACTTCGTCGACCACTACCAGACTTTTGGCCGCGACGACCTGAGCCGCGACCTGCTCGAGGGCATCCTCGAGGAGGGGTCCCGGTTCGCCGAGAACGTCCTCGCGCCGACCAACCGGACCGGCGATGAGCATGGGCTGCGATTCGAGAATGGCAAGGTCTACGCGCCGCCCGGGTTCAAGGAAGCATACGACCGGTACTGCCAGGACGGCTGGATCACGATGACGGCCGACCCGCAGTGGGGCGGGCAGGGCCTGCCCGCGGGATTCACGCTGGCATTCGGCGAGATGCTCTGCTCGGGCAACATGGCCTGGAAGATGTATTCGGGGCTGACCGAGAGTGCGGGCCTGACGATCGCGGAGCACGGCAGCGACGAGCTGAAGCAGCGCTACCTGCCCAAGATGGTCTCGGGCGAATGGGCCGGGACGATGTGCCTCACCGAGGCCCATTCCGGCAGCGACCTCGGCATCCTGCGCACCAAGGCCGAGCCGCGTGGCGACGGCTCGTTCGCGATCACCGGCACCAAGATCTTCATCACCGCCGGTGAGCACGACCTGACCGAGAACATCATCCACCTCGTCCTCGCGCGGACGCCGGATGCTCCGCCGGGCACCAAGGGCATCAGCCTGTTCGTCGTGCCGAAGCTGCTGTCCGACGCGAACGGCAAGTGCGGGGCGGCCAATGGCGTTACCTGCGGCTCGATCGAGCACAAGATGGGTATCCACGCTTCGCCGACGTGCGTGATGCACTTCAACGAGTCCGTGGGCTGGCTGCTTGGCAAGCCGAACGAGGGCCTGGCGTGCATGTTCACGATGATGAACCACGCGCGCCTGGGCGTCGGCATGCAGGGGCAGGGGCTCTCGGAGCTCGCCTGGCAGGCGTCGATCGCATACGCGAACGATCGGCTGCAGGGCCGCTCGCTGACTGGCGCGAAGATGCCGGGCAAACCGGCTGACCCGATCATCGTGCACCCGGACGTGCGCCGCATGCTGCTGACGCAGAAGGCCTTCGTCGAGGGCGGCCGCGTGCTGTGCTTCCTGACCGGGCGCGAGATCGACAGCCTCGCACCTGAACACGGACGAGGCGGCCCGCAAGCGGTCGAACGACCTCGTTGCGTTCCTGACGCCGATCGTCAAGGCGTTCCTGACCGACGCGTCGATGGAGGTCACCAGCCTCGCCGTGCAGATCCACGGTGGCGCAGGCTTCATCCGCGAGACGGGCGTCGAGCAGCTGATGCGCGACGCGCGCATCACGCCGATCTACGAAGGCACGAACGGCATCCAGTCGCTCGACCTGCTCGGGCGCAAGGTGTTCGGCACCGGCGGCAAGAGCGTGCAGATGATGGTCGAGCGCATCCGCGAGGCCATCACGAAGTTCGGCCCGCTGCCCGAGGTCACGCCGATGGCGACCGAGCTCGGCAAGCGGCTCGACCAGTGGGGCAAGCTCACGATGGAGCTCGGCGCGGCCGCGATGAAGGATCGCGAGGAAGTCGGCGCCGCGGCGACCGATTACCTCGCGTTCTCGGGCTATGTCTGCCTCGGCTGGTGCTGGCTCGCCGCCGCGGGCGTCGCTGCGAAGAAGCTGGCCGAGGGCGCGCCCGACGCTGACTTCTACAAGGCCAAACTCGTGACGGCGCGGTTCTACTTCGACCGCATCCTGCCGCGCTGCGACGCACACGCTGCCGCGGCGCGCGCCGGTGCGGCGGGGCTGATGCAGCTGCCGGCCGAGCACTTCGCGTCCGCATGACCCCGTCGGCCGCGGCTGGCAAGTCGCGCCTCGCCACGGCCCGACGGGTCGTCGTCAAGATCGGTTCCGCGCTGCTGGTCGAGCGCTCGACCGGGCGCGTGAACCGCTCCTGGCTCGAAGCGCTTGCCGAAGACGTCGCGCGCCTGCGCTCGCGGGGCCAGGAAGTCGTGCTCGTGTCGTCGGGCGCGATCGCGCTCGGGCGGCGCCAGCTCGGTCTCGCGCCGGGCAAGCTCAGGCTCGAGGAGAGCCAGGCCGCGGCGGCCGTGGGCCAGATCCGGCTGGCGCACGCGTGGAAGGAAGTCCTCGAGCAGCACGATTTCACGGTCGCGCAGGTGCTGCTCACGCTTGGCGACACCGAGCAGCGTCGCCGCTACCTGAATGCGCGCAATACGCTGACCGCGTTGCTGCGGCTCGGCTCGATCCCGGTCATCAACGAGAACGACACGGTCGCGACCGCGGAGATCCGCTACGGCGACAACGATCGACTGGCCGCCCGTGTCGCGCAGATGGTGAGCGCGGACTGCCTCGTGCTGCTTTCGGACGTCGATGGGCTGTACACCGCGGACCCGACGCGAGACGCCGAAGCGAAATTCATCGCCGAAGTGCCGCACATCACGGCCGACATCGAGGCGATGGCCGGCGGGTCCGCCTCGGACGTGGGTTCCGGCGGCATGGCCACGAAGGTGCTGGCCGCGAAGATCGCCGTCGCGGCGGGTTGCCACATGTGCGTGGCGGCCGGCCGCGAGCAGCACCCGTTGCGCAGGATCGAGTCTGGATCGCGCTGCACCTGGTTCGTGGCCGACGGCTCGCCCGTCACCGCGCGCAAGCAGTGGATCGTCGGCATGCTGAAGCCCGCGGGCGAGTTGCGGGTGGACGAGGGCGCGGCCAGGGCGCTCCGGCAGGGCAAGAGCCTGCTGCCAGCCGGCGTCGTGCAGGTCAGTGGTCGCTTCGATCGAGGCGACGCGGTCGTCGTCAAGGATCCGGACGGTCGCGAGGTGGCGCGCGGGCTCGCGGCCTATTCGAGCAACGACGCGGAGCGCATGTGCGGCCGCAAGAGCGGCGAACTCGAGCAGTTGCTCGGCTACCGCGGGCGTGACGAGATGATCCACCGCGACGACCTGGTGATCGTGGCATGAATCCCGAAATCGCGGCGCTGATGGACGGCATCGGCCGCGCTGCGCTGGAGGCAGCGCGCGTGCTTGCGTTGGCGCGAACTGACGCCAAGAACGCTGCGCTGGAGTCGGCGGCAAAGGCGTTGCGTGCCCGGGCGCCGGACATCCTGGCCGCGAACGCGAAGGACATGGCCGCAGCGGAGGCGGCGGGGCTCGGCGGCGCGATGCTCGATCGCCTGAAGCTCGACGCGTCGCGGATCGAAGCGATGGCCGCGGGCGTCGAGCAGATCGCGGCGCTGCCGGACCCGATCGGCACCGTGGCCGCGGAATGGACGCGTCCGAACGGTCTTCGCATCCAGCGTGTCCGGGTGCCGCTCGGCGTGATCGGCATCATCTACGAGAGCCGGCCGAACGTGACCTGCGACGCGGGTGCGCTTTGCCTCAAGTCGGGAAATGCAGCGATCCTGCGCGGCGGCAGCGAGAGTCACCACTCGAGCACCGCGATCCACGCGTGCCTGGTCGAAGGCCTGCGCGCCGCGGGCCTGCCGGACGGCTGCATCCAGCTCGTGCCGACCACCGACCGTGCGGCAGTCGGCTACATGCTGGGCGCGATGACGGAGTGCATCGACGTGATCGTGCCGCGTGGCGGCAAGAGCCTGATCGCGCGCGTCCAGCAGGAGGCCCGCGTGCCGGTGATAGGTCACCTCGAGGGCAACTGCCACGTGTACGTCGATCGTGCCGCGGACCTGTCGATGGCGCGGACGATCGTGAAGAACGCCAAGCTGCGCCGTACCGGAATCTGTGGCGCCGCCGAGACGCTGCTCGTCGACGAGGGCTGCGTCGCGACCCACCTCGCGCCGATCGTGCGCGACCTGCTCGATGCGGGCTGCGAAGTGCGCGGCGACGAGCGCGTGCAGGCCGTGGATCCGCGCGTGCGTGTGGCCACCGAGGACGACTGGTACACCGAGTATCTCGATGCGGTGATCGCGGCAAGGGTGGTCAACGGTGTCGACGAGGCCGCGCGCCACATCGAGAAGTACGGCTCGGCGCATACGGAGTCGATCGTCACCGAGGACGCCGCGACGGCCGAGCGGTTCCTTGCACGCGTCGACAGCGCCATCGTGCTGCACAACGCCTCGACGCAGTTCGCGGACGGCGGCGAGTTCGGCATGGGCGCGGAGATCGGCATCTCGACCGACCGCTTTCACGCGCGGGGGCCGGTCGGCGTCGAGCAGCTGACGAGCTACAAGTACGTCGTGCGCGGCTCGGGGCAGGTCAGGCCTTGAGCGCCGCGATGCCGCCGCGCATCGAGTAGACGCCCGAGCGGCCCTGCTCGCGCAGCATCTCGGTCAGCGCGAGGCTGCGCACGCCATGTGCGCAGATGACGAGGTGCCGGCCCTCGGCCGGGAATGTCGCACGACCCTCGAGCAGCGCGCTCATCGGCACGTGCAGGTCGATCCGGTGCCGCGGATCATCGGACAGCCGCTCCCAGGCTTCACGGATGTCGACGAGCTCGAAGCCTTCGGCGCGCGCGTCGGCCAGGCTTGCGAATCGCAGTTCCAGTGGCTCGTCCGGGAGGACATCGCGGCTCAGCCGCGGGTCCGTGATCGCAGCCGCTGCGCTTCGTCGCGCGGATCACCCGCGTCGTCAGATCGAGCAGGTCGACGGTGACGAGGCCCTGCGCCGGTCCGGGTTGCAGGCCGAGCACGAGTTGCAGCGCCTGCATCGCCTGCAGTGCGCCGAGCGCCCCGGGCACGGGACCGAGCACGCCGGCCTCGGCGCAGTTGCCCACGATGCCGTCACGCGGTGCCTCGGGCCACAGGCAGCGAACGCATGGCCAGTCCGGTTCCGGAACGTAGGCCTGCAGTTGTCCTTCGTACTGGTACACGCTGGCAAACACCGCCGGCTTCCGTGCGCGCACGACTGCGTCGTTGACGAGGAACTTCGACCGCAGGTTGTCCGTGCACTCGAGCACCAGGTCGTATTCCGCAACCAGTGCGTCGATGTTGCCGGGTGCCGCGTGTTCGCAAATCGCATCGACGCGCAGCTCGTCGTTCATCGCGCGCAGCCTGGCCGCTGCGGCCGCCGCCTTGGGGCTTACCGATGTCCTCGTGGCGTGTACAGCGGCTGACGGTGCAGGTTGCTCGCATCGACGACGTCGCCGTCGACGATGCCGATGCGTCCTACGCCGGCCGCCGCGAGATACTGGAGTGCGGGGCATCCGAGTCCGCCGGCACCGATCACCAGTATCGAGGCGCTGCGCAGACGGGCCTGGCCGGCCTCGCCGACCTCGGGCAGCGCGACCTGGCGCGAATAGTCGTGCGCATGTCGATGGGCGTGCCGGCGTCATGTGCGTGTTCATGCTGCGCACCGGCCTCGGCGCAGCGCTCGCAATTGACCCAGCCGGAGTCGCCGTCCTCGTAGTGCTCCTTCTTCCAGATCGGCACGCGGTGCTTCACTTCATCGATGATGTAGCGGCAGGCGTCGAATGCTTCGCCGCGGTGATCGGCACTGACCCCGACCCAGACTGCGAGCTCGCCGATGCCGAGCCCGCCGACGCGATGCACGCACGCAGCCTTGCGGACGCCGAACTTCGCTATCGCCGCCTCGACGATGCGCGCGCCTTCCTTGACTGCAAGTGCCTCGAAAGCCTCGTACTCCAGCCTGTCGACGCGACGGCCGTCGTTGTGGTTCCGCACCCAGCCCTCGAACGTCGCGTAGCCGCCGGCGGCCGGATCTCCGAGAGCCGTTCGGTACAGCCCGGGATCGAGCGGGGCAGAGCTGAACTCGAAGAGCTGCATCAGCCGCCCGCGACCGGCGGAATGAACACCACCCGGTCCCCGTCCTCGAGCGGCCGCTGCCAGTCCGCGAACTCCTCGTTCACCGCGACACGCAGCATGGAGCGTGGCATCGAGAGTCCGCGCAACTGCCGGAGTTCCTCGTACAGTCCCTCCGGATCGGCCGCCACGGTCTGGATCGCTTCCGAGCCGCGGCCGGCCTGCTCGCGCAGCACCGCGAAATACTGCACGTGCACGGTGCGAGTCATCCCGGCGTGCCTCCCTCGGACAGGCGCGCCGCAGCGGACGTGAACTCTTCCGGGGTGTTCACGTTGTCGAGTGCGGACGGGTCAGGCTGCTCGAGCAGTGGCACGCCGCTCGCGATCACGAACTTGCGCGGGCAATGACGGCCGCCAGTGATCGCATCGAGGATTCCGGCGCGCGTCGCGGGCTCGTAGATCGCGCAGAGGGGCTCGGGCAGTCCGTCGTGAGTGCTGCGATATGCAGTGACCGGGTGGTCGCCGCGTCTCGCCACCAGGAAATCGATCGCGGCATCGTCCAGGAACGGCAGGTCGCAAGCGACGACGAGCCAGCCCACGTCCGGATGCGCGGCCTGCGCCGCGGCGATGCCTGCGATCGGGCCGGCATCGTCGACCTGGTCGACGATCTGCGGATACGCGGCTCGCGAGGAATCTTCCGTCTGCTCGCTGCGTACCGAAACGAACGTGCGTTCGCAGTGACGTGCCACGAGTTCGAACGTGCGGGTGAGCTGTGTCTGGCCGCGATAGGCGAGGGCAGCCTTGTCGCGACCCATGCGCCGGCTCGCGCCACCCGCGAGCACCAGGCCATAAAGCGGCGTCCGCTGGTTCATGGCGGCGACACGTCGCGCCGGCCGCCGTGCTTCTCGACCAGGCGGACGTCCGTGATCACGATCTCGTGCGACATGGACTTGCACATGTCGTACACGGTGAGCGCGGCGATGGACGCGCCGGTCAGGGCCTCCATCTCGACTCCGGTGCGATGGTGCACGGTGACGGCACACCGGATGATTGCGCAGTCGTGATCGTCCAGGTCGATCTCGATCCGGCAGTTCTCGATGCCGAGCGGATGGCAGAACGGGATCAGCTCGTGCGTACGCTTCGCGGCCATCACTCCCGCGATGATCGCGGTCTGCAGCACGGGTCCCTTGCTGGTCGCGAAGCCAGCGTCACGCAGCGCCTGCGCGACTTCGTGGGGGAACCGCACGCACGCTTCCGCGACGGCCGTCCTTTTCGTCACGGCCTTTGCGCTCACGTCCACCATCGTGGGCTGGTCGCGCTCGTCTACGTGGCTGAACATGTGGATCACCCGCCGATGTAGTGCATCTCGATCTTCTGCAGCGGCTGCTCCGCGGCTCGAACCTGCTCGCGAACCTCGCTGTAGCGGTCGGCGCGGTCGGTCCATGTGCGGCGGATCAGCCCGGACAGCTCCTCATCGCTCGCACCGGCGCGCAGCGGCGAGCGCAAATCGACCCCGCGCTCCGCGAACAGGCAGGTGTAGAACGTACCCTCGGAGGAGAGTCGCGCGCGGTTGCAGTCGCCGCAGAACGGCGCCGTCACGGACGAAATGAAGCCGATCTCGCCGGCGCCGTCGTCATAGGCATAGCGCTCGGCAACCTCGCCGCGCACGTGGCCGGGCAGCGGCGTCACCGGCCAGCGCTCGCGGATAGATTGCAGCAGCTCCGCGGACGGCACCACTTCGTCGCGATGCCAGTCGTTGCGGTTGCCGACGTCCATGTACTCGATCAGTCGGACGATCACCCGCGTGCCGCGGAAATGCTCCAGCAGCGGCAGCATCGTGTGGTCGTTGACGCCGCGCTTCACGACGGCGTTGACCTTCACGGGTGCCAGGCCCGCGTCGAGCGCGGCCTCGATACCCTCGAGCACCTGGTGCAGTCCACCGAACCCGCCGCTCATGCGCTCGAACGTCGCCTCGTCGAGGCTGTCGAGGCTCACGGTGACGCGGTGCAGGCCGTTACCCTTCAGTTCGGCGGCATGCTGGGCGAGCAGCACCCCGTTGGTCGTCAGCGCGAGGTCGTCCACACCCTCGATGCTGGACAGCTCGCCGACGAGATCGGCCAGGCCGGACCGCAGCAAGGGCTCGCCACCGGTGAGCCGGAGCTTGCGTGCGCCTAGCGCGACGGCGACCCGTGCGATTCGGGTGATTTCGACGAAATCGAGCCGCTCGGACGACTTGAGGAACCGGTAGCGGTCGTGAAACCTGTCGCCCGGCATGCAGTACGGGCAGCGGAAGTTGCAGCGATCCATCACCGAGATGCGCAGGTCGCGCATCGGTCGCGCGAAACGGTCGCGGACGAGCCCGCGGTCGGGCAGCGTTGCGAGTGCGCTCTGGTCCGGATCCGAATTCATTGCACGCTCGCTCACCAGCGGTAGAACGGGGCCAGGTACCCAACTGGATAGTCCGCCGGGCCGGGCGGAAGTTCAACGAACCCGTCGGTGCCGAGCAGCGAAATGAAGTCGCCGCTGCCCCTGGTCGGCTTCGGCATCGCGACGAGCCCGAGCGTCGGGCTGCGCTCGAGCTGCACCGGCAGGAAGAACGACAATGGCGGTCGGACCTGGTGCGGCGCTCCCAGCGGCACGGCCTCCACGGGCAGCGGCTGCGCGCCGATCGCGGCGAGCAGCCCCGGCACGACGTAGCGCACGAGGCACACGAGCGCCGAGACGGGATTGCCGGGCAGTCCGAAGACGGCCTGGCCTTTTGCTGCCACGCCGAACCACATGGGCTTGCCGGGACGCTGCGCGACGCGATGGAAGATCTCCTCGACGCCGAGATCGCGCAGCGTGTTCGGTACGTGGTCGTAGCGCCCCATCGAGACGCCGCCGGTCAGCACCAGGACGTCGTGCGTGTCCAGGTGCGCCGCGAGTCGGTCACGAAGTACCTGCGGATCGTCGGGCAGGTGGTCGTCTGCCACGCGGGAAAAGCCGCGCAGTGCAAGTGCGCCCCTGAGCGCGTACGAGTTCGAGCGCCGCACCTGCCAGCCTTCGATCGGCTCGCCCGGCTCCACGAGCTCATCGCCCGTTGCAACGATGATGATGCGGGGGTCGGCGTGGACGTTCGCGCGCGGCAGGCCCGCCGATGCGAGCACGGCGATTTCCGGCGCGCCCAGCCGCGTACCGCGGGCGATCAGCATGTCGCCCTCGCGGCAGTCGAGACCACGCGTATGGACGTTGCCGAAGGGCTCGACCCTGGCCGACTCGTCGACGTCGGCCCACCCGTCGGCGACGCTGAGCAGTTCGACCGGAACGACGGAGTCGCATCCCGCCGGGAGCACCGCGCCGGTCATGACCTCGAGGCAGCTTTCCGCATCCGGCAGCGCGAGCGGCGGATGACCGGCTGCCTGAATTCCCGCGATGCGGAAGCGCCGCAGGCCGCCACGCCACGCCTCGGACGAGATCGCGATCCCGTCCATCGTGACGCGGTCGAACGGAGGCTGGTCGCGCTCGGCCCGGACCGACTGCGCGAGGACCGCGCCGGCGAGCGACGCCAGCGGGCGCGACTCGACAGGCAGGGCCCTGACGCGATCGCGGATCCGCGCCTCGGCCTCGGCGGGCGTCGGCAGCGGGCCCACGGCGCGATTACTTCTTCTGCGCGGCCTGGTACGCCTTGATTTCCTCGTTCCACCGCGACGCGACCGCCTGCAGTTCGTCGATGGCCGCGTTGTTCTTCTTCCCGTGCAGGACTTCGATCGCCTGCTTCTTCTGCGCGTACTCGGCGTCGGTCGCGTCGAGCGCGGCGATCGCCGCGGCCTTCTCCTGGTCCAGGCAGGGCAGGTAGGTGCCCTCGACGCCCTTCTGGTATTCCTTGACCGCCGCCTGCCCGGCGAGCATCTGCTCTTTCGTCGCCGTCGCGCCGTTCGGGAGGCTCTGCGGCGCCTGCGGGTAAACGCAAGCGGCCTGGGCCGAGACGCCAGCGACGGCCAGCACGGAGAGCAGGTAGAGACGGGTCGAGAGCTTCATGTCTTGTCCTCTGCGGAAGTCGATGGCCGGCGGCAGCCGCGGGCCGGAATGTTGGGGCGAGAAACTATACAGAGGGTACCCGGACCCCCGCCAGACGGCCCGGGCGCTATGCTTGGCCCCTCGCAACGGGGGAGGAGAGCCCGATGTCAGCGCCCGAGGCCCCGGTAACGTTCGGGGCCAGCACGCACGGCCTGCGTGGCGACTACCGCGACATGCGGCCGGATTACACGGTGACCCAGCGTTACGGCGCCTATTCCGAGGCGGACCAGGACCGCTGGCGCCGCCTCTACGGCCGCCAGATCCGGCTGGTGCCGGGGCGGGCCTGCCCCGAATTCCTGCGCGTGATCGACACGCTTGGCTACGAGCAGGGTATTCCGCGCTTCGACGAGGTCAACGAGCGGCTCGGCCGAGCGACCGGGTGGCAGGTCGTCGCGGTGCCGGGATTGCTGCCGGAGCCGGTGTTCTTCGGGCACCTGGCCGAGCGCCGCTTCCCGGTGACCGTCTGGCTGCGCGAGGAGAGCGAGTTCGACTACATCGTCGAGCCCGACGTGTTCCACGACTTCTTCGGCCACGTGCCGCTGCTGTTCGACCCCGTGTTCGCCGACTACATGCAGGCTTATGGGCGCGGCGGCCAGAAAGCCGATGGGCTGCACGCACTCGAGTACCTCGCGCGCCTCTACTGGTACACGGTCGAGTTCGGCCTGGTCCGCACGGACGCCGGGCTGCGGGTCTACGGCGCGGGCATCCTGTCCTCGCCGGCGGAAGTGTCGTACGCCCTCGCGAGCCCCGAACCGCGGCGGATCGGCTTCGATCTCAAGCGCGTGATGCGCACGCGCTATAAAATAGACAGCTTCCAGCAGAGCTATTTCGTGATCGACGATTTCGGGCAGCTGTTTCGCGAGACCGCGCCCGACTTCACGCCGCTGTATGCCCGGATTGCCGGGCTCGACCCCTATCCGGCCGATACCGTGCTGCCGCAGGACCAACTTTTCGGACCCGTCGAGGATTGACGATGAGCACGCTTTCCACCCCTGCCAGCCCTGCCTCCGCGCCGTTCAGCCTGGGGCACTTCGTCGGCGGTCGGCACGTCGCGGGGACCTCGGGCCGCGAAGGCCCGGTCTACAACCCGGCCACGGGCGCGCTGCGGGGTCACGTTGCATTTGCGACCGCGGACGAGACGCGTGCCGCGATCGCGGCAGCCGACGCTGCGCTGCCGGGCTGGGCCGCGATTACGCCTTTGCAGCGCGCGCGCGTCATGTTCCGGTTCAAGGCGCTGCTCGAGGCGCACGCGGACGAACTCGCGCTGCTGCTGACGTCTGAGCACGGCAAGGTGCTTTCGGACGCGCGCGGCGAGCTGACGCGAGGCATCGAGGTCGTCGAGTTCGCCTGCGGCATTCCGCAGCTGCTGAAGAGCGAGTTCACGGAAAACGTCGGCAGCGGCGTGGACAGCTGGTCGATCCGGCAGCCGGTGGGCGTGTGCGCGGGCATCACGCCGTTCAATTTCCCGGCGATGGTGCCGATGTGGATGTTCCCGGTGGCCATCGCCTGCGGCAACACGTTCGTGCTGAAGCCGTCGGAGAAGGATCCGAGCGTGCCCGTGCGCGTCGCAGAGTTGCTGAAGGAAGCCGGGCTCCCGGACGGCGTGTTCAACGTCGTGAACGGCGATCGCGAGGCCGTGGATACGCTTCTCACCGATCCGCGCGTGGCGGCAGTGAGCTTCGTCGGTTCCACGCCGGTCGCGGAATACATCTACCGGACCGCTTCCGCGCACGGCAAGCGCGTGCAGGCGCTCGGTGGCGCCAAGAACCACATGGTCGTGATGCCCGACGCGGACACGCGCAATGCCGCGAGCGCACTCGTCGGCGCGGCATACGGATCCGCGGGCGAGCGTTGCATGGCGATCTCAGTGGCCGTGGCGGTCGGCGACGCGGGCGACCGGCTGATCGAGGCCATCAGGCAGCAACTCACGGAGCTCAAGGTCGCGCCCGGCACGGTCGAGCGCGCCGACATGGGGCCGCTCGTGACGCGGGAGCATCTCGAGCGGGTGCGCAGTTACGTGGACCTCGGCGTCGAGGAAGGCGCGGCGCTCGTGGTCGATGGCCGGGGCATCCGCGTTACCGGTCACGAGCAGGGCTACTACCTCGGGCCGTGCCTCTTCGACCGCGTGCAGCCCTCGATGCGGATCTATCGCGAGGAGATCTTCGGGCCGGTGCTGTGCGTCGTGCGCGTGCCGGACCTGGAGTCCGCGCTCGAGCTCGTCAATACGCACGAGTTCGGCAATGGCACCGCGATCTTTACCGCGAGCGGCGAGGCCGCGCGATCGTTCACGCAACGCGTGGCAGTGCGGCATGGTGGGCGTGAACGTTCCGATCCCGGTGCCGATGGCGTTCCACTCGTTCGGCGGCTGGAAGCGCTCGCTGTTCGGGCCGCTGCACGTGCACGGGCCCGACGGCGTGCGGTTCTATACGCGGCTCAAGACCGTGACTTCGCGCTGGCCCACCTCGGACCGCGAGGGCGCGCAGTTCGTGATGCCGACGATGAAGTAGCGTCTGCGGTAGACTTCTTGCCTTCCCCGCGCGGCCGTAGCTCAGTTGGATAGAGCATCAGGCTTCGAACCTGAGGGTCGGGGGTTCGAATCCCTCCGGCCGCGCCAAAGAAATGAGAAGGGCTCCTCGCAAGAGGGGCCCTTTTTCATTTCTTTGGTGCCGCTGAGGGCTTGAGAACCCCCGACGTCGTCGGCGTTCGACAACCGAGCATGCGCGAGGTTGGACGTTGCGGCATCGCGGCAAAGGTGCGATGCCGCAACGGCCCCAACGGGGCGGCCGAGCAGTGGAGCGGGGCCGCAATCCCTCCGGCCGCGCCAATCAGAATCAACCAGGATGATCCGCGCCCGCCCGGCGACCCCGCCAGTTTCTGGGAGACAGCCCTGCCATCGCGCGGAAAGCGCGAGAAAATGCGCCTGGGTTCGAATAGCCCAGGATCGCCGCGACTTCTGCCGCCGGGAGCCGCGTGTCGCGCAGTAATTGCTGCGCCACCTCGAATCGAGCTTCGTTGCGGAGTTGCTGAAACGTCGTGCCGTTTTCTTCGAGCCGCCGCCGCAACGTCCGCTCATGCAGCGAGAAGAGACTTGCACAGTGCGCAAGCGTCGCGGTCCTGCTCAATACCATCGGACACAAAGCGCGTCGCACCAGCACGGCGAGACTGTCTGCCTCGCTTGCCTCCATCTGGTGGATCGTCCTGTCCAGGATGCTGTGCAGGATCGAGTCCGCTCCTGCAATCGGCCTTTCGAGCCACGACGACGCGAAGACTATTGCGGACCGCTCGGCATCGAATTCGGGGCGAACCCCGAAATATCGCTGGTAGGGCAGCATGCTCGCCGGCCGGCGGTGTGCAATCTGCACCGCGATGGGCTTCCACGAAGGGCCGCAGAGCTCGCCGATGGCCTTGTGAGCGATGCCCAGCGCGGCGTCGTAGATCAGTGAGGTCGCCGGCGTGTCGTGCCAGTAGATCGTGTAGCAGAACGCTACACGATCCGGGTCGAGGCGCACCAGGTATGGAACCGCGCCGCGATCGTTGAGGTGCAGGTGCAGCTGCAGGCTGCGCAGCGCGTCCCCGACCGTCGGCGAATTGCGCATCAGGTACCCGACGGCGCCCAGCGAGTTCCGGTCGTAGTGCTGGACAGCCAGGAGGCCGAAGTGCGGGCACCCTGTCGCTTCGGCGCAGGCTTCCAGCAGTCTGCCGAAGTCCCCGAACGAGATACGGTTCTCCGGGTCGTCCAGAAGACGGGGATGGAGACCGACTGCTGCAAACACGCGAACCGGATCCAGCCCTCGCTCGGCCAGCAGCGACGGGATCGCAAGCGCTGGGCCGACCCGCGCGTCGCCGCCCTGGACCAATCGATCCGATCCCGCGCGACCACCTTTCCTCGCCGCCATCGAAATCACCTCGCCGTTTTTTTTTTAGCCACGGGGCCACGTCCGGTCGCCGTACTCCGGACGCGTTCGCCAGCTGTCCGATAATGGTAATTGGGATCAGTGTCCTTGTGGCAGTTTGCGTGCTGAGCATTAGCGGTCGCAGGTCGCTCAAGCCGATGCGGCCTTTGCCGCTTTATTCAGACGGGGGGTCGATCAATGCCAAGCATCCAGACGTCGCTGTTGCTCGCTGCGTCCTTAGTCGCCGGCGCCACCGTCCCATCGGTCCTCGCGCAGCAGGTGACCGGGGTCCCGGGCTCGCCAGGCGCAACGACGACGATCAGCGGAAGACAGCTGCCGCCGCCAGCACCGCCATTCGGAGGTGTGATCAAGGAAAAGGCCTCGGATTCGAAGGCCTGGTGGGCGCCACGCGTCGTGCCGCCGAAGGGCGCGCCGAACGTGCTGCTGATCATGACGGATGACCAGGGGTTCGGTGCACCCAGCACCTTCGGCGGGGTAATACCCACGCCCGCCATGGATCGCATCGCAAAGAATGGACTTCGGTTCACGAACTTCCACTCGACGTCACTGTGCTCACCAACGCGGGCGGCGCTGATCACCGGCCGTAACCATCACTCGGTCGGCAACGGCGTGGTCGGTGAAATCGTGACGGGATTCCCCGGTTACAACGGAATCATCCCGATCGACAAGGGCACCATCGGCACCATCCTCAAGGAAAACGGCTACGCCACGTCGTGGTTCGGAAAGAACCACAACACGCCCTCTTACCAGTCGAGCCAGGCCGGGCCGTTCAACCAATGGCCCAATGGCATGGGCTTCGAATATTTCTATGGCTTCGTCGGCGGTGACGCCAGCCAATGGCAGCCGAACCTGTTCCGCAACACGACGGCGATCTTCCCCTTCGAGGGCAATCCGGGCTGGAACATGCAGACCGCGATGGCCGACGAAGCCATCCAGTACATGAAGCAGCTGAAGGAAATTGCGCCCGGCAAGCCATGGCTCGTCTACTACGTGCCGGGGGCCACCCACTCACCGCATCATCCGACGCCCGAGTGGATCAAGAAGATCAGCGACCTGCACCTCTTCGACGAAGGCTGGAACAAGGTGCGCGAACGCATCTTCGCCAACCAGCAGCGGCTCGGCATCATGCCGGCGAACGCAAAGCTGACGCCCTGGCCGAAGACACTGCCGGAGTGGGACTCGCTCAGCCTCGAGGAGAAGAAGCTCTTCGTCCGGCAAGCGGACATCTATGGCGCGTACCTTGCCTACGCCGACCATGAGATCGGACGTGTCATCCAGGCGGTCGAGGACCTTGGCGAGCTCGATAACACGCTGATCATCTACATCGGTGGCGACAACGGCGCGAGTGCCGAAGGCATGCTGAACGGCACACCGAACGAATTCACGACGTTCAACGGCGTGGCCGTGCCGGTCAAGGACCAGTTCCTCTGGTACGAGTTCTGGGGGTCCGAGCGGACATTTCCGCACTATGCGGCCGCATGGGCATGGGCGATGGACACCCCGTTCAAGTGGGTGAAGCAGGTGCCGTCGCACTTCGGCGGAACGTCGCAGGGCGTGGCGATGTCATGGCCCGGCCACATCAAGGACGTCGGCGGTATCCGACGCCAGTTCCATCACGTGATCGACATCGTGCCGACCATCCTCGAGGCGACCCGCATCCCGGCGCCGGACATGATCGACGGCATCAGGCAGCATCCCATCGAAGGCGTGAGCATGGTGTACACGTGGGACAAGGCGAATGCCGACGCCCCGACGCGGCACACGACCCAATACTTCGAGATGCTCGGCAATCGTGCCATCTATCACGAGGGGTGGGTGGCGGCCACCACGCCCGCGACTATTCCGTGGGAGCTCAGCAGCAAGACGCCGCCGGACGTGATCACCGGCTACAACTGGGAGCTCTACAACGTCAAGGAAGATCCTACGCAGTACGACGACCTGGCAGCGAAGATGCCGGACAAGCTCAAGGAGCTGCAGGCCCTGTTCTATTCCGAAGCGAAGAAGTACAACGTGCTGCCGCTCGACAACACGACGCTCGCGCGCTGGAATTCGCCGCGCCCGAACCTCAGCGCGGGACGAACCGTCTTCACGTATTCAGGAGTACTCACCGGCGTGCCGGCCAGCGCTGCGCCGCGCATCCTGGACAAGTCCTACAGCATCACGGCTGAGGTCACGATTCCAAAAGGCGGTGCGGAGGGCGTGATCGTCGCGGAAGGTGGACGCTTCGGCGGCTACGCGCTCTTCCTGAGCAAGGGCGAGGCAGGCATCGGCCGTGGCAAGCCAGTGTTCCTCTACAACCTGCTCGACCTCAAGCGCACGACGTGGGCGGGGCCCGAACTGGGCGCCGGCAAGCACACCATCGTCTTCGACTTCAAGTCGGACGGGCCCGGCCTGGGCAAGGGAGGCACGGGGGTTCTTTCCGTTGACGGCAAGGAGGTGGCGCGGAACTCCATGGAGCACACGACGCCGGTCACCTTCCCGGAGGACGAAACCTTCGACGTCGGAGCAGACACGCGCACCGGCGTCGCGATGCTCGAGTACCGCTACGACTCGCCGTTCAGGTTCACCGGCAGGATCGACAAGCTGACCTTCAAGCTCGAACCGGTGACCGGTGCCGCCGCGCAGCGATAACAGCCGTTACCGGAAGCACCCATGAGACTCGAGGAACGATTTCCCCGGAAACGAGTGCTAATTACCGGCGCGAACAGCGGGTTCGGCAAGGCGATGGCCATGCACTTCGGCCGCAATGGCTGGCGGGTCGCGGTCACGGGTCGACGTCCGGATGCGGTCAACGCTGCGGCCGAGGACGTCAGGAAGGCCGGCGCGGCCGAGGTCCTCGAGATGATGATCGACGTGTCGAAATCGGAAGATTTCGACACTGCGGCGCGGCGCGTCGAAGCGCAGTGGGGCGGCCTCGACGTCCTGGTGAACAATGCCGGTATCCTGGACTCGGCGAAGCTGCACGAGATCACGCTCGAGCAGTGGCGCCGGATCGTCGACATCAATTTCTGGGGCGTCGTCTACGGCTGCCACTCGTTCGTGCCGATACTGATCAGGCAGAAGGGCGGTTACGTCCTGAACATGGCATCGTCCGCGGGCCTGTTCGCATTGCCCGAAATGGCGCACTACAGCGTGCCCAAGGCGGCGGTAATCGCGCTGTCGGAAACGATGAAGGCTGAGTTGGCCCGATATGGGATCGGAGTGACCGTTTCGTGTCCCGCCGCATTCGCGTCGGACATCCTGAACAAGGAGGGGGTCGACGTGAACCGCAGCGTCACGCTTCGCTCGCTCGACAAGGATGTGCAGACAGGACGGCATACGTCCGAGAGCGTGGCGGCGCACGCGATCCGCAGCATGGAGAGGAATCACCTTTACGACATCGCGCACGACTCGATGGAAGTGCTGTGGTTCATCAAGCGGCTGATGCCGGAGACGATCTACCGGCTGTTTGCGTGGATGTACGCAAACAGGAAGTGGCGATTCAAGGACGGGTGAGGAGGCGGTACGCCGGTAGACCTCGATGCGAGGAATGCATTTCCTGTATTCGATGCAGTTGTCATGGTACTCGGCCAAAGTACGCCCGTACCTGCGCTTCAAGGGCATCCCGTTCGAGGAGCGAAACCCGACGGCCTGGGAGTATTACGTCGTGATCCCCCGCCACTGCGGTCATGCCGTGGTTCCGATAGTGATCACGCCTGAGGGCGAGTGGCTGCAGGACAGCAGTGTCATCATCGAGCGACTTGAGGAACGCCACCCCGACAAGCCGGTCGTACCGATAACGCCGCGACAGCGATTTGCGACCTATTTGCTCGAACTCTGGGCCGACGAATTCTGGCTGTCGGCTGGAGTGCATGCGCGCTGGAGCTTTCCGGAGAATTACCCGAAGTGGCGCGATGAATTGTCAGCCACATTGGCGCCGGGCCTGCCGGTGTTCATGCAGAGGGCCGTGCCGCTCGCGCTGAAGCGGTTCATGCAGCAAGCCAATCTGCGCCTGGGCGCGACGCCGGAGCAGATCCCGCACATCGAGCGCTGGATGGCCTTGCACCTCGATCACCTGGACCGGCACTTCGCAACGATGCCGTACGTGTTCGGCACGCGGCCATCGCTGGCAGACTTCGCGCTGGCGGGTCCGATATGCGGCCACCTCCGCTATGACGAAGCGGCGAAGCGCCGCCTGCTCCAGCCGCGCGCTCACTTGCTTGCGTGGAGCGACCGGATGGCTTCCGCAAACCCTGATCCCGGTGGTGAATTCCTGGGCGGCGACGCCATTCCGGCGACGATCCTGCCAATGCTGGAGAGCGTCTTCCTCGAAATGGTGCCGTTCCTCGAGGCCGTGGCCGACCAGGTGCGCCTGATGACAACATCGACCGGGCGCCCATTTGCCACGTTTCGCGGGGCCGGTCGTGTTTCCGCTCGCGGGTCGGGCGTTTTCGCGCCTGGGGATCCCCTACACGCTATGGATGGCGCAGCGAGTGCTCGATGTGCTGTCGAGCCTGCCGCTGGACGAGGCCGATGACGTGCGGCGCTGGGTGAAGTCGCTGGGCGGCGAGGGCTTCCTGCAACTGCGCATCCCGCGTCTGAACAGGGTCGGTGTGCATGCCGCCCTGGTCGCGCCGGCCGCAGCCTGACAGTATCCTGAGCCCCCATCACTGACGGTCGTCGCCGTGCGGCGTCGGAGGAGAGTAGGTGAAACGGGCTCGCGCCGGTGCTGTCCCGGTCCTGTCTGCCACGATGCCTGACTCGAAGGCCATCGACGCGTTGTATGGACTCGAGCCAGTGTACGAGCCCGGTGAGGGCGGCGGGGCGAATCCAACGGAGTTCGTCGCCGTGACCTGCCCGTATTGCGGAGAAAGCTTCGACACGCAGATCGATCTTTCCGCGGGTACGTTCAGTTACATCGAGGATTGCCAGGTGTGCTGCCAGCCGATCGAGCTTGCCGGTGAGACGGACGACTCCGGGGCGCTCACCGCAGTGACGGCGAGCCGCGTCGGGTGAAGGCGGCACGCGCGAAACGCAAGCGACCTGCTGCGCCGGGCAGCCGTCCGCTGCGCGCGCTTGGACGTCCGGCACTGCTCGAACGGTTCGGCCATGCGATTGCGGGGCGCGACGGGCTCGAAGGCGCACATTGCGTTCACGAATTCTGGATGCGCAGCGAACCACCGATGAACGTCGAGGCCATGCTCACGCGATTGTGGTCCGCGGCCGCAGACAGCGTGCCGGACTGGTTGCCGATGCGCTACGTGGAATGGCTGCCGCTGGCCTACGACGTCGCGGCACGGTTCCAGCGAGACGGTCGTGGACGATCGAACATCTACCTGGTGCTGCTCGATTACACGGACAGTCGCGCGGAGTCCTACGGCGTCTACGTCGGGAGCGACTCGTTACTCGCCCGCCGCGCGATTCGACCAGCACAAGGCCGGCATTCGGGCGGCCGGCAGCGTGCTGAAGCGCGGCATCGAGGTGCTGGTCGGTCCTGTGCTGCACTTGCAGGGCATCCCGCGGGCGCAGGCGGAGGAAATCGAAGAGGGCCTGGCCGAGGCGTTGCGCGCTGAGGGGCTGCTCGTGCAGGGTGGGCACTGAATGTCGTTGCGCCACCGACCAGGGACCAGCCTCGATGATTGCCGTGCGCCGCATCGAAACGGCCGAGCCTGCGGCACTGCATGGGCTGTGCATGCTGCTCCAGGACGCGGTCCATGGCGGTGCCTCGGTGGGATTTCTCGCGCCCGTGGCGACGGCGACTGCCGAGCGATACTGGGGCGGTGTGTTCGCGGAGCTGGCGCGCAACGCGCGGCTTTGGGTGGCCGAAATCGACGGGCGTGTGGTCGGCTCTGTCCAGCTCGACTGTTGCGGCAAGGAGAACGGTCGTCACCGGGCGGAGCTGCAGAAGCTGTTCGTGCTTGCGAGAGTGCCGCGGTCGCGGCATCGCGTCGATGCTGCTGGAGGCCGTCGAGGCGTACGCTCGCGGCGAGGGCCGCACGCTGCTGGTACTCGATACGGAGACCGGCTCGCCGGCCGAGGAGGTGTATCGGCGCCGGGGTTGGCAGTACGGAGGGTCGATCCCGGATTACGCGACCACCCCGGACGGTCACCTGCATCCGACGTCCTATTACTTCAAGCGGCTGATGCCCTGATGGAAATCCGATCTGCGACTGCGAACGACGCCCGGCACATCGGTCCGGAGACGGCACCATGAGCTGGCGAATCAGCCAGCCCGAGTCGCGCGCGCAGTACCTCGCCATGTTCGATGCCGCGGAGGCCGCGCGCTACCACGCGCTGGTCGGCACTCTCGACGAGGATGACGAAGCCGCTTACGCCGCGGATCTCGCTCGCGTCGTGCAGTGGCCGGCCGGCGGATCACTGCTCGATGCCGGCGCGGGCAGCGGCGCACTGACGTCCGTGCTGGCCGGCATTCCGGGCATGATGGTCACGGCGCTCGAGCCGGCACCGGCGATGCTCGACCTGCTGCGCCGCAATCCACGCTTGCGCAACGTCGCAACGGTCGAAGGGTTCTGCGACAGCAAGGACGACCGGCCGTTGTTTGGCGCTGACCGTTTCGACGGCATCGTCTCGAGGCAGTTGGCCAACGGGCTGTTCGATCCCCTTGCGGCGTTCGCGAACTGGCACCATTGGCTGAAGCGCGGCGGGGCGGTCATCGTGATCGACGGCATCTACGGTCGCGACGCGTATACCGGCAACTCGCGGGAGGACGTCGACTTGTTCCCGTTGTCTTCGACGCAGAGCCTCGCGACGGTACCATACCTGCTCGAGACGGCGGGCTTTCGAGTGGAGGCAGCCGGCTGGATGGAAGCCGTGAATCGCCGGCCGAAGACCCGTACGCCGCGTTACGTGGTCGTGGCGCGCAAGGGGATGTCGTGAGCGTCGTCGACCTCGAGAACGTGGATCCGCACGCGGCGCCGGAGACGGGCAGCATGCGTCGCATCGCGCCGGATGTCTGGCGGATCGTGGCGCCGAATCCGAGTCCGCTGACGGGGCCCGGCACGAACACTTACGTCGTGGGCTCGCGGTCGGCGGATCGTCATCGATCCCGGTCCGGCCGATCCCCTGCACGTCGACCGGATACTCGAGGTGACGGGCGGCGCGGTCGAGCACATCGTCTGCACGCACTCGCACCCCGATCACTCGCCGGGCGCGGTCTCGCTGCGCGCGACGACGGGCGGCGTCGTGTGCGGCATGCCGCCGCCGGACGACGGGTACCAGGATGACACCTACGTGCCCGATCGAATCCTCGCCGATGGTGACGTCATCACGCACGGCGATGCGCGACTGCGCGTCGTGCATACGCCGGGACATGCATCGAACCACGTCTGCCTGCTGCTCGAGCCGAGCGGGCTGCTGTTCACCGGCGACCACCTGATGAGCGGCTCGACCGTGGTCATCCTGCCGCCGGACGGCTCGATGCGGCTCTACCTGCAGTCGCTCGAGCGACTGCGCGAGATGCCGATCGCCGACCTCGCGCCCGGGCACGGCTCGCTGATGCCGAACGCCATGGACGAGATCGATCGCGTGCGCGCGCATCGCCTGCTGCGCGAATCGAAGGTGGTCGCAGCGCTTCGTGAACGCGGGTCGGGCACGCTCGATGAGATCCTGCCGGTCGTGTACGGCGACGTGCCGCGCTTCATGCACCCGGTCGCGAAGTACTCACTGCTCGCGCACGTCGCTGAAGCTCGAGGAGGAAGGCAGGGCGGCGCGGAACGGCGAGACCTGGTCGTGGCGGGGCGATTGACCGCGTCGTCGCGTCCTCGCGGCCCGCGCCTGACAGCGATCGAACTGCACGGGGTCAGCGTCCGCCTCGGCAGGCACTGGGCCTTGCGCGACGCCAGCTTCTCGCTGCGCGCCGGCGAGCGCTGGCTCGTCACGGGGCCGAACGGCGCGGGCAAGACCGTGCTGCTCAAGCTGCTGCGTGGCGACCTCTGGCCCACGCCTGCGCCCACCGGCTCGGAGCGGAGGCTCTATCGGCTTGGCCGCGAGGTTCACGACCAGCCCGTCGCAGCCCGTGGCCGCATCGCTTACCTGGGTCCCGAGCGGCAGGACAAGTATCAGCGGTACGAGTGGGACCTGAAGGTGCGCGACGTGGTCGGCACCGGGCTCTTCGACACCGACATTCCGCTCGATCACTGTTGACGCCCGGGGCCGCCGTGCCGTCGACGCGGCGCTGCGCGAAGCGCGGCTCACGAGCCTGGCCGGCCGCAGCTTCCTGGGCCTGTCGTATGGCCAGCGGCGACGCGTGCTGCTCGCGCGGGCGCTGGTGCGCCGGCCGGACGTGCTGCTGCTCGACGAGGCGCTGAACGGCCTCGATGCTCCGTCCCGCAAGGCGTTCCTGCGACACCTGCGCGATGCTTCCAGTTCGCGAATGGCCTGGGTACTGACCACGCACCGGGCCAGCGACGCACCGCCGGGCGTTACGCATGTCGCGAGAGTCGAGGCCGGGCATATCGTCGCGTCGGGTCCGCTGGACGGTGGGCGATTGCGACGCTCAACGACCCGATCCGTCTCGCCGGCGCGGCGCCACGCGAGAAAGCGGCGGCGATCGAGGCCGGGGCTGTCGCCGATACCCTCGTGACAGTTCGCAACGCAAGCGTCTATCGCGACGGTCAGCCGGTGATCAAGCGGTTCGACTGGACGCTGCGTTGCGGCGAGCACTGGTGCATCACGGGCCCGAACGGCTCCGGCAAGTCGACGCTGATCGCGCTGCTGTACGGCGACCTGTGGCCGGCAGAAGGCGGCCGGATCGAGCGAGCATCGATCGGAGTGGGTGCGCCGATCGAGGACTGGAAGCGTGGCGTGGGGCTCGTGTCGCCGGAGTTGCAGGCCACTTATGCCGCGACGGCGTGCAACGTCGAGGAAATCGTGGTCTCGGGCCTGCACTCGAGCATCGGCCTCAACGAGCGGCCGACTGCCGGCGAGCGCAGCAGCGCGCTTGCGGCGCTCGAGCGCGTCGGACTGGGCAGGCTGCGCGCGCGGCGGGCCAGGGAACTGTCGTACGGGCAACTGCGTCTCGTGCTGTTCGCTCGCGCCACGATCGCACGCCGCCGGCTGCTGCTGCTCGACGAGCCGTTCGATGGACTCGACGTGACGACCGTCGCCCGGATCAAGCACCTGCTGCTCGACGAGGTGCGTCGCGGCACGCAGCTGGTGATCGCCTCGCACCATGTCGAGGACGTGCCGGATTACGTTTCCAAGATGCTCGAGCTCGGGCGATCCGGTCGAGTCCGAATCACTTCCCGAGCCGGCGCTGCAGGTCGCGGGAGGGCACGGCGCGCTGGTCGAGTGCGGCGGAAATAGGCGTCACCGTCACGTAACCCTGCTCCAGCAGCGTGTTGTCCGAATTCGCGGCATCGCTTTGCGCCGGCAACCTGGTGCGCTGCGACTCGTACGTGCCGTCAGCAACGGGCTCGAAGTCGAGATGCAGGTCCGTGGTCCGCCCCTGCGTCGCGACCTTGACGCCTCGCACCGAGGCAACCGGGCGCGACGGATAGTTGATGTTCAGCACGGTCGTCGGCCGGACGACGCGGCTGCCGTCGCAGAACCAGCCGCGCGTCGACTCGATCAGCCGCGTGAGGTGCGCCGCGACCTGGTCGAGGTGCGCGGCTGGCAACGACTGCTTCGATTCGGGTGTCTGCGGACGCTCGGCGTTGACCGCGACGCCCGGCACTGGCGGGTCCAGCAGCATCGTGCCGGCGAGCGCAGCCCCGACCGTGCCGGACAGCGCGAGCAGCGAGCCGGTGTTGGTGCCGTCGTTGATTCCGGAGATCACCAGGTCAGGCCGTCGATCCGCGGGATAGAGCGCGGTGGCGCCGAGGACGACTGCAGTGGCCGGCGTGCCGGCAATCCCGTAGACGTTCGCATCGTCGACGCTGCGCGTCACGGTGACCTTGCCCCAGGTGAAGCTCGAGCTGGTGCCGCTTGCGTTCGTCGCCGGTGCGACGAGCAGGACGTGATGGCCCGCCGCGCGCAACTGGCCGTACAGGGCCCGGATGCCCGGCGCCTCGAATCCGTCGTCGTTCGTCAGCAGGATCTCGAGCGGTCCGGCGCCGCAAAGGCCAGCGCTCGCATCTGCGCCGGCCGCGTCGGTCGCAACCGCTGCGGCGACCATGCCGGCAAGTGCGCAGAGGACTCGCGACTTGAGTTTCATCGGTGACTCAACAACAGCGCGGCGGAGCAACTCGCCAATGGTTGCCTGGCCCCGCCCCGATCAGGCAGCACAGTCACGCACTCGGATTCGTCCACGTCGAGCCTCGAAATCAATCCGGGCAATCTACATGATCCACGGTGATTCGCGCCGTCCGGCGGGTGCTAGTATCGGCCCACCATGACCTGTTTCATCGTCCGCGTGAAAGTTAAGCCGGGCCGCGAGGCCGACTTCGAGCGGCTCGAGCGGGAGTTTTCGCGCCTCGCTCGCGAGCAGGAGGCCGGCACACTGGTATTCGAGGTGCTGCGCCATCGCGCGGAGCCCGGGACGTACGTGATCTACCTGAGGTTCGCGGACGACGCTGCGTTCAAGGCCCACCAGGCGACTCCGCTGCACCACCGGCTCGTGCCGCAGATCATGGAGACGCTGGGCGAGGAGACCGACCTCCAGTTCTACGACTGGATCGGCTAGAGCTGCAGGTCCGCCTGGTACAGGATCACCGCGTCGCCGGTGACCTTCACGCTGGTCGCGCGCTTGCCGGCCGTAGCCGTCACCTCGACGTCGACGGTGCCCGGCCGGTCCACGAAGCGTCCCTGGTGTCCCGTTAAGTGCGCCTTGCCGTTTTCCGCGGCGAGCAGGCCGTTGCTGAGCAGGTACACGCCGAGCATGCCGTGCGCGTTGCCGCTCACTGGATCCTCGGGCACGCCGATCATCGGGCAGAACATCCGCGCCTCGGTCTTCAGCGGGTCGCTGCCCGGCACGAGCGCAAACACGAAGAAACCGTCCGCGCCAACGTGCGGCGTAAGGTGGACGAGCGCATCCATCTTCGGTTGCAGCGACTCGAGAGTCTCGGGTGACTGCAGGCCGATCAGCAGCCTTGAATTGGCCTTGCTCATCACCTGCATCGGGCAACCGGGGTGCAGGCTGGCGGAGCTGATGCCGAGCGCGTCCAGCACGGGGCCGCGGCGCTCGTCCGGCACGACCGGTCCGAACGTGGCCGCTCCCTGGTGAATCGATACCCGAAGTGCCTGCCCGCGGCCCGCGACCTCGACCTCGTAAATGCCGGTGCCGGACTTCTGCCGGACCTTGCCCTTGGGCACGCCGTCCGCGACGGCCCGCACGTAGTGGGCGGCAACGGTGGCGTGCCCGATGAACGTGACCTCGCGGCGCGGGGAGAAGAACCGCACCTCGACGTCATAGTCGGGCGAGTCGGAGCCGAGCACGAAGGCCACGTCCTGTCCGGAGACCTCGCGGGCGATGCGCTTCATCTCGTCGTCGGAGAGCACCTCGGCGTCGAGGACGACCACCGCAGGGTTCCCGCAGAAACGCTCGCGGGTAAAGCATCGACATGGAACAGGCGGCACTTGCGCTTCGGCATCGTTCTGTCTTGGTCCCTACCGAGGGATGCGCATTAGTCCCGACCGGGCTGGCCGCGTCAACAGCGGCTATACTCTGGCCTACCTAGGGGTGGCCTGACTGGGCCTGAGATGCCGACCGCGGTGCGAGCCGCTCACCGGCGAACCCGTTGAACCTGATCCGGTTAGTACCGGCGTAGGGAGCAGGTGCATGCCTTGGTCACAGATTTCTTGCCCGTCATCTGTTGTCTGGTCACATCCGAAACCTGCTTCCTAGGTTTCGCCGGGCTGCCTGCGCGCGGCGGCGTCCGCCGCGCTGGCGGCCGACCGGCGTCGCGCCGCTGGAGGAGATCGTCGTCACGGCCTGGCTGCGGCGCGACCGGTGGCGACGCTGCCCGCGAGCGTCGACGGTGCTCGACGCCGGCGCGGTCCGCGCTGCCGGCGTGCAGCATTTCGAGGACCTGCTGGCGCTGGTGCCGAACCTCAACTGGTCCGGCGGCAGCTCGCGGCCGCGCTATTTCCAGCTGCGCGGCATCGGCGAGCTCGAGCAATACCAGGGCGCGCCGAATCCGTCGGTCGGGATTCCTGATCGACGACATCGACTTCAGCGGCGTCGGCATGCCGGCGACGCTGTTCGACGTCGGCAGGTCGAGGTGCTGCGCGGCCCGCAGGGCACGCGCTACGGCGCCAATGCGCTGGCGGGCCTGATCAACGTCGAAGACGCACGACGCTTCACCGAGCGGAGCTGCGCGCGGAAGTTCGGCGGGCGAAGACGGCATGCTCGGTCGTGGGCGCGGTTGCCGGTGGCGCGCGCGGCCGGGTCGGCGAGCGGCGCGGCGCGTGGCGGCTGGTGGCGCAGCGCGCACGCGAGCGACGGTTTTCGCGACAACGTGTACCTGGGCCGCAACGACACCAACGAGCGCGACGAGACGACGTTGCGCGGCAAGCTGCGCCTCGAGCCGGCCGCTGGACTGGCAGGCGACGTGGCGGCGATGTACGTGGACCTCGACAACGGCTTCGACGCGTTCGTCGTCGACAACTGGCCTGCGCACGTGTTCGGACCAGCCCGGCCGGGACGCGCAGCGCTCCAGCGGGCGCCTCGGTGAAGCTGACCGGCGATCTGCGATGCTGCGACGCTGGTCAGCACGACGTCGTATGCCGATTCCGACATCGTCTACAGCTTCGACGGCGACTGGGGCAACGAGCCGTACTGGGCGCCTTACGCTCCGTACCAGTATTTCTCCCATTACGACCGCCAGCGCGGCACGCTTGCGCAGGACCTGCGCGTCACGAGCCACGCGACGGCGCGACACGGGCGGCAGCCGGGTGGCTCGCCGGCGTGTACGCACTGCGTCTCGACGAGGACAACGCTGCAGCGGGATTACTTCGAGTCGAGCCTGCTCAGGCCGCCGCTCGACAGCACCTACGACGCATTGAGCCTCGCGGCCTACGGCGAGGTCGAGGTCGGCATCACGGAGCGGACGATCCTGACCGTGGGGCTGCGCGTCGAGAATCGCACCTCCGATTACGAGGACAGCAACGGCGCCGATTTCTCGCCGGACGAAACGATGGTCGGCGGCCACGTCTCGCTGGCGGGCGACATCGGCACCGACAGCACGTGGTACGGGACACTGAGCCGCGGCTTCAAGGCCGGTGGCTTCAACATCGGCGAGTTCATCCCGCCCGGCCTGCTCGAGTTCGATCCCGAGTACCTGTGGAACCTCGAGTCCGGCGTACACCTGCGCAACGCCGCCCGCACGGTGGAGGCCGACCTTTCCGTCTTCTACATGTGGCGCGAGGACCAGCAGGTGTCTTCGTCGTTCCAGCTGGATCCCGGCGACCCGTTGTCCTACGTCTTCTACACGGACAACGCAGCGCGCGGCCGCAACTACGGCCTCGAAGCTTCGCTGCAATGGCGTGCGCGACCGTCGTTGCTGCTCGGTGCGACGCTGGGGCTCCTCGAGTCCGAGTATCTGGACTACCGCTATGGCGACCGCAATCTCGACGGCCGCGAGCAGGCCGCCGCGCCGCCGTACCAGTATTCGCTGTCCGCGGAGTGGAACGCCGGGACGCGGCTGGATGGCGCGGGCCGACGTGAGCGGCTGCGCGTCCTACTATTTCGACACCAGCAACGACCAGAAATCGAATCCGTACACGCTGGTGAACCTGAAGGCCGGATACGCGACCGAGCGCTGGTCGGTTCTCGCCTGGGCCCGCAACGTGTTCGATGAGGAATACGCGGTACGCGGGTTCTATTTCGGCCTGGAGCCGCCGGACTATGCCGACAAGCTCTACATCCAGCGTGGCGATCCAAGGCTCGTCGGGGTGACGGTTACGTGGTCACTGCGATGACCGCGTGGTTGATCCGTTTCGCGGCGTGTGGTTATCCTCCCGCGGGACGCCGCAAGTACGTCCATGTAGGCTCCGCGCGCGACGTCCTGTCGCGCGACGGCCCGCGAGAGGATACCCACACCCGCAACGGGCGACGCGTGGCTTCCGCGATCCGCAGGTACCCACCGACCGAGGACATGACCCATGCGCACTGCTGTTGATATCAGCCTCTATCCACTCGACGCGGACTACGTGCCGCCGATCAAGGACTTCATCGAGCGGCTGAACCGCCACGAAGGGCTGCACGTCGTCACCAATGCGATGAGCACGCAGGTCGCCGGTGACACGCGCGCGTATTCGCCGCGCTCGAGCAGGAAATCGCGCCGCACGTTCGAGAGCGGCGGGCGCGCGGTGTTCGTGATGAAAGTGCTGGGCGGCGAGCCGTCGCCGGCCGAGCGCTGATCCGCGGCCGGATCGCGGACCCGCCGTGCCTGCGTCACTCCGCCGAGTGGATCGCCGTCGCGCTGGCGCTCGGCGTACGTGCTGCTCGCGATCCGTCAGAGCCGCTGGTGCTGGCCGGCCGCGGCCGCGAGTTCCGCCATCTACCTGGTGCTGTTCGCGCAGGGCGGGCTGCCGATGCAGGCCGCATTGCAGGCGTTCTACATCGCTACGTCGGCTTACGGCTGGTACGCGTGGCGCGCCGGCCAGGGTGAAGTCGCAGCAACTGCGAGTCGCCATGAGACCGTGGCCCTGGCACGTCGCGGCACTCGGGTGCGTAGTCGTGTTGACGGCTGCGAACGTGTATCTGCTGCCCGGATCACGGCGGGCTGCTCGTGTCCGGCGCGGACGCGTTCGTCGCGTGGGGCAGCGTGCTTGCGACATGGATGGTCGCGCGCAAGATCCTCGAGAACTGGATTTACTGGGTCGTGTTCGACCTGGCCGCCGCGGCGCTGTATTTCGCACAGGGCTTCCATGCCACCGCGGGACTGTTCCTGTTGTACGTCGTGCTCGCGGCTCGCGGGTTCGTCGCCTGGCGCGCCGACATGCGGCGCGATGCGGCCGGCTGCGACGACTTGATGGGGCGCACGACGTGATCGCGGCGCCGGATTCTGCCGAGGCGACCGTCCAGGCCGCGCTCGCCGCGCATTCGATCACGCGACCCATCGCGACCGTGCCGCTCGTGCCGGTCAGCGGCGGACTGAGCAATCAAGCCTGGCGCGCGCAGGCACCGGGGCTCGACTGCTTCGTGCGGCTGGGCGGTGCCAATGCCGCTGACCTCGGCGTCGATCGGCAATCGGAGTGCCGCCTGCTTGCGCTGACGGCGGACGCAGGGCTTTCGCCGCCAGTGATCGTCTGCGATCCGGGCCGCGACCTGCTGGTCACCAGGTTCGTAGCCGGCGGAGCCTGGCGGCGCCAGGACGTGCACGAGCCGCGACAACCTGCGGCGGCTCGGCGGGATGTTGCGTCGGTTGCATGCACTGCCCGTGCCGGCGGGTCTCGCGCAAGTCTCGTTCGAACGACAGGCTCGTCGACTCGAGGCGCAACTGGAGCCGCGCGGATCCGCGGATCGCAGCGTCCGGGCAGTTGCGGATCGGGCATTCGACGCGCTGGCCGCTGGCCCGCCGCGGCTGGCGCCATGCCATAACGATCTGCACCACCTGAACGTGCTCGATGACGGCGAGCGCCTCTGGCTCGTCGACTGGGAGTACGGCGGGTGTGGCGACCCTCTGTTCGACCTGGCGAGTTTCGCCTGCCAGCACGAGTCGACGCCGGGCGAGCGCGATGCGCTGCTCGCCGCCTGCGGCTGGGATGACCGGCGCACCGCGGGCGCTGCTCGATGCGGCCTGCACGGCATTCGATTACGTCCAGTGGCTCTGGTACCGGCTCTGGGTCGCTCGTGGGCCGGAGCGCGGCCGGCGAGTACGCGGCCCGCGCCGCGGCCATCCACTCGCGGCTGCTTGCCGTGCGATAATTGACGATTAACTGACGACGCCGAGGGCGCGCGATGGCGAAGATGCGGGTGACGGACCAGACCGGCCAGTTCCACGAGGTCGAGGGCCTGCCGGGCCTTAAGATCATGGAGACGCTGCGCGAATACGACTATGGAGTCACCGCGATCTGTGGCGGCCTGTGCTCCTGCGCCACCTGCCACATCCTCGTCGACCCCGAATGGCTGTCGCGACTGCCGCCCCCGCAGAGCGATGAGAAGGACCTGCTCGTCGAGCTGCAGCATTACGATCCGGCGCGCTCGCGGCTGAGCTGCCAGGTCGAGTTCACCGAGGCACTGGACGGCCTGCCGCTGACGGTAGCACCCGAGGAATGAAATTCGCCGGGTCGCGTGGCCCGCAACCGGAGTGAACATGGACAAGACCGTGCTGCTCGACGTGGCTGACGGCGTCGCGACCGTCACGCTCAACCGCGCCGACAATGGCAACGCGTTGAACATGCAGATGGGCCGCGACCTGCTCGATGCGGCGCTCGCCTGCGAGTTCGACCCCAAGGTGCGTGCCGTGGTCGTCACCGGGGCCGGCAAGCACTTCGGTTTCGGCGGCGACCTGCGAGGTATGGCGGAGCAGGGCGAGGCCGTCGGCGGCTACCTGAACGAGCTCACCACCTACATCCACGCGGCGCTCAGCGCCTTCACGCGGATGCGCGCCCCGGTCATCGCGGCGGTGAATGGCACGGCGGCCGGCGGCTCCGTCGGCCTCGTCTGCATGGCGGACCTGGCCATCGCCGGGCGCGGCAGCAAGTTTTCGCTGGCATACACGGGGATAGGCATGGCGCCGGATTGCGGCACGTCGTTCCTGTTGCCGCGGATCGTCGGCCGCCGTCGCGCGCTGGAGCTGTTCTTGACCAACCGCGTGCTGACCGCCGACGAGGCCCTCGACTGGGGGCTCGTGAACCAGGTGGTCGAGGATGGCGAGGTCCTGGCGCAGGCCCACGCGCTCGCGGCCCGGCTCGCGGCCGGACCGACGGATTCCTACGGCGCGGTCAAGCGGCTGATCGACTCCTCGGACCCGGGTTTCGAGGCCCAGATGGCGGCCGAGGGGCGGGCCATCGCCGCGCAGTCGCTGCACCCGAACGGCATCGAGGGCGTCCGGGCGTTCCTCGAGAAGCGCAAGCCAAAGTACTGATAATCCCGGGCTGGCGGCCGGGGCGCGGGGCTGGTGTAGTATTGCGTTGCAACATCGCAACCGGGGCACCAGACCATGACCGACGCATTCATCCTCGATGCCGTGCGCACACCGCGGGGCCGCGGACGGCCGGACGGCTCGCTGCATCCGATCACGCCCGTACAGCTCGCCGCGCAGACGCTGGCGGCGCTGCGTGACCGAAACAACCTGGACACGAAGCTCGTCGATGACGTGACGCTCGGGTGCGTCACGCCGGTCGATGGAGCAGGGCGCCGACATCGCGCGCGTCGCCGCGCTGGTCGCGGGCTACGACGAGAGCGTGCCCGGCAAGCAGCTGAACCGGTTCTGCGCGTCCGGGCTCGAGTCGGTCAACACCGCCGCGGCCCAGGTCATGTCCGGGTCGTCGGACATGGCGATCGGCGGCGGCGTCGAGTCGATGTCGCGCGTGCCGATGGGCTCCGACGGTGGTGCGTGGGCGATCGACCCGCGCGTGGCCTGGCAGCAGTATTTCGTGCCGCAGGGCATCAGCGCGGACCTGATCGCGACGCTGGACGGCTATACGCGCGAGACGGTCGATGCGTACGCGGTCGAGAGCCAGCGGCGCGCAGCCTACGCGCAGCAGGCGGGCCATTTCGACCGCTCGATCATCGCCGTCAAGGACGCGATCGGCGAGGTGGCGCTCGCGAAGGACGAGTACCTGCGTCCCGGCACGACGATGGACGACCTGGCGAAGCTGAAGCCGGCCTTCACGCAGATGGGCGAGGATGCGGGCTTCGACGCGGTGGCGATCATGCGCTACCCGCAGGTCGAGACGATCAACCACGTGCACACCGCCGGCAATTCGAGCGGCATCGTGGACGGCGCCGCGGCGATGCTGGTCGGCAGCAAGAAGGCCGCGCGCAAGGCCGGCATCAAGCCGCGCGCACGAATCGTCGGCTTTGCCTCGATCGGCAGCGAGCCGACGATCATGCTCACCGGCCCCGCGGCAGCGAGCCGCCGGGTGCTGAAGCGCTGCGGAATGAAGACCTCGGATATCGACTTGTGGGAGATCAACGAGGCGTTCGCGTCCGTCGTGCTGCGCTTCATGCGCGACATGGAACTGTCGCCCGACAAGGTCAACGTGAACGGCGGGGCCATCGCACTCGGGCATCCGCTCGGCGCGACCGGCGCCATCGTGCTGAACATCGCGCTCGACGAGCTCGAGCGGCGCAACCTGTCCACCGCGCTGGTGACACTCTGCATCGGCGCGGGCATGGGCACGGCCACGATCATCGAGCGCGTCTGACGCTCCGCTCGGCATACGGGACGACTCACATGACACAGAACATCCGTTACTCCGTCGACGGCGACGGCATCGCAATCCTGCTGATCGACGTGGCCGACCGGCCGATGAACGTGCTCACCCCGGGTTTCCGCAAGGATCTCGCCGAGTGCGTCGACAAGATCGTCGCCGACCCGGCCATCAAGGGCGCGGTGATCGGCTCCGCGAAGTCGAGCTTCATGGCCGGCGCCGACATCAAGGACATGGCTGGCGCGTTCGAGCGCGGGCTGAGCGCGGCCGAGGCGTCGAAATTCAGCGGCGAGCTGAACCGTCTGCTGCGGAGGATCGAGACCTGCGGCAAGCCGTTCGCGGCCGCGATCAACGGCGTGGCGCTCGGCGGTGGATTCGAGGTCGCGCTGGCCTGTCATTACCGCGTGATCGAGGACAGCCCGAAGGCGGGCGTCGGCTTCCCGGAAGTGAAGATCGGCCTGCTGCCCGGCGCGGGTGGCACGCAGCGCACGCCGCGGATGATCGGCGTGACCGAGGCGCTGCGGCTGATCAGCGAGGGCCGGCAGATCGGTCCGCAGGACGCGCTGAAGAAGGGCCTCGTCAACGAGGTCGCGCCGGCGGCGGAGATCGTCGAGCGGGCGCGGCAATGGATCCTGAAGGGCGGCAAGGGCGTGCAGCCCTGGGACGTGAAGGGCTTCCGCGTGCCGGGTGGTGCCGGCATGGCGTCGCCTGCGGCGGCGCAGACTTTCATGATCGGCACGGCGCTCGCGGCCAAGACCACGATGCGCAATTACCCGGCGCCGGCTGCGATCCTGTCGTGCGGTGTACGAGGGGACGCTCGTGCCGATGGACGCGGCGCTCGCGGTCGAGTCGAAGTATTTCGGCCAGCTGCTGTCGGGCTCGGTCGCCCGCAACCTGATGCGCACGATGTTCGTCAACAAGGGCCAGGCCGACAAGCTGATGCGACGTCCCGCCGGGCCGCCGAAGTCGCAGGTCCGCAAGCTCGGCATGCTCGGCGCCGGGATGATGGGGGCGGGCGTCGCCTACGTGTCCGCACTCGCGGGCATGGAAGTCGTGCTGCTCGACAGCACGCTCGAGTCTGCCGAGAAGGGCAAGGACTACTCGAAGCAGCTGCTGGCGAAGGACGTCGGCCGCGGCAAGAAGACGCAGGCTGACGCGGACGCGATCCTGGCGCGCATCAAGCCGACGGTCAGCTACGACGATCTCGCGGGCTGCGACCTGGTGATCGAGGCCGTGTTCGAGAACCGCGACATCAAGGCCGACGTCACGCGCAAGGCCGAGGCGGTGATCCCGAAGAACGCGGTGTTCGCGAGCAACACGTCGACGCTGCCGATCACGGGCCTGGCGCAGGCGTCGAAGCGCCCGGCGCAGTTCATCGGCATCCACTTCTTCTCGCCGGTCGACAAGATGCCGCTGGTCGAGATCATCCTCGGCAAGAAGACTTCCGAGGACACGCTCGCGCGCGCGCTCGACTACGTCGGGCAACTGCGCAAGACGCCGATCGTCGTGAACGACAGCCGCGGGTTCTACACGAGCCGCTGCTTCGGCACGTTCGTCTACGAAGGCATGGCGATGCTGCAGGAGGGCGTGAACCCTGCGCTGATCGAGAACGCGGCGAAGATGGCCGGCATGCCGGTCGGGCCGCTCGCGGTGGCCGACGAGGTCACGATCGACCTGCAGTGGAAGGTCATCAAGCAGACCGAGCAGGATCTCGGCCGCAAGTTCCAGAAGCCCGCCGCGTACGACGTGGTGCAGAAGTTCGTCGAGGAGCTGAAGCGTCCCGGCAAGCGGTTCGGTGCCGGCTTCTACGACTATCCGAAGGATGCGAAGAAGCACCTGTGGCCGGGGCTGCGCGACGTGTTCCCGCAGGCGTCGATACAGCTACCCGTCGACGAGGTCGAGAAGCGGATGATGTACATCCAGGCGCTCGAGGCGACTCGCTGCATGGAGGAGGGCGTCGTGACGACGGCGGCCGAGGCGGATCTCGGCTCGATCCTCGGCTGGGGCTTCCCCGCGTGGACCGGCGGCACGCTCTCGTACATCGACATGATCGGTATCCGGCACGTTCGTTGCGGAATGCGAGCGGATGTCGAAGCGTTACGGCAAACGGTTCAAGCCGTCGAAGTGGCTGAAGGAGCGGGCGGAGCGGAATGAGTCGTTCCACGGGGGTGGGGCGGCGAAGGCGGCTTGACGCCTGGCCATCGAACTTTCGTCGGGCTGCGGCGGTCATTCGCCGGGACGCCGTGAACCCATCCTTGGGGGCTCCGGGCGCGGCGTCCATGCCGCGCACGGCCCGGCGAACGACCAGCACAACCCGACGGCCAAAGCTCCCGGCGACAAGTCCGTCCGTCCGGCGATCGCGACGCCGGCTTGTGCGACACGTCCATCGATTGAGTGAGTGATACCAGAATGCCGATACCTGCAGCGTTTCGTGATCGACTGTCCCTGCCGCTGATCGGTTCGCCGATGTTCATCGCGTCGACGCCCGATCTCGTGATCGCGCAGTGCAAGGCCGGCATCATCGGCTCGTTCCCCGCGCTGAACGCGCGTCCGCCCGCGCTGCTCGACGAGTGGCTGACGCGCATTCGCACCGAGCTCGATGACTTCGCGAGGGCGAACCCCGGGGCGAAGGTGGCGCCGTTCGCGGTGAACCAGATCGCCCACGTGAGCAACGACCGGCTCGCGCACGACATGGAGGCATGCGTGCGGCACAAGGTGCCGATCATCATCACCAGCCTGCGGCCGCCGCGCGAGATCGTCGATGCGGCGCATTCGTATGGCGGCCTCGTATTCCACGACGTCATCAGCGTGCGGCACGCGCGCAAGGCGGCGGAACAGGGCGTGGACGGCATCATCGCGGTGTGCGCCGGCGCAGGTGGCCATGCGGGCATGGCGAGCCCGTTCGCGCTCGTGCGGGAGATCCGCAGCTTCTTCGACGGCACGATCATCCTGTCGGGCGCGATGAGCAGCGGCGCAGACGTATTCGCGGCGCTCGCGCTGGGTGCCGACATGGCCTACATCGGCACGCGCTTCCTCGCGACGACCGAGGCGCACGTGCCGGAAGGCTACAAGCAGATGATCGTGGACTCCTCGTCGGACGACGTCGTCTACACGTCGCTGTTCACGGGCGTGAAGGGCAACTACCTCGCGCGCAGCGTCGCGGCGGCCGGCCTCGATCCCGCCGGCCTGCCCGAGGCCGACAAGTCGAAGATGGACTTCGGTTCGGGCGGCAACATGGAGAAGAAGGCCTGGCGCGACATCTGGAGCGGTGGCCAGGGCGTCGGGAACATCCACGACGTGTTGCCGACCGCGGAACTGGTCGCGCGCATGGTCCGCGAGTACGAGGAGACACGGCGCCGACTCTGCGCCGGGTAGTCAGTCGAAATGGGGACATTCTCCATTTCCCTGAGCAGGAAAAGGAGAATGTCCCCATTCGTTATTTCTTGTCGGCCTGGCGCGCGACGGCCTCGGCGCGTGCCTTGATCGCTTCCTGGTCCCCGAGATAGCGGCTCGACTTCGGCTTCAGGGCAGCGTCGAGCTCGTAGAGCAGCGGCACGCCCGTCGGGATGTTGAGTTCGACGATCGCGGCGTCCGACATGCCGTCCAGCATCTTCACGAGCGCGCGCAGGCTGTTGCCGTGCGCGGCCACCAGCACGTTGCGGCCGGCCGAAAGCTCGGGCGCGATCCGCGCATTCCAGAACGGCAGTCACGCGAGCGAGCGTGTCCTTCAGCGATTCGGAGGACGGCATCTCGCCGGCCGGCACGCCAGCGTAGCGTCGGTCGAAGCGCGGGTGGTTCGGGTCGTCGCTGCTGAGCGGCGGCGGCGGGATGTCGTAGCTGCGGCGCCAGATCTTCACCTGCTCGGCGCCGTGCTTCTCGACGGTCTGGGCCTTGTCGAGCCCCTGCAGCGCGCCGTAGTGCCGCTCGTTCAGCCGCCAGGTCCGCTCGACCGGCAGCCACATCATGTCCATCTCGTCCAGCGAGATCCACAGCGTGCGGATCGCCCGCTTCAGCACCGACGTGAATGCGATGTCGAACGGGATCCCCTCGGCCTTCAGCAGCCTGCCGGCCTCCTGGGCTTCGAGCAACCCCTGCTTCGAGAGGTCGACGTCGATCCAGCCGGTGAACAGGTTCTCGAGGTTCCAGATGCTCTGGCCGTGGCGCAGCAGGACGAGTTTGCCGGTGCTCATGTTCGTCGGGTCGTCGCTCGATGAGGGGATGGTGCGATTCTTATAGCAATGCCCCGGGTCCGAGGCCAGACGGGAAAGCCGCGATGCTCAGCCGGCGTGGTGGCCGTCGATTCCGGCCTCGCAGCGGGTGCGGCCGCACCTCAGCGTCTGCTGCCACCTGGCACGATTGGCGTCGGCCGAGTCACGCGGCGCCGGCGCGTGGGCAAGGTGGTACGCAATCGCGGCAAATACCAGCGACTGGCGCCGCAATCCGGCGTTTTCGAGCCGCGCACAGAGTTCCTTGTCTTCCGAGCCCCAGCCGCGGATCGACTCGTCGAAGCCATTGGCCGCTACCAGGTCCTTTCTCCAGAACCCCTGGTTACAGGACTTGATCGCCACGAACGAGTTCGCCACTCGTCGCAGCCGCGCGGCAACTTGCGGCGCGTGCAATGCGTAGCCGCGGCGCAGGCCACCGAGACCGGGCGCAAGCGGACCGGGCAATTCCGCGGGCAACGCCAGCTGGCGTCGCGTGGCGTCGTCGTCGAGGGGAATCCGCACGCCCTGGCTGTAGTGGCCGGCGCGGGCCAGCGCGACGTGATCCGCGACGAACCGCGGATCGAGCAGCATGTCGCCGTCGACCAGCAGCACGTAGTCGCAGTCCGACGACGCAATCGCCGCATTGCGGATGCGTCCCGCCCGGAATCCCTCGTGGGGCTGCGTCACGTGACGGACTGCGCTGCGCGACCGAGCCGCAAACTCACGCACCACTTCAGCGGTGGCGGGCCCCGACCCGTCATCGGCGATGACGACCTCGTCGGGCCTGGCGCGCCTGCCGCGCTACGCTTGCGAGCACGCAGGCGAGCGCGTCAGGCCGTTCGTACGTCGTGACGACCAGGCAGCAGCGCATCACCTCTCGACTACGACGAGGCGGCGCACCGCCTGGAGTGCAACGGACAGCGAGGCGAAGTCGACGCCGGCAGGCTGCGCGCGGATGTCGTCGAGCACGCCCTGTCGCGTGCTGCGCGGCCGCCGCATGCTTCTTCTGCCAGCGTTCGAGCGCCAGGCCCGGGTCGCGCTCACGCGTCTCCTCGAGCACGCGCTGCACGAGCCCTCGATGAGTCTCGTAGAGTGCTTCCCGGAGGCTGCCGCGTGCGACCGCGTGCCAGTGACCTTCAGTGTCCAGGTTCTCGATCCGGCTCCTGAGCCAGTCGAGCCCGAACGCGGCGCCCACGGCGAAGTACGCTGCGGCCGCCGACTCCACGGACAACTTCCGCGCGCCGGCCAGCTCGACGATGTCCGGGGCACACTGCAGCGAACTGCACGCGGCGATCTGCCGTGCCAGTGCCGGCGGGACCCCGCCGCCCGTCAGTTCCGCAGCGCGCGCATCGTAGGCCTGCCGCTCGAGTCCCTGCAGCCACGCCGGCTGCGATGCCGCAAGCTCCCGGATGCCGGGACGCAGCCGCCCGACCTGCATCTCGATGCCGAGGTCGCCCCGGTGCCGCTGGATCAGCCAGTAGGTGACCTGCCGGATCAGTACGATCGTGTCGAGCACCATCGCGTACTGCACCGGTGCCGCGATCTTGTTGTCGAGCTTCTCGATCGACGTCCACAGGTCCCGTACGTCGAACACCTCGCGCGCAATCGAGTAGGCGCGGGCCACCGTTGCCGCATCGGAGCCGGTGTCCTGCTGGGTGCGGGCCACGAACGTCGGGCCCCATGCGGTTGACGATGCTGTTCGTCGTGGCCGTGACGATGATCTCGCGCCGCAGCCGATGCTCGCCCAGCAGCCCGGCATAGCGTCGCGCGAGTCGATCAGGGAAGTAGCGATCGAGCTCGCGGCTGAGGTACGGATCCTCGGGCACGTCCGAGCGGATCAGCTGGCTCGCGAGCGCAATCTTCGCGTAGCTCAGCACGATCGAGAGCTCGGGGCGCGTGAGTCCAAGTCCTGAGCGTCGCCGGTCCTCGATGTCCTCGCTGCTCGGGAGGAACTCGAGCGCCCGGTCGAGCACGCCCTCGAGCTCGAGCGAGCGGATGAAGTGCGCATGCTCGCCGAGTCGTTCAGGCGCGACCGCCTCGAGCAGGCTCAATGCCTGGCTCTGCAGGTAGTTGTCCCGCAGCACGAGCGCGCCCACGTCGTCCGTCATGTCGGCGAGCAGGCGGTTCCTGGCCGCCGTCGGCAGCTTCGTGCGGCGCTGCACGACGTCGAGCAGGATCTTGATGTTGACCTCGTGGTCGGAGCAGTCGACGCCGCCCGAGTTGTCGACGAAGTCGGTGTTCATCCGTCCGCCCTTCAGCGCGAACTCGATGCGGCCGAGCTGCGACAGCCCGAGGTTGCCGCCCTCGCCGATCACCTTGCAGCGCAGGTCGCGTCCGTCCACGCGCACCGCGTCGTTGCTGCGGTCGCCGATCGCGGAGTTGGCCTCCCACGATGCCTTGACGTACGTGCCGATGCCGCCGTTCCAGAGCAGGTCGACCGGCAGCTTCAGGATCGCAACGATCACCTGCTGCGGCGTCGCCTTCGGCGAGTCGATCCCGAGCATCGCGCGCGCCTGCGGACTCAGCGCGATCTCCTTCGCGTCCTTCGGGTATACGCCGCCGCCCTTCGAGATGACGCGCGCGTCGTAGTCGCTCCAGGCGGAGCGGGGCAGGTTGAACAGCCGCTCGCGCTCGCGGAAGCTCAGCTCCGCGTCGGGGTCGGGGTCGAGGAAGATGTGCTGGTGGTTGAACGCGGCCAGCAAGCGGATGTGCCGCGACAACAGCATGCCGTTGCCGAACACGTCGCCTGCCATGTCGCCGATGCCGGCGACCGTGAAGTCCTGCGACTGGATGTCGATGCCCATCTCGCGGAAGTGGCGCTTCACGCATTCCCAGCCGCCCTTGGCGGTAATGCCCATCTTCTTGTGGTCGTAACCGGCCGAGCCGCCGGACGCGAATGCGTCACCGAGCCAGAAGCCGTACTCGGCCGACAGCGCATTGGCAGTGTCGGAGAACGTCGCCGTGCCCTTGTCGGCGGCCACGACCAGGTACGGATCGTCCGGGTCGTAGCGCACCGTGAGTGCAGGCGGCACCACCTCGTTGCCCTTCACGTTATCGGTGAGGTCGAGCAGCCCGCGAATGAACGTCTTGTAGCACTCGGTTCCCTCGCGCTGGATCGCTTCGCGATTGCCCGCAGGCAGCTGCTTCGGGAAGAAGCCTCCCTTCGAGCCTACCGGCACGATGACCGTGTTCTTCACGTTCTGCGCTTTCATCAGGCCGAGGACCTCGGTGCGGAAGTCCTCGCGCCGGTCTGACCAGCGCAGGCCGCCGCGGGCGACCTTGCCCATGCGCAGGTGCACGCCCTCGACTCGCGGCGAGTAGACCCAGATCTCGAACATCGGCCGCGGCTTCGGCAGTTCCGGCAGGCTCTTCGGGTCGAGCTTCAGCGACAGGTAGGGTTTCGGCCGGCCCGACGCGTCCACCTGGTAGTGGTTCGTGCGCAGCGCGGCGCCGATCACGGCGCGGAACGCACGCAGGATGCGGTCGTCGTCGGGGCTGGTGACCTGCTCGAGCGCCTCGTCGATCTCCTTGCCCAGCGAGCGCAGCTGCGAGGCACGGGTCGAGTCCTTCAGCGCGGGATCGAAGCGCGCCTCGAAGGTCCAGACGAGGCGGGCAGCGATGGCAGGATGCCGCGCAAGCACGGATTCCATGTAGCGCTGGCTGAATGGCAGGCCGGTCTGCAGCAGGTAGCGGCACAGGCGCCCGGATGACGACGGCCTGGCGCCAGCCGAGACCGGCGGCGAGCACGAGCCGGTTGAAGCCATCGCTTTCGGCCTGGCCGTTCCAGACCGCGAAGAACGCCTCCTCGAAACGCGCACCCGCCTGCTCGGGGTCGAGCTGGCGGCCACCGGCATGGGTGACCTCCAGGTCCTGGATCCACAGGTCGTTTCCGACGCCGATCCGATAGGGACGCTCGTTCAGGATCCGGAGATCGAAGTTCTCCAGCATCGGCACGAGGTCCGACATCGCGATCGGCTCGCCGCGGCGGTACAGGCGCAGGTGCAGTGCCTTGCGCGCGCGATCGCCCGGGCGCAGCTGCAGTCCCAGCGCCGGCGCCTCCTTGGGCAGCGCCGATCAGCTCCTGGATGTCGAAGATCGCGTCGCGCGCCGTGACTTCCTCCTGGTAGGCGGTCGGGAAGGCGGCGGCAAAGCCATCCGCGAGCTGCTCGGCGCGCTGCTCCGGGAAGTGCACCAGCAGCTGCTGCCGCAGGCGGTCCTCCCACGTGCGCAGCGTCTCGGCGATGCGCCTCTCGATGCGCTCGATGTCGGTGGTCACGTCGCGCGCCGGGTCGGTGCGAACCAGCGTGTACATGCGGGCAAGCGTCGATTCGGAGATCTGCACCTGCGACTCGAGCGCGTGGCCGGCCAGTTCCTCGAGCAGGATCTGCTCGATGCGCTTGCGCGCGAGCGTGTTGTACCGGTCGCGCGGCACGTACAGCTGGCAGGAGAAGAAGCGGTTGTACGGGTCGCGCCGCACGAAGAGCCGCACGCGACGGCGTTCGTAGATGTTCACGATGCCGCGCGCGCTGCGCACGAGCTCCGGCACGGTCGCCTGGAACAGCTCGTCGCGCGGGTAGCCCTCGAGCACGTGGAACAGCGCCTTGCCGTCGTGACTCACCGGCGCCACGCCGATCAGGTCGATCACGCGCTGCACCTTCTGGCGCAGCAACGGGATGTCGCGCGGGCTTGCACTGTAGGTCGCCGACGTGAAGAGGCCGAGGAAGCGCCGTTCACCGGTCACGCGGCCCTGCGAATCGAATATCTTCACGCCGATGTAGTCGAGGTACGTGGCGCGGTGCACGGTCGACACCGAGTTGGCCTTGGTGACGATCAGCGGCGTGGCCTCGCGGGCCATGCGCCGGATCTCGCCACGCAGCACCGAAGGCCTTGGTTTCGGTCGTCCCTTGCCGGAGCTCAACAGGCCAGGCCCGATCCCGGCACCGGCACGAGCCGGTCGGCGGTAGCGCCGCGCACCAGCCGGTACTCGCGGTAGCCGACGAACGTAAAGTGATGGTCCGCGAGCCAGGCCAGGAAGGCGCTGGCCTCGGCGCACTCGGCACGGCCTACGCCGGGCAGTCCGGCGCTACGCTTCGCGACAGCTCCAGCGCCTTGTCGGACATGACCTTCCAGTCGCGTACCGCGAGCCGCACGTCGGCAAGCACGTTGAGGATCCGCTTGTGCACGTCCTCGAGCGTCGCCGGGTCGGTGGTGCGGTCGACCTCGATGTGCTGCCACGACTCCGCGCGTGCCCGCGGCAACTCATCCGCGCTGCATTCCTTCAGCCGGCCGCCGCGATCGCGCGCGACGTGCAGGACGGGGTGGACCATCATGTGCAGCGCCAGTCCGCAGTCGTTCAGCACCATCGCGAGCGAATCGACCAGGAACGGCATGTCGTCGGTCACGACCTCGACGACCGTGTGCGCCGAGGTCCAGCCGTGTTCGCGCTCCGTCGGGATTGAACACGCGGACCAGCGGCTGGCCGGCTGCGCCGACTCGAGCCGAATCGCAGGTGATCGGCTGCCGCGCACGCGAGTGCCGCGGCGTCCGGTCGCGCAGGTCGTCCTCGTCGACGCCGCGGTAGTACGACTTCACGAACTCCGCAGGCGGCACCGGTGAGCGGGACTTCAACGAGCGCGTGTGCGCCGCGATCGACTCGATCAGGTGCTTGCGTGCGGCCGGGATGGTTCCTGCCATTTGTAGTTGTCCTTGGTCCTGGTTGCCCCGTTCGACGGGATTATAGGTCAGCGCTCGTGCATGAATCGGTCTGCGCGCTGGATGCCGCGCCGCAACATCATTTCCTGCGCGTGCGTGTATCTTCGACGAGCGCCTGCGCACGCGCCGTCAGCTTGCTGAGCAGCGCGTCGAGTCGCTCGACTTCCGCGTCTCCAGTGCCTTCCAGCAGCGAGTGCTCGTAGCGCAGCGCGACGGGTGCGATCTCGCGGTACACGGATTCCCCGGCAGCGGACAGTCGCAGGATCGAGCGCCGCCGGTCATCGGCCGCGATCGAGCGGCGGATGCGCCCGGCACGCAGCAGGCGCGTGACCGCGCGACTGACCGCCACGGCGTCCATGCGCGTGTGAGCGGCGACCTCGGCGGCGGACAGGCCCGGAAACCGGGCGAGCACCGCGATGACGCGCCATTCGGGGATCGTGAGTTCGAAGCGCTCCTCGTAGACGCTCGCGATCGCGCCGCTCACGAGGTTCGTGAGCACCGAGAGCCGGTAGGGCAGGAATCGCTCGAGGTCGATGCGATTCTTCGGGATGCGTTTCACGCCGTGGCCGTGCCAGGGAGGATGCTTGCGAGTGTAACGATCCCGCCCGGCCCTGCGCCAGCTTCGGAAACTACGGGCGGTGCGGCCGCGCGAGGTATTCGTGCGACTGCATCTCGGTGAGGCGGCTGCGGGTGCGGTCGAACTCGAAGCGGAGCCGCTCGCCCTGGTACAGCGCGTCCGGCGTGGTCGCGGCCGCCACGACGAGCTTGACGTTCCGGTCGTAGAACTCGTCCACCAGCGTGACGAAGCGGCGCGCCTCGTTGTCGCGAGTCGCGTCGAACACTGGCACGCCAGAGACGAACACGGTGTGGAAATCGCGGGCAATCTCGATGTAGTCCGCGGCGCCGCGAGGCCCGTCGCAGATCGCGCGGAAGTCGAACCACACGACGTCGGGGCCCATCCTGCGCACGTCGATGTCGCGGCCTTCGATCTCGAGCGAGGCGCCTGCCTGGCCGGGCGTGCCTGCGATCGCCGCGAACCGCTCGAGCAGCGCCTGGTCGACCTCGGCTCCTTCGCCGCACAGGTACAACGGAGCCTTCTCGAGCTGGCGCAGACGGTAGTCCGTGCCTGCGTCGACGTTCACGACTTCGCAGTGCGCCTCGAGCAGTGCGATGGCCGGCAGGAAGCGGCTGCGCTGCAGGCCGTCCCGGTAGAGGCCGGTGGGCGGAACGTTCGAAGTGAACACGAGCGCGACGCCTTCGTTGACCAGGCCCGAGAAGAGCCCGGAAAGGATCATCGCGTCGGCGATGTCGCTGACGAAGAGCTCGTCGAGGCACAGCGCGCGTGCGTCGCGCGCGATGTCGGACGCCACCCGCGGCAGTGGATCCTCGACGTGGCGCATCGCTCGCAGGCGGGCATGCACGTCCTTCATGAACCGGTGGAAATGCTCGCGTCGCGACGGCACGCCGAGTCCGGAGTGGAACAGGTCCATCAGGAACGTCTTGCCGCGCCCGACGCCGCCCCAAAGGTAGACGCCACGGCTGTCCTTGACTGGCTGCAGGCGCCGGGGCGGCCGAGCAACCGGCCAAGCAGGCCGCGCGTTTCGCCCTTGCCGGTCTTCTCGAGGCGGCTGCGCAGGTCGTCGAGTCGCGCCACCGCATGTTCCTGCGACGGGTCGGCCCGGTATCCGTGCAGGCGCAGGGATTCCCGGTAGACCAGCCTGAGGTCGCGCGCGTCGGTCATCCGGCGTGCCGCGCGATCAGCTCGCGAGCTCGGGACGGTTGCGGAAGTGCTCCAGCGCTTCCGGGTTCGCGAGTGCGTCGGTGTTCCGGACCGGCCGGCCGTGCACCACGTTGCGCACGGCGAGCTCGACGATCTTGCCGCTGATCGTGCGCGGGATCTCGGGCACGGCCACGATCCTGGCGGGCACGTGACGCGGCGTCGTGCTTGCGCGGATCGTGTCGCGGATGCGCTTCTCGAGCGCGGCATCGAGTGTCATGCCAGGACGCAGCCGCACGAACAGCACGACGCGCACGTCGTTGTCCCAGTCCTGCCCGATGGCGCAGCTCTCCAGGATCTCGTCGAGCTTCTCGACCTGCCGGTAGATCTCCGCCGTGCCGATGCGCACGCCGCCGGGATTCAGCACGGCATCCGAGCGGCCGAGGATCAGGATGCCCTCGTGCTCCGTCAGCATCGCATAGTCGCCGTGGCACCAGACGCCGGGGAACCGCTCGAAGTACGCGGCGCGGTACTTGCTGCCATCCGGGTCGTTCCAGAAGCCCACGGGCATCGAAGGGAAGGGCGCGCTGCAGACGAGTTCGCCCTGCTGTCCCTGCACCGGGCGCCCGTCGTCGTCGAAGATCTCGGTCTTCATGCCGAGGCCCCGGCACTGGATCTCCCCGCGATGGACCGGCAGCCACGGGTTGCCGAGGCAGAAGCAGGAAATGATGTCGGTGCCGCCCGAAATGGAGGCGAGCTGAACGTCCGTGCGCGATCTTCGAGTAGACGAAGTCGAACTGCTCGGGCGCCAGCGGCGAGCCGGTCGAGAGGATCGAGCGCAGCGCCGACAGGTCGAACGACTCTCCCGGCGCGCCTCCGTCCTTCTCGAGCGCCGCCAGGTATTTCGGGCTCGTGCCGAAGTGCGTCACGCGCTCGCGCTCGGCCATCCGCCACAGCACGTCGCGATCCGGCGCGAACGGCGAGCCCTCGTACAGCACCAGCGTGCAGCCGCAAGCCAGGCCGGACACCAGCCAGTTCCACATCATCCAGCCGCAGGTCGTGAAGAAGAACAGCCGGTCGTCGGGCTTCAGGTCGGTGTGCAGCAGGTGTTCCTTGCGATGCTGCAGCAGCGTGCCGCCGACTCCGTGCACGATGCACTTCGGGACGCCCGTGGTGCCCGACGAATACATCACGTACAGCGGCGCGTCGAACTCGACACGCGTGAATTCGGCGGGGCACCCGGCGTGCCGAAGTCGCGCGAAACTGACCGCGTTCGGCAGGCGCGACAAGTCCGGGTCGGCGCTCGACGTACGGGATCACGACGACGCGCTCGACGGACGGCAGCCGCTCGAGCACGCCGCGAATCGGCTCCAGCGAGTCGATCGTCTTGCCGGAGTAGAAGTAGCCGTCCGCAGTGAAGATCACGCGCGGCGCGATCTGGCCGAATCGATCGAGCACGCCATTGATGCCGAAATCGGGCGAGCACGACGTCCAGACGGCGCCGAGGCTGGTCGTGGCGAGCATCGCGATCACGGTTTCAGGCAGGTTCGGCACGAAGCCCGCGACGCGGTCGCCCGGCGAGATCCCGAGCTCGCGCAGCCCGGCTGCGACCCGGCCGACCTCCGAATGCAGTTGTGCGTAGGTCAGCTCGCGGCGCGCGCCGCGCTCGTTGCAGAAGACGAGTGCAACGTGGTCGTCACGCCGGGCGAGCAGGTTCTCTGCGAAATTGAGTTGCGTGTCGGCGAACCACTTCGCTCCGGGCATGCGGTCCGGATGCTGCAGCACCGGCGCCTTGCCGGGCGTGCGGATCACCGCCGCGAATTCAACCAGCGCGGACCAGAAGGAGTCGCTGTTCGTCGACCGACCAGCGCCAGAGCGCCGGGTAGTCACCCGCAGGCGCGCCGAATCGCGCACGTGCGAACTCCGCGAAGCGCGACAGGTTGGACGCGGCGACCCTTTGCTCAGATGGTATCCAGATGGGCTCGGTCATCGACGCCACTGCGTCACATGCTCTGGTAGTTCGGCCCGAACCGCCCTCCGGCGTCACCCAGGTGATGATCTCGTACGGGTCCTTGATGTCGCAGGCCTTGCAGTGGACGCAATTCGACGCGTTGATCTGCAGTCGCCGTCCACCCGCGCCGTCGTCCACCATCTCGTACACGTGCGCCGGGCAGAAGAGCTGGCAAGGATTGCCGTATTCCTGCGCGCAGCGCGTCGCGCAGATCGACAGGTCCGCAACCTTGAGGTGCGCCGGCTGCGCTTCCTCGTGGGTATTGCCCGCGAAGAAGACCGCGCTCACGCGATCGCGCGGCAACAGCTGTCGCTCGATCCACCCGCGGTCCGGCGAGGCGTACTGGTCGAGGCGCTTCAGCGCGCTGTGGTCCGCGTGGTGCTGCAGCGTCCAGGGGGAATGTCCGGCCGTGAGCGTCTCGAGCGCGCCGTTCGCCATGCCGGCCCACATGCCGTGGCGGAAGCCCGGGCGGATGTTGCGGACCTTGTAGAGTTCGACGCCGCCGGCCGACGTGCGCCAGCGCTGGTCGAAGCCTGTCGTGCCGCCGCGCTCGACCAGGTGTTCGGCCGCCATCGCGCCCGAGCGGATCGCCTGGTGCACGCCCTTGATCTTCGGCACGTTCAACGTGCCTCCGGCGTCGCCGACCAGCAACGCGCCCGGCATCTCGAGCGTGGGCATCGACTGCCAGCCGCCTTCCACGATCGTGCGTGCGCCGTAGGCGAGGATTTCGCCGCCCTCGAGCAGCTTGCGCATCGTCGGGTGGTTCTTGAACTGCTGGAACGCCTCGAACGGCTGGAAGCGCGGATCTTCGTAGTCGAGGCCGACGACGAAGCCGACGTAGACGCGGTTCTGGTCGAGGTGATACAGGAAGCTGCCGCCATAGGTCGCGGTGTCCATCGGCCAGCCGACGGTGTGCTGGATCAGCCCGGGCTCGACGCGGCCTTCGGGCAGCTGCCACAGTTCCTTGAAGCCGAGGCCGTACGTCTGCGGCGACTTGCCGGCATCGAGCCGGAAGCGCTTGATCAGCACTTTCGAGACGCTGCCGCGGCAGCCCTCGGCAAGGATCGTCGTCTTCGCGCGGATCTCGGGGCCCGGCGCGAAATTGGGTCCCGGCTCGCCGTCCTTCTCGACGCCCATGTCGCCGATGCGCACGCCGACGACGGAGCCGTTGTCGTCGAACAGCGGGGCGGCCGCCGCGAAGCCCGCGAATACGTCGCAGCCGAGGGCCTCTGCCTTGGTGCCGAGGTAGGTGGCGAGGTTGCTGAGCGAAATGATGAAGTTGCCGTGGTTATTCATCTGCGGCGGCGTGGGCAGCTTGAAGCGCTTCGTCTGCGTCATGAAGCTGAATTCGTCGCGACCCGCGGGAACGTGGAGTCCCTTGAACTCGTTGCGCCATTCGGGAAGGAACTGGTCGAGCGGGCCCGGTTCGAACACCGCGCCGGACATCATGTGCGCGCCGACGCTGGCAGCCTTCTCGAGGACGCACACGTTCAGGTCGGGCTTCAGCTGCTTCAGCCGGATCGCGCACGGCGAGGCCGGCCGGGCCCGCGCCGACGATCACGACGTCGTATTCCATCTGGTCCCGCTCGATCCCGGTATCGATAGCGTCGCTCACGTGAATCTCCCGACATGTGATGCAGGCAAGGGTCGACCGGGGACCTGCGCGGTCCCGGTCGTGACCAACGCCCGACTTTAACCGTCAGTCTCGGCCGGGCGCCATCCGTATGGACCCGCCGCCTGGCCTCAGAGCCTGAGCCCGCCGTCGATGTCGATGGCGCGCCCGGTAAAGAAGTCGTTCTCGGCGATGAAGACGGCAGCGTGCGCAACTTCTTCGGGCAGGCCGAGGCGCTTCAGCGGCACCGGCGCCGTGACCTTGTCCAGCATTTCCGGCGGCATGCCGGCCAGCAGGTCGGTCCGGGTGAACCCCGGCGCAATGGACGCCGCACGAATCCCGTAGCGCGCAAGCTCCTTCGCCCACACGACGGCCATGGCGGTGACGCCGGCCTTGGCGGCCGAATAGTTGCGTCTGCCCGGCGTTGCCGCACTTCGAGATGCTGGAGATGTTGATGATCACCCCGCCGTGCCCGAGACGGATCATGCGTTCGGCGGCCTCGCGGCCGCAGAGGAACACGCCCGTCAGGTTCACGTCGATCACGGCCTGCCACTGCTCGAGGCCCATCTTGCCGGTGACGACACCGTCCTTCGCCTTGACGAGCAGCCCGTCCTTGATGATGCCCGGCGTTGTTGACCAGCACGTCGAGGCGTCCGAGATCGGCGACGACGCCGTCGAGCGCGGCAACGACCTGGTCTTCGCGGGCCACGTTGGCCGCGTACGTGCCGACCTGCGCGCCGGTCGCTGCGAACTCGGAGCGGGCCGCTTCCAGGTCGGCGGGGCTCAGGTCGATGAGCGCGACGCGCGCTCCGCGCTCGACGAATGCGCGGCGATGGCCTTGCCGATGCCGCGCGCGCCGCCGGTGACGGCGACGACTTTGTCCTTGATCTGCATGCGGGAATCCTGGTGAGCGTGGAACGGGGTCAGCCGACGAGTTCGATGGCGATCGCGGTCGCTTCACCGCCGCCGATGCACTGCGATGCGACTCCGCGCTTCAGGCCGCGCTTGCTGAGCGCGTGCAGCAGCGTCGTGACGATGCGCGCTCCGGTGGCGCCGATCGGGTGGCCGAGCGCGCAGGCGCCGCCGTTCACGTTGACGCGCGCGTGTTCGAGGCCGAGGTCCTTCATCGCCGCCATCGTCACGCACGCGAAGGCCTCGTTGATCTCGAACAGGTCGACGTCGGACACCTTCCAGCCAGCAAGGTCGAGCGCCTTGCTGATCGCCGGAGCCGGCGCCGTCGTGAACCACTCCGGGGCTTGCGCATGGCTCGCGTAAGCGGCGATTCGCGCAAGCGGCTTCAACCCGTGCTTTGCGGCAAAGGCCGCGCTCGTGACCACCACCGCAGCGGCGCCATCCGAGATCGAGGACGACGATGCTGCCGTCACCGTGCCGTTCTTGCCGAAAGCGGGCTTCAGCGTCGGGATCTTGTCGATGTCGAGCGTGAACGGGGTTTCGTCCTGCGCCACCGTCGTCTCGCCCTTGCGCGTCTTCACGACGGCAGGCGCGATCTCGGCGGCGAAGTCGCCTCCGCGGGACGCGCGCTGCGCCCGCCGCACGGACTCCGCGGCAAACGCGTCCTGGTCCGCGCGCGAGAAGCCGTATTTCTCCGCGGTCACGTCCGCGAAGCAGCCCATCGACTGGCCGTCCCACGGGCTCTGCAGGCCGTCGTAGAACATGTGGTCGATGATTTCGCCGTGGCCCATCCGGTAACCGGAGCGCGCCTTCGGCAGCAGGTACGGCGCGTTCGTCATCGACTCGAGGCCGCCGGCGAGGATCGCCGCAGCATGGCCCGCGAGGATCTGGTCGCCGCCCGCCATGATGGCGCGCATGCCGGAACCGCACATCTTGTTGACCGTGGTTGCCGGGACGCTTGCCGCGATGCCTGCGCCGATCGCGGCCTGCCGCGCGGGGGCCTGCCCCTGGCCGGCGGGCAGCACGCATCCGAAGATGACTTCGTCCAGCAGTTCGGAGGAGATCCCGGCAGTCCGCGAGCGCGGCGCGCGCGGCAACTGCGCCGAGTTGCGGGGCGGTCAACGCGGAGAGCGCACCCTGGAAGGCGCCGATGGGCGTGCGGCGAGCGGCCACGATCACTAGCTGTGCAGTCATGGAAAGCCTCTCTAGCTTGGTCCTGGTGTGCGTCCGACCCGGGCGGGTCGCCGGTCACTGCGGAGCCGCGGCGTCACCGGGCCGATCGAGTGTAAGCCGACCCGTTTTTGCAGCGCAAGATGACGGTCAGCCGCGCGTCGCTGGCGGACGGGCAGGGCGGGGCAGCAGGCCGTTCTCGAAAAACGATGCGAACGCGTCCGCGACCTGCGCGGCGTTCATCGGCTGGTTCTCGCGGTACCAGTGTGCAATCCAGTTGAGCGCACCGGCCATCGCGAACGCGGTGAGCTTCGGGTCGCACGGGCCGATCGAGCCGTCCTCGACTCCCTCGCGCAACAGGCGGCGGATGCCCTGGTCGATCTCCGACTTGAGCGCGTTGATCTGCCTGCCGAGCTCGGGCCCGAGGTCATGTTCGTGCGCGCGCACCATGCACCAGCCGTACTCCGAAGCGATCGCCTCGGCGTAGCCGCGCACGACGGAATTCAGCCTTTCGCGGGCTGGCCGATCGGAGCGCTGGGCTTCGCGGAATGCCTCGCGGATGCGCTGCAGGCCCGCGCGGAAGCACTCGAACAGCAGCTGCTCCTTGTTCGACACGTAGTAGTAGACGGTGGGCTTGGTGACGCCGAGCGCGGCGGCGATGTCGTCGAGCGACGTGTTGTGATAGCCGCGTGCGTTGAAGGCCTGGGCCGCCGCACGGACGACCGCATCCCGCTTCAGCTCGTGGTCGCGCGGCCGGCGATGCCTCACGTCCCACGGCGACCCGGTCGAGTCACCGGGTGTGCGGGAGCGTTGCGGTCGCTTGCGGGTCTCGGTCATCGGGGATCGCGCGAGGTTCCGTGCCGGGGTGGATTGACCGCCGGGCGAGGCAACATCATACTCGCTGGTATTGTCCTACTCAAGAGTAGGAATACACTGTTCGGCAGGCGTGATCGAAGGGAGCAGGCTCATGACCGCAGGCAAGGCGACCGGCACGGCGCGGCAGACTTCCGGCGACTCGCGGCGAGGACGCGCCACTGCGATTCGTGAGCGCGGCCTCGCTGTTCGACGGCCACGACGCGGCGATCAACATCATCCGCCGCCTGCTGCAGGCGCACGGCGCGGAAGTCGTGCATCTCGGCCACAACCGCAGCGTCGCGGACATCGTCCGCGCGGCGATCCAGGAGGACGCGGACGGCATCGCCGTGAGCTCGTACCAGGGCGGGCACAACGAGTACTTCCGCTACATGGTCGACATGCTGCGCGGGCTCGACGCCGAGCACATCCGGATCGTGGTCGGCGGGGGCGGCACGATCGCCCCGCACGAGATCGAGGAGCTGCACGCGTACGGGGTCGAGCGGATCTATTCGCCGGAGGACGGTCGCAGGCTCGGCCTCGACGGCATGATCGACGACGTGCTCGAGCGTGTGCGCGCGTGGTCGCGCCCGGGTTCCGGTTCGGCCCGGTCGGTCCGCGCGATCACCAGCAGATCGCACGCACGATCTCGGCGCTCGAAGCCGAGGACGACGCGTCGGGCCTGCGCGAGACGCTGCGCAAGGCGGTGGCGCAGGATCGAGCACCGGGCCCCGGTGATCGGCATCACGGGCACGGGTGGCGCGGGCAAGTCGAGCCTCACCGACGAGCTGCTGATGCGCTTCGTGCGGCATTTCCCCGACCGCAACATCGCGGTCGTCGCCATGGACCCGACGCGACGCCGCAGCGGCGGTGCGCTGCTCGGCGACCGCATCCGCATGAACTCGCTCGCGGCCGAGCAGGTGTTCATGCGCTCGCTTGCGACGCGACGCCAGAACCTCGCGACCAGCGCGGTCCTCGCCGACGTGCTGAACCTGCTGCGCTATGCCGGCTTCGACCTGGTCGTGGTCGAGACCGCCGGCATCGGCCAGAGCGACTCGGAGATCGTCGATCTCGTCGACGTGCCGCTGTACGTGATGACGAGCGAGTACGGTGCCGCGAGCCAGCTCGAGAAGATCGACATGCTCGACTTCGCGGAGCTGATCGCGCTGAACAAGTTCGAGAAGCGGGGCGCCGAGGATGCGCTGCGCGACGTCCGCAAGCAGTGGCGCCGGAATCACGCGGCGTTCCAGCTGCCGGATGAAGACGTGCCGGTGTTCCCGACGATCGCGAGCCGCTTCAACGACCCGGGCGTCAACCGCCTGTTCGCGGCACTGGCACAGAAGCTGGAAGCGAAATCCGGGCCGGGTGGCTCGCGATGGTCCGTCGCCGATCCGGGCCCGACGACGCTGGTCGAGCGGCACGCACTGGTGCCCGCGAACCGGACCCGGTACCTGGCCGAGATTGCCGCGAACGGTCGCCGTGCGGGCACGGACCTGCAGCACCGCGCCGAAGCGGCCAGCCGGGCCCACAGCCTGCACGAAGCGCTGCGTACGCTGGGCGACCCGCTGCTGCCGGCGCGCGCTGGAACGCTATGCCGATTCCGCGCTGACCGACGCGACCGATCCGGCACGCGCCCGGCTGCGCGACGCGTACAACGACGCGCTCGATGCCGTGGGTCCCGAGGCGGTGGAGCAGTTGCGCCACTGGCCGGCGCTCGCGCGATCGGCGACGGAACCCGAGTACTGCTACGTCGTGCGTGGCCGCGAGGTCCGCGGCGACAACTACACCGAGACGCTGAGCCACACGCAGGTGCCGAAGCTCGCGGTGCCGAAGTATCGCGACTGGGGCGACCTGCTGACGTTCCTGCTGAAGGAGAACCTGCCGGGCCATTTCCCTTACACGGCCGGTGTCTACCCGTATCGCCGCGAGGAAGAGGACCCGACGCGCATGTTCGCGGGCGAGGGCTCGCCGGAGCGCACCAACCGTCGCTTTCACTACCTCGCCGGCGGGCACGGGGCGGCGCGCCTGTCGACGGCGTTCGACTCGACGACGCTGTATGGCGAAGACCCGGACGAGCGCCCCGACATCTACGGCCGCATCGGCAACTCCGGCGTCTCGATCGCGACGCTCGACGACATGAAGAAGCTCTACTCGGGCTTCGACCTGTGCGCGCCGACGACGTCGGTGTCGATGACGATCAACGGGCCGGCACCGATGATTCTCGCGATGTTCATGAACACCGCGGTGGACCAGCGCGTGGAGCGCTACCTGCGCGAGCAGGGCCGCTGGGCCGACGCCGAGAAGAAGATCGCCGCGATCTACCGCGGCCGCGAGCGTCCGACCTACAAGGGCGAGCTGCCGGCGGGTCACGACGGCTCGGGGCTCGGGCTGCTCGGAGTGACCGGCGACCAGTTGCTCGATCGCGAGACCTACGCGCGGATCCGCGCCGAGGCGCTCGCGCTGGTGCGTGGCACCGTGCAGGCGGACATCCTGAAGGAAGACCAGGCGCAGAACACCTGCATCTTCTCGACGGAGTTCGCGCTCAGGATGATGGGCGACGTGCAGCAGTTCTTCACGGACAACAACGTGCGGAACTTCTACTCGGTGTCGATCTCCGGGTACCACATCGCGGAGGCGGGCGCGAACCCGATCTCGCAGCTGGCGTTCACGCTCGCGAACGGCTTCACGATCGTCGAGTACTACCTCGCGCGCGGCATGAAGATCGACGACTTCGCGCCGAACCTGTCGTTCTTCTTCTCGAACGGCATGGATCCCGAGTACGCGGTGATCGGCCGCGTGGCCCGGCGCATCTGGGCGCGCGCGATGCGGGACCTGTACGGCGGCGGGCCGCGCTCGCAGATGCTCAAGTACCACATCCAGACGTCCGGGCGGAGCCTGCACGCGCGGGAGATCCAGTTCAACGACACGCGCACGACGCTGCAGGCGCTGTATGCGCTGTTCGACAACTGCAACAGCCTGCACACGAACGCCTACGACGAGGCGATCACGACGCCGACCGAGGAATCGGTGCGTCGCGCAGTCGCGATCCAGCTGATCATCAACAAGGAACTCGGGCTCAACAAGACGCAGAACCCATGGCAGGGCTCGTTCGCCGTGGAGGAGCTCACCGACATGGTCGAGGAGGCCGTCTACCGTCGAGTTCGAGCGGATCTCCGAGCGTGGCGGCGTGCTCGGCGCGATGGAGACGATGTACCAGCGGAGCCGGATCCAGGAAGAGAGCCTGTACTACGAGACCATGAAGCACGACGGACGGCTGCCGATCATCGGCGTCAACACCTTCCTCGGCGCCGAGGACGGTGGAGCCGAGATCCGCGGCGCGGAGCTCATCCGCTCGACCGAGGACGAGAAGCAGCACCAGGTGCGCTCGGTACGCGCATTCCTCGAGCACAACGCCGAGCGCAGGCCGGCGGCGCTGAAGAACCTGCAGTCCGTCGCTGCCAGCGGCGGCAACGTCTTCGACGCGCTGATGGAGACGGTCAAGGTCGCGTCGCTCGGCAGCATCTCGCGCGCGCTGTACCAGGTGGGAGGTCAGTACCGGCGCAACATGTGACGGCGCGCGTGGCGGCAGGACTAGTGGCGAGTCGAGGCTGCTCGCTGCGGAACGAAGATCACGCACGCGAAGATCAAGGCGAGCAGCACCGCCGAGGCGCCGAAGCGACTCAGGTCGAGACCGCCTGCGCCGAGCGGCTTGTCCAGGAAGTCTCCGCACGACGGCGCCCAGCGGGCGGGTCAGCACGAAGGCCGCCCAGAACAGCGCGGTCCGTGAAATGCCGGTAAAGCGGTACGCAGCGGCCACGAGGGCGAGCAGCACCGTGAAGAGTCGCCATCCCGCCGAGGTAGCCCATGCCGGCACTGTCTGCGGTCCAGTCGCCCAGTGCGGTACCGAGCGTCTGCGACAACATGATCGTCACCCAGTAGAAGATCTCCGCCTGTGGCGAACTCACGAGTCGACCGAGACCGTGCCGAGCGTCCTGCGCCAGAGCAGCGAGCGAGCCGACCAGCAGCGCAAGGAGCAGCAGGCTGCCCCGGGATATCCGATTCCGAGTGACCGGTCGGCGAAATCCGCAAGCGTCGTGCCCAGCGTGGTCGACGCAATGATCGTGGTCCAGTACAGGAACGGACTGAACCGCGAAGCCCTGATCTGCGCGCTGACGGCGGCAACCATGATCGCGGCGAACACGCCCGTCGCCTGCAGGTAGCCGAGCCCCATCGACATCGACACGGCGTCGCCGGCCGTCTCGCCAAGCGTGGTCGCGGCGATCTTGATCAGCCAGAAGACAGGGTGACCTCGGGCACCTTCACCGCGGACTCGCTCGATGCTGTCGGCCATGGCTCGTATCACGTCACCGCCGCGAGATCGGGCTCGTCGAGCCGCTCGAGAATGCGGCGCCGCGTTTCGTCGCGCAGGTGATCCGGCGTGCCCGCGGCGCCCTCGGCGGTCAACGGCTCGAGGATCTCGACGACGATCCGGCCTGGCCGCGTGATGATCGCGCGGTTCGGCAGCGCGCGCCGCGCGCCATGGATGATCGTCGGCACGACGGGCACGCCACCGCGAGCCGCCGCTGCAAACGCGCCGATGTGAAATCGCTTCAGTCCCGGCTGTTCGTCGAACGTGCCCTCGGGGAAGAACACCAGCGAGTGTCCCTGCTCGGCGCGCTTGATGACGCGCCGCGCGTCGCGCTGCCGGCCGCTGCTGCTGTGCCGGTCCACGAACTCCGACCCGATGCGCTTCATCAGCAGCCCGGCGACGGGCATCCGGGAAGCCTCGCGCTTGATCACGAACGAGAAGCGCGGCGGCAGCGTTGCCTTCAGCACGATGCCGTCGAGGTAGCTCGCGTGATTGGCCGCGACCACGCAGGAACCTTCCGGCAGGTTTCCGAGTCCATTGACCGTGACCCTGAGCCCGAGCACCGCCAGCGCGACTCGTGCGAGCGCGCGCGTGACGCTGCGGCGCCAGTCGAGCCTCGGCACGATCAGCGCCAGCACCGCCGCGACGACGAGCAGCAGCAGAAACCGCCAGCGCGACGATCCCGTAGATGCTCCACAGCAAGCGCTTCAACAGTCGCAACATCGACACGGATCCTCGGTTGGCCGGCGCAGTCTGCGCGCCCCGGCGGCATTCTGTGAACTGGATCCAGTTATGTTAACGGGGCGCGGGATCTGTGAGCGCAGTCACGTCGGGGCCGTCGGGCCGGCTCGCATACTTCGCGCCACAGAAGGCCCAGAGGTCCCATGAGTACAGCAGTCAAGTCCAGTGTCCTTGCCCGTGCCTCGCGCGGCGGCACGCGCGGACCCGGTCCGATCGACCGGTTCCTCGACGCGGTCTGGATGGAGCGCGGCCTCTCGCCCAACACGCTCGCCGCCTACCGCGCCGACCTGACGGCGCTCGATCGCTGGCTCGAGGACCACGAAGCAGAACTCACGTCCGCGAAGCGCGGCGACCTGCTCGCCTTCATGGCGTCGCGGGTGCAGGGCGGTGCCCGGCCGCGCTCGACGGCGCGCCAGCTGTCCAGCTTCCGCCGTTTCTACCGCTACCTGGTCCGCGAGGGTGCGCTGCGCGAGGATCCCACGGCGCAGATCGCCATGCCCAAGGTCGGTCGATCGTTGCCGCGATCGCTCACGGAGGAGGAAGTCGAGGCCCTGCTGGCCGCTCCGACCGTGAGCGATCCGCTCGGCCACCGTGACCGCACCATGCTCGAGGTGCTGTACGCCACCGGGCTGCGCGTGTCCGAACTCGTCAACCTGAAGCTGGCCGCCGTCAACCTGAACCAGGGCGTGCTGCGCATCGTCGGCAAGGGCGACCGCGAGCGGCTGATCCCGCTCGGCGAGGAAGCCGTGCAGTGGGTGCAGCAGTTCCTGCAGGGTCCGCGCGTGGAAATCCTGCTCGAGCGGCAGACCGACTACCTGTTCCCGACCCGGCGCGGCGACCGCATGACGCGCCAGGCGTTCTGGCACATCATCAAGCGTTACGCCCGCAAGGCCGGCGTGGACAAGGAACTCTCGCCGCATACGCTGCGGCACGCGTTTGCCACCCACCTGTTGAATCACGGCGCGGACCTCCGGGTCGTCCAGATGCTGCTCGGTCACAGCGACCTCTCGACGACGCAGATCTACACGCACGTCGCCCGCGAGCGCCTGAAGGACATGCACTCGCAGCACCATCCGCGCGGCTGACCCCGGCCGGGGCCACCGGCCCCAGGGGCCTCTGCTAGACTGCCGCGCTTTCGAATTGAACCCCGCGCGCCCGTCGCTGTCTGAGACGGCGTTCAGAGGTTTGCGTTTCCGTACGGATGGATCGAATGCGCACAGCCAGTTTCCTTGCCTCCTTTGCCGTATCGGTCGCCGTCGTCATGGCGGCGGCACCGGCCGTCGCCCAGGACAAGCCGGCCCAGCCGACGGCCAAGACGGCAGCCAAGCCGGTCGCCCCGGCGCCGAAGGCTGCACCGGTCAATCCGGCACAGGTGGCCATTCCGGCCGACGTCCGTGCTCGGGTCGTTGCCAAGCTGCACGGAGCGACGCCGTCCGACGTCGCCGCATCGCCGGTTCCCGGCCTGTATGAAGTGACGATGGGCGGCCTGATCGCCTACGTCAGCGCGGACGGCAAGTACCTCGTCAGCGGCAACATCTACGACCTCGACTCCGAAGTGAACCTCACGGCGGCGCGCCGCAACTCGGCCCGGGCCAAGGCGCTTGCCTCGGCGCGCGAGGACCAGATGATCATCTTCTCGCCGGACAAGCCGAAGATGACCGTCACGGTGTTCACCGACGTCGATTGCGGCTACTGCCAGAAGTTCCACAGCCACATCGCGGAGCTGAACAAGGCGGGCGTGCGCGTCCGCTACATGCTGTTCCCGCGCTCAGGTCCGGGCACCGAATCGTGGAGCAAGGCCGAGGCGGTGTGGTGCTCATCCGACCGCAAGGAGGCGCTGACGCGCGCCAAGCGGGGCGAGACCGTCAAGGCGAAGAACTGCGGCGACGCGGTCGTGAAAGCCGACTACCAGATGGGCGACGACCTCGGTGTCGAGGGCACGCCGGCCGTCTTCACGCAGACCGGCGACTACATCGGCGGGTACCTGACGCCGGAACAGTTGGTCCAGGCGGTCCAGGAATCGCAGAAGGCCGCGGCCGCGGCCCGCTGATCGGGCGCGCTCAGCGCTCGAGGAACGGTAGCTTGTCGGTCCGGCCGTCCCATTCCTTGGCGTCGGCGGGCGATTCCTTTTTCTCGGTGATCACCGGCCACTTCTTCGCCAGTTCGGCATTCAGAGCCTTGAAGGCCTGCTGACCGTCGGGCAGTTCTTCCTCGGAGAAGATCGCCTCGGCCGGGCATTCCGGCTCGCACAGGGTGCAGTCGATGCACTCGTCCGGGTCGATGACCAGCATGTTGGGACCTTCGTGGAAGCAGTCCACCGGGCAGACTTCCACGCAATCCGTGTACTTGCACTTGATGCAGTTTTCAGTGACGACGAAGGTCATCGACTCGCTCCGGGCGTAGGACCAGGCCGCAACCGCCGGCGGCCGAAGGGGCGCGTATTGTGCCAAAGCGCCGCCGCGCTGCAAAACAAACCGAAGTCAGCGGGGCGGGGCCTTGCGGTAATCGATCGACGTGAAATGGTGCTGCTCGACACCCTGGCGGCGGTCGTCGAGATAGCGTCGCAGCGCGAAATCGACGCTGCGGAAGGCAATGTCGTGCCAGGGGATGTCGTCCTCATTGCAGAGCATGACCTCGAGGCTCTCGGGTCCGGCCCCGAATTCCGGGTAGGCGAGCCGGGCGCGGAACATCACGTGCACCTGGTCCGCATGCAGCACGTGCACTACCGCCAGCAGCGAGCCGATCTCGACCTCGGCCATCGCCTCCTCGACGGATTCACGCCGGGCCGCCTCCTGCGTGGTCTCGCCGTTCTCCATGAAACCCGCCGGGATCGTCCAGTAGCCGCGGCGAGGCTCGATCGCGCGCCGGCACAGCAGGATCCGGCCGTCGTGCTCGGGCACGCAGCCCGCGACGATCTTCGGGTTCTGGTAATGCACCACGCCGCACCCCGTGCAGACGTGGCGGGGCAGGTGGTCGCCCTCGGGCACGAGGACCGTGACCGGCTGGCCGCATTGCGAGCAGAAATTCATGGTCCTCCTGGTGCCGGGAGAGGGAATCGAACCCTCACGGTATTAGCTAGCGCCGGATTTTGAGTCCGGTGCGTCTACCAGTTCCGCCATCCCGGCGCGGGCCGTGAAGCTTACCCGATCGCCATCGGGCCTGCTCAAAAACGTTTCATGTCAACCACTTGCGAGCTATTTCGCCGGCTGGGAGCGGGCCGTCGGAAGCGTGGACTGGTCGGGCGATCAGGCGCGAGGGAACCAAGTACAATGCCGCCGGTCTGAGTGCGGACCACGTCGCCTGCGGGCGGCACGCGTTCATTGCACGGAGAGTGCTCGCATGCGACGACGTTTCTGGCCGATTGCGCTGCTGTTGCTTGCGCTTCGGGTCCAATCCGGGCCGCCGACCCGCTCGTGACCGAGCTGGTGGCCGCCGCTCCCGGCGCCAATCCCAAGGTTCTTTCGCTCGCCGCGCATGCGGCGGAATGCGCCCGCAAGCAGGGGCTGCTGCAGGGCTTCCACCACCTTGCGGTCATCGACTATTCGCTGCCTTCGACCAAGCCGCGGCTCTGGGTGTTCGACGTCGATCGCGGCCGGCTGCTGTTCGAGGAGCTGGTGGCCCACGGCCGCAATACCGGCGAGAAAGTCGCCGAGCGTTTCTCGAACGTCGAAGGCAGCAAGATGTCCAGCCTCGGCCTGTTCCAGACGACGGACACGTATTACGGCAACAACGGTTACTCGCTGCGGCTGCGCGGTCTCGACCAGGGATTCAACGACAACGCGCTGTCCCGGGCCATCGTGATGCACGGCGCCCCGTACGTCAGCGAAGCCATTGCGGCGCGCCTCGGCAGGCTCGGTCGCAGCTGGGGATGCCCCGCCGTGCGGCAGGAAGTCGCCCGCGTCGTCATCGATACGCTGAAGGGCGGCGCGCTGCTGTTTGCGTATTACCCGGACAGCAAGTGGCTCAAGGAGTCGCCACTGCTCCAGTGCGGCGACAAGCCGGGCTCGCGTATCGCCGACAATTCGACTGCGGCCGCGCCACGCGGCTGACGCCGCCTGCCGGCCGCGTGCAGCCGTCGCGGCTGCGGTCCGGCTGCGAGCTCGTCTGCTAGCATGCGCGCCCCATGTTGCGCGCGGACTTCCACTACGAGCTGCCCGAAGAGCTGATCGCGCAGCACCCAACTGCGCGTCGCCGCGACAGCCGGCTGCTGCACCTCGACGGTGCGAGCGGCGCGCTTGCGGACCTGCAGTTCGTCGATCTGCCGCTTTGCTGCGCGCCGGTGACCTGCTGGTCTTCAACGACACACGCGTCGTGCCGGCGCGGCTGCACGGCCACAAGGACACCGGCGGGCGGGTCGAGATCCTGCTCGAGCGCGTGATCGACGGCGGGCGAGTCGCTGTGCAGCTGCGCTCGAGCAAGCCGCCAGCCGCCGGGGTCGCAGATCCAGCTGCCGGACGGAACGCGGCTCACCGTCGGCCGGCCGCGCGGACGAGTTCTGGCTGCTCGATTTCCACGAGGAGCCCGGCGCCGTGTTCGAGCGTTGCGGCGAGATGCCGCTGCCGCCGTACATGAAGCGCGCGGCGGACGACTCGGATCGCGAGCGCTACCAGACCGTGTATGCGCGTGAACCGGGCGCCGTGGCGGCCCCGACGGCCGGGCTGCATTTCGACGCGGAGCTGCTGGACGCCTGCCGGCAGGCCGGCGTGGCGAGTGCGCATGTCACGCTGCACGTGGGCGCGGGCACGTTCCAGCCGGTGCGGGCCGACGACATCCGCGACCATCGCATGCACGCCGAGCGCGCAGTCGTGCCGGTTTCCGTCTGCGACGCGATCGGCGCCTGCCGCGCCAGGGGCGGTCGCGTCGTCGCCGTCGGTACGACGGCCGTGCGGGCGCTGGAGATCCGCTGCGGCTGGAGGCGCGCTGGCGCCGTACGCGGCGATACGCGCATGTTCATCACGCCCGGCTATCGTTTCCGCGTCGTGGACGCGCTCGTCACCAATTTCCATCTGCCCGAATCCACGCTGCTGATGCTCGTGTCTGCCTTCGCGGGCCGTGACAAGGTGCTCGCCGCCTACCGCCATGCCGTCGAGCGGCGTTACCGGTTCTTCAGCTACGGCGATGCGATGTTCGTCGAGCCCGAACCGGCGGCGCTCGCGCCGCGCGGAGCAGCGTGATGTTCGAGCTGCTGTCATCGAGCGGAGCAGCCCGGCGCGGCCGGTTGACCCTGCGTCGCGGCACCGTGGAGACGCCGGTGTTCATGCCGGTTGGCACCTACGGCACCGTGAAGGCGATGACGCCCGAGGAGCTGACCGGGCTCGGGGCCGAGATCATCCTCGGCAACACCTTCCACCTGATGCTGCGGCCCGGCACCGACGTGGTCCGGGCGCACGGCGGCCTGCACGGCTTCATGCACTGGCCGGGCCCGATCCTCACGGATTCCGGCGGCTTCCAGGTCTTCAGCCTCGCGGAACTGCGCAAGCTCACCGAGGACGGCGTGCGGTTCCGTTCGCCGGTGAACGGCGACCCGGTGTTCCTGAGCCCCGAGATATCGATGCAGGTGCAGACGGCGCTCGACTCGGACATGGTGATGGTGTTCGACGAGTGCCCGCCGTACCCGGCGACCGAGTCCGAGGCGCGGCAGTCGATGGAACTGTCGATGCGCTGGGCGCGACGGAGCCGCGACGCGTTTCGCGACCTCGGCAACCCGAACGCGCTGTTCGGCATCGTGCAGGGCGGCACGCACCTGCCGCTGCGGCTCGAGTCGATCGAGGCGCTGCGCGGGATCGGCTTCGACGGCTACGCGGTGGGCGGCCTCGCGGTCGGCGAGCCGGCGGACGAGCGCAATGCCGTCCTCGAAGCGCTCGAGCCGCACCTGCCGCCGGGATCGGCCGCGGTACCTGATGGGCGTTGGCACGCCAGCCGACATCGTGCAGGCCGTCGCCCGGGGCATCGACATGTTCGACTGCGTGATGCCGACGCGGAATGCCCGCAACGGCCACCTGTTCACCAGCCAGGGCGTGGTCAAGATCCGCAACGCGGCCCACCACGACGATACCCGCCCGCTGGATCCCGCCTGCGACTGCTACACCTGCCGGAACTACTCGCGCGCCTACCTTCGGCACCTCGACCGGTGCAACGAGATCCTTGGCGCGCGGCTCAATACCATCCACAACCTGCGTTACTACCTGGCGCTGATGTCCCGGATCCGGGCAGCGATCGAGCAGGGCACCTACGGGCGGTTTGCGGCCGATTTCCTGGCCGGCCCGGAGGGCGTGGCCGTTCCGGGCGGCAGTCCGGCCAGCCCTCGGGTATAATCCGCCCCCTTTTTGGGTGGCCCCGATCGGGGCCCGCTACAGGAGTTTCCTGATGGACTGGTTGATCCCGAGCGCATGGGCGCAGGCCGCGGGCGGACCGCAGCCGAACGCGCTGATGCAGCTGCTGCCGCTGATCCTGATCTTCGTGGTTTTCTACTTCCTGCTGATCCGTCCGCAGGCCAAGCGCGCCAAGGAGCACAAGGCGATGGTCGCGGCGCTCGCGACCGGTGACGAGGTCGTGACGAGCGGCGGCATCCTCGGCAAGGTGACCGAGGCGGGCGAGCAGTTCCTGACGCGTCGAGGTCGCCGAGGGCGTGCGGGTCAAGGTCCAGCGCCACACCGTTTCGACCGTCCTGCCCAAGGGCACGATCAAGAGCGCCTGAGCCCCAGGGGAACCTGACAAATGCACACTTATCCGGCCTGGAAGATCTGGCTGGTCGCCGTCGTCGTGCTGGTGGCCCTGCTGCTGGCGCTGCCGAACGTGTTCGGCGAGGGGCCTGCGCTCCAGCTGTCACGCAACGACCGCAGCGCGTTCAACGACCAGTCCCAGGCGGCAGTGACCGGAATCCTGGCCGGCAAGAGCATCCCGGTCGCCGCCGCGTACCGTGAGGGCGACCGCCTCGTGCTGCGTTTCGACATCGGTCGAGCAGCAGCAGCAGGCCCGCGACGCGATCCGCCAGGCGGCACCGCGTGACTACCTGATCGCACTTTCGCAGGCGCCGCGGATGCCGGGCTGGATGCGCAAGCTGGGCCTGAAGCCGATGAGCCTGGGCCTCGACCTGCGCGGCGGCGTTTACTTCCTGTACGAAGTGGACGTCAAGGGCGCCGTCACGCAGCTGCTGCAGAGCATGGAGCGCGACTACCGCACGCTGCTGCGCAACGAGCGCATCCCGTTCACGGGCATGCAGTCGAACGGCACGGACGCGGTGAAGATCCAGCTCCGGTCCGGCGCGCGATGCCGAGAAAGCCGCATCGCTGCTGCGCAAGCAGGACCCGAACGTCAGCCTGCGAGGTCGACACGCTCGGCGAGGGCGGGTCGGTCGCCGTCACGCTGACGCCGGAGCGCATCAAGGAGCGCCAGGACTTCGCGATCCAGCAGAACATCACGACGCTGCGCAATCGCGTGGACGAGCTCGGCGTGACCGAGCCGATCGTCGCCCGGCAGGGCATCGACCGCATCGTCGTGCAGCTGCCCGGCGTGCAGGACCCGAACGAGGCGCTGCGCGTGCTCGGCGCGACCGCGACCCTCGAGTTCCGGCTCGTCGACGACCAGAATGACGCGGTCGGAGGCCGAGCGCACGAAGCGTACGCCGCTCGGCTCGAAGCTCTACCACACCCGCGAGAACCGGCCGGTACTGCTGAAGCGCGAGATCATCGCCTCGGGCGAGCAGCTGGTGGACGCGAGCTCGGGCTTCCAGGAAGGCCAGCCCGCCGTGTACGTGAAGCTCGACGCGCGCGGCGCCTCGTCAGATGCTGCAGACGACCCGCGAGAACCTCGGCCGCCCGATGTCGGTCGTGTTCATCGAGAAGAAGCGGGTCAAGCAGGACGAGCCCTGCAACGGCACGCGGGCCGGTGCGGAGTGCACCGAGGAGCAGGTCATCAGCGTCGCGACGATCCGCGGCGTCTTCAGCAGCAACTTCCAGATCACCGGGCTGCTGGCCGGCGAAGCGCGCGAGCTTGCGCTGCTGCTGCGCGCCGGTTCGCTCGCGGCGCCGCTCTACATCGTCGAGCAGCGCACGGTCGGCCCGAGCCTCGGCCAGGACAACATCGACCGCGGCGTGCGCGCGCTGCTGATCGGCCTGCTCGCGACGTTCGTATTCATGGCGGTGTACTACAAGAAGTTCGGCCTGATCGCGAACGTCGTGCTGCTGTCGAACGTGGTGCTGCTCGCGGCGCTGCTGTCGATGCTGCAGGCGTCGCTGTCGCTGCCGGGCATCGCCGGCATCGTGCTGACCGTCGGCATGGCGGTGGACGCGAACATCCTGATCTTCGAGCGCATCCGCGAGGAATTGCGCAACGGCATGAGCCCGCACGCGGCGATCGGTGCCGGCTTCGAGAAGGCTTTCTCGTCGATCGCGGACTCGAACATCACGACACTGATCGCCGGCATCGTGCTGTTCACGTTCGGCACGGGCCCGGTGCGCGGCTTCGCGGTCGTGCTTTCGCTCGGCATCGTGACCTCGATGTTCACGGCGCTGGTCGGCAGCCGCGCGCTCATCCACCTGCTCTGGGGGCGCCAGCGCAAGCTGGAAGCGCTCTCGATCTGAGGAAGCCCCGCCATGGAATTCTTCCACAAGAAGACCAGCTATCCGTTCATGGCCACCCGCAAGCGGTGGTACATGGTCTCGGCGGTCCTGATCCTCGTGTCGCTGGGCTCGCTTGCAGTGCGCGGGCTCAACTTCGGCATCGACTTCACCGGCGGTGTCGTGATGGAGTTCGCATTCCCGCAGGCGGCGAACCTCGAGAAGGTCCGCGGCGAGCTCGAGCAGGCTGGTTTCGGTGACGCGGCGGTGCAGAGCTTCGGCACCGCGAACGACGTGCTCGTGCGGCTGCTCCCGAAGGGGAAGCAGGACGTCAACCTGATCGGCCAGCAGGTGCTGGCGGCGATCCAGGCGTCCGATCCCGGAGTCGAGTTGCGCCGCACGGAGGTCGTGGGCCCGCAGGTCGGGCAGGAACTCGCCGAGAAGGGTGCGATGGCGGTGCTGTTCACGTTCCTGCTGATCCTCGCCTACGTGGCCATCCGCTTCCAGTGGAAGCTGGGCGTCGGCGCGATCGTGGCCGCATTGCATGACCCGATCATCATCCTGGGGTTCTTCTCGGTCACAGGCATGGTGTTCGACCTGCCTGCGCTGGCGGCGATCCTCGCGGTGATCGGCTACTCGCTGAACGACACGGTCGTGGTGTTCGACCGTCTCCGCGAGCGCTTCCTGTCGATGCGCAAGGGAACGCCCGGAGCAGGTGATCGACACTGCGATCAACGAGACGCTCTCGCGCACGATCATGACCAGCTTCACGACCATGATCACGGTGCTGGCGCTGCTGTTCTTCGGCGGCGAGATCCTGCGCGGGTTCTCGACGGCGCTGACGATCGGCATCGTGGTCGGCACTTACTCGTCCATCTACGTCGCGAGCGCGATGGCGCTGGACCTGAAGCTGACCGCCCGCGACCTGATGCCGGTGCAGCGCGAGAAGGACGCAGTTGACGAAATGCCCTGAGCGACGCAGGGTCTTGCGGGCGCAGGGCCTGAGGAGTCGTTGCCGTGACCGAACTGGTCTGGGTCGGGTTCCTCGCCCTGTTCCTGACTGCTGCTGTTCCTGGACCTGAGCGTCCTGCACCGCGAGTCGGCCGAGCTCTCGGTTCGCCAGGCGCTGTTCTGGACGCTGGTCTGGGTCAGCGTCGCGAGCTCGTTCACGTTCGTGATCTACGGGCTCTACGAGCACCGCTGGTTCGGATTCGTGCCGGGTCCCGGCGTGGCCGACGGAACGGACGCGGTCGTGCAGTTCGTCACCGGCTACCTGCTCGAGTGGTCGCTGTCGGTCGACAACATCTTCGTGATCGCGCTGATCTTCGCGTACCTGAAGATCCCGGCGCTGTACCAGTACCGGGTGCTCTTCTGGGGAATCGTCGGCGCGATCGTGCTGCGCGGCCTGATGATCGTCGCCGGCGCGACGCTGCTCAGGCACTTCGACTGGATGTTCTACGTGTTCGGGGCGGTGCTGCTGCTGTCGGCGCTGCGGATGCTGCGCGACGACGACGCGGAGCGCGATTTCGGCTCGAGCTTTCCTGCCAGGCTGGTGCGGCGGTTCGTGCCGGTCACCGACAAGATCGAGCGGGCGCGGTTCTTCGTGCGCCAGGAAGGGCGGCTCTTCGCCACGCCGCTGTTCGTCGCGCTGGTCATGGTCGAGCTGACGGACGTCGTGTTCGCCGTGGACAGCATCCCGGCGATCCTCGCGATCACGCGCGACCCGTTCCTGGTGTTCACGTCGAACGCGTTCGCGATCCTCGGCCTGCGCTCGCTGTACTTCGCGGTGGCCGGGCTGATGGCGATGTTCCGCTACCTGCGCTACAGCCTGGTGCTGATCCTCGCGTTCGTCGGCGTGAAGATGCTGCTCGTGGGCAAGTACCACGTCCCGAACCTGGTCTCGCTCGGCATCATCGTCGGAACGCTGGCGGGCGGCATCGTCGCGTCGCTGATCGCGACGAAATACGAGCAGCGGCTGGCCGGGCGCCAGTAGGGTCGCGGGCGCCACCCCGCGCGACGCCGGCCGGAGTCTTCAGCGGCCGGACTTGCGCAGCACGCTGTGGCGGAAGCCGTAGAAGACGTAGATCAGGAATCCGATGATGGTCCAGACCAGCAGGCGCAACCAGGTGTCGTGCGGCAGCGAAGCCATCATGCCGGAGCAGATCAGCGCGCCGGCGATGCAGACGAACCACGGGGCCGGGACCTTGAACGGCCGCTTGCAGGTCGGGGCGCGTGTAGCGCAGCACCAGCACGCCGATGCAGACGGTCGTGAAGGCGAGCAGCGTGCCGATCGACACGAGTTCACCGAGGATCGTGACCGGGAACAGGCCCGCGATCAGCGCCGCAAGCGTGCCGGTGATCAGCGTGCCGACGTACGGCGTCCGGTGCGTCGGGTGCACCTTGCGGAACAGCGGGCGGCAGCAGCCCGTCACGCGACATCGCGTAGAAGATGCGCGGCTGCCCGAGCATCATCACGAGCATCACCGAGGTCATGCCGGCGATCGCGCCGAGCTTGATCCAGCCGGCGAGCCAGGCGAGTTCCGGGTGCAGGTCGAGAGCGACCGCGATCGGCGCCGGCGAGTTCAGCTGCGGAGTAGTGCACCATGCCGGTCAGTACCGCGGAGACGGCCACGTAGAGCACGGTGCAGACTGCGAGGCTCGCCAGGATCCCGATCGGCATGTCGCGCTGCGGGTTCTTCGCCTCCTGCGCGGCGGTCGAGACCGCATCGAAGCCGATGTAGGCGAAGAAGATGATGCCGGCGGCCTGCACGACGCCACTCCAGCCGAACTTGCCGAACTCGCCGGTGTTCGCCGGGATGAACGGCGTCCAGTTGGCTCCGTCCACGACCCACATGCCGAATCCGATGAACAGGACGATCACCGTGACCTTGATGGCGACGACGATCGAATTGAAGCGCGCGGACTGGTGGATGCCCACGTAACAGAGGGCCGTGATCGCAGCGATGACCAGCACCGCCGGCAGGTTGACCACCGCGCCGGTACGCACGATCTCGAAGTGGCCCGCGCCCTTCGTGAACGGCGCATTGGTCAGCGCGTCCGGCAGCATGACGCCGAACTGCTCGACCAGGCTCACGACATAGCCCGACCAGCCGACCGCGACGGTGGCTGCCGGCGAACAGGTACTCGAGGATCAGGTTCCAGCCGATGAACCAGGCCACGACCTCGCCGAGCGTCGCATAGGAATAGGAGTACGCGCTGCCGGAGACCGGGATCATCGAGGCGAACTCGGCGTAGCAGAGGCCCGCGAATGCGCAGCCGAGCCCCGCGATCAGGAACGACACGACCAGCGCCGGGCCCGCGTGGTTGGCGGCGGCCGTGCCGGTCAGCACGAAGATGCCGGTGCCGATGATCGCTCCGATGCCGAGCAGCACCAGGGCGCGGGCGTCGAGCGTGCGCTTGAGATCGTTCGCGTCGTCGGCCTCGTGCAGCTCGCCGATCGGCTTGCGTGGAGAACAGGCGCTTCGGCATCGTTCAGGCCTCTCTGAGTTCTTCTGGCACGAATGGGCCAAGGCATTGCACCATGGCTTCGTAAACCTTGGGAGTACCTGCGATCACGTTGCCGCCCTGGCGGTATTCGCCGCCGCTCAGCGTGCCGATGCGCCCGCCGGCCTCGGTAATCAGCAGCGTCCCCGCGGCCGTGTCCCAGGGGTTCAGGCCGATTTCCCAGAACCCGTCGATGCGGCCTGCTGCGACGTAGGCGAGGTCGAGCGCGGCCGCGCCAGGACGCCGGATGCCTGCGGTCTGCTGCATGATCGCCTTCAGCATCGCCAGGTACTCGTCGATCCAGCGGGCGTTGGCGCGGTACGGGAACCCGGTGCCGATCAGTGCGCCCTCGAGACCGTCCTGCTTGCTGACGCGGATGCGCTTGCCGTCGACCTGGGCGCCATCGCCGCGCGAGGCCGTGAAGAGCTCCTGCCGCATCGGGTCGTAGACCACGGCGTGCTCGAGCCGGCCCCGGTACTCGCAGGCCAGCGACACGGCGAAAACAGGGAAGCCGTGCAGGAAGTTCGTCGTGCCGTCGAGCGGGTCGATGATCCAGATGAACTCATCGCCGCCGCTGCGGCCGCTCTCCTCGCCGAGGAAGCCGTGGTCCGGGTGCGTGCGACGGATCGTCTCGATGATGTCGCGCTCGGCCATCTGGTCGATTTCGCTGACGAAGTCATTGCGGCTCTTGGAGCGGACGCCGAGCGTCGGCACCCGGTCCACGTTGCGCACGATCAGGTCGCCGGCGCGGCGCGCAGCGCGGACGGCGATGTTGAGTAGCGGTTGCATGCGGGCGGCTAGAATAGCAGAGCATGTCCGTGAACATCGTCCTCGTCGGCATCTCGCACCCGGGCAACATCGGCTCCGCCGCCCGGGCAATGAAGAACATGGGGCTCGACCGGCTGCGCCTGGTGGCCCCGGAGCGTTTCCCCGCGACCGAGGCGACGGTCATGGCCGCAGGGGCGGACGACGTGCTGCAGAAGGCGCAGGTCTTTCCGGACGTGTCGAGCGCAGTCGCGGACTGCGGCCTGCTGGTGGGGACGACTGCCCGGTCGAGACACCTGCCCTGGCGGGTCGTCGAGCCCCGCGAAGCGGCGCGGGAGATCGCAGCTGCGTCGGCGACGGGGGAGGTGGCAATCCTGTTCGGCGCGGAGCGTACCGGGCTTTCGAACGAGGACCTCGAGCACTGCCAGCTGCTGCTCAGCATTCCGACCGGGACCGCGTACTCGTCGCTGAACGTCGCAATGGCCGTCCAGGTCGTCACCTACGAGGTGCTGCTCGCGCTGCGTGGCGAGGAAGCGGCTGCGGCGGCTCGCGGCATCGCGCTCGCGAGCGCCACGGAGATGCAGCGCTTCTACGAGCACCTCGAGCAGGTGCTGGACGAGATCGATTTCCGCGACCGCACCGGGGAGGGCCACCTGATGGCGCGGATCCGGCGGCTGTTCAATCGCGCGGTGCTCGACCAGAACGAGGTCAACATCCTGCGCGGGATCCTGACCTCGGTGCAGGGCAGGCGCCGGCGCGCCGGCGAATCGCACGCGCTCCGGCCGGATGATCCCCGATGAGCGAGATCGTCTATCTCGACAACGCCGCGACCACGGCGATCGACCCGCGCGTCGTCGCAGTCATGCTCGAGTGTTGCGGGCAGGACGGCGATTTCGCAAACCCGTCGGCAGTGGGCCACGAGCCTGGCCGGCGCGCACGGGCGCGAGTGGAGCAGGCCCGTGCCGAAGTCGCGCAACTCGTCGGGGCACGGCCCGAGCAGATCGTCTGGACCTCCGGCGCCACGGAGGCCGACAACCTGGCGTTGTTCGGGGCCGCGCGCTTCCACCGTTCCCGCGGACGTCACATCGTCACTTCGCGCACGGAGCACCCGGCGGTGCTCGACCCCTGCCGGCAGCTCGAGCGTGAAGGCTTCGAGGTCACGTACCTCAAGCCCGAGTCGGACGGCATCGTTGCGCCCGCGCAGGTCGAGGCCGCGTTGCGTCCGGACACGATCCTGGTCTCGCTGATGCACGTGAACAACGAGATCGGCGTGGTGCAGGACGTCGGCGCGGTCGGCCGCGTGTGCCGGGCGCGTGGCGTGATGCTGCACGTCGATGCGGCGCAGAGTGCAGGCAAGCTGCCGATCGACGTCGAACGCGACTGCATCGACCTGCTCGCGGTGACGGCGCACAAGCTGCATGGGCCGAAAGGAGTGGGTGCGCTGTGCGTACGGCGTGAGCCCCGGCTCGGGCTCGTACCGCTGCTGTTCGGTGGCGGGCAGGAGCGCGGCCTCCGGTCCGGCACGGTGCCGACTCACCAGGTGGCGGGCATGGGCCGGGCCTTCGCGCTCGCGGCGGGCTCGATGCCGGAGGAGTCTGCACGCATCGCTGCATTGCGCGATCGGCTGTGGCATGCGCTGGGACGGCTCCCCGGCGTGAGCATGAACGGGCATCCCACGCAGCGTGCACCCGGCATCCTGAGCGTGACGTTCGATGGCGTGGAGGGCGAGAGCCTGCTGTTCGCATTGCCGGACCTGGCCGTGGCCTCGGGCTCCGCCTGCGCCACGACCAGCGCGGAGCCGTCCTACGTGCTGCGTGCGCTTGGCCGCAGCGATCGTCTCGCACAGAGCACGCTGCGGCTCAGTCTCGGGCGATTCACGACCGAAGACCACGTCGATTACGCCGCGCGGCGCATCGCCGAGGAGCTTGCGCGGTTACGTGCCATCACGCCGGCCGGCGTCGGGGCCGGGCGCCCGTGAGCGACGATCCGCGGTATGGAGCCGAGGTCCGTGCCCGGATGCGCTCGCTGGCCGGGGCGGGCGCGCTGCCGGCCGGACCGGGGACGTTCCATGGGGCAGCGGGCGATGCGGAGCAGGGTGCGCAGGTCCAGTTCGATTTCCAGGTTGAAGGCGACCGGGTCCGGGCGGCGCGATTCAGGGCATACGGCTGTCCCCACCTGCTGGCGGGCGCCTCCTGGCTGACGGAGAGGCTGCTGCGGCGCGCGCCGGACTGACCTGGAGGACTGGGACTGGCGCGAGGCCGCCACGGCCCTCGACGTGCCGCCGGCCAAATTCGGGCGGCTGCTCACGTTGCAGGACGCGGTGCGCGACGCCGCGCGGAACTGGCCCGGTCCGCAGCAGTCTACGGTGTAGAATCCAGCGAACCTCGACGTGGACGGAGACTATGTCGGTTTCACTTACAGCGGCTGCGGCAGAACGCGTGCGGACTTTCCTGGAGGCCCGTGGCCGCGGCGTCGGCCTGCGCCTCGGCGTCAAGAAGACCGGATGCTCGGGCTACGCCTACGTCGTCAACTACGCTGACGAGGTCGGAGCAGCCGACACCGTTTTCGAGCACGGCGGCGTCAAGGTGATCGTGGATGCGGAGAGCCTGCACTACGTCGACGGCACCGAGATCGACTTCGTGCGCCAGGGGCTGAACGAGGCGTTCAAGTTCCGCAACCCGAACGTGCGCGGCGAGTGCGGTTGCGGAGAGAGCTTCAGCGTCTAACTGCCCGTCGCGGCTGAATTTTCTTGGCTCGCCCCGGACCCGCAGGTATACTTCGCGGTTACTTTTCGAGGTTGGCCCCACCCGGGCCCGCGTGCGCGCGGGTCTCAAAATTTCCGGGGCTCCGTTTCACCACCGCAGGGGCTCCGGCCCCGACTAGAGGAATCGCATGGCCGTCGAACGCACGCTGTCCATCGTCAAGCCCGATGGAGTCCGCAAGAACGTCATTGGCGAGGTGTATCGCCGCTTCGAGACCGCCGGTCTCAGCATCGTCGCAGCCCGCATGCGGCGCCTGTCGCAGTCGGAGGCCGAGGGCTTCTACGCAGTGCACCGCGAGCGGCCGTTCTTCAAGGACCTGGTCGCCTACATGACCTCCGGGCCGGTCGTCGTCCAGGTGCTCGAGGGCGAGAACGCCGTGGCGAAGAACCGCGAGATCATGGGCGCCACCGACCCGAAGAAGGCGGCCCCGGGCACGATCCGCGCCGACCTCGCCGACAGCATCGAAGCGAACACCGTGCACGGCTCGGACAGCCTCGAGAACGCGGCGCGCGAGATCGCCTACTTCTTCGCCGAGACGGAGCTCTGCCCGCGCTGAGCGGCGCACGCCGGCCGCCACGAGTTGCCAGACATGGGTGAGGTTGCAGCCAACAAGACGAACCTGCTCGGCCTGACGAGGGCCGGGATGGAGGAGTTCGTCCTCGGGATGGGCGAGAAGCCGTTCCGGGCCCGGCAGCTGATGAAATGGATCTACCGGCGCGCGGCCGGCGACTTCGAGGAGATGACTGACCTCGGCAAGGACTTCCGCCGCCGCCTCGCGGAGATCGCGGAGATCCGGACCCCCGAGGTCATCCTCTCGCAGACCTCGGCCGACGGCACGCGCAAGTGGCTGCTCCGGTTCGAGAGCGGCCAGGCAATCGAGATGGTGTTCATCCCGGAGCCGGGCCGCGGCACGCTGTGCATCTCGAGCCAGGTCGGCTGCACGATGGATTGCGGCTTCTGCTCCACCGGCACGCAGGGCTTCAACCGCAACCTGTCGACGGCGGAGATCGTCGGCCAGGTGTGGCTCGCCAATCGCGAGCTCGGCTATTCACCCGACGGCGATCGCGTGATCACCAACGTCGTGTTCATGGGGATGGGCGAGCCGCTGATGAACTACCGCAACGTGGTGCCCGCCGCCGAGATCATGATGGACGACCTCGGTCTCGACCTCTCGCGCCGGCGCGTCACGGTCAGCACGTCGGGCCTGGTGCCGCAGATGATCCGCATCGCCGACGAGACGAACGTGGCGCTTGCGGTTTCGCTGCACGCGCCGAACGACGAGCTGCGCAGCGAGCTGATGCCGATCAACCGGCGCCACCCGATCGCGAGCCTGCTCGAAGCCTGCTGGCACTACGTCGAGAAGCAGAACGCGCGCAGCGTCACGTTCGAGTACGTGATGCTCGATGGCGTCAACGACCGGCCCGAGCACGCACGGCAGCTCGCGTCGCTGCTGCGCGGTCATCCGGCCAAGGTCAACCTGATTCCGTTCAATCCGTTCCCTGGCACGCGGTTCCGCCGCTCCAGCGAGGCAGCGATCGAGCGCTTTCGCGACCTGCTGATCAAGGGTGGCGTGATCGCGACGATCCGGCGCACGCGCGGCGACGACATCGACGCGGCCTGTGGCCAGCTGGTCGGCCGGGTCAACGACCGCACGACGGTCAGGCTCGGCCAGCGCAACCTGATCCCGGTCTCGGTGGAGCGGGCATGAAGCGTTTCGGCATCGTGTGCGTCGCCCTGGCGTTGCTTGGAGCTTCGTTCGCCAGCGTTGCGGACGACGAGATCAAGCTCAACGCCAAGCAGCGCAAGGAAGCGGCGGAGGCGAACACGCAGCTCGCGCTTGCCTACATGCGCGAGAACGATCTCACCACGGCCCGCGCCAAGCTCGAGAGGGCGCTGGACCAGGACCCGAACCTCGCGACGACGCAGATGACGGCCGGTTTCCTCTACGACCGGCTCGGCGAGACTGAAAAGGCCGACGGGCATTTCGAGCGGGCGATGAAGCTCGGCAAGGATGACCCGATCATCATGAACAACTATGCGGCGTTCCTTTGCCGCAAGGGCGACAAGAAGCGCGGCGAGGCCTTATTCCTGCAGGCCGCGGAGAGTCCGCTCTATCGCACGCCTGCCGTCGCCTACGCCAATGCGGGCCGCTGCGCGCGGGCGGACGGCAGGCCGAAGGATGCGGAGAAGTACTTCCGCCAGGCGCTGGCGATCCAGGCGGACCAGGTCGACGCGCTGTACCAGATGGCCGAGCTGTATTTCGAGACCGGCAACTACCTGCAGGCCCGCGCGTTCCTCGACCGCTACCAGTCATCCGCGCAGATCTCTGCGGCGTCACTGTGGCTCGACTACCGGATCGAGCGCGCGATGGGCGACTACGAGCAGGCGAAAGCGAGCGCGGCGCGGTTGAAGCGCGACTTCGCGCTGTCCGAGGAAGTGGGCAAGCTGCTCGAAGCCGAGCGAGCCCAGCCGTGACGCGTCAGGAAGCAGAAGTGGCGGAGTTGCCGACCGACCCCGGCGCCCGGCTCCGCAGGCAGCGCGAGCTGGCGGACCTGAGCGAGCAGTTCGTCGCAGAGCAGCTGAACCTGGACGTGGGCGCCGTGACGGCGCTGGAGCGCGACGACTACGCCGCACTCGGCGCGCCGGTGTTCGCGCGTGGCCACCTGAAGCGATACGCGGCACTGCTCGGACTGGCGGAAGACGAAATCCTCGGCGCGTACGAGCGCTCACGGGCGCAACTCGGCCAGCCGACGCTGATCCCGAAGTCACGCATGGAAATGCCGCCTGAGCGCGGTCCGGCCCGATGGCCCTGGATCGTGGGCAGCCTGCTGTTGTTCCTGATGGCGGCGGGGATAGCGGCGTACGTGAGCGAATATGGTTTGCGACTGCCCGGGTGGCCTTTCGGACGCGGGTCCGCGACGGGTGGGGCGGCTGAATCCAGCGCTGCTTCCGCAGTGCAGCCTGCGCCGTTGGCCGTGAGCCCGGACCGGCAGGTGACCGGGGTGCCAGCAGTTGCGCCTGCACTGGACGCAACGGGATCGCCGTCGGCGGCCGCTGCGCCTGGCGCTACTCCGGCTGGCGTGCAGCCTGGCCAGGTCGTGCTGCAGTTGCGGTTTGCGGCCGATTCCTGGGTCGAGATCTACGACGGCTCCGGCAAGGCGGTGCTGTACGACCTCGGCCAGGCCGGCACCGATCGCAGCGTCACCGGTACCGCGCCGCTCAGCGTCACGCTGGGCAATGCGCCGGCCGTGACGTTGCAGGCAAACGGTCGCGCGGTGAACCTGCCGGCACCGCCCGCCGGCCAGACGGTCGGCCGATACAACGTCGGTGCCGACGGCGCGCTGCGCTGACGACCGCGGACGAACCCATGGCCGAAACGATCCAGCCCATCCGCGGAATGAACGACGTGCTGCCCGGCGACACCGGCGCCTGGCAGTTGCTCGAGCGCGTGGCGCGCGAGACGTTCGCCGAGTACGGGTATCGCGAGATCCGGCTGCCGCTGCTGGAGCGCACCGAGCTGTTCAAGCGCTCGATCGGCGAGATGACGGACATCGTCGAGAAGGAGATGTACACGTTCGAGGACCGCGGCGGTGAATCCGTGACGCTGCGTCCGGAAGCGACCGCGGGCATCGTGCGCGCCTGCATCTCGAACGGCCTGCTGCACAACCAGCGCCAGAAGGTCTGGTGCGCAGGCCCGATGTTCCGCTACGAGCGCCCGCAGAAGGGACGCTACCGCCAGTTCCACCAGGTCGACGTCGAGGCACTCGGGTTCCCTGGACCGGACGTCGACTCCGAGCTGATCATCATGTCGGCCCGCATCTGGCGAAAGCTCGGGCTCGCGGGACTCACGCTGAACGTCAACTCGCTGGGCACGCCTGAGTCCCGTCGCGTCTATCGCGAGAAGCTGGTCGAGTATTTCCGGGGTCACGAGTCGTCGCTCGACGAGGACAGCCGGCGCAGGCTCGGCGGCAACCCGCTCAGGATCCTGGACAGCAAGAATCCCGCGATGCGCCCGATCATCGACGGTGCGCCGCTGATCACCGATCACCTCGACCCCGAGTCTGCGGCGCACTTCACCCGCCTGCAGCGGGACCTGGACGCGGCCGGCGTCGGGTACGTCGTCAACCCGCGCCTGGTGCGTGGTCTCGATTACTATTCGCGCACGGTGTTCGAGTGGGTCACCGGCGACCTCGGTTCGCAGGACGCGGTCTGCTCCGGCGGCCGCTACGACGGGCTCGTCGCACAGCTCGGCGGCGAGCCGGTGCCTGCGATCGGCTGGGCGCTCGGCGAGGAACGGATCGTGGAGCTGATGCGGCTGCAGCAGCGCGCGGGCGACGAGACCTCGGCGGACGTCTACGTGGTGCTCGGCGGCGAGGCCGCGGAAGCGGCGGGCCTCGGGGTTGCGGAGAGCCTGCGCGACGCGCTGCCGGGACTCAGGGTCGAGATGAACTGCGGTGCGGGAAGCTTCAAGTCGCAGCTGAAGCGCGCGGACCGCAGCGGCGCCCGCTACGCGGTCATACTCGGCGACGAAGAAGTGGCGCGCGGAATCGCGGCATTGAAGCCATTGCGCGAAGATGCGGGGCAGGTCGAGGTTCCGATCGCGGGCCTCGCACAGGAACTGGCGCGACTCGTGGCCGGGCGCGGGCGCGAATGACTGAAACACACAACGGACCGGCTTGCCGCTGGTCCGGTACGACGGAGTCCTCGAAGTGGAAGACTTGACCGACAACGAACGCGAAGAACAACTGCGCCGCTGGTGGAGCGAGAACTGGCTGTGGATCGTCGGCGGCATCGCCCTCGGTCTCGCGCTGCTGTGGGGCTGGCAGTACTGGCAGGGCAGCAAGGCCAGGGTCGCGCAGCACGACGCGGCTGCCTACACGGCCGTGCTCGAAGCACTGGGCCAGAACAAGTTCGACGACGCAGTGCAGAAGGCCAAGGCGCTGCGTGCCGAGAGCCCGGCCTCGCCGTACGCGGACCAGTCGGACCTGGCGCTCGCCCGCGCGGCAATCGAGAATCGCAAGCTCGACGATGCGGCGCAGCGCCTGAAGGCGGTCGCGGACGGCTCGAAGGACCAGGAACTGCGCACTATCGCGCTGACCCGTCTCGCGCGGGTGCAGATCGAGCAAGGCAAGTTCGACGACAGCGTCGCGCTGCTCGACACCGCGAAGGCCGGCAGCTTCCTGGCGCTGTTCCACGAAATCCGTGGCGACGCCTTTGCCGCGAAGGGCGATGCGACTGCGGCACGGCGCGAGTACGACTCGGCGCTGTCTGCGGCCAAGGACGACGTGCAGATCGATCGTGCGTACGTGGAATTGAAGCGTGACGCGCTGCCCGCAGTGGCTTCGCCTGCGCCTGTCGCGGGAGCCGCCGGGAAATGAGGCTCCGCCCGACCTGGCGCGGCTCGCTGGTCGCGGTCGCGGCGCTTGCCGTGCTGGCCGGCTGCAGCAAGGACAAGGACGTCGCGCCGCCAGCCGAACTCGTCGACCTGAAGCCTACGCTGCGGGTCGAGAAGCTCTGGTCGGAGGGAGTCGGCGGCGGTGGTGAAAAGCTGCGACTCACGCTCGGTGTCGCCGGGGACGGCAGCACGGTCTTCGCCGCGGCGCGTGACGGCAAGGTCGTTGCGCTCGACGCCGCCAATGGCCGCGAGCGCTGGCGGACCGACACGAAGGTCGATCTTTCGGCGGGTCCCGGCATCGGTGCAGGCCTGGTCGTCGTCGGCAGCAGCGACGGCGACGTCGTCGCGCTCGATGCCGCTAGCGGCAAGCAACGCTGGAAGGTCCGCGTGCTCGGTGAGCTGCTGTCGCCGCCGCTGGTCGACGAGAACGGCGTGGTGGTGCGTACGGCCGAAGGGCGCCTGGTCGCGCTTGCGGCCGGCACAGGCAAGGAACAGTGGGCAGTCGAGGACCTCGTGCCCCGGCTGTCGCTGCGCGGCACGGCGTCGCCCGTCGCGGCGGGAGCGAAGGTGATCAGCGGCTTCGACTCCGGCAAGGTCATGGCGGTCACGCGCGACACGGGCGAGGTGCTGTGGCAGACGCCGGTCGCCTCGGCTCGCGGTCGTACCGAGCTCGAGCGCTTGTCGGACGTCGACTCGGCCGTGCGCGTCTCGGGCAGTGACGTCTATGCCGTGGGTTACCAGGGGCGCGTCGCGATGATGGCGCTCGAAAGCGGACAGATCTGGTGGGCGCGCGACGTCTCGAGCTATCGCGGGCTCGCGATCGACGACGACCAGCTGTACGTGTCGTCGTCAGGTGGCGACGTGGTCGCCATGCGGCGTCGCGACGGTGGCGTGGTGTGGACGCAGTCCGCGCTGAAGAACCGCGGACTCAGCACGCCGGCCGTCGACGGCTCCTCGGTGATCGTCGGCGACTTCGAGGGGTACCTGCACTTCCTCGATCGTGCGACGGGCAAGTTCGTCGCGCGCGAGCACCCGGGCAGCACGCGGATCGCAGCGCCGCCGCTCGTCATGGGCGGCCGGATCTTCGTGGTGGACGAGGGCGGCCACGTCGTCGCCTACAAGGCCGGGAGCGCGGCGGGGAGCTGATCATGCTGCCTGTCGTCGCCCTGGTCGGGCGTCCGAATGTCGGGAAGTCCACGCTGTTCAACGCGCTCACGCGCACGCGCGACGCTCTCGTCGCCGACGTGCCGGGGCTGACCCGCGACCGCAAGTACGGCTACACCCGCGTCGGGCCGCGCAGCTGCGTCGTCGTGGACACGGGCGGGCTCGTCGACACGACCCAGGGCGTCGAGCGGCTGATGGCCGAGCAGACGCTGAAGGCGGTCGAGGAGGCCGATCGCGTGCTGCTGGTCGTGGATGCCCGCGCAGGGCTGCGTCCCGGCCGACCTGCACGTTGCCGACGTCCTGCGTCGCGCGGGCAAGTCCGTCGTGGTCGTGGTCAACAAGGCGGAGGGGCTGGATCCCGAGATCGCCGGTGGCGACTTCCACCAGCTCGGTTTCGGCGCGCCGGTGGTCGTGTCCGCGGCGCACATGCAGGGCATCGAGGACCTGATGGAGCGGGCGGTCGAAGGGCTGGCTGAGCCGGAGCCGCCGCCCCAGGAAGACGAGTCGGAGAGCAGCGAGATCCGCGTGGCCGTGGTCGGTCGACCCAACGTGGGCAAGTCCACGCTGATCAACCGGTTGCTCGGCGAGGAGCGACTCGTCGCGTTCGACCAGCCGGGCACCACCCGCGACTCCGTGTACGTCCCGTTCGAACGCGATGGCCAGACCTACACGTTGATCGACACGGCCGGCGTGCGCCGCCGCGCGCGAGTCAGCGACGCGGTCGAGAAGTTCAGCATCGTCAAGGCGCTGCAGGCGATCGAGCAGGCGAACGTCGTGATCGGCGTGGTCGACGCGCACGACACGATCGCCGAGCAGGACGCGAGCCTGCTCGGGCTGATCGCGGAGCAGGGCCGCGCGCTCGTGATCGCAGTGAACAAGTGGGACGGGATCCCGCCGGCGCAGCGCGACGCGATCCGTGACGGCCTCGACCTGCGACTCGACTTCCTCGGTTTCGCGCTGGTGCACTTCATCTCGGCGCGGCACGGTACCGGCGTCGGCGAACTGATGGGGTCGGTGCGCTCGGCCTACCGGGCCGCGATGCGCGAGTTGCCGACCAAGGAACTCACCGCGGCGCTCGAGCATGCGATCTCGATGCACCAGCCGCCGCTGGTGCGCGGGCGTCGCATCAAGCTGCGCTATGCCCACCAGGGCGGCCGCAACCCCCCGGTCGTCGTGATCCATGGCAACCAGACGCAGCACGTCCCGGACGCGTATCGACGCTACCTCGAGAACCACTTCCGGCAGACGTTCGGGCTGAAAGGCACGCCGATGCGGATCGAGTTCCGTACCGACGAGAACCCGTTCGCCGGGCGCCGCAACGTGCTGACCCCAGGCAGCAGAAGAAGCGCCAGCGCCTCGTCAAGCGTCGCCGCGCCGGCACCGGCAAGCGCTGAGTCCGGCGCCGGACTGATAACCAGCGCTTCTGACGCGCTATCCTCTGGTTTGTGTCGCCGGGCTAGGAGGCGGGCATAGACTGCCCGCATGCAAATGGCTTTCGCTCGACCCCCCGCATCCGCAACGCACGACCTGCCTGCCCGCAAGCTGGCATGGCTGCCGGAACCGCTGAAGCTGTTCCGCGGTGGCGTCATCGACGAGCCGGTGGTCGCCTATGAATGCTGGGGCCGGCTGAACGAGGCCCGTGACAACACGCTGCTGATATTCACCGGTCTTTCGCCGACGGCCCACGCCGCGTCCTCGCCGAGTGATCCGCGGCCGGGCTGGTGGGAGACCATGATCGGCGAGGGGAGGCCGCTCGACACGGGCCGGTACTTCGTCGTCTGCGTGAACTCGCTCGGCAGCCCTTTCGGTTCCTCGAGCCCCGCGTCCATCGACCCGCTGCACCGGTCGCACCTACGGCATCGGGTTCCCGGAGATCACGGTCGAGGACATCGCGGCTGCGGGCCACGCGGCGCTGCGCACCCTCGGCATCGAGCGGGTCGCCGCGGTGGTCGGGCCCTCGCTCGGCGGGATGGTGGTGCTCGCCTACTGTGCGCTGTTCCCGGGCGACGGTGGACAACCTCGTGTCGATCTCAGGCGCCGCCCGCGCGACGCCGTTCGCCATCGCGTTGCGCTCGCTGCAGCGCGAGATGGTCCGCAGCGACCCGGCGTGGCGCGGCGGAAACTACGAGCCGGGTCGCGGGCCGCGCCTTGGGCTGCGGCTCGCGCGCAAGCTGGGCACGATTACCTACCGTTCGCCTGAGGAATGGCAGCAACGATTTGGACGGCGCCGCGTGCCGGAGACGGCCGGGCTGTCCGGCGACTTCCGCCCGCAGTTCGAGGTCGAGGCGTACCTCGAGCACCAGGCGCTGAGGTTCGCCGACACGTTCGATGCGAACGCATACCTTTACCTGTCGCGTGCCATGGACCAGTTCGACCTGGCCGACCACGGCGGCGGTTCGCTCGCCGGCGGCATTTGCCCGCTTCGGCGTAAAGCGCGCGCTCGTGCTCGGCGTGGAGACCGACATGCTGTTCCCGATCGAGCAGCAGCGCGAGATAGCCGACCACCTGCGCGCGGCTGGCGTTGCGACGTGGAATACCACGCATTCCCGTCGTTGCAGGGCCATGACGCGTTCCTGACCGACCTCGACCGGTTCGAGCCGGCGATCGGGGGTTCCTGCGGAAGAGACGGGACTGTGAGCTGCGTGCGGGCTGCCGCCGGTCGCAGACGCGCCACAGCACGCTCACTTGCGTGGTCCGCTCACACCTATCCCGAGGAACAGCGCTGGATCCACCATCGCGCGGTTGACGGCGATGCCCCAGTGCAGGTGCGGGCCGGTCACGCGCCCGGTCGCGCCGACCAGCCCGAGCACTGCCCAGTGTCGAGTTCGTCGCCAGCCTTCACGTCGATGCGGCTCAGGTGGCAATACATCGTCACGACGCCTTCGCCGTGGTCCAGGAACACGGTGTTGCCGTTGAAGAAGAAGTCGCCGGCGTCGAGCACGCGGCCGGGCGACGGGCTGCAGGATCGGCGTGCCGGTCGGCGCGGCGATGTCCATGCCGGAATGCGGATTGCGCGGCTGGCCGTTGAAGAACCGTCGCAGCCCGAAGCTGCTCGAGCGCGCCCCGGGACAGGTGCCTGCATCGCGCAGTTCGGCATGACGTCCGGCCGTGTAAGTCCCGAGCGCCGCGTCGATGCGCGTGCGCTCGCGGTCGATGCGCTCGAGGTCTTCCTGCTCCGGGTCCACGTGGCGCTTGTTCGCGACCTTCAGGCGCTGTTCGGCGTATTTCTTCGGCGCCACCGTGAACTCGAGCGGGCGCCGCTTCGACTCGCCGGTCGGCAGGAACTGCGCCGCCTGCGCGCCCGGCGCCGTATCGAGCGGGATGCCGACGAGCGCCACCCAGCCATGCGGTCCCGCAGCACGGGCGCGCGATGCTCGTTGAAGAAGACTTCTCCCGGAGCCTCGGCCCTTCGCCCAGTCGGGATGATCGCGATGCCGCCCGGCACACGACTTTCACGCGGCAGGTCCACCGGCCGGCCGGCCGCGTCGGCCGCGGCCCGGCGAGCAAACCAAGCGCGGCCAGGCTCCACGCAGCGAATCGCAGTGTCGTTCGCTGATGCTTCGAGTCGCGCGGGCGTCATTCGGCTTTCCGTGCGTTCGTTCGCAGGCTCGTCCGGTCACCGTCGACGACCGTGGCGCTGAATCGGCCGCGGGCCAGGCGCGCGTCGATGCGGTCGCCGGGCCGCGACCGCGGCCGCCTCCTGCAGCACGTGTCCCTGCGCGTCCGTCACGATCGCGTAGCCACGGTCGAGCGTCGCGAGCGGACTCACCGCATGCAGCGTGCGCGCCGCCAGTTCGAAGCGCCGGCGCAACTGCTCGGACCGGCTGTTGCGATCGCGGCCGAGCCAGCGCACGGCGAGCCGATTCGAGACGCATGCGCAGCGCCTGCACCCGATCGCGGGCGATGCGCGCAGCAGCAACGCGGCGGCGGCGCCATGACGTGACCGCGCGCGCTCGAGCCGGGCCCGCGCCGCGCGTGCAGGCGCTCCTCGAGCTCGTCCAGCCGCTGCGCGTGCTGGCGCAGCCGCATGCCGGGATGCGCCCTGCGAAGCCGCTGCTCGCGCGGTCGCAAGCTGCCTGCGCAGGTCGTGCAGGCGCCGCCGCATCGAGAGCTGCACAGGCGCTGCACGGTCGACGGCCAATGCGCGCAGCCATTCGGCGCGATCGGGCACCACGCGCTCGGCCGCGCCGGACGGCGTCGGCGCCCGCTCGTCAGCCACGAGGTCCGCGATCGTGAAGTCCACTTCGTGGCCGACGCCGCTCACGATCGGGATCGGGCAGGCGAACATCGCGCGCGCGACGCTCTCGTCGTTGAACGCCCAGAGGTCCTCGAGCGAGCCGCCACCGCGCGCGACGATCAGCACGTCGCAGTCGCGGCGCGCCGACGGCGAGCCGCAGCGCCTGCTCGATTTCGCGCGGCGCCGCCTCGCCCTGCACCGCCACCGGGTAGATCGAGCACCGGAATCGCCGGGAAGCGCCGGCGCAGGATGTGCAGGATGTCGCGGATCGCCGCGCCGGTGGGCGAGGTGATCACGCCGATGCGCCGCGGCAGGGCCGGCAGCGGCTGCTTGTGCAGCGGGCTCGAACAGGCCCTCGGCGCGCGAGCTTCTGCTTCAGTTCCTCGAAGCGGCGCCGCAGCAGTCCTTCGCCGGCCTCCTCGAGGTGCTCGATCACGACCTGGAACTCGCCGCGCGCCTCGTACAGGCTGACCCGGCCGCGTGCCAGCACGTGCGCGCCGTCCTGCACGGGGAAGCGCACCATCAGGTTGCGCTGCCGGAACATCGCGCAGCGCACCTGCGCGGTCTCGTCCTTCAGCGAGAAGTACCAGTGCCCGGACGCCGGGCCGCGACAGGTTCGAGATCTCGCCCTCGAGCCAGACCGAGCCCAGGCCGCGCTCCAGCAGCACCCGGGCCTCCCGGTTGAGCCGGCTGACGGTGAAGACCTCCCGCGGGCGGCGGGGAGTCGGGGTCGGATCGAGACCAGGGTCCTGCATGGTGGCGCGAGTCTTAGCGGCCGCGCTCGCGGCACAGGCCGGTGCACGCCGGTTTCCCCCGGACGGGCCCGGCGGGTACAATTGCCGCGCTTCCTTTCACAAGCCCGGGTCCGCCCATGCTGCGCATCCTCGAGGAAGCCCTCACCTTCGACGACGTCCTGCTCGTGCCGGCCTATTCGCAGGTGCTGCCGCAGGAGGTCGGACCTCGGCACGCAGCTGACGCGCGGCATCCGCCTCAACCTGCCGGTCGTCTCCGCCGCGATGGACACGGTGACCGAGCACCGCCTCGCGATCGCGATCGCGCAGGAGGGCGGCATCGGCATCATCCACAAGAACATGACGATCGAGCCGCAGGCGCGGCAGGTCGCGCGCGTGAAGCGCTTCGAGAGCGGCATCATCCACGACCCGATCACGGTGCGGCCCGAGGCGACCATCCGCGAGGTGCTCGAGCTCACGCGCGCGAAGAACATCTCCGGCGTGCCGGTCGTGCGCGACGGCAAGGCGGTCGGCATCGTCACCCACCGCGACCTGCGCTTCGAGACGCGGTTCGACGCGCCGGTGTCCTCGGTGATGACGCCCCGCGAGCGGCTCGTCACGGTGCGCGAGAACTCGCCGAAAGAAGAAGTGCTGGCGCTGCTGCACAAGCACCGCATCGAGAAGGTGCTGGTGATCGACGACGACTTCGCGCTGAAGGGCATGATCACGGTCAAGGACTTCCAGAAGGCGACCGAATTCCCGCGCGCGTGCAAGGACGAGCGCGGTGCGCTGCGCGTCGGCGCCGCCGTCGGCACGAGCGCGGACACGCTCGACCGTGCCGCGGCGCTGCGCGAGGCGGGCGTGGACGTGATCGTCGTGGACACGGCCCACGGCCACTCGCGCGGCGTGATCGAGACGGTGCGCGCGGATCAAGGCGCGCTGGCCCGAACGCAGCAGGTGATCGCCGGCAACATCGTCACGGCCGAGGCGGCGATGGCGCTCGTGGACGCCGGCGCCGACGCCGTCAAGGTCGGCATCGGCCCGGGCTCGATCTGCACGACGCGCGTCGTCGCGGGCGTCGGCGTGCCGCAGATCTCGGCCGTCGCGAACGTCGCGGCCGCACTCGCGCCGCACGGCGTGCCGCTGATCGCCGACGGCGGCATCCGCTTCTCCGGCGACGTCGCCAAGGCGATCGTCGCCGGGCGCGTACTGCGTGATGATCGGCGGCCTGTTCGCCGGCACCGAGGAATCGCCCGGCGAGGTCGAGCTCTACCAGGGCGCCTCCTACAAGTCGTACCGCGGCATGGGCTCGCTCGGCGCGATGGCGCAGGCGCACGGCTCGCGCGACCGCTACTTCCAGGACACCACGGCCGAGCTCGAGAAGCTCGTGCCCGAAGGCGTCGAGGGCCGCGTGCCGTACAAGGGCAGCATCGTCGCGATCCTGCACCAGCTGACCGGCGGCCTGCGCGCCGCGATGGGTTACACCGGCAGCGCCAGCATCGAGGAGATGCGGACGCGGCCGAGGTTCGTGCGCATCACCAATGCCGGCATGCGCGAGAGCCACGTGCACGACGTGACCATCACCAAGGAAGCGCCGAATTACCGTGTCAGCTGAGTCAATCGACCGGTCCGGCCGCCCGACATCCACGCGCACCGGATCCTGATCCTCGACTTCGGGGCCCAGTACACGCAGCTGATCGCGCGGCGCGTGCGCGAGAGCGGCGTCTACTGCGAGATCCATCCCTGGGACATGAGCGACGCCGACGTCCGCGCGTTCGGCGCGCGCGGCATCATCCTCTCGGGCGGGCCCGAGTCCGTGACCGACGCCGAGCCGCCGCGTGCGCCCGGCCGCGGTGTTCGAGTCCGGCGTGCCGGTGCTCGGCATCTGCTACGGCATGCAGACGATGGCGCAGCAGCTCGGCGGCCGCGTCACGCCCGCGGATCATCGCGAGTTCGGCTACGCGCAGGTGACGGTCGACCGCGCCGTGCCGGCTGTTCGACGGCCTGCGCGATCACAGCGACGCGTCGGGCCGCGCGGTGCTCGACGTCTGGATGAGCCACGGCGATCGCGTGGACGCGGTGCCGCCGGGGTTCGTGCCGGTGGCCTCCACGCCCAATGCGCCGCTCGCCGCGATGGCCGACGAGATCGCGCCGCTACTACGCCGTGCAGTTCCATCCCGAGGTGACGCACACGCTGCAGGGTGCGCGGCTGATCGAGCGCTTCGTGCGCGAGATCTGCGCCTGCGAGGCGCGCTGGGAACCGGGCAACATCATCGCGGATGCCGATCGCGCGCGTGCGCGAGCAGGTGGGCGTCGGACCGCGTGCTGCTCGGGCTGTCGGGCGGCGTCGATTCGTCGGTCGTCGCCGCGCTGCTGCACCGGGCGATCGGCGAGCAGCTCGTGTGCGTGTTCGTCGACCACGGCCTGCTGCGCGCCGGCGAGGGCGACCAGGTCATGAAGACGCTCGGCGAGAACATGGGCGTGCGCGTGATCCGCGTGAACGCGGAGGCGCGCTTCCTCGAGGCGCTGCGCGGCGAGACCGACCCGGAGCGCAAGCGCAAGATCATCGGGCGGCTGTTCGTCGAGGTGTTCGAGGAAGAGTCGCACAAGCTCGAGGGCGTGCGCTGGCTCGCGCAGGGCACGATCTATCCCGACGTGATCGAGTCCGCGGGCGCGAAGACCGGCAAGGCGCACGTCATCAAGAGCCATCACAACGTGGGCGGCCTGCCTGAGCACATGAAGCTCAGGCTCGTCGAGCCGTTGCGCGAGCTCTTCAAGGACGAGGTGCGCCGGCTCGGGCTCGAACTCGGGCTGCCGCGCGAAATGGTGTTCCGCCACCCGTTCCCGGGCCCGGGCCTCGGCGTCCGCATCCTGGGCGAGGTGTCGAAGCAGTACGCCGACCTGCTGCGCAAGGCCGACAGGATCTTCATCGACGAGCTGCACGCGCACGGCCTGTACGACCAGACCAGCCAGGCGTTCGCGGTGTTCCTGCCGGTGCGCTCCGTGGCGGTGATGGGCGACGGCCGCCGCTACGACTACGTGATCGCGCTGCGTGCCGTGGAGACGGTGGATTTCATGACGGCGCGCTGGGCGCGGTTGCCGTACGAGTTCCTCGACCTCTGCGGCGACGCATCATCAACGAGGTGCAAGGGGATCTCGCGGGTCACCTACGACATCTCGGGGAAGCCGCCGGCGACGATCGAGTGGGAGTGAGGCCTGCGCTGCCGGGGTGCGTCGTCGATGGAATCACAGGACGAGACGTTCATGCGGCGCGCCCTCGAGCTGGCCCGGATGGCGCAGGCCGCCGGCGAGGTGCCGGTCGGTGCCGTCGATCGTCAAGGACGGCGCGATCGTCGCCGAGGGCTGGAACCGTCCGATCGGCACGCTGCGATCCGACCGCGCACGCCGAGATCATCGCGCTGCGCGCGGCAGGCGTGGCGCTGAACACCTATCGGCTGACCGACACCACGCTGTACGTGACGCTCGAGCCGTGCGCGATGTGCGCTGGGGCGATGGTCCATGCCCGGGTGCGACGGCTGGTCTTCGGCGCAACGGATCCGCGTGCAGGCGCCGCGGGCACGGTGTTCAACATCGTGCAGCATCCGGCGCTCAACCACCGCCTCGAAAGCACCGGTGGCGTGCTGGCCGACGAGTGCAGCACGCTGCTAAGGGATTTTTTCGTCGCCCGCCGCTGAGCCCCGCGCGGTGCCGGTCCCGGCGACCTGGAGGATGTTCAGGTAGGCCTTCACGTTGTCCACGTAGCGCACCGGTTCCCAGCCGCGCGCATACCCGCGCTTGGTGCGCGTGTACCAGCGCTCCTGGCTCAGCAACGGCAGCATGTCACGGACGTCGTCCCATCGGTCCGGGTCGCGGCCCTGCGCCTGGGCGAGGACGCGCGCGTCCTCGACGTGCCCGAATCCCACGTTGTAGGCGGCGACCGCGAACCACGTCCGGTCGGGCTCCGGGATGCGTCGCGGCACCATGTCCATCAGCTTCGAGAGGTACTTGGCCCCGCCGAAAATGCTGGCGCGCGGATCGCGGCGGTCGCCGTGCTTCATCATCTCCGCGGTGTCCTCGGTGAGCTGCATCAGCCCCCGGACGCCGGTGTACGACACCGCCGACGGATCCCACTTCGACTCCTGGTAGCCCATCGCCGCCAGCAGGCGCCAGTCGAGCCGGTATTTCTCCGACGCTTCCTGGAACCAGTCGAGATAGCGCGGCAGCCGGCTCTGCACGTGCTCGACGAAACTCCTCGACAGCAGGTAGTCGAAGCTATCCTTGTCGCCGTAATAGCGGTCCAGCATCGCGGTGATGAAGCCGTCCGCGCGCGCGACGACGAAGAAGGCGTTGACCCGGGCCAGCAGGCTGCGGTCGTGGGCGGTCGTGTTGACGACCCACGAGATCGACCGCTGCGGCGAGAGGTCCAGCGCGATCGCGAGTTCCGGGTGCACGGTCCGGTTCAGCGCGAACTCGGTCGAACTCGCGAGCGTGTACTGCACGCTGCCGCGGGACACCTCGTTCAGGATCTCCTCGGTGTCCGTGTCGGCCCGCTCGATCCAGGCCAGGTCCGGGTACTGCAGCCGCAGGTCCTCGAGCGTGCTCTGGTGGGGGCTTCCGGCGGCCACCTCGATCTGGCCGCGTGCGGCCTCGGTGACCGAGGCCGGCCGGGCGCCGCGGCGGCGGAAAATCAGGTGCTCGCGGACGAGCTGGTAGCCGGGGCCGTACGTCGGTATTCGGCGGCAGCTCGATGCCGGTCGAGAGCCCCGCTGCCGCCAGGTGGGCCCGCCCGGCCCGGACCTCGTTGATGGCGGCCTCGCGCGTCCGGACCGTGTACAACCGCAGCGGGACGCCCAGGCTCTCGGCAAAGCGGCTTGCCAGCTCGTAGGCGGGGCCCTCGGGGCCGCGGCTGCCGAGGTAATAGGCGTCCGGGCTGTTCCGGGTCACGACCCTGAGTTCGCCGCTCGCAAGGATCTGCTCGAGCAGCGGCGGGGGCTGCGAGCAGGTGCCCAGCAGCAGGATCGCGACGAGTGCGAGCAACGCCTTCATGGTTTGTATAGAATACGCGGCCCTCGGAGAGGTACCGAAGCGGTCATAACGGCGCCGACTCGAAATCGGATGGGGGCATAACCGCCCCACGTGGGTTCGAATCCCACCCTCTCCGCCAGGAAACGCCACGACGCCCCGCAAGGGGCGTTGTCGTTTTCTGGCCCGGGTGGCATGAGAACCCACGGACCGTGGGTTCGACAAATCGGCAGGACTCCCGCCCGGGCCGGGACGGGGCGCTCCCCGGCTACGGCCGTGCCTCCGACTCCTCGTCCCGCTTCGCCTTGAAGGGATAGGCCGTACTCCGGCTTCCCTGCGGCGGGATCTTCAGCGACAGGACCATCGTCGCCACGAGCACCACGAGCGTGAACCCCAGTGACCAGGACACCGGAATCTTGTAGATGTCGAGCAGCAGCATCTTCGTGCCGATGAACACCAGCACGATGGCGAGCCCGTAGGACAGCAGGTGGAAGCGCTCGTGCATGCCGGCCAGCATGAAATACATCGCGCGCAGGCCGAGGATCGCGAACACGTTCGAGGTCAGCACGATGAACGGGTCCATCGTGATCGCGAAGATCGCCGGGATCGAGTCGACCGCGAACACGACGTCGACGATGCCGATCAGCAGGATCACGACGAACAGCGGCGTGGCCATCCTCACGCCGTTGTGCACGGTGAAGAACTTCTCGCCGTCGTAGTCGGGCGAGATCTTCATGTGCCGGCGGATCCACTTCAGCGCCGGGATTCGCCTCCAGGTCCGGCTCCTGCCCGGTCGCGAGCCACATCTTGATGCCGGTGAACACCAGGAACGCGCCGAACAGGTACAGGATCCAGTGGAACTGCGCGATCAGCCACGCGCCGACCAGGATCATCACGGCGCGCAGCACGAGCGCGCCCAGGATGCCGAACATCAGCACCCGCTTCTGGTACTCGGCGGGCACCGCGAAGTACGTGAACACCATCAGGAACACGAAGATGTTGTCCACCGCCAGCGCCTTCTCGACGAGGTAGCCGGTGATGAACTCGAGCGCCTTCGCGTCGGCGACCGCGTTGCCGTCGAGTCCGCCGAGGTGCCACCAGAGCCAGCCGACGAACACGAACGACACGGCCACCCAGACCAGCGACCAGATCGCGGCCTCCTTCATCGAGACCTTGTGCGCTCCCTGCTTCTCCATGGCGAAGAAGTCGACGAGCCAGCGCGACGAGGACGAACGCCGCGAACAGTGTCCACATCAGGGGTGTACCGGTCGTCGACATCGCATCGGTCCTGGTCGCGGGTTTCTGGCACGCTGCCGGCACGTCAATTGAGACTGGCGCGGTGCCGCCTGTTCCGTTCGTCGTCCGTCTCCGCGTGGATTCGTGAGCCGCGTACGGATGTCGGCCAGCGTGATCGACTCGGTGTCGGACGCGGCCAGGTCGGCGAGGATGTCGGACAGCCGCGGGCGGTCCTCCGTGCGCTTGCCGGAGAGCATTGCTGCGGGCGGGGCAGTTCAACGGCAACGGCCGAAGTTCGCGTGCGGCGCCGCACCCGCACGCTGTCGATCCGCGGGCCATCGGTGCTCAGCACTTCGATCGCGAACGTCGGGAATTCGATCCGCTCGCCGGCCGCCGGAATGCGTCCCAGCGTCTCGGTGACAAGTCCGCCCACGCTGTTCGGCATCGATTTCGGGTGCCACGACGCCAAGGACCTCCTCGAGGCTCAGGATCGAAAGACTGCCGGGGCCGACTACGCTGCCGTCGTCCGCACGCGTGCCAGGTCGGGCCCGCCTTCGAGAACTCGTCCTCGACCGGCCCGAACAGGGCCTCCACGACGTGCTCGAACGTGACGAATCCGATCGCAGTCCCGAGCTCGTCCGTGACGATCGCGAAATGCGGGTCGCCGCGGCGGAAGGCCGCCAGCACCGCCTCGAGCCGGTCCTCCTCGCGAACCAGCGGCAGCGGCCGCAGGTACGGGCGCAGGTCCTGGATCTCGAGCGGTCGCCTGGAGGACGTCAGCAGATCCTTGATGTGCAGCAGCCCCACGAATCGTTCCGTGACCGGGTCACGGACCGGGTAGCGAGTGAACCTCGAGTCGCGGACCTCCGCCAGAACTTCATCAATGGTCGCGTCTGACCGGATCCAGATCAGTTCCCCGAGTGGCCGCAGCACGTCGCCTACCACGAGTTCGCCCAGGTCCAGGCCGCGCGTGAGGATCTGGGTCTCGATCGCGCCAAGCTCGCCGTGCCGGTGGCTCGCGCGCAGCACCGTGTGCAGTTCCGCAACCGAGTGCGCGTCATCTCCCTCGGTCGCCATTTCCACGCCGATCGCGCCGAGTATCCAGTTGGCCGCGCCATTCAGCACGCGGATGAACGGGTACATCAGCCAGTAGAAGACATACAGGGGCAGCGCGGCGTTCAGCGAAACGGCCTCTGCGCGCCGGATCGCAAGTGACTTGGGGGCGAGTTCCCCGACGACGATGTGCAGGAACGAAATGAGGCCGAAAGCGAACGCAAAGGCAATGCTCCGCACGACTTTCGGATCGGTGACGCCGGCCACCGCGAGCACCGGCTCGACCATCCGGGCGAAGGCGGGCTCCCCGATCCACCCGAGGCCGAGCGAGGCGAGGGTAATGCCGAGCTGGCAGGCCGAGAGGTACGCGTCGAGGTGGGTTCGAACCGTTCGCAGCACGCGACCGCGCACGCCATGGGTCTGCGCGAGTTCTTCGGCCTGCGTCCGCCGCAGCTTGACGATGGCGAACTCAGCCGCGACGAAGAACCCGTTCAGCAGCACGAGGAACAGGCCAACGGCGGTGAGCAACAGGTTGTCCATCGACATTCAGCGGCAATCTTAGCAGCGGCTGCGCCGGGCGCGCCGAACGGGGTAGAATCCAATTCTCGAAGCACGCTGGACGCAGTGGTCGCGCCGGCTTGCCGCCCACAAGAACAAGCGACCGTCCCCGATGTCAGCCAGTAATAAGCGCCGCCTGAGCGACGTCGTGTTCGGTCCGCCCCGTGACCCGATGGCGCCGGAGACGCGCAAGCACATCGCGCTCGCCGCGTTCCTGGCCTGGATCGGCATCGGGGCCGACGGCCTGTCGTCGTCGTCCTACGGCCCGGCCGAGGCGTTCCTGGCGCTCGGCACCCACAGCCAGCTCGCCCTGTACCTGGCCATCGCCACGGCGTTCACCGTGTTCCTGATCTCGCTCGCCTACAACCAGGTGATCGAGCTGTTCCCGAATGGCGGCGGCGGCTACAAGGTCGCAACGCGGCTCGTCGGCCCGTACGCGGGACTCGTGGCGGGGGCGGCCCTGATCGTCGACTACGTGCTCACGATCGCGATCTCGGTCGCGAGCGGCGTGGACGCGATCTTCAGTTTCCTGCCGCCGGCGCACCAGATCGTCAAGCTCGAAGCCGCGATCGTCGTGATCGCGATCCTGATCTACCTGAACCTGCGCGGCATGCGCGAGTCCATCCGGGTGCTCGCGCCGATCTTCATCGGTTTCGTGCTGACGCATTTCTTCCTGATCGCGCTACGGCATCGCGAGCCACGGGGCCGGGCTGCGTCCCGAGATCGAACAGACGATCCGCGAGACCCACGACCTCGCGGGCGAGGCGGGAGTGTTCTTCGTCATCGCGCTGTTCCTGAAGGCCTATTCGCTGGGTGGCGGCACCTACACGGGCATCGAGGCCGTCTCGAACAACGTCAACATGTTGAAGGAGCCCCGCGTCCGCACCGGCAAGGCGACGATGATGCTGATGGCGCTTTCGTTGAGCGCCACGGCGGCCGGGATCATCCTGCTCTACCTGTTGTGGGACGTGAAGCCTTCCGAGACCGGGCAGACGCTCAATGCCGTGGTATTCGGCGACATCATCGAGAGCCTGGGGTTCCACGGCACCACGAGTCACGCACTGCTGACGATCGTGCTGCTGTTCGAAGGTGCGCTGCTGTTCGTCGCCGCCAACACCGGGTTCCTCGGCGGGCCCGCGGTGCTGGCCAACATGGCCGTGGACCGATGGGCGCCGAACCAGTTCAGTTCACTGTCGTCGCGGCTCGTCACCCGCAACGGAGTGCTGCTGATGGGCGTGGCCGCGCTCGCGATCCTGGTCTGGACGAAGGGCTACGTCGGGCTGCTGGTGGTGCTGTACACGGTCAACGTATTCATCACCTTCACGCTGTCGCTGCTCGGCCTGACCAACTACTGGTGGAAGCAGCGGCGCGACGACAACCGGGCCAGGCGCCGGTTGCTGCTGTCGGCGCTCGCGCTGCTCATCACCGCGGGCATACTCGCAGTGATCATCGTCGAGCGCTTCCTGCAGGGAGGCATCGTCACGCTCGCGATCACGTCGGTCGTCGTCGTGCTCGGGCTGCTGATCCGCAGGCATTATGGCCGCGTCCGCGAACTCACCCACGAGTTCGAGCGCGAGCACCGCTGGCGGCTGCAGGACCTGCCGGGCGAACCTCCTGCGATCGACCCGTCCCAGCCCACGGCCGTCTTCCTGGTCAGCTCCAACCGCGGCGTCGGCCTGCACACCGTCGAACGCGTGGAGGCGCTGTTCCCCGGGCATTTCCGCAATTACATCTTCGTCAGCATCGGCACGGTGGACAGCGAGTCGTTCGGCAGCGACCAGGCGCTGCGCACGCTGCAGTACGAGACGCGGGCAGCGCTCGATACGCTCGTGAACTATGCGCACGTACTCGGTCGCGGCTCCCGCTGGTACGACGCCTACGGCAGCGACCGGCTCGAGGAACTCGAGCGGCTGGCCCTTGCCGTGCGGGACGAGTTCCCGAACAGCGTGTTCTTCGCAAGCCGGCTGGTGTTCGAGACGGAGAACTGGTGGAACCGCTGGCTGCACAGCCAGACGCCGCTCGCGATGCAGCGCATCCTGAACGGCCACGGGCTGGAGCTGATGATCATGCCGGTCACGCTGCGCGAACGCCGAGGCCGCCGCGCGCTGCGCACTGAACCTGCGGGTCGCGCACGCGCGCCAGGCCTCGCAGCGCTCAGCCCTCGGCGCGCCCTCGACGCTTGCTGGCGGCCTCGGAGCGAGAGGCTTCGTACGCGCGCGTGAAGGCCTCGACGAACGGGTGGGGCACGCCGCCGACGTCGTTCTGCGTGATCACGCGGAACAATTCTGCATAGTGTTCCCAGTACTTCGGCCGCGGATCCTGCCCGGGCGCCAGCGTCCGCGCGCGTCCCTGCTCGAACTGGTCGGCGACGTTGCCCGGCGCGAGCTGGTCCAGCACGGCCTTCAGGCCGGCCCGCATGCCGGCATCGATCGCGGCCTCGTGCTCCTTGGCGTCGAGCAGCACGTCGCGCAGCGAGTCCACCGGGCCGCCGTAGATGCGGCCGTGCGACTCGAACAGTCGCAGCAGCGCCTGCTCCACGCTCGTCGACGTGCGCAGTGGATTGCTGCCCGAAGGCTGCGAGCCCGCTGCCGCCGCGGCGGGCGCTCCGTTCGACGTGCGCGCCTGCTGCAGGTCGTTCAGTCCGACCACCGCCTCGCGCAGCAGCTGGCCGGCAAGCAGCGGCAGCATGGCCTGTGCCTCGGCAGAGAGCGCAGCCGGGTCGATGCCTGCGCCGCGGCAGAACGCCTGCACCGCGGACTTGAGGTCGGCCCAGGAGGTCGCCTGCTGGTGGAACGGCAGCGTCTGCTGACGCGCCTGGATCCGGCTCTGGCGACGCGCCATCGCGTCGGCGAGTTCCTGGCGCGTCACGGCGCGCGTCTTCAGGGCCCAGTCCGGCGGCTCGCCGGCGCGTCCGCTGGCGCTTCCGTCGTGCTTGCGGCGCCACCCGCGCGCCCGGCGGCGGGGCAGGCGGCTCGCCATCGGCGCTGCGATGCCGCCTCGGCCTTGTCGAGCGCGGCCGCGGCGGCTCACGCAACTCCTTCGGCAGCTTGAGCCCGAAGGCGTTGCGCACGGAAATCGATCCGGAGTCGTCTCCATCGCGGGGCGACAGCAGGCTGTCGAGATCGAGGCTGGCCCCGATGTCGGAATCGAGGTGCTTCGACGCGGAATGCTGCTCCGCCGCCGCGGGCAGGAAGTCGATGCGATCGTCGACGCTGACCAGGATCTCGTAGTCGCCGATCCGGAGGCGGTCGCCGTCCTGCAGCGCGACAGGGCCGGTCTCCGCGACCGGAGTCCTCGGACTCGTTGACGAACACTCCGTTCGTGCTCTTGTCGCTGCAGCCAGTACCCGCCGCCGCGATACTCGATCTCGCAGTGGTGGCCCGAAACGAGCCGCTTCGAGTCCGGGAGCACCCAGTCGTTGTCCGGTGCGCGGCCGATCGAGCCGCCGTTCACGCCGAACACGCGCGAGCGGTGCTCGCCGAGCTCGCGGTACTGGTCGCTGATGACTCGCAGCTTGATGGCCATGGTTCCGGGCACCTTGTAATATGCCCGCACCCCGGACCGCAAGCATCACGATGCCGCCAAGCAACATCTTCAAGGTCGTTTTCGCCAACCAGGGCAAGGTCTACGAGATCTATGCCCGCAAGGTGGGCCACGGCACGCTGTTCGGGTTCGTCGAGGTCGAGGAACTGATCTTCGGCGAGCGCTCGGCCGTCGTCGTGGATCCCTCGGAGGAGAAGATCAAGGCCGAATTTGCCGGCGTGAAGCGTACCTACCTGCCGCTGCACTCGGTGATCCGGATCGACGAAGTGCGCAAGTCCGGCGTGAGCAAGGTGTCCTCGACGGAAGGCTCGAACGTCACGCAGTTCCCGTTCCCGGTGTACACGCCGGGCGACCCGGGCCCGCGGCAAGTAGAGTCCAATCGCTGCAGTTCGCGCGCTGGCCGTGGCAGGCCTGCTCCGGTATCATTTCGCGCCCCTGCCAGGCCGGCGCAGGTCTCCAGATGCTCACACTCAGCGGCGCCCCCGCAATCTCCGATTTCCGGCTCGCCAAGCTGCTGGCGTCGCTATCCGCGACAGCGTCGGGCACCTCGCACGGCTCGATTCCCGCTACGTTCATTTCGTCGACGTCGACCGCGATCTCGCCGCGGACGAGAGGCGCGTGCTCGAGTCGCTGCTGCACTACGGGCCCAGCGCCGGTGACGGACAGCCGCGCGGCGAGCTGCTGCTCGTGGTGCCGCGATCCGGCACCGTGTCGCCGTGGTCGAGCAAGGCCACCGACATCGCGCACGTCTGCGGGCTCGGTGCCGTCCGGCGCATCGAGCGTGGCATCGCCTATTACCTCGAAGGCGCGCGCGCGCTGACCGAAGCGGAATGGTCGATCGGCGGCCGGTCCGCTGCACGATCGAATGACCGAGCAGGTGCTGCGCGATCGCTGCCGAGGCGGCGGCGCTCTTCCATCACGCCGCGCCGAAGCCGCTCGCGACGGTGCCGGTGCTTGCCGAAGGGCGCGCCGCGCTCGCAGCGGCGAACCGCAACCTCGGGCTCGCGCTGTCCGACGACGAGATCGACTACCTGCTCGACGCGTTCCGCGGCGCTCGGTCGCGATCCGACCGACGTCGAGCTGATGATGTTCGCGCAGGCGAACTCCGAGCACTGCCGGCACAAGATCTTCAATGCGGAGTGGATCGTCGACGGCGTGCCCAGCGAGAAGTCGCTGTTCGGCATGATCCGCAACACGCACGCGAAGCAACCCGCGCGGCGTGCTGTCCGCCTACCGCGACAACGCGGCCGTGATCGAGGGCTGGCCGGGCCGGCGCTGGTTCGCGCCACCCGGCGGCGGCGCGTACGCGGCAGCCGACGAGCCGATCGACATCCTGATGAAGGTCGAGACGCACAACCATCCGACGGCGATCTCGCCGTTCCCGGGCGCGGCGACGGGCTCCGGCGGCGAGATCCGCGACGAAGGCGCCACCGGCCGCGGCGCGAAGCCGAAGGCGGGACTGGTCGGGTTCAGCGTCTCGAACCTGCGCATCCCGGGCGCCGATGCAGCCCTGGGAGCAGGACCTCGGCAAGCCGGACCGCATCGCCTCCGCGCTGCAGATCATGCTCGAGGGTCCGATCGGCGCGGCCTCGTTCAACAACGAGTTCGGGCGTCCCGGCATCTGCGGCTATTTCCGCACGTTCGAGCAGCGCGTCGAGGCCGCCGGCCGCTCGCCGCTGCGCGGCTACCACAAGCCGATCATGATCGCGGGCGGCCTCGGCAACATCCGCCGGCAGCACGTCGAGAAGGCCGACGATCGTGCCGGGCGCGCAAGTCGTCGTGCTCGGCGGTCCGGCGATGCTGATCGGCCTCGGCGGCGGCGCGGCCTCGTCGGTCGGTGCGGGCGCGAGTTCGGCGGATCTCGACTTCGCCTCGGTGCAGCGCGGCAACCCCGAGATCCAGCGCCGCGCGCAGGAAGTCATCGACGGCTGCTGGGCGCTCGGCGACGACAACCCGATCCTGCTGATCCACGACGTCGGTGCGGGCGGCCTGTCGAACGCCGTGCCCGAATCGGTCGCGCACGGTCGGCTGCGGCGGTCGCGTCGACCTGCGCAAGGTGCTGAGCGACGAGCCCGGCATGTCGCCGCTCGAGATCTGGTGCAACGAGGCGCAGGAGCGCTACGTGCTGATCGTCGCGGCGGAGCGGCTGGCGGCAGTTCGGCGCGCTGTGCGAGCGCGAGCGCTGCCCGTTCGCGGTGATCGGCGAGGTGACCGACGACGGACGCTGCACGTCGAGGATCCGCTGTTCGGCAACACGCCGGTGGACATGCCGCTCGACGACGCTGCTCGGCAAGCCGCCGCGCATGACGCGCGACGTGCGGCGCCTGCCGGGCGCGAGCGACGACTTCGATCGCCGTGGCATCGACGTGCGCGATGCGGCGTTCCGGCTGCTGCGGCTGCCGACGATCGCCGACAAGACCTTCCTGATCACGATCGGCGACCGCTCGGTCGGCGGCATGATCAGCCGCGACCCGCTGGTCGGGCCCTGGCAGGTGCCGGTCAGCGACGTCGCCGTGACCGTGAGCGACTACTTCTCGAAGCACGGCGAGGCGATGGCGATGGGCGAGCGCACGCCGCTCGCGCTGCTCGATGCCGCTGCTTCCGGCCGCATGGCCGTCGGCCGAAGCCGTCACCAACATCGCGGCCGCCGACATCGCGCGCATCGAGGACATCCGGCTGTCGGCCAACTGGATGGCGGCCTGCGGCGAGCCCGGCGAGGACGCGGACCTGTACGACACCGTGCGCACCGTCGGCGAGGAGTTCTGCCCCGCGCTCGGCATCGCGATTCCGGTCGGCAAGGATTCGCTGTCGATGAAGACCGCGTGGCAGGACGGCGGCGAGGACGCGCAAGGTCGTCGCGCCGGTCTCGCTGATCGTCTCGGCGTTCGCGCCCGTGGAGGACGTGCGCCGCACGCTGACCCCGCAGCTGCGGACCGACTGCGGCGATACGCGGCTGGTGCTGGTCGACCTCGGCGGCGGCCGCGATCGGCTCGGCGGCTCGTGCCTCGCGCAGGTGTACGGTCGCGTCGGCGGCGAGGCGCCGGACTGCGACGATCCGCTCTGCGTCTGCGCGCGTTCTTCGAGGCGATGGCGCGGTTGCGCGGCGAGGGCCTGCGTGCTTGCGTATCACGATCGCTCGGACGGCGGCCTGTTCGTCACGCTCTGCGAAATGGCGTTCGCGGGCCGCTGCGGCATCGAGGTCGGATCTCGTCGCCGTGGGCGGGGTGAGCCGCGCGTCGCCGCGCTGTTTGCCGAGGAGCTCGGCGCCGTGCTGCAGGTCGACGCCGCTGCCGAGCAGAGGGTGCTGGCGATGCTGCACGAGGCGGGCCTCGGCGACTGCGTGCGCATGATCGGCCGCGTGCACCGCAGCGGACGCGGTGCGCGTCCGGTGTCGCGGCCGCGCGCTGTTCTCGGCGACGCGCACCGAGCTGCGCCGGGCCTGGTCGGAGACGAGCTTCCGCATGCAGTCGCTGCGCGACAACCCGGAGTGCGCGCGACGAGGAGTACGCGCGCGCGACGGATCCGGCGGACCCGGGGCTGCACGCGCGCCTGACCTTCGATCCGGCGCAGGACGTCGCCGCGCCGCTGATACTGACGGGCGTGCGGCCGCCGCGTCGCGATCCTGCGCGAGCAGGGCGTCAACAGCCAGCTGGAGATGGCGGCGGCATTCCACCGCGCGGGCTTCGAGCCGCTCGACGTGCACATGACGGACCTGATCGCCGGCCGCGTGCGACTCGACGAGTTCCGCGGGCTGGTGGCCTGCGGCGGGTTCTCCTACGGCGACGTGCTCGGCGCGGGCGAGGGCTGGGCCAAGTCCATCCTGTTCAACGCGCGGCTGCGCGCAGGAGTTCGACCGCTTCTTCGCGCGTCCGCGACACCTTCACGCTCGGCGTCTGCAACGGTTGCCAGATGCTCGTCGACGCTCAAGTCGCTGATGCCCGGCACGGAGCACTGGCCGCGCTTCGTGCGCAATCGTTCCGAGCAGTTCGAGGGCCGCGTGGGCCTCGTCGAGGTGCTGCCGATCGCCGTCGGTGTTCTTCGCCGGCATGGCGGGCAGCCGTGATGCCGATCGCGGTCGCGCACGGCGAGGGCCGGGCGGAGTTCGCCGACGTGACTGCCGTCCGCGAATGCCTGCGCGACAGCGGCCTCGTGAGCCTGCGGTTCGTCGACAACCACGGCCGCCCGACCGAAGCGCTATCCCGCGAACCCGAACGGCTCGCCCGCGCGGCATCACCGGCCTCACGAGCCGCGACGGCCGCGCGACGATCCTGATGCCGCACCCGGAGCGCGTGTTCCGCACCGTGCAGAATTCCTGGCACCCGGACGACGTGGGGCGAGGACAGCGGGTGGATGCGGATGTTCCGCAATGCTCGCGCCTGGGTTGGCTGACGCTCCGCGGCTCACTTCGCGCTTCGCGTCTGCATTCGTCGCGCCGTTCGGCGTCCGGTCCCGATCCGCATTCCCGAAAACGCCGTGAACCCGTCCGTGGGGGCTCCGGGCGCGGCGTCCATGCGGCGCACGGTTTCGGGAATGCGATCCGGATCCGGACGCCGCCGCGCGACGCTCGGTCACGCGACGCGGGTGGCGTGCCGAGCTGGCGCGCATCGCGTTTCGCGATTGCAGTGAGCCGCAGCGTGTTGCGGGTCGGGGCTCCAGGTGTGTGATTGGCAGGGCGTCGCGCGGCATGGACGCCGCGCGCGAGCCCCCACGGAAGGGTTCACGGCGTCCCTGCAGGCACACACCTGAGCCCCGAAACCGCGCAGTGCAAGCGACGAGCAGCAGTCGCGAGAGCGCCACGAGCGATCACTCCGCGCCGGCGGCCCGCCCGATCGGCGTGATCTTGTCGAGCGTCTCTTCGGCGAAGAACCGCCGCACCATCATCGCCTGCTGCAGCTTGCCCTTGCGCACGTACGCCTGGTACAGCATGTCCTTGACGAGTTCGAGCAGCACGCCCGACTCGTAGGCGCCGATCTCCGGCATCGACGGCCACGCATCCGCGTCGCTGCCGAACAGCACTTTCTTCGACGATGGCGAAGGTCTCGGTGTCGATCTCCGCCATCTCGCGCGCCTCGGCGAGCTGGTTGAAGATCCGCATGCGGCCGTTCTCGCCGAGGTCGTTGGATCACCGTCTGCGCGGTGCGCCGGCACATCGAGCGCGAACGCGTTGAAGTGGCCCGACCGAGTAGCAGCCGAGCGCCTCGCGGAACAGCTTCTCGCTTTCCTCGGGCAGGTAGGTGAAATTGAACTTCTCGCGGGCCCGCTCGAGCTCGACGAAGTTGTTCGCGAGCTCGACGCGGTTGGCCGCGTACATCTTCACGGCGAAGCGCAGGAAGACGGGCGCGTTGCAGGAGTCGCAGCGATAGACGACGCCGACTTGGCTCGGCCGCGCCGCGACCAGCTCGGAGTACTGCGGCACGGAGACCGCCGTGATGTGCGAGAAGACCTGGCAGTGCGGGCAGTTGAGCGCCAGGCTGCGCTCCTGGTCGTGGTGCAGGCGGCTGTTCGCGTCGACGTAGACGGACATGAGCGGCATCCGTGTCCGGGCGACATGCCCGAGTGTAGCCGAAGCCCGTTGCCAGGCACGATCACCCGGGCGGCTTGACGCTCGCCGCGGCGGCTTCGTTGCCGCGGCTCGATCCTCGAGCGCCGGCCCCGCCAGCCAGACTGTCGAACCGGGCTCCGTCGACCATCGGCCGCCAGGGACCGTCGGCATGGCCGGCCTCGAGGTGCCGCATCCAGCCGGGCCTGCGTCCGGGCCTTGGCCCAGAGGTCCTCGCCCGTGTCAGAGGCCAGGGCATAGCGCGACGTTGCCGGCCGCGTCGCTGCCCGTCCCGGCATCGGACCGTCGCGGCCGCCTGCGGGTGCTCAGGCGTTCGATGCGGTAGCATGTGATCCAGCCCGAGTGTCGGCGGCGCGGCCCTGCCAGTCCAGGGTCCTGAGCCTCGAGCCGCCACTGGTCGCCGGTGAGTTCGAAGACCTGCATCTGCGGCCGGCCGGCAGTCGCGTCAGGGTCGCGCGGATAGCGTCCCGGAGCCGACCTGCTCGAAGAACAGCTCCGCGACGGGCTGTCCCGGACCAGCCGGCTCGTAGGACACGAGAGCTGCCCATCACCGACCAGAGCACCAGGCGGCGAGCCCAGCCGGCGCCGACGGCGAGAGCCAGGTGTGCCGGCGGCACGCCCAGCGCTGCGGCCGGCCAGCCAGCGGCTCCAGGCGAGCAGCAGCGCGATCACGCGCGAAGCAGGCGAGGACGACGAGCAACCGCCGCGCACGACTGCGTTACCGCAGGAAGCGCGACCAGGGTGCCGGCGCGTGACCAGCGCAGCAAGTGTCTGCGATGTCGCGGTCGAGCCGATGGTCGTGCGGCTGGGCGGCGGCACGTGCTCGCGGACGAGGGCGTGCACCTGCTCGAGCTCCGGGCGTCGTCGTGAGCGGCCGCATCGCGTCGACGCGCGTGCGCCGCGGCGAGCAACTCGATGCCGAGCACGGTCGACGTGTTCGCGCAGATCGACGAGCAGCTTGCGGCCGGCCCACGGCGCCATGCTGACGTGGTCCTCCTGTCCGGCGGAGGTCGGCAGGCTGTCCACCGAGGCGGGGTGCGCGTAGCGTCTTGTTCTCGGAGACCAGCGCCGCCGCGGTCACGTGCGCCATCATGAAGCCCGACTCGAGGCCGGGCTCGGTCGCGAGGAACATGTTCAGGTTCGGGTTGACGCGGCGGTCGAGCAGGTCGATGCGCCGCTCCGAGATGCTGGCGAGTTCGGCGACCGCGATCGCGAGGAAGTCGCTGATGAAGCCGATCGGCTCGGCGTGGAAGTTGCCGCCGGAGAGGATGTCGTCGCCGAAGATCAGCGGGTTGTCGGACACGCCGTTCACCGCGGCGGCCGAGCACCTGGCGCGCGTGGTCGAGCGTGTGCTCGACGGCCCCGAATACCTGCGGCATGCAGCGCACCGCGTACGGGATCCTGCACGCGCTCGCAGTCCTCGTGGCTGCTTCAGGATCTCGCTGTCGGTGAGCAGCTGAGCGCAGGCTTGCGCGCGACCTCGGCCTGGCCCGGCAGCCGGCTCGCGTCCTGGATGCGGGCGTCGAACGGAGCATGGCTGCCGGCGAGGCCTTCCACCGTAAGCGCGCCGGCGACGATCGAAGCGTCGAGCAGGCGCTCCGCGCGGAACAGTCCGTCGAGCGCCAGCGCGAGGCTGAGCTGCGTGCCGTTCAGCAGCGCGAGGCCTTCCTTCGCCTGCAGCGCCAGCGGCTCGAGGCCGGCCGCGCGCTCAGGGACGTCGACGCCGGAGCAGTTCGTCCGCGCCGCGGGTCGCTTCGCCTTCGCCGATCAGCGCGAGGCCGATGTGCGCGAGCGGCGCGAGGTCGCCCGAGGCGCCGACCGAGCCCTGCGACGGCACGACCGGCAGCACGTCCGCGTTGAGCAGCGCGAGCAGCATCTCGGCCAGCAGCGGGCGCGCGCCCGAGTAGCCGGCGGCGAGGCTGTTGGCCTTGAGCAGCAGCATGCGGCGCACGATCGTGGGCGGGCAGCGGCGGCGCCGGTGCCGCAGGCGTGGCTGCGGATCAGGTTCAGCTGCAGCTTGCGCGTCTTGGCGGCCGGGATGACGCGGTTGGCGAACGCGCCGAAGCCGGTGTTGATGCCGTAGGTGACCTCGCCGCGCTCGACGGCGCGCTGCGACGGCGTGCGACGGAGACCTGCATGCGCTCGCGCGCGCGGGCGGCGCCAGCCGCACGCGCGGGCGGCTGCGCCTCGAACTCGCGCAGCTGCGCGAGCGTGAGCCGCGTGCCGTCGATCTCGAGCGCGGGTCGCGTCGGTGCTCGTGCCATGCTGCTCCCCCAGCGCCGAGTCTACGCGCCTCAGGCGTGCAGGCGGCCGGTAGCGCACGCGGTGCGGCTGCTCGGCGTCGTCGCCGCGGCGGCGCTTCAGGTCCTCGACGTACTCGGAGTAGTTGCCCTCGAACCAGACGACTTCGCTGTTGCCCTCGAAGGCGAGGATGTGGGTCGCGATGCGGTCGAGGAACCAGCGATCGTGCGAGATCACGACCGCGCAGCCCGGGAAGCTGAGCAGCGCTTCCTCGAGCGCGCGCAGCGTCTCGACGTCGAGGTCGTTGGTCGGCTCGTCGAGCAGGATGACGTTGCCGCCTTCCTTCAGCACCTTGGCGAGGTGCACGCGGTTGCGCTCGCCGCCCGAGAGCTCGCCGATCGACTGCTGCTGCTGCGCGCCGCGGAAGTTGAAGCGGCCGACGTAGGCGCGCGAAGGCGTCTCGTAGTTGCCGACCTTCAGCATGTCGAGGCCGTTCGAGATTTCCTGCCAGACGGTCTTCTTGTCGTCGAGCGACTGGCGCGACTGGTCCACGTACGCGAGCTGCACCGACGGGCCCGATGCGGATCTCGCCGGAGTCCGCCGTCTCCTGGCCGGTGATGATGCGGAACAGCGTGGTCTTGCCGGCGCCGTTCGGGCCGATGATGCCGACGATGCCGCCCTGCGGCAGGTTGAAGTTCGAGGTTCTCGAACAGCAGCTTCTCGCCGTAGGCCTTCGAGAGCCCCTTGGCCTCGATCACCAGCTCGCCGAGGCGCGGGCCCGGCGGGATGTAGATCTCGTTGGTCTCGTTGCGCTCCTGGAATTCGCGCGACTGCAGTTCCTCGAAGCGCTGCATGCGGGCCTTGCTCTTGGCCTGGCGCGCCTTCGGGTTCTGCCGCACCCACTCGAGCTCGCGGGCCAGCATCTTCTTGAGCGCTTCCTGCTGCTGCTCCTCGACCTTGAGGCGCGCTTCCTTCTGCTCGAGCCAGGAGGAGTAGTTGCCCTGCCACGGGATGCCGTGGCCGCGGTCGAGCTCGAGGATCCAGCCGGCGACGTTGTCGAGGAAGTAGCGGTCGTGGGTCACCGCGATGACCGTGCCCGGGATATTGCTCGAGGTAGTGCTCGAGCCAGCGCACCGACTCGGCGTCGAGGTGGTTGGTGGGCTCGTCGAGCAGCAGCATGTCGGGCTTCGACAGCAGCAGCTGGCAGAGCGCGACGCGGCGGCGCTCGCCGCCCGAGATCTTCGTGACGTCCGCGTCCCACGGCGGCAGGCGCAGCGCGTCGGCGGCGACCTCGAGCTGGCGGTCGAGGTTGTGGCCGTCGGTGGCCTGGATGATCGCCTCGAGCTTGGCCTGTTCGGCGGCGATCTTGTCGAAGTCCGCGTCGGGCTCGGCGTAGGCCGCGTAGACGGCGTCGAGCCGCGCGAGCGCGTCCTTGATGTGGGCGACCGCCACCTCGACGTTGCCGCGCACGTCCTTGGTCGCGTCGAGCTGCGGCTCCTGCTGCAGGAAGCCGATCTTGATGCCGGGCTGCGGCCGCGCCTCGCCCTCGAACTCCTTGTCGAGGCCGGCCATGATCCTGAGCAGCGTGGACTTGCCCGAGCCGTTCAGGCCGAGCACGCCGATCTTGGCGCCCGGGAAGAAGCTCAGGGAGATGTCGCGGAGGATGACGCGCTTCGGCGGCACGACCTTGCCGACGCGGTTCATCGTGTAGATGAACTGGGCCATGGGCTCGAGTGTCGCGGTCGGAGGGCGAAAAAGGGCCGCGATTATGCGGCCTGGGCGCGTTTGGCGCCACGGGCACGCGGTCGTGCTGTGGTCTGTGCGCGTCGCTCGAGACGGCTCTCCGTCGGCCGGTCGGCGGTGTTCCGGGGTGCCGTCGCAGGGACGCCGTGAACCCATCCATGGGGGCTCGCACGCGGCGTCCATGCCGCGTGACGCCCTGCGACGGCACCCCGGAACACCGCCGACCTGCAGGCGGTGCCGCGTCTCGTGCGCGTGGTCTCGACTCGACGCACTCGCGACTGTGCCGCTGGCGTCGCAGTTGCGGCCATTGGCCGGCGTCGCGACCCTGTACCGCCGCCGCTGTCGTGTCGGCGGCGTGGCCGGGGCTGGCAGGCCTGGGTGACCGGGGCGTCACGCGGCATGGACGCCGCGTGCGAGCCCCCATGGATGGGTTGACGGCGTCCCCGGGCCCCGGGCCTGGACACCCCGCACACGTCGCGGCAACCGTGAGCCAAGGCGCTGCGACGGCGTCCGAGCCCGCAATCCGCGAGCGCGCGCCGCAACCGGCTACAATTGCGGGTCCCCGACCGTGGAGTACCCATGTTTCCCGCCAGCATGAAGATCGCCGGGTTCGACCCCGAACTCGCGGCCGCGCTCGACCACGAGCGCACCCGCCAGGAAGAGCACATCGAGCTGATCGCGTCCGAGAACTACGCGAGCCCGCGCGTGCTCGAGGCCCAGGGTCGGTGCTGACGAACAAGTACGCCGAGGGCTATCCCGGCAAGCGCTACTACGGCGGCTGCGAGTACGTGGACATCGCCGAGCAGCTGGCGATCGACCGCGCGAAGCAGCTCTTCGGCGCCGACTACGCCAACGTCCAGCCGCACTCGGGCTCGCAGGCGAACGCCGCGGCGTACCTCGCGCTGATCAAGCCGGGCGACACGCTGCTCGGCATGAGCCTCGACCACGGCGGCCACCTGACCCACGGCGCCAAGGTCAATTTCTCGGGCAAGATCTTCAACGCCGTGCAGTACGGCCTCGACCCGGCCACCGGCGAGATCGACTACGCGCAGGTCGAGCGGCTCGCGCACGAGCACAAGCCGAAGCTGGTCATCGCCGGCTTCTCGGCGTACTCGCGCGTCATCGACTGGGCGCGGTTCCGCGAGATCGCCGACGCCGTCGGCGCGTATCTTCCTGGTCGACATGGCGCACGTCGCCGGCCTCGTCGCGGCGGGCGTGTACCCGAGCCCGGTGCCGTACGCGGACGTGGTCACGACCACGACGCACAAGACGCTGCGCGGCCCGCGCGGCGGCCTGATCCTGGCGCGCGCCAACGACGAGATCACGAAGAAGCTCAACTCGCTGATCTTCCCGGGCACGCAGGGCGGGCCGCTGATGCACGTGATCGCCGCGAAGGCCGTGGCGTTCCTCGAGGCGCTGCAGCCCGAGTTCAAGGGCTACCAGCAGCAGGTCGTCGCGAATGCGCGCGCGATGGCGCCGGCGCTGCATGGCCCGCGGCTACAAGATCGTCTCGGGCGGCACCGACAACCACCTGTTCCTGGTCGACCTGATCGAGCAAGCAGCGTCACCGGCAAGGACGCGGACGCCGCGCTCGGCCGCGCCAACATCACCGTCAACAAGAACACGGTGCCGAACGACCCGCGCTCGCCGTTCGTGACCAGCGGCCTGCGCATCGGCACGCCGGCCGTCACGACGCGCGGTTTCAGGGAAGCGGAGGTCGCGCAGCTCGCGGGCTGGATCGCCGACGTGCTCGACGACGTGGCGAACGAGGCGGTCGATCGAGCGCACGCGCCAGTCGGTGCTCGAGATCTGCCGCCGGTTCCCGGTCTACGGTTGACGCCGCGGCTGCCGAGCCTCCTGCGATGCACTGCCCGTTCTGCGCGCACGAGGAGACGAAGGTCATCGACTCGCGCCTCGCGGCCGAGGGCCAGCAGGTGCGGCGGCGGCGCGAGTGCCTGCAGTGCGGCGAGCGCTTCACGACGTTCGAGTCGGCCGAGCTCGTGATGCCGCGCGTCGTGAAGAGCGACGCGAACGCGCGAGCCGTTCGACGAGGCCAAGCTGCGCTCGGGCATGCTGAAGGCGCTCGAGAAGCGGCCGGTGTCGAGCGAGGCGGTCGACGCGGCGGTCAACCACGTCTGCCACAAGCTGCGCACGCTCGGCGAGCGCGAGGTGCCGGCGCGGCTGATCGGCGAGCTCGTGATGGACGAGCTGCACCGGCTCGACGAGGTGGCCTACGTGCGTTTCGCGTCGGTCTACCGCAGCTTCCAGGACGTGGACGCGTTCCGGGAGGAGATCGACCGGCTGCGGCACCGTCGGCCGCGCATCGGTCGAGGACATGCAGCTCGGGCTGTGGTCGCAGGCCGAGACCGCGGATCGCGAGCCAGAAGTGAGCCGTGTTCTCGCGGACGACCACCAGTACATGGCGCGGGCGCTCGAGCTGGCGCGGCGCGGCCTGTACTCGACGCCGCCGAACCCGGCGTCGGTTGCGTGCTCGTGCGCTGGGGCCAGGTGGTGGGCGAGGGGTTCCACGAGCGCGCGGGCGAGCCGCACGCCGAGGTCTTTGCGCTGCGGGAGGCCGGCGTCGGCCGCGCGCGGCGCGACGGCGTACGTGACGCTCGAACCCTGCTCGCACCACGGCCGCACGCCACCGTGCGCCGACGCACTGATCGCGGCCGGCGTCGCGCCGCGTCGTGGTCGCGATGCGCGATCCGAACCCGCGCGTGGACGGTGCCGGCGCTCGCTGCGCCTCGATCCAGGCGGGCGATCGCCACGGCGACGGGACTGCTGGCGGAGCGAGGCGGCCGAGATCAATCGGGGTTTCGTGTCGCGCATGGTGCACCGGCCGGCCCTGGGTGACGCTGAAGCTCGGCGCCAGCCTCGACGGGCGCACGGCGCTCGCGAACGGCACCAGCAAGTGGATCACCGGCGAGAAGTCGCGCGCGGACGTGCAGCGGCTGCGGGCGCGCGCGTCTGCGATCGTCACCGGCAGCGGCACGGTGCTGGCGGACGACCCGATGCTGACCGTGCGCGATCCGCGATCTCGAGATGCGCGGCCGCCGGCCGCTGCGGGTCGTGCTCGACTCGGACCTGAGGACGCCGCCGACGGCGCAGGTGCTGTGTTTCGCGGGCTCGACGCTGATCGTGACCCGCGACGCAGATGCGCCCGCCGCTCGGCGAGCCGCTGCGCGCGGCGGGTGCCCGGGTCGAGTCGAGTGCGCGCGTCCGACGAAGGGCTCGATCTCGAGGCCGTGCTGGCCCGGCTCGGCGGAGCTCGAGTGCAACGAGGTGCTGGTCGAGGCGGGACCGACGCTCGCCGGGGAATTCATGCGCCGCGGGCTGGTCGACGAGCTCGTCGTCTACATGGCGCCGGTGGTGCTCGGTGACGCGGCGCGCGGCCTGTTCAACCTGCCGCAGCTCGAGCAGCATGTGCGATCGCTGCGAGTTCGACTGGCGGGACGTCGAGCGCATCGGCGACGACCTGCAGGCTGACGCTGCGGCCGCGACGCAGGAGCAGGTACGTGATGTTCACCGGGATCGTGCAGGGCGTGGGCAGCATCCGTTCGGTCGAGCCGCGCGGCGGCGACGTCGACGCTGTGGATCGACACCGGGCCGGTGTCGCTCGCCGACGTCAGATCGGCGGCAGCATCGCCGTCAGCGGCTGCGTGCCTGACGGCGATGCGGCTCGAACCGCATGCGTTCGCGGCCGACGTCTCGCGCGAGACGCTGTCGCTCACCACGCTCGGCGACGCGGTGCGCCGGCGCGCGGGTCAACATCGAGAAGGCGCTGCAGGCCGGGCAGGCGCTCGGCGGGCACTACGTCACCGGCCACGTGGACGGCGTGGGCGAGGTGATCGCCCGGCACGACGACGCCCGTTCGGTCCGCGATGGAGTTCGAGGTGCCGGCGGAGCTCGCGCGCTACGTCGCCCGCAAGGGTTCGATCTGCGTCGACGGCGTGAGCCTGACCGTGAACGGGGTTGCGGGTCGCCGGTTCGACGTGAACCTGGTGCCGCACACTCTCGAGGTCACGACCCTGGGCGGCTACCGGCCGGGCACGCGGGTCAACCTCGAGGTGGACATCATCGCGCGCTACCTCGAGCGGATGCTCGAGGCGGGGCGCTGACGCGGCTGCCGGCCGTGGGCGCGGGCCGCCTGCTACACTGTTCACCGCTGCGCCAGGGGTCCCGCGATGTTATCGGGTCACAGCTGTCCTCTAAATACAACAACTTGCGATGTATTTTCGAATGGGATCATGAAGTTCCATCGACGCGATTCTCGACGACATCCGCCAGGGCCGCATGGTCGTCCTGATGGACGACGAGGACCGCGAGAACGAGGGCGACCTGATCATGGCCGCCTCGAAGGTCCGTCCCGAGGACGTCAACTTCATGGCGCGCTACGGGCGCGGGCCTGATCTGCCTGACGCTGACCCGCGACCGCTGCCGGCAGCTGCGGCTGCCGCTGATGGTCACCGAGACCGACGCCGACCAGAGCACCAATTTCACGGTGTCGATCGAGGCCGCCGAGGGCGTCACGACCGGCATCTCGGCCTACGACCGGGCGCACACGATTCGCACGGCCGTCGCCCCGGACGCGCGTCCCGAGCACCTGCGCCAGCCCGGTCACATCTTCCCGCTGATGGCCCAGCCCGGCGGCGTGCTCACGCGCGCCGGCCACACCGAGGCGGGCTGCGACCTCGTGCGGTTGTCCGGGCTCGAGCCGGCCGCCGTCATCGTCGAGATCCTGAACGACGACGGCACGATGGCGCGCCGTCCCGCAGCTCGAGGAGTTCGCGCGCCAGCACGATCTCAAGCTCGGCACGATCGCCGACCTGATCCGTTACCGGCTCGAGAAGGAACGCTCGGTCGAGCGCATCGCCGAGCGCGAAATCACAGACGGACTTCGGCCCGTTCCGCCTGTACTGCTACGAGGATCACGTGAACGGCACGGTGCACCTCGCGCTGGTCCGCGGGTCGCTCGAACGCGACATGCCGCGCCGCTGGTCCGCGTGCACCTGAAGGACACGGTGCGCGACCTCGTGGGAGCGCACGAGCACGGACTCAGCTGGTCGCTGCGCAGCGCGATGGAGCGCATCGCGCGCGAGGGCGATGGCGTCGTGGTGCTGCTGCGCCCGCACGAGAGTCCGCTCGAGATCGCCGAGGCCGTGCGCTCGGCCGAGCGTGCTCCGCCGAACCCCCGCACCAGTGGCGCGCAGGTGCTCAGGACCTATGGCATCGGCGCCCAGATCCTGCGTGACCTCGGTGTCACCCGCATGCGGGTACTGAGCGCACCGAAGCAGATGCACGGCCTGTCCGCATTCGGCCTCGAAGTGGTCGAGTACGTCGACGCAAGCGCCTGAGGAATCGACATGGACAACATCCGCACCGTCAACGGCGACCTCGTGGCACGCGACCTGCGCTTCGCGATCGTCGCGTCGCGCTTCAACGACATGATCGTGGACTCGCTGGTGCGCGGCGCGGTCGATGCACTGCTGCGCCACGGCGCGAGCGAGAAGCAGGTCGAGCTGATCCGGGTCCCGGGCGCGTTCGACCTGCCGTTCGTCGTCAGGCGGGTCGCCGCCAGCAAGCGCTACGACGCGGTCGTGGCGCTGGGCGCGGTGATCCGGGGCGCGACGCCGCACTTCGATTACGTGGCAGGACAGTGCGCCGCGGGCCTCGCGCGTGCCGCCGAGGAGACCGGGGTTCCGGTCGCCTTCGGCGTGCTCACCACGGACACGATCGAGCAGGCGATCGAGCGCGCCGGCACCAAGGCAGGCAACAAGGGTGCGGACGCGGCGCTCTGCGCGCTCGAGCTCGCGAACCTGCTGCGGCGACTGGACGTCTGACCATGGCACGACCAGACCGCTCAGGACGGGCGAGGAGCCTGTCCCGCAAGTTCGCCATGCAGGCGCTCTACCAGTGGCAGCTGACCGGCCAGAGCTACGCCGAGTTGCTGAACCAGTACGCGCAGGAGGAGGGGTTCGACGGCGCGGACCGCGAGTACTTCGAGCTGCTGCTGAAGGGTGCGACCGAGTGCCAGCGAGTCGCTGGACGCCGAGATCGCGACGCTGGTCGACCGGCCCGTCGCGCAACTCGACCCGGTCGAGCACGCCGATACTGATGCTCGGCGTCCACGAACTGCAGCATTGTCTCGACGTGCCGTACCGCGTCGTGATCAACGAGGGCGTCGAGCTCACGAAGCGCTTCGGCGCGACGGACGGCCACAAGTTCGTGAACGCGGTGCTCGATCGCGCGGCGCGCAAGTTGCGCGCGGCCGAGCAGGCGGCGGCTCGCGAGCGCGCCTGAGCCCCGCTGCGCCGTGCCGCTCGGCGAGTTCGAGCTGATCGAGCGATTCTTCACGCGGCGGACCGCGCGGCGCGATGTGCTGCTCGGCGTCGGCGACGACGCGGCGCTGCTCGAGGTTCCCGCCGGCCGTGCGCTGGTCGCGGCGACGGACACGCTGGTCGAGGGCACGCATTTCCTGCCTGGCGCACCGGCGAGGTCAGTCGGCCACAATGCGCTCGCCGTGAACCTGAGCGACCTTGCGGCAATGGGCGCCGAGCCGGCGTGGGCGCTGCTGTCGCTGTCGTTGCCGGAAGCCGACGAGCGTGGCTGACGGAATTCTCCGCCGGACTGCTGGCGCTTGCGGACGAGCACGGCGTGGCGCTGGTCGGTGGCGACACCGTGCGTGGCCCGCGTGTCATCACGGTCGAGGTGCTCGGGTTCGTGGACCCGTCGCTGGCGCTCAGGCGCAGCGGTGCGCGGCCAGGCGACCTGCTGTACGTTTCGGGCTCGCCGGGCGAGTCGGCCGCGGGACTCGAGGCACTGCGGCGCGGCGCATCGTTCGACGCGCCCGATGATCCGCTGATCCGGCGCCACCTGTATGCCGAGCCACGGATCGCGCTCGGGCGCGCGCTCGGCGGCATCGCGAGCGCGGCGATGGACGTCTCGGACGGGCTGCTCGGCGACCTCAGCAAGCTGTGCGAATCGAGTGGAGTCGGCGCAGCGCTCGAGCTCGACTCGTTGCCGGTTTCTGCGGCGCTGCAGTCGCGATGCACGCGCAGCGAGCTCGAGCGTTTCGTGCTGTTCGGCGGCGACGATTACGAACTCCTGTTCACGGTAGCGCCGGAGCACGCCGCTCGTGTCGACGCAGGCCTCGGCGTCTCGACGAAGGTCACGCGGATCGGGCGGATGCTCGAGCGCCCCGGCGTGCAATGCACGCGGGCGGGCGTCGAGGTGGCCGTGGACGGCGGGGGTTACGACCACTTCTCGTGACGGCCGGTCCGGGCCCTTGCACCGCCGCTGAGGGATCCGCGAGGCAGATCACGGAATGCCCGGGGCGGCTTCCCTATGCTCCAGCGCGGAACAACCCGAATCCCGGCCGAATCCGGGCCGATGCCCGTCCGCGCAGTAAAGTGACAAAGCAGAACGCGCTCGCAGAGACCCGGACCGAACCACTGCTGCCGCCACCGCCGGCGGCACCCGAGCGCATCGGCAAGTACTACGTCGTGCACGAGGTGGGGCGCGGCAGCACCGGCACCGTCTACCTGTCGCACGACCCGTTCTACGGTCGCGACGTCGCGATCAAGTTCTATCACGCGACGAACACCGACGACGCCGAGTCGCGCAATGCGCGGCGCATGTTCCTCGGCGAAGCGCACATGGTCGGCAAGCTGCAGCACCCGAACATCGTGCCGATCTACGACGCGGGCGAGGAGGACGGGCGCCGCTACGTGGTGACCGAGCACGTCCACGGCGCGCGCACGCTGTCCGCCTACTGCCGCCCGGGCAGCCTGCTGCCGATCGACCAGGTGGTCGAGATCGTCTACAAGTGTGCGAAGGCGCTGCACTACGCGCATTCGCGCGGCGTCGTGCACCGCGACATCAAGCCGTCGAACATCCTGCTCACCCATGACGGCGACGTCCGCATCGTGGACTTCGGCATCGCGCTGGTATCCGACTCCGACGTCTCGCGACTCGAGGGCGTGGCCGGCAGCCCGGCCTACATGTCGCCGGAACAGGTGCAGGGGCACGATCTCGATTCCCGTTCCGACCTCTACTCGCTCGGCGCCGTGATGTACGAGATGCTGTGCGGCCACCGGCCGTTCCGGGCCGGCGCGCTCGGCAAGCTGCTCCGCCAGGTCGTCCAGGCGACGCCCGAGCCGCTGCGGCAGGTGCGGCCGGACGTGCCCGAGGAACTCGAGACCGTCGTGCATCGCGCGCTCGAGAAGGAACCGGGCCGGCGCTATCGAAACGGCGCCGAGTTCGCGGCCGACCTGACCCGTGTCCACCAGAAGCTGCGCGCCGCGCAGCCCGGGCTCGACGACGAGGAGCGGTTCGCGGTGCTGCGCAAGCTGAGCTTCTTCCACGACTTCTCGCATGCCGAGATCCGCGAAGTGATGAAGGCCGGGCTGTGGATGGAATGCCAGGCCGGCGATGCGGTGCTGCGGCCGGGCGACACCGACGACAGGTTCTACGTCGTCGTGAACGGCAGGGTGCGCGTCAGTCGCGGTGGCGAGGTCGTCGGCCGGATCGACGGCGGCGGCTGCTTCGGCGAGGCTGCCTTCGCGGAGGGCTCGCGGCGCGACACGGTCGTCGAAGCCGAAGGGCCGGTATCGCTGCTCAAGGTCACGGCGACGCTGCTGGAGCAGGCGTCGATCTCCTGCCAGCTGCGGTTCAACAAGGTGTTCCTGCGCGAGCTGATCGGCCGGCTGCAGCGGGGCAGGAAGGGAAGTGAGATGCGAGCTAGCCGCTCTTCCTTGCTCGCTGCTCGATCAGCGCGTACGCCGAGTGGTTGTGGATGGACTCGAAGTTCTCGGCTTCGACGACGTATGCGCGCACGCGTTCCTCGCGCGTTCAGCCGCACCGCCACGTCGCGCACGATGTCCTCGACGAACTTCGGGTTGTCGTAGGCGCGCTCGGTGACGAACTTCTCGTCGGGGCGCTTCAGGATCCCGTAGACCTCGCTCGAGGCCTCCTGCTCGGCGACGTCGATCAGTTCCTCGATCCAGATGTGCTCGCGCACCCGCGCCTTGATCGTGATGTGCGAGCGCTGGTTGTGCGCGCCGTACTCGGCGATCTTCTTCGAGCACGGGCACAGGCTGGTCACGGGCACGACGACCCGGATCCACAGCTCCTCGCGGCCGTCGCTGACCTCGCCGATCAGGCTCGCCTGGTAGTTCATCAGGCTCTCGACGCCTGACACCGGCGCCTTCTTCATCACGAAGTAGGGGAAGCTCATCTCGATGTGGCCGGTCGTCGCGTCGAGGCGTCGCGTCACCTCGTGCAGCATCTGGCGGAACGACTCGACCGACACCTCGCGCTCGTGCTGCGTGCAGCACCTCGACGAAGCGCGACATGTGCGTGCCCTTGAAGTTGTGCGGCAGCGCGACGTACATGTTGAAGTTCGCGACGGTGTGCTGCTCGCCGCCGCTGCGGTCCCTGACCCGCACCGGGTGGTAGATGTCCTTGATGCCGACCTTGTTGATCGGGATCTGGCGGGAATCGGAGCGTCCCTGCACGTCGTCCATCGTCGTCGGCGTCTTCACTGGGCAGTCCATGGTCATGCGGCGCCCGGGCGGCCGCCTGCGATCGCGACCGCGGGGACGGCGGGCCGCGCGGGCCAGATCCGGGTGATCGCGCGCTCGAGTCCGGCGGCGTCGAGGCCCGCCATGACCAGGCAGTCCTCGCGCGAACCGTGCTCGATGAAGCGGTCCGGGATGCCGATGCGGTGGACCTCGCGCCCGGCGCCCGCTGCGTCCAGGCACTCGCTGACCGCGCTGCCGGCGCCGCCGGCGATCGACGTTCTCCTCGATCGTCACGATGCACTCGTGCTGCGCGGCGAGCCGGCGCACGAGCTCTTCATCGAGCGGCTTGACGAAGCGCATGTTCACCAGCGTGGCGTCGAGTCGTTCGGCGATCGTCATGCACGGGGCCAGCACGGTTCCAAAGGCGAGCAACAGCAGGCCGGACCGGCCTTCGCGGCGGATCTCCGCGCGCCCGATCGGCAGCGCGCTCATGTCCTTTTCGATCCGAACGCCCGGTCCGGATCCACGGGGATAGCGCACGGCCGCCGGAGCGCCGCAGCGTGACGCCGGTGTAGAGCATCTGCCGGCACTCGTTCTCGTCGGACGGCGTCATCACGACCATGTTGGGGATGCAGCGCAGGTAGCTCAGGTCGAACGCGCCCTGGTGCGTGGCGCCGTCGCCGCCGACGAGCCCGCCACGGTCGACCGCGAACGTCACCGGCAGGTTCTGCAGCGCGACGTCGTGGATCAGCTGGTCGTAGCCGCGCTGCAGGAACGTCGAGTAGATCGCGACCACCGGCCGGGCGCCCTCGCAGGCCATGCCGGCCGCGAGCGTCACCGCGTGCTGCTCGGCGATCGCCACGTCGAAATAGCGGTCCGGGAACCGCTTCGAGAACTCGACGAGCCCCGAGCCTTCGCGCATGGCGGGCGTGATGCCGACGACCCGAGGGTCGCGCTCGGCCATGTCGCACAGCCACTGTCCGAACACCTGCGAGTACGCGGGTCCCGAGCTCTTTTCCTTGAATATCGTGCCGCTCGACGGATCGAACGGGCCCGGGCCGTGCCACTTGATCGGGTCGGCCTCGGCGGGGGCATAGCCGATGCCCTTTCTGCGTGACGACGTGCAGGAACTGCAGGCCGCTTCAGGTCGCGCAGCCGGGTCGAGCTGGTCGACCAGCGCGCCGACGTCGTGGCCGTCGACCGGGCCGTGGTAGTTGAAGCCGAGCTCCTCGAACAGCGTGCCCGGCAGCACCATGCCCTTCATGTGCTCCTCGGAGCGGCGGGCGAGTTCCCACATCGCCGGGATCCGGCGCAGGATCTTCTTGCTGCCTTCACGGAACGCCGTATACGTGCGGCCCGAGAGCACGCGCGCGAAGTACAGCGACAGCGCGCCGACGTTCTCGGAGATCGACATCTTGTTGTCGTTCAGCACGACCAGCATGTTCGGCTTCAGCGGCCCGGCGTGGTTCATCGCCTCGAACGCCTGGCCCGCGCTCATCGCACCGTCGCCGATCACGGCGACGACCCGGCGCTGCTCGCCTGCGTGTGCGGCAGCGAGCGCCATGCCGAGCGCGGCGCTGATCGACGTGCTCGAGTGCCCGACGCCGAACGTGTCGTACTCGCTTTCCTGGCGGCTCGGGAACGGCGCGAGCCCGCCCTTGTGCTTGATCGTCTGCAGGCGGTCGCGCCTTCCGGTGAGCACCTTGTGCGGGTATGCCTGGTGGCCGACGTCCCAGACCAGCCGGTCGCGCGGCGTGTCGTAGACGTAATGCAGGGCGACGGTCAGCTCGACCGTGCCGAGCCCGGCGGCGAAATGACCGCCCATCTGGCTCACGGTCTGGACCAGGAATTCGCGCAGCTCGCGCGTCAGCGGCTCGAGCTGCGACTCCGGGAGCCGCCTCAGGTCAGCGGGTGAGTCGACCGTCGCGAGCAGCGGGTATTGGTCGGCGAGGGACATAAACGAGAAGTTTACCGCACTGCGGCACGGCCCATGGGCTCAGTGCCGCCGGGTCAGCAGCCAGTTCGCCACCTCGGCCAGCGGCCCGCCGTCCCAGCCATGGCGGGCCAGCCGTGCGGCCGCGGCTGCGTGCAGTTCCCGCACCCGCGCATGCGCTGCCGGCAGCCCGGCCACCGCGGGGTAGGTCGGCATGTCGCGGGCCTCGTCGCTGCCGACCGGCTTGCCGATCAGCGCGGCGTCGCCCTCGATGTCGAGGATGTCGTCCTGGATCTGGAAGGCGAGCCCGAGCAGGTTCCCGAACTCGCCGAGCGCCTGCAGCCCCGCGGCGTCCAGACTCGTCGAACAGTGCGCCGCCATCAGCACGGACGCCCGGATCAGGGCGCCGGTCTTGAGCGCGTGGACCTGCTCGATCTCGGCGAGCGACAGCTTGCGTCCTTCGGCGGCCAGGTCGAGCGCCTGGCCACCGGCCATCCCGGCGGTGCCGCTTGCGTCTGCCAGTACGTCGATCAGTCGCACGCGTACGCGGCCGTCGGCGGGCAGCCGTTCATGGCTCGCGAGCAGCTTGAACGCCAGCACCTGCAGCGAGTCTCCGGCAAGGATCGCGGTCGCCTCGTCGAATGCCTTGTGGCACGTGGGCCGGCCGCGTCGCAGGTCGTCGTCGTCCATCGCGGGAAGGTCGTCGTGAACCAGCGAGTAGGCGTGTATCAGTTCGACGGCGCAGGCGGCGGCGTCCACTTCGTCGAGCGGCAGGCCCAGCGTCTCGGCAGTCGCGTACACGAGCACCGGTCGGATCCGCTTGCCGGCTCCGAGCACGCTGTAGCGTTGCGCCGCGTGCAGGCGCTGGGGAATCGCCGATTCGGGAGGCAGCCAGCGGTCGAGCTCGCGCTCGACGCGGCGCCGCCAGTCGTCGAGGCGCACGCTGAGGGTGGGGTTCATCGTCGGATCCGGGTGCTTCGTCGCGAGCAGGGTCACTCGTCCGGTTCGAAGGCTTCCGGCTCCGCGTCCGGCGACTTCTGCAGCAGGATCTCGACCTTCTGCTCGGCCTGCTTCAGCGACACCTGGCACGAGCGTGCGAGCTCGATGCCGCGCTCGAACTGCTTCAGCGCCTCCTCGAGCGGCAGTTCGCCATGCTCGAGACGCTCGACCACGGCCTCGAGCTCGGAAAGCGCCTGTTCGAAGTCGAGGGACTTGGCTTTCTTGCTGGTCACGGCACCTCCGGGGCGGGCAAGCCTTGCACAGGGGTCGGCGGGGGTCAACGCAGGTGAAACCGCAATACCGGAGTCCGCGGATCGCAATGCCTGTGCAGCGATGCTAGCGTTGACTTGATGCCGCCGACGGCCTAGATTGCGGTCAGGTTAGACTTAGTCTAAAAGAGGCTCGTCCCCGGGGCGAGCGAGTCACCTCCGGAGGTACCGATGAAGACGCTGAAGGGCACGAAGACCGAGAAGAACCTCAAGGACGCGTTTGCCGGCGAGTCGCAGGCCAACCGTCGCTACCTGTATTTCGCGCAGAAGGCCGACGTCGAGGGTTTCAACGACGTGGCGGCCGTGTTCCGTTCGACCGCCGAAGGCGAGACCGGCCATGCGCACGGCCATCTCGAGTACCTCGAGACGGTCGGTGACCCGGCCACGGGCCTGCCGATCGGCAGCACGTCGAACAACCTGAAGGCTTCGATCGCCGGCGAGACGCACGAGTACACGGACATGTACCCGGGCATGGCGAAGTCGGCGCGCGACGAAGGCTTCGACGAGATCGCGGACTGGTTCGAGACGCTGGCCAAGGCCGAGCGCTCGCACGCGAACCGCTTCCAGAAGGCGCTCGACGCCCTCTGATCGACCGTCCAACGCCGGTTGCTGGAGAGGGCGGGCCCGTCGGGTCCGCCCTTTTTTCTGCGGCGGCCCGCCGACCTGCGATCGCAGGAGACGACGATGTCCGAACACACCCCGACCCCGGCCGGACGCGAGGGCAGCCTCGCGGCGCCGACGCGCCACCCGATCGACTGGCGCAATCCCGATTTCTTCGACGAGCAGTCGCTGTTCAAGGAGCTCGAGCGCGTCTACGACCTTTGCCACGGCTGCCGCCGCTGCTTCAGCCTGTGCAACGCGTTCCCGCTGCTGTTCGACGCGATCGACGAGTCGCCGACGGGCGAGCTCGACAAGGTCGAGAAGCCCGTCTACTGGCAGGTGGTCGACCACTGCTACCTGTGCGACATGTGCTACATGACCAAGTGTCCGTACGTGCCGCCCCATCCGTGGAACATCGACTTCCCGCACCTGATGCTGCGGGCGAAGGCGGTCAAGTTCCGCAAGGGCGAGACGCGACTCCGCGACAAGATCCTCACGTCGACCGACACGGTCGGCACGATCGCCGGAATCCCGGTGGTCTCGCAGCTGGTGAACGCCGTGAACGGCAGCGCGTTCGGGCGCAGCATGCTCGACAAGGCGCTGGGCGTGCATCCGCAGGCGCCGATCCCGGACTACTACAGCGACTCGGGCCGCAGTCGCGTCGCGCGCGGCGACAGCCCGGGTATCGACGTGAAGCCCACGCCCGAGACGAAGGGTCGCGTCGCGCTGTTCGCGACCTGCTACTGCAACCGCAACGAGCCGTACATCGATGCGGACCTGGCCGCGGTTTTCCGCCACAACGGCATTCCGGTCACGGTGATCCCGCAGGAGCGCTGCTGCGGCATGCCGAAGCTCGAGCTCGGCGACCTCGAGTCGATCGAGGAGGCGCGGCGCGTCAACATCCCCGCGATGGCCGCACTCGTCGGACCAGGGCCACGACATCGTGGCTCCGATCCCGTCGTGCGTGCTGATGTTCAAGCAGGAGCTGCCGCTGCTGTATCCCGACGACCCGCAGGTGCAGAAGGTCAAGGCGGCGATGTTCGACCCGTTCGAGTACCTGATGCTCAGGCACAAGGCAGGCCTGCTGCGCACCGACTTCGTGCGGCAGCTCGGCAAGGTGAGCTACCACGTGCCCTGCCACCTGCGCGTGCAGAACCTGGGGCTCAAGACACGCGACGTGCTCAAGCTGATCCCCGGCACCGAGGTCGAGGCGATCGAGCGCTGCTCGGGCCACAACGGCACGTACGGGGTGAAGCGCGAGTACCGCGACATCTCGATGAAGATCGGCAAGCCGGTGTTCAGCAAGGTGCAGCAGGCGACGCCGGACTTCTACTCGAGTGACTGCCCGATGGCGGGCCACCAGATCGAGTCCGGTCTCGAGGGCGACAAGGGCCCGACGCACCCGCTCACGCTGCTGCGCATGGCGTACGGACTCTGAAGCGTCGCGCGCGGCGAATAGTCATGCAGGCAACTTTCGAGGGTCTCCGCTCATGAATTCGACGACGCTGCCGGCGGGTCGCGGCCGGCTTGGTCCCGCCGACCTCTTCAGTCTCGAGCAGTACGCGCGGCAGCGTGCGGAATTCCGGCCGAAGGTGCTGGCGCACAAGCGCGTCCGGACGCTGCAGTGCGGCCCGAATGCGACGTTCTGCTTCGAGGATCGTCTCACCGTGCAGTACCAGGTGCAGGAGATGCTCCGCATCGAGCGCATCTTCGAGCCCGAGGGAATCGCCGACGAGCTTGCGGCCTACAACCCGCTGATACCGGATGGCTCGAACTGGAAGGCGACGCTGCTCGTCGAATATCCGGATCCGGAACAGCGGCGTGTCGCGCTCGCGGGTCTGAAGGGCGTCGAGGACCGATGCTGGGTGCAGGTCGCGGGGCATGACCGGGTGTTCGCGATCGCAGACGAGGACCTCGAGCGCGAGAACGACGAGAAGACGTCGGCCGTGCATTTCCTGCGGTTCGAGCTGACGCCGGCGATGGCGGCGGCGGCGAAGGCGGGTGCGGCGATCTCGATTGGCGTCGATCACGAGCAGTACCGGCATGCGGTAGAGCCGGTGCCGGAGGCGTCTCGCGCGGCGCTGGTGGCCGATCTCGCCTGAGCGGCGTTGACTCGCGACCGCGTGCGCTACCGTGTTGACTGGTGAGCGTCCCGGATGCATACGGCGGGACGCCGTAAACCCATCCGTGGGGGCTCGCACGCGGCGTCCATGCCGCGTGACGCCCGCCGAATGCATCCGGGAGGCTCACCACCAGGCGCGCGTGCTGTCGCGAGTTACTCGCCAGGAGTGAATTCGTTCCGCTGGTCGCGGCGGACTCACAGCTCGCAGCCACTTGGCTGCAACGACATCGTCGCGGCGTCGCGAAGCGGGACCATCTGGCCGCCGCCTGCCGGGAACACTTGCGAAACCGTGCGCGGCATGGACGCCGCGCCCGGAGCCCCCATGGACGGGTTCACGGCGTTTTCGCAAGTGTTCCCGGCAGGTGGCGGCCACGGAAGGGCTTTTCGCAGCCGGCGGATGGCGGCCGTGCGACAGGAGACACGCGCTGCTAGAATCCGCGCGCCTCAACGCACGCGAGCCCGCGGAACGACAACCGATGACCCAGACCTACACCGCTCAAGACATCGAGGTCCTGAGCGGACTCGAGCCCGTCCGGCGCCGGCCGGGCATGTACACGGACACCAGCCGGCCGAACCACCTCGTCCACGAGGTCGTCGACAACAGCGTCGACGAGGCGCTCGCCGGTCACTGCAACCTCATCGCGGTCACGGTCCACAAGGACGGATCGATCGAAGTCAGCGACGACGGCCGCGGCATGCCGGTGGACATCCACCCGAAGGAAAAGGTCAGCGGCGTCGAGTTGATCCTCACGCGGCTTCACGCCGGCGGAAAATTCTCGGACAAGACCTACAAGTTCTCGGGCGGACTGCACGGCGTGGGCGTCTCGGTCGTGAACGCGCTGTCGAAGAACCTCGAGTGCTGGGTGCGCCGTGGCGGCAAGGAGTACAACATCTCCTTCCAGCACGGGAAGGTGAAGTCGAAGCTCGAGGTCGTCGGTGACGTCGGCAAGGCCAATACCGGCACGACCGTCCGGTTCTGGCCCGAAGCGTCGTACTTCGACACCTCCGAGGTGTCGCTGCCGAAGCTGAAGCACGTGCTGAAGGCCAAGGCCGTGCTGTGCCCGGGGCTCGAGATGCGCCTCGCAGTCGAGAAGACTGGCGAGAAGGAGTCGTGGCTCTACACCGGCGGGCTCGAGCAGTACCTGCGCGAATCGCTCGGGTCGGGCGAATGGCTGCCCGAGGAACTGTTCACCGGCAGCGTCGAGGGCGAGCACGAGGGCGTCGACTGGGCGGTCGCGTGGCGGATCGACGGTGGCGCGCGCGTCGAGGAGAGCTACGTCAACCTGATCCCGACGCTGCAGGGCGGCACGCACGTCAACGGCTTCCGACTCGGGCTCACCGAGGCGATTCGCGAGTTCTGCGAGTTCCGCAACCTGCTGCCGCGCGGCCTCAAGCTCGCGCCCGAGGACGTGTGGGACGACGCGAGCTACGTGCTCTCGACCAAGATGCGCGACCCGCAGTTCGCAGGGCAGACGAAGGAGCGACTCACTTCGCGTGAGCCCGCGGCGTTCGTCTCCGGGATCGTCAAGGACCAGTTCGGGCTGTGGCTGAACCAGCACCCGGAAGCGGGCGAGGGCATCGCGCAACTGGCGATCACGAACGCGCAGGTACGGCTGAAGGCCAGCCAGAAAGTTGCGCGCAAGCGCGTCGTCAGTGGGCCTGCGCTGCCGGGCAAGCTCGCCGACTGCACGAGCCAGGATCCGAAGCGCACGGAGCTGTTCCTGGTGGAGGGCGACTCCGCAGGCGGCTCCGCGAAGCAGGCCCGGGACCGCGAGTTCCAGGCGGTGATGCCGCTGCGCGGCAAGATCCTCAATACCTGGGAGGTCGAGTCCGCCGAGATCCTGTCGTCGCAGGAAGTGCACGACATCACGGTGGCGATCGGCGTGGACCCGGCTTCGAGCGACGTGGCGAGCCTGCGCTACCACAAGGTCTGCATCCTCGCGGACGCCGACTCGGACGGGCTGCACATCGCGACGCTGCTCTGCGCGCTGTTCCTGCGGCATTTCAGGCCGCTGGTGCTCGCCGGGCACGTGTTCGTCGCGATGCCGCCGCTGTTCCGCATCGATTACGGCAAGCAGGTCGAGTACGCGCTCGACGAGGCGGAGCGCAACGGCATCCTCGACCGGATCCGCACCGAGAATCCGCGTGCGAAGCCGGTCGTGACGCGGTTCAAGGGCCTCGGCGAGATGAGCGCGCTGCAGTTGCGCGAGACCACGATGGCGCCCGAGACCCGCCGGCTGGTGCAGCTCACCGTCGAGGCGACGGACCACGTCGACCAGTTGATGGACATGATGCTCGCGAAGAAGCGCGCGCCGGACCGCCGGGAATGGCTCGAGACCAAGGGCAACCTGGCGGCCGTGCTGCCCTGAGCGGGCGGGAGACCCCGTGACAACGCAGAACGAACTCAATTTCGAAGGCGTCGAGCAGCTGCCGCTCAGGTCCTTCACCGAGAAGGCGTATCTCGAATACTCGATGTACGTGATCCTCGACCGCGCGCTGCCGCACGTCGGCGACGGGCTGAAGCCGGTGCAGCGCCGCATCGTCTACGCGATGAGCGAGCTCGGGCTCGCCGCGACGGCCAAGCACAAGAAGTCCGCGCGCACCGTCGGCGACGTGATCGGCAAGTTCCACCCGCACGGCGACTCGGCGTGCTACGAGGCAATGGTGCTGATGGCGCAGCCGTTCTCGTACCGCTATCCGATCGTGGACGGGCAGGGCAACTTCGGCTCGCCGGACGACCCGAAGTCGTTCGCCGCGATGCGTTACACCGAGTCGAAGCTCACGCGTTATGCCGACGTGCTGCTCGCCGAGCTCGGTGACGGCACCGTCGACTGGGTGCCGAATTTCGACGGCACGCTCGAGGAACCGTCGCTGCTGCCCGCGCGGCTGCCGAACGTGCTGCTGAATGGCGCCACGGGCATCGCGGTCGGCATGGCGACCGACATCCCGCCGCACAACCTGCGCGAAGTCGCGGCGGCCTGCATCCGCCTGCTCGAGGAGCCGAAGGCCACGACCGCGCAGCTGCTCGAGCACGTGCAGGGGCCGGACTTCCCGACCGGCGCCGAGATCATCTCGACGCGCGAGGAGCTCGCGCGCATCTACGAGACCGGCAACGGCACGTTCCGCGCACGTGCGCGCTACGAGGTCGAGGAAGGCGAGATCATCGTCAACGAGCTCCCGTACCAGGTGTCGGGCTCGAAGGTGCTCGAGCAGATCGCGGCGCAGATGCGCGCGAAGAAGCTGCCGATGGTCGAGGACCTGCGCGACGAGTCCGACCACGAGCACCCGACGCGGCTCGTGATCACGCCGCGCTCGAACCGCGTGGACGTCGAGCAGGTGATGGCCCACCTGTTCGCGACGACCGACCTCGAGCGCAGCTATCGCGTGAACCTGAACGTGATCGCGCGCGATGGCCGCCCGCGGGTGATGGGCCTGAGGCCGCTGCTCGAGGAGTGGCTCGCGTTTCGCGTCGACACCGTCACGCGCCGACTCACGCACCGGCTCGACAAGCTCAACGCGCGCCTGCACATCCTCGACGGCCTGCTGGTCGCCTACCTGAACCTCGACGAGGTGATCCGGATCGTCCGTTTCGAGGACGATCCGAAGGCGGCGCTGATCGCGCGCTTCCAGCTCTCGGAAGCGCAGGCCGAGGCGATCCTCGAGACCAAGCTGCGCCACCTCGCGAAGCTCGAGGAAATGAAGATCCGTGGCGAGCAGGAGAAGCTCGCTGCCGAGCGCGACGAGCTCACGAAGACGCTGGCGAGCAAGGCGAAGCTGAAGCGCCTGGTGCGCGACGAGATCATCGCGGACGCCGAGAAGTTCGGCGACGACCGGCGCAGCCGGCTCGTCGAGCGCGCCGCCGCGCAGGCGATCTCGGAGACCGAGCTCGTCGCGAGCGAGCCCGTCACGATCGTGCTGTCGCGCAGTGGCTGGGTTCGCGCGGCGAAGGGCCACGAGATCGACCCGCGGTCGTTGTCGTACAAGACCGGCGACGAATTCCGTGCCGCCGCCAGGGGCCGCAGCACGCAACTCGCGGTGTTCCTCGACAGCACCGGCCGGGCATACAGCCTGCCGGCGCACGCTCTGCCGTCGGCGCGAGGGCAGGGCGAGCCGCTGTCGGGCCGGCTCGACCCGCCCGATGGCGCCACGTTCCCCGGCGTGCTGATCGGTGAGCCGGAGGAGCGCTGGGTGCTGGCAAGCGGCGCGGGCTACGGCTTCGTCGTCAAGCTCGGTGACCTGCACAGCCGCAACCGTGCCGGCAAGGCAGTGCTCAAGGTGCCGGAGGGCTCGGACGTGATTGCGCCGGTGCCCATGCCCGCGGCAGAGGACGCACTGCTGGCGGCCGTGAACACGGACGGGAGGCTGCTCACGTTCCCGGTCGCGGACCTGCCGGAGCTTCCGCGCGGCAAGGGCAACAAGATCTTCGGCATCTCGTCGAAAAAAGCCGCGGCGGGCGAGGAGTCGCTGCTCGCGATCGCGGTCGTGGCGCCGGGCCAGTCGTTACGCGTGCTGTCCGGCGAGCGTCACATGGGGCTCAGCTTCCGCGAGCTCGGCGAGTATCGCGGCGAGCGCGGGCAGCGCGGTGCGGTGCTGCCGCGCGGGTGGCGCAAGGTGGACGGGCTCGAAGTGGAAGGCGGATAGGCGCCGGGCGCTTTCCTCACGCTCCGAGCACGACTTCCTCGGGAGTCGAGACGAAATAGCCCTGCACGAACTCGACACCGAGCTGCCACAGCACGGCCATCGTGTTCGCGTCCTCGACGCGCTCGGCAATCGTCGTGACCTGGCCCGCGCGGGCAGCGTCCACCAGGGCCTTGACCTGCTCCTGCAGCGGCCGGTCGTTCGCGAGTCCCTGCATCAGCGAGCCGTCGATCTTCACGTAGTTCGAGGGCAGGTGATGGAGCAGGTTCTGCGAGTCGCGCCCTGAGCCGAAGTTCTCGATCGCGAACTGGAACCCGAGGTGGGTGACGAGCGAGCGGAGCTCCTTGGCTTCCTTCAGGTGCTTCGTCGCGAGCTCCTCGCTCAGTTCGATGACCACGCGCCCCGCCTCGACGCCCGACGACTTGAGCTGCTGGTGCAGCCAGGTGCCGAGCGTCTGGTCGCGCATCGAATCGCGCGACACGCGGACGAAGACACGCGACGGATTGCGCGCGGCGCAGAAGGACATCGCCGCGCCGATCACCCAGCGGTCGATGTTCTTCATCAGGTCCGTGCGAGCGGCGGCAGCGAGGAACTCCGAAGGCAGCACTTCGTTGCCCTTCTCGTCGAGCATGCGCACGACGAGATCGAACATGCCTTCGCCGTCGCCGACCAGGCTCGCGATCGGCTGCTGCACGAGGCGGAATCGGTTCGCCATCAGCGCTGCCTTGATCTGGGCAGCCCAGCCCCGGTCCGCCTCCTCGACGTCCGGCTTATCGACCGTCGCTTCCGGGCGCAGCAGCCGGTTGCCGCCGGCTGCGGCCGCCGCGCGGCAGGCCTTCACCGACGACTCGAGCGGTGCCGCCAGCCCGTCGCCCTGCGGCGTTACAGGTGGTGGCGCCGGCACTGCACGAAATCGTCACGGAGCGATGCTCGCCCGACTGGAATACGTGCTCCGCCACGCGCTGCAGCACCCGTGAAATCCAGGCATCGAGGTCGCGGGCGTTGCCGCGCTCGACCAGCACCGCGAAGCCGCGAGCCGAGACCCTTCCTGCGATGTCGCCGGGCTGCAACTGCGAGCGCAGCTGCGAGCCGAGCTCGTCGGTCACGTCCTCGAGCGCAAGCGGACCGAGTTCCGATTCGAGCGCTGCGAGCTTGTCCGGCTCGAAGTACACGACTGCGCGGAGCCCGGCCTTGAGGATCTGCGATGACTGCGCCGCCGCCTGCTCCTGGAACGCGGCGCGTTTCAGCAGGCCGGTGGCGGTATCGAAACGGAGCGCTTCCTCCAGCTGGCCAGTGAGCGAGGCGATGTCGCGGCGCTGCGTCGGCACGCGCACGCGGATTGCCGGCTCGCCCTCGAACTCGAACCGCTCGAACTCCAGGTCGACGGGCAGTTCCGCGCCGCCGGGCAGTACGGCCACGCTGGCGAGCGAGTGATCGTTCCAGCGCCCCTGGGCGGCCGCGACGAGCGCGCCCTTCAGCGCGACGTGGCAGCGCTGGTGGAAGAAATCCATCAGCGGCTGGCCCAGCAGCGCGCCCGCGTCCTCGAAACCGAGCAGCTCGGCCCACGCCGGGTTCACGTCCACGACGATGCCTTCCTGAACGTGGGCGATCGCGTCCGCGGAGCCGGTCATGAACGCCTTCATCTGGTCGCGGTACTGGCGCGCCGATGCGAGCGTTCCTGCGAGCGCGCTGTCGAGGCGGGCGGAGTGCAGTTCGCGAACGGCGACGGTCTGCAGCCGCTGCTGGGACTGCAGCGTCACCACGTCCTGAGCACCGAGCTCGATGCCGCGGTCGAGATCCGCCTCGGTGATCGAGTCCCGGACCAGGATCGCCGGCACCTGCGTCGCATAGCGATTGCGTGCTTCGATCGCGGCCTGGGCCTCGTCGTCGTCCGCGACGCACAGGAAGATCAGCTTCGGGTCGGTATGCCCGAGCGCCTCGCCCAGGCTCGTGACGTCCCGGACCCAGTTGCAGTGCACGGGCTGCCCCGCGTTGCGGAGCGTGCTGTTGATGATCTCGACCGGGTCCTGCTGGCGGGACAGGACGACGAGCGGGATGGCGCCGGTTTCGGCCAAGCTGCTTTCCTCGGCGGTCCCGGCCGCGCCGGGCCCGCATTGTTGCGAAAATGCGGCGGGACTATAGCACCGGGTTTTCGGCCGCTTGCGTGACGCAAGTGGCAGCCTCGTCGACCAGGATCGCGCCGGGCCGTGCCCGGGTCGGCGGATTTCCTGCCGTCAGTGGCCGCCGGGCATCGCCGGCAGGGGCTGACGGGATCGGTCCCCAGCGGGTATCATGACCGGCTTTCCGATATCTGTCCGCCGGCCGGCCGCCGGCCTCCAAACCCCGGTTCCCGCACCATGTCCAGCTACAGCACCAACGAATTCCGCTCGGGCCTCAAGATCATCATCGAGGGCGATCCGTACACGATCGTCGAGAACGAGTTCGTCAAGCCCGGCAAGGGCCAGGCGTTCAACCGGGTGCGCATCCGCAACCTGAAGACCGGGCGCACGCTGGAGCGCAATTTCAAGTCGGGCGACACGGTCGAGGCGGCAGACGTCGTCGAGACCGACATGCAGTACCTCTATAACGACGGCGACTTCTGGCACTTCATGGTCCCGGACAACTTCGAGCAGCACACCGCCGGCAAGGAAGCGATGGGCGAGTCGGCGTCCTGGCTCAAGGACGGCACGATGTGCAAGGTCATGCTGTGGAACGGCGTGCCGCTCGCGATCGAGGCGCCGGCGCACGTCGAACTGAAGATCGTCGAGACCGACCCAGGCGTGCGTGGCGACACGGCGACGGGCGGGCAGAAGCCGGCCAAGCTCGAGACCGGTGCCGTGGTCCGGGTGCCGCTGTTCATCAACGAGGGTGAGGTCATTCGCGTCGATACGCGGACGGGTGAGTACCTGTCGCGGGCGAAGAGCTGATTCATCAGTCGCATCTCGCTGCCCGGGTGATGTTCCCCGGGGACGCCACGAGTACGTCCATGTAGGCTCGCGCGCCGCGTCCATGCGGCGCGACGCCCCGGGGAACATCACCCGGGCACGCGAAATCGCGAGCACTCCAGTCCTCGCGCGGGTTCTCGCCGCGTAATGCTCCGAGACATTCAGCCGAATCGCACGCGGTGCTGCTCGTCGTGGTGCGAGTATCGCGGTTTGGGCCGCTTGTCGCGGTCATCCGGGGCCTTCGGGACGGGCCGTCGCGCGCCAGGACGGCGCGCGCGGAGCCTACAGGGATGTACTTGCGGCGTCCCGTCCCGAGGGCCCCGGATGACCGCGGTCGTACGGATCAGTCGCCAATGCTCCGTCTACGTCGCGGCGCGCCCGCGAATGGCGGCAACGAACACCCGCACGATCGCCTCCAATCCCCGCGCGTCTGCCTCGTCGAACCGCGCATGAACCGGACTGTCGAGGTCGAGCACGCCGATCAGCCGATCGCCGTCGACGATCGGCACGACGATCTCTGAATTCGAGGCTGAATCGCACGCGATGTGCCCCGGGAACGCGTGCACGTCGGCGACGACTATGGTTTCGCGGCGCTGCGCCGCAGTGCCGCACACGCCCTTGCCGATTGGAATTCGCACGCACGCAGGCTTGCCCTGGAACGGCCCGAGCACGAGGTCGCCGGTGCGCGGCTCGACCAGGTAGAACCCGCACCAGTTCAGTTGCGACAGGCTCCAGTAGAGCAGGGCGGACGTGTTCGCCGCGCAGGCGACGAGGTCAGGCTCGCCGTCCAGCAGTCCGCGGAGCGACTTCTCCAGTTCCGCATAAGCCGCCTTCTTGTCGCCGGCAGGCAGTGCTTCGAGTGTGTGCATGAGTCTGCTACGCGCGCTCCACTGGAAAAGCGATCACTTCGTCGATGGACTTCGCCCCGGTCGCGATCATCAGCACGCGGTCGAATCCGAGCGCGACGCCTGCGCAGGCCGGCAGGCCCGCAGCCAGTCCTTCGAGAAAAAGCCGGTCCGGCTCGCGATCCGGCTGCCCGCGCCTCGCGCGCTCGATCCGATCGGCCTCGAACCGCCGGGCCTGCTCCTGCGGCGTCGCCAAGCTCGTGAAACCCGTTCGCGAGCTCGAGTTCGCCCCAGAACGCCTCGAACCGCGACGCGACCGGGCCTCGGACCTGCGCGAGGGCCGCCTGCGATGCCGGAAAGTCGTACAGGAACGTGATTCGATCCGCCGGAAATGCGGGGGCGACCAGCGTCGCCATCGCGAGATCCAGCAGGGCGTCGCGTTCGCTCGCAATCGAAGCAGGGATGTCGGCGCCGCGGGCAACCATCGCCGCGTGAACGTCGCTCGTGGGAGCGCGGATGGGATCGAGGCCCATGACCTCGATGAAAGCATCCGACATAGGTCACGCGACGCGTGGGTCCGACGGTGCGCAGTGGCGCGAGCAGCGATCGCAGCAGCTGCTCGACGTCATCCATCAGCGCGTGATGATCGATGCCGAGCCGGTACCACTCGACCATCGTGAACTCGGGATTGTGGCGACGGCCTCGCTCGCCCTCGCGGAACACCCGCGCGACCTGGTAGATGTCCGGTGCGCCGGCGGCCAGCAGCCGCTTCATCGCGTACTCGGGCGACGTGTGCAGGAAGCCGGCGCGCGAGCCGTCGGCCCGGTGCACCTGCAGTGATTCCAGGTGCACGTCGGTCACGCCGGCCTGGACCATCACGGGTGTCTCGACTTCGAGCGCGCCCGTGGCCGCAAAGTGGCCACGCACTTTTGCCAGCAGTCTCGCACGCAGCCTCAGCGTGTCGAGCGACGCCGTCGGCGCCCACGAGCTGGCAGGCATTGCACTCATCCGGCGGTCGCGAGCAGCTGGCCCATCCGCACCGTGCGTCCCGCGCCGAGGCCATCGGCAAAGCGCGTCGAGCCGTGGCCGAGCAGCAGCACGACGGTGGACCCCATGTTGAAGCGGCCGATCTCCTGCGCCCTTGGCGAATTCGCGGCCGATGCCATCAGCAAGGTTCGCGACCTGTCCGCCCCGGGCCGCCGGCGGGTTGATCTCCCCGGCATAGACCGTCTCGATGCTGCCGACGAACAGCGCGCCCACCAGCACCATCGCCATCGGGCCGAGTGCCGTGTCGAACTCGCAGACGACGCGTTCGTTGCGCGCGAAAAGACCCGGAACCGCTCGTACCGTCGCCGCATTCACGCTGAAGAATTCACCGGGCACGTAGCGGGTTGCGGTCAGGCGGCCGGCCACCGGCATGTGGATGCGGTGGTAGTTGTACGGGGCGAGGTACAGGCACGCGAACGCGCCATCGCGGTATTTCGCAGCCGCAGCTTCGTCCGCAAGCAGTGCGCCGGAAGTGTAGTAGGACCCCTTGGCCTGGTAGATCTGCTGGTCCGCGACCTGGCCGAGCTGGCTCACGGTGCCGTCGACGGGGGAGGCGATCGCGTTCGAGCCGTCGACGATCGGGCGCGCGTCGGGCCGCAGCGCCCGCGCGAAGAACGCGTTGAACGACGGGTAGGCGTACGGGTCCGGCTGCTCGGCCTCGCGCATGTCGATCGTCGGATACGCGCGCAGGATCGTGCCGATGATCGCGTTGCGCACGGTCGGGTTCGTGCTGCGCGCCAGCCGATGCATTGCATTCGACAGCGCCCGCTTCGGCAGCAGGTCCTGCAACAACGCGAATGCGCGGTCCGAGCTGCCAGCGTAATCGTCGTCCGATGCGGTCACTGGCGAGCCTCCACGTAGTCTGACGACCTTGCGATAGTCGCGTGCGAGTACGACGCGTCGTGCGGCGCCGACGAATAGGCGGCGATGCCGCCGGACGGATCGACGATGAACACGCCTGACCCATGGTCCATCGTGTATCCGCCTTCCGGCAGGCTGACCTTCGCGAAAGGCACGCCGAACGCCGCCGCGGCCGCACTCACTGCCTGCACGTCGCCGGTCGCGCCCAGGAACGCCGGATCGAAGAATCGCACGTACGCGGCGAGCTTCGCCGGGATCGTCGCGCTCGGGGTCCACGGTCACCAGCAGCACGCGAGGTTGCTCGGGCGCGGGCAGGTCGGCGAGCTGCTTCGTGAACTGGGCGAGCGTCGCAAGTGTCGTCGGGCACACGTCCGGGCAGGTCGTGAAGCCGAAGAACACCAGGGTCCAGCGATCCTTGAAGAACGTGGATCCCAACGGCCTGCCATCCACGCCGACCAGCGACAAGGCTGGAAGTGGCTTGGACTTGCCCAGCACCGTCGCCCGCTCGGTGGCTGGCAGCGCTGCCGGCGATGGCACGAGCAAGCGGGCAAGTAGCAGCCCCGCCGCAAACGCTACAATCGCGAGGAGGGCAATCCTGAGTGGACGTGCCATGGTGGAACTTGGGGCAAGGTGTCCGGAGTGACGGAAGCGCAATTATCCCACAACGGCCCCGGTTCAAATGGCTGAAACCCGCTCATTCCAGTCGTCGTTGCCCGCGGCCCCGACCGTGGCCGACCTGATCCGCTTCGGCGCGGAGGAATTCGAGCGCGCGGGCCTCGCGTTCGGGCACGGTACCGGGGACTCGGTAGACGACGCGGCGGCGCTGGTGTTTCACGTGCTCGACCTCGATCACGCGCAGGCGGAGGCAGCGTACGCTCGCAAGCCGTCACCGCGGGACGTCGAGCGAGTGCTCGCGATCTTCGCGGAGCGCATCGAGAGGCGGGTTCCTGCCGCCTACCTGATGCGCCGCATGTGGTTTGCCGGACTCGAATTCGAGGTGGACGAGCGCGTGATCGTGCCTCGCTCACCGTTCGCGGAACTGATCAATGCGGGATTCCGTCCGTGGATCGAGCCCGGGCGCGTGCACAGGATCCTCGACATCGGCACGGGCTCAGGCTGCATCGCGATTGCCTGCGCCGTTGCTTTTCCCCTGGCGCAGGTCGACGCCGTCGACGTCTCGCCACAGGCACTGGAAGTCGCGGGTCGCAACGTTGCACGACACCAGTGTCGGCGACCGGTTGCGGTTGCTGCAGGGAAGCGTATTCGAGCCGTTCGGAGCGCAGCGTTACGACCTGATCGTGTCGAACCCGCCTTACGTCAGCGACGCAGAGATGCAGGCGCTGCCCGACGAGTACCGGCACGAACCAGACCTCGCGTTGCGCGCTGGAAGCGATGGCCTGGACGTCGTGCGACGCATTCTTGCCGGTGCGAGGCAGCACCTCGAGCCGGGCGGCGTGTTGTTCGTCGAGGTCGGCGACAGCGACGAGCGCCTGCAGCAGGCGTTCCCGAGACTGCCGTTCACCTGGCTCGAGTTCGAGCATGGCGGCGGCGGCGTTTTCATGTTGCGAGAGATTCGGAGCTCTAGATGTCGGGCAACACCTTCGGCCACCTGTTCACGGTCACGACGTTCGGCGAGAGCCACGGTCCGGCGCTCGGCTGCATCGTCGACGGCTGTCCGCCCGGGCTCGAGCTCTGCGAGCAGGACATCCAGCGCGACGTCGAGCGGCGTCGCTCTGGCACGTCGCGCTACACGAGCCAGCGGCGCGAGCCGGACCGCGTGCAGATCCTGTCGGGCGTCTTCGAGGGCCGCACGACGGGCTCGCCGATCGGGCTGCTGGTGATGAACGAGGACCAGCGCTCGTACGACTACGAGAAGATCAAGGACCGCTTCCGGCCGGGACACGCCGACTACACGTACCAGCACAAGTACGGGTTCCGCGACTACCGCGGTGGGGGGCGCTCGTCGGCGCGCGAGACGGTGATGCGCGTGGCGGCGGGAGCCATTGCGCGCAAGTACCTGGCGGAGCGCCTCGGGGTGCGGATCTACGGCTACATAGCGCAGATCGGGGACGTGCGCATCGATCCCGTCGATCTTGCGGAGATCGACCGCAACCCGTTCTTCTGCCCCGACCCCGCCCGCGTCGGCGAGCTCGAGGCGCTGATCGACCAGCTGCGCCGCGAGGGCGATTCGATCGGCGCCCGGGTCACGGTGGTGGCGACGGGCGTGCCGCCCGGGCTCGGCGAGCCGGTGTTCGACCGGCTCGACGCCGACCTCGCGCACGCGATGATGGGCATCAACGCCGTGAAGGGCGTCGAGGTCGGCGCCGGGTTCGCGGCGGTGAGCCAGCGCGGCTCCGGGCACCGCGACGAACTCACGCCGGAAGGGTTCCTGTCGAACCATGCGGGCGGCACGCTGGGCGGCATCTCGTCGGGCCAGGACGTGGTCGTGAGCATGGCCCTGAAGCCCACCTCCAGCATCGTCCTGCCCGGGCGCACGATCGATGTCGCTGGCCGTCCGGTCGAAGTCAGCACCACGGGCCGCCACGATCCCTGCGTCGGGATCCGCGCTGTTCCGATCGCCGAAGCCATGCTGGCGCTCGTGCTGGTGGATCACTACCTGCGGCACCGGGCGCAGAATGCAGACGTCGTGGCGGCGACGCCGGTGATTACCCGGCGGGGTTGACTCGGGACCAAAACACGGAACTGTGCTGCGATTCCGTTCTCCCGGAGCGCCAAAGGGTTACAAAGTGGGGGTCGCCTGCGTCGGGGCTGTGGGCGTGCGTTGGGCGGTCAGCTATAGTTATGTTCAATTCGCAGCAATCGCGTGCACTTGCCCCGGCGGACATGACGTCCGGCGCGGCAGGCGGGTGCAGCTGCCGGGAGCATCGATGAAGTCAGCCGTTCGCCGTGTCCTTCTGTTGAGCGCCCTGATGTCGCCGAACGCGCTGCTTGCGCTCGGCCTCGGCGAAATCCATCTCAACTCGGCCCTGAACCAGCCGTTCGACGCTGACATCGACCTCGTGTCGGCCGCCGACGAGGATCTGTCCGCGCTGCGGGCGTCGCTCGCCTCGAACGATACCTTCGTCCGTTACGGCCTCGACAAGCCGGCCTACCTGTCCGACTTCACGTTCCGTGTGGTCCGCGGGGCGAACGGCAAGGATGTCCTGAAGGTAACGTCGCCGCGCCCGGTGACGGAGCCGTTCGTCACGATGCTGGTCGAGGCCAACTGGCCGCGCGGCCGGCTGCTCCGCGAATACACGGTGCTGCTCGATCCGCCGGTGTACGCGCCGGAGCCCGCAGGCTGCGGTGGCTCCGGTCGCCGCGCCGCGCGTGTCTGCGCCTGCCCCGGCGCCGTCGCCGGCCCCGTCCGGCCCGGCCGAGCCGTTTGCGGCTGCGCCGCCCGCGCCGCGCACGTCGCCGTCCGCTCCGGCTCCGTCGAGCCCGGGCAGCCGGCCACGGCCGCTGCTCGCTCGATCAATGCCGGATCGACTTATCGCGTTCGCCCGAACGACACGCTCTGGAAGATCGCGAGCGCCGCGCACCCCGGCACGCGCTCGGACGTGAACCGGGCGATGGTGTCGATCTACCAGTCGAACCCGCAGGCCTTCGACGGCAACATCAACGTGCTGAAGTGCCGGCAGCCTGCTGAAGATCCCCACCGCATCGGACGTGTCCGCGATCTCGGCGTCTGCGGCGGCGGCCGAGGTCTCCCGCCAGTACCGGCTGTGGCGCGAAGGCGTGCCGGCCTCCGAAGGCCCCGACGCGACCAGCGGTCGCCTCAGGCTGGTGACGCCGGAGCAGGGCACGGCGGCTGCATCGACGGCCACTACGCCGTCGCCGGCCACCCCCGCAGCCTCCGGTGCGGGTGCTGCCGAAATGCAGTCGCGCGTCCAGCAGCTCGAGGCCGAGCTTGCCGAGGCGAAGCGCCTGCTCGAAGTGCGCAACGCCGAGCTCGCGACCCTGCAGGGCCAGGCTGCCCCGCAGCCCGGCGGCGCTCCGGCGGCGGCGGTTCCTCCGGCCGAGCCTGGTGCCGCTGCGACGCCAGCCGAGGGCACGCCCCCGGCGGAGGCTGCAGCGCCGCCTGCTGCGGAGGTGACTCCTGCACCTGCGCCGGCCCCGAAACCCGCGGTCGAGGCCAAGAAGCCGGTCGAGGAGCCCGTTGCCGGGCCGTCGCTGCTCGAGCGACTGATGAATTACTGGTGGGTGTTGCTCGGCCTGCTGGCCGCGGCGCTCGCCTACCTGCTTTACAAGCGTGGTCGCAGTGACGGCAGCGTCGCCGAGGAAGACCTGCAGGCGGCGCTGGCTCGCACGACGACGGACCTGCGCGCACGGACGGCGCCGCCGCGTTCACGTGACTCCGACATCGTCGTCGAGGAGCGTCGGCCAGTCGAGCCGGCCGCAGCACCGAAGCCGGCGCAGGCCCCGGCCCCGGCGCCACGCGCGCCCGAGCCGAGCCGCCGGCCGGTGTCCGTCGACGACACGCTTTCAGGTGAAGGCGCGATCAACATCGAAGCCGGCGATCCGCTTGCGGAAGCCGATTTCCACATGGCCTACGGCCTGTACGACCAGGCTGCCGACCTCGTGCAGCTCGCGATCAAGCGCGAGCCGATGCGGCGCGACCTGAAGCTCAAGCTGCTGGAGATCTTCTTCGTCTGGGGCAATCGCGACCGCTTCGTCGAACTGGCGAAGGAAATGAACGCCTCACGGGGCGATGCGCAGCCCGGCGAGTGGGACAAGATCCTGATCATGGGCAAGCAGCTGGCGCCGGACGACGCGCTGTTCGCCGGCACCGCGCGGCCGTCCGCCGCGGACCTCGACATGGAGCTGCACTCGAGCGAGGGCCCGCTCGACATGGACCTCGGGGCCGATGTCGGCTCCGGCACCGCGACGGATATCGACCTGACTGCGAACGTCGACCTCGCCCCGGGCGAGGCGGGCCTCGACTTCGTCATCGACGAGCCGGTCCGCGGCACGGACGAGACCGCGTCGCTCGCTCCGACCGTGGAGACTCCGCGAATCAAGGCGCGGCCGTCCGCTTCCGAGGACCCGACGCAGGAAGTTCCGATCGAGGAACTCGGCATCGACGTCGGCGAGCTCGAGGGACTCGGCGACCTCGAAGGAGCGGAGACGCTCGAGGTCTCGCGCCCGAAGGCCGTCGTCGAAGACACCGTCGAGACGCCGCGCCCCGCAGCCGGGCCGCCGAGGAAGAGGACGAGGACCTGTTGAGCGCGACCGGCATCCTGCGCGAGCAGACCGGCATCCTGCGCGCCCTGGAGGAAGGGCAGGGGCTCGACATGGATCTCGCGAATCACGGGGAGCTGCCGACCATCGAGACGCCGAGGGTCGGTGACTTCGGCAGGCGCGGTGGATTTCTCGCTGGGCGAGGAGGCTGCGACGATGAGCGAAGTGGGCACGAAGCTCGACCTCGCGCGCGCCTACATCGACATGGGTGATCCCGAAGGTGCGCGCAGCATCCTCGACGAGGTCGTGAAGGAAGGCAGCGCCGTCCAGAAGCAGGAAGCCGAGCGGCTGATGGCAAGCCTGCCCTGACGGGCAGATGGCGCGGCTCGCTCTCGGCATCGAGTACGACGGCTCGGCCTGCAGCGGCTGGCAGCTGCAGTCGCATGCGAGAAGCGTCCAGGGCGAGCTCGAGCGCGCGCTGGCCATCGTTGCCGACCATCCCGTGCATCTCACCGCGGCCGGGCGCACCGATGCCGGCGTGCACGCACTGATGCAGGTTGCGCATTTCGACACTGCGGCAGTGCGGCCGGAGCTGGCCTGGGTGCTCGGCGGCTCCGCTGAGCCCGCGGACGAATCAGCGTGCTGTGGGCGCGCGAGGTGCCGGCCGATTTCCACGCGCGGTTCAGCGCGCTGGCGCGGACCTACCGCTACCGGATCCTCAACCGCCGCGTGCGTCCTGCACTTGAGCGTGCCCGAGCCTGCTGGATCCGTCGTCCGCTGGACGCCGATGCGATGCACGAAGCAGCGCAGTGCCTGCTCGGCGAGCACGACTTCACGTCGTTCCGCGCAGCGGAGTGCCAGTCCTCGACGCCAGTGCGTCGCGTTACTGACCTGCCGTGCGCCGCGATGGCGACCACGTCGAAGTCGCGATCCGCGCGAACGCGTTCCTGCATCACATGGTACGGAACGTCGCGGGCACGCTGATCGCCGTCGGCGTCGGCGACCGGCCAACGGCCTGGGTGGGCGAGGTGCTCGCGGGAGGGACCGTACCCGGGCCGGCGCAACCGCCCCGCCGCAGGGGCTCTATTTCGCCGGCGTCGACTACGATCCGTCGTTCGGGCTGCCGTCGGCGCCGCGGCCTTCCGGTAGACTGCCGCCCGGGTCGTCGAGGAGAAGCACGTGACCTGGTTCGAGAAGATCATGCCCTCCCGGATCAAGACGGAACGACGCACCCGCTCCGTGCCGGAAGGACTGTGGATCAAGTGTCCTGCGTGTGACGCGGTGCTGTACCGCGCCGAGCTCGAGCGCAACCTGCAGGTCTGCCCGAAGTGCAGCCACCACATGCGCATCCACGCGCGGGAGCGGCTCGGCCGGTTCCTCGACGAAGGGTCGCAGCAGGAGATCGCGGTCGACGTCGAGCCCGAGGACCCGCTCAAGTTCCGCGACAGCAAGAAGTACCGTGACCGGCTCGTGCAGGCGCAGAAGCAGACCGGCGAAAAGGACGCGCTCGTGGTCATGGTCGGCGCGCTGAAGGGGCTCGAGGTGGTCGCCTGCGCGTTCGAGTTCCGGTTTCTCGGTGGCTCGATGGGGTCCGTGGTCGGGGAGCGATTCGCGCGCGCGGCGGAACACTGCCTCGAACACCGCATGCCGCTGATCTGCTTCTCGGCGAGCGGCGGTGCGCGCATGCAGGAAGGGCTGCTGTCGCTGCTGCAGATGAGCAAGACGAGTGCCGTGCTCGCGCGGATGGCGGATCGCGGTTGCCTTTCGTCTCCGTGCTCACCGATCCGACGACCGGCGGCGTGTCGGCAAGCCTGGCGATGCTCGGTGACCTGAACATCGCGGAGCCGCGCGCGCTGATCGGCTTCGCCGGGCCGCGCGTCATCGAGCAGACCGTGCGCGAGACCCTGCCCGAGGGATTCCAGCGCAGCGAGTTCCTGCTGGAGCACGGCGCGATCGACCTGATCCTCGACCGTCGCGACCTGCGCGAGCGGATCGCGGTGCTGCTCGCGATGATGATGAACCGGCCGCCGCTGGAGGCCCCGGCCGAGCCCGCCTGAGATGGCGGAACGGATCCGGTTTCCGGACCTCGACCGCTGGTTGCAGTGGCAACAGTCGCTGCATCCCACGGCCATCGAACTGGCCTGGATCGCGCGGCCCGCGTGCTTGCGCGGACGGGCTGGAAGCGTCCGGCCGGACCGGTCATCACGGTGGGCGGCACGAACGGCAAGGGGTCGTGCGTCGCGCTCACGAAGGCGATGCTCGGGGCCGGTGGGTACCGCGTCGGCAGCTTCACGTCGCCGCACCTGGTCGATTACCGTGAACGGATCCGGGTCGACGACGAATTGGTGTCGGAAGCCTCGCTCGTTGTCGCTTTCGAACGCATCGCCGACGCGCTCGGGCCCGACTCGCTGACGTTCTTCGAGTTCAACACGCTTGCGGCGCTGCTGGTATTCGAGACCGCGTCGCCGGACGCAGTGGTGCTCGAGGTCGGCATGGGCGGGCGCCTGGACGCCGTCAACCTGGTCGATGCGGACGTTGCGATCGTCGTCTCGGTGGCGCTCGACCACATGGAGTGGCTCGGTCCCGATGTCGAGAGCATCGGCCGCGAGAAGGCCGGCATTTTCCGGCACGGCCGCCCCGCCATCATCGGCATGAGGTCGCCGCCGAGGTCGGTCCTGCAGGCGGCCGATGCAGTGGGTGCCGACGCGCGCGTACTCGGCCGCGACTTCGAGGCCGTCGAGCATCCGGATGGCTCATGGGACTTCAGGATGCAGCCGGGCGGCTGCCAGCGCTTCCAGCACCCGGGCTCGCTGGCGTGGCGCAGGTGCCGAACGCGGCGGTGTCGCTGGCCGCATTGCGCGCGCTCCATGCGCGGCTGCCGTTGATCGGGCGGCGATCGAGCGGGGACTGCAGGGCGTCCGGCTGGCTGGTCGATTCCAGCGCATCGTTGCGCGCGCGGGCTTCGAGTGGGTGCTCGACGTCGCGCACAACCCGGAAGCCGCCCGTGTGCTGGCCGCAAACCTGCCGCGGTACCGAGTGCCCGGGCGGACGATCGCAGTGTGTGGAATGCTTGCGGACAAGGACGTCGAAAGCGTGGTCGAGATCCTGCGCGATCCGATCGACACCTGGATCGCGGCCGCGACCGACGGCCCTCGGTCACTTGACGCTGACCAGTTGGCCGAACGCGCCCGGTCGCGCGGCGTGTCGATGCGGCCGGGTGGCACCGTGCCAGATGCCATCCGGCTGGCCCAGTCAATGGCCCGCCCAGGGGACCGCGTGGTCGTCTTCGGGTCGTTCCACACGGTCGGCCCCGCGCTCGCGGAAATCCACGGCTCACGCGCGCCCGGCGAGCGGGCGGCTGTCTGCGTATAATTTTCTGCCATGGACGACGCGCTGAAGGCTAGATTGATCGGAGCGACGGTGCTGGTCGCGCTGGCCGTGCTGCTGATTCCCGAGCTGCTCTCGGGGCGCAAGCAGGAGTCGCCTGCCGCTGCCCCAGAGGTGGCGACGGCGCGTGGCACGCGAACGTTCACGATTGAACTGGCCGGCGGGGCAGCAGGGCGCGACCGTCAACGAGACGCCGCCGCCGTGCGTAATACGCCCTTGCCCGCGCCTCCGCGACGGAGGCAGCTGCGCAGCCGGCATCGGTGACAGCATCGCAGCCCGGGGCGGCGGAGCCCGCTGCCCCTGTTTCAGAGCCGGCCAGCCCGTGCGCGTCGCGCAGGCCGCGAATCCGGAGCCGTCCCACTTCGGCGCCGACAGTCAAGTCCACGGTGCCCGAGCCGGACCCGCGCCCGCCCGGCGATTCCCGGGCGAGGCGGCTGGGCCGTGCAGGTGGGCGCGTTCGGGTCCGGCGGCTTCCGCCGCCAAGCTGGTCAAGCAGTTGCAGGAGGCGGGTACAAGGCTTATGTCTCGCCGGTGTCCCGCAGCGGCAAGACGCTGCACCGGGTAGGGTCGGGCCGGAAGCCGAGCGGTCCGAAGCGGAATCGCTGGTGGCGGGGCTGAAGGTCCGAGGGCTGCCGGCGACGGTGGTCGCTAACGACTGATCCTGCTCTGGTAAACTCCAGCGCCTCGCAGCGCACTGGAGCCTGGAAGATCGCCGCATGACGACAGTGGACTATCTCCTCGCCGGCGCCGTGCTGTTGTCCATGCTGTTTGGTGCGGTTCGCGGGTTCCTTCGCGAATCCGTGGCCCTGCTGGGCTGGCTCGTCGGCCTGTGGCTCGCGTGGCGGTATTCGGGCCTGGTCGAGCCTTACGTCGGCGGGTTGCTGGCCGACACGCTGTTGCAGGTCTGGGTGGCGCGGATGATCGTGCTGCTCGCCGTGGTGATGGCGGGCTGGCTGCTCGGCAGCCTGCTGAGCTACCTGGTGCAGCGCTCTGGCCTGACGCTCGGCGTGGACCGGATGCTGGGCGCGGTGTTCGGGCTGGTCCGGGGCGCCGTGATCGTCGGTTTCGCCGTGATGCTCGGCCAGGCGGCCGAGATGCAGCAGGAATACTGGTGGCGGGATTCGCGCCTGCTGCCCGCGGGCGAGGAGATGGCCGGCGTGCTGCGCGGCTATGTCGAGACCGGGCGCGAATTCGTCGAAGAAGCCCTTCCGGAAAAGTGAGGCAGGACCATGTGCGGCATCGTCGGCATCGTCGGCTTCAGTCCCGTCAACCAGCAGATCTATGACGCGCTGACGGTGCTGCAGCACCGCGGCCAGGACGCCGCGGGCATCATGACCGCCGAGGCGGGCGAACTGTTCCTGCGCAAGGACAACGGGCTGGTCCGCGACGTGTTCCAGCAGCGGCACATGCTGCAGCTCAAGGGCAACGTCGGCATCGGCCACGTGCGCTACCCGACCGCGGGCTGCGACACTTCGGCCGAGGCGCAGCCGTTCTACGTCAACGCGCCGTACGGCATCTGCCTGGCGCACAACGGCAACCTGACGAACGCGGCCGAGCTCGCCGACGTGCTGATCCGCGAGGACCGCCGCCACCTGAACACGAGCTCGGACTCCGAGGTGCTGCTGAACGTGCTCGCGAGCGAGCTGCAGCGCTTCGGCACCGCACGCGCGTCCGCGTCGGACATCTTCGCCGCGCTGAGCGCGGTGTACCGGCGCATCCGCGGCGGCTACGCGGTGGTCGCGATGGTCGCTCGGCCACGGCATCATCGGCTTCCGCGACCCGAACGGCATCCGGCCGCTGGTGATCGGCACGCGCGACAATCGCGCGCGGGCGCGAGTACATGCTGGCCTCGCGAGAGCGTGGCGCTCGACCAGAGCGGCTTCAAGCTGCTGCGCGACGTCGGGCCGGGCGAGGCGGTGTTCATCGACGAGCAGGGCAGGATGCACAGCCAGCAGTGCGCCGAGGCGACGCGCCACACGCCGTGCATCTTCGAGTACGTCTATTTCGCGCGGCCCGACTCGATCATCGACAACATCTCGGTCTACAAGGCGCGGCTGCGCATGGGCGAGCTGCTCGCCGAGAAGATCCGTCGCGAGCGTCCCGACCACGACATCGACGTCGTGATCCCGATGCCGGACACGAGCCGCACGAGCGCGCTGCAGGTGGCGCAGATCCTCGGCGTCAAGTACCGCGAGGGCTTCATCAAGAACCGCTACATCGGCCGGACGTTCATCATGCCGGGCCAGGAGCAGCGCGCGAAGTCGGTGCGCCGCAAGCTGAACGCGATCGACCTCGAGTTCCGCGGCAAGAACGTGCTGCTGGTCGACGACTCGATCGTGCGCGGCACGACGTCCGCGCAGATCATCGAGCATGGCCCGCGAGGCCGGCGCCCGCAGGGTCTACTTCGCCTCGGCCGCGCCGCCGGTGCGCTACCCGAACGTCTACGGCATCGACATGCCGGCAGCGTCGGAGCTCGTCGCCGCGGGCCGCACGGATGAAGAGGTGGCGCGCATCATCGGCGCCGACTGGCTGATCTACCAGGACCTCGAGGACCTGGTGCGCGCCGTGCGCCACCACGACGCGCGCGTCACCGAGTTCGACACGTCGTGCTTCTCCGGCGAGTACGTCACCGGCGACATCACGCCCGAATACCTTGCGCGGCTGCAGGCAGAGCGCTCCGACCAGGCCAAGGCCGAGCGCAGCTCGGTCGGCCGCGGTTCGCTCAAGGTCGTCGGGGGGCTCTGAGCGCTTGCGCCACGCTGTGGCAGGGGCGGCGGCGTGACGGTCAAGGCGCTCATCGTCAGCGACCGGGCCGAATACCGTCAGCTGCTCGCGCACCACGTGACCCTCGAGTGGCGTGACGCGCTGCCGGCCGAGTACGAGCCGGCGACACGCGGAAGGCTGCAGCCCGCGTTCCGCGGTTCCGTCTACGACGTCGTGCTGCTCGACCACGAGGTGCAGGAAGGCCGTGGCCTCGAGTGGCTCGAGGACCTGACCGAGCGCGCGGGCTTTCCGCCGATCGTCTATTTCGCGCCCGCAGGGCGACCAGCGCGCGACCGCGTCGGGCGCGCTGCACGTGCTCTCGAGGCTCGAGTTCGACCACGCACAATTCGCAACCGCACTGCGTGCCGCGCTTTCGCAGCGGCGCAACGTGCTCGCCGACACTTCGCGGGCCGCGCTCGAGCCGCCGCCGCCGGATCGCTTCGGCTCGGTGCGCATCCGCGGCTATCGCTGCGTGCGGCGGCTCGCGGTCGGCGGTTCGTCGAGCGTGTTCCTCGCGGACTCGATGCGCACCGGCCAGCAGCGCGTGCTGAAGGTCTTCCGCCAGGTTCCGGACGTGGTCGAGGGCAGCACGACGTTCGACCGCTTCCTGCGCGAGTACGATCTCGTCGCGCACCTCGAGCACCCGAACATCGCCCGCATCTACGACCTCGGCGTGGCCGACGACCACGTCTACCTCGCGATGGAGTATTTCCCGGGAGGCGACCTGCGCTCCAGGATGCGCCAGCCGATGCCGTGGCGCGAGGCGCTCGGCTACCTGCGTCAGCTCGCGGCGGCGCTCGGCGCGCTGCATGCGATCGGCGTGCTGCACCGGGACGTGAAGCCGGGCAACGTGCTGCTGCGTGACGATGGCAGCGTGGCTTTCATCGACTTCGGGCTTGCGCGGCAGCTCGGCCTCGAGAGCGACATCACTGGCCACGGCGCGATCTTCGGTACGCCGCACTACATGAGCCCGGAGCAGGGTCACGGCCTGCCGCTCGATGAGCGCAGCGATCTCTACAGCCTCGGCGTCGTGCTGCACGAGATGCTGACCGGCCAGAAGCCTTACGTTGCGGAGAGCCCGCTGGCGGTGATCTACCTGCACGCCAATGCGCCGATCCCGCGCCTCGTGGCACCCGCCCAGCACCTGCAGCCGCTGCTCGACGCGCTGCTCGCGAAGAAGGCCGCGGATCGCCCGATGTCCGCCGAGGAGATCGTGGCGCGCATCGACGAACTGATGGGCCTTGCGGCGGCGTAATGGCGGCGCCGGCGGACATCCTCCGTGCGCCGACTGCGCGTGCGTGGTTCGATCTCGCCGTGCAGCGCGAGACTGACCTGCTGATCGACCACGCGAACTGCGAGAAGAAGGCCGCATCCACGGCGCTCTCGCTGATGTTCGCGTACCCGGAAGACTTCGAGCTCGCCGACCGGATGTCGCGCCTCGCTCGCGAGGAGTTGCGGCACTTCGAGCTCGTGCAGCAGAAGATGACCGAGCTCGCCGTGCCGTTCCGGCGCCTCAGTCCTTCGCGTTACGCGGAGGGGCTGCGGCGCGCGCTGCGGCGTGCCGAGCCCGGGCGTCGCGTGGACCTGCTGCTGTGCGGGGCGCTGATCGAGGCGCGCTCGCACGAGCGGTTCATGGGGCTGATCGAGCGATTGCGGGCGCCGCTCGCGGAGTTCTATGCGTCGCTGGCGGCGGCGGAGTCACGGCACGCTGGCCTCTATCTGCGGCTCGCGGACAAGCGCGGGTCCGGGGTTGCCGAGCGGTTGGGCGAACTCGCGGTGATCGAGGCCGAGCTTGCGACCTCGCCTGACCCTGAATTCCGCTTTCATTCCGGGACGCCGGTCTAGGTCGGATCTCGCGTCAGGTTTCGGGGCTGTCGGTCGCCCGTGCCGGGGACGCCGTAAATCCGTCCCTGGAGGCTCGCACGCGGCGTCCATGCCGCGTGACGCCCCGGCACCGGGCAGACCGCAGCCCGAAACCTGACGCCGACACGGCGTTGACCGCCGTACCGTCACGAAGTCCGGAAACCCGACAGTCACCGTCGCGGCAGGCATCGACATGACGTGGTGTTCGTCGACGTTCGGCAATGCGGTGAGCCATCGCCGCTTGTCGACTGCGCTTACCGCACGAACGGCGGTCACGATCGCGGGGGGCTGGCGCAGGGGCCAGCGGGATGGCGGGGCGTCACGAGGCATGGACGCCGAGTGCGAGCCCACATGGATGTGTTCATGGCGTCCCCGCTATCCCGCTCCCCCCGGGGCCAGCACCCCGGCCGGACGTCGACCAGGCGGGTCAGCGCGGCAGCGAGCGCAGTTCGAACCCCGCCGCCGACACCTCGAGCACGCTCCCCTGCGAATGCCAGTCACCGAGCACGACCCGACGCACGCTGCGCCCACCCACCTCGAGCGAGTGCACCGCCGGTCGATGCGTGTGCCCGTGGATCAGCGTTCGCACGGCATAGTGTCGAAACGCGTCGGCAACAGCCTTCGCGTTCACGTCCATGATCTCGGCCGAGGTGGAGCTCACGTGCATGCGGCTGCCTGCGCGCAGCTTCTGCGCCAGCGCCTGCCGTCTCTGCAGGCTCAAGTGGCGCAGGATCCACTGCACGACCGGATTGCGGACAATGCGGCGCAGGCGCTGGTAGCTCACGTCGTCCGTGCACAGCACGTCGCCGTGCATCAGCAGCACGTGTTCACCCTCGAGTGCGATCACGGTGCCGTCCGGGATCAGCGTCGCGCCTGTCTCCCTGCAGAATCGCTCGCCCAGCATGAAGTCGCGATTGCCGTGCATCACGAAGCACGGGACGCCTGCGTCCGTGAGTCGGCGCAGGGCCAGCACGATCTCGCGGGTCGCTGGGGCGGGGTCGTCGTCGCCCAGCCACACCTCGAACAGGTCGCCGAGTATGTACAGCGCCCGGGCATCGCGGGCCTCGCCATCGAGGAACGCAAGGAACTGCCGGGCAATCTCTGGCGAGGCCGGGTCGAGGTGCAGGTCGGAGATGAAAAGTGTCTTCAAGCGCGGGACTTCGGTGTGGCGACACCGATGGTACGGTGCCGGGCTGCATGTGGGCCAGCGCTACCGGTCCCGGACGCACGATCCGGTAAGATGCGCGTTCATGTCCGCAGTTGCCCACATCACTCGATTCGCGCCCAGCCCGACGGGATACCTACACCTCGGCAACGCGCGAACGGCGCTGTTCAACCTGCTCGCCGCGCGTTCGGGCGGCGGCCGACTGGTGCTGCGCATCGAGGATACGGACGCGGAGCGTAGCGATGATCGACTGCTGGCGCAGTTGCTCGCCGACCTGCGCTGGCTCGGGCTCGACTGGGACGAAGGGCCGGACGTGGGCGGTCCGCACGGGCCGTACAGGCAGAGCGAGCGGGGCGAACGCTACTCTGCGGCGGTCGCGTCGCTGCGGCAGCGTGACCTCGTGTATCCGTGCTTCTGCTCGCCCGAGGAACTGCAGCTTGCGCGGCGTGCGCAACTCGCGGCGGGGCGCCCGCCGCGCTACGCGGGCACCTGCGCAAGGCTCACGGCCGACGAATCGCGACGCCGGATAGAGTCCGGTGCGCAGGCCGCCATGCGTTTCAGGGTTCCTGCCGGACGAGTCGTCGAGTTCGTGGACGCAATACACGGGCCGCAGCGCTTCGCCACGGACGACATCGGCGACTTCGTCGTGAGCCGCGCCGATGGCTCCGTCGCGTTCTTTCTCGGCAACGCCATCGACGACGCCGCGATGGGCGTCACACTGGTGCTGCGCGGTGACGATCACCTCGCGAACACGCCGCGGCAGATACTGCTGCTCGAGGCGCTGGGCTTGCGCATGCCGGCCTACGGCCACCTGCCGCTGGTGCTGGGTGCCACGGGGTCGCCGCTCTCGAAGCGGGAAGGCGCGGCCGGGCTGCACGACCTGCGCGAGCAGGGCTACCTGCCCGCGGCGCTGCGCAACTACCTGGTCAGGCTCGGTCACACCTGCGGTACCGACGCGTGGCTCGCAGCGGACGCGATGCCGGCGTGTTTCGATCTCGGTCGGGTCAGTCACTCGCCGGCGCGATTCGATGAGGCCCAGCTGCGTCACTGGCAGCGCGAGGCGATCACACACTCGACTGCCGCGGACCTAATCGAGTGGCTGGGGCCAAGGCTCGAGCCACTGGGGTCGGCGGAGCGCAAGGCTGACTTCGTCGCGGCCGTCCGGGGCAACCTGATGTTTCCGACCGACGCCGATGCGCTGGTGCGTGCGGTCTGCGAGGAGTTTGCGCCGCCGGACGACGAGGCGCGGGCGGCGATGTTCGGCGCAGGCGCGGCGTTCTTTAGCACGGCCGCGAGCGAGTGGGCGTCGCACGGCGGCGACGTCAAGGCGTGGGCACGTGCCGTGGGGTCCGCGACTGGCCGCAAGGGAGCAGCGTTGTACATGCCGTTGCGTGCGGCCTTGACCGGCGCCACGCACGGCCCGGAGCTTGCGCCGCTCGTCGGGATGATGGGCAGTCAACGGGTCGAGGCTCGACTCGCGGCTGCCGCCGGACTCGTCGCCGGCATGAACTGAGCGCAAGAGGTTTCAAAGAGAGTAGACGATGCTGCAGATCCACAATTCACTGACTGGCCGCAAGGAAGAGTTCCGCCCGATCGTGCCGGGCGAAGTCGGCATGTACGTCTGCGGCATGACCGTCTACGACTACTGCCACCTCGGCCACGCACGGATGCTGGTCGCGTTCGACGTCGTGCGCCGGCACCTGCTGGCTTCGGGCTATCGCGTCACCTTCGTGCGCAACATCACGGACATCGACGACAAGATCATCAAGCGCGCCGCGGAGAACGGCGAGCCGATGGGCGCGCTCACCGAGCGGTTCATCCGCGCCTATCACGAGGATTGCGATGCGCTCGGCGTCGCGGCGGCCGACCGTGAGCCACGCGCCACGGAGCACCTGCCGCAGATCGTCGCGATGGTGGCGCGGCTGGTCGAGAAGGGATATGCGTACGTCGGCGGCAACGGCGACGTGTACTACTCGGTCGCGAAGTTCGAGCCGTATGGGCGGCTTTCCGGCAAGCGGCTCGCGGACCTGCGGGCGGGCGCACGCATCGAGGTGGACGAGTCGAAGCGCGATCCGCTCGACTTCGTGCTGTGGAAGGCGGCGAAGCCCGGGGAGCCGTCGTGGGAGTCGCCCTGGGGACCGGGACGTCCCGGTTGGCACATCGAGTGCTCGGCGATGTCCGTGGAAATCCTCGGCGCGCATTTCGACATCCACGGCGGCGGCATGGACCTCAAGTTCCCGCACCACGAGAACGAGATCGCGCAGACCTGCGCGGCCTGCGACTCGAAGTTCGTGAACGTGTGGATGCACAACGGTTTCGTGCGCATCGACGACGAGAAGATGTCGAAGTCGCTCGGCAACTTCTTCACCGTGCGCGACGTGCTCGAATGGGTGCGCGACCCCGAGGTCGTGCGCTACCTGATGATCGGCAGCCACTATCGCGGGCCGATCAATTACACGTCCGAGAGCCTCGCGCAGTCGGACGCGGCGCTCGAGCGGCTGTACCTGGCGCTGCGTGGCGTGGAGCCGGCGCGCGACGGGGCGTTCACCGCAGCGACGGAGCGTTTCGTCGCGGCGATGGATGACGACTTCAATACGCCCGTGGCACTGTCCGAGCTGCAGTCGCTGGCCCGCGCGGTGAACACCGCGAAGGCGGCAGGCCGGACCGCGGAGGCCGCGGCCGCGGCGGGCGAGATGCTCGCGCTCGGGTCGAGGCTCGGGCTGCTCGGACAGGATCCGGAGGCATTCCTGCGCAAGCATCCGAGGCGCGTGGCCGGTGAAGCTGCTGGTGGAGTCGCTGCCGCACAAGGCGCTGCAGGTCCGGCGACCAGCAGCGGATTGTCGGACGCGGACATCGAGCGGTTGATCGACGAACGTGCGGCGGCGCGCAAGGCGAAGGACTTCAAGGAGTCCGACCGCATTCGCGATGAACTGGCAGCGGCCGGTGTGCTGCTGGAGGACCAGCCGGGGGGCAAGACCCTCTGGCGGCGCGGCTGAGGACCCGTCGCCGTCGGACCGTCAGTCCCAGGCATTGATCGACGACGGGGTGGGTGATGCTGAAATTCGGGACCACTGCAGGCGCGTGTCTGCTTTCCGTGACGTGGTGTGTGGGCGGCTGCGCGTCGCTCGACATGCAGGCCGTTGCCGAGACGCACCGCCTCGAGGAGGCGCCGTACTACGTCGAGATCGGGCGGCCGCAGCCGGCACCCGGCAGTTGCGCAATCGTCCTGCCGGTGACGCTCGATCCCGAGTTTTCTCAGCTGTTCGGTTACACGGCACGGGCGGGTGAACTCGAGCCGGTGCTCGTGGCGCTCGACGAGCGGATCGCCGGTCGGCAGGGCTGTGTCCGCGGGGTCATGGAACTGCCACGGGAGTCCGGAGCGCCGCGCGTCTACGTCGGCAGCGCGGAGAGTGACCATGCGCCGCCGGACGTGGGTGACCAGCGTGTGCCCGGTGACCGGTTCGCGCCCATGGTCCTGCATCTCGCGCGACCCAGCACCGCGTGGCGACAGGCGACGAGCGCAATGATCGCGGGGTCTGGCGCCCCGTATGCCGTAGTGATCCAGCTCGGCGTCAGCCAGTACATGAAGGGTTACTCGGGTGCATTCACGAAGGAGGTGGCCCTTGGCACCGGCTACCGCCAGCCCGTGAAGTTCCTGACTGCCGAGGACAAGCCGGTCGAGGTGCTGCACCTCACGGGCGTCCTGGTGGATGCACAGGGCCGGGTCGTGCGCGCAGGGGCGGAGGGCATCGTGCTCAGGGATACACCATTCCTGGCGCAGACGATCGACGCCACGCGGACGTTCGACGACGAGGAGCTGCAGCGGGTGCTCACTCAGGAGCGACGGAATGACCTTCCCGGCGCGCCGCTCAAGCTGGATGTCGCGCTCGACAACCTGATCGCGCAGCTCACCCGCTCAGAGGTGCGAGTGCCGGCCAAGTAAATCCGGTGAATGGCACCGAATTTCTAGACGCGTTGCAGCGCCGACTCGAGCGTGTTCTTCATCAGGATCGCGACGGTCATCGGGCCCACGCCGCCCGGGACCGGCGTGATCCAGCTCGCTCGCTCCACGGCACGCTCGAACTGCACGTCGCCCACGAGCTTGCCGTCGGGCAGCCGGTTGATGCCGACGTCGACGACGATCGCGCCCGGCTTCACCCATTCGCCCGGGATCAGGCCCGGCTTGCCGACCGCGACCACCAGCAGTTCGGCGCGCTCGACGTGCTCGCGAAGTTCCGTCGTGAATCGATGGCAAACCGTGACCGTCGCACCCGCGAGCAGCAGTTCGAGCGCCATCGGACGCCCCACGAGATTCGAAGCGCCGACGACGACGGAGTTCATTCCCTTCGGCGAAATGCCGCAGCGCTCGAGCAGCCGGATCACGCCGTAGGGCGTGCAGGGCCGCATCAGTGGATTGCGCAGCGCGAGCCGGCCGACGTTGTACGGGTGGAAGCCGTCCACGTCCTTCTCCGGCGAGATCGCCTCGATCACCGCGCGCTCGTCGATGTGATCCGGCAGCGGCACCTGCACGAGAATGCCGTCGATCGCGGGATCGGAATTCAGCTGCTCGATCAGGCTGACGAGTTCAGTCTGCGTGGCCGAGTGGGGCAGGTCGTGGCTCACGGAAATGAAGCCGCATTCCTCGCAGGCCATGCGCTTGTTGCGCACGTAGATCCGCGAGGCAGGGTCGTCGCCCACCAGCACCACTGCGAGCCCGGGCCGGCGCTTACCGCGCGCGGCGAGCCGGTCGCTCTGCTCGCGCACTTCGCGACGAATGTCCGCCGCGATCGCCTTGCCGTCGATGATCCTGCCTGCCATCTGCACATTCTGGCACGGCACCCGCGCGCCGAACGAGACTGGATTCGTTACAAATTGACGCTAGTGGCATCGGTCCGTATGATTCGCGCTCCCGTACAGGCACGCTCCGGTAACGGAACGGGCTCAGGCGGCGACCGCAGGTCGGTGCAGGGCGGGGCATGGCGCAGTCTGGTAGCGCATCTGCTTTGGGAGCAGAGGGTCGGGGGTTCGAATCCCTCTGCCCCGACCAACCGGACCGCGGCCTCGGACGATGCGCCCGTAGCTCAGCCGGATAGAGCATCGGCCTTCTAAGCCGAGGGTCGCAGGTTCGAGTCCTGCCGGGCGCGCCACGCTTCGGGTGATTCCGCCGGACGATGGTGGACGTAGCTCAGTTGGTAGAGCTCCGGGTTGTGGTCCCGGCGGTCGTGGGTTCGAGCCCCATCGTCCACCCCAGGTTTCAGGTTGGGCCGTTAGCTCAGTTGGTAGAGCTGCTGACTCTTAATCAGTAGGTCGTAGGTTCGAGTCCTACACGGCCCACCACTTCAAGCACTTAGGCGCGTTTCCCACGCGCCTTTTCTATTCCAGCAACTTGTAAGCACAGAGTCGGGCCAGGTGGTCCGTACGCGAGCGAGCAGTTCCAGCATCTGCTCGCCCACCACGGCATCAGGCGCCACCGGGATTGGCCGCGGGCGCGCCCTCAATCGACGGGCCGCGCTCCACGGCGTCGGCTTCGTGCAGGTCACGCTTGGCTTCCGTCACCTCACGAGTATCGAGCGGACGAATCGTGCGGATCTGGCACGACGCGGAGCCGCCTGTCGCGGCGCGTCGCGCGATCACGACGCTGTCGAAGCCGGCGAACACCTGGCCATCCCGCGTAGTGAGGCCGATCGAAGTTGCCAGGGGCATGTCCGGGCAGGGATCGGTCAGTTCGAGCAGGAACCCGCTGTCGCGCCGGGTCCAGACAGTCAGCGCGCTGTCGCCGACCGCTCTCCATCCCCACAGGTGACTGGGACTGCGGAAGCTGCGAACCGGCTCACCCGCGTGGGCCCGGTAGAACTCGAGTCGCTCGGCCGGGGTGAGCCGGGGCGCGTTCGCGCAGCCGGCGCTGAGGGCCAGCACAAAGAGCAACGATGCGGTTGTCCGCCAACCCATGTTTTTCTCCCGACCGTCCGGAATTTTTTCCAATGCCTGGCATTATCCTCCCTGGATCTATTCCTGCATGCCGTGATACAGCA
>CAVZNZ010000017.1:0-210045 GCA_963776815.1 uncultured Gammaproteobacteria bacterium
GAACTGCAGTCGTTGCTTCCATGGAAAACTCCTTTGTCGTTAATGAAGTGATTGAAGATCAGATGAGGCCGGCTGCCGCGAGGCCCGCCTGGGCGACCTGCATGTCCTGGCTGTAATGGCCGCCGCTGACGCCGATGGCGCCGACCACGGCGCCGTCAATGACGATCGGGTACCCACCACCAAAAACAACCAGCCGTGGGGTGTGTACGAAGCCGGCCGCCAGGGGCGCGTCGTTCTTGATGAACTCATGCAGGCGGTCGGTGGGCATGCGGGTGGCCGCGGAGCTGTAGGCCTTGTCCTGGGCGATGCCGGCACTGAGCAGCGAGGCGTGATCCATGCGCTGGAACTGCATCAGATTGCCGGCAATGTCACTGAGGGCAATCGACATGGGCACTCCCATGGCCTGCGCCTTGGCCACCGCACCGGCCATGATCTGGCTGGCCAGTGCGTTGGACATAATCTGTTTGCTCAGCGTCTGCGGGTGAGTGGCGGGGATGGGAGCTGAGTTGGGCGCCGATGCGGCCGGTGCAGGCGCCGCCGCCGGAGCGCTGAGACTTGCATCTGCCGGCGCTGACGAAACGGCGCCGGCGGCTGTGCCTTGATTGAGCGGCGCAAAGGAGCGGGCGACGCTGTCTTGCGCATCGGGCGCCAGGGCGACTGCCTTGGCGTGGAGCATCTCACTGCCGCTGATTTCCTGCCGCGCGGCATCCTTGCCCGGGGTGAGTGGGTGGCGCGTATCGACCATGATGATGGTGAATTCGTTCGCCATCGAGATGCCGGATTTGTCGTGGAACATCGGCAGCACGCTGGGCATGGGGCCGTGGGTCACGCCGCGCGGGTCGAAAGTCATCAAGCCCGGTTCAAAGCCGGCGGTCAGCGCCGTTTTGTTGCCGTCGTGCAGGAACAGCACTTCGTCGTAGTCGACATTGTCGTGAAAGGCGGGCAGCTTCAGCGTGGTCGGGTCGCTGGGCGACGGGTAGGGCATGAAGGTGCACACCAGAAAGCTGTCGGTGAGGAAGGTGGTGTGGCCGCTGGGCACGACGTGGGCGCGGTGGCTGGAGATGGTGCGGATGTCTTTGACATTGAGGCGGATCGGGTACAGATCGCCCTTCCAGCCCTCGGCGTCGAGGGGATTGAAGGGATAGACCAGCGATGACAGGCGCCCACTGTGCTTGATGCGTACCTGGGTGTGCAGGCTGCGCGCCTGGGCACCGAAGGCCTCGTCGAGCGCGGGCACGTCAAATACGCCGGCGTCAAAGGGAAGGTGGCGACCGAGTATCGAATCTTCGGGGAGGCGATACGGCGCATCGGTGGATTCGATCATCAACATCTCGACCGGGCTGGCGGCCTCGATACGCCACATGGTGCCGCGCGGCAGGATGAAGTAGTCGCCCTTGACCAGCGTGATGTGGCCGAAATCGCAAAACAGTTCGCACTGGCCCTGTTGCAGGAAGAGCAACTCGTCGCCATCGGCATTACGCACCAGATGGTCCATGTTGCCGCTGGTTTTCCAATAGCGGATCTTGACCGTGGCATTGACCAGCAACTCGGCGGCGTCCCACGGCGAGGGCGTGAGCTCGATGCCACGACGGGTATCGAAGAGATAGGGGCGCGGGCCGTCCTTGTCGATGGCCGTCCAGGCCGTGGGTGGGTTGCGATGGTAGAAATTGGTCGCCGCGCCGAAGAAGGCACTACGCGCCAGTTCGCGCTCCCACAGTCCGTCGGGAATGTTGGCGTGGGCTTGGCGAGGAGCGATCCCTTGCTGCATGGGCGCCTTGAAGTTCCATTTGTGGCTCATCTGAATCTCCCTGGTGTCAGCGGCCGCCGGCCGTGACCTTGCCGAAATGCACTGCGACATACGCGCCAAGGCCGGTGGCGCCGAGCATGGCGCTGACAAAGCCGGCGTTGAGCCCGATGCTCACCGGCGCGCTGTTGAGCAAGACCAGGCCAGCGATGGCGTTGAAAATGCCCCAAAGCACATTGGTGAAGGCCGAGGAATAGCCGATGGTCGCCGGGCGCGAAAAGGGCGTGGGGAACTTGCGCCCCTGCAGGCCGGCGAACAAATGCGGCAGGCTGTTGCACAAGAAGGCGCCGGCAAAAAACGGCAAGGCGAGACTGAGATCGAGAGCATCCATGAGCGAGCTTTCCGGGAAATTTCAGGAAATTGCAGGAAGGTCAGTAAACCGACTTCATCAGCTTGTAGCGCAGCTGAAACCACAGGTAGCGGCCGATCTCGAGCGCCTTCGCCAGCCGGTGGCTCAGGCGGATATTGCGGGTGGCGTCGGGGGCGTTCTTGCGGCCGTCGGCCGGCAGCCACTGGGCACCGGGAATCTCGTAATGGCGCGCATCCTTGCCGAGCGCCAGCGGCTCGTGGGTATCGAACATCAGGACGATGAACTTGTTGTCCATCTCGGCGGCAGGCTTGTGAAAGTAGGGCTGCATCTGCGGCAGCGGCCCGTGCGTCAGGCCGCGCGGATCAAAGGTCATCAGCCCCGGCTCAAAACCCTCGGTCAGCGAGCTGGGGGTACCGTCGTGGAGGAACAGCACCTCGTCACATTCGACGTTGTCGTGAAACGCCGGCAGCTGCAACGCCGCGGGATCGGTGGGCGAGGGATAGGGCAGGAAGGTGCACACCAGAAAGCCGTCGCTGACAAAGGTGGTGTGGCCGCTGGGCACGACATGGGCGCGCTGGCAGGAGATGGGCCGGATGTCCTTGACGTTGAGGCGGATCGGGTACAGGTCACCCTTCCAGCTCTCGGCGTCGAGCGGGTTGAAGGGAAAGTACAGGCTGGAGACCTTGCCGCGATGCTTGACGCGGATTTCCGATTCGACATCGCGCTTTTGCGCGCGGAAGGTCGCGTTCAGTTCCGGAATATCGAGCACGCCCGGATCGAAGGGCAGATGGCGGCCGAGTATTGACGCCTCAGGCAGACGGTAGGCGGAGTTGGTCGACTCGACCAGCAGCAGGTCGATTTCGCCCTTGGCTTCGATACGCCACATCGTGCCACGCGGCAGGATGAAATAGTCGCCCTGCACCAGCGTGATGTGCCCGAAGTCGCAAAACACTCGCACTGGCCACGATGCATGAAGATCAGTTCGTCACCGTCGGCATTGCGTACCAGATGGTCCATCGCGCCCATCGTCTTCCAGTAACGGATGCGGATGTTGTCGTTCTTCAGCAGCTCGGCGGCGTGCCACGGCGAGCGCGTGACATGCATGATGTGCCGGGTATCGAAGACATGCGGGCGTGGGCCCTTCTTGTCGACGGCGCTCCAGGCATTGGGCGGGTTGCGATGATAGAAGTCGGTCGCCGGGCCAGAAAAGGCATTGCGCCCCATTTCCCGCTCCCACAATCCGGGGGGAATATCAGCATGGGCCTGCCGCGGGGCCTGGCCTTGGACTCCAGGGGCTGAAAAATTCCATTCGCTCATTTCGCTCTCCACCTTTCCCTTGAGCTCATGCCGGACGATTTGCCTCTGTGTACGACGCACCGCCCCATCGTTCTTGGGCAAGGAGTATCGACAGAAGGTCGTGCCGCCTCATTCGATAATTTCTGGCGACTGTTGATGTTGGCTAAAGCATTCGAAAGCGCCGTCTCGCCAGGACTGACTATGGGCAGCCACCGATGCCGTGCTGACAGATGGCGGCGCGTGATTACCATTCAAATCAAAGTGGAAGAATAAGTACGGTCAGCTAAATGCAATACAGCGCGCAGGTCTGCCGCGGTTGTGATGGGCCGGAGGTTATTCCGGGTAACCTGCGGATGGTCAAGGGCTGGCTGGATGAAGGACTCAACCTGTTCAGCGCTCAATCCCAGGTCCTGCAGACTGCGCGGCAAGCCCAAATCCGCTAGCAAACCATCCAACACGTCGGCAAACGAACCAGAGCGCCCCAACAGACGCAGCACATTGCCATGCTGGACTGCGGCGTGACGCTCAGACCACCGGGCCTGCGCAAGCATCAGGACGCACGCGGCTTCGCTGTGCGGAACGCTGGCCAGAGGGCCGACGATATGGACCATCCAGTGGCTAAAGCCGTGCGGCACGGACAGCTGTCCCATCCCGGTGTACCAAGTTGCCAGCTGGCAATTCGAAAAGGCTTCCAAGTCTGTGCTGTCTCTCAGGCGCGGCAGGTTCTGGACATAGAGCTGAATTGCCTTTTCCGCCATCAGACTGGCAAAGGGATGCGGTTGGGTGGAGCACGCCGTGTTGATGGCATGGTCCAACCCGCGTATGCCTGTCGACAACAGCAGCGACAAAGGCGTGCGCGCCAGCAGTTCCGGGTCATACACAATTCCGCGTGGAGATCCGTCCGTCGTTAGAAACCGTGCCTTCAGGTGGGTTTGTTCGTCGATTGGCGTGCTTACTGGCGTCCATTCTGAGGTAGAGAGGGTCGTCGGTATTGCTATCTGCCTGACACGGGGCGAAGTGCGCGATGGCAGCAATCACTTCCGTTCCATCGGCCGACATCTTCATTTGCAGCTGTAGAAGGCTGCTGCGGTCAAAAACCTGTTCGGAGATGCACAACTGCATGGTCTTGCACATGTCCATGACAGACCCGCCACCCACCGAGACGATCACGTCGGCATCGAGAGCGTGTGCCTCACGGGCGGCGGCCAATACGTTGGACAACGGAGAATGCTCGCCAACGGCGTCGGTGATACCGGCGCAGCGCTCGCCGAGCGCCGCCGCAAGTCGTCGGATAACATCTGTTCGGGTGTTGAGTGTTCGAGAGCAGACAATGTAGGCGCGGCTGTAGCCGAACCAGTCCATCAACTCCGGCAGACCCTTGTACGCAGACGTGCGGTGAAGGATCCGTTCATGGCCCGAGAACCGATAGCATGTGCCTTCTCGGTGGGCATGCGACATCTCCGCTAACTTGTCGTCTTTCATACTCATCATCCCCACTGACTTAGAGTCATTCATATTCATGTTGCGGCTGACTCTTCCCGGAATGAGAATTTACGTCCGGCAATGCCAGGCGGGCGGCTTCTTCCGTGCATTGCTGGGCCCGGCAGCGACCGATGCCGGAGCCGGCTCCCCTAATAGCGACGAAGTGCTCTGGAAGCAGCTCAATGATGTTCTCTGTCAGGGGTGGTAGTGGCGACCACCCTGTCGCCACCACAGAGTCGTTATTACTTCTGGTCGCGCCAGGCGTACTTGCCAAAGTGAAGGGCCACGAACACGCCAAGGACCACGGCGCCGGCCAAGGCTGCGATGAAGCCCCCGTTTAAGCCGACGGTGATTGGCGCCCTGTCCAGCAGAACCAGGCCTGCCACAACGTTGAACAGGCCCCAGAACACATTGACCAGGGCGGAGGAGTGGCCAATGGTCGGCGGGCTGGCGAAGGGCGACGGGAAGGTGCGGCCCTGCAGGCCGGCGGCCAGATGCGGCACGCTGTTGAGGAGGAACATGCCGACGAAGAATCTCATGGTGTAGTCGAGAGCAGTGGGTTCCATGGTGAAGACTCCGTTGTGGGGTTGGGGGTTGAGAGGGATTGGAATCAGGCCAGACCGGCGGCGGCCAGTGCGCCTTTGGCGACGTGTCGAGTTGCCCGCTGACAGGCAGCATCAGAGATGCGTTCAAGCAGCAGGGCCCGCGTAGACTTCCATGAAGCGGTTGGCGATCGAGGACGGAATGTTGGCGTTTGCGTTGAGGTCGGTGCGTACGCATACCAGTGCCGGGCCAGGTGCAGACCTGGCGCGCAGCAGCGCGGGGCCCAGATCGCTCATCGACTCGACATACTCGCCATGGCAGCCAAGGCCTTCGGCAACCTGATCCCAGCGCACTTCGCCCATGGCGGTCTTGAACGTGCGCCCCCAGCGGGCGAGTTGATTCAGGCGCGACATGCTCCACTCACCTTCGGCCATCACCACCACTGTGACCTTGATGCCTTCGCGCGCCGCGATCTGCAGCTCCATGACGTTGAAGCCGGCAGCGCCATCGCCGGTGACGCAGACCACGTCGCGCGAGGGGGCCGCGAGCTTGGCGCCGATGGAGGCCGGAATGCCGACACCGAGCATGCCCAGCTCGAGAATGCCGTGGTAAGAGGAAGGCTGGGTCGCTGGCAGGGCCAAGGAGGCCCACAGGGTGGTCATGCCGCCATCAAGGAAATACACCGCCTCCTTGCCGAATACCGCACCCACGGTGGCGCAGGCGTGGGCCGGATGGATGCCGGGCCCTTGCCAGCTTTGGACGCCGGCGCCAATGTCATGGGCCCACTGGTCGAACTGCTGGCGCAAGACGGCGATGTCGGTGCGCCCGTGGCTGGTGATCTGGCGCTGCTCCAGTTGGCGCGCCAGGCCCTCGAGGGCCTGACGCGCATCGGCGACGATGCCAAGGGTGACCGGGCGCGACACGCCGATGTTCAGCGAGTCGACATCGATCTGGATGATGCGACAGCCGCGCGGATCACCCCAGTACTTGTCGAACGGCACTTCGATGTTGCCGACCCGCGAACCGACGATCAGCATCACGTCGGCCTTTTGTCGCAGCATGTCGGCCGCAGGGCTTTGCGACTGGAAGCACAGGGGATGTTCGCGGGGGAAGACGCCGCGTCCGGCCATTGACGGCAGTACCGGTGCGCCAAGGCGTTCGGCCACAGCCAGCAGGGCCTGGTTGGCGCCAGCACGGTCGACGCCGCAGCCAGCGAAGATCACCGGCGTTCGCGCCGTGGCGAGCATCTCGGCAGCGGTTTCCAGCTGCTCCAGGGAGGCTTGCGGCAGGCTGGCCCGCCCCTGGCTGCTGGGATAGATCGGCGCTGTGGCGGGATCGCCCAGGGCATATATCACCGGGCCGGGGATCTCGAACTGGATGGGCCCGGGGCGGCCGTTCCACATTTCCCGCATGCCCATGCGCACGATCTCGGGAATGCGTGTCCATTCGAACATGGGCGCGCCCCACTTGACCGCGGGCTTGAACAGATCGAGGTGGTTCTCTCCCTGGTAGCTTGCCGGCGTGGTGGGATAGACCAGACCCAGGCGGTGCTGCGGAGTGATGGCGATGACCGGCACACCTTCGTGGCGTGCGGTGACGATGCCCGGCAGCAGGTTGACCGAACCCGGGCCAGGGTTGCCCAGCACGGCGGCGACCTGGCCAGTGGTTTTGTACGCGCCTTCAGCCATGTGTACCGCGGCCGCCTCGTGGCGCACTGTAATGAACTGGATCGAGTTGCCTTCGAGGGCGGCGAGGAAGGGATCAGACTCGGGGGCCTGCAAACCGAAAACGAATTTCACACCCTCGTTGGCAAGCGCACGCGCCAGCAACTCGCCACCGGTAATCTGAGTCATCTTCAGTTCCTCTGCATGTTGGGCAACTTGTAGAAGTGGCACCAACGAGGCCGACGGCCTGAGCCCCCGCAACGATTCGTCAATGCTTCGGGGAGAAGTATCTGCATGACGCTCGATGGCGTCATTCGATACTTTCTGGAAACCGTTTAGCCTGGCTAAACCATCGCTAAGAAGTTTCGAGTGACGTTTGCCGGACTTGCGTTCATCTTGCCCCAACTGCAAACAGCAACGCGCGTCAGCCATGCGCGAGGAAATGCAAATGAGCGAACGCAAGCTGGAAACGATCGATACATTGATCATCGGCGGCGGCCAGGCCGGCCTCGCCATGAGCTACCACCTCTCGCAGCGGGGTCATCCGCATCTGGTGCTGGAGCGTGGCCGCGTCGGTGAGCGCTGGATATCGGAACGCTGGCTCGGCATGCATTTCCAAACCCCTAACGCCATGGTCACCCTGCCTGGCTACAAGCTGCCGGCCGAGGACCCCGACGGCTTCGGCACCGCCGCCGAGATCGCCGCCTATCTCAGCGACTATGCCGCCCGCTTCGCCGTGCCGGTGCGCACCGGCGTCGCGGTCACCGCTCTGCGCCGGACCGGCGAGGTCTTCATGGCTGAGACCAGCGCGGGTCCAATCCAGGCCAAGAATGTCGTCGTCGCCACAGGTCCATTCCAAACCCCGGTTATCCCCGACCTCCTGCCACAAACGCCGGGCGTCGTGCAGATTCACGCCAATTCCTACCGCGCGCCCGAAAGCCTCCCGCCCGGCGCCGTGCTGGTAGTCGGCGCCGGCGCCTCCGGGGCGCAGATCGCGGACGAACTGTTGCGCGCCGGTCGCAAGGTGTATTTCTCCGTCAGCCGCCACAAGCGGACACCGCGGCGCTATCGCGGCTACGACCATATTCGGTGGTGGCTCGAAACCGGCTTTGACCGCACCCCAGCCTCCCAGAGGCCGGCGGTAGAAATTCCGCTGGTGCATTCCGGCGCCTATGGCGGCCAAACCATTGATTTCCGCGAGTTCGCCGCCAGGGGCATGGTGCTGGTCGGCCGGGTCGAGTCCGCTGAAGGAAGCGTTGTCCGCTTTGCCGGCGACCTGCTGGACAATCTCGCCGAGGGCGATGCCGCCTATCAAGCCATCATGGATGGCATCGACGCCTTTATCGCCAAAACCGGCATGGATCGGCCGCTTGACCCCGCAGCCCGCCAACTCGCCCCCGAACCAGCTGGCCTGCGCGATCTCATTCGCGAACTGGACCTGCGCGAGGCAGGCGTCGGGACAGTCATCTGGTGCACCGGCTACGGCGTCGATTACAGCTGGGTCGACATCCCTGTCTTCGATGCCTCCGGCAAACCCCGCCACCAGGCTGGTGTCACTGAGGTCCCGGGCCTGTATTTCCTTGGCTTGGAATGGCTCTCCAAGATCTCTTCACACTTCCTGGTCGGTGTCGGCGATGATGCCGACCGGCTGGCCACGCTCATCACCGGCCATGAACTGCCCGGCTGAGCCTGCTCCTGAGTTGTGGTCGCGCAGCAGATTTTTCACTAGCTCTCAGCCCTCCAGCACGGCACGCCGGATATAGGTCGTGCCATCCATCAGACGGCGCACCGTGCGTGAGAAGTGCACTTCGCGCACCACCCAGGCACCCTGTGCGTCGCGCTCGACTTGGGCGAAGATCGGCAGCACGCCGCTGGGGTGGCCGATCCTGACCCGGCGCGGGGTGGTCGCCAGCGAGCTGCACTCGTGCGGGATGCTGCCTTCGATCTGCGCCGCCACCGAGGTGCAGGTGGATGCGCCACCAGCAAAGGCCTTGTGCATCCAGCCATCGACATTGATCTGCCGGGCGACGAAGTCGATGTCCTCGGCTCTTACCGCTTCACCCGGAAGCGACCTGTAGTCGAGCGGCGGCGCGATCATGATCTGGAAGGGCGTGATGTTCTTGCCGTCGCTCTGAGGCATGTGACAAAGGGCAGCGGCGGCCAGGCGGATCTCTTCGGCGGCAACGTACTTCTCGGCCGGGATTTCGCCGGGCAACTCGCTGCCGGTCAGGCCGAGATCTGCAGCGCGGAAGTAGACGCAGATGGTGCCGATATCGACGATCGACACCTCGATGCTGCGCCCGAGCGAGGGTACCTGCACGCGGTCGCGCACATTGCCGGTGGGTAGCAGCCTGCCGGTCGCACCACCGCTGGTATTGGAGTAATCCAGCACCACCTCGGCGCCGGTGCCGGGAACGCCGTCGATGGCGAAGTCACCTTCAACCAGCGGCGCACCATCGCTTACCGGCACCTTGATAATCAGGATGCTGTCGGTGTTGGTGTTGTGCACCCGCACGGTGGTGACCGGCTCGACCGCCGGCACCAGGCCCTCTTCGATGGCATAGACGCCGGTGGCCGAAGAGATGTTGCCGCAGACGATTTCGTAGCTGACGTAGGCCTCTTCGATGCCGATCTGCGCGAAGGTGTAGTCGATGTCGGCATCGGCCCGGGTGGCCGGGCCAATCATGGCGAACTTGCTGGTGAGCGGATCGGCACCGCCCAGCCCGTCGATCTGGCGCCGGTCCGGGCTGCCAAAGAGGGCCAGCAGGAAGCGTTCACGCGCAGCGGCTTCGCTCGGTACGTCGTCCATGCGCATGAACACAGCCTTGCTGGTGCCTCCGCGCATGATCGTGCAGCGCACGGGGATCTGTTCCCTGCTCAGTGTCATCGTTCTAGCAGCCACGGAAATTGGGCTTGCGCTTCTCGGCGAAGGCCTTGCGCCCTTCGATGCGGTCCTCACTGTCGCGCAGCACGCCAAAGGCGTGTTGCTCGAGTTCCAGGCCGGCGGCCAGCGGCAGCTCGCCGCCTATCGTGGCCAGCCGTTTGACGGCGGCCACGGCCAGCGGCGCATTGCCGGCGATCTTATCGGCCAGGGCCTGGGCGGTCGGCAGCAGTTGCTCGGGCTCGACCACGCGGCTGACCAGGCCGATGCGCAAGGCTTCGGCGGCATCGATGCGCTCGCCGGTAAGCAGCATCAACATCGCATCCGAGCGGCCCACGGTGCGGATCAGGCGCTGGGTGCCGCCGGCACCGGGAATGCTGCCGATGCACACTTCCGGCAGTGAGAAGATCGCCTTGGTCGAGGCGATGCGGACATCGCAGAGCAGCGCCAGTTCCAGCCCGCCGCCCAACGCATAGCCATTGATTGCGCAGATCACCGGCTTGTCGGTATGCAGCTTCGAGAGCACGGCGGCAAACGATTCTGCTCCGGCTGCGCCATAGTGCAGTTGCGGCAAAGCTTTCTTTTGGCGGCATGGTTTTCTTGAGATCCGCGCCGGTACAAAAGGCCTTTTCACCGGCGGCGGTGAGCACCGCTACGCGGATCTCGGGGTTGCGGGTGATTTCCGCCCAGATGTCCTTGAGTTGGGCGATCGACTCCGGGTCGAGCGAATTCAAGGCCTCGGGCCGGTCGAGAGTGACGGTGGCGACGTAGTCTTGTATCTGCAAGGTGACGGGCATGGGCAGTCCTTCGGATGAACGCGTCGGTCGATTCAGACGGCGGCGCGCTGGGGATCAGCGGGCGTGAGGTCGCCCAACACGGCCTCGGTGTGCTCACCCAGCCGGGGGGCGGGGCGGCGTTCCTGGCCGGGGGCGAGGAAGGGGCTGCGCAGCAGCGTGGTGTGGCCGGCGCCGGGGTGCACGACGCTTTCCGCCAGTTCGGCCGCGCGGAAGGCCGACGACTCGACCACCTCGCGGTAATCATTGATCGGGCCGCAGATGATGTCGGCCGCCTGCAACAAGGGCAGCCACTCGTGCCTGGAGCGCTTGAGCAGTTGCTGCTCCAGCAGCGCCAGCACGTCGGCACGGTGCTTGAGCCGTTCGCCGGCATCGGCGAAACGCGGATCGCTGGCGAGCTCAGGAATGCCCAGTACCTCGCAAAAGGCCTTCCAGCGCGCCGGGTGGTACGCGGCGACCATGATCCAGCCATCGGCGCAGCGCAAGGCCTCGTTGGGAGTCGAATACGGTGCGGCACTGCCCTGGGGAGTGGGAGGTGTTTTGTCGTGGAAATAGGTGGCGAAGCTCAGGTGCTGCAAGGCAATCGCGCTGTTGAACATGCTGATGTCCAGCCACTGGCCCAGGCCGTCCTGTTGCCGTTGCGCCAGTGCGCCGAGCACCGAGATCGTGGCCAGATAACCGGTCACGACATCGACCACCGGCACCTGCACCTTGCACGGAGGCGAGTCCGGCATCCCCGTTACGCTCATCAGTCCGGATACCGCCTGCACGACACCATCAACGCCGGGCAGATCCTTGTCGGGGCTGTGCTGGCCGTAGGCGGAAATGGAGCAGTAGATCAGACGAGGGTTGCGGGCCTTCATGGCGGCATAGCCCAGGCCCAGGCGCTCCATCACGCGCGGGCGAAAGCACTCGACCAGCACGTCGGCCCCGGCTATCAGCGCGGTGGCGCGCTCGCGCTGCGCGGCGTCCTTGAGATCAAGCACGACACTGCGCTTGTCGCGGTTGAGTGCCATGAAGGGCACACTCTCCTTGCCGGCAAAGGGCGGCAAGGCGCGGCACAGATCACCGCTCGGGGCTTCGATCTTGATGACCTCGGCGCCCATGTCGGCGAGCGCCATGGTGCATGTCGGCCCGGCGACCACCTGGGTGAAATCGATTACCTTGAGTCCGTTGAGGGCAGTGTTGAGCATGGTCGTCAGGTTCGCCTAAACCGAGGGGCTGCTCAGGCTGCGGCCGCCGCAGACATACAGCAGCTGACCGGTGACGTAGCTGGAGGCTGGCTCGGCGAAGAAACGCACGGCCTGAGCGACGTCGTCTGGCTGGCCGATGCGCTGCATGGGCACGCTCTTCTTCAGGCTGTCGACGACCTCATCCTTCAGCGTGGCAAACAGTGGCGTCTCGACGATGCCGGGGGCAACCGCGTTGGCCGTGATGCCATTGCGCGCGAACTCCAGCGCCAGGGAGCGGGTGAAACTGACCACGCCGCCCTTGGAGGCCGAATAGCTGGCCTGGCCGCGATTACCCAGCCAGGCACGCGAGCCGATGTTGATGATGCGACCGAAATTGCGCTCAACCATGCCGGGGATCACGGCCTTGCTGCAGATGAACTGCGAGGTCAGGTTGATGTCGATCACGCGCTTCCAGAAGTCGAGGTCCATCTTGGTGACCAGCTTGTCGCCGCCGATGCCGGCGTTATTGACCAGCACGTCAATGCGGCCCAAATTGCCCAGCAACTGGGCCACGGCGACTCGACCTGTTCCTGCGCGGCGACATTGACCTGGAACGACTGTACTTCCACGCCCAGCGCCGCGATTTCGTCGGTAGCCGCGTGCAGCGCCCCATATCCATGTCCCACAGCGCCAGACGGCAGCCGTGCGGGCCAACTCCTTGGCGATGCCCAGGCCAATGCCCTTGGCGCCGCCAGTGACGATGGCGCGTCATGTCGCGTAGCGACGTGGGCGTTTCTGAAGCGATGGCGTTCATGTTCAGATCCTTGAATTTCAGAGTGACAGAATGTGGATGGAGCAGGCGGCGTGGTCGACACCCCAGATACCGCCGCCGGTGACCTGCGTCAGGCCGATGCGGGCGCCCTCGACCTGGCGCTTGCCGGCGCGGCCTTGCAGGTGCTCGCAGACCTCGACAATCTGGGCAACGCCGGTGGCGCCGGGCGGGTGGCCCTTGGCGATCAGGCCGCCGCTGGGGTTGACCGGAATCTTGCCGCCCAGCGTGGTGGCGCCGCTGGCCAGCAGCGCCGCTGCCTCGCCGCGCTCGCACAAGCCCAGCGCTTCGTAGTACAGCAGCTCGCTGATGGTGAAGGCGTCGTGACAGCTCGATCAGGTTCAGGTCCTGCGGGCCGATGCCAGCCTGCTCGTAGGCCATGCGCGCGGTGCGGGCGGTGATCTCGGCTTCGGTCATGTCGTCGATGGCCCGTCTCGAACAGGCCCGACTGCACCACCGAGGCGCGAATGCGCACCGGCGCAGCGACGCCCTTGCCGGCTTGGTGCTAAGCACCACGGCGGCTGCGCCGTCGACCACCGCCGGGCAGCACTGCAGCAGCGTCAGCGGTTCTGCGATGGGGCGCGAGGCCAGCACTTCTTCGCGCGTGGTCGGCTTGCAGAAGGTGGCGATCGGGTTGAGCAGGCCGTGGCGGCGGTTCTTCACCGCGATGTCGGCCAGTGCGTCGAGCGACATGTCGTGTCGTGCAGGTAGCGCATGGCGCGCATGGCGTACAGCGCCGGCATGATCATGCCGCGCCTGTTGTTCCAGTCGTTCTTGCCCAGCGGCAGCGGGCCGCCGCCCAGGCTGCTCAGCTGGTCCATGCCGAACACCACTACGGTGTCGTACTGGCCGGCCTTGAGCGCATCAGCGCCGCATTGAGGGCGGTGGCGCCGCTGGAGCAGGCGTTGTCGATGTTGTACACCGCCTGGCCGGTGGTGTGCAGTTCGCGCAGCGCGCGCTGGCCGGGCAGCGAGGCGCCGATGGCATTGCCGCAGTAAAAGGCTTGCACATCCGGGCGGTGATGCCCGGAGCGTCATCAGTGCCTCCACAATGGCGCACTGCGCCAGCGCCTCTTCGGTCAGATCGGGAAAGCGGCCAAAATCGGTGATGCCGACACCAATGATCTTGGCTTCGCTCATCTACTGACTCCTGGCACGGCTTCAAACGCGTAGTCGGCGGTGCCGTCAGCCAGGTCAAAGGGAACCACGCGCACCGTGCCGTCCGATGCAAGGGCGCATGGCCGTAACGATCGAGAATCAGACGGCCAAAGGCGCGTACGCCGGGCTCGAAATCGACCATCGCCAGCGCGTAGGGCTCCTGCCCCTTGCCCGGGTGCACCACGGTGTAGGTGTAGAGCGTGCCCTGTCGGACCGATGGCCACTTCCTCCACCGGCTTCGTCGCCATGGACAACTGCAGCGGCGGAAACTGCAATTGCGGGTGGCGGGCGGTGCGCGTCGCGACCAGCAACATGCCTGCTTCCGTTCATGTCGGAAATGCGCAGCTGTGCGTCTGTTTGAGTCTCATGAGCGTTGCTCCCGTGAGGCATTGGATCTTGGGCAAGTATCAGGAGTTATGCTGCCGGGCGTCATTCGATGAAATTTGCGGAATGTTTAGGTACGCTAAAGTGTCGACGATGCACAAACTTCGCAATCTTCTCGGGCCGCTGAGGGTGTTCGATGCGGTGCACCGTGCCGGCGGCATCAGTCGTCGCGGCAGAGCTTGCTGCACGTCACGCCGGGCGCCGTAAGCCTGCAGATCAAGCAGCTGGAATCGGCACATGGGCGTCGAGCTGCTCCGCAAGTCCGGTCGCGAAATTGAGCTGACCGACGCTGGGCGATCAGTTAGCGACTCGCAAATTGGAGACTTGTTTGATCGCATCGAGATGTCATCGATGACCGTGACTGTTGACAAGGGCAATCCTCGGCGGCTGCGGCTGAAGGTCCTGCCCAGTTTTGCGATCAAGTGGCTGGTGCCCCGCTTGACGGGTTTCTATGCCCTGCACAGCGATATCGACATCGAAATCGCTACTGTGGCAGAGCCAGAGGATCTGCACCTCGAAATGCCGACTTCGTCGTGCGCCACGGCATCGGGCAATGGAATGACGTCCACTTCGATCACCTATTCGACGAAGCCTTCGTGCCCGTCTGCTCTCCGGCTGTCGCCAAGACTATCATTCGCCAGCGCGATTTGCTGCAGGCCAAGCTACTGCACTCGATGATGCGGCCTGAGGGGTGGCCCACCTGGTTCAGCGCAGCGGGACTTGGGACCGCGCAGGCAGCGCGACAACATGGCGCTGGCCAATGCGGCGCTATGTCTGCAGGCAGCGGCCGATGGCCTGGGCGTCGCCATAGCGCAACTGGCTTATGTCAGTGATGAGTTGGCTAGCGGAAAACTCGTCAGGCCCGTTGATCTGATTGCCCGCACCGACCTTGGCTACTATCTGGTATGTGATCCTGGTAAGGCACAGGTTGAGCCGTTCAAGTCATTTCGCAAATGGATACGAACAGTCTGTTAACCGGCAGCGACCCTCCTGCGGTCACCGTGGTCGACATCAATGACCCAGCAATCGCTCGCCGACTACCACGCGTGGCGCACGGAGGCCGGACAATCGTCTGCTATCGGGGCGCGATTCTCGCGGGAGCGTCGGTCCGCGAAACCATCAAAGCAGCCGGCACACATCTGACTTTGAATTAACTTGTGCGCAACTTCCTTCTGATCGTGGTTTGCTGCCTCTTCGCGATCCCCGCCGGTTCAACTGTGGGGTTGATAGTTGCCGCCCTGCTGACCTTCGGCGAGATTGGACAATTGCCGATACTGACTGTCCCGGCGGGCATCGTTGCAGCGTTGGCTTATGCGTTGTGGCGTCCGATTGAGCCGGCACGGCGCCTGAAAGTCTTGGCTATCGTTGTGGGCATTGGCGTGGTGATCGCTGTCCTGATCAAATGAGTGGATCAGCACATGTTGCTGGTAGCCAAGGATCTCCTCGATGAATGCAGGTTCGCCGACCGTCGCGCTGCCAATTTGCGTCGCGCTTTTTGCCGCTTTCATCGTGGCGCACGCGAATGAGTCACCCATTCCACCTGCCGCACCGCTGCCTGCCGGCCAGACAGCTGGCGCAACAGCGGTAGGCATCGGCGTCGAAACACTGGCAGGCCGTTGGATCGTCGATCTGCGGCCGTCGCCGGACGCGCCGAAGTACGAAAAGCAGATGCTGCTGGATGTTGCTCCCGATGGGAGCGTGCGGGGCTCGTTCTACGACAGCACCATTGATGCGGGGCGCGCGAGTGCCTCGAACGGACGCACGTGCTTTGCATTCCGCACGACCGATGGGGTGGGGCCGTATCACACGACGGGCTGCCTCATCGGCAATCGGATCCTGGGCCAGACGTGGGCAGAGCATCGAAAGTTCGTGCTCAACTGGACTGCTGAGCGCGAATGAGTAGGCCTTCTGGGCAACTCAGCCGAGCAACGCCTCGAGCTTCTCGAAGCTGCCTGTCCAGCCCATGGTCATGCCGCCACGCTGCTTGACGAACTCCGCGATATCGGCCGGCGTGGCACCGTCGACCGGCTCCCATCGCACCGTCACGCGTGTTCGATCCGGCCCCTCCGGGGCCAGCTCCACCGTGGTCAGCATGGTTTCCGGCCAGTGCTCGAAGAACGGCGGGCGCGTGATGTTCTCCTCGTCGTCGCAGAACTGTTGTGTATAGACGATGCGATTCGGCTTCTCGAGCGCGAGATATCTCACCAGCCCGTACATGATCCGGCCGTCAGCGCCGGTCATGGCATAGAACGACGAGCCGCCAACCCGCGGCTCCGCGCGCAGGAAGCGCATCGTCGCGCCCGTCGGCGGCAACCATCGGGCCAGGTGCTCGGGGTCGGTCCACATCTCGTAGAGGCGTTCGATGCCGGCGTCGAACGAGCGTGCAATGAAGAACTGCTCCTTGCCCGTGCATCGCCTGGCAAGGTGCTCGGCCAGCCGGTCCCAGGTGCCTTCGCCGCCGGCCTTCTTGATGAAGCCGCGCATTTCCCGGGCGATCTCCGGCGTGGCGAACGCCATGCTCATGTCGAGTTGAGTGCGCCCGTCGCGTTCCGAGAAGAGCGCGGTCACACGGAACAGTGGCGGGCGGTCCCGATGACCGCCGTGGTCGTACACCATGCGCTGCAGCGGCACCACCTCGAGATACTGCGTGGTGTTCTCGTAGTCGGTGCCGTCGGGTCCGTGCATCGTGTAGTGCCAGTGGCCACCGGTACGCAGATCGCGGCTGTGGGTGGTTATCGTGAAACCTCGCGGACCCCACCACTGCGCCACTTCCTCGGGCACGGTCCACGCTTCCCATACGGAATGCAGCGGCGCGTCGTAGATGCGGGTAATGGTGATTTCGCTCGAATTATTTCTTGCGGCCATGGCTGCCTCCCGTCGTCTTTGCCTGCAGATATGCGCCGAGCCGATCGAGCTGTTCTTCCCAGGCGACCCGGTAGTGCTCCATCCAGTCGACCGCTTCGCGCAATGGTTCGCCGTTGAGCCGGCAAGGACGGTACTGCGCATTGCGCCCCTTGCTGACGAGGCCGGCGTTCTCGAGCACCTTGAGGTGCTTGGTGACTGCGGGCAGGCTCATGTCCTTTAGAAATGGCCTCGCGAGGTCCGACACATTGGCCTCGCCCTGCGACAGGCGTGCGAGCATCGCCCGTCGCGTGGGATCGGCAAGAGCCGCAAAAGTGCGGCTGAGGTGGTCTTGCATCGGCATGCACCATCCGGTTAATTAACCGATTGGTAAAATAATAATGCTGCGGCCAGCGCATGTCCAGCAGCCGATCAAACCCGCCACGCTGTTATGCTGTTATCGGCAGCTTGCGCGCCGGCGGTCGCTACACGGCAACCCGCGGGCCGCCCCGAACCACAGGAGTATCGAGATGCGCGACAGAGATAATCGTCTGCCGGCCCGGTCCGGCACCCTGGCCGTCGGCGCTCTCTGCGCCGCCGTGGCTGCCCTTGCGATGGCCGGATGCAGCAAACCCGGTGATGCCGTCCACGCAGGCGGCGAAGACCGACGCCGCGGCCGGCGTCGCCGGCGCCCGGCATCGCGGAGATCAAGGCCATCGCCGAGGAAGGGTTCATCTACGGCCTGCCGATCGTGATGAACTACGCGGTGATGTACGAGTACGTCGATCGACAAGAACTCGGGCCAGTACAAGGCGCCGTTCAACCAGATCCACAACGAGGCCCGCGTCTTCACCTACGAGGACACGGCGATCGTCACGCCCAACAGCGACACGCCCTATTCGCTGCTGTGGCTCGACCTGCGCGCCGAGCCGATGGTGCTGTCGGTGCCGGCGGTGGACAAGAAGCGCTACTACTCGGTGATGCTCAGCGACGGCAACACCTTCAACTACGGCTACATCGGCAGCCGCGCCACCGGCAACGACGCCGGCGACTACCTGGTCGTCGGCCCGGACTGGAAGGGCGAGACGCCGGCGGGCATCAAGAAGGTGTTCCGCTCGACCACCCAGTTCTCGCTGGCGGCGTACCGCACGCAGCTCTTCGACGCCGAAGGACATGCCCAACGTCGTGAAGGTGCAGGCGGGCTACAAGGCGCAGCCGCTGTCGGCGTACCTCAAGCAGCCGGCGCCCGCCGGCCGCGCCGGCGATCGACTTCCCGAAGATCGACAAGGAACTGGTGAAGACCAACTTCTTCGAGTACCTGGACTTCGCGCTGCAGTTCGCGCCGGCCGGCCCCGAGGAAGAGGCGATCCGCGCCAAGCTCGCCAGCATCGGCATCGGCCCCGGCAAGAAGTTCAACTTCAAGGACCTGTCGCTCGAGCACAAGGCCGCAATCCTGCTGGCATGAAGGAAGGCGACAGCAAGGTCGAGCAAGTACCTCGAGACCGGGCAGAAGGACATCAACGGCTGGAAGGTCGGCTCGCTGTTCGGCGACCGCGCGTTCTACAACGGCGACTGGCTGAAGCGCGCCGCCGCCGCCAAGGGCGGCATCTACGGCAACGACGCCGTCGAGGCCGATGTATCCGCATGACCAAGACGCTGGCCAACGGCGAGGCGCTCGACGGCAGCAAGCACAAGTACACGCTCACCTTCGCCAAGGACCAGTTCCCGCCGGTCAACGCCTTCTGGTCGGTGACCATGTACGACGGCAAGACGCAGTTGCTGATCAAGAACCCGATCAACCGCTACCTGATCAACTCGCCGATGCTGCCGTCGATGAAGAAGAACGCGGACGGCTCGCTGACGCTCTACATCCAGAAGGATTCGCCCGGCAAGGACAAGGAGTCGAACTGGCTGCCCGCGCCCGACGGCCCGATCTACCTGGTGATGCGCCTCTACTGGCCGAAGGCCGAGCCGCCGTCGATCCTGCCGCCCGGCGAAGGCACCTGGCAGCCGCCCGGACTGGCCCAGGCCGACTGACCGCCTTGCGCTGACACCGACGGCCCGTCGCACCTTCAGGTGCGACGGGCCGCTCGACGCAACATCCCTTCCCGATAGGCCTTCGGCGTGACGCCGAACCAGGCTTGCAGGCCACATGGACGGCAAGGCTGTTCATGTAGATCGAGCCGTCCTTCATGATCACGACGAAGTTCCTGCCCGGGTCCGCGATCAAGGGGTGAATGGCGATCGGATCGCCATCGACCAGCAGCATGTCCGCCAGCGCGCCCACTTCGACGACGCCAAGCTTGCCGGGATACGGAATACGCGGACCCGACAGTGCCAGCAACTCGGCGTTGTCGTGGGTCACGAGCTTGAAGCGCCTCCGCGGGCGTCATCCACTGCGACAGCTTGAGAAACCGTGTTCTGGTTCTTCATCTGTGCCGGCACGAACATCAGGTCGGTGCCCCAGGCGAGCTTGACCTGATACTTCCGCGCCCACATGAAGGCGTTGTCGGTGCCTTCGACGACGGTGTGCTTCTTCGCCTTCGTCGACGCGGTCGCGGTCGGAGGCGCCTCATCGAGCGCCTGCAGGCTGAGCCAGACGTCCTTTTCGGCCAGCAGCTGGATGGTCGCCTCGTCCAGCAGCTGGCCGTGTCGATGCACTTCACGCCGGCCTCGACGGCCCGCCGCACCGCCTTGGGCGTATATGCGTGCACGGTGACGAAGGTGTTCCAGTCGTCCGCCGCCTCCACGGCGGCCTTCAATTCGTCCAGCGTGTATTGCGTGACGTCCAGCGGGTCGTACGCCGAGGCGGCGCCGCCGCCTGCCATGACCTTGATCTGGCTCGCACCGGCACGCAGGTCCTCACGAGCCGCGGTCAGCACTTCGTCCCGGCCGTCGGCGATGAAGCCGATGCCCATCAGTCGCCCGGCGTCATCTGGCCGCCGAACCGGCGGGAGCGGTCCTCCGGCATGCGGAAGTCCCCGTGTCCGGAGGTCTGCGAGATCATGGCGCCGCTGGGGTAGATCCGCGGCCCGACGCTCTTGCGCTGGTCGATCGCTCGCTTGATGCCGAAGACCGGGCCGCCCATGTCCCGGGCGGCCGTGAAGCCGCGCAGCAGCATCAGCCTGGCTTCCTCGGCGGCCTTCGCTCGAGGCGCCGAAGGCCGGCCTCGGGACCATCATCTCGGCCTGCGAACTGGCGCTCATGAAGACGTGCACGTGGCTGTCGATCAGGCCCGGCATCAGCGTCCGGCCGGCGCCGTCGATGATCGTGGCTGCGGGACTGGCCGCGAACCGCACCGGCACCAATGGCCGCGACCTGTGTTGCGGCGCGAACAAGTACGGCTGTCGGGCGGGAGAGTGCCGCGGACGTTCCGTCGAAACGCGGACGTTCTCGGAAGAGCACCTCGCTGGCCGCTGCACGCTCAGCGGCCAGTGCGGTCAACAATCCGGACGGAGATCGACCTGTACATCCAGCGCGATTCGCCCGGACAAGGAATGCGAATGGCTGCGGCACCGACGATAAGTTCATCCTGATGATGCGGCCGTACTGGCTCGAAGGAGCCGAAGCCGCGCTGCCGACGGCTCTGGAAGGTTCCACGTCGAAGATCCCTGCGCGGTACGGGGCCAGGCGCCACGAGAATTGCCTCACTCGCGGACCCAGACCGTCTTGCCGTCCTTGATCGTCTCGACCACCTGGATCCGGTTGATCGTCGCCGGGTCCACGGTGATCGGGTTGTCGGACAGCACGACCAGGTCGGCGAGTTTGCCCTTTTCGATGGAGCCCTTCGTCGCCTGCTCGCCGAACTGCTCGGCGCTCCAGAGCGTGATCATCTTCATCGCCTCGTAGGGCGTTACGCGCTCGTCGGGGCCGATGATCGTGCCGGAGCGCGAGGTGCGATTCACCGTGGCCCACACGACCTGCATCAGGTTGGGCAGCGCAACCGGCGCGTCGGTGTGGCTCGTGGCGTGCAGGCCCGTGTTCAGGATCGAGCGCATGGGCGAGATCCGGGCCGCCTGCTCGGGGCCGACGATCTGCTTGTACCAGTCGCCCCAGTAGAACGTGTGCATCGGGAACATCGAAGGGAAGATGCCGAGCGACTTCAGCTGCTGCACCTGGTCCGGGCGGATGAACTGCCCGTGGACCAGGATCACCTGGCCCGGCCGGACGCCATGCTTGGCGACGACGGGTTTCAGTGCCTCGAACAACTGGTCGATGGCCGCATCGCCGTTCGCGTGCACCTTGACCGGCCAGCCCTTCGTGTACGCCTCGTCGAGGTAGGCCTCGACCAGCTTCGTGTCCGGAATCGCGGGGTAGCCCTTGTAGCCAGGCTTCTGGCCATCGGGCGGGATCAGGTAGGGCGACGGTGCGCCAGGCCGTGCGGCCCTGCGGCGAGCCGTCGAGCGTGATCTTGAGTCCCGCGAGGCGGTAGTGGTTCGTGTAGCTCGTGCTGAAGCCCTTGTCGAGTTCGGCGCGGCCGGTGTAATCCATCCAGCCGGTGACGTCGATGTCGACCAGGCCGCGGCTTGCCGCGTTCTGCATGTCGGCGTGCATGGGGCCGAACATGCGGCCTTCGTTCGCGGTGGTGTAGCCGTAGCTCTTCGCGAGCTCCAGGCCGCGGTTCAGGAAAAGATCCTTTTTCTCCTGCGTCGTCGGCATGAGCGCCTTCAGCATGTGGGGGATGGCGGCGAGCTCTTCGAGCACGCCGTTCGGGGTCTTGCCGTCGGCCTCGCGACGGATGACGCCGCCCTCGGGGTTGGGCGTGCTGGCGTCGTAGCCGATCATCTTCAGACCGACGCTGTTGACGGCGCAGAAGTGGCCCGAGATGTGCGTCGCCATGACGGGGACCGTGGTCGAGACCTTGTCGAGGTCCTCGCGCGTGGGATGGCGGCCAAGCAGGGCGTCGTCGTAGCCGGCGCCGAAGATCCAGCCCGTGAGCTCGACGTCCGGCCCGTCGGCGAAGGTCTTGAGCCGGGCCACGAGATCGTCAATGGTGTTGACCGTGCCGTCCGGTGGGGCGAGCAGGTTGGCTCCGACGGCCTGTGCGCCGAACTGCTGGACGTGGGCATGGCCGTCGATGAACCCGGGCATCAGCGTCTTGCCGGCGAGGTCCTTCAGCACGGTGCCTGCGCCCTGCTGCTTGAGTGCGTCGGCCTTGCTGCCAACGAAAGTGATCCGGCCGTCGTCCACGACGATCGCCTCGACCGTGGTGGGCTGGTCGCCTTCCATCGTGACGATGGGGCCGCCGCTGATGATGAGGTCCGCGCCAGACGCGGCCGTGTCGCTGGCGGGCTTCTGGCCGCAGGCGGCGAGGGCGAGGGCGGAGGCGAGGACGGAGGCGATGGCCGGACGTCGATTCATGCGGGCTTCCTTGGGCGTCTGGCGCTGGCGCACTGAATGCCGCCTGGCGGAATGGCAGATATTGCCATCTTCGACAATCATGCCGCCAGCGGATGCACAGGTTCACGCCTGTCGCCTTTGCGCAATCTGGATAGCGAGCCAGCCGGCTGCAGCCTCACGATGGCAGGTTAGTGCAGACAAAAAGGGTGCGGCGATGACGCTTTCGATCGAACGAAAGAGGTTCCTGGTGCTTGCCCTCGGGCTCCTGGCATTGCTCGCGGCCCCGCATATGGCGACGGCGCAGACGCTGCCGGCGTATTAACGCCAAGGCCGGCATGCTCAACGTCGGCAAGGATCCCGAACACCCCGACGCCGAGATCTTCCACGTCAGCTACACGATGAAGGGCGGCGATCCCGCGACGCGGCCGGTTACGTTCGTCTTCAACGGCGGTCCCGGCGCGTCGAGCGCGTACCTGCATCTCTCGGCCATCGGGCCGAAGGGGCTCGTGACGACGGGCGACGGCAGCTTCCCCGCGGTGCCGGCGCGCCTGGAAGATAATCCTGACAGCTGGCTCGCCTTCACCGATCTCGTCTTCATCGACCCGATGGGCACCGGCTACAGCCGCATGCTGGCCGGGCCCGACGGCAAGCCGGGCGACCCGAAGCCGTACTACGCCGTCGAAAGCGACGTGAACTTCTTTGCGGGCTTCATCCGCCAGTGGCTCACGGTCAACAAGCGCTGGGCTTCGCCGAAGGCGATCGCGGGCGAAAGCTACGCCGGCCAGCGCATCGCGGGACTGACGCGCGTCCTCGCCGAGAGTTACGGCATCAACCTGAACCGCGCCGTGCTGATCTCACCGGCGTTCAACGTGCCCGAGATCATCGAGCCGTTTCCGCCCTACGACCTGCTGCATGCGATGACGCTGTTTCCCACGCTGGCGGCGACGGCCGCGTATCACGGTCGCAGCACGATCACGAACGATGCGACGGGCTACAAGGCGGCCGAGGACTTCGCGCTCACGGACTACCTGACCGGGCTGGCGACGCTCGGCCGCATGGACGCGCAGGCGCAATCGGCGTTCTACAAGCGCGTGGGCGGGATGATCGGGATCGACCCGGCCCTCGTCGCGGTCAATCGCGGCCGCGTCGGCGAGGCCGTGTTCGGCAACAACCTGCTCGCCTCGCGCGGACTGGTGCTCGACCTTTACGACGGCACGCAGGCCACCGAGAAACCCATGCCGGCGAAAAGAGACGAGTACGGCGCGAGCCCGCGCTCGCTCAGCATCCTGACCGGCGTGTTGCAGCCGCCGTTGATGGATTACCTGCAGAAGGATCTCGGCTACGTCACCGACCGGCCGTACCTGGTGCTGAACATGGAGGTGGCTGCGCTGTGGGACCGCAAGTCGACGATGGGCACCCCGGGCGACCTCGCGATCGCACTTGCGCAGAACACCGACCTGAAGGCGCTGGTCGTCCACGGCTACCAGGACCTGGGCGCGAACTATTTCCTGTCGCGCTACGTGCTGGAGCAGGCGGTGGAAACGCCGTCGGCACGCCAGCGACTGTCCTTCCACACGTACACGGGCGGACACATGTTCTACCTGCGCAAGCAGAGCCGGGCCGAGCTGGCGGCCGACGTGCGCAAATTCTTCGAGGGCCCGTACGGCACCGGCAAGTAAGCGGCGTTCAGGCGCGGCGCTTCCACTTCGGCGGCACGATGTGACCGCGCCGCACCGCCATCATCACCATGATCACGCCGGTCGCGGTGCACAGCACGAACGCGGGCAGCGAGGCCTCCAGGCCGAAATTGCCGCTGGTCAGATGGTGGCGCGCGGGTTACCCGGGCCGTGTCGATACAAAGCGCCGAGCAACGCCGCGCCGACCACGCCGTGCAGGACGGCGGCACCCACCGCCGGCAGCGAGTCACCCCCGAGCGCGACACTCGCCCAAGCCAGCGTGATACAGGTGACGACGTTGTAGGCGAGGTAGGCCCAAGCGACGCCGACGCTTGCCGGAGCCTCCGGCGTCTTGCGCGCCAGCCAGCAGGCGATGCCCAGGGCGAGCAGACCTCCTCCACCGATGCGCCCGATCGCTATCCCCGGCCCCTCCATGGAAGACCCGAGGAGGGCCGATGCTCCGCCAGCCGGGTCGATGATGAGCCCCAGGCCCGCCACGGTTTCCAAGACGCCTCCCAGGCCCAGGAGGCGGGCGAGCCAAGTCGGCTTGTTCATGGCCGAAGTATGCAACCGTCAGCCGATCTCCCGACAGTTCGGCGATTTGCGTATGGCCGACTGTCGCCAGCATCCCGGCGACGCAGCGACATCAAGGTGGCGCAGCCGCCGGCGGGTTGACGCTCGCCCTCATCTCGGCAAGCCAGCGCGCGCCCCGCTCCAGCATCGCCTTCACTCGAGGGTCACGGTGCAGCGGCCGCGCGGATGGCTCGTAGCGCAGGAAATTGTAGACACCGGGCCAGCGGCCGTAATTGCGCTGCAACAGGCGATCCATGCGAACGATGGCGCCTTCGTGGTCGCCCGATGCGATGTGGTATCCAAAGTCGAGCGCCCACTGGTTCGAGCCGACAGCCGGGTTCCCGTTCAGTTCGCATGCAAGCGCATATTCGGCGGCGGCAGCCTCGCGCTCGCCGAGCAGGGCCAGTATCGTCGCCTTCTGCTCGTGCAGGCTGGCTCGGTCGGGCTCGGTCGCGAGCAGGCGGTCGAGCGCCTTGATTGCCTCGCGCCACTGCAGTTCGGCCGCTGCGTGCCGTCCCGCGGCCGCATGGGCGTCGCCGCGCAAACTGCCGTGGGGATACTCGACGCGGGCCTCCTGCAGCATGTCGCGCTGGCTGCGGCCGAGCGTCTCGAGCGCCTTCTCGTAGTCGCCGGATTGTATCCAGAGTGTGGCGACGTGATAGATGAACACGTCCTCGAGCAGCAGCTTGGAGGGATCGTGGCCGCGAATTTCCGTGCGGCGTCGAGATCGCCCCAGCCGTAGAGCAGCACGAGCAGCCGAATCAGGTAGCTCTCGCGCACGGGCTGGCCGGACTCGAAGACGCCATCCAGCAGCCGGTCGGTCTCGACGTATTCCCCCCGCCGCCAGTGCACGGCGGCCAGCAGCATGTCCGCGTGGCTGCGGCCGAGTGGCCCGACCGCGCGCAGGCGATCGAGTACGGCGGCCGTCTGGTCGTCCACCGGCGCCGCCGCTTCGGCGTCAGGAGCGGTCCGAACGGATGTCCAGGCCGCTTCGCGCAACACGGTGAGCTATCGGGGCACGCGCTTACTCAGCGTGTCGAGGCACCGGCCGGCCTCGACCCAGTCGCCGTTCGCTTCGAGCAGGCCGCACATCGCCAGCTCCGCATTGACCGAATCGGGGTCGAGGAGCTTCGCCTTTTCCGCATAGCTCCGCAGGTCGGCCCGTCTTTTCGGCGTGTCCTCGTAGTTGGCCGTGATGAAACGGAAGTTCGCCCACGCTGCCGCGGCAAACGCTTCCGAGCTCGACGGATCCTTCTCGATAGCCTCGAGGGCGAACTGCTCCGCGAGCTCGACGTTGCGACGGGTGCGCAGCGGATCGTCGTCGAGAAGCGCGCGCGCCTTGGCCACTCGCTCGGCGGGCGATCTTTGAATGGGGGTGGGTTGTGTGTGAGAAAAAAAAAAAAAAAAAAAAAAAAAAAAAAAAAAAGGGGTCGGAAGCCGTCTGCGAAGCGGTGCGGCGCGCCGTCCGGGTCGACGAATTGCGAGACCACATGACGGCTGCCAGCATCAGCGCGACCAGCACCGCGATCGCGACGATCCAGGCTCGCCGCGCTGGGAAACCGGGAAGCAGGCCGGCGCCGCGACGTGCATCGAGGGCACGGCCTCGCGCGTCGGCGTTGCGATCCCGCCGGCCAGCAGCTGCCGGATGCGTGCCGCGAAGGTCGGGTCGCACTGGCCATCGGGCAGCCGCGTCCACTGCACGTCGAGAAATGCATCGGGCACATGGGCGCCCGCTTCCGCGGTTGCGTCGATGACGACGGGCACGAGGAACGGCCGGCCCCTGGCCATCAGGTGCGAGCGCTGCTCGGCAAGGCGCCACTCGAGCCGGAAGTAACCCTCCGTGCGACTCTGCGTGTTCGCCGAGATGATCGGCAAGAACAGCGCGCACTCGCGGATCTGGCGGCGGATCGAGGCGTCCCAGGCATCGCCACCGCGCAACTCGCTGCGGTCGAGCCAGACTTCGATGTCGGCGGCGCGCAGGGCGTCGTGGATACGACGGGCGGCCTCCGCGTCCTGTGACGCGTAGCTGACGAAGACGGCTTTGGAGGGTTCAGTCATGGCGGCTGGATCGGACGCGCGACATTATCATCAACGGTGCCGCGCAACCCTTTCTGGCGGGCTGAATGCCGAAGTCGCTCCTCGAGCGGTCAGATCGGCGGTGCGGCTGCACGTGAAGCAAGGACCTTGTCGATGCGCTGTCCGTCCATGTCGACCACTTCGAAAGTCCAGCCCTGCCATCGGATCAAATCGCCGGTCTTCGAGATCCGTCCGAGCCTCCAGTAGATCAGCCCACTGAGTGTTTCGAAATCCTCATCGGGGTCATGCGCCGGGTCGGGCCACTCGACTGGGAGGTACTGCGGGAGCTCGGTCATCGGAATCTGTCCGTCGAGCAGCCACGAGCCATCGTCGCGCCGAACGGCCGGAATGTCCTCTGCCGAAAGGTCAATCTGGCCGGTGATTGCCTCCAGTACGTCATACAGGGTGACGAGGCCCTGGAGTACACCGTACTCGTCGACGACGAAAGCCATGTTGGTGCGGGACTCGCGGAATCGATCCAGCACGTCTCGCCCGCTGATCGTCTCGGGCAAGAACAGGGGCGGCCTCGACAACGCCTCGAGGTCCAGTTTCTCGGCGCGCATCAGCGCAAGAAGCAGCGCCCTTGCCGACAGGACGCCAACGACGTCATGCCTGTCGCTCCTGACGAGCGGGTACCTCGAGTGCGGGTGAGCTTCAATCGTCGCGATAACGTCTTCACGCCTGGCATCTGCCTGGATCGAAGCGATGTCCGGCCGCGGTGTCATCAGCGTTGCGATCGAGCGGTCGTCGAGCCGGAACAGGTTCTGCACCATCCGTCGCTCCTCTTCCTCGATGATGCCCGCGGTCGATCCTTCGTGAAGCACAGACTCGATCTCCGCTTCGGTCACCGCGGTACGGTGTGCATCGTCAATACCGAGAACGCGGAGCAGCACTTGTGTCGAGCCCATCAGAAGCCAGACGAAGGGCTTCGACACGATCGACAAAGCGCGGATGGGTGCCGCCACGAAACGGGCGACCGCTTCCGCGTGAATCTGGCCAATCCTCTTCGGTACCAGCTCACCGACGACGATGGAGAAGTAGGTGATGACAGCAACCACCGTCCCCGTCGCCAGGTAACCAGCGGCTTTCGCGGTCGCACCCCATTCGAGAAAGCGCTCGGCCAGGGGTGGCGCCAAAGTCGCTTCGCCGACGATGCCGCTCAGCATCGCTACGGACGTGATGCCGATCTGGACCGTGGACAGGAAGCGCGTCGGTTCGGCACCGAGATCGGCCGCAATCCGAGCAGCCGAGTCGCCCTTGTCGATGAGCGGCTGGAGGCGTATCCGGCGCGCACTGACCAGTGCGATTTCGGACATCGCAAAGAATCCATTGAGCACGACAAGAAGTATCAGTGCGTAGATTTCCATTCGCCGTGGCCTCCAGGGCCGGTGACGCGACCGGTCGACTCGTTGCGGTAGTCTACCGGGCCAGAACTTGGCTTCACGTCATCCCGTCTGGAGAATCAAGCGTCTTGCCTGCTCATGGACCGCGACAGCCGGAAGAATGCGTTGGCATCGCTGGCGGCGTCGGCTCTTCGCCGGATCTGCAGGTCCTTACCGCCCCAGCAACCCCTTGAGGTCCGGGAAGACGTTGAGCCCGACACCGAGGCGCTCATGAACGAACCGGTCTCATTGACGATCGCCACGAAGGCCGCGCCGGTCTTCGTGTTGTACGCCACCAGCGACTCCCAGCCGATGATCTGGCCGGTGTGCCCGACCCAGCCGTGGCCCCAGTCGTAGATGCCCAGGCCGTAGTAGCCCTCCGGGATCTTCTGCGTCGCCAGGCGCCTGGCGGCGAGGTCGGCCGGGAGCAGGCTGGTGCCCAGGCCGGTCCCGGCCCACGTGCCCAGGTCCGCGATCGTGGAGTACATGCCGCCGCCCGCCTGGCCCCAGCTGACCGTCCACTCGGTGACGTCGGTGCCGGGAGCAATGACGGCCCCGACGGCCTCCATCTCCTTCGCGCCGGCGGCGGCGACGTAGCCGTGCGACGCGGGATCGGGCATCTTCGTGACGTCGGGCGCCTGGAGCGCCGACTGGGTCAGCCCGGCGCGCCTGGCGACGTCAGTCACGATCTGGTCGATGGGCTTGCCGGTGAGCTTCTCGAGCATCTTGCCCAGGATGATGGTGTTGGTCGTGGAGTAGCCGCCCGTGCCCGGGGCGGATAGCGGCAGCGTCATCGCCGCATCGATGAGGTCGTCCGCGGTCCAGACCTTCGTCGGGTCGGCGACGACGCCCTTGATCACGATGCCCGTGTTGGCATAGTCCTGGATGCCGCTGCGCATCCCCGCGAGTTGATCGACAGTGATGCGCGCGATCGCGGGGTACTTGCGGCGAGGTCCGGCAGGATCTCCTCGATCGTGGATTCGAGCTTCAGCTTGCCCGCAGCGACCTGCTCGAGCACGGCGACGACGGTGAACGTCTTGGTCACGCTGCCGATGCGGCCGTGGTCGGCGATCGTCGCCTTCGCGCCACCTTTGACCGCCTGGCCGTAGGCCTGCACGTAGAAGCCCTTGGCCGGGTCCCAGATCCCGATCCACATGCCCGGCAGGTCCGGGTTCTTCGCCAGCGCGTCCTGCGCCAGCTTGTCGATCGCGGCGGCATCTGCGGCCGCATCGGCGTGGTAGTGAGCCTGGGTCCGCTCCACGATGCGGCCGCGTCAGCCGCGATGACGGGCAAGGCGGCGACGGTGGCGAGCATGCCAGTGGCCATGCCGACGGTGACGGCTCGGAAGTCTCGCGTTGCGCGCGTCATCTGCTCGATGCGGCGTGGCGCATCAGTACACGGCGAACTCGGCCCTGCACCCGTCCTTGACCCACACGCTGTTGCCGTCTACGCCCCAGGAACGACCGTAGGTGCACGGACTGGCGCTGCGCTGCTTGTAGACCTCCACGTGTCCGCGCTTCGGAATGTCGCAGTAGTTCCTCCGGTCATTCCTCGATTCGCAGCTGAAAGTCCGGCGTGGATCCCCGCCGTAGCCGTTGTACCCGTAGCGGGTGTTGGCGTAGTAGCGATCGTCGTGACTGTCGTAGTAGCGGTCGTAGTAGCTGTTGCTGTAGGGGTTGTTGTAGTTGTAGTTATTGTTGTAGCTGTTGTTGTAGTTCTTGTTGTGCTTGTTGTGGTGGTGATCGTCGTTCTTGTTGCTGGCGATGATCGCAGCCGCCGCGAGACCCACGACGGCCGCAGCCGCGACCGCGCTGGTCGCGCTGGCCGAGTTCGAGCTCTGTGCGCCAACCTGGAATTCGGCGCGACAGCCGCGATCGACCCAGATCCGGTTCCGGTCATAGCCCCAGGTATCGTTTTGCCAGCAGCCCTGGGAGCTGAGCTGTCGCGACAGGCGCACGCCGTTACTGGTATCCACCGGGCAGGACTGGTACGAGTTGTTCCTGGATTCGCAGGTGATCGTCGAGGCCTGGGCCGCGGTTGCCGCAAACAGCAGCAGGCCAACCAGCGAAAGTGTCGCAAGCAACGTGGAACGGCTCATGAGCGGGACTCCTCCTGGGTCTTTCGGGCTGCAGCAAAGGCCTCAATCTCGGCAGCATCGAGCTGCCCGTCCTTGTCGACGTCAAAACGGTCGAACACGAGTTGCAGTTCGACCGAGAACTGCTCGAAGGTCACTTTCCCGGTTGCCCCTTGCACGTCGGCGCCGGCCAGCCATTCCTTCGGAAACTCGTTTCCTTCCAGCACGCCGTCATCATTGACGTCGCGAGCGCCGAAACGCCGGACCATGGCGTTCCGGTATTCCTCGAAGCTGATCTTGCCGTCCACGTTGCGGTCCATGCGATCGAGCATCGCCTTGGCCGTGTCTACAGGCTGTTCTGCCGGCTGGGAACTGGCCGCACTGGCGGTCATCGTTGCCAGCACCATCGCTGCTCCAATCCATGATTTCCAGGTAACCATGCGGATCTCTCCCCCTCGCTACTGGTGACGATCAAAGGTTCCGAACCGGAACCCGGCAATTCAAGAACTCGGGAACACCAACGATTCCGATCGCGCATTCCACTCTTTCATCGTGACCGAACCCTTGCGATGCCAATCCACAGGGCACCGAGCAGGATGAACAGCCAGCCAACGGGCAGCAGCGCGAACGGCTCGTGCAGGAAGCCGTTCTGGTCAACGGACGATCCGATGAATCGAAACGCAGCCAGCAGGCCGAGCCCGAGCAACAGCAAGGTCAAGCCGATGCGCAATGGCTTCCTCCAGCGGATGGCAAGGTTTGCCCAACCAGGCGGCATCATGCGGCGCATTACGGCGGAGAATCAGCCCCCGAACACGAACGCGTCGGGGATGTAATAGACCTCGGCCTCGCCGATGCGGACGGTCGTGATGTCGCCGTTCTTCGTCGCGGTCATCTTTGCGTTGGCGTCGCTGCTCGTCGCTTTGCCGCCGGTGAAGGTGATGCTGCGCTGGCCGCCGTCCGGCGTCTGCATCTCGACGACGGCATTGCCGCCGCCCTTGCGGATCACACCGGCCTTGCACGCTCCGGGGTTGCCGCCCGGCGTAGTGACGCAGGAGATGTCGGCGGTCGCGTGGTACTTGGTGCCGGCGACGAGTGCATCGTGGCTCTGCGTGGCGGCGGTCGCACCGCCCGCGACGCCGATGGTCAGCGTGTAGTTGGCCGTTTCGCCGCGGCGCGCGCTGGCCCGCATCTGGTAGACCTGCACTTTGTAGCGGCCAGTCGTCGGCAGGACGACCGTGACGTTATAGGGGTCGTCGGCGCCGAGCGAGATTGCCGTGTCATTGCCCGGCGCAAAGACGTTCATCTCCGCGCTTCCCTTCGTCGAGGTGAGTTTCACCTTCATCGTCTGGCCGGCGCGGGCATCGATGAGATAGCTGTGATCCTGATCGCCCTTGATGCTGCCCTTCAGCGTTGCAGAACTGGCGCCTTTGGCAAAGGCCACATTGGTCGTCTGCTGTGCGCTGGCGGGCAACGCCATCAGCAGGGCAGCGGCGGCGAGGGCAGTGAATAGTGTCCTGTACATGTCAGTCTCCTGTTGTCCTGGCGATGCTGCCGAGAGCCGTGCAGCGCCGTCCTAGTCATGAGAATGCGAGCCGGCAGGCGTCGCCGAGGGGTGGGTGATACGAGCGCCTGCCGACTCGACTTGATCAGCGATTGCGCTGGGCGTACTCGTACGACTCGCGTTTCTGCTCGGGTGTGCACTCATCGCTGTAGTGCTTGGGCTCGCCATGCCGGTTGAAGCGCACCGTGCAGAACGGGTTCGACGAGACCACCTCGAACGCGCCGTCGTCGAGCGGGTTGATCCCGTAATTGTGGCCGCTCGAATGACCGGAGTGCTTGCCTTGCGAACCGTAGGAGTTGTAGTCGTTCGACGAGTCGTAGTACGGGTTGCCGTAGCGGTTGCCGCTCCACGTCACCTCGACGTGCTTGCCGTTCTCCCACTTGAGCGACATGCCCATCGTGCCCGCCTGGTTGCGCGTGACCTTGTTGCCGTGCTGGTCCCGGTAGTGATTGGCGCCCCCCGCCGGGCTCAACCTGATCGTGTCGCCATTCTTCAGGTCGATGTCGATATAGCCCTGGCGCTGCGAGAACGTGCAGGGTCCGGACTTGCCTTTCTGCTTGTCGCCGTCCTTGCGGACTTCGCAGGTCGCGTCGGTCGAGTCGGCGCGTGCGATGCCGACGACAGTCGCCAGGCCAATCGCCAGCAGCGACACGGAGAGGAATGTTGACGCCTTCATCGGGCCTCCATGGTGTTTAGCCCCCTTTCTTACCAGCGGCGCACCCGCCGCACTATCCAGATTGCGTCACTGTCGCGGTGACTGTGTGGCGAGGCGGAGAAGGCCCAAGCCGTGCGGGTGTCTGCCGCCGATCGGTGCGCATTCTGGATAGACCGGCCGACGTCCGTGCGGTATCTAGCCAGGGCCCTGTCATCGGCCGCAAGAGCATGGTTCCCGCCCGTCCCGTCGGACGGAGCGTCGTCGCTGGCGCGCCGGCAAGGGCCCCTTGTCTCCACGGAGCAACGCTTTGAAAAGAGTCCTCGGGTGCGCGCTGGCGGCAGCGCTGGTCTGCGGGTGCGGTGGCAAGCCTGCGTCGGATGTTGCGAGTGAAGCTGCGTCCAAGCCCGCCCCGGCGATCGAAGCGTCGGCCGCTGCCTCGCCACCCGCAGTGAGTGCAGGCTTCGACCGGCAACTCGAATTGCAGGGTATCGGCTTCCACGTCAGCAGCCCGAACATCGCGATCGGGAAACACGGTGACTGTCGTGCCGACGGGGCTCGAGATCGACAACTCGCCATGGGAATCGCCCGTCGACGGCGACGTGGTCGGCGCCGAGATCGAGGATCTCGACGCGAACGGTTCTCCCGAGATCTACGTGTACGTGAGATCGCGCGACTCCGCCGCGCGTGGCTCGCTCGTCGGCTACGCCGCAAACAACCGCAAGTCGCTGAGCGCGATCTACCTGCCGCCATTGTCCGACGACCCGGCCGCAGCGGCCGGCTACCAGGGTCACGACGAGTTCGCACTCGTCGAGCGGTCACTGGCGCGGCGCTTCCCGCTCTACACAGGCGATGGCGATGCGGCGGTTCCGACCGGCAAGACGCGCCAGCTGCAGTACAGGCTGACCGCGGGTGAGGCTGGCTGGAAGCTCGAGTCTGGTCAATTCGACCGAGTCCTGACGACGTCCCCGTCCTTCGGACAATTCGATCCGCACACAAGGAGCTCTCTTGAAACGCCTCGCGCTTTCCCTGGTGTTCTTCCTCGCCCTGACGGGCTGCAGCAAGCGCGCCGATCACACGGTGGGTGGCGACGCCGCGCCCGCAGCGGCCGCGACCCAGGTCGAATCGAGCAAGCCCGAGAATGGCGACTGGGGCATCGACCTCACTGGCATGGATGCGAGCGTGAAGCCGGGCGACGACTTCTTCCGTTACGTCAACGGCAAGTGGCTAGACCGCACCGAGATACCGGCCGACAAGCTCGAGGCCGGCGGCCTCACTGCATTGCAGGACAAGGCGCTGGAGGAAACCCGGGCAATCCTCGAGGAGGCGGCGGCCGACACCAAGGCCGCGAAGGGCAGCGACAAGCAGAAGATGGGCGACTGGTACGCGTCGTTCATGGACGAGGCTGCGATCGAGGCTGCCGGGTTCGCGCCGATCAAGCCGGAGCTGGACGCGATTGCCGCCGTCACGAGCCGTCAGCAGCTGATCGACTTCTTCGCCCGGAGTCACGGCGGGCTGCTGTTGAAGCCGATCATCGTCGGCGTGGACTTCGACCGCAACCAGGTCGGCAAGACCATCGTCAGCATCGAGACGAGCGGCCTGTCGCTGGGCGCGCGCGAGTTCTACCTCGATGAAGCCTATGCGCCGGTACGGCAGGCGCAAGTCGCCCACATCGCGCGGTTGCTCGCGGTCGCCGGATTCGACGACACAGGGGCGCGCGCCAGGCGCGTGCAGGATCTCGAGACAAAGATCGCGAAGATCAGCTGGTCGGCGACCGACCTGCGCGACGACAAGAAGAAGAACAACGTGATGAGCGTGGCCGAGCTCGCGAAGCGTGCGCCCGGTATCGACTGGCCGAGGTACCTCGCCGACTGCCGGCGTGGGCGCACCCGCCGATGTCAACATGTCCACGCCGTCGTCGATCGCGAGCATGGTCAAGCTGATGACGACCGAGCCGATCGAGTCGTGGCAGGACTACGAGCGCTACATGCTGATTGCGGGTACCTCGAACTACCTGCCCAAGGCGGTACGCGACGAGATCTTCGAGTTCTTCGGCAAGGAACTGCGCGGCCAGCAGGAGCCCGGGCCGCGCTGGATCGACGCGCTGCTCGACGCCGGCAACCAGGAGCGGCCGCTCGCGGACATGATGAGCAAGGCGTACGTGGAGCGCTACGTTTCGCCCGACGCGCGGCCGAAGGCGAAGGAGATGGTCGACAACCTGGTCGCAGCCTTCGACGCGCGCCTCGCCCGGCTCGAATGGATGGCGCCCGAGACCCGCGCCGGCGCCCGCGACAAGCTCTCGAAGGTCAGCATCAAGCTGCTGTATCCCGACGTCTGGCGCGACACGAGCAGCCTGGAGGTCAAGCGCGGCGACCCCGTGGGCAATGCGCGCCGTGGCGCCGCCTACAAGCGCAACGAGTACCTGGGCTGGCTCGCGAAGTACCCGGATCGCGGCCTGTTCCTGCAGCCGGTCTACCTGGTGAACGCCTACGCCAACACGGTGTGGAACGAGATCGTGTTCCTCGCCGCGATCGTGCGGCCGCCGGCGTTCGATCCCAAGGCGGACCCGGCCGTGAACTACGGCGCGATGGGCGCGATCATCGGCCACGAGATCTCGCACCTGTTCGACGACAAGGGACGCGGCCAGCGACGGTGACGGACTGCTGCGCGACTGGTGGACGGCGAAGGACGCGGAGCGCTTCAACCAGGTGGCGCGGCAGCTGCAGGACCAGGTGGGAAGCTACGAGCCCCTCCCGGGCAAGAAGGTGAACGGCGCCCTTACGCTCGGCGAGAGCATCGCCGACGTCGCGGGCCTGGTGGTCGCCCACGACGCCTATCAGCGCTCGCTCGGGGGCCAGCCGGCGCCAGTACTCGACGGTTACACCGCCGACCAGCGCTTCTTCATGGCCTACGCGCAGGCGTGGCGCTGGAAGGGCCGCGATGCGGCCGTGGACCAGCTGATGAAGACCGACGCGCATCCGCCGTCCTCGGTGCGCCCGAATACGGTGCGCAACCTCGACGCCTGGTATGCGCCGTTCAACGTGCAGCCGGGCGACAAGCTCTACCTGAAGCCGGAAGAACGCGTGCGGCTCTGGTATGACTCATCTTCAAGGCCAAGACCTATGACCATGCGAATCACAACGCGGACTACGAGGCCGGCTGGAACGCCTGCAAGAGCAACTGAGCGGACCCTGCGCCCGTCCACTACGACCCCGCGACGCGCTAGTATCCGATCCACGGCACTTGCTCCAGCAGCGATGCCGGCGAGTTGGGTGCTTGGCAGGGGTGAACATGGGTGGGGTGTACCGTTCGGGCGACCACGGGTCGGGGTCGATCGGATCGGCCGCGGCTCTTGCAGCCGGCGTGTCGCGGATCGAGTTCCATTCTCATGACCAGGACGAGACCCGGGAGTACCTCCGGCGCAACTACGGCGAGCATTCGCGGGTGCTGCACGGCAAAGGGCAGTTCCTTTACTGGATCAGCGCAACCGGTGCCGGGCGTGTCGTCGTGGGGCGAACTGGACGGTGGTTGCAGCAGACGCTCCGCGCCGCCGTTCACCACCCGACCCTGTTCCTGTCGCTGCGGCCTGGCGAGACGCAGTCGTACGGCCGGAAGCGCTACGACCTGCAGCCGGACCTTGCGGTGTTCAGCGCCGCAGGGCACGAGTACACGCGCAAGGGCGGGCCCTCCGACAGCCTCGTCGTGCGCGTCGAATCGGAATTGCTCGAGCGCGAGATTGCGGCACGCGTGCGGCGGCGATCGCGGCGCTGGCTCGCGCCATCGGCGCCAATCGCGATGACGGCCGCAAGGCGGGCGGAGCTGCGTGCCTTCGATGCGCAGCTGCGTGCTGCAGCCGGGCCCGGGGGATCGTGGGGTCCGTACAGCGATCTCGAGGCATTCGAGCGGGCGGTCGCCGGCTGGATGGCCGACCTGGTTCTCGACGCCGCCGAGGTGCAGTCCACGAACGAGCCCGGTCTCGAGCGGATCGCGCGCGTGCAGCGGTGGATCGACGCGCACCTCGACCAGGACATTACGCTCGATCGACTGTGTGCCGTGGCCGGCGTCAGCGCTCGCTCGCTGCAGAAGGCACTGCTGGCCATGCGTGGCCAGACGCCACATGAGTTCGTCACTTCGCGACGGCTCGCCGTGGCGCGCAGGCGCCTGGAGGGCGCGTCATCGCCGGTGCGGGTCTCGACGGTTGCGCTCGACTGCGGATTCACGCACCTCGGTCGTTTCGCAGCCAGCTACCGCGCAGTCTTCGGCGAATCGCCAGCCGAAACGGCGCGTGCTGCTGAGCGCTCATCGCGTGGAGCGCCCGGCGACGGGCCAAGGTGAGCCGGCGCAGTTGCGCGGCAACGGCGTCCAGCCGCGTCATGGTCACGGCGACTCCCGTCAGCGTCGCAGCCTGGCAAAGGCAAAGCTGCGGCCGTGCCCGAGCAGGATCGCCATGCGGATCCTGGTCATGGCGAACTGCTCGAGAAGCGTGCCGCCTTCTGGTCACCCAGGTCCACCGCATCGAAGCCGATCAACGTGGCGAGCGTGATCACGCGGTTGCGGGCTTCGGCGTCGTCCCCGCAAACCGGCATGAACACCGCCCCACCCGCATAGCGGTGGCGGCCATGTTCTCCGCGCCCGTCGTGTTGAATGCCTTCACGACATGGCGCGCCGCGCTCGGCCTTCGGCGATTTCCTCCGCGCCGCAGGTGGCTGGTGCCGACCGACAGCCCGGCCAGTCCCGCAGCCAGCGGGCTCGTCGCATCGACGAGGATGCGATGGCCCCAGTTCGGCAGTGACCGCGCGAGCTGACGGCGGCCGATACGGCTTCGATAGGATGACTCCTTCAACGGCCTCGAGGGCGGCTGCAGTCGCGGCGATCCTGGCCCCTGCCCTATGACCGCAACCGCGTCGCGGTACTTGTCGGGGCTGGGCACGCCGAGGAGGACGGACTCCGCCTTGTCGCCGATGGAGGCCGGTCGAGGCGGTGCCGACGTGCCCGCGCCGAGGATGACAGCGGCATTGCGAGACATGTAGCTTCTACTTCCTGCGACGATCAGCGGCATGGCGCGCTGAGTCCTGCCGTCGACTGGTGCTCGGTACGATCACTTCGTGGCCGCGCCGACCAGGCACTCACCCGGCACCTCGAACCCACCGGGCGATTCGAAACTACGCAGCGCGCCTTCCACTTCGTTCCACACGGACACGCGTTCTTCAGGGGACAGGTGAGCCATCATGACATTGAACCCACCGAAGGCTTCCCGCGCGAGCCGCACGTACTCCTCGGCACTGGCCATCCTGTGGGGCACCGTCACGGCACGAACCTCGGGGTTGGCAAATCCGGCTTGAGTGAACACGCCTTCGAGCACACCGGGGCCGCCGAGGCTGAACGGCCCGGGCTGCCCCGGAACCGGAGGCGGGAGTTGCGCGCGCCGGCGGATGATGGAAGCGGGCACCGCCCCCCAGCCGTTTCGATCGGGCGTGGAATAGACGATGACAGCGACCCGACCCCCGGCTCTCAGGGCACGGCGCCATTCACGCAGCGCGGTCACGGGTTGCGGCATGTACATCAGGCCCAGCCGACACAGCACCGCATCGAATGAAGCGTCGGGGAGATCCAGTTTCTCGCCGTCCATTACGCGGGTCTCAATCTGCTTGAGTCCACGTTCACTCGCAACCTGGGCCGCAATCGCGACGATTCCCTCCGAGATGTCGGTCGCCAGCACGTAACCGTCGGGACCAACGCGTTCGGCGGCACTGACAGCCGGTTCACCTGCGCCGGCGGCGATGTCCAGGACTCGCTGGCCTGGCTTGATCCGGGCCAGGTCAAGCATCAGGCGGGTGACTTCGCCATACCAACGGTCCAGCGTGGGATTGCAGCGTCGCCATGCCGCGCCGTCCTTGCTCCATTGCTCGCGCTGCGCGTTCTTGTACTTCGCTGCGTCGAACGAGGGTTGCTGTTCCGCCATGCAAGTCCTCCGTCCGGTTAGACCTTACGGTGTGTCACTCGCGAATGCGCTCGCTCCTCGGGTCGTACAGAGGTGCGAGCGAAGCAGTTGCGGACAGCCGCTGGTCGTTGACCTCGATTTCGAAACGCCGGCTGCGCAGAAGGTCGGCAGTGATCCCAGCCTCCAGCTCGATGACACCCAGGCCGACCGAGGCTCCCAGCGTGTGACCGAAGGCCCCGGCACGGATATATCCACAGTAGACACCGTCGCACAGGATGGGTTCCATGCCGCGCAGCAACGGTCCGGGATCCTGGAGCAGGAACTGCACCAGACGCTTGCGCAACGCCCCCTGGGCCTTTTGCGCGACCAGTGCATCGCGCCCTATGAAGCTCTCCTTGTTCAGGTCAACCACGAATCCCAGTCCCGCTTCCAGCGGCGTGTCCGTGTTGTCGATGTCCACGGCAAAGTCCCGGTAGCCTTTTTCCAGGCGCAGGCTCTCCAGTGCCATCAGGCCTGCGTGCACTGCCTTGACGCCATGGGACTCGATGCCTGCGACCAGCGCGTCGTAGGCGGTGTGTGAGTACTCGGTGGGGATGTAGAGTTCATAGCCGAGCTCGCCCATGTAAGTGACGCGCACCAGCAGCACGCGGGCAAAGCCGATCTCCACCTCACAACTGGCGCGAAACGGCACTCGCTCGGTCGAGAGGTCGCTGCCGGTGATTGCCTGCAGCAGCTCGCGCGAGCGCGGGCCCTGCAGGCTCAGAAGCGTGTACGCCGAGGTCACGTCGGCCACGGTGCACTGCTCCTCGGGCAAGGTGTTGCGTCGCATCCAGCTGGTGGTGAAGCGCTGCAGGATGTCGCCGGTGACCAGCAGGTATTCCTGCTCGCCCAGCCGCGTGATGGTCAGGTCCGCAATGATGCCGCCCTGGTGGTTCAGCCACTGCGTGTAGATGTTGCGGCCGATGGGGATGGATACCGAATTGGCGCTGACGCGGTTCAGCACCTGTTCGGCATCGCGCCCTTGCACAAGGAACTTGCCCATGAACGTCTTGTCGAACAGCGCAACGCTCTCACGCGTGGCCCTGTGCTCCTGCGCGGAGTAGTGGAACCACGGCTGGCGTTCGTAGGTGTACTCCACGGGTGGGTTCCCACCGTCCTGCGAGAACCAGTAGGGCACTTCCCAGCCGCTGAGCGACACGAAGTAGGCGCCGCGTGCGGCATAGCGGTCATGCAGCGCCAGCCGGCGGACATTGCGTGCCGACTTGTGCTTGTAGTTGGGCAGCCCGGCGTGGTTGAAGATGTAGCCAAGCGCGTGTGGAATGCGTTCGGCCAGGAAAGCGCGGGTGGATTCGTGGGGCTGTGCGCGGGTGAGCGCGATGCGCGTGGTGTCCTGCGAGGCGTTGCCGTGGACGATCATCTCGGCCATCAATCGCCCCATGCCGCCGGCAGACAGGATGCCCAGCGAGTTCAACCCGCTCGCGACGAACAGGCCATCGACCTCGGGGCTTTCTCCCATCAGGAAGGAGCCATCGGGGGTGAAGCTTTCCGGTCCGCAGAAGAAGGTCTTGATGCCCGTGCTGTTCATCACCGGGAAGCGCTTGAATGCCTGCTCGAGAAACGGCGTCATGCGTTCCCAGTCGGGCGGCAGGGCCAGGAAGCTGGCGTCGTCGGCGACTCCGCGGGGCGACCAGCTCGCAGCGAGTGGCTCGAACAGGCCAAGCAGCAGCCCGCTGTTTTCCTCACGCACATAAACGTAGGAATCCGGGTCTTCCACTACGGGCAGCCGGTTGTGCACGCCGTCGATGGGTTCGGTCAGCAGGTAGTAGTGCTCGGCGGCCTGCAACGGAATCGACACGCCAATCCTGGCGCCGAGCTGGCGCGACCACATGCCCGCGGCCAGCACTACCACGTCGGCGTGGATGTCGCCTTGCGCGGTGCAGACGCCGGTGATCCGCTGGTTCGTCAGCAGGAAGTCCGTGACTTGCACGCCTTCGAGAATCCGCACGCCCAGCATGCGAGCGCCCTTGGCCAGTGACATCGTCACGTCGACCGGATTGGCGCGCCCGTCCGAGGGCGTGTAGATGCCTGACACCAGCCCGGCAGTCTCCACGAAGGGAAACATCGCGCTGATTTCCCGCGGCGAGACCTCGAACTTGTCCAGGCCCTGGGAGCGCGCGAAATTCATTTCGCGTCGCTGCGTCTCGCGGCGGGTGGCGTTCGTGGCGAGGTGCAGGTGGCCGATGCGCGCGAAGCCCGTGGACAGCCCGGTTTCCTGCTCCAGCCGCTCGTACAGCGACCGTGAATACTGCTGCGACCACAGCAGCGTTTCGCTGGACATGCCTGCCGAGGCGATGAGGCCGGCGGCATGCCAGGTGGTGCCCGATGTCAGGCGATCACGTTCGAGCAGGACGATGTCTTTCCAGCCGAGGTGCGCCAGGTGATAGGCAATGGACGTTCCGATCACGCCACCGCCGACGATCACGGCGCGTGCGCGGGCAGGCAGGGTGTCCGACATCGAGGGCGTGAACGAAGACATGCGGATTGTGATGAAGAATACACATACCTGGGGCGGGCGGGCTCGCGCAGCGGGCCTGCCGTTGCGACGGAGTCCGCTGCTCCGGGTCGATTGCGCGCAGCCGTGGTCCGTCCCGGCGGTGCTGGCGCGGGGAACGAAATATCAGCCGTGATACTTCTGCAGCGACGGCCGCACCGGCCATCGGCTGGGCAGCAGTTTCCCCGTCGGCTCGCCGAAGCGGCAGCGCAGTGTTCCGAGCCGCTCGATCGTGATCGCGATGTCGGCGCCCGGGTCGATGAAGTCATCGTTGTCGAGGCCGGTGCAGTCCGGGATCGTGCCCATGCCGACGACCGAGCCGGGCTTCAGCGGACAGACCATGCCCAGCCAAGCAAAGACAGCCTCGACCGGATGGCTGATTTCGGACGTGGACCCGCGATAGCGGACCTGTCCATCGACCATCACCGAAACGTCGAGCGCGTACGGATTGCCGATCTCGTCGAGGGTCACCAGGAACGGGCCCAGCTGGTTGCCGCTGCCCATGTCCTTGGTCAGGCAGAAGCCACCGACGATCTCCGGGGCCTGGACATCGCGGGCCGAGACGTCGTTGAAGATGCAGAAGCCGGCGACCGGTTGTCGCGTGTTGCCGTACACCACCGCGAGCTCCGGCTCGATGTCGAGGCGCGACGTGTAGACCGGCCACGGCACGGTGACTCCGTCGCCGACGACCGAATTCATGTTGCACTTGTAATAGGACAGCCGTTCCGGTTGTCCCGGTGCTGCCTGCGTGCGCGGCTTCAGCAGCATCCGGCGGAGCGCCTCGATCAGCGGCCCGGTCTGCGGATCGTCCCGTTCGTAGCGCAGCAGCGTGTCGGCCGAGTTGCCCAGGTGTCGAGGCGTGAGTCCGAAGTCGAACAGCGCCGCGACTTCGACGGGCTCGTGCAGGCGCACTGACTGGAGCGGAAACTTCTCGCTTTCTTCCAGTTGACCCAGGTGCGCTTCGCCCCAGGCCAGCAGCTCGCGCGCGGCGAGCTCGCTGTCCGGCAGGCAGGCGAGATATGACCTGCTGTCCTCGAGGCCCGGCCGATCGAGGCCACTGCGGTGTTGCAGGCTGGTGAACGCGACAGCGCGGTCATCGATCACGACGCCGAAGCTCGGTGTCGCATCGCCTCGTGAAAAGCGGATGAGCTTCATAGGTCAGTCCACGAACGCCACGACGCGCGCGGGCGCCGCGCTGCACCGGGCAAGCTTCATTGGGAAGAACCCGACCATGAAGCCACTCAGCGGCAGCGCCCCGAGATTGGTCATCTGCTGCACGATGAACGCCTCCTTCTCGACGATGGCCCTGTGGCCGTCCCAGAGCACCGACTTGTCGCCGGATTCCTTGAACCGGCGGGCCATCACGCCGAACGGCAGGTCCCAGCCTGCGGCATCGGTCCCGAGAATCGTTGCGCCCTGGTTCGTGAGATGCAGCGTGCTCGCCCGGCTCATGCCCGGGTACATGAAGTACTCGGGGTCCGTGATCGTGTAGCGCTCCTGGCCCGTGCGGATCAGCACGGCATCGCCCGCCTTGATCCGCTGCCCGGTCGCAGCCAGTGCGGCATCGAGCATGTCGGACGTGATCTCTTCGCCGCCCCGCGCCCATGGGCGAACGTCCAGCACCAGTCCGGGGCGATAGAGTTCATCCAGCGCAACGTCGGTAATGGTCCGCGCCGGACTGCCTGCGGTACGAGAGCCGCTGTGCAGCGGCGCATCGACGTGCGTACCGCAGTGCGACGACATGTCGGTCAGGACCTCTGCGCCCCAGCCTTCGCCGTCCAGCAGGTCTTCATGCCGGCAGCCGAGATAGCGGCAGAATTCGTCGCGGGCCTTCTGGCCGGCGGGATGAAGATATTCGATGGCCGGGGCAACCACGCCTGCTGCACCGGCCAGCGGCGGCGGAAGCTTGGCGCGGTTATCCGGATCCAGCGTCTGGGTCAGGTCGATCAGGCGAGTCATTGGGTCATTCCATGTCAGGTTGCGGGCGCCAGGAGGTCACTCGCTCTCCAGCCGCTTAAAGCCTTCGATGATCGGATGCCATCCTGAGACCAGCGAGATCATGATCACGTCCATCTGCAGGTCGTCCGGCGCCTGGTCACTGGCCGTCGACTTGTAGCTGAAGGTGAGCCCGATGTTGTCGTTGATCTGGTAACCGAGCGTGAAACCAAAGCCGTAGTTGTTCAGCTTTGACCCTTCGACGCCATCGATGGTGGTCTTACCGCCGTTGTAATAGACCGCATCGAGCGACCCCCACAGGCTCGCGGTGAAGTCACGCGTCAGGTGAGCGTCGATCTGATACAGAGGATCGGCCTCCAGGGTCTGCCCGAGGTAGTCCGTGTTGTCGCCAAAGAGCCAAACCACGGGCAGGAATTCCAAGGTCGTGCGCCGGGTCGGCACCCATTCGCCGATCTGCCAGACGATGGGAAAGCCGATGCGGCCATACCAGCGGTTCTGGCCGATGTTCAACGGCTGGCTGCTGTCGTACTCGCCGATCGGGATCGCGAGATCCGCCAGCACGTCGAGCGAAAAGCCCGGTTCGAAGCGGCTGACGTCTTGAAGGTTTTTCTGCGCCTTGGGGCCGATCAGGTTGAAGGTGAATTCAACCATCGGGTCGCCGAAGCCGCTCACCGACTGCGAGACCGGCTCGCCGCCCGCCGTGATGACGTCACCCGAGATTCGTCCCATGGGCAGCAGCACCGCCCCCATGGCCGCCCGATCGAACAAATCGAAGAAGTGCGCATACCCGGCCATGACGAGCGTCGTTTCGAACTCAGCGCCCGGTGTCACGGTGAGTGCGGGATCGAACGGGTTCGTATTGCCGGTCATGGACGTCACGATCAGCGGCACTGCATTCGCGCCGGACAGCTGCTTCCAGTAGAAGCGTGGCGGCATCGACTGCGACATGGCCGTCAGCGGGCAGAGGGCGCCCAGGGCAAGCGACCGCAAGTGCGATCCAGCGCAGGAAGACCGCGCGACTCAGCAGACCGGCACAGTGTTCATGAGATGACCGTCCTTCTTGTTTGCCCGGTTGACTTGCGGACCCACGACGTTCACGGCTTGGGGTCCGCCATCATGTCCTGCGGCGGCACGAACTGCCGCTGGTAGATGAGCGCCGGGAAGCCCTCTTCGACCGGGACACGCACGGGTAGCTGGTCGTAGCGTGGCGCCAGGGTTTCGTACGGCCCGCGGCTCGGCAGGATCACGTTGTTGGCCTTGGCATAGCCGTCCCAGATTGCCAGCAGCGCCTGGACTTTTTCGGGATTCTGCGCGGCCACGTTCCTGCGTTCGCCGGGATCGGTCGTGACGTTGTACAGCTCCCAGTCGCCCGTGCCGTAAGGCTTGAACTGCCAGCGCAGTTTCCACTCGCCCTGCCGCACCGCTCGATTGCCGAAGATCTCCCAGGCGATGTAGTCGCTGGGCGTGCGCGGCGAGTCGGCGCGACCGGCGAGCACGTCGTTCCACGGCTTGCCGATGAGCGGCGGCAGCTCGTGGCCGTCTTTGCCGACCTTCGGATAGCTCGTGCCGGCGATCGCCAGCAGCGTCGGCATGATGTCGCCGACGAACATGAGACCGTTGTTGATGCTGCCCTTCGGCCGCTGCACCACCGGACCACTGACGATCAGGGCGTTGCGGATGCCGCCTTCGGCCGTCCAGCCCTTGTATTGACTGAAGGGCGTCATCGACACCTGCGCCCACATCGGGCCGTAGCCGACGTACGAGCCCGGATCGCCCCACGCGTTGATGTTGGTCTGCGACCAGTGGATCGCCGCGAAGAGGTAGTTGGTCGTGCCCGGCGAGCCCGTCATCATCTTGAACAGGTCGGTGCCTTCGGCGCCGTTGTCACCGAACACGATGAATATCGTGTTGTCGTACTCTCCGATCTTCTTCAAATGGTCGATCAGCCGGCCGACGTGATAGTCCATGTTCTCGACCAGGCCGGCGTACAGCTCCATCTTCCTGCCGAGAACGACGCGGCTCATTGGCGCGAACACGATCGGATCGGGCACGAACCACATGCGCTCGGCGAGCTCGGTGCCCGCCGGCATGATGCCGAGTTCGATCTGCCGCTTGAGCCGCTCCTGCCGGATCGCGTCCCAGCCCTTGTCGTACTCGCCGACGTGGCGCGAGCGCCACTCCTTCGGCAGGTGGTAGGGATCGTGCGGCGCCTGATGGGCCACGTAGGCAAAGAACGGTTTGCCGTCGCCGCGGTTCGAGTCGATGTACCCGATCAGCTTGTCTGTGTAGGTCTTGGTCGCGTAGTAATCCTTCGGCAGGCCGGTGAGGTAGCGCCCGTCCTCCGTGAAAGTGGACTTCGGGGTCAGGGCGGTGAAGTTCGTCATGTCCCAGTAGCTGCCCGCGCCGTCGAGCAGGGAGAAATCGCGCTCAAAGCCGCGCGCCGCCGGGATCTGGTCGGGCTGCTTGCCCATGTGCCACTTGCCGACCATGTAGGTGTGGTAGCCGGCGTCCTTCAGCAGCTGTGGCAGCGTGGCGACGCGGTGGTTGAGGTAGCCCTCGTAGCCTACCGCGCCGCGCTGGTTGGGCGCGGTCCACTCGTTCATGTTGCCAAGGCCGTTCAGGTGTGTATCGACGCCGCTCAGCAGCATCGATCGGGTGGGCGAGCAGCTCGCGTGCGTGTAGAAGCTCGTGAAGCGAACGCCTTCCTTGGCCAGCGAGTCGAGGTTCGGCGTGTTGATCTCGCCGCCGAACGAGCCCATGTCGGCAAAACCCAGGTCGTCGCCGAGGATGATGACGATGTTGGGTCGCTTCGGTTGAACCTGTGCCTGAGCGGGCGTCCCGGCGGCGAATGCAGCCGCGTGGAGACCCGCAATCAAGGCGACTGAGGCTCGCGTCAATTTCACTGGTGCCATTAGGTTCCACCCCTGGGTTGACTGCGTCGCGATGGCACGCTGATACACTGCCCGATCAACGCCGGTCAGTGACTTTGGCGTTCAAGCAGCACTCGACCTGGTCAGGGCACATTGTCCGGTCTACGGCGGGTGGAGGTCTATCGGATATCCGCAAAGCGCAGCGATGACAGGGTTTTCCACTATTCCCGCCCAGCCAGCGGTCACGGTCCTCGACGTCACCGACGTGACGGCTGCCAGCGCGGGCATGGACCTGCTCGAGCAGGACGCAATGTCGTTGCAGACCATGTCCCTGCGGGCGACGCGCGTGATCGTGCGACTGAAGTCCTCGATGGTCATCTACCAGTCATCGAACCTGCGCGTCAGGACGAGGACGAGGGTCCACGACGGCCGGCTGGCCTACGTCACGTTTGGTCCACGTGCCAGCGGGATGGTCGAAGGACTCGATGTCCGTCCAGGCATGCTGCTGGTCGCCGAGCCCGGGGCCGAAGCAGGATTCATCGTCGACCCGGGCTGGGAGAGCATTGTCTTTCTGGTGCCGCCGGAGGATATCCGGGCGCACTTGTCCGCTCGTCAGCGCGACGGTCGAGAATCGCAGGCCGAGCCGCGTCGAAGTCCTGCACACCGATCCGGCGCGGGCCCGGGCACTTTTCAGGTGGGGCAGGCGACTGACGGTCAGCGCGTCGAGGGCCCCGACGCTGTTCGAGGAAGGGCGTCCCGAGCGCGACGCGGCCCAGGTCGAGTTGCTGGAGGAACTGCTCGCGGCGATGCGTTCGGCCGACTCCATCGAGCCCGCCGGCAAGGAGAAAACCCGACGGGCCCACGCCCGGATCGTCAGGATCGCCGAGGAGCACGCGCTTCGGCGCCACGCCGAGCCAGTGCACGTGACGGAGTTGTGCCAGGCCGCGGGCGTGAGCGAACGCACGCTGGAATGCGCCTTCAAGGAAGTGATGGGCATGTCCCCGGTGGCATATCTGATACGACTGCGACTGCACCGGGTGCGCGCCGCCCTGCTTGCCGCGGAGCCCGGCACGACACGCGTCTCGGCCGAGGCGCTCAAGTGGGGCTTCTGGCACTTCGGCGAGTTCTCACGCGCGTACAAGCGCTGCTTCGGTGAACTGCCCTCGAGTACCTTGCAACGAAAGCCTGTCGACCCAGTGAGGACACCATGAGCCGATTCGACCCGATCCAGTCCTTCGCCAACCTGCGCCACGAGTTCGGCGAGCACGGTGGCGTGAACATGTCGGTCGAGGCCAGCACGACGTTCACGGTGATCGACCCGACGACGATGCCCGAGATCTTCCAGGGGCACCTCGGTCCGGACGTGGGCGGCTGTTACCTGTACGGGCGTCACTTCAATCCGACGGTCTACGTGCTCGGTCGCCAGATCGCGGCTTACGAGGGCGCGCAGGCGGGTTACTGCACGTCGAGCGGGCTGGCGGCCATTGCGGCGACGATCATGCAGCTCTGCGACACGGGGGACCACGTGGTGGCCAGTCGCACCGTCTACGGTGGCACGTTCGCCTTCCTGCACGACTACCTGCCCGCCAAGGCTGGCGTCACGACGACGTTCGTGGACGTCTCGGACCTCGCGGCGGTGGAGCGGGCCATCACGCCGCGCACCCGGATCCTCTATTGCGAATCCGTGTCGAACCCGACCTTGCGGATCGCCGACATCCCGCGGCTCGCGGACATCGCCCACCGGCACGGTGCGATGCTCGTCGTGGACAACACGTTCACGCCGCTGATCATGGCGCCGATCCAGCTCGGCGCCGACGTGGTCGTGCACAGCCTCACGAAGTTCATGAACGGCGCCAGTGACCACATCGCGGGCGCCGTGTGCGGCACCACGGAATTCATCATGAAGCTGATGGACCTGCACACAGGCTCGCTGATGCTGCTGGGGCCGACGATGGATCCGCAGGTGGCCTTCGACATCAGCCTGCGCCTGCCGCACCTGGGCCTGCGCATGGCGGAGCACAGTCGCAGGGCGCATGCGATGGCGACGCGCCTCGCGGATCTCGGGTTGCCAGTGACGTACCCCGGCCTCGCGAATCACCCGGATCACGCCTTGCTGCTGCAGTTGGCGAACCCGGACTTCGGCTATGGCGGGATCCTGGCGCTCGATCTCGGCTCGCGCGAGCGCGCGTTCGAATTCATGGGCCTGCTGCAGAACGAGCACCAGTTCGGCCTGATGGCAGTCAGCCTGGGTTACAGCGAGACGCTGATGTCGTGCTCGGCGTCCTCCACCAGCAGCGAGATGCCCGAGGCGGAACTCGAGAAAGCGGGCATCAGGCCCGGCCTGGTGCGAATGTCGATCGGTTACACCGGAGCGTTCGAGCAGCGCTGGTCGCAGCTGCGATCGGTGCTGCAGCGAATGGGGCTGGTCGGCCGCGCCGCGACCGGGCCGGGATGACCCGACCCTGATCGCGGCTGCGGCTTGAAGCCCGCGCCTGGTGCTTTCTCGTCCGGCTACGCCAGGTCGAAGCGATCCAGGTTCATCACCTTGCTCCAGGCCGCAACGAAGTCCTGCACGAACTTCTGCCTGTTGTCGTCGCAGGCATAGACCTCCGCAAGCGCCCTGAGCTCGGAGTTCGAGCCGAACACCAGGTCGACTCGAGTGCCCGTCCACCTGACCTGGCCCGTGACGCGGTCACGTCCTTCGTACACGCCTTCGGTCGAGGAGGGACGCCATTCGATCTTCATGTCGAGCAGGTTGACGAAGAAATCCGTCGTCAGCGCTCCCGGCGTGCTGGTGAGCACGCCGTGCGAGGATCGCCCGACGTTGGCATTCAATGCGCGCAGGCCGCCGACCAGCACCGTCATCTCGGGCGCGGTCAGCGTCAGCAACTGCGCGCGATCAAGCAGAAGCTCCTCGGCGGGGGCCTTGAGTCCCGCGCGCTGGTAATTGCGGAAACCGTCGGCCATGGGCTCCAGCACGGCGAACGACTCCACGTCGGTCTGGTCCTGCGAAGCGTCCGTGCGGCCGGGCGAGAAAGGTACCTTGACGTCGTGACCGGCCTTTCCTGCAGCCTCCTCGACCGCAGCGCAGCCCGCCAGCACGATCAGGTCCGCCAGCGAGATCCTCTTGTTGCCGGACTGCGCAGCGTTGAACGCCTTCTGTATGGCCTCGAGCTTCTGCAGGACCCTGGCCAGTGCAGCGGGCTCGTTCGCTTCCCAGTCCTTCTGCGGCGCGAGGCGAATGCGCGCTCCGTTGGCTCCGCCGCGCTTGTCCGAGCCGCGGAACGTCGACGCCGATGCCCACGCAGTGGTGACCAGCTCGGGGATGGACAAGCCCGACGCAAGGACCTTGCCCTTCAGTGCCGCGATGTCCTGCTCGTCAACCAGCTCGTGGTCTACTGCTGGAACCGGGTCCTGCCAGATCAGTTCCTCGACCGGCACCTCTGGCCCGAGGTAGCGTGCGCGCGGGCCCATGTCGCGGTGGGTCAGCTTGAACCAGGCGCGTGCGAAAGCGTCCGCAAATTCCTGCGGGTTCTGGTGGAAGCGGCGCGAAATCTTCTCGTAGGCCGGGTCGAAGCGCAGCGACAGGTCGGCGGTCGTCATCATCGGTGCGTGCTTTTTCGACGGGTCGTGCGCGTCGGGAATCATGTGCTCCGGCTTGACGTCCTTCGCCACCCACTGGTGAGCGCCTGCCGGGCTCTTCGTCAGTTCCCATTCGTAGCCGAAGAGCATGTCGAAGTAGCCCATGTCCCACTTCGTCGGGTTCGGCTTCCAGGCACCTTCGATGCCGCTGGTGGTGGTGTGCACGCCCTTGCCGGTGCCGAAAGCGTTCTTCCAGCCGAGGCCCATCTGCTCGAGCGGCGCGCCTTCCGGTTCGCGACCCACCAGCGCCGGATCACCCGCGCCGTGCGCCTTGCCGAAGGTGTGGCCGCCGGCCACCAGCGCAACGGTCTCCTCGTCGTTCATCGCCATGCGGGCGAAGGTCTCGCGGACGTCGCGGCCCGAGGCCACCGGGTCCGGATTGCCGTTCGGGCCTTCGGGGTTCACGTAGATCAGGCCCATCTGCACGGCGCCCAGCGGGCTCTCGAGTTCGCGGTCCCCGGTGTAGCGCTCGTCGCCCAGCCAGGTCTTCTCGCGGCCCCAGTAGATGTCCTCTTCGGGCTCCCAGATGTCCGCGCGACCGCCGCCGAAGCCGAAGGTCTTGAAGCCCATCGATTCGAGCGCGACAGTTGCCGGCCAGGATCATCAGGTCGGCCCAGGAGATCCTGTTGCCGTACTTCTTCTTGATGGGCCAAAGCAGCCGGCGCGCCTTGTCGAGGTTGCCGTTGTCGGGCCAGCTGTTGATCGGTGCAAAGCGCTGGTTGCCGGTGCCGCCGCCGCCGCGCCCGTCCGAAACGCGGTAGGTGCCCGCGCTGTGCCAGGCCATGCGGATGAACAGGCCACCGTAGTGGCCCCAGTCCGCCGGCCACCAGTCCTGCGAATCCGTCATCAGCGCATGGAGGTCCCTCTTCAGCGCGGCCAGGTCGAGCTTGCTGAATTCCTCGGCATAGTTGAACTGCCCGCCCATCGGGTTGGACTTCGCAGAGTGCTGGTGCAGGATCTGGAGATTCAGCCGGTTCGGCCACCAGTCGCTGTTCGACTGGGCGCCTGCATGAGTGCGGGCACCGTGGATCGCGGCGAACGGGCACTTGGTTTCGCTCGACATGGCTTGCTCCTATCGTTCTCGTCTGCGGTGTATATGCAATGTAGGCTCATGGCGGCTGGCGATCCAATTCAATCCAATGATGGGGGCCATAGGCATCCCCACTCGATGACGGTCGTTCGGATCCAGCCACTCGATGCCTGGTCAATTCATGGAGTGAGAAGGAGTTCCTGGTGATGAATGATCCATTCGGCCTCGAGCGCTTCGTCGCAGCGCAATCGGGCGGCACCCATGACTGCGTGATCGCCGAGCTCCGCAGCGGCCGCAAGCGCTCGCACTGGATGTGGTTCGTCTTCCCTCAATTGCGCGGACTCGGGCACAGTGCGACAGCCCAGCGCTACGGCATTACCGGCCTCGCCGAAGCGCAGGCCTATCTCCAGCACCCCGTTCTGGGTACCCACCTGAATGAGTGTGCGGAGGTGCTCGAAGCACTGGACAGGGGGAATTCGGCCACCGACATCTTCGGCCCGACGGACGCGATGAAGTTGCGGTCCAGCCTGACGCTCTTCGCTCAGGCGGCCGGACCGGGGTCGATCTTCGAGCGCCTGATCGGCAAGTACTTCGATGGCCAGCGTGACGAGCTGACGCTGGCGATGTTGCAGCCGCAGGGCAGGGCCTGAGGCGGGTCGATTTTCCGGTGCTTCGCAGCCGGTCGAGAGGCGACTCGGGGCGCCGCGACCGACGTCACGGCAGTCCGCCGTGCAGCTTGGAGTCCACGCCCGTGCTGCCTGGGATGGTCGCGCCGTGATCCTGCTCGAGCACTGCACCGATCGGCTCGGCGCCCGGCGGGCGCCCGACGAATCGGCGCACGAGGCCCTTGTCGCCCACGATCAGGCGGCCAATGCGCTTGCGGACCTCGAAGTCGGATTCCGTCGGCCGCGTCCGCCAGCGCAGGTGGTCGGTCCACGTCGGGCTCTCGAAGCGCTCGATCCAGAGCTCGGTCGAGTCGATGTCCTGGCTCACCGACCAGCGGCGCGCGCCATTGCGACGGCGGACTCGGCCGAGCTCATTGATCGCCGCGACGAACTCGGCCGCATGCTCCGGCAGGACGCGATACTCGATCGATACGATGATCGGGCCCGAGGCGGGGTGAATGGGAACACTGGGTGGAGTCAACTCGGGCCTTGCGCGCGGATCGAGCGAGCCGACCGGCGCCACCGAGACCGGCAGCCAGCGTGCCAACGCGAGTGAAATCAGCGCGGCCAGTCCGGCCAGCGTGAGCGACTCACGCACGCCCTCTGCGGTCGCGAGCTCGCCCCACGACCAGCTGCCGAACGCGATGCCCGCGAATGCGATCGTCTGGTACGTCGCGAGCATTCGTCCCGTGACCCAGCGCGGCGACGACAGCTGCACGGCGATGTTGAAATTCGCGAAGCCCAGCGTCCAGACCGACCCGGCGAGGACGTGCGCGAGCAGCGTGAGCGCGGTCCAGCGACTCTGCCCGATCGCGATCATCGCGACGCAGGCCAGCGCCGACAACGCCTTCAACTGGGTGTCGCTCGAAAAGCGCCGGCGCAGTCCGGCACTGCCCAGCGCGCCGAGCATCGCGCCGACGCCAAAGCCACCCAGCAGCACGCCGTAGGTGAGGGCGCCGCCACCGAGCAGGTCGCGCGCGACGATCGGCATCAACGCCGTGACCGCTGCGATCGGGATCGACTGCAACGCGGAGCGCAGCAGGATTGCCAGCAGGTGCGGCGACAGGCTCACATAGCGCAGGCCACCGGCAATCGCAGCGCCCAGCGGCTCGGGCGGCAGGTCACTTCGCGCGCGCTGCGGCTTCCACAGCAGCAGCGCCGCGATGATGCCGAGGTACGAGACCGCGTTGACGATGAACGCAACTGCGGCGCCGACCGCGGCGACGATCGCGCCGCCGATCGCCGGGCCGAGGCTGCGTGCGAGGTTGAAGCCGACGGCGTTCGCCATGACGGCCGGTGCAATCTGGCTGCGCGGCACGATGTCGCCGATCGACGCCTGCCACGCGGGCGCGAGCGCCGCAGTGCCGCAGCCGATCATGAACGTCAGCAACAGCAGCAGTGACGGCGTGACGGCGCCGGCCAGGGTCAGCACGGCCAGCGCAACCGAGGCCAGCAGCGTGAAAACCTGCGAAGCCAGCATGATCCTGCGCCGGTCGCGCGTGTCGGCGAGTGCGCCGGCGATCAGCGACAGGAAGAAGAACGGGAGTGCGCCGGCCGTCTGCACCAGCGCGACCTGGTCGGCCGACGGTGCGATCGTCATCATCAGCCACGAGGCGCCGACCGTCTGGATCATGCCGCCGAACGACGACACGAGCCAGGCGCACCAGAACAGCGTGAACGTGCGGTGCTCGAACGGCGCGAGCGTGGCGCGTCGCCAGCGCTCGAACCCGGAGTGGCCGTCGTCAGGCGGACCGGACATCGATTGCCAAGTCCGGGCCGGCCCCCAGCTTCTGCATCGTTTGCATGACGCATCCCACCCACGCAGCACATGAAGGCGCAGCCACGCCGGGCAGCCGCGATCCGCCCGATATTATTCGTTCTGAAGCTCGCGCGGGAAGCTACGTGCGACCGGGCTCGAGCCTGAAGCGCACGCGACCGTTACGGGTCACGCGGTGTGGTCGGTGTGACACATCAGGCACTCCATGTGCCCCTGCTGGTTCCACTTGCGCGCCTTCTGTGTCGGCACGTCCGGCCCGTGGCACTTGATGCAGTGCTCGATCTCGGGTGACGGGTTCCAGACGGGCGCGACCCACTTGCCGTCGAAGAACTCGTTCAGCGCCAGCGTCACGATATAGACGACCTCGCCCGCGACCTTGGCGCACCGCTCGATCTTCGCGTCCGACTTGATCGTCGCGCCCGCCTCGAGGGCCCACTTCGACACCGAGGTGTGACACAACGGCGACATCGCCTTCACCTGCATCTGCTTCGGCATCGGCGACAGGTCGTCGAAGCGGTGGGTCGGGAAATTCTGGTCCGCGTACCACCAGAACAGGCGGTCGACGATCTGGTTGTTCTGCAGGTATTCGTCCCGCTTCTCGCCGTACGTGACCATGTTGATGATCGTCGAAGCGCCGGCCAGCGCCCCGCACAGCGTTCCGTGTCCGCCGAAGCCCGCTGCCGCGTGCGACCATCAGCATGTCCGGCATGGTCGTCCACGGGTGGCCGACCTTCTCCTTCAGCAGGCTGAGCAGCGCGAGGTACGCTGGCCGTGCCGCAGCCGCCACGTTCCTTGTAGAAGCGATACCCGCGACGACCTGCCTCGAGCGGGTCGAGCTTGACCCACTTCCAGGGCAGCGGGGGCGCATCGGTCGGTGCGCCGGGGACGGCCGCGAGCGCCGCTACACCGCCGCCGACGCCGCCACCCGCGAGCAGCGCCGCGGACCCGGCCAGCACGTTGCGACGGGAGACCAGGCCTTCGTCATGTTCGATCGCGCTCATGAGACCTCCGCACGCAGGTTTGCGGCGCACCTGCACGAGGCTGGCAGTCGCTTCATGCCCGGTGCTGATGCTGGATTGTCCCTCTGCCGCAGGGGCGCGGCGCTTGCGAGAAATGCCTAACCAGCCAGCGTTTGCCGCTGTGTTCAGGGCCCGACCTGCTTCATCTGCCTACGGTAAGCCGCGGGCGTCGTGCCATGCGTCGCCTTGAAGCCCTTCGTCAGGTGGCTCTGGCTGTAGAAGCCGCATTCATCGGCGATGACCGGGATCGGCAGCTCCGACGTGACCAGCAGCTTGCGAGCCTGGGCGAGCCTGCGACCCTGGATGTAGCGATGCGGCGGCAGGCCCGTGGCATCGATGAAGATCCGGCGGAAATGCGACTCGCTGACGCCGGCCAGGCGGGCCAGTTGCTCGCTGGGCAGCGCATCGGTGAGGTGACCGTTGATGTGGCGCAGCACCTTCTGCAGGCGCGAAAAGTGCACGTGTCGCGGGTGAAGACCGGAGGCGTTCGAGGCCGTCAGCACGCGGAACACCTGCTCCAGCATCAGCCCCGCCAGTCGCGCCATGAACTGCTCGTCGGCGCTCCCGCCGCTGTGCAGCTCATCGACCAGCTGGCGTGCGGCCGCGGCGACCAGCGGGTCCGAGAACTGCATCGGTGCGCCGTGCATGGTGGCGAGTCGGCTCAGCCGCTCCTGGACACCGCTCCGGGGATCGAGGAAATAGAACGCCACGTCGTCCACCGGCCCGCTGTAGTGCCAGCTGGTCGGAGTATCGGGCGGTATCAGGATGGACTGGCTGGGGAGCGTCGACGAACGCCAGCGCCCGCCGTCCCCCTCGTTGACCCGGGCGCCACCCAGCTGCGTGATCAGGACCGGGCAACTTGATTCCGGAGACGTCGACTTTGCTGGCCTGATACACCCAGCGCTCAACGTAAAGGGGGGCGTCGCCGCCGATCCTCCCTTCGGTCAGCGGCTGCATTCGCAGGTCCTTGCGCACCCTGGCCCACACCGCCTGCTTCATCTCGCGCCTCGCCGGCAATGAGCGGAATGTACAAAAGATACGGCCATCCCGTCGCAGAGGCAAAAGGCTCCTGGTGACACGATGCGCATATTTGCAGGAGTGGCCATGGCTCACGAGGATTACTCGACCCTGCGGCTCCACGTGGACAAGGGCGTCGCTGTCGTCACGATCGACCACGGCGAGCTCAATCTGCTGGACCTCGCGATGCTCGGTGACCTGGATCGCGTCGGGCGGCAGTGCGAGATGGACCCGGATGTAAGAGTCGTGGTGCTGCAGAGCGCCAATCCGGACTTCTTCATCGCCCACGCCGACATCAACGCGATCACCCAGCTGCCCGCGCAGCCTCCCGAGCGCGAAGAGAAGCTCGGCTGGGTGCACGCCGTACTGGATCGGTTCCGCACCATGCCGAAGGCGACCATCGCCAAGATCCAGGGACGCTGCCGGGGCGGCGGCAGCGAACTGGCGCTCGCTTGCGACATGCGGTTCGCCGAGATCGGCAGGGGAGTGCTGTGCCAGCCGGAGGTCGGGGTCGGGATCATTCCCGGCGCCGGTGGCTCAGTACGTCTTCCGCGACTCGTGGGGCGTGGCCGGGCGCTCGAGATCATCCTCGGCTGCGGTGATTTCCCGGCCGAGATCGCCGAGCGCTACGGCTATGTGAACCGGGCGCTACCCGCCGGCGAAATCGACTTCTTCGTGAGCTATCTTGCCCAACGCATTGCGGGCTTCCCGGCCGAGACGATCGCCGCGGCGAAGCAGGCAGCCAGCATGGGCGAGGCCGGGATGGAGGATGAGCTTGCGCGCGAGGAGACGATCTTCCTGGAATCCGCTCAATCGGCCCCGGCCAGGCGACGCATGGCCGCGGCGCTGGCCATCGGCATGCAGACGGGACCCATCGAGAGGTGCTGCTTCAACCATGTCTGGGGTCCGCTCGCCGGTCAGTGATCCGGGAAACCAGTCTCTCGAGAACCATCTCATCAGCAGAGGCAACACAACGTGACGGCATTTCGCATCCTGCTGGTCGTCCTCTGGACGATCATCGTCGTCTACACGGGCATCGTGATCGCGAATCACGGTTGGGGCCTGCTCGAGATCTTCTTCCGCGACATGGCCGCGATGGGCTGGCCCGGCCAGTTCAATCTCGACTTCACCAGCCTGCTGACGCTCTCCGCGCTGTGGGTTGCATGGCGGCACGGCTTCTCCGCAGGCGGGCTCGCCCTGGCGTTGCTGGCCTTCTTCGGAGGGGGCCTGTTCCTGACCACTTACCTGTTCGTCGTGAGCACGATCGCAAAGGGCGACATGAAGGAAGTCATGCTCGGGAAGGCGCGGGCTGCGAGCATGTGACTAGCGTGCGTCGCAGAGCGGGATGCCGTCGCACGCGGCAGGCGATGTTCCTACTCGACTCGCAGACGCTCGAGCCGCGCGGCCACGTGCTTGTGCCACGGTGTTCCCGCGATCGGGTCGCGGTCCTCGACGCTGGTGAGTTCGTTCGGCGCCACGCCTCGACGGACGAGGGTGCCATCGGCCAGGTGATAGTCGATCCCATGACCGTTCGGCAGCGAGACGTGCCCCGGTTGCAGTTCGCCCGTAATCTCGATGGGCGCGTCCGCGCTGCCACGCCGAGTCGTGATGCGAACCCAGTCGCCGTCCGCGCAACCGATGCCTGCGGCGTCCTGCGGGTTGATCCGCAGCGTGCCGAACGGTCCCTTGCGATGCCACGCGGGATCGCGAATCGACGTGTTGCTGGTGTCGCTGCGACGCTCGCCGGCTGACAACACGAACGGATAGTCCGCGTCGCGCTGCGGCGGGCCGGCGTCCAGGCTGGCGAGTTCCGGCATCAGATCCGGTATGTGAAGGTTGATGCGCTGACCGGGATGCCGGACAGCCTGCCAGCTCTCGGCATACTCACTGACGGCGAACACGACGCCGGATGGCGAGCCCGCGATCGCTTCGAACAACTTGTTGCCTGCGCGCAGCGGCGAGCCGCCGAAGCCTGCGCGTCGCGCCGGCACGGGATTCTGCCGCACGTACATCTGGCAGATGCCCCACAGCGCCGCCGCGGTGTTCATGCCTGCTGGCAATCGATGCGACAGTGCCCGGTACAGCACGACCGGCGCGTACTGCGCGACCTGCTTGTCCCGCTGCGATTGCCAGGCAAACGCCAGTCCGAATGCAGTCAGGCCAAGGCCCGCGGCGCGCTTCAGCAGGCGATAGTGGCGATCGTCGAGTTCACCGAGTGCCTCGACGAGCCGTGCATGGATCTCCGCCTCGGGCAGGGTTCCAGGCCGCGGTTCGAACAGCGGTTGTCGCAGGTGGAACCCGTTGCGTGGGAACTCGAGGTTGAAGAACGTCGCTTCGGCTTTCTCGAACTGGCTCGAGGCTGGCAGGACGTAGTCGGCCTGCGCCGCCGTCTCGGTCATCGCGACGTCGATGACGACGCTGAGCTCGAGCGCACGAAAAGCCTCGCGCATCCGCCGGCTGTCGGCGAGCGAGTGAACCGGATTCGCGCTCTCGACGAGCATCGCGCGGAATCGCTGCGGGTGATCGGTGAGGATTTCCTCCGGGATCACGTTGCATGGAATCAGGCCCATGATGACCCGGCTGCCGGTGACGGGACTGCGCGACCAGGGCTTGTCGACGACTGTCGCGCCTTGCGCGACGCCCGCAGCATGCGGCTTCGGCCTGTCCCGCTTCGACCGCGACAGCCCAAGCAAAGGCACGAATGCATTGTTGGTGCCGCGCCGCGCGTAGTGGCCCGTGAGCAGCCACACGAGTCGGTTCAGGTAACTGACCAGCGTCGAGTGCAGGTTCATCTGCACGCCGAGGTCCTCGATCATCGAGACGCTGCCGGCGCGGGCGATTCGCTCTGCCGCCTGTCGCAGCAGCGCCTCGTCGACGCCGCAGATGTCCGCGTATCGCGAGACGGAGATTCGCTGCAGCGCTTCCGCGACCGGCGCATAACCGGTGGTGTGCTCGTCGATCCACGGCCGGGCGACGAGGCCCTGCTGCACGATGATCGCGGCGAGCGCCGCCAGGCACCATGCATCGGTGCCGGGGCGGACGGCGAGGTGGATGTCCGCCATCGCAGCGGTCTCGCTGCGCCTTGGATCGATGACGATGAGGCTGCGCGCGGGATCGTTCTGGATCTCGCGCAGGATCACGCGCGTGCGGGCGAAGCCGTGCGACTGCCACGGATTCTTGCCGACGAAGACGGCGACCTCGCAGTGCTCGAAATCACCGTGGATGCCGGAGCCGGTCATCTTGCCCTGCACCCACGCCTCGCCGGTCTTCTCCTGCGCCAGCGCATTGGACCGGTACTGGATTCCGAGCGCCTTGATCGTGCTGTCGGCGTAAACGCCGCCGAGGTGATTGCCCTGGCTGCCGCCGCCGTAATACAGGATGCTCTCGCCGCCGTGCCGCGCCTTGATCGCCGAGAATTTCGCGGCGATCTCGCGGATCGCCGTCTCCCAGTCGATCGCTTCGTAGGTGCCGTCAGGCCTCCTGCGCATCGGGCTGTCGAGGCGGTCTGCGCCGTTCTGGTAGTAGTCCATGCGCTGCGACTTCTCGCAGACGTAGCCCTGCGAGACGGGATGCGCCTTGTCGCCGCGGATGCGGACGATCCGCCGATCCGTCCGTCTGTACCTCGAGGCCGCAGTTCAGCGCGCAGATGATGCAGGCGGTCTTGTTCCAGTGGGCGGGTTCCGTCGCGTTCATCGGCGGGCTCCGTGACGTTGCCGGGCGTCGACTGTGTCACTAGCATAACCGCCGTTCATCGTGCGCGCGAAGCAGCAGCGCGCTGCGGCTAGAGCATGAAGTCCGCCGCCAGCCCGATCATGTAGACGCGCGTGTCCTCGTAGGTTCCGGTCAGCGGCGGGATGCCCGGCAGCGGCAGCGGATGCGTCAGCTGCTCGACGTCCGCGTCGCCCTGCAGGGTGACGCTCAGCTCCGCGCGAATCCGCAATGCATCGCTGATCCTGCGCTCGACACCAGCGGCGAGTGTCCACTGCTCGGCGACCGGGAAATACGCGGGCACCCCGCTCTTCGTCGCAGGATTGCTCTCGTAACCGAGGCCGACGGACCCGGCCCAGTCTGCGCCGAACGCACGTCGCGCACCGATCGACGCGCCCCACGTGTCGTGCAGGCCGCCGGCGATCATCGGCGCCGACGAACCGGGCAGCTTCAGTTTCGATTCCCCGAACGTCGACCAGTCCTGCCACGCCAGGCCCAGCGCCACCATCGTCCTGCTGTCCAGCTGGTGGGAGGCTCCGAACAGCAGTTGCTGCGGCAGCGTGAAGTCGAGCCTGGCGGCACCGTCAGGCGGCATCAGGCGTCGCCAGCACCGGGTGCAGATTCCTTCGCGGTGATGTCCAGCGGCACCGAGTGTTCACCGGTGCGGTCCATGCGAGCCCGAGTCGCAGGCCATCCGTCGCCTGATACGTCAAGCCCAGCTGTCCGCCCGTCGCCCAGGACTGGCCGCTCAACTCGACCTGGCTGTCCGGAAGTCCGACCGGCGGTCCATAGAACATCGCGTCGTTGGACAGGGCGAAACGCGCTTCGGGTTCGGCGACCTGTGCGGCAATGGAGGCGCCAAGGCTCAGTCGATCGGTGGCCTGCCACGCGACGGTCGGGGCGATGTTGAAAGTGGTCAGCCCCGCCTTCTCGATGACGCGACGACCTTCCCACTGGTTGCCCGAAGTCGAACGACAGGCCGAGATAGCTGTACGCCCCGATTCCGTAGGTGAGTCGATCATCCCGATACACCGCATACAGCGCCGGGACCGTGCTGACGCCCTGGTGGTTCGTCGCGGTGGCCGGCGTTGCGTCGGAGCCATGAAACTCGAAATCGAGTTGCAGTGGCATGGCGGCCGCCGTGACCGTGCTGCCGGGACAGGCCGCCAATCGCTGCGGGATTCGCGGCGAGCGCGCTCGCGTCGAGCGACATCGCGGCGCGACCGGCTCCGGCCATGCCCATGTCCGCGCCGCCGGTTGTCGGAAAGCCACGGTCCCGCGGCCCAGCAGGGCGTGGCGAAGGCGACCAGGCAGCGGCGATCGACGCGATCGGGGACAGGAGTTGGCGGTTCGAGTTCATGGCATGGGTGTGCGCGAGCGTTTGCACGGAGACACATTAGCCCGCAGTCCCGGGGCGGTTTTCGGGTTTCGCCGCGACGTTTGTCGTTTTCTTTCGGTACACTGCGCGCCGACATGCCCAGTTCCTCGACTCGTGTGCGCCGGATCGTCAGGCGTATCGTCGGCAGCCCGGTCGCCAGCGGCCGCATCCCGGCCCGGCTGCCGCTGGTGCTGGAGCGGCACAACGCCCTGTTCGAATCGGTCACCATGCCGCCGTTGCCAGTGCCGCTGATGCTGGTGCACACGGGCGGCAAGCCGATGGATTACCTGGCGCCGGGCCGGCAGCGCGCTGAGGCAGTCCCTGCCCGGGCTCGTGACGTTCGTGCCCAGGAATGTTCGCGCCGAGGTGGCGCTGCGCGGCGTCGGGGAGGGCACGGTCGTATATTTCGACGACCAGCGGATGCTTCCGGCATGGCTGCTCCGCTTCACGGATCGCGAGCCCGTGACCTTCGCCAATGAAGTGATCGCCGCGATCACGCGCCGCCTGATGGCGGAGCTCGAGTCACGCTCGCAGGCCGAGCCTTACCTGAAGTCGCTGGCCAATGCGATGCTGGCCGAGCTGCAGCATGAACTCGAGCGCCCTCGGGTCGCGGCCAGCCTCCCGTCATCGCGTGGCGGGCTGAGAATCGCGCATACCGCCATCCAGCACATGCTGGCCCGTCTCGGCGAGCCGCTGGCGGTGAGAGAGATGGCGCAGGCGTGCGGAGTCGGCGTCACGAGCTTCTCGAGCAGTTTCAGGCAGGCCACTGGCGTCACGCCGCACCGCTACCTGCGCAGGGCCCGGATCGAGAGGTCATGTGAGCTGCTGCGGACGACCGGGCTGAGCATCGAGAGGTGGCTGAGGCCGTCGGCTTCCGCGGCCAGAGCCATTTCTGCAGCTGCATTCGTCGCGGAACGAGGACTCACGCCGTCGGCGTATCGACGTGCCTGTCGGGAAGCACGATGGCTGAGATCCGCGCGATGATCACGGCACGTGCACGCAGATGCACCCGTGCCCGCATCGTCCTCCTTGTCCCGGCTGCCCGCGCTACGGTGAGCCCGGCATTTCCCCCGCTGCGCGTGCGGCTCTCGATGAACTCGCTCGCCTGCACGGATTGCCGGACCTCGCCGTGGTGTCGGGCGCGACGAGCGGGTTCCGCCTGCGCGCCCGGCTCGCGATCCGCGGCCGGCGCGGCGCGCCGAAGCTCGGGATGTTCCAGCTCGGGACGCACCGCGTCGTGCCCATCCCGGACTGCAGCGTCCAGCATCCGCTGATCAATCGCGTCGCCGCGGTCGTGCGCGGAGCCCTGATCGACGCCGACGTTGCGCCCTATGCGGACGCTCCCCACGTGGGCCTCGCCCGCTACCTGCAAGTGGTGGTGGAACGCAGTTCGCAGAGCGCCCAGGTCGTGCTCGTTGCCAACAGTCCGACAGTCGAGCCGCTGGCGGCGTGCCTGGACCTGATCCGCGATCGACTCGGCGAGCGAGTTGCACAGCCTGTGGTTCAACGCGCATTGCGAGCGATCGAACACCATCCTGGGCCCGGCGTTTCCAGAACTGGTGCGGGCCGGCCAGCGTGATCGAACGGTTTGGCGGACGCGGCGGTGCACTACCCGCCGGGCGCATTCGGCCAGAACAATCTCGACATCGCGGAACGCATCGTCGAGCACGTGCGCGATCAGGTCCCCGAGGGTGCGCGCGTGGCCGAGTTCTACGCGGGTGTCGGCGCCATCGGATTGTCGTTGCTGCCGCGCGTCGCGCGAGCTCCGCATGAACGAGGTGAGCCCTCATTCGCTGCAGGGGCTGGCGCTCGGGATCGCCGGCCTGGACCCGGCGAGCCATGCCAGGGTTCAAGTCGTGCCGGGTCCTGCGGCGATGCATTCCTGGCGGCATCGGACGCCGACGTCGTGATCGCGGACCCGCCGCGCAAGGGACTCGACCGCGAGCTGCTCGAGTATCTGGGCGACCACCCTCCCGAACGCTTCGTGTACGTCAGCTGCGGGCTCGAGTCGTTCCTGCGCGGACACCGCGCGCCTGACATCGGGTGGCAAGCTGCGCCTGCGCGGCCTGACCGCCTTCAACCTGATGCCGTTCACGGAGCACGTCGAGACCGTCGCCCGCTTCGAGCGGACCTGACCGCGTCGTCGCCGCCGGCGAAGTTCATGGCGCAGCGTGGATCTTTCACGAGACAATCACCGCTGTGGTCCCGGTGACCTGGCGGTACCAAAGTGATGAACGACGACAGGATCGACGCACGCAAGCGGGCGGATGCATTCGCATCGCTCGAGCGGCAGCGTTTCGACCTGGTCGTGATCGGTGGCGGCGTGACCGGCGCGGGTATCGCGCGCGATGCCGCATTGCGCGGGTTGAGCGTCGCGCTGCTCGAAGCCCGCGACTTCGCGAGCGGCACCAGCAGCCGCAGCTCCAAGATGATTCACGGCGGCCTGCGTTATCTCGTACAGGGCCACGTCGCGCTGGTGAAGGAGACGGCCTGTGAGCGCCAGATCCTGCGGCGGATCGCGCCGCACCTGGCAAAGCCGGAGCACTTTTCGATCCCGACGCGGTCCGCGAAGAGCATGGCGATGCTGCGCGCCGGCGTCTGGGTATTCGAAAAGCTCGGCAAGGTTCCGGCCGACGAGCGACACTCCGTCCTCGATGCCGCGGAAATTGCGCGTCACGAACCGTTGATGAACATCGACGGGTTGAATGGTGCTGTCGTCTACACCGAGTTCCTGACCGACGATGCCCGGCTGGTGCGTGGCGAACGTGCGATCCGCGCAGGCGGCCGGAGCGACGGTCGTGAGCTACGCCTCGGTCGACGGCCTGCTGCAGCAGCAGGGACGGGTCGTCGGTGTCACCGTCAGGTCCACGTTGGCGGGAGAGGACCGCGCCGCGCGCGTGATGGCGTCGCTGGTCATCAGCGCGGCCGGGGTCTGGGTGGACAAGGTCCGCATGCTCGAGGCCGGGCAGGGCGACACCCGCCTTGCGCTCAGCCGCGGCATCCACCTGGTGCTGCACCGCGATCGCCTGCCCGTGAACACCACGATCATATTGCCGACGCGCGACAAGCGCATGGCCTTCGCCGTGCCCCGCGGTCGATTCACGTACCTCGGCACGACCGATGTATTTCACGATCGCCCGGAGTACTGGCCCGACTTCGATCGGACGGACGTCGACTATTTGCGCGCGGCCGCCGAGCGGAACCTGCGGACGGCGCCGATCACGGACGACGACATCGTCGCGATGTGGTCCGGCATCCGGCCGCTGGTCTCGCGAGCCCGGCAAGAAGCCAGGGGAAATGTCGCGCAAGGACGAGATCTGGACGTCGCCTGCGGGCCTCGTCTCGGTGGCCGGCGGAAAGTTGAGCGCGTATCGGGCGATGGCCGAACATGTCGTCGATCTCGCTGTCCAACGGCTGGGCAAGTCCGTCCGCGCATGCAGCACGGCGACGCAGCCGTTGCCCGGCGGTGAGCGGACGCTCGGTGAAGGCGAGATTCGGCGGCTCGCGCCGACGCGATCGAAGCGGAGCGACTGGCCCGGCTGTACGGCGACGAAGCCGCAGGTATCGTTGCGGATGGCGGCGACGTCGCCGCCGAGGCGCGCCATGCCGTGCTGTGCGAGGGCGCATTGACGCTGGAGGATTACTGGGTCCGTCGCAGCGCGCGCGCCTGGTTCGACGACCGCGCGGGTCTCGACTCGCTCGCACCCGCGGCGCTCGCGATGTCGGGGCTGCTGGGGTGGAGCGAAGCAGAGCGTGAATCCAGATCGCACTCTGCCGTGCGATAGAGCAGCAGTCCCGCAGCCCGCTGACTCGGCCTGCACGCGCGGAAGTGGGCCAAAGGGGAAGCTCATGAGACGCTGGAACGGCTGGGGTGACGACTCGATTGCGGCGGCATTGCCGCCCGAAGCGGTCGAGTTCCTGCGCGCCGCGATCGGGCCGGGCGTGCCGCCGCGCGATGCGACGCTCGCCGAAGTCTGCGCTCGCATCGATCGTGAGCAGCCTTCGCGCCTTGCGCAGGGGATTGCTGCATCCGCTGGTCTCGACGCGCGCCGAGGACCGGCTGCGCTGTGGCGTTGGGCAGAGCCTCGGTGACTGGATTCGGCTGCGCTTCGGCGACATCGGCCGGCTGACCGACGGCGTCGCGTGGCCGGAGAACGGCGAACAGGTTCGCGAGCTGCTGGCCTGGGCGCAGCAGCACGACGTGGTGCTGCTGCCGTGCGGCGGCGCGACCAGTGTGGCCGGTCACCTGATGGCGCCTGCCGGCGACCGGCCCTGCCTGACGCTCGACATGCGGCGCATGAACGCGCTGCTCGAGCTGGATGAGACTTCGCAGCTGGCGCGGATCCAGGCCGGCGCGACGGGGCCGGAACTGGAAGCAGCGCTGCGTGCGCGGGGCTTCATGCTCGGCCATTTCCCGCAGAGCTTCGAGTACGCGACGCTTGGAGGCTGGATCGCGACGCGCTCGTCGGGCCAGCAGTCGCTGCGCTACGGACGGATCGAGCAACTGTTCGCCGGTGGCACGGTCGAGACGCCGGTCGGTACGCTGACGATCCCGCCGTTCGCCGCCAGTGCGGCCGGGCCCGATCTTCGTGAGTGGGTGCTCGGCTCGGAGGGGCGGCTCGGCGTGATCACCGAAGCCGTCGTGCGCGTCAGCCGCCTGCCCGAGCAGGAGCGATTCATCGGCGTATTCATGCCGGACTGGGACGCTGGAGTCGACGCTGCGCGTACGCTCGCGCAGTCGCGCGTCCCGCTGTCGATGCTGCGCCTGTCGAACCAGGTCGAAACGCTGACCACGCTGCGCCTGGCCGGCCACGCCAGCCAGATCGCCTGGCTGGAGCGTTACCTCGGCTTGCGGGGCGCCCGAGAGAGCAGAAGTGCCTGCTGATGCTGGGCCTGACCGGCACGCGCGCGCAGGTGGCCGCCAACTGGCAGCAGGCGAGGGCGGTGCTGCGTGCCCATGGCGGCGTGTCGACCGGCGAACTGCTGGGCAGGAAATGGGCGGAAAAGCGCTTTACCGGCGTCTATCTGCGCAACGCGCTGTGGGACGCGGGCTACGCCGTGGACACGATGGAGACCTTCGTGCCGTGGCGCGCGAGCACGTCGACCATGCAGTCGATGGAGGCCGCCGGCCGCGAGGCGCTGGCCGATCTCGGCGAGCGCTGCCACGTCTACACCCACCTTTCGCACGTGTATGGCACCGGCTCGAGCGTGTACAGCACGTTCCTGTTCCGGATCGGCGCGGACCAGGCGAGCACGTGGCAGCGCTGGGAGGCACTGAAGCGCGCGGTGAGCGACGCGATCGTCGCGAGCGGCGGCACGATCAGCCATCAGCACGGCGTCGGTCGCGATCACGCGCCGTACCTGCCGGCCGAGAAGGGCGCGGCAGGCATGGCTGCGCTGGCGGCGACTTTCGCCCACTTCGATCCGCACGGCGTGCTCGCCAACGACAACCTGACCGGACCACCACACTGAACGCGCATCGCGACCTGCTGCTGTCCATCGATTGCGGCACGCAGAGTGCGCGCGCGCTGCTGTTCGACCTTGCCGGCAACGTGGTCGCCCGTGCGCAGGAGCCGTTGAAGGACTACCGCGTTCCGCAGCCGGGCTGGCTCGAGCATGACGGCGACGGATTCTGGCAGGCCGCGGCCAGGTGCTGCCAGGCACTGTGGGCCAGGGACCAGGCTGGCGTGAGGCAGTGCGTGGCGTTGCGGTGACGACGCAGCGTGCCACCGTCATTCCGGTCGATCGCGACGGGCGCTGCCTGTATCCGGCGGTGTCGTGGCTCGATCAGCGCCGCGCCACGCAGTTGCCTGCGATCAGGCCGTGGTGGCGGCTCGCAATTGCGATGTCCGGGCAGGCCGGCACCGTGCGGCACTTCCAGCGCGAGGCGGAGGTCAACTGGCTCGCGCAGCACGAGCCGGCGCTGCACGCCGTGACGCACAAGTTCCTGCTGGTGTCGGGCCTGCTGAATCATCGGCTGACCGGGCGCTTCGTGGACTCGATCGGTTCGCTGGTGGCGTACCTGCCGTTCGACTCGAAGCGCCAGCGCTGGGCCGCAGCTGCCGACTGGAAATGGCAGGCGCTGGCCGTGCGGCCCGAACAGCTGCCGGAACTGCTGCCGGTGGGCAGCGTGCTCGGCGAGGTGACGGCGGCTGCGAGCGCGGCGTCCGGCATCCGCGCAGGCACGCCGGTGATAGCGGCGGCGGCCGACAAGGCCTGCGAGATCCTGGGCTCGGGCGTGCTGGCGCCGACGACGGGCGCGCTTTCGTATGGGACGACGGCGACGATCAACGTCACGACGCCACGGTACGTCGAAGTCACTCCGGGCATGCCTCCGTATCCGGCCGCGATGCCGGGCCAGTTCAGCTGCGAGGTGCAGATCTTCCGCGGCTACTGGATGGTCAACTGGTTCAAGGAGCAGTTCGGTCACCCGGAGCGCGCGGCAGCCGAGACTCTCGGCGTCACGCCGGAAGAATTGTTCGACGAGATGGTCGGCACGGTCCCGCCGGGATCGATGGGCCTGACGCTGCAGCCTTACTGGAGCCCGGGGCTGCGGGAGCCGGGCCCCGATGCCAAGGGTGCCGTGATCGGCTTCGGCGACGTGCACACGCGCGCACACCTCTACCGGGCAATCCTCGAAGGGCTGGCCTATGCACTGCGCGAAGGCCGCGAGCGCATCGAGAAGCGCGGCCGCGTGCGCCTGACGGAACTGCGCGTCAGTGGTGGCGGCTCGCAGTCCGATGCCGCCATGCAGCTGACGGCGGACATCTTCAACCTTCCGACCGCGCGTCCGCACACCCATGAGACCTCCGGGCTCGGTGCGGCAATCGACTGCGCCGTCGGCCTCGGGCTGCACGCGGATTTCAACGAGGCCGTCGCGCAGATGGTTCGCATCGGCCGGCTGTTCGAGCCGATCGCGGCGCACGTCGCCACTTACGATGCGCTCTACGAGCGCGTGTACAAGCACATGTATGAACGACTTTCGCCGCTGTACACCGAGATCCAGCGCATTACCGGATATCCGCAAGTCGATTGAGTGAATCGCCGCATTGCCGGCAAGGACGACGCCCGATCATGTCCAACGAACTCGAGAAGAATCAGCCTCGGCGGCCTGCGAGACCTGCTGGAGGCCGAGCCGCGAACGATTCCTCGCGCGCTACAAATGGCCCCTGGTCAGCCTGGCGGTGATCGGCGTGATCGCCGCATTCCTGCTGCTGCGTTCCGGCAACGACGCCGCCGCGCCGCGCTATCAGACCGAGCCTGTCGTGACCGGAACGCTGGTCGTGAAAGTGTCCGCCACCGGTAACCTGCAGCCGACCAACCAGGTCGAGGTCGGCAGTGAGTTGTCGGGCATCGTCAACCAGGTGCTCGTCGACGAGAACGATCACGTGCAGAAAGGGCAGGTGCTTGCCCAGCTCGACGTTTCGAAGCTGCAGGACGCAGTGGAACGTTCCCGCGCGGGCCTGGCCGCGGCGGAAGCGCAGGTGCTGCTGGCGCAGGCCACGGTGGTCGAGGCGCAGGCCACACTGAGGCGCTTCCAGAAGATTTCCGAAATGTCCGAAGGCACGTTGCCGTCGCGCAGCGAGATGGACACGGCCTACGCCAACGCGAAGCGCGCCGAAGCGGAGGTGGCCAATGCCCGGGCCAGCGTCGCCCAGGCGCGGGCAAGCCTCCGGTCGGATGAAACGAGTCTCTACAAGGCCAGCATCCGATCGCCGATCAACGGCGTCGTGCTGACGCGCAAGGTGGAGCCGGGCCAGACGGTTGCGGCGTCGTTCCAGGCGCCAGTGCTGTTCACGCTGGCCGAAGACCTGGCCAAGATGGAACTGCAGGTCGACGTCGACGAGGCCGACGTCGGCCAGGTGAAGGTCGGCCAGCAGGCCACGTTCACGGTGGATGCATGGCCAGGCCGGAAATATGCCGCCGTCATCACGCGAGTAGGCTACGGCTCGCAGGAAAAGGACGGCGTGATCTCATATCTCACCGTGCTTGCGGTCGGGAACGACGACCTGAGCCTGCGGCCGGGCATGACCGGTACCGCCGAGATCACCACGCTGACGCGTGACAACGCGTTGCTGGTGCCGAATGCGGCGCTGCGATTCTCGCCCGCGACTGCCGCCGCGCCGCAGAAACAGCAGGGAAAGAGCATCGTCGGTACGCTGATGCCTCGCCCGCCGAGCACGCCGAAGAAAGTCAGGGCGCCGCCGAGCGAGGGGCCGCCTCGAGTCTGGGTGCTGCGCAACGGCACGCCTGAAGCCATCGAGGTCCGCACCGGCGCCACCAACGGCAAGGTCACCGAGATCATCGGCGGCGACGCTGAAGGCCGGCATGGAAGTCATCACGGAGGCGGTGAGCAGTTCGCCATGAGCGATACAGCCCTGATCCGGCTGTCCGGCATCACCAAGACCTACGGCCAGGGACCTGCTGCGTTCCAGGCCCTGAAGGGCATCGATCTCGCGATCGAAGCCGGCGACTTCGTCGCGATCATGGGCCCGAGCGGGTCCGGCAAGTCCACGGCGATGAACATCCTCGGCTGCCTCGATACGCCGACCAGTGGCACGTATGAGTTCCAGGGCGCGCACGTCGAGCAGATGACGCGCAACCAGCGGGCATTGCTGCGACGGCATTACTGCGGATTCGTGTTCCAGGGCTTCAACCTGCTCGCCAGGACCACTGCGCTCGAGAACGTCGAGCTGCCGCTGATTTACCGGGGCGAACCCGCCGCCGCGCGTCATGGCGCTGCACGTGCCGCGCTGGCGCAGGTGGGTCTCGAGGGCTGGGAAGATCACACACCGGGAGAGCTGTCCGGCGGCCAGCAGCAGCGCGTGGCGATCGCCCGCGCCATCGTCACGCGACCTGCAGTGCTGCTCGCGGACGAGCCGACCGGAAACCTCGACAGTCGCACGAGCGCGGAAATCATGGAGCTGATCGCCGCGTTCAATCGTGACCACGGCATTACCGTGCTGATGGTGACGCACGAGCCCGACATGGCGGCCCATGCCAGGCGCGTCGTGAAGTTCGTCGACGGGCGCGTCGAGAGCGACCGCAGCAGCACGGGGACGCAGTAATGCTCTGGAACACCGTGCTGCTCGCGCTCCGTGCGATCCGCCGCAACCTGCTGCGCTCGTTCCTGACCGTGCTCGGCATCGTCATCGGCGTCGCCGCGGTCATCACGATGGTGACGCTGGGCAACGGCGCGACAAGATCGGTCTCCGACCAGATCGCGAGCATGGGCAGCAACCTGCTGGTCGTGATGCCGGGCCAGCGCTTCGGTCCGGGTTCCGATGGGGCCCCTGCCTTCCGGACGTCCGATGTCGAGGCGATTCGTAACCAGGTCGGTGCGGCGCGACTCGTCGCACCGATCGTGAGCAAGTCCGTGACCGCGGTATACCAGGCTCGCAACTGGTCCACCGTCGTGAGCGGCACCAACGACGACTACTTCGAGGCCGGCAACTGGGAGATTGCGGCGGGCCGCTCGTTCAGCGATGCGGAGGAACGCGCCGGCAAGGCCGTGTGCGTCATCGGCGAAACGGTGCGCAACAAGCTCTTCGGCGGCCAGAATCCCGTGGGCAGCGAGATTCGCATCAAGCAATTCGCGTGCGAGGTGATCGGGCTGCTGAAGTCGAAGGGTCAGTCGGCGATGGGCTCCGACCAGGACGATGTCGTGATCATGCCGCTGCGCACGGTGCAGAGGCGGCTGAGCGGCAGCCAGGACGTCAACCGGATGATGGTCTCGGTCGCCGCAGGCGCGTCGATCGACGCCGTCAAGGAGCAGATCACGCTGCTGATGCGTGAGCGTCGCAACATCGACGAAAGCGAGGACGACGACTTTCGCGTGATGGATACGAGGCAGATCACCCAGACGCTGACCAGTACGACGAAGATCCTGACGACGCTGCTCGCGGCGGTCGCTGCGGTGAGCCTGCTGGTGGGCGGGATCGGAATCATGAACATCATGCTGGTCTCGGTCACCGAGCGGACGCGCGAGATCGGCACGCGCCTCGCGATCGGCGCGCTGGAGCGGGAGGTGCTGCTTCAGTTCCTGATCGAGGCGGTCGTGCTGTCGAGCCTCGGCGGGCTCGTCGGCATCGCGCTCGCGACGGTCGCGTCGATCGGCCTCGCCGACCTGATGAACGTCCCATACCTGTTCAACCCTGGCATCAACGTGCTGTCGTTCGTGTTCTCAGCCGCGATCGGCGTGATCTTCGGTTACTTCCCGGCGCGGCGGGCAGCAGGCCTCAACCCGATCGATGCCCTGCGGCACGAATGACTGGACGTGACGCGGCCGTGCACCGACCTCAGGTCTTGTAGCCCGGGTCCATCCGGTCGAGCTTGCGCAGCAGCGCGGGCCACGCGACCATCGCGCCAAGCCCGCCGGTCGCCGTCTTCATGACCTCGGCCATCCCCTTGAGAATCGCCGGGTTTACGTGCACCAGTTCCCCGCCGGATTGCGCGTCGATCTGGATCCGACACGTGTTCTCGAACACGTACATGAACAGGAACGCATCCGGGATCGTCCGTCCCACGGTCAGCAGTCCGTGATTGCGCAGCATCAGGAAGTTCGCGCTGCCAAGATCCGCCTGCAGGCGCGGCTTCTCGTCATCACGCAGCGCGACGCCCTCGTAGTCGTGATACGCGAGTGAGCCCAGCACGAACGTCGACTGCTGGCTGATCGGCAGCACTCCGCACTTCTGCGCGCTCACCCCCACGCCTGCCCGGGAGTGTGTGTGCAGCACGCAGCCCGCGTCCTCGCGAACCTGGTGGATGGCGCTGTGGATGACGAAGCCGGCGGGATTCACCGGGAACGGCGAGTCGCTGAGTTTCCTGCAGTCCTGGTCCACCTTCACGAGCGACGAGGCGGTGATCTCGTCGAACATCAGCCCGTACGGGTTGATCAGGAATTCATGTGCGGGCCCGGGTATGCGTGCGCTGACATGAGTGAATACCAGGTCGCTCCAACCATAGGCCGCCACGAGCCGGTAGCATGCGGCGAGGTCACAGCGCAGCTGCCATTCCTCGGCGCTGACGGAATTCTTGAGCGAAGGGATCTGCATGCGAGTCTCCTTGCTGAGGCGGCGGGAACGAAGCGGGTGAGTTAGTCTAGGACGCGACGGGCGGCGCGAGCATCCGCTATATTCGACTCCAGATCCGTTCGGGGCGGGCCGAATGGCGGGAGGTGGCCGGAATGAAGGTCGAGCGACTCAACATTCGCACCGCCGCGGACGTCCGGGCACAGAACGCGATACCGCTCGCGAGCCGCTACTCCGAGCGCAGCACCTACGAGTTGCTGCAGGCGAGCGCAGCGGCGCACGCCGACCGGCCGGCATTGACGTTCCTGCTGCGTGGCACGCTGGACGAGGAACCCATCGTCTACCGCTACCGCGAGTTCTTCGCGCGAGTCACGCAGGCGGCGAACGCCTTCAACCGCCTCGGGCTCGGCCCCGGCGACGTGGTTGCCTACCTGCTGCCGAACCTGCCGCAGACGCATTTCACGATCTGGGGCGGCGAGACGGCGGGCCGGGTGGCGGCGATCAATCCGCTGCTCGAGTCCTCGCAGATACTGCAGATCCTGCGCGCCGTGCGAGCGCGCATGCTCGTGACGCTGGCGCCCGGAGCGCCGGGCCTCGACCTGTGGGCGAAATGCGCGCCCATCATCAGCGAGGTCGAGACGCTCGAGCATGTGCTGTGCGTAGACCCGACATCGCTCGTGGCGAAATCCCCGGTACCGCGCGCGTACCCGCCGCTGGGTCGCGTGGCGGTGCACGACTTCGACGCGCTGCTCGACCGCGAAGCCGGACTCGCGCCTCGAGTTCTCGCGCCAGATCGATCCCTCCGACATCGCCAGCCTGTTCCACACCGGCGGCACGACCGGCATGCCGAAGGTCGCGCCGCACACGCAGGCGAACGAGGTCTTTCTCGCCTGGTCCGTGGCGGCCACGCTGGGCATCGAGCCGGGCAGGGCATCCTCTGTGGCCTGCCGCTGTTTCACGTCAACGCGCCGCTCGCCACGGGCCTCGCCGTCTGGGCCGCCGGCGGCAACGTCGTCCTCGCGACTCCGAGCGGCTTCCGCACGCCCGGCCTGCTGGCGAATCTGTGGGCGCTGCTGGCCCGCTACCGTGTGTACGCGATGATGGCCGTGCCGACGGTCTACGCGTCGCTGCTCGACATTCCGCGCCGGCGACTATGACCTGTCCAGCCTGCGCCATTGCCTCGTCGGCGCCGCGCCGATGCCGATCGAGGTGTTCAACCGGTTCGAGCGCCAGACCGGCGTGCAGCTGCTCGAAGGCTACGGCATGACCGAGGGCACGGCGGTCTCGTCGCTGAATCCCGTCGCAGGCCAGCGCAAGGTGGGCTCGATCGGGCTGCCGCTGCCGTACAACGAACTCGCTGTGGGCATGGTCGAGGGCACGACCCTGCAGCGCTTCTGCGAGACCGGCGAGATCGGCGTGCTGCTGATGCGCGGCCCGAACGTCTTTCCCGGCTACATGGACCCGTCACACGACGCGAGCGCGTGGGTCGTGGACGCTGGCGGCAAGCGCTGGTTCAACTCCGGCGATCTCGCCCGTTACGACGAGGACGGTTACCTGTGGCTCGCAGGGCGCGCCAAGGACCTGATCATCCGCGGCGGTCACAACATCGATCCGCAGATGATCGAGGAGCGCCTGTGCGAGCACCCGGACGTCGTGCTGGCGGCTGCCGTCGGCCAGCCGGACGCGCACGCCGGCGAAGTCCCGCTGGCATATGTAGTGCTGCGGGAAGGCTCCACCGCCACCGCCCAGGCGCTGCGCGAGTTTGCCGCCGAACGCATCCCGAACGCGCGGCAGTGCCGGTGCGCATCGAGATCATCCCGCAGATGCCGACGACGGCGGTCGGCAAGATCTTCAAGCCACGACTGCGTCACCTGGCCATCGAGCGAGTCTGCGGCGAGATGCTGCGGGCGTCCGGTATCGAGGCCACGATCGCGGTTCGCGACGACAAGCGGGTCGGCACCGTGGCCACCATTCGTCTTGCGGATGCGGCCTCTCGTCGCAGCCGCCAGGGATGCATTGGCCCGACTGCCGGTCACCTTCGAATTCGAGTAGAAGGATGGTCGTTCGCGGCCAGCGTCCACTCAGGCGTCGCCGAAGTCCTCGAGCATCTGCAACAAGAACAGCAGCACCGTCGCGCACAGCGTGGCGACACCAAAGCCGATGACGAGCGAAAACATGTAGATTTCTCCAGAAAGCGAAACGCGGCCGGCGACCCGTGACCGGGTTGGGCCGTGGCGCGCAAGATGGCGCGCGAAAGGCAGGAGTAATTTGCGGAAAAGGCCCGAGCGCTGCGCCGGACGGCGCAGCACGCATGTGGGCGGGATTCAGGCAGCGGGCATTTTGGCCCGATTTCGAGGCGGTGCAGGGAACCTGCCGACGCGCCACTGCCGAACGACGACGCGCATTGTACCTGAACCCGACTGCGACCGTCGGGCTCGCTTCAGCAGCAGCTCGCTCCGCCGTCGACGGCGATGTACTGCCCGGTGACGTGACGCGAAGCCTCGGACGCGAGGAACACCGCAGTGCCCATCAGGTCCTCGTCGCCGCCGATCCGCTGCAGCGGCGTCATCGCGATCACCATCTTCTCCATCTGGCCGAGCAGGCCGGCCGACATCTTCGACGGGAAGAAGCCGGGGCAGATCGCGTTCACGTTGATGTTGTACTTGCCCCATTCCGCGGCCAGCGCGCGCGTGAAGTTGATGTCCGCGCCCTTGCTGGTGTTGTAGGCAATCGTCGTCATGCCCGGCGGGTTGCCGGCGAGGCCCGCGACCGACGAGATGTTGATGATCTTGCCGGAGCGCTTCGGGATCATCACCTTCTTGCCGACGTACTGGCTCAGGAAGAACATCGCGTGCACGTTCAGGTTCATCACCTTGTGCCACGCTTCCGCCGGGTAATCCTCGGCCGGGGCGCCCCACGTGGCGCCGGCGTTGTTGACGAGGATGTCGATCGTGCCGAAGTGCGCGACGATGCCATCCACCAGCGCCGGGATGCCGGCGTGGTTCGCGAGGTCGTTCACCACGGTCAGCACTTCGATGCCGCGCTGCTCGAGCTGGGTCTTCGCGTCCGCCAGTTCGTCCGCCTTGCGCGCGGTGATCGCGACCTTGGCGCCCATGTCGCCGAACGCCTTGGCCATCTGCAGCCCGAGGCCGCGCGATCCGCCGGTGACGAGGGCGACCTTGCCGGTCAGGTCGAACAGGTTTCTTGCGCTCATTGCAGCACCGCCACGGGAGTTGACGGACACATTGTGTCTGCATTTCGCCGCCGCGTCACTCGCGCAGGCCCCCGCGGCTAGCCGGCGAGGTAACCGCTCTTGCGGGCCGTGTCGATCGCCAGTCGTCGCGCGAGCTTCCGTGACAGGCGCACGCCGAAGTAGCCGAGCTTCGCCAGCGGCCCGGTGAACAGGAACAGGTCGTCCCGCTCGATGCTGCGCACGATGTCGGCCGCGACCACGCTCGGATGGCAGCCCTCGTCCTGGTAGTACTTCTGCAGTTTCTGGATCTGCGCGGCGGTCATGTCGGACGCCGTGGGACTCACGTGCACGATGGCCGTGTTGATGATGCCGGGGCACACGACCAGCACCGAGATGCCGGTGTCGTGAAGTTCCATCGCCAGCACTTCCGACAGCCCGACGACCGCGTGCTTCGATGCGGCGTATGCCGACATGTTCGGCATCGGAGCAAAGCCTGCCGTCGACGCGACGTTGACGATCTTGCGCGTGCCGCCTGCCTTGCGCATGGCCGGCAGGAACGCGCGGATGCAATGCACGATGCCGAGCACGTTGATGTCGAGGATGCGTCGCCACTCGCTGAGCGGCGTCTGCTCGAAGTTGCCGAGGTAAGCGACCCCCGCGTTGTTCACCAGCACGTCGACCGGTCCGACGGCCTGGTGCACCGCTGCCGCGAATTCAGTGACCGACTCCTCCCGCGAGACGTCGCAGGTCCGCGCGAAGCACTGCACGCCGGCCGCGGCAATCTCGGCGCGCACCGTCTCCAGTGCGGTCGCGTTGATGTCGGAGATGACCAGGTTCGCGCCGCGCGCCGCGAAGGCCCGTGCGCACTCGAGCCCGATGCCCGAGGCTGCGCCCGTGACCAGTACCTGCTTGCCTTTGAGCGTGTTCATGCCGAGGGCCCGAAATAGACTTCGAAGAAACGTGCCATGCCGGTCTGCGGGACCGCAAGATTGGCTTCCTTGCTGGTCCGGACGCAGACCAGTGCCGGCCCGGCGTGGGCCTTCGCCCGCATCAGCGCCGCGGGCAGTGCGTCGATCGAATCCACGTATTCGCCGTGGCAGCCGAGGCCCTCGGCGACCTTGTCCCAGCGAACCTCGCCCATGCTCGTGCCGAACGTCTTGCCGAAGATCGCCATCTCGTTCGGGATTTCCATCGTCCACTCGGCTTCGGCCATCACGACGCAGGTGATCTTCAGGCCTTCGCGCGCCGCCACCTGCAGTTCCATGACATTGAATCCTGCAGCGCCGTCACCGGTCACGCAGACGACGTCGCGCGAGGGATCGCCCAGCTTGGAGCCGTTCGCCGACGGGATGCCGGTGCCGAGCATGCCGAACTCGGAGATGCCGTGGTACGAGTTGGGCTTCGTCGACGGCAGCGCGAGGCCTGCCCACAGCGAAGTCATGCCGCCATCGGTGCAGTACACGGCGTCGCGGCCGAACACTGCGCCGACGGTGCCGATGGCGTGTGCCGGATGAATGCCGGGACCCTTCCACGCGCCGACCATGTCGCCGACGGCCTTCGACCAGGCCTGGAAAACCGTTCTCTGCGCGGCGACATCGGTGCGGCCCTGGCTCGCGAACTTGCGGCCGCGCAACTTCGCGACCAGCCCCTCGAGCGTCGCGCGGGCGTCCGCGACGATGCCGAGCGCGACCGGTCGCGACACGCCGATGTGGCGCGGATCGATGTCGACGTGGATCACGCGGCACTTGGTCGGATCGCCCCAGTACTTGTCGAAAGGAACGTCGAGGTTGCCGACGCGCGTGCCCACGCACAGCATCACGTCGGCATTACGGCGCAGGTCGTCGGCGGCAGGACTCTGCGAGTGGAAGTACAGCGGGTGGTCGTGGGGCACGACCGCGCGGCCGGCCATCGAGGGGATGACGGGACAGCCGAGCAGGTCGGCCAGTTCGAGCAGCGCGGCATTCGCGTGCGCGCGGTCGACACCGGTGCCGGCGAAGATCACCGGCGTCTTCGCGCCGGCCAGCAGTTCAGCGGCTGCGGCCAGCTGGAAGTCCGAAGGTTGTGGCTGCGACGCGCGCCCGCTGTCACTCGGGATGGATCGGTGCGGTGGCGGCATCGCCCATCGCGTAGAGCACCGGTCCCGGAATGTCGAGGTGCACCGGGCCCGGCCGTCCAGCCCACATCTCGCGGAAGGCCATGCGCACGAGCTCGGGAATCCGGGTCCACTCGAACACCGGGCCGTTCCACTTGACCACCGGCTTGAAGAGATCGAGCTGGTCCTGCCCCTGGAAGGTTGCGGGCGTGGACGGATAGACCACTCCTGCGCGGTGCTGCGACGAGATCGCGAGGACGGGCACACCTTCGTGTCGTGCGGTCAGCAGGCCGGGCACGAGATTCGACGAGCCGGGGCCCGGGTTGCCAAGCACGACCGCGACCTGCCCGGTCGTCTTGTAGAGGCCTTCCGCCATGTGCACCGCCGCCGCCTCGTGGCGGATCGTCACGAAACGGATGCCGTTGGCGTCCAGCGACGCGAGCAACGGGTCGATCTCCGGGCAGGGGAGCCCGAATACGAATTTCACGCCCTCGTTGGCCAGGGCCCGGGCAAGCAGTTCGCCACCTGTGATGCTGGTCATGATCTCCCCCTCTGCATGTTGGGCGCATGGACTGCGCGGCTCCGGCAGAGTCTCCCCCAGCCGGGCTGACGGGCTTGGCATTTTCTGACAAGCTGTTGATGTTTTCGGACAAACCGGCGGCGGCCCGGCCTGCAGCCGCGGGAGCTCGGATGCGACGGACGGGTGGCACGTACAGGTTGCCAGCGCGATACATCGCGCAACTCCTCGATTTTCTCGAATCGATCGGCATCGATCGCGGGACGATGCTGCGCGAGGCGCGGATACGCTCGATCGACTCACCGAGCGCCCAGGTCACGCTGCGACAGGCGGAAGCGCTGTTCCGGGCAGCAGAACTCGCGAGCGGACGACTGGACCTCGGCTTCGAGCTGGGTCGCCGCCTGAACCCGACGTCGCACGACGTGCTCGGCTTTGCGTTCCTCACGAGCCCCACGTTCGGGCACTTTGTCCGGCTCGCGGTGAGTTACCAGCGCCTGATGCAGCCCTTCTTCTCGCTGAGCATGGAGCGGCGCGAAGGACGGGTGGACCTCGTCTACCTGCCGGCCGCGCCCATGCAGCACCGGTCGCTGCGCGTGCTCGAGGAGGCGATCGTGGTCACCAATCACGTCGGCTTCACGGCCATGCTCGGCGCGAAGCTCCCGCCCTACGACGTCTGGATGTCGATCGAGCGGCCTCGCGCATGCCGAGCGTTACCGTGAGCTGTCGCCGGCTCGCGTTCATTTCGGGGACGCGATGCCTGGTCTGCGGATCTCGCTCGACGCGGCGCTGCTCGAGGCGCCGCTCGCGATGGCCAATCGGCGGGCCATGCAGGCGGCGGAGCAGCGCTGCAAGGCATTGCTGACGCAGACGCTGGCGCGGCGACGCTGGAGCGAGTGGTGCCGCATGATGCTGCGCGAGTCGGAGGATTCGCGACCGACGCTCGACCAGCTCGCAGGCTTCGTCAACATCTCGCCGCGCACGCTGGCCCGTTACCTGGAAAGCGAGGACACGAGCTTCCGTGACCTCTCGCTCGAGGTGCGTACCGAGCGTGCCCGCGAGTTGCTGGCGGAAGGCCAGCTGTCGGTGACGCAGATCGCGTACCGGCTCGGGTACACCGACGTGGCGAGCTTCGTGCGCAGCTTCCGCGGCCAGACCGGCCGGACGCCCGGTTCGCTCAGGCCGTGACGGCCCGCACGCGGTCAGCGGTCGCGTCGCGCCAGCTGGCGTTTCAGCGCAGCGACGTGAATCAGCAGCTGGGCGTTCTCCGCCCTCGATACCGCCAGCCGGCGTCCGATGTAGAGCACCATCGCGACCAGGCATCCGATGATCACGGCGTTCATGAGGGATCCTGCAACTTCAGGTGGCGCATCATCCTGTTGACGCTCTTGCGGATGTCGCTGATCTGCCCGAGCGCCGCGAGCGTGCGCATCGAGTCCTTCAGCGGCTGCAGCGGGTAGCCGCCGTAGTGGCCGGCCTCGCGCACGTCGCTGGTCACGGTGGAGCGGCCCGCGAGTGCGACGTCGTCGGCCAGCGTCAGGTGCGCCGAGACCACGCTGTTGCCGCCGGTCATGAAGCGGCGGCCGATGGTCGTCGACCCCGCCATCATGAAGCCCGCCGTGTAGAAGCCGTCCTCGCCCAGGTCGCAGTTGTGCGCGATGTGGCAAATGTTGTCGAGCTTGGTGCCGGAGCGGATGTACGTCGACGTCAGCGTGGCGCGATCGATCGAGCAGTTGCCGCCGATCTCCACTTCGTCGCCGATCCGCACGTTGCCGAGGTGCGGCAGCTTCTGCGGACGGCGGCTTGCGCCGACGGCATAGCCGAATCCGTCGCTGCCGATCGTGGTGTGCGGGTGCACCTCGCAGTCGCGGCCGAGCTCGCAGCCAGCGCCGACGAATACGTGCGGATGCAGGATCGTGCCAGGGCCGACGCTCGCGCCGTTCTCGACGACGACGTGCGATCCGATGCAGCAGCCATCGCCGATCGACGCGCCGGCGCCGATCACGCAGTACGGACCGAGGATCACGTCGGATCCCAGCTTTGCGGACGGGTGCACGATGGCAGTCGGATGCCGCTCGCCCCATTGCGTGAAGCGTTCGCGCTTGCGGTCGAGGTGCTTCAGCAGCACCGCCATTCCCATCGGCACGGCGGCGACGGAGAAGCAGCAGCCGAGCTGCGTGTCACCCGGGCCCAGTTCGCCGGCGATCCCGCGGTGTGCAACCAGGATCGCCGCGCCGCGCTGCCGCGCGGTCGCGAGTTGCGCGGCGTCGGTGACGAAGACGAGGCTGTCCGGGCCCGACTCCTCCGGGATGCGGCAGTTGGTCGCGGTGGCAGCGAGATCGCCGTGCAGGTACGTGAAGACGTCCGCGTGCCGGCTCTGAACGGTGTGGGCTTGGAGCATGGGACCTCGCTTGGGTAGTGTCGGCCGGCGCGGCGCGTCCGCGCGGCGAGGGGCCGGTCTCAGGCGACCGAGGGAGCCGGCGTGACTTGCGCGGTGATCCGGCCGGAGAAATCCAGCCACGCGTGGTTGGCGTAGTCGTAGAGCTTGCAGCTGCGGACGCAGTCCATGTACGTCAGCGGCGTCACGCGGAAACTGCGCAGTTCCGGGAACCGTTCGTGCAATGTCCGCTGCGCGGCGCGCAGGTTGAACATCGGGATCCGCGGGTTCAGGTGGTGCGCGTTGTGCTCCATGATGTCGTGCATCAGGCGCTCGATGCCGAACGGAAAGCGCACGCAGGCGGTCGACGTCAGGTAGGCCTTGTTCCGCTGCCACTCCTGCCGGTTGCGGAACCACGCGATCGTCGGGTGCGTGTGGTGCAGGTAGACGACGAATCCCATGACTGCGTTCCACAGCAGGAACGGCACGATCACCGCCAGCGTGACGAGCAGCACCGGCGACTGGCCGGTGGCACGCGCGACGACGACGACTGCGGCCACCCACAGCAGCGCACCCACGCTCGCGAGAATGCTGTCCAGCGTGTACTTGCGGCGGGTCGAGCCGATCTCGCGGCGGCTCGCGAAGAAGAGCTTCTTCCACCACATCTCGACCAGGTAATACGCGCCCCAGCCGGCACCGCTGCGATAGAGGCGCTCGAGCGCCTGGCGATGGCGCGGCAGTGCGTCGAACTCAGCCTTCGAGTAACGGCGCCCAGACCTGGTCGCGGCCCTTGAGGTTGTTGAAGCCGTGGTGGGCGGTGTTGTGCCCGACTTCCCACAGGCTGAACGCGGTCAGCGACGGCAGGAAGGCGATACGGCCGAAAACGGCATTCAGCCTCTTGCTTGCGAAGTAGCTGCCGTGACAGGCGTCATGCCCGATCAGGAACAGACGCACGATTGCGGCGGTGACGAGCAGCGTTCCGACCAGTTTCAGCGCTACGGACGTGGCCAGCAGCACCAGTGCCGAACTGGCGGCGAACAGCACCAGGTCGAACATCAGGACGGACATGGAACGCAACAGCGTCGGCGACTGCTTCGAAGGCGCTGAGCAGCGCCTTGCGGTTCCAGCCTGTGGATTGCATTTGCGGCGGGTGCCTCGAGGGTCCGGAGTGAGACTGTGCGGACGCCCGGGCGAAGCGCAATGCCTGAGTGGCAATGATACCCCACGACAGCCGGGGCCACTCGCCTAAAGCGTGGGCTGGCCGGGATTTGGGCCGAATTTATCGAGTAAGCAACAGCTTGCCCGCGGCCAGCAGCAGCACCACGGCGAGGGCTGCAAGCAAAGCCGGCGCGGACAGTCGCTTCAGCCCGAACCACGTGCCGACGAGGGCGCCAAGGACGACTGCGAGCGCGAGCCAGGGCAGTTCTGTGGGCAATGTCGACCACGTGACCTGGGTTGCGACCAGCGCGACGATCGAATTGACCAGTATGAACGGCGCGGAAATGCCTGCCGTCTGCCGGGGCCCGGCCCAGCCTGAGAGCAACACGATCAGGGGAGAGGAAGATGCCGCCGCCGGTGCCGGTGAGGCCCGAGAGCAGTCCAATCGTGGCGCCAATGGCCACGGCCGGGCCGACCGGGATCCGCGAACTGCGGCCGGACTCGTCGATGCTGCGCCCCAGCGCCCGCCAGAGCAGCACCAAGGCCGCGAGCACCAGTGCAGCGGCTGCCACCAGGTAGTAGGCGTGATTCGCGAGCTTCCAGCCGCCGCCGATCGCTGCCAGCGGAACGGAGCCCAGCAGGAACGGCCAGAGGTTGCGCCAGGCGAAATACCCGGCGCGTGTGAACCGGAACACCGTGATCGATGCGACCATGATGTTGAGTGCGAGCGCCGTGGGACGCATCGTCGCTGGCGCCACGCCCATCAGCGCCATCACCGCGAGGTATCCCGAGGCGCCGGCGTGGCCGACGCTGGTGTACAGCGCTGCGACGACGAAAAATGCCGCGCTCAGCAGCAACAGGGATTCCGTCGTCACTGGTCCTCGTGCCTGTGGTCGGTGCGGCACGTCGAGCCCGCGGCCGTGGCAGCGTCGAAGTGTAGACGAATTCGCCCGCGACCGAAGCGGCTGTGCTGTGCCGGACGGTGCCGGCCCGTATGATCCGGCGCAACTGCGCAAGGAGATTGCAGATGCACGTTACCGGCGCCTGCCATTGTGGAGCCATCACCTTCAGTGCCGAGGTCGACGAAGCGAAGGTGATGCTCTGTCACTGCACGGACTGCCAGGTCCTGTCGGCCTCGGCCTTCAGGGTCGGGGCGATCGTGCTCCGGGATACATTCGCCATCCGCGGCCCGACGAAGGAGTACCGGAAGATCGGCACCAGCGGCAGCGTCAGGGTCCAGGTGTTCTGTCCGGAGTGCGCGACCGGGATCTACTCGTACACGCCGGGCGACGCCGGCCCGTACATCAGCCTGCGACTGGGCGGCGTGCACCAGCGCGCGGAACTCGCGCCGCGCCTGCAACTGTGGCGCAGGTCCGCTCTGCCGTGGATCGACCGCCTCGCGGACGTGCCGGGTTGTGCCGGGCAGGAGGCGATTGCCGCGATGATTCCGCGGCGCGAACGTACGTAGGGCGGCCGGCGTCGCGCTCGGGCGATGCCGTTACGATCCCGGACGCCATCAGTTCGCGCATGGCGCTCTCGCGATCGAGGGACGGCTGGACGTTGTTCGACCACGCGGCCACGCGATACAGCCGGCGCACGCTGTTGCCCACATCGGCCGTGACGCCGTAGTGGACGGTGCCGAAATTGTCCCAGAGGGCAACGTCGCCTCGACGCCACTGGTGACGCACCTGCAGTTCGGGGATCGTCGGCAGCTCGTTCGCGATCCTCAGGATCAGTTCGCTGGTCTCGGCACGGTAGCCGTGCACGCGCTTGACGTAGCCGTTGCCGATGAAGAGTCCCAGGCGGCCGGTGAAGGGATGATTGATGACGGCCGGGTGCGTCGCCATCTCGCCGAGCTTCAGCAGCTTCTCCGTGTCGGTGCTTGCATCGCCGAACCCGTGCCGCAGCGCCATGAAGACAGTGTCGTGCTCGATGTCGAGGTTGAGGAACAGCAGCTTCAATGCGTAGGGCAACCGGTCGTAGGCTGCCGTGGCGCTCGCCCACATCGTGTCGGCGCCGAACGGTACCTCGTCCGCCTGCAGGATGGACATGATGTTCGGGTGCCGACGCGCGGTGACGTCGTGATGCCAGATGTCCGTCGTCGTCCTGGCCTTGTCCGACTGGTACTTCTCGATCACCAGTACTTCGGGGTGACCCTGCTCGGCCAGGGTCTTGCCGAATGAGTGTCGTTCCAGCTCTTCGCCGAAATGCAGCGCCACCCGCTTCTGCTGCTCGAATGTCAGGTGCTGCTCGGAGCGAAAAGGACGCCGTAGTGCCACAGCGCCTCGCGCAGCTCCGCGGCCGAGTCTTCATTCAACTCGGACAGGTGCAGGCCTTCGACGGTGCCGCCGATCACCGGCGTGACCGGGGTGACCGTGAAGTGCTTGAACTTGCGCGTGGCCAGCGGAGGCGTCGTCATGGGGTCAGGCGCCGTACGTCTGCACGAGGTATTTCTGGATGTCCCGGGTCTCGAACATCGCGGTGCCGGTGTTGGGGTCGATGAGGTAGGGCACCTGCACCTTGCCGGCACGCTCCAGGAACTTGCGGCGGTTCTCGGTGCCGGGCATGTAGTCGTGCACGTATTCGGCGCGATACTCCGGAGGCAGGTAGTCCGCGTGCGAGCCCGGCGTCTTGCCGACGTTGTGCAGCAGGTACGGGATCTCCAGTTCGCAGAGCGTTTCGCGCGCCAGGCGGGCATACGGGCTGCCCTCCCAGGAATACAGCTCGAGCGGCTTCTTCGGCCGCTTGCTGGGCTTGCGCGAACATGCCGCTTCTTGCCGCGCGATGCGCTCGCCAGCGACCGAGGTCTTGATCCGCCGCTCCGGCACCTTCTCCCAGTCGTGGCCGTATTCCTTGTACAGGTACTCGGCGATCGCCTCCGACTCGCCGAGCTTCTTGCCGGTGTTCGGATCGTGCAGGAACGGCACTTTCGTCTTGCCGCTGAGCTTCATCAGGCGCTGCCGGAAGCGCTTGCCGCGCTTCGGCACGGGATAGATCATCGCGTCGAGGTCGAGCTCGGTCAGCGCTTCGCGCACGTGGCGGCAGAACGGGCAGTACTCGGCCTCGAACAACTCGAGCGGCTTCTGCGGCGCCTTGCGGTGGCCCTTGACGATGATGCCGCGGTTGACCCGTAGCAGCGACGTGCCGAGCGAGGCCAGCGCGCGCAGCCGCGTGACAGGATCGCCGAGACCCAGGCGCCGACCTGCCGAACGAAACGAACTCTCCGAGGACGGTTTCCGCACCGGGTCCCTTGCTGGTCACTTTCGGCTTCGTCTGGGAAATGGGTTTGCGTGCCACGGTAGTATTCCTCGTCGTCGGGACGCCGACGACGTAGGCGGCAATGGTGTTTGATCCGGGGACGCTGGTGGCCCCCCGCAGAGGGGGGGGGATCGAGGCGGACGAACAAGTAGAGTTCCGGGCCAGCGTCACGGTCACGGCGCCACGTTCTCGGGGGAATCAATTGCACGACATCCTGGCCAAGTTGCAGCCCATCGTGGCCCTGGGCTTCCTGGCCTCGGCGATGTTCAGCCTCGGCCTCGACCTGACGCTGCGGCAGATCGTCGATCCGTTGCGCGACCGGCGCCTGCTCGGCAGGGCGCTGGCGGCGAACGTCATCCTGCTGCCGCTGGTCGCGATACTGATCAGCCGCGTGATCCCGATGGACCCGGCGCTGGCGATCGGCCTCGTCATCTACGGTCTCGCGGCCGGCACCGAGGGCGGCCCGAAGTTCACGCAGCTGGCGAAGGGCAACGCGGGATTCGCGGTGGGCCTGCTGGCGCTGCTGCTCGCGATCACCGTGGTCCTGATGCCCGCGGTGCTGTCGCTGGCAGTGCCCGACGTCCACGTCGATCGCGGCAGCCTGCTGGTGAAGCTGCTGGTCGCGGTGGCGCTGCCGATCGGCCTGGGCCTCGCCATCCGGGCGCGTCGGCCGGCGCTGGCGGACCGGGCCAGCCTGCCGATGCACCGCTTTTCGCTGGCGCTGTTGTGCGTGTTCTTCGTGCTGGTCGTCTACGTCAACTTCGATGCGATGCTGGCGGTGCAGCGCGCCGCGCTGCTGGGCGCGCTGCTGTTCTTCGCCACGGGCTTCCTGATGGGCTTTGTCATGGGTGGCCCGCGGCAGGACAATCGTCGCGCTCTCGCAATAATGACGTTCGTGCGAAACGCGCCGATCTCGATGGCGACGGCCATCCAGGTGTTCCCGGACGAGCCGGGCGTGCTCGTCATGGTCACCTTGCTGGCCGCCTTGTCCGTCGTGCTGGCCGTGCTCGCCGCGCTTGGTGCTGAGCCGGCTGCCGGGGCGCTCCCCGCTCGATGTCGGATACCTTCCAGAGGAGTAGATGCGATGACTGCTGACCTGACTTACCTCACGTGGACCGTCGCGCTGACGATCGTGCAGGTGCTGCTCGCCAGCTCCGGCGCCATGTCGCAGATTGCGCTGCCGATTCTCGCCGGGAACCGCGAGGCACCGGTCGAGGGGCGCGGCTGGGTCGGCCGGGCGCAGCGAGCTCATCGCAACATGCTCGAGAGCCTCGTGCTGTTCACCGCGCTGGTGCTCGTGGCGCACGTCAGCGGCCAGGCAAACGCGACGACCGCGCTCGGCGCGGCATTGTTCTTCTACTCGCGCCTCGCTTACCTGGTGGTCTACCTGGCCGGCATTCCCTGGCTGCGCACCGTGGTGTGGTGCGTCTCGATCGTGGGCCTCGTCATGATCCTGCTGCAGCTGGTCTGAAACGGGAGGCGACGCCGGCGTTGCCGGTCGTCGTCAGGCGGCAATCATGATTGCCGCCACGCTCCGCTGGTCACCGGCTCGCGCAGCGTGACGAACTCCTCGGCCGCGGTCGGGTGGATGCCGATGGTCCGGTCGAAGTCGGCCTTGGTCGCGCCGGCCTTCATGGCGACGGCAAAGCCCTGGACGATCTCGCCCGCGTCCGCGCCCACCATGTGCAGTCCGACCACACGATCGGTCGCGGCGTCGACAACCAGCTTCATCAGCGTGCGCTCGCTGCTGCCGCTCAACGTGTGCTTCAGTGCCTTGAAGTCGCTGCGATAGATGTCGATCGCGCCAAGGGCCTTGCGCGCCTCGGCCTCGGTCATGCCCACCGTGCCGACGCTCGGGTGCGTGAACACCGCCGTCGGGATCAGCTCGTAGTCCATGCTGCGCGGCGCCTTGCCGGCCGCCGGCCCGAACAGCCGATCGACGACGACCATTGCCTCGCCAAGCGCGACAGGCGTGAGTTGCACGCGCGCGGTGACGTCGCCGACGGCATGGATGGACGGCACGCTGGTGCGGTACTGCTCGTCGACGAGCACCGCCCCGTCCTCGCCCTGTGCGACTCCCGCTGCGTCGAGTCCGAGGCCTTCGACGTTCGGCACGCGGCCGGTGGCGCAGAGCAGCGGCGTCGACCATCACGGTGCTGCCTCCCTGCAAGCGTGACCCGCAGCCCTGCGGCGGTCCGCTCGACGGCGGACACCTGGGCGTTCAGCCGCAGGTCGATTCCTTTCTTGACCAGCTCGGCGCCGAGGAAGGCGCGCACGTCGTCGTCGAAGCCGCGCAGCACCTGCGGGCCGCGGTAGAGCTGGGTCACCTTCGAGCCCGAGTCCGTTGAAGATGGACGCGAACTCGCACGCGATGTAGCCGCCGCCGACCACGAGCAGGCGGGCGGGGAACGGATCGAGGTCGAACATGTCGTTCGAGGTCAGCACGTGTTCGCGGCCGGGAAACTCCGGTACTTCCGGGCGCCCGCCGGTGGCGACCAGGATGTGCCGCGCGGTGATGCGCCTCGACGTGCCGTCGCCGTCCGGCGTCGAGATCGACCTGGACGGTGTGCGCGTCCAGCAGCCGCGCGCGCCCGAAGAGCACTTCGACGCCGCTGCCTAGCAGCAGCTTCTGGTAGACGCCGTTGAGGCGCTGCGAGCTCGTTGCGGCGATTCTCCTTGAGCCGCGCCCAGTCCAGTCGTGGCGGCGTCGCCTTGCCAGCCGAAGCCGTGGGATTCCTCGAACGCTTCCGCGTAGTGGGCGGCATAGCTGTAGAGCTTCTTCGGGATGCAACCGACATTGACGCAGGTGCCGCCCAGTCCTGCCACGCCGCCCGCCTCGGCGAGCACGACGCGCGCGCCGCGGGACGCGGCCATGCGGGCGGCCCGAACGCCGCCGCTGCCGCCGCCGATGACGAACAGGTCCGCATCGAAGACCGGCACTTGCGTGCTCATGCCGACGTCCCGCGCTTGCGATCTTCGTCTCTTCGTGATGCTTCGTGTAGTCGATCAGGCTGCGGGCCATCTCGAGGAACGGGCGCTTCGAGGCGTACGACAGGTACAGCAGGACCACCGGCGCAGTCGTCAGGAACACGCCGCTCAGGATCAGCTCGTCGATGATGCGGCTGTCCGCCGCGGGCACGCCCCGCAACCGCGACAACAGCGCGTCCCAGGTATTGCTGCCGCGGTTGCCGATGTCCATGACCTTCGCGATCAGCTCGATCTCGCGGATCTCCCGCGGCGAGTACTTGTGCTGCATCGCACGCCGGAGCTGGGGCTGCACGCGCCGGAAGTCCCCCTTCACCAGCGCCCTGACGTACGAGATGGCCAGCCACTTGCGCCGGTCGAATCCCTTCGGATCCAGCTGCTCGACCTGGGCGAGCTCCTCGTTCGGAAACGCCGTTCAGGTGCGCCCACTCCTGGTGTCCCCAGGTGCAGTAGCGACAGTCGTTGAGCTTCGACACCGCCAGCATCAGTTCTTCGCGGAAGCCGGGATCGATCTCGTGCTTGACCCAGACGCGGTAGAACGTGCCGATCTGCGGCGCCAGCGACGCCATGCTGCCGGCCAGCTGTGGCGCGGTCATCGTGCGCTTCTTGAACCCGCCGAACGGGGATGACGGCTGCCTGCGGCGGCGCCGCCTTGTCGCGTATCACGCCGGCGGTGGACTTGACAGCTCTGACGATCGGCATCGGGTCAGCCTCCGCGGCGGCGTTCAGTTCCTGCCTGCCCGTTCGCGGCAGGTCTCGCGAATCGTCGCGGCGCAGCACCTTGCCGACCGGTGTCAGCGGCAGCGACGGGTGCGAAGCCGATCGTGCGGGGCACGTCGTTGTCGGACAGGCGCGGCGCCAGGAATTTCCTGAGCTCCTCGAGGTCCACCGACTCGCCGGCGCGCAGCACGACCTCGGCGTGGACGTACTCGCCGCAATCCGGGTCGGTGATGCCGACGACGGCTGCCATCATCACCGCCGGGTGGGCGCTCAGCGCCGCTTCGACCACGGACGGGTAGACGTTCCGTGTCGTTGCAGCGGATCGTGTCCTTGACGCGATCGAGGACATAGACGTAACCGTTGCCGTCGATGCGACCGAAGTCGCCCGATTTCCAGTAGCCGTCCTGGAATTCCGCGGCGGTCTTCTCGGGTGCGTCCAGGTAGCCGAGGCAGATCGCGCGCGACCGCATCCAGATCTCGCCGTCCTGGCCGTCGGGCACGCGCCGCCCGTCGCGATCGACGATCAGCATCTCGACGCCGGGCACGATGCGCCCGGCGGAAGCGAAGTGCGACTCGTCGCCGTTGCGATCCGGCCGGTGATCTGCCTTGCTCAGGCAGGTCGCCGCGCCGGCGTGTTCCGACGCGCCGTAGAGCTGCACGAAGATGTCGCCGAAGCGCTCGCGCAATTGCTTCAGCCTTGCCGGGCTCATCGGCGACGCGCCGTAGTAGATCGTCTCGAGCGACGACAGGTCGCACTCCCGCGCCTCGGGTGCCTCGAGCAGCCGATACAGCATCGACGGCACCATCAGCGTGGCGGTCACCTTCTCGCGCTCGACCGTCCGGCACCAAGTCGGCGAGGCTGCGGTCGTTCATCGTGAGCGTGCAGCCGCCCTTGAACAGGATCGGGAAGAAGACGATGCCGCTGGCGTGGCTGATCAGGCCGAAGTGCAGCAGCCGCGCGCTCGCGCACCGGGATCGGGTCCTCGGTCGCGAAGTGCAGGTCCTTCGACGCCATGAAGTTGTCGACGCTGTACATGACGGCCTTGGCGGTTCCCGTCGTGCCGCCGGTGAAGCGCAGGATCAGGCAGTCCTTGCGATCGTCATGGACGACGTCGGGGTTGCCGTCGCTGACGCCCTCGAGCAGCGTCCAGAAGTGCAGCACGTCCGGGAATCTCGGCCGGCGGCGGGTCCATGCTGACGATGGTCAGGCCCCGTTCCTTCAGCAGGGCATGATGCGTGGGCAGCAACTCCGCCTCGATGAACGACGACCTTCGGCCTGACCAGATCGATCTGGTGCGCCTGGGTCTCCAGCGTGTCGGTCGTGTTCGTGTAGCAGGCGCAGGCTTCGCCCTTGTACGCCGTGAAGAAGCTCAGCAGCGACAGGCTGTCGTTGTGCAGGATGGTCAGCCAGACGTCGCCCCGCCGCAGGTCGAGGCGCGTGCAGCATCATGTTGACGATGCGGTTGGTCAGCAGGTGGTACTCGCGGAAGCTGTAGCGACGGTTGCGCTCGACGTTGACGATGCACTCGGCATCGCCGTAGGTCCTGGCGAGGCCCTCGCTGACGATCGGAGAAATTGATCTGCATGCCGATGGCTCCCAGGGTGACTCGCTTGCTGCGGCGCGGCGGCCGTGTTGGTGTCCGGTCGTACTCGAGTTGGAACTGCATTCTCGGCAGGGCGTGCCGGACCCGCGCACACCCCCCCCGGCAGGGGGGTACACCGGGGGCGGGCCGGTCCATAAAGCACGTCATCGCGGTCGCGACGTGACCGCATCCACTCGCGACCCATCGCTCACTGACTCAGGAGTACGGCATGCAAAGCCCGGAACAGCACCTCAGGAACGCCTCGCGCGCCATGCGCGTGGCCGGGTGGCTCTGCCTGGCGGGCCTGCCCCTCGCGGCGCTGCTGTACCCGCCCGGGATTCTCTGGGGCGCGGTTTCGCCCGGATGACTGGTGCTTCCCGCGCATCGGGCCGCAGCATCCGCCCTCGCCTTACGACGGGCTGCATCCCTATTTCTTCATGGTCGCGGCCATGTACGTGTCCTACGGCTTCCTGATGCTCCGCGGCGCGCGCGATCCGAAGCGGAACGCCGGCGCTGTTCGACTACGGCATCGTGTCGAGCATCGTGCACGGCGGGATCATGATCCCGCAGGCGTTCTATCTACCCGAACGAGCACGCGCACCTGTGGACGGACATACCGTTCGCGTTCGTGCTGGCCGTGATCTGCTATGTCTGGCACCCGGACGCGTGCGCCGGCCGGCCAGACGGCCTGAGGCGCGCGCCGTGACGAACGCCCGCGTGGATGTCGTCGTCATCGGCAGCGGCTTCGGCGGCAGCGTCGTGGCCAATCGCCTGGCGCTGGCCGGCAAGCGCGTGCTGGTGCTGGAGCGCGGTCCGTGGCGCGACTCCGTGCCGGTGCGCTCCATGGGCATCACGCGGCGCTCGCCGTTCCCCTACGGCCGAAGTCCATCACGCATTTCTTTCGCTCGCTGCGTCGCGGGCGGCTGAGCCTGCGCCTGAACAAGGCCGGGATGTTCGAACGTCGAGTCGTTTCCGCGGCCTCTACACGCTGGCCGCGTCCGCGGTCGGTGGCGGCAGCATGGCCTACGGGGGCCTGCTGGAGCCGCCGCGCAACCAGGCACTCTGGCATGGGCGCCACCCGGAGCTCGACCCCGCCGAGATCGAGCGCTACTACGACAAGGTGATCAGCGACATGGGAGGGGTGCGCCTCACTCGCGAGCACCCGCTGCCTCATGTCCGTCTGGGACCACTTTCCGGACGACGGCCGACCGGCGCTGCCGTCCGGCCGAGCCGCAACCCCACATGGCGATCCTGTGCCCGCCGACGGCGGCGCAGGCCGGGACGCGTCACCCGGTTCGGCCCGACCGGTGTCGAACGCGCAGTACTGTTCGTTCGATGGCGACAGCTTCCTCGGCTCGCGCGGTGGCGCGAAGGCGTCGGTGGATTTCGTCTACCTCGCTCCCGTGCTCGACAAGGGCGCCACCGTGCGCGACCTCTGCGAGGTGAGCCGGCATCAGGCCTGCGCGCCCGGTGGATGGCCCCGGCTACGTCGTGCAATTCAAGGACCTGGCGAGCGGTGTGCGCGAGTCGCGTTCATGCGCCAGCAGGTCGTCTCGCGGCGGGAACGCTGAACACGCTGCGGCTGCTGTTCGCCGGATCGCGGCAAGCCGACGGCCTGGCGCCCATGCCCGCCCTCGGCCGATCGCTTCTTCGCCAACGGCGACCTGGTCGGCGTCTGGGTGAACAAGTCCGCGCCGGTACTCCAGCTTCAGGTCTGCGCCGTCACAGGGCGCGCTCGCCGTCGACGGGACACGAGTCCGATCCACTTCGGCGTCGGCGGCTTCCCGGGCTTCGAGACCTGGCCGCTGCCGGCATTCGTCAAGCGCCGGCTGTCGACAAGATGTTCTTCATGTACGGGATGGGCGCCGACAGCGGCAAGGCTTCGGTCACGTTTCCCGGACGGGCGACTGCACACCGACTACGACTACCGGCAGCGAACCGATCTACGACGAGCTGCGGGAAGCGTTCCGCATCGTCACGCTCGAGACCGGCCACAAGGCGACGCCTCTGAAGAAGCCGCTTTCCCCGCACATGAGCGGCGGCGCGCGCCTCGGGCGCGAATGCAGCAGCAGGGCGTGGTCGATCACCGCGGCGAGGTGTATGGCAACCCCGGGCTCTACGTCGCCGATGCGTCGGCGCTGCCGGCGGCGCCCGGCGGCCCGCCATCGGTCGCGATTGCCGCGTGGGCACATCACGTCGCGGATGGAATCGTTCGGAGCAGCTAGCATCGCGCGGAAGCGCAACTCATGTTGCTGCCCGGGTCGACCGGCTCGACTACGTAACCGCGTCCAGTATCCCCACCATTCGGGCGCGATGGAGCAGGTGGCTGCGGGATGCCGCATTCAATTTTCGGAACAGGTTCTTGAAGTGCCACTTGATGGTCTCTTCCGTCACGCCCATCGCCAGTGCGATCTGCTTGTTCGACAGGCCACTGCCCAGCAGTCGCAGGACTTCGGCCTCTCGCGGTGACAGGATTGCGCCGCGTGCCGCGCGGGTCCGGCGCGCGGGCTGGGCCTTCGCCGCCGTGTCGCCCCGATGCGCCGCGGCCTGGACTTCGTCGCGGCGAGCGTCGACGTGCGCGCCCTCCGGTCGAGACTCGTCCACGAGCCGCACCAGGTCCGGGTGCGTGTCCTCGACGACTCTCGACAGGCCCCACATCCGCATCATGCTCGTCGCTTCTTCCAGCATGGGCGCGCCGTCCTTGCCGAGCCGGATCGTCGCCAGCGCGCGCAACAGGTAGACCTGCACGGCATCGCGGCCGCGGCGCATGCGCTGCACGACCGGCACGAGGTTGCTGAGCTGGTCAAGAACCGCTTGCCAGTCACGGCGCGCCACGGACGAGTACGCGCGCGCAAGACCAGCCTGGATGTCGACCAGCGGCTGCAGCAGGCCGAGGTCGCGGGACTGGAGTTCTGCGAGCGCGGTATCCAGTTTCCGTTCGACCACGGCGCAGACGTCGGCACGGCCCCGCACCGCGTGAATGCGAATCCTCTCGCCGAGGCCCGCGACGTAGAGGCGTGGCAGGCCGCGCGACTCGCTGAGCGACAGCAACTGGTCGAGCTGGTCCAGCGCCCGCTGCTCGTCGTTGTCGAGGACCGCCAGCCTCGCAGCCGTCACGTAACCCATCATGATTGCGTCGGGCGGAGCTCGCCGTTCGAGTATGTCGAGCCGGTTGGCGAGCAGTTCGGCTGCCGCGCCCGCGTCCCCGCGTTCCCACTCGGCGGCTGCGAGCGCGGACGCCAGCGTCACGGCGATCGGGCTGCGTCGTCCGGACTCGTCTTCGGCCCGAGCGAGGGCCAAGCGCAGGTTACGGGCAGCGAGGTCCACCTGGCCTTCCCACAGGTAGCTGCAGCCCACGATCCAGTCGCGCCAGCCGAGGGCGTAGCGGCCGGCCGCGCCAGCGTCGGCAGGCAACTGCTGGAACGTGTAGCGCGATTGCTCCGGAGCGCCGCGATAGAGCGTGAGGAACGCCAGCTGGTTCAGGCCAACCACGCGGCGCGTCATCGAGTCGGCAGGCAACGAGCCCTGCCACGACGCGAAGATCCGGCCCATGCCGTCGATGTCGTCGGCGAACAGCGCGGCCGTCGCGCAGATCTCGGCGCTCTCGCACCGCACGCCGGCGTCGACCGTCGGGTCGTCGACCAGCGGGCCGACCAGCCGCGCCGCCTCGGCCTGGCGTTCGCTCTGCGCAAGGACCCAGCCGACGGTCAGCCGCAAGTTGGTCCGCTCGAGGATCTCCTTGTGAGGCAGGCGCCCGCACCATTCCGCGACCCGGGACACCTCGCCCCTGACCAGCACGTCGTGCAGCGAGCGCTCGACCAGGCTGTATGCCTCGTCCACGTGGCCCGCGTCGAACATGTGGCGCGCCGCTTCCTCGAACTGTCCGTGCAGCTCCAGCCAATGGGCGGCCCGGGACCGGCACTCGGTCCTCTGTTCCTCCGGCAGCCGCTCGAATCGCGCCAGCAGGAATTCGCGTGCGAGCGGATGGATGCGTGACCACACGCCATCGACGCCCTCGGAGAAGATCGGCGTCGACTCGCGCAGCTGGGCCAGCAGTTCCCGCGCGTGCTCATTGCGAGTGATCGCCTCGCAGAGCCCGTCGGACAGCGACTCGACGAAGGCCACGCGCGCAAGGAACTGCGCGGTCGGCTCCGGCATCTGGTCGACCAGGCACTGCATGAAGTACCGGGCAATGTCGCCCGACTTCAGCGCAAAGGCCGCGATTGCCGCCCGCAGGTCCGGGCTGCGCTCGATCGTGGACATGGCGAGCTGCAGCCCGAGCGGCCAGCCTTCGGTGATCTCGTGGAGCCTGGCACACGAGTCCAGCTCGATCTTCCGGCCGAAGCGCGCCTGCAGCGTCGCGACCGTTTCCGCGAGATCGAACTGCAGGTCGCGCCCCGTCAGCACGGCCACGCTGCCGCGGACCGGCAGGTCTGCGATCGGCAGCGCGATCGGCTTGCGGGAGGCGAGGACGATCTTCAGGTTCGCGGGGGCGTTGATCAGCAGGTACGCGAGCGAGGAATTCACGGTCGACTCGGGCAGCGCGTGCACTTCATCGAGCAGCAGCAGCGTCTCGGCAGCGAGGTCCGCGACCTCCGCCAGCCATTCGGTGATGCCCTCCAGCGAGTTTTCGTCCAGGTTGGCGGCGCGCATGCACGCCCGGCCAAAATCGGGCCGCCCGCAGCCGGCACGCATCGCGGCCGCGAGTCCGAGCACGAACCGGTCGTCGGTGTCGCGGCCGTCGAGCGTCAGCCACGCGACCGCGGCGCCGGACTGCAGTGCTTCCTTGCGCCACTGTGCAAGCAGCAAGGTCTTGCCGCGAGCCCGGCGCGGCCTGGATGGCGATGACGGCCTTGTCCGAGAACTCGGGGCGCGCGCTGCTCAGGCGCGGCCGGTCGAGCGCCGACCGCGGTATGCGCGGCGGCGTGATCTTCAGTGCGAGCTGCGGTTCGATCGGCACCAGTGCCATGCAGGCTAGTCTCCGGTCGGCTGCATGGATTGTGCCTAAAATCAACGCCGCGCGAGCGCTTCCCTGACGAAATCGAGCCGGTCCTGCCCGAAGTACATCTGGTCGCCGACGAACATCGTCGGCGCGCCGAACGCGCCGCGACGCACGGCTTCCTCGGTGCTGGCCTTCAGCGCTTCCTTCACCGCCGGATCGGCGGTCAGTTCGAGCAGTGCCCGCGCGTCGAATCCGGCGCGACCGAGCACGTCGGCGACGACGCTCAGGTCACCCATCTGGAGCCCGTCGACCCACATGGCACCGAACGTCGTGGTCACGTAGTCATCGAAGCGCTCCGGCTCGCGCATCTGCAGGCCGACCGCACCACGCATCAGCGTCAGCGTATTGATCGGGAAGTGCGGGTTGAACCGCAGCGGCACGCCGTAGCGGCGGGCGAACCGGTCGAGGTCGGCCAGCATGTAGCGACCCTTGGCCGGAACGGTCACCGGCGACGCATTGCCCGTGGCCTGGAACACGCCGCCGAGCAGCATCGGCCGGTACACGAGCGTGGCGCCGGCGGCGGCGCAGATCGCCGGCAGCTGGGTCCATGCGAGGTACGACGCCGGACTGCCGAAATCGAAGAAAAACTCAACCGACTTGCCGTTCACGAGCCTGCTTCCGTTCGCCGCGAGCTGCAGCGGACCTAAGCCTACCAGCGTTCGCTCCACGGGCGCAGGTCGAGCTCGAACGTCCAGGCATCGCGCGGCTGGCCGTGCAGGTACCAGTACGCGTCCGCGATGTGATCCGGCGAAAGTATTCCGTCCTGGGCCTTCTCGGCGTACTTGGCCGGGAAATTGTCGCGGATGAATGCGGTGTCGATGGCCCCGTCGACGACGACGTGCGCCACGTGGATGTTCAGCGGCCCGAGTTCGCGCGCCATGCTCTGTGCGAGTGCGCGCAGGCCGTGCTTGGCCGTGGCGAACGCGGCGAAGTTCGCGGCGCCCCGCAGGGCGGCCGTGGCGCCGGTGAACAGGATCGTGCCCCGCTTGCGAGCCGCCATCCGCTTCGCGACGGCCTGGCTGGTCAGGAATCCCGCGAAGCAGGCCATCTCCCAGACCTTGAAATACTTGCGCGCGGTCTCGTCCAGGATGCTGCAGGGGACGTTGGCGCCGATGTTGAACACGAACACGTCGATCGGGCCGATCTGCGACTCGATTTGCTCGACCAGTTCCGCGACTTGCTCTTCCTTGCGCGCGTCGGACGCGAATGCATGAGCCTCGCCACCGGCGGCCCGGATCTGCTCGACCAGCGGCTGCAGCTTGTCGGCGCTGCGTCGCGTCACGCAGGCGACGTAACCTTCGCGTGCGAAACGGCGGGCGATCGCGGAGCCCGTGGCGTCGCCGGCCCCGATGACGAGAGCGACCTTCGCGTCATGGGTTGCGGCGACCATCGCGGATCAGCGTCGTCGGAAGAAGTTCGGGCGCGACGAGGACGCCGGCGGGCGCTCGTCCTTGTGCCGGAAATTGATCCGGCCCTTCGTCAGGTCGTAGGGCGACATCTCGAGCGTCACCTTGTCGCCGGCGAGGATGCGGATCCTGTGCTTGCGCATCTTGCCGGACAGGTACGCGGTCACCTCGACGCCGTTCTCGAGCGTGACGAGAAAGCGCGTATCCGGGAGGACCGTGCTGACGGTCCCTTGCATGTCGATCAGTTCTTCCTTGGCCACGTGAGCACCTCATGAACAGCGGGGATCGCCGATGACAGTGAGATGAACGGAAGCGCGGAGGGCGGGCGGCCATGGCCGGGAGGCGGGGCGGCTCCGGGCGCGCTTCAGCAGACGACGACGTCAGGCGGCGCGCGCACAATACAGGAATCGGGGCCACGTCACACGGCTGGCGGCAAATAAGCCGGCGTCCCGGGCGCGAATCGGGTATAGTTCGCGTCGGGTAGTCACCCTTCTACTTTCTGTCCCGGGCAGTCGCGCCATTCTCTGGCGCGTATCAGTCCCCAACGCTAAGCCGAAGAGTTTCCGATCCACGTGGCACCGTTGCCACGCGTCTGTGATCGTCCTGAGCCTTGGCCGGGGATGTCAGTCGCGCAGCCCCGTTTGCCTTTGTCTTATGGTCCCGAAACCCCCTCAAGCCATTTCGGCCCGGCGTCACGGACCTTTCGTAGCGAGTATTTTTCAATGAGCAAGATTTACGTTGGTAACCTCCCCTTCACGGCTGACGAAGCCGCCGTTCGCGCCCTGTTCGCGACCCACGGCACGGTCGAGTCCGTCGCCCTGATCAGCGACCGCGACACCGGCCAGCCGCGCGGCTTCGGTTTCGTCGAGATGTCGAACGCGGACGCCGCGCGCGCCATCCAGAACCTGAACGGCCACTCGATGGACGGCCGTGCACTGAAGGTCAACGAGGCGCAGGCCAAGACCGACCGCCCCCGTCGCGCCTGGTAATTTCGATTACTGGATGACGGCACGCGCAGGCAGCGGGAAACCGCTGCCTGCGTCGTTTCAGGCCCCAGCGATCGGTCCCGGGGCCCGCCGCGCTTTGACACTGCCGTCGGTTTGGCGACGCGGCCCCGGCCGCTTATGATGCCCGCCCTTGCCCCGGTCCAGGTCGCGGGAGGCGCGTGGATAATCTGCTCCAGGTCGTGTTGCTCGGCATCATCGAGGGCATCACCGAATTCCTGCCCATCTCCAGCACGGGACACCTGCTGATCGCGGAGCACTGGCTCGGCCGGCGCTCTGACCTGTTCAACGTCGCAATCCAGGCCGGTGCGATCCTCGCGGTCGTCATCATCTACTGGCGACGGCTCTGGGAACTCGCGTTGCACTTCTCGAAGCCCGAGAACCGGGACTACGTCTACAAGCTCGCCGCGGCGGTGATGATCACCGTAGCCGGCGGGTTCACCGCGAAGAAGATGGGGCTCGAACTGCCGGACACGATGGCGCCGATCGCCTGGGCGCTGATCCTGGGCGGGCTCGCGATCTTCGCGATCGAGGCCTACACGAAGCGCCAGCCGCCGAGCGAAGTCCTCACGTGGAAGGTTGCCGATCTGGGTCGGCCTCGGGCAGATCCTCGCTGCAGTGTTCCCCGGCACCTCACGCTCTGCCGCGACGATTTTCGCCGCGATGCTGGCGGGCATGACGTCGCGACCTGCGGCGGCCGAGTTCTCGTTCCTCGTCGGCATCCCGACGATGTTCGCGGCGACGGCGTACGAAGCGCTCGACCTGTACCAGTCCGGTGGCATGGCCGGCGAGAACTGGACCGAGCTCGGCGTCGGGTTCGTGGTCTCGGCGATCGTCGCGTTCGTCGCCGTGAAATGGCTGCTGCGCTACGTGCAGACCCACAGCTTCAATCCCTTCGGCTGGTATCGCATCGCGCTCGGCCTGCTGCTGATCGTGGCCGTCGACTGATCGCTGCGACCCGCGCGCCGGCCGCTGCCGCCGCCTACTTGCCGCGGAACACGGCCTCGCGGCGCTCGACGAACGAACGCACGCCCTCGGCGGCGTCCTCGCTGCGCATGACCTCCGCCATGCCGCGGAACGTGGGTCCGATCGCCGCGTCTTCGCCTTCGAGCATGCAGAGCCGGGACGAGCGCAGGCTGCCCTGCACGCCGAGCGGCGCGGCTTTCGCCACGCGCTGCGCGAGCGCGATCGCTGCCTCGCGCTGCTCGCCGGGGGCACAGAGACTCTGCACCAGCCCAAGCCGATACGCTTCCTCGGCGCCGAGTTCGTCGCCGGTCAGCAGGTAGCGTTGCGCATTGCCCCAGCCGATTTCCTTCGGCAGGCGCAGCGTCGCGCCGCCGCAGGCATAGAAGCCGCGGCGCACTTCGAGCATCGCAAAGCGCGTGTCGGTGGCCGCGACCCTGAGGTCGGTGTTCAGCAGCAGCTCCCAGCCCCACGTGTAGCAACGGCCCTGCACCGCGATCACCAGCGGCTTCGACAGTCGTGGCCCGCTCATCGAGAACGGGTCGATCTCCTCCGGGCCGATCGGAAATGGCGAGCCCGAGGCAAACGAATCGGCCCAGTCGTTCAGGTCGACTCCCGACGTGAAGTGCGGTCCCTCCGCCCAGATCACGCCGACCCACAGTTCCGGGTCGTGCTCCAGTCGGTACATCGCACGCGCCAGGGCCCGGTACATGTCGCGGCTCAGCGCGTTCATCTTCTCCGGGCGGCGCACGCCCATGACCAGCAGGTGGTCGCGCTGTTCGACTTCGATGTGCATCACGTCGGCCTCAACTTGGATGACGGACGAATCATGGCCCAGAATGCCCCGCATGCGCGACTGGATCTTGCGCTTCGAACCTGTGGTGCCCGGCGCTGTGCGCCACCATGCTCGGCGCGACCGGCGGCGTGTCCGCACAGGATGCGCCGGCACCGGCACCCGCCGATCCCGGCTACCTGCACATCGTCGCGGTGGCGCCGGGCTACGAGGGTCAGCGCACCCATGGACGACCGGTGGATCATCTACCTCGAAGGATTCATCGATTCGGGAGCTGCGGCGAGGCTCGCCGGACTGTTCGATCGAAAGCAGATCCGATCGCGCCATCGTGTTCTTCAATTCTCCCGGTGGCCATCTCGTCGAGGCGATGGGCGTCGGGCGATTGCTCAGGCAGAGGGGATTCGACACGGATGTCGGCGGTCGTGCGCCGGACAGCGTCCTTGCCCGGCCAGGCGTCTGCTACAGCGCGTGTCCGTTTGCGTATGCAGGCGGAGTGCGCCGCTCGCTCGAGCCGGGATCCATGCTCGGAGTGCATCGAGCGGCGAACAACGTGCCGGTGCCGGACGAAGGCGCCTTCCAGGGTGTCGTCTCGGACCAGGCCGCCGGCTACCTGGCGGAAATGGGGATCAGCCATGACCTGCTGGCGATCATGTCCGAGGTGTCGCACGACTCCATCCGCGAGCTCACGCGCCAGGAGGCCGAGCGGCTCGGGCTGCTGAATTCGAGTCTGCCTCCTGCGGCGGCCACGCCCAGGTAGCCGGTTGCCTCGCCCCGTAGCAAGGCGGCCGATCCCGTCACTGGCCCTTCGACTGCATCATCGACTCGATCGTCTTGGACACGTCGAAGGTCGTCGCCCGCTGCACGGGCGGGTACTGCTTCAGCGACTGCACGTGCTGCATCACGGCCGACAGCATCGGGCCGTCCAGCCACTGCTTCTTCTGCAGGATCGTCGACTGGTCCCCGACCTCGTCGTAGCTCTCGTACGGGTCGGCCCTCAGGTTGAACATCACCGGGAACGAGTGGTGAACGATGGGCGCGTAGTAGTTCTCCTTCGTGGCGAAGTTCACCTTCCACTGGTTCCAGCGAGCGGCCATCAGCTCCGACTCGTAGTAGTACATGAAGTCGGTGCGTGCGCTTCGTGGCGCGTTGCCCATCCAGTAGGCCAGGTTGTCCACGCCGTCGATGTACTGCTTGCGCTCGGCCAGCATCTGCTGCCGCACGTCCGTTGCGCCGGCGGCCGCGGCCAGCGTCGTGAACAGGTCCATGTGCGCCTGGATGCCATTCAGCACGCGTCCGGCCGGGATGTGGCCCGGCCAGCGCACCATCATCGGCACGCGCACACCGCCCTCGTAGGTGGTCATCTTCTCGCCGCGGAACGGCGTCGTGCCGCCGTGCGCCCGCGCACTGTGCTCAGGGCCATTGTCCGTCGTGTAGACGATGATCGTGTCGTCGAGCACGCCGAGCTTCTTCAGCCGCTCGAGCACGCCGCCGATCTGCATGTCGTGCTCGATCATGCCGGCGCCGTAAAGATCCTCCTCCGAGGTGTACGGCACCGCGAGGTTGCGTCGCTCGGGCCGCAGGTGCGTGTAAAGGTGCATCCGGCTCGTGTTGAGCCAGACGAAGAACGGCTTGCGCGCCGCACGGCTGCGCTCGATGAAGCCGACTGCCGCGTCGATGAACTCGTCATCCACCGTCTCCATCCGTTGCCTCGTCAGCGGACCCGTGTCGGTGCAGCGCTGCCTGCCGACTCGTCCGAAGCGCGGATCCTCGGTCGGATCGTCGACGTCCGTCGCGACGCACTTCAGTACGCCGCGCGGACCGAACTTCGCCTTCCATGCCGGGTCCTGCGGGTAGTCGAGCTGCTCGGGCGTCTCCTCGGTATTGAGGTGATAGAGATTGCCGTAGAACTCGTCGAAGCCGTGCACCGTCGGCAGGTGCGAATTGCGGTCGCCGAGGTGGTTCTTGCCGAACTGCCCGGTCGCGTAGCCGCGCGGCTTCAGGACCTCGGCCAGCGTCGGAGTGACCGGCAGCAGGCCGAGCGGGCCGCCGGGCATGCCCACGGTCGTCAGGCCGCTGCGGATCGGGTACTGGCCAGTGATGAACGCCGCGCGGCCGGCGGTGCATGACGGCTGCGCATAATGGTCGGTGAACCAGACGCCTTCGCGACCGATGCGATCGATGTTCGGCGTCGAGTAACCCATCACGCCGGGGTTGTAGAGGCTCAGGTTCGACCAGCCGACGTCGTCGCCGAAGATCACGAGGATGTTGGGCGGGCTCGTGGCAGCGGCCGCCTGGCCGGAAGCTGCGGCCAGCGTCAGCGCTGCCAGGGCCATGCACTTACCAATCACGGTCATCGAGGGATCCTCCTGCGGATGAGGCCGAGGTCGCGAACCGGCCCACGTCCTGCGCCCCCCGATCTTATTCAGGTGCCGCTCGCCGGGACGCAAAAAGATCGCAACATCGTGATTCGTATGCCTATCGGGCCGCCGCCGGCCCGGGCGGGCAGGGCTGGCGGTGACTTGCGGCCGTTGCGATGGCAAATGGCTCCGCGCCGTGACTAGAATGCGGCATCGCAGCACCGAATCCAGTGAGGCCGAGACATGAGCAGCTTCGAGCAGCAGAAGGCGAAATTCCGCAACCAGCCCGGCTTCATCGCGGCGCTCGACCAGAGCGGCGGCAGCACGCCGAAAGCCCTGAAGCTCTACGGCATCGCCGAGACCGAGTACTCCGGCGACGTCCAGATGATGGACCTGATCCACGCGATGCGGACGCGCATCATCACCAGCCCGTCGTTCAACGGCGACCGGATCCTTGCGGCGATCCTGTTCGAGAACACGATGGACCGCGAGATCGAGGGCCGGCCCACCGCCGACTACCTGTGGAAGGTCAAGCGGGTCGTGCCGATCCTGAAGGTCGACAAGGGCCTCGAGGCCGAGGCGAACGGCGTGCAGCTGATGAAGCCGATGCCGGACCTCGACAAGCTGCTGGCGCGCGCCAAGGCGAAGGGCATCTTCGGCACCAAGATGCGCTCGGTGATCAAGCAGGCGAACGCCGCCGGCATCAAGGCCGTCGTGGAACAGCAGTTCGCGGTGGGGCGGCAGATCATCGCCGCGGGCCTCGTGCCGATCATCGAGCCCGAGGTGGACATCAAGTGCCCGGACAAGGCGGCGGCCGAGGACCTGCTGAAGGCCGAGATCATGGCCCAGCTCGACAAGCTGCCCGAAGGCCAGCTGGTGATGCTGAAGCTCACGCTGCCCGAACAAGGACAACCTGTACGCCGACTGCATCGCGCACCCGCGCGTGCTCAAGGTGGTGGCGCTGTCGGGCGGCTATTCGCGGGACGAGGCGAACCAGCGGCTGGCGAAGCAGAAGGGCATGGTGGCGAGCTTCTCGCGGGCGCTCACCGAAGGCCTGACGGCGCAGCAGACCGAGGCGGAGTTCGACGCAGCGCTCGACCGGGCGATCGAGAGCATCTACCAGGCATCGAAGACCTGAGCGAAGCGCGCAGTCACCCGCGCGTGGCCGCAGCCTGGTCTGGCGCGGGCAGCGTCAGCACCGGCGCGAAGCCGCCGCCGGGCGTGCGGAAATTCGTGGTCTGGCCGCGGTAGAGTCGGGCGGCCCGCAGCCACGTTGCGCCGTCATGGGCGTAATTGCGCACGTCCACGTGCAGGTCCGAGTATTCACCCTCGACGACCACTCGCCGGGTCGTGGTCGGAGCGATCGCCTGCGCGACGTAGCGATGCGACACGATGTGCTCGAACGTCTTGCGCGTCAGCTTGTCGCCTCGATACGCGGCCTTGCTGCCGTAGCCATCCACCGGCTTGAAGAAGAGTTCCTTGCGGCGTCGCCAGAGCTCGTCGGCCTGGTCGGGCGTGACGATCGTGGTCGCGGGAATCGTCCGCAGCAGTGGGCCCGGTCAGATTCGTCGAGGCCGGCGGATGAAAGCAGTGACTCGTCGCGCAGCCACGCCAGCAGCCGCTTGTCGGCCCAGCGTGCATGGGTCGCCGGGTTGGGCGTGATGACGGCGAGGTCGTTCTCATACGCCTGCCTTAGGGCGGCATGGCGCTCGTCGTCGAAATAGAAATCGGTGACGCGGTTGTAGACGAGATCGATGGCCGTGCCATTGGCCCACAGCGCGCCGTTGCGGACCTCGAGCGACGCGGCATCCGCGATCAGCGCATGCCAGCCCGTCGCGCTCGAACAGTCGCTGGAACAGCTTGAACTCGGGATGCAGGTACTGGTTCGCCGGATCGTCATCGACCAGCGCGATGGTCCGGAGCGGTGCGTCGCCGCGGACGTCGCTGCCACTCCCCGCGGAAGCTCGCGATTACTTGAGCAGGCAGGTCATCGAGCGGCACCGACCCGGAGGCCATGTGCGCCACCGGTGCCGCGAGCAGGTCGCAGCACGCAGTCAGCGCGCTGGCGAGCTCGAGGTTGACCAGCAGCCCGCCCGGATTCGTGTTGACCTCGATCAGTTGCGGCTCGTCGCCGCCGAGGTGGAAGTCGAACCCCAGCACTCCGCCACGATCACCGAGGTCAGCCGGGCGACGGCCGGCGCGTTCTCGCGCACCACACGGGCGTAGGCCGGACTCGACAGCGCCCGATGCACCAGCAGGGTCGTGCGATCCATCGCCGCCGCGTCCTGCGGATCCACGAAGACGACGCTGCCCGCCACCAGGCCCGGCCGCTCCTTAGCAGTGCGTCGGCAGCCCCAAGTGACCGCTCGAGCTGCGCCCGAAGCCGCTCGCGGTCGAGCCAGATGCACTGGCAGGCGCTGTTCAGGGCCGCGGCGAAGCTCATCGCCGGCTCGGGTCCGCGCGCTCGTACCACGGCCGCGTCGAGTTCACGACCCGGACCACCAGCAGCATCACGGGCACCTCGATCAGCACGCCGACGACCGTGGCGAGCGCCGCGCCGGACTCGAAGCCGAACAGGCTGATCGCAGCGGCGACCGCGAGTTCGAAGAAATTCGACGCACCGATCAGTGCCGAAGGGCAGGCGATCGCGTGCTGCTCGCCGAGCGCCCGATTGAGCACGTAGGCAAGCGAGGAATTGAAGAACACCTGGATCAGGATCGGTACCGCGAGCAGCGCGATCACCAGCGGCTGCTTCAGGATCGCCGCGCCCTGGAACGCGAACAGCAGTACCAGCGTCACGAGCAGCGCGCCGATCGACCACGGGCCGATGCGTGCCATCGCGGCGTCGAAGGCGGCCTGGCCGCGCGACAGCAGCGACCGTCGCCAGAGCTGGGCCAGGATCACCGGGATCACGATGTACAGCACGACCGACGTGATCAGCGTGCTCCACGGCACGGTGATCGCGGCCATGCCGAGCAGCAGGCCCACGAGCGGCGCGAACGCCACGACCATGATCGCGTCGTTCAGCGCGACCTGCGTCAGCGTGAACAGCGGGTCACCGTTCGAGAGGCGGCTCCATACGAAGACCATCGCCGTGCACGGCGCGGCAGCGAGCAGGATCAGGCCGGCCACGTAGCTGTCGATCTGTTCCGCAGGCAGCCACGGCGCAAACAGGTGGCGGATGAAGATCCACGCGAGCAGCGCCATCGAGAACGGCTTCACGAGCCAGTTCACGAACAGCGTTACGCCAATGCCGCGGACGTGCCGGCGCACTTCGTGCAGCGCGCCGAAATCCACCTTCACCAGCATCGGGATGATCATCACCCAGATCAGCAGGCCCACCGGCAGGTTGACCCGCGCAACCTCCATGCGGCCGATCGCCTGGAACACGGCGGGGAACCACTGGCCCATGCCGATGCCGACCAGGATGCAGATGAACACCCACAGCGTCAGGTAACGCTCGAACATGCTCATCGGTGCGCTGGCTGCGCGCTTGCCTGTGACTTCGCATTGTGCCGACATGCGATCGCTCCTGCTCAGGCCTGGCCGATTTCGGCGAATCTGCCGCGACAGCGTCGCCTTGTCGAGGCTGCGGATCGGCAGACCGAGCAACAGGCCGATGCGGCGATCGAGGGTGACGAATGCGGCGTCGAAGGCTCTGCGTTTATCTTCGTCGGTCCCTGCACGGCGGCTGGATCGGGCACGCCCCAGTGCGCCGTCAGTGGCCGGCCAGGCCAGATCGGGCATACTTCGCCGGCCGCGTTGTCGCAGACCGTGAATATGAAATCGAGTGGCGCCGCGCCCGGGACGGCGAACTCGTCCCATGACTTGCTGCGCAGTCCTTCGTTCGGGATCCTTCTCCCGCTGCAACTTGTCGATCGCAAACGGATTGACCCGTCCGGTGGGATGACTGCCTGCGCTGAATGCGCGGAACCGACCACGGCCCCTGTGGTTCAGGATCTGCTCCGCAAGGATGCTGCGCGCGGAGTTGCCGGTGCACAGGAACAGCACGTTGCAGGGGCGTTCCATCATCTTGCTATTCCTTTCGACTGGTTGGATCGTCATGCGACCGGCCCGCTTGCCGCGCGCGATCGCGGCTGGCTCGCAGGAGCGCCCGCCGCAGCAGTTTTCGCCCAGGAATGCGACCAGGCTGTTCATGGCCCCGAAGTCCGCCGAGTAGTAGATGAAGCGGCCCTGCTGGCGCGACTCGATCAACCCCGCGTGGGCGAGTGCCTTGACGTGGAACGACAGGGTGCTCGACGGGAATGCGGAGCCGCTCCGCGATCTCTCCTGCCGGCATGCCCTCGGGCCCGGCCTGGACCAGCAACCTGAAGACGTCGAGCCGACTGTCCTGTGCCAGCGCAGCGAGCGCGCGGACGGCTGATTTCGTATCCACGTTTCCAGAATCATCGAAATATCGGTGTAAGCGCTGTCAATACTGCCGCGAGGCGCCATTCCGGGATGGCGCAGATCTACATAAATGAACTGAACAGACTTAAACTGGACGGTCACCATGACCGCTTGGAGGATGTAGATGAATAGTTTCGTTAGACCCTTGTCTGCCCTGGCACTCGCCGCGGCGCTGGTTGCGCCGGTTGCGAACGCCGACGTGGCCCCCGGCTCGTCGAAGGGCGACTGGATTTTCCGTGCTGGTCTGTCGCAGGTGAATCCGACTGCGTCGCCCGGCCTCAAGAACCCGCTGGGCAACGGCGTCGACCTGACGGCCGACAGCGACGTGTCGCTGTCCGGCACGATCGCCTACATGCTCACCGATCACATCGGCACCGAGCTGCTGCTCGCGTGGCCGTTCAAGCACGGCATCGATGCGAAGTTTCCCGGTGGCACGAAGCAGCGCGTCGGCTATGCCGAGCTGCTGCCCCCGACGCTGAACCTGCAGTGGTACTTCCGTCCGGACAAGGCGTTCAATCCGTACGTCGGTGCGGGCGTGAACTGGACGATCTTCACGAGCTCGGAGCTGCGCAAGGGCGCGCTGGGGCTGCCGCAGAACGCGAAGCTCGAGACGAGCGACTCGTTTGGCGGTGACGTGCAGATCGGCGCGGACTACTACTTCTCGAAGCACTGGCTGGTCAACGGCGACGTGCGCTACATCGGCGTGACGACCGACGTGGACGTGAAGAACGCGACCTCGGCGGGTGGCACCGCGAAGCTCGGCAAGATGGACATCAACCCGATGGTCTACACGCTGGCCGTCGGCTACCGCATGTTCCAGCCGGCCCCGGTGCCGGTGGCTGCCCCGCCGCCGCCGCCGCCCCCGCCGGCCGCCGCGCCGGCCAAGTGCGCCGACAGCGATGGTGATGGCGTGTGCGACGCCGACGACAAGTGCCCGAACACGCCCGGCGGGCGACCGCGTGGGCAAGTTCGGCTGCTCGTGCACGTCACGATCCGACGCACTTCGCGTTCGACTCGGCTGAGCTGCGCGCTGAGGACACGGCGAGCTCGACGCCGTTGCGACGCGACTGACCGAGCTGAAGTTCGTCGAAGGCACGGCTACGGCCACACCGACAGCGTTGGCACGATGCTTACAACATGAAGCTGTCGGAGCGTCGCGCCCAGGCCGTGGTGGACTACCTCGCCGCCAAGGGCGTGGCACAGGGTCGCATGAAGGCGATGGCATGGGTGAGTCCAAGCCGATTGCCACGAACGACACCGAAGCAGGTCGGCCAGAGAACCGTCGTGTGACGATCCGTCGCACGGACTGCGGATCCGGCGCCGACCAACTGACCTGAGCACTGGTTCCCTTCCAGGGAACGAAGCCGGCGGGAGCAATCCCGCCGGCTTTTTCATGGGCGTCCATTGCGCACCGCGTGGCGCGTCCGGCAGGCTGGCAGGCGTGCCCTGACCACGGGAAGATCGATACGTGGAAATCAACATCGGATCGCTGTTGGCCGCAACCGTCGTGGCGCTCGTCTTTGCGTTGCGGGGCGGTGCGCGGCGAACGCGGTGTGACCGGGCGCTTCTGGTCACGGCGTCGCTGGATCTCCGCCGCGGCCGGTGTGTCCGTCGCCTATGTGTTCGTCGACGTGCTGCCGGAACTGGCTGAGCAGAACAAGGTGATCACCGCAGCCGCCGGCAGCGCGGTCATGTTCGCCGAGCAGCGCATCTACATGCTGGCGCTGCTGTCGTTCGTCATCCTCTATGGGCTGCAGCACATGGTGCTGGGCTCGCGCGAGGCCCGCCGGAACGCCGTCGAGGAGGGACGGGGGCGCGATCGCGTGTACTGGCTGCATCTTGCCGGATTCGCGCTCTACAGTGCGCTGATCGGCTACCTGCTGGTCGAGCGGGCCGATCGTGGCGTCGCGGCACTCGTCGTCTATACGCTGGCAATGGCGATCCACTTCCTGATCGTCAATCACACGCTGTCGAAGGAACACGGCAGCGCGTACCGCAGTGGCTGGCCACTGGTGGCTTGCGGCGAGCGTGATCGTCGGATGGGCTGCGGGGGCGATGATGCCGCTCTCGCACATTGCGTTCGCGAGGCTCTTTGCGCTGCTGGCCGGCGGCGTGGTGATCACCAGCATCGGTGCCGAGCTGCCCGAATGACCGGGAGGGGCGATTCTGGCCGTTCTGCGTCGGTGCCGTCGCCTTCGCGCTGCTGCTGCTGATGGCCTGAGCGCGGGAAGGTCTCAAAACCTAACTTTCTGCAGGCTGCCCGCGACCAGCTTTCCGCATACCTTCGCTCCTCGAATCGACCACCGCACGAAGGAGCGGACCATGTCGGAGTACTTTCCCCTTCCGTTGAGCGGCGTCGAGCCGCCGCTGTCCGATATGGAGCGCGCGGTGCAGGACAACGTGCACCGTTACGCGGTCGAAGTGATGCGCCCGCTCGGGCCGGTGCTCGACAAGCTGCCTGCCGAGGCGGTTCCGGCCGGCGGACTCGCCGCTCTGGGGTGCGCTGGCGAAGGCCGGCGACCTGGGGCTGTCGATCATGGCCATGATGGAGTTGCCGCCGGCCGAGCGCGTGAAGCTGCTCGCGATCGCGACCGAGGAACTGGCCTGGGGCGATGGCGGCATCGCGGGCGCGATCCTGGTCAACAACTTCCCGGTGATGTACTCGCTGCTGGCCGGCAACATGGAGATGGCCCGGTACTGCGAAGGCAAGCTCGGCTGCTGGGGCATCACCGAGCCCGACCACGGCAGCGACATGCTCGATGCCACCGGCGTGCTGGCCGCTCCGGGCGGCAACTACGGCAAGCCCAACTGCACGGCGCGCATCGTCGGCGACAGGGTCATCGTCAACGGCCAGAAGGCGGCCTGGGTGTCGGGCGCCATGACGGCGCAGGTGTGCGCGCTGTTCTGCCACTACCAGGACGAGCAAGGGCAACGTGCGGCCTGGCGTCGCCGTCATCGTGCCGCTCGACCTGCCCGGCGTCTCGCGGGGCAAGCCGCTCGACAAGCTCGGCCTGCGTGGCCTGAACCAGGGCGAGCTCTACTTCGACAACGTCGAAGTGCCGATCTCGCACCTGCTCGCCGGCCCCGACAAGTACGCCGAACTCGCCTACCACATGCTGTGCGAGGCCAATCCGCACGTCGCCTGCGTCGCCGTCGGCGTCGCTCGCGCCGCGTTCGAGCAGGCCTGGGAATACGCGCATCGCCGCAAGCAGGGCGGGCTGCCGCTGATCCGCCACCAGCACGTGCGCTTCCGGCTGTTCGAGATGTTCCGCAAGGTCGAGGCGGCGCGCGCGCTGACCCGCCGCGTCATGGAATACAACGCCACGGCTGCGCGTCCCTCGATGCTCGCCTCGACGTCGGCCAAGGTCACCGCAACGCAGGCCGCGTTCGAGGTCGCCTCCGACGCGCTGCAGATGTTCGGCGGCAACGGCGTCAGCCGCGAGTACCCGATGGAGAAGCTGTTCCGCGACGCGCGGGCGATGCTGATCGCCGACGGCAACAACGAGATGCTCGCCATGAAGGGCGGCAGCGACCTGGTCAACCCCGACTGGCTCTGAGGAATCCCGCATGAAGATGAACGCCTACGTCGCCGGCGTCGGGATGACGCCGCTTCGGCAAGCAGATGGACAAGACGCTGAAGGCGCCTCGCCGGCGAGGCCGTCCAGCTCGCGCTCGCCGATGCCGGCATGGACAAGTCGGCGCTGCAGGCCGCGTGGATGGGCAATGCCGCCGCGGGCATCGTGACCGGGCAGGAGATGATTCGCGGCCAGGTGGCGCTGCGCGACATGGGCATCGGCAGGATCCCGGTGGTCAACGTCGAGAATGCCTGCGCGTCGTCGTCGACGGCGTTCCAGCAGGCCTGCGCGATGGTCACGCGCCGGCCTGTACGACGTGGTGCTGGCCTGCGGCAGCGAGAAGCTGTTCCACGAGGACAAGGCGCGCAGCCTCGGCGCGTTCACCAGCGCGGTGGACGTCGAGGACCCGCAGGGCGCCATGAACGTGCTGCAGCGCATGTCCGCGGAACTCGGCGAGCCGTTCGATGCCGCCGGCGCGGGCGTGACTCGCTCGATCTTCATGGACATCTACTCGGTGATGGCGAAGCAAGCACATGAAGAAGTACGGCAGCACCAAGGAGCACTTCGCCATGGTCGCCGCCAAGAACTCGTTCCACGGCAGCATGAACCCGCGCGCGCAGTTCCAGGAGGTGATGAGCGTGGCCGACGTGCTCGCGGCGCGCACGATCGTCGAGCCGCTGACGCTGCCGATGTGCTCGCCGATCGGCGACGGCGCGGCGGCGGTGATCCTGGTCAGCGAACGCAAGGCGCGCGAGCTCGGGCCTGCGCGAACAAGGTCAGGGTCGCGCGCCTCGGCGCTCGTCTCCGGCTGGGACACGGAGCCGGGCGAATCGGTCGGCGCGCTTGCCGCGAGGCAGGTGTATGAGGAGACGGGCATCGGCCCGCGGGATCTCTCCTGCGTCGAACTGCACGATGCCTCGGCGCCCTCGGAGATCGTCGCCTACGAGTACCTCGGGCTGTGCGGCCCGGGCGAGGGCTCCGGCTGATCGAGACCGACGCCACGCGGCTCGGCGGCCGCATCCCGGTCAACACGTCGGGCGGCCTGCTGCGCAAGGGACATCCGGTCGGCGCCACCGGGCTGCGCGCAGATCGTCGAGTTGACCGAGCAGCTGCAGGGCCGTTCCGGCAAGCGCCAGGTCGAGGGCGCGCGCATCGCGCTCGCGCACAACGGCGGCGGCGCGATCGGCACCGATGCCGCGGCCACGGTCGTCACGATGCTGGCGCGGGAGGACTGACGTGGCCGCCTACGATCCGCTGACCATCGCCGGCGTGATCGGCCGGTGGGCGGTCGAGAAGCCCGACCTCACCGTGCTGACGGTCGAGGGTGCCGGCGTCCGCGACGACGAGACTCGCACCTATGCCGCAGCTGTGGGACAAGGGCCGGCGCGCTCGCCGCCGGACTGCGCAGGCTCGGGCTGCAGCCCGGCGACATGGTCGGCACGCTGCTCGCCAATCACGCCGAGTTCGTCGACCTGATGGTGGCCGGCTCGCTGCTCGGCGTGGCGCTGGTGCCGATCGATCCGCGCACCAAGGGCGACAAGCTCGTCTACATGCTGGCGATCCGTCGGCTGCAAGGGAGTCATCGCCGGCGACTACGCGCTGCCCGAGATACTGCGCCGTGCGGGAGCGCGTGGCGGGGCTGCAATGGGTGATCGGGCTGCCGACCGACGAAGGCAAGTCGACCACGGCGCAGCTGCAGGCGGTCGGCGTACGTCCGTACGGCGAAGTCGCGGGATGCGATTTCCGCGACGAGGAGTTCCCGGGCTCGAATCCCGACAGCCCGATGGAGCTGATCTACACCTCGGGCACGACCGGCGATCCGAAGGGCATCGTGATGACGCACCGGCGCTATTGCGAGACCTCGAAGATCGCGCCCGCGCTGTTCGGCTTCAGGCCCGACGACCGCCTGTATTCCGGGCTGTCGCTGACGCACGCCAACGCGCAGGTGATCACGCTCGGCACGGCGCTGGTCAACGCGATCCCGTGCGTGCTGTCGCGCCGCTTCTCGAAGTCGCGGCTGTGGGACATCACGCGCAAGTACGGCTGCACCAATTTCACGCTGCTCGGCGGCATGACCACTGCGATCTATGCCGAGCCGCCGCAGGCCGAACGACGCGGACAACCCGGTGCGCAGCATCATCTCCGCCGGCATGCCCGCGGCGATCTGGAACGAGTTCCGCAGGCGCTTCAACGTCGAGCTGCTATGAGTTCTACGGCGCCGCGGAGGGCGGCCTGACCGGCAACCCGCCGGGCGTCGGCCCGGTCGGCAGCATCGGCAAGCCGATCGCCGACGCTGGTGCACCGCATCGTCGACGACGACGGCAACGACGTGCCGAAGGACGCGAACGGCGAGCGCACCGGCGAGCTGCTGTTCCGTCACGCGGACGGCACGCCGTTCAAGGTCGAGTACTACGGCAACCCGGAGGCCAGCGCGAAGAAGTGCGCCGGCGGCTGGCTGCACATGGGCGACGTGGTGCGCGAGGACAAGGACGGCTGGCTCTACTTCCTGTATCGCAAGGGCAGCGGCATCCGCCGCAACGGCGAGTTCATCAACGCCGCCTTCATCGAGAAGGCGATCGCCGAGGTGCCCGACGGTCGACGACGTCTACGTCTACGGCATCCCGTCCGCCAACGGCGTGCCCGGCGAGAAGGACGTGGTCGCGGCCGTCGTGCCGAAGGATCCGGACCTGGCGGCCTTCGACGTGCAGGGCCTGTACCGCGCTGTGCCGCGCAGAAGCTCGAGGCCGAGCTTCGTGCCGAGCTACATCCAGCTGCTGCACCAGATCCCGAAGACGGCCTCGGAAAAGCCGCAGGACCGCTTCCTGGTCGAAGCCCTCGAATCGCAATCCCGGCGCCGTGCACACCGAGGCGCGCTGAATCAATCCACGGACAGATTTCACGGAGCAAGACATGTCACTCGGACGCAAGGTCATCATCTACGGCGCCAACGGCTACACGGGCAAGCTGGTCGCGGAGTCGCTGGCGAACCGCCAGATACCGTTCTATTTCGCCGGCCGCAGCAAGGACAAGCTCGACAAGGCGCTCGGCATCGTGCGCGAGCGGCTCGGTGCGAACGCGTGGAAGCTCGACGCCGAAATCGTCGCGGTCGACAACAGCGTCGAGACGCTGCTGCCGCGTGTTCCAGCAAGTGCAGCATCGTGATCAACGTGGCGGGCCCGTTCATGCAGGTCGCGTGGCCGGTGGTCGAGGCTGCGCTGCAAGGCCGGCTGCCACTACACGGACACCACCGGCGAGCAGGACTGGGTGATCGCGATCGCCGACAAGTTCGGCGCCCAGTTCGCGGCCAAGGGCCTGCTGCTGGCGCCGGCCACGTCCTTCATGTGGTCCGCCGGCGCGCTCGCGGCCGAAGTCGTGCTGGAGGATCCCGAGATCGACTCGCTCGACATCCTCTACCAGGTGGACAACGGCTTGCCGTCGGAGGCCTCGACCAAGTCGTTCCTGCGCATGGTCTGCAACGACACCTCGCAGTACTACCTGGAGCAGAACGAGTACAAGGCGTGGCCGAACGACGTCGCCCACGACGTGTTCGTTCCCTATCGCAACGCGAAGCTGCGTGCGCATCCCTGGGGCGGCGCCTGCGAGCCGGTGTGGCTCAAGGGTCGCGTGCGCAACTGCCAGCGTGCTGACGGCCATCGGCGAGCACATGATCGATCCGATCATCCAGGCGATCCGCGCGTTCAACCAGCAGGCGCCGGGGCTCGACCAGGCGGGCCGCGAGGCGCTGACCAATGCGATCGCCGACCAGATCAGCACGCGGCGAGCCGCCGAAGGACCATCCGGACGTGCAGCGCGGCGTCATCGTCGTGCATGGCCAGAGCCGCACGAAGACGACGAGCTACGTGATGAACCTGTCGCGCCGCCTATACGTGGACCGGGGAGATCAGTGCCGAGGCGGCCAGGCTGATCCTCGACGGGCAGCTCAGGAAGCCCGGGTTCCAGTCGGTGGCGACGGCGTTCTCGCACCGCGAGCTGATCCGCACTTTCAACGCGCTGGGCTTCTGCAGCGCGCTGCCGAACTGAGCGCGACGGCGACATGATCGGGCTGTTCGACTTCGCGCGCATGAGGCCGGCGACCGGGGGCAGCCGGACGTTCCTGTTCGTCGCCGGGGCCTTCAACTTCGCCGCCGCGCTGATCCTCGTCGTGCTGGCGCGGCTCGCGCCGCATCTGCTCGGCGTCGATCCGCTGAGCAGCAGCCAGCTGATCTACGTCGACCTCTTCGCGCTGCTGGTCGTCGGCTTCGGCATTGGCTACGTGCTGGGCGGCGAGGACCTGGCGCGCTTCTGGCCGTTCATCTCGCTCGGCGTGGTCGGCAAGGCCGGGGTTGCCGCACTCGCGTTCGTCTACTTCGTCGCCGGCAACACCGGGCCGCTGGTGGTGCTGCTCGCCAGCGGCGATGCAGTGTTCGCCGTGCTGTTCGTGCGCCTGCTGCGCGCGCACGCCGCAGCCTGAGCGCTGCCCACAGGAGTCACCGCCATGAAGAAGACCGTCACCGTGTTTGCCGCCACTGGAGTCGCCGGCAGTGCCTGCGTCGAGGAGCTGCTGCGCCAGGAGCGTGTTCAACGTGCGCGTGCTGGCGCGCAAGGGCGGGCAACAGGAGAAGTCGTCGTCCGGCGCCACGCGCAGCGGCGACGACAAGCAGCGGCAGTGGGACGACTGGATCGCGCGCGGCGTCGAGGTTCGTAGCGCCGACGTCACCGACTGCAACGAGCTGATTCCGGCGCTGGAAGGCACCGACTACCTGGTCTCGTGCGTGCCGCTGACGGCCACCGAATCGCAGTACCCGCTGATCTGGGCGGCGAAGGAGGCCGGGGTCGAGCGCTTCGTGCCCTCCGAGTTCGGTGCCATCTACGAATGGGAGCAGAGCCTGCCGACCGACACCATCCATCGCGCCATCGCGCGACAGAAGGTCTTCATCCGCCGCACGATCGAGCTCGCCGGCCTGGACTACACGATCATTCCGGCCGGTTTCTGGCCCGAGTACTACCTCGTCGAGCCGGTGGCCGTGATGGGCAACGGCCAGCGACATGGTGTCGTGGTCGACGGGCCGCGACGTCGGCCGCATCATCCCGCACGTGCTCGCGCATCCGGCCTCGCGCAACGCGACCTGCGCGGTCGCTGCGACGGCGTATTGCTCCTGGGACGAACTGCTCGACGTGCGTGGGCGCCTGCTCGGGCGCAAGGTCGAGCGCAACTACCTCGGCAATGCACAGTTCAAGGCGGCCTATGACGCCGCCGCGCCCGGCGCGCTGAAGATGCTGCTGGCGATCGGCGTCGCGACGACCGAGCAGGCCGAGGGCATGTCGCTGTTCGGGCACTGGAACGCGACCCACCTGCCGGATTTCAAGGGCACGCCGCTCGAGGAGCTGTTCCCCGGCTACATCGAGCCTTTCGTCGCCGCGATGCAGGCGTCGTTGTCGGCCTAGAGCAGCCGCACGCCGCGCAGGCCCGACGTCATCACAGCAGGCCCTGGCGGCGTGCCGCGGCAATCGCCCCCGAGCGATTCCTGCACTCGAGCTTGCGATAGACGTTGTGCAGGTGCCACTTCAGCGTGCCTTCCGACACGAACAGCGAGTCGGCGATCTCGCGATTCGAGGCGCCGGTCTCCAGGTGCTTGAGGATGCGCAGCTCCTTGCGGGTCAGCGCCTCTTCGAGCCTGGAGGCCGGCCTGGCCGGTGAACGCCTTGAGCCACGGCGGCAGCTTGATGCCCTCGTGGCCCCGCGCGGCGTGGTTCAAGGTCGTCACGATGTCGGGGTCGTCGAGAAAGACTCTTCGGTAACCGAAGCGCTCGCCAAGCTCGATCGCGATGCGCCACGATTGCAGCGCCTCGGCCGTCCGTCCGCATCGCAGCAGCGCGGCCGCATGCAGGATCAGCAGTTCGACGCGGCGGTGGTGAAAGCCCTTTTCGGTGGCCCGCACCAGCGCCTGCCCCAGCTGCGCGATCGCCATCTCGGGCTGCTCGCCCATCAGCAGTCGCGGCGCCACGCGCGCGGCCTTGTCGGCGACCATGCCGTACTGCGGATGAATGGCCCGGTCGAAGTCCTGCGCCCGCGCCAGCTCCAGCGCCGCCGGCATCTGGCCCAGCCGGCACAGCCAGACGCATTCCTCGCCGGCGAGCGTCACGCTGACCCGTCGGCAGCCCGCGCCGCTGCCCGAGCTTGCGGCCCAGCTGCAGCGCCGCGAAGCCGGCGTCCGGCCGTCCGGCGCGGAACTGCAGCCGTGCACGAGTGAGGCTGGTGAGCAGCACGAAGTCGGCGATGCCGCGGTCATCGAGCGCATCCGGGCTGGCCTCGAGCGCCTGGCTCGCCGCCGTGACTGTCGTCGAACTCATAGAGCACGGCAGCGCGCACCGCCTGCTGGTACGCGACGTGCTCCGGATGACCGTACAGGTTCTCCGCGATGTGCCGCAGTCCCGTGTCTGCAACTTCGAGCGCGGCACGGAAGTCGCCGCGCTTCAGCAGCAGCAGGGCACGCAGCACGTCTGCTCCACGAGACGCCGAACGGGTCCGTTGTCTGCCTCGTGCAGGGCCTCGGCACGTGCGCAGTACTCGAGCCCGGCCTCGACGTCGCCGACCGACTTGCAGGCAAACGCCGCGACGTTGAGCATGTCGCCACGATAGCGGGCCCGGGCGTCCGGCCAGGCGGCGAGCCAGGCCTCCGCCTCGTTCGCGCAGGCTGCCGGCGTTGTCGTGCAGCCCTTCCCACATGATGCGCTGCAGCGGGCAGCGCGCAGAGCAGCTCGTCGCACGGCCGCACGATCGGCCTGCGGGTCGGTGGCCAGGCGCCGCGCCAGCGCCTCGAGGTCCGCCAGTTCGCGCTCGAACTCAGCCGCGCTCTGCTTGAACGCCAGCGAGAAGACGTAGCTCAGGCGGATCAGCGGATGCCGGTCGAGCATTTCGCGCGGTATCGCCGGTATCCAGCGCAGCAGGTTGGCGCCGTCACCCAGCCGCTGCGCCGAATCCTCGGCGGCCTTGAGCAACCAGCGGCAGGCGAGGTCCCACTGCCGGGCGCGCACGGCGCAGTCGATGGCGTCGTCGACCATGCCGTTGTCGAACAGCCACTGCCCGCCGGCCGTGAGGCTCGCGCTGATCGCGGCCGCGTCGCGCGGATCGTGCCGTCGCAGGTAGTCGCCGACCAGGTGATGGAAGCGGAACCAGCGTCCCTGGCGATCGAGCGGGATCATGAACAGGTGACGGCGCTGCAGTTCGGCGAACAGGACGTCGGGCGACCGTTGTCCCAGGGCGGCCGCCGCCAGCTCGGCGCAGAAGCGGTCGAACTGCGCCAGCTGGTGCACCAGCGCGCGCTGCTCGGCCGGCAGGCGGCCGAATACGGCATCGCTGAGGTACTCGAGCACGCCGCGCTCGGTCGTGGCGAAATCGGCGATCAGCCGGCCGGCGTCCGGCGCGTCGTTCAGCGCAAGGGTCAGCAGCTCCATCGCCGCCGGCCAGCCTTCGGTCTTCTCGCAGCAGCCGTGCCAGCGCCGTCGGCTCGAGTGCAGTGCGCCAGCCGGGAGGTGCAGAAGCTGCGCGCTTCGTCGGTGTCGAACGCGAGGGCGCGCTGGTCGATCTCGAGCAGCTGGCCTCGCAGGCGCAGCTCCGCCTGCGGCCAGCCCACGGCCTGGCGGCTGCCGACGACGAAGCGCAGTTCCGTGCCGGCGTGGCTCAGCAGCCATTCCACGATCTGCGCCGCGTCCGGGTTGGTGATGCACGTGCGCGTCGTCGAGGAACAGCACGATCGGCCGTTCGTGCGCGGCCAGCCGGATGCTCAGGTCCTCCAGCATCACCGACAGGTTCGCCGTCTGCGAAATCTCGCGCACCGCCTCGGCCGCCAGCGTCGGCACGCACTTGCCGAGCGCCCCATACAGGTAACGCAGCAGGCGCGGCGGGTCGTTGTCGTTCTCGTCGAGGTTCAGCCAGGCGACGCGCGATCGACTGCGGCTCGGCGCGGGCGAGCGCCGCATGCCACTGCGCCATCAGCGTGCTCTTGCCGTAGCCGGTGGGTGCCACGACGGTCACGGCCTTCACCGTGCCCTCCAGCAGCGCGTCCGGCGGCGCGAGGCGCGCACGCGCGACCTGCGCCCGTGCGCCCAGCTGGGGCTGGAACTTGCTCTCGAGCAGGCTTGGGCTGGGATTACGGCTGGAGCGGGACATCAGCTGCAAAACCTAACTATTGTCAGGTTGGATCAGGGCGTGCGAGCCGGCCCGGTCACGACAGGTACTCCCGCGGAGTCTTGCCCGTCCAGCGCCTGAACGCGCGCGTGAAGTTGCTCTGGTCGGTGAATCCGAGCAGGAATGCGATGTCGACCAGGCTGTGGCGGCCCTGCCGCAGATACTCGAGCGCCATTTCCTGTCGCGTCCTGTCCAGCAGGTCCTGGTAGGTCGTGCCTTCCTTGCGCAGGCGCCGCTGCAGCGTGCTCGCGCTCTGGTTCAGTGAGCGCGCGATGCCGTCCTGGTCGAATTCGCCGGACGGCATGGCCTTCAGCAGCAGTGCCCTGACGCGCGCTGCGGTCGAGTCGGGGGCCAGTGCATCGATGTAGCGTGCGGCCAGCTTGTCTGCCTCCGCCGCGAGCTCGACGTTGCCGCTGAGCACCGGTCGCGCTGCGGCTGCGGCGTCGAACCAGATCGCGATGTGCTGACCGTCGAACTCGACCGGGCACCCGAGGACCTCGCGGTATGCCTCGGCCGGCGCCATCCGCGGGCGCATGAACACGACCTTTGCAGGCATTGCCGACGGCCCCGCGCACTGCACCAGGATCCGGCACAGGCCGACGACCAGCGCGTCCACGCAGTGGATCGTCGGCATCACGGTCATTTCGTTCGGCCGCGTCTCGAGACTGACCAGCCGGTCGTGCTGCAGCAGTACCAGGCGGCCGTTCGTGCTCACGATGCTGCCGTAGCGCTGAATGCGCTTCAGCGCGGCGAGCACGCTGGTGCTGCTCACGATGCCCAGGCCCAGTGCGTGAAACGTACCCGGGCGCACGAAGCCGCCGACGCGGAACCCGAACATGGGGTCGTCGCAGTCACTGGCCGCGATTTCCCACAATTTCTGCAGCGCCGCCGTCGGGTAGCGCGCATTCGGTTCAGTGAGCAGGCCGGGATCGAGTCCGGCGCGTCGTGCGAGTTCGTTGAACTCGAGACCGTACTGCTGCAGCGCCTCCCGCAGCGGCGCCACGGTCATGGCGAGGACGGTCGGCTTGTTCAGCATCGGCGTGCCTCGTCGCGGCGGGGATCAGCGGGAATCTTAGGCCAGCGCACGATTATGGCAAGCGGCGGCCATGGCTGACGGGATTGGACCAGACGCTGCCCTGCGGGGACAAGAGCCGGGCGCGCGCCACCGATAGAGTCCCGCGCCATGAACGACATCATCAGATCGCGCCCGGTGCGCGAGTCGCGCCGTACGCCGGTGCGCCAGGACGGACCCGACGATCCAGCAGTCGTCGCGCTCACCGAGTTGATCCAGTCCGAGCGTGACCGTGCGGCGCTCGAGGAGCCCGATCTCGTCGAGCAGGCGGATCCGGGCAGGGTGTGGCTGCTCTGGTTCGCGATCGGCGCGACCGACGCCGTCTGCAGCCTGGTGCAGCGCGAAGCAGATGGTGATCGGGACCGCGTGTTCCGCCAGGCCGTTGGCGTGATCTTCGGTGGCGAGCGCGTGCGGTCGGTCGTCGATCCGATCCGGGCGGACCGCCGATTGATCGAGCTGTTCGAGTCCGCCGGGGCCGAGGCGGTGCAGGCCTGCATGCGCGGCGACAAGCGGCTCGGTTACTACCTCGGCGCACTGCGGGTCGGTTCGAGCTGCGATTTCTAGGGCTGCCCGTCACGCAACAGCCGCAGGCGCTGCGTGGGGTTCGCAATGCCGGCCGCATCCATGCCGCTCTTCACTCGCGCCAGCAGCGCGCGCCGCACCGTCGCCTGGGCATGCGGCCGTACCGGGATCCTCGAACGGATCAAGACCGAGTCGTCCTCCCAGCGCTCGATGCCCGCGATCTCGACCGGCCCAAGAACCAGCGGCTCGATCGACGGGTCACCTCGCAGCGCCGCGGCGGACTCCTCGATCACCTTGGAAGCGGAGCCGAGGTCGGCCTCGGTGTCCACGGCGACGTCGAGCACCGCGTGGATTGGAGCGAAGCTGCGGTTGGTGACGGTGTCTACGTCGCCCGTGCGAACGAAGTGCACCGTGCCGTCGTACTCGCGCAGCCTGACGTAGCGCAGAGTCAATGCCTCGACGGTGCCCGTCTTCCCGGCGACCTCGACGACGTCGCCGACGCGCAGCTGGTTGTCGAGCAACAGCGAAAAGCCGCGCAACAGGTCCTTGACGATGCCTTGCGCCGCCAGGCCGATGGCGATGCCCGCGATGCCGGCTGCGCCCAGCAGCGGGACGATCGAGATGCCGAACTCGGACAGCAGGAGCAGCAGGACGACCAGCGCCAGTATCACGCCAAGTCCGTAGCGTACGGCGCGCATCAGCGTGACGGCTCGCTTCTCCGAGTCGAGATCCAGTTCGCCGACCACCAGCATCCGGCGCACGATGCGCGAGATCCGGCGGATGCCGTACGAGGCGACAGCGCCGCCGAGCAGGATGCTCGTGACGTGCGCCCAATTGATCGCCTGGAACGACGCCATGTATCCTGTCCCGGGGGGTGTGGTAACTCGATCTCGAAGAAGATACGGGCGACCCGCCCGCAATGCTACTGCTGCGTTGCGGGCCGGCGTCGAGACCAGGGAGAGCCACACTTGAACCGGAAATCAGTCGCCTGCTCAGTCGCTGCCGTTGCGGCGCTCGATGCTGGCGATCGCAACGCCGCGCCCGGCTGCAGCGCAATCCGTGGAATCGGACGTCACGGCCGAATCGGCCCATCTCGTGACGGGCGCCGAGCACTACGGGGTCCCCGACGTGGGCGAGGACCTGCTGAAGTCCGCGGACTACACCGATGAGCACGACCGCTTCTCGATCAAGTTCGGGCTCGCGCTGCTGGCGGGCGACTACACGACCTTCGACCAGGACGACGCGAGCCGCGAGCAGGTGGGCGTGCAGCACGACAAGTTCGAGGCACGCTCGCTGCGGCTGATGGCACGCGGCTACTTCGAGCTGTTCAGGCGCTGGAACTACCTGGTCAGCTACGAATACAACGGCTTCGACAGCGACTCGATCGAGCCGAACTGGTCGGCCGCCGATATGAAGATCTCGACCGACCTCGAGGGTCTCGGCACGCTGTCGATTGGCAAGATGAAGGAGCCGTACTCCTACGAAATGGTGGGCGATGCGGCAAATCTGCCGCAGAGCGAACGCCTGCTGAGCCCGTTCTTCAAGTCACGCAACGTCGGCCTCAGCGTGAGCAACACATACGCAGAACAGCGAGGGACGATCACGGTCGGCTGGTACAACGACTGGCTGGTCGCCGGCGAGGACTTCCAGGAGTCGGGCAACGATTTCGCGGCGCGGGTGACCGCGTTGCCGGTGTGGTCGGACGACGGGGCGCGCTACCTGCACGTCGCGGCGTCCGTCCGATACTACGGGGCCGACAACAACGAGCTGCGCTTCCGCGGCAAGCCGGCGACGAACGTCAGCGACTATTACGTCGACACCGACAGGTTCGCCGGCGACCACTCCTGGAACACGGGTCTCGAGTTGCTTTGCAACGTCGATGGATTGTCGCTGCTCGGCGAGTACGTGACTTCGTCGGTGAGCGCACCGGAAGTCGGCGATCCTGATTTCAACGGTTGGTACCTGACCGGCAGCTGGGTGGTCACCGGCGAGCACCGTCCGTACGATCGCAAGGCCGGCTACGCGCGCCGCATCCTGCCGCAGGGTCGGTGGGGCGCCTGGGAGATCGTCGGTCGCTACGGGCGCGTGGACCTGAACGACAAGGCAATGGCTGCCGGTGCGATGGACGGCTGGTGGGCCGGCGTCAACTGGTGGGCGACCAGGCGCTGGAAGGCGGGCCTCGTCTACGGCGACATCGACCTCGACCGGTTCGACATCACCGGCAACACGCGCACTTTCCTGGCGCGGATCCAGTGGATCTACTGATCGCCGGCGTCAGCCGGATGCGCGGCGCACGATCGACAGTACGGCCGCGAGGTGCAGCGACGCGCCCACCAGCGTGAGCGCATGGAACACCTCGTGGTACCCGAACACGCGCGGCCAGGGGTTCGGGCGTCGTGCCGCGTAAACCAGTGCGCCAACCGTGTAGGCGATGCCACCCAGCACGATCAGCCAGATCTCGGCAGGCTGCAGCGCGCGGCCGATGTCCCCGACGTACGGGACGATGGTCCACCCGACCGCGACGGCGATCGCGGCGCTGACGAACTTGGGCGCGCCGGGCCACAGCATCGAGACGAGCACCCCGATCGCGACGCCGGACCAGATGGCGATCAGCAGGCTGCGCCCGGCCTCGTCACCGAGCGCAAGCATCGCGATCGGCGTGTAGCTGCCGCCGATCAGCAGGAAGATCGACGCATGGTCGGCCCGGCGCAGCCAGGTCCGAACGCGCGGGGTCCAGTTGAATCGGTGGTAGACCGCGCTGACCGCGAGCAGCAGCGCGAGGCTCGTCGCGTAGATGGCCGCAGCCAATCGAACCTTGGCCGTTGGTGCCAGTGCGACCAGGGTCGTGCCCGCGCCCAACGCAAACACCGCCGCCCATTGGTGCTGGAGTCCACGCCAGACGGGCTTGCGACCAATTTCCCGGGAGTCCTTCACCTGGCTCATGCGAGCTCCTTGCTCGTCACGCGCTGCGCGCAAACCGCATTTTACGCCCGACGGGCGCGCCGGCGGTGCGCGCGTCCGGGATCGAACCGGGCGATGAGGCGCTGCTCCTCCGCATTGGTTTCCCGTTCCGCATCGAGCACGAACTCCAGGAATCGCTGGGCAACCTGGGTTTGCGGGAGTCCCTTCAGGCTGGTCACGCCGTAATGAAGGTGCAGCCATGGCTCGCGAGTGAGCAGCACGAACTGGCCGCTCTCGAGCTCCGCGGAGATGCAGGATGCAATGGTGGCGGTGATCGCATCCGAGGTCGCGACGATTCGCTTGACGGCCGCGAGCGAATTGCACTCGATGGACGGGAGCGGGTGCGCCGTCGTGACCCGCTTCGTTGCGGCACGGTGCGCGGCCAGCAGCGGGTCGAGGACCCGTGGCGGAACGCGCCCGGGCGCCACCAGCGGCCATTCGAGAGCCTCCTCGATCGACAGACCGCTGCGCCCGGCCAGAGGGTGTCCCGCGCGTGCGACCAGGTACAGGGGATGAGCGGCAGTTGTCGGCAGGACCTCGAGGTCAGGCTCGCGATGCAGCGTGCTGGTTTCGGCAATGAAGAAGTCGAGCTCGCGGTTGCGCAGGTCGCGGGCCAGCGTGTCCCAGTCACTTGCGAACACCCGGACGCTGACGCCGGGAAACTGACCGATGAACTTCGCTGCCGCGCGGCCGAGCACCGCATCCGCGGGGTACGGACCTCCGCCGACGGCGACCCGGCCCGTACGCAGCGCGCCATGGCTGACGGCTTCCCGGTCGAGCTCGTCCGCCATCCGCAGCAGGTCGCGTGCCCGCTCGATGTAGAGGCGCCCAAGGTCGGTGGGCACGACCCCGCCACTCGAACGCAGGAACAGCTGGGTGCCGAATCGCCGCTCGAGATTCTGGATGCTGCGCGACAGCGCGGGCTGGCTGATGTGCAGCGCGGCGGCCGCTCGCACGAAGCTGCCGTGCTCGGCGAGCGCGAGTACCTGCCGCAACTGCTGCAGTTCCAGGGCCATGCAAAAAGTATATACGTTCGATATTCAATATGCATTGGACACATTCCCTCGCCGGGGGCAACCTTCGGATCGGGTGGCCGGACCGGTCGTGTCCGACTTCTTGTTCTTGAAGTGGGGGGAAATCTGATGAGTACTGGAATCTTTCGGCTCGCGAGTGCCGCGCTGTTCGCCGCGCTCGTAACGTTCGGCAGTGTTGCGCAGGCCCAGGCCCGCAAGCCGAACATCCTCGTCGATCTGGGGTGACGACATCGGCGGCTTCAACATCAGCGCCTACAACCAGGGCGTGATGGGCTACAGGACGCCGAACATCGACAGCATCGCCAGGGAAGGCGCGATGTTCACCGACTGGTACGGCCAGCAGAGTTGCACCGCCGGCCGTGCGGCGTTCGTCACTGGGCAGTCGCCGATCCGTACCGGCCTCACCAAGGTCGGGCTCCCGGGCGCGCCCGAGGGCATGAAGGCCGAGGACCCGACGATCGCGACGCTGCTGAAGGCGCAGGGGTATGTCACTGGCCAGTTCGGCAAGAACCACCTCGGCGACCGCGACTCGATGCTGCCGACGGCGCACGGCTTCGACGAGTTCTTCGGCAATCTCTACCACCTGAATGCCGAGGAAGAGCCGGAGAATCCGGATTACTTCAAGAACCCGGCATTGAGGAAGCAGTTCGGACCGCGCGGCGTGATCCACAGCTTCGCGGACGGCCGCATCACGGATACCGGTCCGCTGACGAAGAAGCGCATGGAGACGATCGACGAAGAGGTGACCGCGAAGGCGCTCGATTTCATGGAGCGCGCGAAGAAAGCCGACAAGCCTTTCTTCCTGTGGTGGAACTCCACCCGCATGCACATCTTCACGCACCTGAAGCCGGCGTCCGAGGGCAAGACCGGGCTCGGCATATACGCGGATGGAATGGTCGAGCACGACGGGCAGGTCGGCCAGGTGCTCGCGAAGCTCAAGGAACTGGGGCTCGACGACAACACGATCGTGATGTACTCGACCGACAACGGTGCCGAGACGTTCACGTGGCCGGACGGCGGCACGACGATGTTCCGCGGCGAGAAGAACACGCAGTGGGAAGGCGGCTACCGCGTGCCGACGATGATCAGGTGGCCGGGCGTGATCAAGCCGGGCACGGTCATCAACGACATCGGCGCGCACGAGGACATGCTGACGACGCTGCTCGCGGCGGCGGGCGACACGTCCGTCAAGGAAGACCTGTTGAAGGGCCGCAAGGTTGGCGGCACGACCTACAAGGTCCACCTCGACGGCTACGATCTCGGCCCTGCGCTGCGCGGCCAGGCGGCGTGGCCGCGGCACGAGTTCATCTACTGGACCGATGACGGCAGCGTCGCTGCGCTGCGCTACGACAATTGGAAGATCACGTTCCTGGAGCAGGAAGGCGAAGGCCTCGAAGTCTGGCAGAAGCCGTTCACGCAGCTGCGCGCGCCGAAGCTCACCAACCTGCGCATGGATCCGTTCGAGCGCGCCGAGGAGGAGCACGCGATCGGTTACCAGCGCTGGTACCTCGAGCACATGTTCGTGATCGCTCCAGCCGGCGCCTACGTTGGCCAGTGGCTGCAGAGCTTCAAGGAGTTCCCGCCGCGGCAGAAGCCGGGCAGCTTCAACCTCGACCGCGTGATGGAAGCGGTGATGGAGGGTCAGCCGTCGAAGTAGGGCTGGCCGGACTCGAAAGCGAATTCACGGCGCCCGTGACGGGCGAACCTGCAACCCACCCCCCGCAGGTTCTCTCGTCACGGTCCGCCGTGTCGTCATTCGCCGCGCACGCGGCTCGCGCGAAGCGGTGAAACCTCGACGGTGACGTGCACGAGCTCGTCGTGCACCGCGAGTTGCTCCCGGATCGCGAGCGCAGTCAGCTCCGCGTCCGTCTCGATGCTGACGATGCACGCGTACTTGCCCTTGCCCACGCGCCACACGTGCAGGTCGCGCAGCGACGTGGGCTGCGGCAGGTCGCGGACGATCTCGCGAACCTCCGCGACCACCGGTGCATCCATCTCCGCGTCGAGCAGCACTCGCCCAGTGTCGCGCAGCAGCCCCAGCGCCCAGCGGCCCACCAGGATCGTTCCGACCAGGCCCATCACCGGATCGAGCCACGACGCCCCGAGGTACTTGCCGCCGATCAGCGCTGCAATCGCGAGCACCGACGTTGCCGCGTCGGCCAGCACGTGGAAGTACGCCGAGCGCAGGTTCAGGTCGTGTGATGATGATGGTGGTGATGATCGTGCGAATGGCGGTCATCCGGCGCGGCGTCAGCCTGCATCGGGGCCTGGTGCCCGGTCGACAGCAGCCACGCCGAGATCACGTTCACTACCAGGCCCAGCACGGCGATCGGGATCGCTTCGTCGAACTGGATCGGCGCAGGGCTCAGCAGCCGCTTGGCCGACTCGAAGCCCATGTATGCCGCCACCCCGAGCAGGAACACTGCGCTCGTGTATCCGCCGAGCACCTCGATCTTCCAGGTGCCGAATGCGAACCGCGGATCCCGGGCGTGGCGCCTTGCGAGCGCATAGGCGCCGGCGGAAACGCCGAGTGCGAGCGCATGCGAGCTCATGTGCCAGCCGTCCGCGAGCAGCGCCATCGAACCGAACAGCGTGCCGGCGGCGATCTCGACGACCATCATCGCCGCGGTCAGCCACATCACCTGGCGCGTACGCCGCTCCGCGACCGGGTTGTGCAGGTCGTAGACGTGGACGTGGACGTCGTGTGGATCGGTCCTGGGTGGCATGGCGCGACTGGTGAAAAGGTGCGCCTGCAGTATATCCGTCCGTCGCTGCCCGCCGCGCCGGACGGGCTTGGGGGCCGGGCTCGAACGGGTCTATCCTGCGGTCAGGGTGCGCCACCGGCGCAGGCAGACGACGAGAGCGAGCCATGAGCGAACAGGTCAAGTACCTCCTCGACGAGTCCCGGATTCCGAAGTCCTGGTACAACATCCAGGCAGACCTGCCGCGCCCCGCGCCGGCGGTGCTGCATCCCGGCACGCACAAGCCCGTGGGCCCGGACGACCTGGCGCCGCTGTTCCCGATGGAGCTGATCCTGCAGGAGGTCACGCTCGAGCGCGAGGTGCCGATCCCGGAGCCGGTCCGCGAGGTTTACCGGCAATGGCGGCCCGCGCCGCTGTACCGGGCGCGACGCCTCGAGAAGGTGCTGCAGACGCCCGCACGCATCTATTACAAGTACGAAGGCGTATCCCCCGCGGGCAGCCACAAGCCCAACACGGCGGTGGCGCAGGCGTTCTACAACAAGCAGGCCGGCGTGAAGCGGCTGATCACCGAGACCGGGGCAGGGCAGTGGGGCTCGTCGCTCGCCTTCGCGGGCGCGCTGTACGGGCTCGAAGTACAGATCTTCATGGTGCGCGTGTCGTACAACCAGAAGCCGTACCGCCGGGCGCTGATGGAGACCTACGGCGCACGCTGCGTCGCCTCGCCGTCGAACGAGACGGAGTCCGGTCGCGCCATCCTCGCCAAGAACCCGGACCACCGCGGCAGCCTCGGCATCGCGATCTCCGAGGCCGTGGAGGTCGCAGCGCAGCGCGACGACACCAAGTACGCACTCGGCAGCGTGCTGAACCACGTGTTGCTGCACCAGACCGTGATCGGCATCGAGGCGATCGAGCAGCTCGAGATGGCGAACGACTATCCGGACGTGATCGTCGGCTGCACCGGCGGCGGCTCGAATTTCGCGGGCATCGCGTTCCCGTTCATCGGCGCCCAGCTGCGCGGTGGGAAGAAGGTGCGGGTCGTCGCGGTCGAGCCAGCGGCCTGCCCGAGCCTGACGCGTGGCACCTACGCTTACGATTTCGGCGACACCGCTCACCTCACGCCGCTCACCAAGATGCACACGCTCGGCTCGACGTTCACGCCGCCCGGGTTCCACGCGGGCGGCCTGCGCTATCACGGCATGGCGCCACTCGTGAGCCACCTGAAGGAGCTCGGGTTGCTCGAGGCGCGAGCCTACGAGCAGACGAGCGTATTCGCGGCCGGAGTGCAGTTCGCGCGCGCGGAGGGCATCCTTCCCGCGCCCGAGGCGAACCACGCGGTGAAGGGCGCGATCGACGAAGCGATCCGTTGCCGCGAGGAGGGCGTGTCGCGCGCGATCCTGTTCAACCTTTGCGGCCACGGCCACTTCGACATGCAGGCCTACATGGACTACTTCGCCGGCAAGCTCGAGGACCGCCAGTACGACGAGGCGGAACTCGCGATGGCGCTCGCCGGCCTGCCGTCCGTGGCCGAGCCCGCGTGAGGGAGCAACGCCGATGAGCACGACAGCTGCTGATCCGCGCGTGCAGGCCTCGAGCCCGGCGCCGGCGTGGGCACAGGCGCTGCGCCGCTACAACGACCACCTGATGTTCGACCTGCTCGGCGGCCCGCGTCCATGGAAGCTGAGCTGGGTGATCAACCTGCAGAAGGCCGGCACGTTCCCGATGCTGGCGCTGCTGATTTGGTACTACGCGGACAGGACACCGGCCGCGACTTCACCCGCCGCGTGGATGTACCTTGCGCTGCACGGCTCCTACGGCCTCGTCTGGCTGCTGAAGGACCTCGCGTTCCCGGACCCGAACTGGCAGCGCCGCACGACGATCGGCGGCGGCCTCTACACGTTCGGCGGACTGCTGATGTACTGGTCGTTCGGCTGGCTGCTGATCTCGGGCACGGTGGTGCCGGACTATCCGCTGCCCGAGCCGCAGTGGTTCGCGCTCTGCGTGACGCTGTGCATCCTGGGCTGCGCGATCATGATCGCGGCCGACGCGCAGAAGTACTTCACTCTGCGGCTGCAGCGCGGGCTCATCGCGGACGGCGTGCACCGCTACGTGCGCCACCCGAACTACCTCGGCGAAATGCTGGTGTACGGCTCGTTCGCGCTGCTGGTCTGGCACTGGTGGCCGTGGGTCGTGCTGGCATGGATCTGGGGCACGCTGTTCACCACCAACATGGTGATGAAGGAAGCGAGCCTGTCGCGTTACCCGGGCTGGACGGAGTACAGGCGGCGCAGCTGGTGGCTGGTGCCGTTCGTGCTGTAGTCGCATGCGCCTGCGTCGTCTGGTTCTCGAATCGATCAGGGCGGGTACAATCGCCGCGCTCGCAATGATCCCCTTCGGATTGGTGTTTCGAGCACTGGGCCTGCGGATAGGTCACTACGGCCCGAAGTTCGCGTCACTGTTCGTCACGAATCCCGGGCCAGCCTACCTGTTCCTGCAGCACATCGTCATCGGGTGGGTCTCGGCACTTCCGCTCGTCGCGCTGCTTGGCCGCAGGTCATTGCGGTCTGCGCCGATCGCCATCGGCGCAGCGTACGGCGCCCTGTACTACCTGGTAGTCAATGCACTCGCGTTGCCGCTCTACTTTGGCGACCCGCTGCCCTGGCAACTTGGCGTCATGACGGTGCTGCCGAGTCTCGTGATCCACGTCGTGTTCGGCATCGCATGCGCCTGGGTCGCGCGTCGCTGGGCTCATTACGATCAGGTCCTCTCGAGCAGCGCATAAGCAAACGACTGCTCGGCTCCGCCTGGAGTCACGTGCTTCTGCTCGCGCTTGTCCACGAGCCGGAACGCGGGCCCGAGGATCGCCGCGATGTCCTCGGCCGAGCGCCGTGCGACCGGCAGGCCACTGCACTTTTCCGGTCCATCTGGGGCGAAGCCGCCGATGACGGCGTGGCCGCCGCCTGCAACGGCAAGCGACGCCTGCTCGGCGTACCGGGCGGCGTCGGCGGGATCCGTCAGGAAGTGGAACACAGCGCGGTCGTGCCACAGGTCGAAGCCGCCTGCCGGCAACGCAGCTTGCAGCACATCGGCCGCGAGCCACTCCACCTTGCGTCCCTGTTCGCCGAGACGTCGCCTTGCGATCGCGAGCGCTTCTGCCGAAACGTCCAGCACGGTGACGTGGCGCAGTCCGCGCGCCAGCAGGTCGTCGACCAGCGTGGATGCGCCACCGCCGACGTCGATCAGCCGCGATTCGGCCGACAGCCCGGCTCGCTCGAGCAGTTCGAGCGAAACGTCCAGGTGCGGCCGATACCAGCTGACGGCGTCAGGCGCCTTCGTCTGATAGACTTTTTGCCAGTGCTGCTCGCGGCTCACGGGCAGGTTGCCGGAGCCGGGAACTTTTCCGGCGAGCAGCAGGAAGTTCGAGAACGGGCCCATGTTGCCCATCGCCTCACCGTACGGCCCGCTGAACGACAGCCGGCCGAGCATCATCGCCTTCATCGGCCCGTATTCGCCGGCGCCCATCTGCTTCCAGCGCTCCGTCGTGGCGTGCATCAGGTAGTCGGCGCCGCTGTCGAGCTTCTGCGTCTCGACCGGGCCGCCGTAGACGCACTCCGCCTTGCCGTCCTTCAGCGCGACGCGCAACTCGACCGTCGGCTTGTCGCCGCAGTCCGAGCGATAGATCTGCATGACCTTGAAGCCGCGGCCCTTGTCGTTCTTGATCCAGCCGCTCTTCACGAGTTCCGTGGTCAGCACCGGGTCCTTGTTCCACGCTTCGCATGCCGCGGGACCCCAGTCACCCGACATGAACGCGGGCTCGGCCGACCTGGCGGTTCCCCCCGCAAGCGCCGCGGCGGCCATCAGTGGCAACGCGATCAACAGTTCCTGTCGGGTCATGTCCGGACTCCTCGGGTATGTACGGTGAGCCCGGTACGACTCGCGCCCGGGCCGGAAACGTGCACGGCGCAGGCGATGCACGGGTCGAAGCTGTGGATCGTGCGCAGGATCTCGATCGGCTGCGCCGGATCGTGCAGCACGTGGCCGGCCAGCGCTGCCTCGTACGCGCCGGGCTGGCCCTGCGGGTCGCGCGGTCCGGCATTCCACGTGCTCGGCACGACGGCCTGGTAGTTGGCGATCCTGCCGTCCTCGATGACGATCCAGTGGCCGAGCGCACCGCGCGGCGCCTCCATGAAGCCCGCGCCCTTCGCGGTTCGCGGCCACGTCGACGGCTCCCAGAGCTTCTCGTTGAACGTGCGCGTATCGCCGGCCTTGATGTTCGCGATCAGCTGGTCGTACCAGCCCTGCATGGCGTCGGCGAAGATCTTCGTTTCGAGCGTGCGGGCCGCGGTGCGGCCGAGCGTCGAGTACAGCGCCTGCACGGGCACTTCGAGCTTCGCGAGCGTGAAGTCCACGAGTTCCTTCGCCTGCGCATTGCCGGTCGCGTACAGCATCAGCATGCGGGCCAGCGGGCCGACCTCGACCGCCTTGCCTTTCCAGCGCGGCGACTTGAGCCAGGAGTATCCCTGCTCGACGTCGAGATGCTGGTACGGAGGTTGCGGACCGGTGTAGTTCAGCTTCGTCTCGCCGTCGTACGGATGCAGGCCCGCGTCCTTGCCGCCCGAGTAGTCGTACCAGGCGTGCGCGACGAACTCCTGGATCTGCGCCGGGTCGTGCAGGTCCACCTCCTGGATGTCCGACAGGTTGCGATCGAGGATCACGCCGCGCGGCACCAGGAAAGTCTTCGGGTCGCTGATGCCTTTGGCCGGGAAGTCCCCATAGCAGAGGAAGTTGCCTAGCCCTTCACCCTGCGCCGCCCAGTCCTTGTAGAAGCCGGCGATCGCCAGCGTGTCCGGCACGTAGACCTGGTCGACGAACTCCCGCATGCGCTTGATGATGTCCTGCACCTGCGACAGGCGCTTCGCGTTGATGGCGGAGTCGGAGTCGAGGTCGATCGGATTCGGCACGCCGCCCACGAGAAAGTGCGGGTGCGGGTTCTTGCCGCCGAAGATCGCGTGCAGCTGCGCAACGTCGCGCTGCCAGGCGAGCGCGTCGAGGTAGTGCGCGACCGCCATCAGGTTCGCCTCCGGTGGCAGCTTGTACGCCGGATGGCCCCAGTAGCCGTTCGCGAAGATGCCGAGCTGCCCGCCCTCGACGAACACCTTGAGCCGCTTCTGCACGTCGGCGAAATAGCCGGGCGACGACCGCGGGTAGCTCGACAGCGACTGGGCGAGCGTCGCGGTCGCCGCCGGGTCGGCGCTCAATGCGGACACGACGTCGACCCAGTCGAGCGCGTGCAGGTGGTAGAAGTGCATCACGTGGTCGTGCACGTACTGCGCGCCGATCATCAGGTTGCGCACGAGGTTCGCGTTGGCCGGCACCTCGTACTTGAGCGCATCCTCGACCGCGCGCACCGACGCGATGCCGTGCACCAGCGTGCAGACGCCGCAGATGCGCTGCGCGAACGCCCAGGCGTCGCGCGGGTCGCGGCCGCGCAGGATGATCTCGAGGCCGCGTACCATCGTGCCGGCGCTGTAGGCGTTGACGATGCGGTTGTCCGCGTCGGTCTCCGCCTCGATGCGCAGGTGGCCCTCGATGCGGGTGATCGGGTCGACGACGACCCGCGGTGTGGCGGCGCTCATCTGGCCTCCTCGACGAGATTGTCGGCGACCAGCTCGAGCAGGCTGTGCATCTCCTTGTCCCACTTGAAGTGGGCCTGCCCGTCGTCGAAGGTCTGCCGGCAGTTGGCGCAGCTGGTGACCGGCAGCTCCGCGCCGGTCTCCTCGATCTGCTCCATCTTGATCTTGAACACCTTGTGGCGCAGGTCGTTGGCACGCGTGATTCGCCACGACGCCGCCGCCGCCGCCGCAGCACCAGTTGGTGCCCTTGGTCGGGAACATCTCGTGCAGGTCGACGCCCAGCGCCTCGAGCACGACGCGCGGCGCCTCGGTCGCGCCGCCGCGGCGCGAGACCTGGCACGGGTCGTGGAACGTCGCGCTCTTCGACAGCTTCTTCAGCTTCAGCCTGCCGCTCTGCACGCTCTCGGCCAGGAACTCCGAGATGTGCAGCACGCGGAAGGGCAGCGGCTTGCCGTACATGTTGGCGCCCATCCAGCGCAGCGCCGTGTAGGCGTGGCCGCACTCGGGCAGGATCAACGTCTTCGCGCCGCAGGCGACCGCGGCGTTGATCAGCTTCAGCGTCATTTCCTTCTGCCAGGCCGCGTTGCCGGACAGCAGGCCGAAGTTGGTCGCCTCGTAGCCGTCGGTGCCGGAACGTCCAGTCGAGCCCGAGGTGGTTCATGATCCGGGCCGTCGCGACGACCGAGTCCGGGTACTTCATGATCTCGATCGACGACATCGTGCACAGCACGTCGGCCTGCGCCTTGTCGAGCGGGATCTCGACCTCGTGGTCGTCCGCGAGCCACTCGACGCGATCCTTGAACACCTTCGGCGTGGCGCCGAGCGGGCTGCCCTCGCGGTGGCCGCGCTCGGTGACCGCCTAGAGCTCGTGCGGCACCAGGCCCGGCGTGGAACATGCCGTGCCGCGCCTGCGAGATCAGGCTCGCGATGTCGATGCCCATCGGGCACATCAGCGAGCAGCGGCCGCAGACGGTGCAGGAGTCGTAGAGCAGCTCCTGCCACTGCTGCAGCTCCTCGACCGTCACCTTCGGCTTGAGGTTGAGCGTGCGGTACACGAGCGCGAACGGGCCGTACTCGCGCTTGTAGGCCTGCTTGAACGGCTCGAGCTTCCAGATCGGCGTGTACTTCGGGTCCTTGGTCGACCTCGTAGAAGTGGCAGGCCTCGGCGCACATGCCGCAGTGGATGCACGACTCCATGTAGATCGCGGCGGTGCGGCCGAAGTCCTTGACGAAGTTCTTCATCGCCTTGTCGACGCGCTCGGCGTCGGGCATGTCGCCCTGCATGTCGAAGCGGTACTCGGGCTTCGCGATCGAGACGCGCGGCTTGTCGAAGTCGAGCGGCTCGGGCTTGCGGGTGCGAGCGGTGGAGCGGTCACAGCGAGGCCCCCTTGCGCTCGAAGATCATGCCCGTGGCGCCGCGCGCGGCGAAGATCGTGAAGGCGTGCATCAGCTTGCCGAACGGGAACCAGACCAGCAGCAGCTCGACGGACAGGATGTGCGACGCCGAGCAGCGTCTCGTACGGCGCGCCGCCGGCGTGGGCGTAGGCGCAGCATGCCGGTGACCAGCGGCGCGGCGGTCAGCAACCAGCTGAAGTAGTCGTCGAAGTTCGAGATCAGCCGCTTCACCGGGTTGGTGAGGCGGTGGACCAGCACCGCGACCAGCGCCGCGAGCGACACCGCGGCCAGGAACGTGATGACTGCCGTTCGGCAGCGTCGGCCAGGCGAAGCCGAACACGTCGCTGAAGTCGAAGCCGAGCAGGCCCTCGAACACGTCCGCGAAGAACAGCACGTGCGGCACGAGGAACAGCAGCGCGACCAGGAAGCCGACGTGGAACGCGTAGCCCATCACCTCGCCGAACGCCGTGCCTTCGAGGAACTCCTTGCGCGGCCAGGAGCGCAGCGCGATCAGCCGCAGGCCTTTCCACGCCGCCGCGTTGCGCGGCTCGGAGAGGTCCTTCTTCGTGCGCAGCAGCAGCACGCCGACCAGCCGCCACAGCACGCCGGCGACGAAGATGCTGATCGACCAGCTGAGCGCCGGGCCGCGCGCGAACTCGAGCAGGGTCTGACGTCATGCCTCCTTCTCCATGCCCGTCTGGCGCTTGCGGCCAGCAGCGCGGCCGACGCGACGCCGAGCGCCACGCCGACGCCGACCGCGGTGCCGACGGTCGTCGCGCGTGCCCCAGTTGCCGGTCGACAGCGGCTGGTAGAAGCCGCCCTGCGTCCCAGAAGCCGGGCTCGGAGCAGCCGATGCAGCCGTGGCCGGCCTCGATCGGGAAGCTCACGCCGTTGTTCCACTTCACCGTCGCGCAGGCGTTGTAGGTCGTCGGGCCCCTTGCAGCCGAGCTTGTACAGGCACCAGCCCTTGCGCGCGCCCTCGTCGTCGAAGCGTCTCGGCGAACTCGCCGCGCTCGTAGAACGGGCGGCGGTAGCAGCGGTCGTGGATCGGTCTGGCCGTAGAACGCCTTCGGCCGGCCGAGCGCGTCGAGCTCGGGCAGCTTGCCGAACGTCAGGTACTGCATCAGCACGCCGGTGATCACGACCGGGATCGGCGGGCAGCCCGGCACGTTGATGATCGGCTTGTCCTTGACGACCTCGGCCGACCGGCACGGCGCCGGTCGGGTTCGGCTTCGCCATCGGGATGCCGCCGAACGCCGCGCAGGTGCCGAGCGCCACGATCGCGGCGGCGCCCTCGGCGGCCTCGCGCAGCATCTCGAGGTTGCTCGATGCCGGCGATCGTGCCGTAGCCGGCGTTGCCGGTCGGGATCGAGCCGTCGACGATCAGCAGGTACTTGCCCCAGTTGTCCTTCATCGCCTGCTCGCGCGCGCGCTCGGCGGCGTCGCCGGCCGCGGCCTGCAGCGTGTGCTGGTAGTCGAGCGAGATGGCCTCGAAGATCAGGCTCTCGATCGTCGCGCCGTGCGCGCGCGTGATCGACTCGGTGCAGCCGGTGCACTCCTGGAACGGCAGCCAGATCACCGAGGGACGGCGCGCCTGCTCGAGCGCCGCCGCGATCTGCGGCGCCAGCGCGGCCGGCAGCGCCATCGCGGATGCGGCGGTCGTGCAGAACTTGAGGAAGTCGCGCCGCGTGACGCCTCGCGCGCGCAGGAATTCGCCGACGGTCGGTGCGGACATTGCAGGCCTTCCGGGAAGGCGCCGGCGCACGCCTGCACGGCTCAGCATAAGGTAGCCGCTGCCCGTAGCTGCCGCAATAAGCTCGCTGCCGCGGCTAGGTACTTGCCGAAGCATTAGCGATTGCTGATGTGCGGCAGCCAGCAAGCCATCCGCAGCATCGCACGCGCGGCATCGGCGCCGCCGGCAGCGCGGCCGCGACGGGCGTGCTGAGCAGATCGCCCCAGCCGACCTCGAGCGGCTGCACGCCGACGAGCGCGCGTCGCGCCGGCAGCGGGCCCGTCAGGCGGGCCGACGTCGAGCAGGTCGCGCAGGCCGAGCTCGTGCACGCTGCAGCGCGGCGCGTCCGCAGGAACTCGTCGATCGCCGTCGCCTTCGAGACACGCGAACCGTCGCCGGGCGCGGCGTCGAGGTGCGCGGCGTCGAGCACGAGCAGCGCGACGCACTGCTCGATGCGCGGCAGCAGCAGGAAACCCAGTGTGCCGGCGTCGAGGTACTCGACGCCGTCGAGCGCGGGCCGGCGGCGGCCAGCGCCTCGAGCAGGCGCTGCGCCCACGCCGTCGTCGGACATGAGCGGGTTGCCGACGCCGATCACCAGCACGCGCGTGCCGGTCGGCGCGGGGCTAGCGGGCACTCACGCGCAGCCGGCGAACCCGTCCGCGTTCATCTTCGCCTCGTACGGGCCCGCGACCTGCGCGCCCGGCACCAGCGCGGCTTCGACGCTGTCCCAGTCCTCGGGCTTGAGCACGATCAGCCAGCCTTGCCGTACGGGTCGTCGTTGGCGAGGCTCGGCGTGGCGACCAGCGCCTCGTTGACCGCGACGACCGTGCCGCCGGCCGCGGTCTTCGCGGGGCCGACCCACTTGCCCGACTCGACGGTCGCGCAGGACTTGCCGGCCTTCACTTCCTTGCCCACGCCCTTCGGCGTGAACGCGACCAGCTTGCCGGCCATCGCCGTCGCGACGGCGGTCATGCCGAGCTGCACCGTGCCGTCGCCGAGCTCCTTGAACCAGATCTGGTTCTCGACGTCGTACAGCAGGTCGTCGGGCAGATTGCAGCCCTTCACGGTGGGCATGGTGAAGTCTCCTCAGGCCTGATTCGGGCGGCGCGGCATCCTCGCGCACGGGGCGCGAGGAGCAGCAGAAATCGCCGAGCCCGCGACCTGCAGCTTGCCGGCCACGAAAAGTCGCAGATGGTTGGCGACCAGCGCCATCATCCGCAGCCGCTGCAGCGGTGTCCGCGTGCTGCGGCTCCAGCGTCAGCAGGTTGTAATGGTAGACGAGTTCGCGGCAGGTTTCCCGGCACGCGTTGAAGCTCGGCTCGTCCGTCGCAGCCCTGGCGGTGCAGCGCGAGCAGGCGGAAGCCTTCGCGCGTGTCCGGCGTGGGCTCGAGGCCCTTGGCCGCGACCCAGTGCTCGAGCACCTCCTCGCCGAGCGCCAGCAGCTCCGGGCGCGGCGTCGGACAGGCACCGCTCCGGCCGCGAATCGAGCCAGTCGCGGCTTCCCGGCGAGCTCGTCGAGCCGCCGCTCGATGTCGGCGAGCGGCCTCACGCGATGCCCTTCTCCTTCAGGAAGCCGAGCGAGTCGGAGATGTTCTCGTGCACGCCGACCTGCTTCGGCGACAGGCCGAGCGCCAGGCCGAGCAGCTGCGTGAAGTAGACGATCTTCACCTGGGTCGCCTGGCCGAACTTCTTCTCGGCGCGCACCTGGTGCATCTCGAGGCCCGAGTGGCAGGTCGGGCACTCGGTGGCGATCACCTCGGCGCCCGCCGCTTCGGCCGCGCGGAGGATGTTCAGCACCAGCTTCGTCGAGGTGTCGCTGTCGGAGAGCGTGTGCGCGCCGCCGCAGCAGGCCGTCTTGAGCGGGAACTCGACGTTGACCGCGCCGGCCGCCGCGAGCAGGTCGTCCATGTAGTGCGGCTTCGAGGTGGACTCGCTGCCCGGGCCCTGGTCCTTCTCGGGGAAGATGTGGCGCGGCCGCGTGTACATGCAGCCGTAGTAGTTGGCGACCTTGAGGCCCTTCAGCGAGCCGCGCAGCCGCTTCTTCAGGCCTTCCTCGCCGATGCCCGTGCTTGATCCAGTCGAGCGCGTGGATGGTCTCGACCTGGCCCGCCTGGTAGGTCGCGTGGCCGGCCTTCTTCGACAGCCGGTCCACGACCTCGGCGCTCTTCGGGTCGTGCGCGAGGTCGTACTCGGCCTTCTTCAGGTTGTGGTAGCAGCCGTTGCACGGCGCCATCACCACGTCCATCTTCATCTCGCTCGCCGCGATCGACATCACGCGCGACGACAGGTACGTCTGCAGCTTGGGTCGACGTTCTTGACCTCCATCGCGCCGCAGCAGTTCCAGTTCTTCACCTCGACGAGGTCGAGGCCGAGCGCCTTGCCGACCGCCTGCGTCGAGCGGTTGTACGAGTGCGCCGTGCCCTCGAGCGCGCAGCCCGGGTAGTAGGCGACCTTCTGGTACTTGCCGGGTCTGCTCATGACTGCGCCCCCTCGCCGGCCGCCGCCGGCCCCGCGTCGCGCTTCGCCGCTTCGATCAGGCCGTCGAGCCCGAGCGCGCGGCGCCGCTTGTGCTCCTGCTCGTGCACGTATTCCTCGATCGCCGCGCGTGCGCCGCGACCAGCCGCTGGTGCTCGGCGCCACGAGCGTGGCGAGGCCGAGCTTGGTGAGCATCGTGACCGGCAGGTGGCGCAGCATGCGCTTCACCATCTCGATCAGCCACGGCTGCCTGAGGTCCTGGCCCGGTGCGCTTGAAGAAGCGCTGCATCACGCGGCCTTCCTCGATCTTGCCGCGCTCGAACACCTGCTCGGAGAACACCTCGTCGAACACCATCGACGGCGACTTCTTCACGTGGCCCTTGAGCTCCATCCAGTGCGACAGCGCCTTCATCACGCCCTCGGGCACCACGTCGCGCGGGCAGGCGTAGGTGCACTTGTTGCACGACACGCACTGCCAGATGATTTCCTTGTCGCGCAGGATCTCGGACTCCATGCCCAGCCGGATCAGGTAGATCCAGTAGCGCGGGTTGAAGTCCGGGTTGATCGCGTTGACCGTGCAGGAGTTCGTGCACGAGCCGCACTGCCAGCAGCGGTGCACGTTCTCGCCGCCCGGCAGCGCCGCGATCTCGTCCTGCATCGCCTCGTTGTAGTCCGTGCAGGACCCGCGACTGGATGAACGTGCTCCAGTGGCCGGAGACGTCCACGCCGTCGATCACCAGCTGCTCGTGCGTCTGCAGGTTCTCCGGGCGGATCAGCGACACTTCATGTATGGGCATTGCCTGGCCTCGTCATTCGAGGGTGCGGGGAGCGGCGCCGGCGAAGGCCTCGCGGGCCTCGCCGTCGATGGCCGCGAACCGCGCCCGCCCGTCGGCCGCGCGGACGCCGTCCAGCCCGAGCAGGCGGCGCGTGTGCTGCATCGGGTCCTCGGGCGCGGAGAAGTCGGCGCGCAGGTAGCTGCCGCCCTGCTCGCAGATGTACTCCGCGTAGACCTGGGCGCAGACCATGTCGACCATCTGCACCACGTCGCGGAACACGCCGTTCGTCGACAGGAACTGCGCGATCTCCTCGCGCAGCACCAGGAACGTCTCATAGCCGTCGCGCGACGCGCGATGGTCGTGTGGTCGACGTCGGGCCCGTGCCAGATCTCGCGCAGCACGCCGGTGTTGGCCTCCGCGTCCCACACCCAGCGCGTCATCAGCGGATAGCGCTCCGGGTCGAGGTTGTGCAGCAGCTCGGCGGCGAGGTCGCGCGTCCAGCGGTGGCGATCGTCCTGCGGGAAGGCCGCGCAGAAGCGGCGCGATGCGCGCGTCGGTCGCCGGACGTGTCGCTGGTCGGCTCGAGCAGCTCCTCGAGCGCGCGCGCGCAGCGTCGTGTACGCCGGCTCCTCGAGCCAGGGCACGATGCGCCGGCGCACCGTGGGCATGAACGCGCACAGCGGCCGGAACGCCTCGACGTCGAGCCGTCCGCGGCCCGGGCCGTCGGCGCGCCAGCGCCTCGCGGAACACCGCCGACTTGAGCTTGAGCGCGTCCATGTAGCGCTCGATGCCGCCGTGCGTGTCCGCGCCCGCGACCAGCGCCTCGAGCGCGCGCCGCAGCCGCGGACCGCTCAGGTCGAGGTGCGGCCGGGCCGGCACCGCCGGCACGCTCGCCTCTTGCGACCCGTCCGAACATCGCCGGCCGGTTCAGGCGCTCGCGCGCAGCGGCTGCAGGAAGCCGAGCGCGGCCAGCGCCGCCGCGTGGCCCTGCGCGATCGAGTCGTCGATGGTCTCGGGGCCGGTGGCCGCACCGGCGACGAACACGCCCGGACGCGAGGTCTCGGCCGTGTTGCCGTAGGCGTTGCCGCGGCCGACGTAGCCGTGCCGCTCGAGCTCGACGCCGAAGGTCGTGGCGATCGCCGGGTTCTCGACGTTCGGGTCCATGCCGATCGCGTGCACCACCATGTCGAACGGGATCGTGATCGGGCGCTTCACCAGCGTGTCCTCGCCCTTGACCACCAGCTTCTCGCCGTCCGAGGTCACCTCGGCGATGCGCGCCTTGATGTACTTGACCTTGAACTCTTCCTGGCTCTTCCAGTAGTACTTGGTCTCGTACAGGCCGAACGTGCGGATGTCCATGTAGTAGATGTAGACGTGGCAGTCCGGCAGCTCTTCGCGGATCTCCATCGCCATGTTGGCGGAGACCGTGCAGCAGATCTTCGAGCACCACTCGCGGCCGATCTGGCGGTCGCGCGAGCCGACGCAGAGCAGGATCGCGACGCGCTTCGGCTTGCGGCCGTCGGACGGGCAGCGCACGCCCTTGCCCGACGAGATCATCTGCTCGACCTGCGTGGTGGTGACCACGTCCGGGAACAGTGCCGAAGCCCCACTCGGGCTTGTTGACCGAGTCGAAGTGCGTGAAGCCGGTGGCGAGGATCGCCGCGCCGGCGTCGACGCTTGCGGCCGTCGGACACCTGCACCGCGAACGCGCCGGGGCTGCCCGCGAACGAGGCGACCTTCGCGCCGAGTGTGCACCTCGACCAGCGGGTCCTTGACGACGCGCTCGACCATGCCGCCGATCGCGTCCCGGGCCCACTCGCCCGACGGCACGAGCTTGGCGTAACCGGAGAGGATGGGCGCGCCGCCGAGGCGGTCCGCCTTCTCCACCAGCACGCTCGGTTGCCCGACACGCGCGAGCGCATGCGCGGCCGCAAGGCCGGCGGGCCCGCCCCCGACGATCAGGATTGGCTTGCTCATGGCTGTTGCTGTCGATCCGCTTGTAGCCCGGCCCTGAGGTGATCATGCGGCGCGGGTCGTAGAGGGTTTCGATCTTGCCTGCGGCGACCTCCTTCAGGTACGCCTCGAACTCCGCCTTCTTCGCCTGCCAGTCGATGCCGAGCTTCTCCATCAGCGTCTCGGTCGAGGAGGCGTGCCAGTGGGACTGGACGATCTTGTACGGGTGCGCGCCGCAGACCAGCGCCGCGAACTGGCAGTCCGCGAGCACCGGCACGTCGACCGGGCCGGCCGCCCGCCTTGCTGATCCACTGGTTCTTGTCGAGCGTGGTGATGCAGCCGGTGTCGTGGCCGATCATCACGTCGGCGTGCGCCTCGTCCTGCACCACGCGGAGCTTGCGGTCGATCGCGAACGAGCGCGTGAACTCGCGCTCGGAGATGATGTGGCGGAAGCCGAAGCCGCAGCAGTCGTACCAGGTCTTGTAGTCGATGACCTGCGCGCCGAGCGACTCCATGATGCCGGTGGACACCGCGACGCGGTTGCCGTCGAGCACCGTGTCGTCGTAGATCGACGTCCTCCGGCACCATCTTGTAGACGTGGCAGGCCGGGTGGATCGTGGCGCGGATGTGGCTGCAGTCGATCACCTGCCGCTCGGCGATCTTCGCGCGCATCACGTGCACCCACTCGGAGTAGTGCACGACCTCCTCGGGGATCAGCAGCTTGCCGTCGACGAGCCGGCCGAGCTTGCCGAGGATCTTCTTCACGCTCTCGCGCAGCTTCGCCGAGCGCAGCAGGTAGCCGCGCACTTCCTTGTAGTTGCCGAAGGAGGTGCCGCAGTGCACCAGCGGGTAGTAGTAGCCCTCGGGCAGGCCCTGCGCCTTCGCCGAGACGTAGGCCTGGTGGAAGTTGCGCAGGAAGACGGCCGCGAGGCTCTCGATGTTGCCGATGCCCGAGCCGTGGTAGTTCCATGCCGTGCACGAGGTCTGGTCGGTCTCGTCGAGGTACTCGGTGCCGAGCTGGTTCATCAGCCAGAGCAGCGACGCCGGGTAGCCCGGGATGTTGCCGCACTGGCCGCAGGACTTGTGGTGCCACAGCCGCGTGGTCGGGATCTTCTTGTCCCAGCCGTACAGCGTCTTGGCCATCACCGGCTGGTGCTCGTCGCTGACGCGGTGGACGACGATCTCGCCCTCCTTCTCGAGCTGCCACATCAGGTCGCGCACGTCCTCGACGCGGTCCTTCTGGGTCAGCATCGAGCGCTTGTCGATGACCTGCTCGACCCAGGCCGTCGCGGCCTGGGCGTCGGTGCTGGTTCAGCTTGCGTCGCGCCACTCCGGGCCGTGGCCCGTGAAGCGCTCGCCCGGAGCGGGGGGCTTCGTGTCCGTCGTCATGGTCAGTCCTCCTCCTGTTCCTCGAGCCACTCTTCGAGCTCGTCGCGCTTCTCGTCCATGATGTCGCTGATGACGTCATGGAGGTTCTTGTCGATGGTCTTCAGGCTCGCCGAGCACGCCGGTCTCTTCCCAGATCGTGTAGAGCTCGACCGACGTCTTCAGGTTCACTTCCCACGCCGTCTTGGTGGTGTGCAGCGTGGGCATCGGGATCGCCTTGCGCAGCAGCTGCAGCGGCGCGTCCACCTTGGAGATGTTCGGCCCCCAGTCCGGGAAGCCGTCCTTGTTGATCATGTCCGGCGACAGCTGGTTGCCGGTCGAGATCAGCTTCAGCATCACGCGGCTGAACGGCCGGAGCACGTTCTTCGCCGACTCCATGCCGTGCTTGATCGCGACCTCGCGCATCAGCATCACGAGGCCGCCCGGCGAGTTGCCGAACGGGCAGCGCGCGGCGCAGGTGTAGCACTGGGCGCAGGCCCAGATCTTCTCCTGCATCGCGTCGTAGATGCCCTCGAGGTTCTCGGTCCACAGCAGCTGCACGATCTCGCGCGGGCTGTAGTCGTAGTAGTGCGCCGACGGGCAGGTGGCGGTGCAGATGCCGCAGTTCAGGCAGCCGTTCAGCTCGTGGTCGAAGCGCATGTCCGCCTGGATGTCGGCGAAGATCGCCTCGAGCTTCTCGCGCGCGGACCGGCGGCGCGTCCGAGACCGGGTCGCCGATGAACTCCTGCACGCGAGTGCCAGCGTGTTCCATGCGTCCCCCCGGGCCGCCTGGCGGCCCGACAGTCAGTAGGTCAGGACCTTGACGTCGTCGTCTTCCATCACTTCCTCGATCAGGTGCGCGCCGCCGACGATGCCGGAGCACTCCGGGATCAGGTCGTCCTTGGTCATGTCGAACAGGTCGAGGTTGGGCGAGCAGCAGTAGAACTTCACGCCCGCCTCGTGCGCGTCCTTGATGAAGTCGTAGACGGTCTTGGGCGAGCCTTCCTTGACGACGCAGCTTCTCGGCGACGCCCTTCTTCATCAGCCGCCCGGACGTCGCCGTGCAGATCACGTCGACCTCGTATTCCATCGCCGCGGCGACGGTGGCCTGGAAGATCGGCGCGCCGAGTTCCTCGCCGTTGCGCGGGTCGGTGTTCGCCATGACGATGATCAGCTTCTTGGCCATGCGCTCTGCTCCATCGACGATGACGCGGCGCAGCACGCCGCGCGCGGCGACGTATTAGCGCACCCTAATTTAATCGGCGCTCGCTGGCAATACGTAACGCGGCGGACGTCACTCCATCAGCCGCAGCACTTTCACCACGCCGGTCATGATCGGCACCAGCGCGTCCTCGATGCTGCGCTGCAGCGTCGCGCAGTCGCGCCAGCGCCGGGCCCCGGATCGGCCGGCGCCTCCTCGAACTCCATGATCAGGTCCTCGATGATCGCCGCCTTCACGCCGGGGTGCCCGGTGAAGCCGAGCGCGTTCGCGCCGACCTGGAACACCGCCGGGTGGCCCGCCGCGTCGACCGCGAGGATCCGCGCGTCGTCGGGCGGCAGCGGCCGGTCGCGTCCATAGATCACCAGCGGATAGCGCTCCGGCAGGTAGCCCGTCCAGCGCGTCCGGCGTCGACGCGCGTCGCCTCGCCGACGTCGAACACGAGGTCGGTCTGCTGTACCGAGCCGCCGGCCACGATGGACAGAAGCTGTGCACCCAGCCCGATACCCGAGCACCGGCAGTCCCTTCTGCAGCGCTGCCTTGGTCAGCGTCAGCTCCTCGATCAGCGTCGGCACGTTGCGGTCGCCGGCGCTGCCCCAGGGGCCGCCGCCGAGCAGCACCAGGCCGTCGAGCAGCTGGCCGGCCTTCGGCACGCGTCCGCCGGTCGCGAACGGGCGCGAGTAGCGGAAGCGGATGCGCCGCCCCTCGAGGTGGTCCTCGATCAGGCCGAGATACTCGGCCGAGGTGTGCTGCAGGACGGTGAGCGTCTTCACGCGGCGGGCGGCGGCGGTCGCCAGCGCCGCCTCGATCGACGCGCGGAAGTCGGCCGGCGTGACCGTGATGGCGCTCAGCGTGTGCTCGGCGAAGAAGCGGTCGATGATGCCGGCGGCGTCCTCGACGTAGGCGCCGCGCAGCGCCGCCTCGAGGTCGAGGATGGTGCGCGGCGGAGCCACGAAGAAGTCGCCGGTGATCAGCGCCATGCCGATCCGCCTGCGCGCAGGGCCCTCGAGCCGCACGTAGCTCGTGACCGTGCCGCCCGCGCAAGTGTGTGACGCCGGAAAGGAAATCCGCCTCGTGCGCCGGGTCGTCGACCTCGGCCACGAACTGCATCGGTGCCGATCTCGTCGCGGTACACGCGCCATGCGAGCGCCTCCTCCGCGGCGTGGCAGCGGCTCGATGCGCCACTGCAGCGCCGAACCGCTCTGCGAACGCCTCGAGCAGCGCCTGCTGGATCTCGGGCAGGCCGGGCGTCGCGGGGCCGAGCAGCTCGCGCAGCGTGACGACGCGCTGCGCGGCGGAGTCGAGCTGCCGCTTCTCGAGCTTGGCGCGCGGTACCCGCAGCGCCGCGACCATCGCCGCCGGGTCCATGTCCACCAGCACCGTGCCCTGGTAGATCAGCGTGTCGCCGTCGAAGAAGCCGCCGGTGCCGCTGATCTTGCGTCCGTCCACCTCGATGTCGTTGCGCGGCCGGTAGCGGGCCTCGACGCCGAGCCGGCGCAGGCCGGCTGCCACCGCAAGGCAGATGTCGCGCGCGAGCTCGGCGAGCGACACGGTGCCGAGGGCGCTGCGGTGGAAGACCAGGCCCCAGCCGAGCTGTCCTTCGTCGAGGTAGATCGCGCCGCCGCCGGTGATGCGCCGCACGATGCCGATGCCGTGTGCGCGGCAGTGCTCGACGTCGATCTCCTGGCGCAGGGCCTGGTGCCGGCCGATCAGCGCGGTCGGCGGGAAGCGCATGAAGCGGAACGTGTCCGGGATGCGGCCTGCCTGGTGCTGCTCGATCATCGCCTGGTCGAGCGCGATGTTGAAGCGGCCCTCCCGCACGCCTGTGTCGACGACGCGGAACGTGCCGGCCACGGCGTGCTAGCCCTGCACGACCGGGATCTTCAGTTGCCGGCGGATCTTGCGCAGGTCCTGCTTGTTCGGCTGGAACGGGTAGCTCGCGATGTTGCTCGGCGGCGAGTCGCCGTACGGGCGGTCGCAGGCGGAGACGTCGTCGCGGAACTTGCCCGGGCAGCCCGACGTGCGGAACGCGACGCCTTCGCTCACCACTCTCTCGACCTCGGCCTCGGGCAGGCCGTATCCGGTCACCCGGCCCTCGGCGTCGAACGTCATCTGCTCGACCCGCACGCCCGCGTAGTCGATCAGGTAGCGCGCGAGCTGCACGCGTCGCCACTGGTCGCGCGGCGTGGCCGGCAGGTGATCCATCAGCGAGCCCTGCTCGGGGAAGAAGCTGAACAGGTGGCTGTGGCCGCCGAGGTCGACGAGCTGCTGCACGAGCGAGAGCAGCTCGTGCTCGGTCTCGCCCATGCCGACGATGATGTGCGCGCCGAATTTCTGCGGGCCGAAGATGTCGCGTGCGTGCAGCAGCACTTCCCAGTATTTCTGCCACTTGTGCGGCGACTGCACGCCCTTGCCGCGCGTGCGGTCGAAGATCGCGGGCGTCGCCGCGTCGAGCGCGACCGTGAAGATGTCGGCGCCGAGGTCGCGGAGCCGCTGCACGTCCTCGCGCTCCATCGTCGTCGGGTTCGAGAGGATCGACACCGGGATCGTCGCGGGATCGATGCGGGCGGTCCACGCCTTCAGCACCGCGACCGTGTCCGCGTCGGACCTCGGGTGCGTGATCATGGAGATGCACATGCGGTGGAACGGGCTCTGCTCGCCGTCGCGCGCCACGCGCTCCACGATCTCGGCCACCGGCACGGCGGGCCAGTCCACGCGGATGAAATTGCGGTCCGCGTAATCGCGGTCTGCTTCGCGGTGGCGCGCGAGCCCGCAGTAGGCGCAGTTCGCGCGGCAGCCCTCGGGGTAGGTGAGCAGCAGGTTGAGGCAGCGCGTGCAGCCGCAGCGGTGCATCTTGCCGCCCATCACGCCGAGCGTGATCGCGGCCGCCGTGGACATCTGCACGTACTCGGGCGAGCGCATCTCGGGCGTGAGCACGTTGTTGTTCGGCAGGTAGACGCCCTGCGGCGGCACGGCGGCCTCTTTCACCCGCTTGCCGTTGCGCGCTTCCGCCGGCGTCGCCGCGGGCGTGCGCGGCTCCATGCTGTCGAACGAGTTGAACGACCGGCCGTCAGACGCCTGCGCCGTCGCGGCGTCGGCTCCCTGGTTGAGACAGCTCATCTGCGGACTCCCGTGGCTGTGCTGGCGCGCCGTCAGGCGGCGCATGTGCTGGCTGCGCTCGCGCGGGGCGCGGCCCCGACCTTGATCGAGCAGCAGGCGTGTTCCTGGTGGTGAGGCCGGCCGATGGCGTTCGCCACGGCGACCGCACCGTCGGCCGGGAAGGCGATGCCGTCGAGGCCGGCCATCACGGCGTACGCGTCCACGACGCGCTTGTGCAGGCCGGGCGGCCGGGCGCAGCCGAGCAGGACCTGGCGGTCGGCGAGACGGCGCCGCGCTTCGCCGAAGATGCGGCCTACGTCCGTCGCGTCGGGCACCGCGTACAGGCCGGGCGCGGCATAGAAGGGCATCACGACCACGAGCACGAGCGCGGTCGACCGGATGGCGGCTCACGATGTCCAGTGCATTGGTCTCGCCGACGATGCGCCCATAGTGCAGCCCGATCACGATGTGCGGGCTCACCTCCATCGAGGTCGAGCACAGCGCGGCGAGCGTGGCCTCGAAATCCTGCACCGGCCGGTCGAGGTGGTAGACGTCGCGGATCGTCTCGTCGGCGCCGATCACGTCCATCATCGCCGTGTCCACGCCGGCGGCCTCCATCGCGCGCGCACCGCGCTCGTCGGTGAGCGCCGTGTGGATCGCGATCTTCATCGCCGGGAAATCGCGCTTCAGCCGCTCGACGACCGGGTAGTAGCGCTCGTACGGGATCTCGTTGCGCCGGTTCGATCCGCCGGAGAGCAGGAAGCCCTGCAGGTTCTGGGTCGCGACCAGGTGGCGGACCTTCTGGTCGAGCATCGCGGGCGAGGTGGCCGCGATCATCGGCTTCAGGATCTCTGCGCGGCAGTGGTCGCAGTTGAGCCCGCAGGCGCCGGCGGTGATCGAGAATGACGGGAAGCTGTTCTTCGCGCAGCCCTTGAGCTCGGTGCTCGCGTAGTCCTTGAAGGTCGGCGTCGAGAAACGGATTGGTCGCCGTGGCGGTCGCGTCTGCGGCAGCCTCGAATTCCGCGACGAGCCCGGCGTCGAGCTCGACGTCCTCGAGGTCCTCGATCCGCGCGACTGATTCAAGCCAGCTCATTCGTACTCCCCTTCGCCTGCCGGGCCACGAGATCCCGGATCTCGGCGCGCACCGGACCAACGTTTGGCGCGTCGGCGAGGGCCTTGAACCACTCGCACTTCAGGTCCTCGTCGTCGACGAGGTCGCATTCGAGATCCGCCAGCACTAGCTGCGCCTCCGGCGGCAGCGCGGCCGGAATGTCCCGCCCGGAGAGCCGTCCCCACAGGCCGGTCCAGCAGCGCGCCAGCGTCCAGGGATTGTAGCCCCCGCCGCCGAGCACGACTGCAGGCCCGGCGAGACTGATCAGCGCGTCGACGGCATCCCACAGCGCGCCGTTGCTGAGCGCCATGCGCGACAGCGGGTCGCCCTCGAGCGCGTCGGTCCCGCAGGTGATCACCACCGCGTCCGGGACCAAAGGCGGCCCCGGCCGGCAGCACGATTTCGTCCAGCAGGCAGCGCAGCTCGCTGTCGTTGAACCCGGCGGGCACCGGGAGGTTGCAGGCTGTTGCCCGATCCCGCGGTCGTCGGCGGCGCCGGTGTGCGGCCAGCGGCCGGCCTCGTGGATCGACACCATCAGGACCCGTCGTCGCCGAGGAAAGCGTCCTGGACGCCGTCGCAGTGATGGGCGTCGAGGTCCACGTACAGCACCCGCCCGGCGCCGCGCTCGAGCAGCGTGCCGATCGCGAATACCGGGTCGTTGAAATAGCAGAATCCGCTGGCCCGGTCGGGACGCCCGTGGTGGGTGCCGCCCGCGGGATGGAAGACTGCCCGGCCCTCGAGCGCGAGCTCGGCCGCGAGGATCGATCCGCCGACGGCCGTGGCGGCCCGCTCGAACACGCCCGGAAACAGCGGGTTCTCGAGGTTGCCGAAGTGATGACGGGCCCGGACCTCGGGCTGGACGGACCCGCGGGCGTCCGCTTCCCGCAGGGCCTCGACGTAACGGCGATCGTGAAAGGTCGCCAGCCGCTCGATGCTTGCCGGCCGGGCACGGCGGAACGAGCCCTCGTCCAGCCAGCCGAGCAGCCTGGCAGAGTTCCATGACGGCGGAGACGCGCGGGATCGCGAGCGGGTGGTTCCGCCCGAACGCGGGGACGCGACAGAAGTCGCTGCCGACGAACAGCGGCGCGGCGTGTCGCGTCGCGGGCGCGATGTTGCGATGCATCATCGCCGGCCGGTGTGTAGCAGGTGCTTGCCACGACCCGAGAGTAATAAATTCGACTTTGCTAATAAAGGCGTCTCTGCTAGTTTCGACGCGATCCACTGGACCGTCGTACCAGCGAGGGGGCATCGAACATGTCAGATTCGTCCGGCACCAAGAGCATGTCGATCATCGTGACGAAGGGATCGCTCGACTGGGCGTACCCGCCGTTCATTCTCTCCACGACGGCCGCCGCGATGGGCCTCGACGTGACGCTGTTCTTCACCTTCTACGGGCTGCCGCTGCTGCTGAAAGACCTCGACCTGAAGATGTCCCCGCTCGGCAACCCGGCGATGAAGATGCCGATGATGGGCGGCCACATGGGCATGCCCAACGTCATGTCGATGATCCCGGGCGTCGATGCCGGCGCCACCGCGATGATGAAGAACATGATGAAGAAGAAGGGCGTCGCCTCGATCCCCGAGCTGCGCTCGCTCGCGGTCGAGTCCGGCGTGCGCATGATCGCCTGCCAGATGACCATGGACCTGTTCGAGTACAAGCTCGAGGACATGATCGAAGGCATCGAGACTCGGCGGCGCGGCGACCTACATCGAGGTCGCGACGCAGTCCGAGATCAACCTGTTCATCTGAACCCACCCATCCACCACGGGACGGACCTTGCATGGCTGACCAGACACTGGACGCGAAGGGCCTCAACTGCCCGCTGCCCATCCTCAAGGCAAAGAAGGCGCTGACGGCGATGCCGCCGGGCGCGCACGCTCGAGGTGCTCGCCACGGACCCGGGCGCGGTCAAGGACTTCCAGGCCTTCGCGCGCACGACCGGGCACGAGCTCATCGAGTCGACGACCGAGGGCAACGTTTTCCGGTTCGTGCTGAAGCACAAGGCCTGAAGACCGGCCGGCGCGGAGCGCGGCGTCGTTGCCGGCACGCAACGGCGCGGCCGGCCACTGCGCGGATAGCGGAAAGCCCGTGTTGTGGCGGCACTTCCCCGGGCCGAGAATTTAGCGATTTCTAATTTAACTCAGGGGCCGTTGGACCGGCCAATTGGGGGTCTTCATGAGTACGTTCAGCAGTCGCACGATCCTTGCCCTGTCAGTCGGCCTGGCCCTCGCAGCAGGCTCTGCGTCAGCCACCAACGGCTACTTCACCCACGGCATCGGCACGAAGAGCAAGAGCATGGCGGGGGCCGGCAGCGCCGACCCGCAGGAACTGCTGGAGATGGCGACGAATCCCGCCGGCCTGGCGCTGCTGCCGGAGACCATCGACGCCGGCCTCGGCATCTTCAGCCCGCGGCGCGAGTACAAGACTTCGGCCAGCCAGCTGAACGGCAACTGCTTCACGCCGCCGGGCGGTACGCAACCGTTCTGCCCGTTCACGATCGGCCCGAACAACATCACGAGCGAGAACGAGTACTTCTTCATCCCGTACGTGGCGATGAACTGGAAGCTCGACGAGCAGAGCGCCCTGGGCGCGGCTTTCTACGCCCGTGGCGGCATGAACACCCAGTGGCAGGGCGGCACGGCCTCGTTCGACCCGGACGGCGCGGCGGGTCCGGCGCCGGCAATGACGTTCAAGGGCACCTACGGCGGCGGATTCACGGGCGGCGACGGAGTGGCAGGCGTCGACCTGATGCAGGCCTTCCTGAACCTGACCTACGCGTGGAAGACGGCGGACGACCAGTTCGCGCTAGGCGCATCGGCGATCTTGGCGATGCAGCGCTTCCAGGCCCGCGGCGTCGGCGGCCTTCTCGCCATATACCAAGACCTACATCGAGTCGTACATGACCACCGGCCAGCCGAAGATGCCGACGCACCTGTCGGGCAACGGCCACGACATGTCCTACGGCTATGGCGGCATCGGTGGGCGCGCTGTGGAACGCCACCAAGTGGCTCAGTGTCGCGGCCGCCTACACGTCGAAGATGTCGATGTCGGAGTTCAGCGATTACTCCGACCTGTACGCCGAGGGCGGCAAGTTCGACATCCCGTCGATCGGCCACCTACGGCCTCACGCTCCGGCCGAACGACGCGTTCACGTTCGATTTCGACTACCAGAGCATCTGGTATTCGGACACGCCTTCAGTGTCGAACCCGATCGAGAACCTTTTCACGTGCCCGACCGTCGGCGGCACCAACGTGGAAGGCTGCCTCGGCGGCAAGCAGGGCGCCGGTTTCGGCTGGCGCGACATGTCGGTCTACAAGTTCGGTGGATCCTGGAAGTACGACGACCAGTGGACGTTCCGCGCCGGCTACAGCTTCCCCGACTCGCAGCCGATTCCGAAGACCCAGATGGAGTTCAACATCCTGGCCCCGGGCGTGGTCGAGGAGCACTACACCGTCGGCTTCACGCGCACGATGGCTGGCGGCGACGAACTCAGTCTCTCGTTCATGTATGCCCCGGACTACTCGCTGAAGGGCCAGAACAACTTCGATCCGACGCAGACGGTCGAGTTCTCGATGAACCAGTTCGAACTCGAGATGAGCTACAGCTGGAAGCGCTGACCGGTCAGGTCGTGACGGCCGGGAGCGAGGGGGTTGATGCGAGGCGGTCGCAGGGGCCGCCTCGCCGCATTATTGAGAACAGCAGCAGGACGATGAACGCAATTCCCGGTCTCCTGGTCGCTTTCGCCCTCGCGGTCGCCGGCAACTACCTCGCCGACTGGATCGCCGCCGCGCTCGGGCTCGGCTCCGGGGCGATCAGCGGCATCATGGTGGCGATCCTGCTGGGGCTCGCGATCGGCAATCTCTTCACGCTGCCCGCGAGCCTGAAGCCGGGCATCGGCGTGGCGGTGAAGCGCGTGCTGCGCATCGGCATCGTGCTGCTCGGGCTGAAGCTCAGCATCGTCGAGGTCGGCAGCGATCGGGCTCAAGTCGCTGCCGGTGATCCTCGTGACGATCCCCGCGGCGATCCTGATCGTCACGTTCCTCGCCCGTCGCCTGGGCCTGCCGGACCGGCTCGGCACACTGATCGCGGTCGGCACCGGCATCTGCGGCAACACCGCGATCGTGGCGGTGTCGCCGACCATCGGTGCGAAGGAAGAAGAGACCAGCTACGCGGTGGCCTGCATCACGGTGTTCGGCCTGTTCGCGATGCTCGCGTATCCCGTTCGTCGCGCACTGGATGTTCGGCGGCGATTCCTTCGCCGCGGGCCTGTTCCTCGGCTCGGCCGTGCACGACACGTCGCAGGTCGCGGGTGCGGGCATGGTGTACCAGGATTATTACCGGGACGCCCAGGCGCTGAACGTCGCGACGGTCACCAAGCTCGAGCGCAATCTCTCGATGCTGGTCGTGATCCCGCTGATGGCGATCCTCTACCACCGCCGTTCGTCGGAGGGCTCCGCGCCGCCGCCGTGGTACACGATGGTGCCGCTGTTCGTCATCGGCTTCGCGTGCATGAGCGCACTGCGCACGATCGGTGACCTGGGAACGAGCCCGTTCGGGCTGCTGACGCCGGATCAGTGGCACGGCTTCATCAAGCTGGCGTCGCACGTGACGACCTACTGCCTCGGCATCGCGATGGCGGGCGTGGGGCTGGGCACCAGCATCAAGGGACTGAAGCGCATCGGCTTCAAGCCGCTCGGGCTCGGGCCTCGTGTCGGCGCTGATCGTCGGAGTCATCAGCACGATCCTGATCAAGACGCTATATTGACTGGCGACGATTCGGGGAGACCGCCATGGACAGACGTTCGTTCGTTCGCGGTGTGGCCGGCGGTATGGCGCTGGCTGGCGGGCAGTTGCTGCTGCCGCGCTCGATCCTGGCCGCGGGACTTCCATCCGGCGCGCTCGAGAGCGAGGAGCTCTACGCGCTGCCGGGCAAGCAGCCGCTGATCAAGCGCAGCTTCCGGCCGCCCAATTTCGAGACGCCGGTCGCCCAGTTCTCCGACGTCATCACGCCGAACGACCGCTTCTTCGTCCGCTGGCACCTTGCCTCGATCCCCGAGATCGACCCGCGCGAGTGGCGCCTCAGCATCGGCGGCGATGCGGCGTCGGCGCCATTCGAGCTGACGCTCGAGCAGCTGCAGCGCGACTTCGAGCACGTCGAGCTCGTCGCCCTCTGCCAGTGCTCCGGCAACCGCCGCGGGCTGTCCGATCCGCACGTCTTCGGCGTGCAGTGGGCCTACGGTGCGATGGGCAACGCGCGCTGGAAAGGCGTGCGGCTGAAGGACGTGCTCGCGAAGGCCGGCATCTGCGAAGGACGCGGTCGAGGTCGCGTTCAACGGTGCGGACAGCGGCGCGCTCGAGGCCACGCCCGACTTCGTGAAGAGCATCCCGGCGTGGAAGGCGATGGACGAGAACACGCTGATCGCCTGGGAAATGAATGGCCAGCCGTTGCCGCACTGGAACGGGGCTCCTGCGCGCATCGTCGTTCCCGGCTGGACCGCGACCTACTGGATGAAGCAGGTCGTGAACATCCGCGTCCTCGCGCAGCCGCTCGCGGGCTTCTGGATGGCGAAGGCCTACCGCGTCCCGAAGGGCAAGTTCGCGACCGTCGACCGCTTCACGTCGCAGGAAACGGCGGAGAACACGCCGATCACCGAGATCGTCGTGAACTCGCTGGTCACGAACGTCACCGAGGGCCAGAAACTGAAGGCCGGCGCGCCGCTGGTGGTGAAGGGGCATCGCCTGGGACGCGGGCTTTGGCATCCGCTCCGTCGACGTCTCGGTGGACGGGGGCCGTTCGTGGCAGTCGGCCGAGCTCGGAGCCGACAGCGGGCGGTTATTCATTCCGGCCGTGGCAGTACGTGTTCAAGCCGGCGCGCGGCAGGTACGTCGTGTCGGCGCGGGCGACGAACGGTCTCGGGTCGTCGCAGACCGACCAGCTGATCTTCAACCCGGCGGGCTACAACAACAACGTGGTCCAGCGCATCGGCGTCGAGGCCGTCTGACGGAGGCGCGATGAAGAAGTTGCCTGTCATGCTTGCAGTCGTCGCGACCGCTGGCCAGCGCTGGCGCACAGGCCGACGAGACGATGATCCGCATGAAGGACGGTCCCGAGGTCACGACGCTGCTGGCGAACTGCAGCGGTTGCCACAGCCTCGACTACATCCAGATGAACTCGCGGTTCATGAAGCGCGCGAGCTGGGAAGCCGAGGTCAAGAAGATGGTCTCGGTGATGGGCGCGCCCGTGAGCGAGGCCGATGCGGCGAAGCTCGTGGACTACCTGACGCGCGAGTACGGCGTCGCCGACTGAGCCGGGCAGGGCCGCGTCCCGCGCGCCCACCGTATCAGCAGCCTTCCTTCTTCTTCTTCTTCGGCGCCGCAGCCGGTGCAGCCCGGCCCGCGACCGGAGGCGCCATGCTCGGCAGCTCCGGAGCGGCCGGCGTCGTCACCGTCGGAAGCGCCGGGTGATCCCGGCGCTGCGGCTGCGGCCACGCTCGGCTGCGCGGGGCTGGCCGCCGAAGAACGTCGCCATCGCCGCGACCTGCTCGAACCGGGCGCGCTGCTGCGGAGTCGCATCCGCCGGCATCACCGGGAACAGCACCTCGTCCTTCCAGCCGTCGAGCCCCCCAAGCACCGTGTAGACGGCGGCGTGGCCCTGCGCGCGCATCAGCATCCACGCCTGCGCCGCGTGGATGCCGCCTTCGGAGTAGAGGACGACTTTCTCGCCGGGCTGCAGCGGGAAGTCGGGCAGCGCCGACACCGGGACGTTCTCGGCGGTCGGGATGTGGTAGCTGGCGAACTCGCTTTCGCTGCGCAGGTCGAGCAGCCGGTAGTCCGCGCGGCCCTCGACGATCCAGGCCGCGAGTTCCGCGGGCTGTCACGTGGTCGACCTGCTGTTCGACGATCATCGCGAGTTCGCGCGTGTCGAGCTTCACGACCGGGCCACGGTGCGGCTGGCTGAAGAGCGCACTGCTCCGAGCACGAGCGCGACGGCGGCGAGCTTCTGGTTCAGCGGCAGTGACGACCAGCTCATGACCGGCTCCCGATCCAGCGCTCGACCTTGCCTGCGCCCCAGAATCCGGCCACTGCAATGACGACCACGGCGAACACGATGACGCCCCACGGGAGACCGAGCACTTCGGGCAGCGTCACCTGGCCCATCGCGTTCGAGTTCACGAACGCCTTGATCGACGGATACACCTCGGCATACGCGAACGTGCCGGCGAAGATGCCGAGCGCATACAGCATTCCGTCCACGCGGCCGGTCGCGACCGCGGCCGCCGACGTGCCGGGGCAGTAGCCGCCGACGACGAACCCGACGCCCAGCACCAGCCCGCCGAGAATCTGCGGCCCGAGGAAGGTCGGCACGAGATAGACCTGGCTCAGGTCGAGCCAGCCGATCCAGCCGAGGTACGTGACGCCGAGCATCGCGGTCACGATGGCCGTGAACATCACCTTGAACACGGACATGTCGTACAGGTAGAACTGCGCCGCGAGCTTGCGCGCGCTGCCGAACCCGGCCCGCTCGAGGCAGAACCCGAACCCGATGCCGAGCACGAAGGCCACGACCAGCGACAGCTCGTCGCCGAAGAAACCGTACTTGTAGAGGGGAGTCATCATCGCCACTGCCACCGCATGAGCCAGGCGACCGCGTAGCCGCCGACGAAGACCATGATCATGAATGCCCAGCTGCCGACGTTCAGCAGCGCGCCGCCGGTGAGGGCCTGGCCGCTGGTGCAGCCGCGCGCGAGGTGGGCGCCGAACGCCATCAGCATGCCGCCCGCGAACGCGCAGAGCAGCCGAATGGCCGTCGAGACGCGCGGGCCCTTTTCGACGGACAGGTGCACGCGGCCCGCGAGCAGCCCGGAGAGCATCGCGCCGGTCATCACGCCGATCACCTCGAACACCAGCCACGCCTTCAGCGGGTGCGTGGTGCCGTCGCCGAGGTAGCCCTGGAAGTACTCGTTGGCCTGCGCATGCGCGGGTGCGACGAGGTTCACGAGCCAGGCCATCGTCGAGCTGAAGGCGCCCGAGGCACCGAGGCCGCGTCCCATGATGACGAACGCCGCCAGCAGCACCAGGCCGAGTCCGACGCCTGCGACGTACGGGTTCGCATAGGCGCTGCCCGGCCTCGCGTGGGCCGGATCAGGTGTGTGTGCAGGCACGATGACTTCCTCCAGCAGTGGGATGGCCGGGCAGCGGGCTCACGGCGTGATCCAGTGGCTGGCCTGGCCGGCCGAGACGATGACGAAGCGCAGCGCCAGTCCGCCGATCATCACCAGCAGCGGCGCGATGATCGTGTGCTGGATGCGGTGCGACGGCCATCAGTGACTGGATCACGAGCGGCACCACGATGCCGAGGCCCGACGACCAGCACCCAGAACACGGCGGTATAGGGACCGCCGAGCAGCAGCCGCGCCGCGTTCGCGTGCTGGGCGCCCGAGGTCAGGTGCCCGATCAGGAACAGCGCGATCAGCGCGAGTTCGACCATCAGGAACACGATGTCCGCGTGCAGCAGCATCGACTGCTCGGCCCGGTCGCCCGCGATCATGTGCGCGAAGGCCGCGCCCGTCGAAAGTCCGGACACCAGGAACAGCGGGCCGAGCACGGCGCTTGCCCAGAGCGGCCGCGCGCCGAGGCTCGACAGCAGGATGCCGGTGTAGATGCCGAGCGCGATGCCGACCGCGATGCTGGCCGCGCCGAGCCAGCGGAGGCGGCTCGGCTCGCGCAGTCGCTGGCTGAACGCCGCGAGGGACGGCCAGCGCGAGAGCCAGGTGCGACCGGGATGGATGCGAACGCGCCGAGCGCCAGGAACGGATACACGAGGATCAGGATCCAGCCGCCCCACGACATCGGCGAGGTCGGCTGCAGCGTCAGGTACATCCGCCACACGTAGAGCTTGTGCTCGAGGTCGAGGAACAGTGCGCCCATGCCGAGGCTGCAGCAGCACGATCCCGATCCACGGCAGCACGTAAGCGACGGACCGCTCGCCCGGTGCCCGCCCGCGCCACATGAGCCAGCCCGCGAGCACCATGCAGCCTGCGACCCAGCCGCCGAGGAACAGGTAGACCGGGATCTCCCAGCCCCACACGTGCAGCGCCGGGTCGACCATCGGGTTGTGGCGGGTGGTGATCAGTTCGAGCATCGCCTCACTCCAGGTAGAAGATGCGCGGCTTCGTGCCGGCGTCCGGCTTCAGCACGAAGTGCCGTCGCGAGGCGATCAGGCGGCTCACCTCCGACTCCGGGTCGTCGAGGTCGCCGAAGTACATGCTGTGCGTCGGGCACACCGCGACGCACGCGGGCTCGAGGCCCTTCTCGACGCGATGGATGCAGAACGTGCACTTGTCCGCGTAGCCGTCCGGGTGGACGAACCGCGCGTCGTACGGGCAGGCGGCGAGGCACGCCTTGCAGCCGATGCACTTGCCGTGCTCGACCAGCACGACCTTGCCGAAGTCGTGCACGTGGCTCGCGCCGGTCGGGCAGCAGCTGACGCATGGCGGCTGGTCGCAGTGATTGCAGCGCTCCGACGTGATCGTCAGCCGCAGGTCGGGCATCGTGCCCTGCAGGCGCTGGCTGATCCAGTCACGGCAGTGGCCGTCCGGGACGTCGTTCTCGGTCTTGCAGGCGACGACGCAGTCCATGCAGCCGACGCACTTGCGCGTGTCGATGACCATTCCAAAGCGCGCCATGGCTCAGGCTCCCTGCTCGATGGTCACGAAGTTGACGTTCGTGCCGGTGCCGCCCATCAGCGGGTCCGTCGCGTAGCGCGTGATCAGTTGCGCGTCGCTCGCGCCCTTGAGGTACGCGCCACGCAGGCCGCGTGCGGTGTGGCCGAAGCCGTGCACCATGTAGACGCAGTCGGGGCGGATCGCCTCGGTCACGCGCGCCTTGACGCGGTTGCTCACCACACCGTCCTGGTTGCGCAGCGTCACGTAGTCGCCGCTCTTGAGGCCGAGTCGCGCGCCGACCATCGTGTTCACCCAGACCTCGTTCTCGTCCATCGCGTCGCTGCAGGATCGGATTGGTCTGCGTGCGGCTGAACGTGTGCACGGGCGCGCGCCCGTAGAGCAGTCGGAACGAGCCCGGCGGTCCCTCGGCCGGTCGCGTAAAGCGCGGCACCGGGTCGAAGCCTGCGTCCGCGAGCTGCGTCGAGTAGAACTCGATCTTGCCCGAGGGCGTGGCGAACTCCGGCGTGATGCCGTCCTCGAAATAGAGCGGCGGCTGCGGGCCCCTGCACGAGGCCGCGCTGCCTGAGCTCGGCCAGGCTGTAAGCCGGCGGCCTTCAGGCGATGGTCCAGGTACTGCTCGATGTCCTTCCACGGATAGTACGCGCCAAGGCCGAGCTTCAGCGCGAGCTCGCGCGCGATCCACCAGTTCGGCTTCTGGTCGGCAGGCGGTGGCACGACGGGTTGGCGCAACGCCACGAACGGCTCGCGGAACAGTTCGACGTTCAGGTCGTCGTAGCGTTCCAGGTACGTCGTTTCCGGCAGCACGACGTCGGCCCAGCCCGCGATCTCGGAGGGCACGACGTCGACGACGACCATCAGGTCCAGGTTCTGTATCGCGCGAATCGTCTCCTCCTGGTTCGGCAGCGCCTGCAGCAGGTTGGTCGCGTAGACGAGCCAGCCCTTGATCGGGTACGGCTTGCCGGTCAGGGTCGCCTCGCGAATGCCCGAGCGTGATGGTCTCGCTCGCGAACGGATACCGGTGATCCGGGTTGTCGACCTTGCCGCGCTCCGAATGCGGATACGGCGGGTATGGGTAGCCGGGCACGTCCATGCTGGACGGGAAATAGAATCCGCCCTTGCGTCCCCAGCTGCCGAGCAGTGCGTTCAGCAGCGCGATGGCGCGGCCGCGTTGCGCATCGTCGCCATACCAGGTCGTATGCCGCCCCGGGTGGACCAGCGTCGCCGGCCGGTGGCGAGCCATCTCGCGCGCGGTCGCGCGGATCAGGTCCGGCGGGATCCCGGTTTCCGGATAGGCCCACTCCGGCGTGCGCGTGGCGATCTCGGCCTTGAAGTTCTCGAAGCCGAAGCCGAACTGGCCGACGTACTCATGGTCGTACAGGCCTTCCGCGACCAGCACGTTCATCCACGCGAGCAGCAGGGCGATGTCGGTGCCGGGCTTCACCGGCAGGTAATGCTTGGCCTTGCTGGCCGCGATCGAGAAGCGGGGGTCGGCGACGATGATCGTGGCGCCGTTCGCAATCGCCGTCGAGAACTCCTGCACCTGCGTGTTGTGCATGTTCTCGCCGAGGTGCGAACCGATCAGCACCAGGCAGCGGGCGTTCGCGATGTCGGTGCGCTCGGGCGAGCCGATGCCCTCGCCGAACGTGAGCTCGAAGCCGACGTCGCGCGGGCCGCGGCACTGCGCGAACGACGGCGCCGCGATGTTCGCGCTGCCGTAGGCCTTCAGCGTGTGCTTCAGGAAATTGCCGCCGATGCCGTGGCTGAACAGCGCCATGGCCTCGGGACCGTGGGTGTCCTTGATCTTCTGCATCCGCTCGGCGACGTAGCCGAGCGCCTCGTCCCAGGTGACCTCGACCCACTCCTCGGCACCGCGCTTCGTGCGCCGGATCAGCGGGGCGCGCAGCGCGATCGGGTCGAAGTGCGCGCCGATGCCGCCGGTGCCGCGCGGGCAGAGCCGGCCGCGGGACAGCGGATCCTCCGGGTTGCCGACGATCTTCCATAGGCGGCCATCGCGCACGTGTGCGATGGCGTTGCACTTCCAGAAGCAGATGTCGCACGACGTCGGGACGGTGCGCGTCGCGCCTGCGGCGGGCTTGCCGGCCATCGCCTGCAGCGTCCGCGGCTCCGCCCGTGGCCAGCGCCGCGGCGCCGGCGCCGAACCCTGCAATCTTCAGGAACCGCCGTCGCGAAATGTGACCCATCGAGGCGCCCAAGCATTAGAAAACGCTAATAAATGCTAGCGGTTGCGGGTCGACTCGACTTCGGTATTAACCGCAGCGCGGCGGGCTGCCGCCAGCGCCCGGGCGCGGCGCCGGGCTGCGCCGTCGCGAGATTGAACGGCGGGCGGCCGTGCTTCATCCTGAGGCGACCTGCGTGGCGGGAGCGTGCCGGATCGTGCGACTGCTGTTGGCTGAGGACGACTCGATGATCGGCGAGGCCGTACGGTCGGGGCTGCAGCTGCACGGTTTCGCCGTGGACTGGGTCCACGACGGCGCGGCCGCGGAACACGCGCTCGAAACCGGCACGTACGACCTCTGCCTGCTCGACCTCGGGCTGCCGCGTCGCGAGGGCCTGCAGATACTGAAAGGGCTGAGGCAGCGCGGATCGGAGCTGCCGGTCGTCGTCATGACCGCACGGGACGCAGTCACGGACCGGGTCGAGGGCCTGGACGCCGGCGCCGACGACTACCTGGTAAAGCCCTTCGAGCTGACCGAGCTTGCCGCGCGGATTCGCGCCGTGCTGCGGAGGAAAGGCGGTCGTGCGGCCCCGGCGATCGAGCACCAGGGAGTCACGCTGGATCCGGCCAGCCACGAGGTGCGCCGGGATGGACGGCTGGTTGAACTCTCGGCGCGTGAGTTCGCGCTGCTGCACGCGCTGATGGAGCACCCCGGCCGGATCCTGTCTCGCGGCCAGCTCGAGGAGCGCATCTACGGCTGGGACGAGGAGGTCGGAAGCAACGTGGTCGAGGTGCACATCCACTCGCTGCGCCGCAAGCTCGGCGCCGACTTCATACGCAACGTGCGCGGCGTCGGCTACCGCGTTCCGCCGCACGCATGAACTCGCTGCGCACCCGGCTGCTGCTCTGGCTGCTCAGCGCGGTGCTGCTGATCGGCGTCGCCGGCGGGTTCGTCATCTATCGCAACTCGCTCGCGGAAGCGAACGCCTTCTTCGACTACCACCTGCGCGAGACGGCGCTGCTGCTGCGCGACCAGGCCTCCGGCTTTGCGCCGCGCAGTGGCTTGCCGCAGGAGGTGCCGCAGTACGACTTCGTCGTGCAGGTGTGGTCTCTCGACGGTGAACGGCTCTACCTGTCGCAGCCGAGCGCGGTGCTGCCGGCAGCGACCACGTTCGGGTTCTCGACGGTGGACGGTCCCAGGGGCCGGTGGCGCGTGTTCGGCATCCTCGCGCAGGGGCACGTGATCCAGGTAGGCCAGGCCCTCGAGGTCCGCGAACAACGGGCCGCGCGGCTCGCATTGCGCACGCTCGCGCCGTTCGGCGTGCTGATGCCCGTGCTCGCGCTGCTCGTCTGGTGGATCGTCGGTCGCTCGCTGCGGCCGCTCGACGCGGTCACCGGCTCGGTGCGTGCGCGTAGCCCGGCGGCACTGGATCCCATTGCGACGCATGGCTTGCCGGAGGAGATCCGCCCGCTGGTGGACGCACTGAACGACCTGTTGGCACGGCTGGCCGCCGTGCTGAGGCACGAGCGCGCGTTCATCGCGGACGCGGCGCACGAGCTGCGGACGCCGCTGACGGCGCTCAGCCTGCAGCTGCAGACGCTCGCCGCGTCCGCGAGCGACGCGGACCGCGCCCAGGCGGCAGAGCGTCTGCAGGCCGGCGTGGCGCGGGCGACCCGCCTGGTCGAGCAGCTTCTGACGCTGGCGCGACACGAGGAACGGCCGCGGGGTGACTACGGCCCGGTGCCGCTCGACGACGTCGCGCGAGAGGTGGTCACGGATCTCGTCCGGCAAGCCGACGCGCGGCAGATCGACCTCGGGCTCGCCGTTGCGGAACCCGCCGTCGTCACCGGCGATCGCGACGCGTTGCGCGTACTGATGAGCAACCTGGTGGACAACGCGGTTCGTTACTCGCCCCCGGGCGGACGAGTCGACGTGTCGGTGCAGCGTGGCGAGCGCGCCGGCGAACCGGCGGCGATCGTCGAAGTGACCGACACCGGGCCAGGGATTCCCGTCGACGAGCGCGAACGCGTGTTCGATCGCTTCTACCGCGTGCCCGGGACCACTGCGCCAGGCAGCGGCATCGGGCTCGCGATCGTGCGCTCGATCGCGCGCCAGCACGGCATCCGGGTCGAGCTCGGCGCCGGTGACGACTCGCAAGGCTTGCGCGTCCGCCTCTTGTTTCCGCCGCCGTCGGCCGTTTAAGGGTCTCTTAAGTCTCCGTCCGCACGATGGTGCCGTGAGGATGCGGCAGGTCCGCATCCCGCGCGAACCCGATCGGAGGTGACGAACATGACTGCAGAGAACCCACTTCGCCGACCCTGGCTTGCGGCCGTGGCCGGCGCCGCCTCGGTGGCGCTGCCCGCCGGCGCGCTCTACTTCTACAACACGGCGCCGAACGCCGCCGTCGCTGCATCGGCGAAGGCGCCGGTCGCGGCGGTCGCCGCGGCTCCGGCAGTCGCGTCACGCTACGGGCTGCCTGACTTCACGCAATTGGTGGACCGCTACGGCGGTGCGGTCGTGAACATCAGCGTCAAGGGCACGATGAAGACCCCGGTCGGCATGCCGTCGATGCCGGGGTCCGGGCCCGACGATCCGCTCCAGCAGTTCTTCCGCGGCATGCCCGGCAATCCGCACGGCTCGATGCCGGTGCGGGGCGAGGGATCGGGCTTCATCGTCGGCTCGAACGGCATCATCCTGACCAACGCCCACGTCGTGGCCAATGCGGACAAGGTCACGGTGAAGCTGAAGGATCGCCGTGAGTTCGAAGCGAAGGTGGTCGGCACCGACGAGGCGAGCGACGTTGCCGTGCTCAGGATCGAGGCGAAGGACCTGCCGACCGTGCGCTTCGGCGATCCCCGGTCCGTCAAGGTCGGCCAGTGGGTCGTCGCGATCGGCGCGCCGTTCGGCTTCGACAACTCGGTCACGGCGGGCATCGTGAGCGCGATGGGGCGGGACCTGCCCGATGATTCCTACGTGCCGTTCATCCAGACCGACGTGGCCATCAATCCCGGCAACTCCGGCGGCCCGCTGTTCAATCTCGACGGCGAGGTGATCGGCGTGAATTCGCAGATCTACAGCCGCTCCGGCGGCTACGAGGGCGTGTCTTTCGCGATCCCGATCGACGTCGCGCTGAACGTCAGCCAGCAGTTGCAGGCGAATGGCAAGGTTTCCCGCGGCCGGCTGGGCGTCGGCATCCAGGACGTGGACCAGGCGCTGGCCGAGTCGTTCGGCCTGGACAAGCCGCGCGGTGCGCTGGTGTCCAACGTCGAGAAAGGCGGGCCCGCGGCCGCGGCGGGGCTCGACGCCGGCGACGTGATCCTCGCGTTCAACGGACAGCCGGTCGACACGGCGGGCCAGTTGCCGGCGATGGTGGCGGCGGTTACGCCAGGCCAGCCGGCCAGCCTGCAGGTGTGGCGCAACAAGGCCGCGCGCGAGATCACGGTCAAGGTCGGCGAGGCGCCCCGGGAAGGATCGGTTGCGGCAAACGATGCGCAGTCCGAATCGGGCCGCCTCGGATTGATGGTGCGGCCGCTGTCGCCGGAAGAACGTCGCGAGACCGACCTCGGCGCGGGCCTCGTCGTCGAGGGAGTCGACGGTGCGGCGGAGGAGGCTGGCATCCGTCCGGGAGACATCGTGCTGTCGGCGAACGGTGCAGAGACGAAGAGCGTTGCCGACCTGCGCAAGGCCGTCTCGGGATCGCGGGATCACGTCGCGCTGCTGGTGCAGCGTGGTGACTCGAGGATCTTCGTGCCGGTGGAACTCGGCTGAAAAAAAGGGGGCGCGGACCATTGGCCCGCGCCCCTTCGTCCGGCGACGGTCGCGCTTACTTGCCCGCCTCGGGCGCGCCGACCTTCAGCAACTCGACGTCGAAGATCAGCACCTGGTTCGCGAGCGGGCCCTGGCCCGCGTAGGCGAGGTTCGCAGGAATCACGAACTGGGCCTTGCCGCCCTCCTGCAACAGCTGCACGCCTTCGGTCCAGCCCGGGATCACGCCGTTCAGCGGGAACGTGGCCGGCTGGCCGCGCGAGTACGAGCTGTCGAACTCCTTGCCGTCCACCAGCGTGCCGCGGTAATTCACGGTCACGGTGTCGGACGCCGTGGGCTTCTTGCCCGTGCCCTGCGTGATGATCTTGTACTGCAGGCCGCTGGCGGTGGTCTTCACGCCCGGGCTCTTCGCATTCGTCGCGAGGAAGGCAGCGCCTGCCGCGGCGGTCTTCTGCAGCTCTTCCTGCGCGGTCTTCTGGCGCTGCTCGTTGATCTTCTGCTGCAGCGATGTGAGCAGCCTGCCCATCTCTTCCTGGCTCAGCGCAGGCTTCGCGCCAGTGCGGCCATCCTGCAGGCCCTTCAGCATCGCGTCGTTGCGGATGTCGGCGCCGACCATGTCGCGGCCGAGCTGGTAGCCGAGCGCGTAGCTGGACTTCGAGGCCTCGTCTGTGAGGGCAGGGTCGGCGGCCAGGGCGCCGGTGGTGAGCAGGGCAAGCGAGACCGCGAGCGGGGCGCGGACGAGGGAACGCAACATCTATTGCTCCGGGGCGGAATTGGGGCCGGGCATGTTACGCGTTCCACCGGCCGTCGGCCACGCCCGCGGCTTTGGCGGCCAGGGCCGCCCGGCCCTTGCCATCCAGCGGATGCCTGCGTCACCGTGTCGGTTCCGACGGACGGCGCGGGAAGGCGGGAACACCCCGGGGCAAGCTGATGACCGACAAGGGCTGGCACGACGAAATCGCGGAAATCCGCCGGCGGCAGGCGCTGGCGGCCGAAATGGGCGGTCCTGAGCGGGTCGAGCGCCAGCGCTCGCGCGGCAAGCTGACGGTCCGTCAGCGGATCGAAGCGCTGCTCGACCCTGGCTCGTTCCGGGAATGGGGCAGCCTCGCCGGCGACGGCCGGTACGACGCGGATGGCAACCTCACCGGATTCCGCGCCTCCAGCTGCCTGGCCGGCCGCGGCACCCTGGACGGCCGCACCGTCGTCGTCAGCGCGGACGACTTCACGATCCGCGGCGGGTCCTCGGAGACCTACAGCCACGACAAGAACGTGCAGGCGGAGCTGATGGCCGCCGAGTACGGGCTGCCACTGGTCCGGCTGCTGGACGGCACCGGCGGCGGCGGGTCGGTCGCCGAGATCGAGAAGATCGGCGCCACTTACGTGCCCTACGTGCCGGGTTTCGACCAGGTCGTGGCGAACCTCGGCCGTATCCCGGTCGTCTCGCTGGGTCTCGGGCCGGTCGCGGGCCTAGGCGCAGCGCGGCTGGTCGCGAGTCACTACTCGGTGATGGTGCGCGGGCTGAGCCAGATGTTCACGGCCGGGCCGCCGGTGGTCGCCGCGGCTGGCGAGAAAGTGACGGCAGACCAGCTCGGCGGCGCGGAACTGCATGCGCAGACGGGCAGCGTCGACGACGTCGCGGAAAGCGAAGTCGAGGCGTTTGCCCGTGCGCGCCGCTTTCTTTCATACCTGCCGGGCCGGGCGGGCGAGCAGCCGCCGCGACTGGATTGCAGCGATCCGGCTGACCGCAGCGAGGCGTGGCTCGACGAGGCGATTCCGCGCGACCGGCGCTGGCCCTACGAGATCCGCCCGATCCTCGACGCGGTCTGCGACCGGGGCAGCGTGTTCGAGATCGGTCGCGCCTGGGGTCGCTCGATCGTGACCGCGCTCGCGCGACTGAACGGCGTGACCGTGGCGATCATCGCGAGCGATTCCGGGCAGATGGGCGGCACGTGGACCGCGGCGGCCTCGCGCAAGATCACGCGCCACGTCGAGCTCGCGGAGACGTTCCGCCTGCCGGTCGTGCATTTCGTGGACGTCGGTGGGTTCACGATAGGCTCGCAGGCCGAGAAGGCCGGCACGATCCGCGACGGCACGCGCGCGATCGCGACGATCTTCCAGTCCACCGTGCCTTGGTGCGCCGTCATCCTGCGCCGCGCGTTCGGCGTCGCGGGCGCCGGCATGATGAATCACACGCGCTTCCGTTACCGGATCGCATGGCCGAGCGGCGACTGGGGATCGCTGCCGCCCGAGGGCGGCGTCGAGGCCGCGTTCAAGGCGCAGATCGAAGCGGCACCCGACCCGGAGGCCGCACGTCGCGAGATCCACGCGCGCCTGGAGCGCCTGCGCTCGCCGTTCCGCTCCGCCGAACGATTCCTGGTCGAGGAGATCGTCGCGCCGTCCGAGACGCGCCGCTGGCTCTGTGATTTTGCAGACCTCGCGAACGGGGCTCCCGACCCGGGCTCGCGCGGATTCGTCTGCCGGCCTTGAGCGAGGAGGAGTACCCGTGCGCCAGAACATGATCGTGCCGTTGCTTGCGGCAATTGTCGTATCCGCCTGCAGCGGCAAGCCGCCGGCCGCTCCGCCTGCGCAAGGCAGCGGCGCGACCGCCCGGACGGAAGCGGCCAATCGTGAACTCGGCGCGTCGCTGCCGCTCGAGGAGCAGCAGGACTTCGAGGATGCGCAGCGCGGCTTCGTCGCGACCGACGATCCGCTGGTCGTGAAGGGGGCGGACGGCACCGTCGCCTGGGACTTCCAGAGCTTCGACTTCATCCAGGGCGCCGCGCCGCCGACGGTCAACCCGAGCCTGTGGCGGCAGGCGAAGCTGAACGGGTATCACGGCCTGTTCGAAGTCGTGCCGGGCATCCACCAGGTGCGCGGGTACGACATATCGAACATGACGCTGATCGAAGGCAAGAGCGGGTGGATCGTCGTCGATCCGCTCACGGCGGAGGAAACCGCGGCGGCGGCGATCGCACTCGCGCGCAAGCATCTCGGCGATCGCAAGGTATCGGCGGTGATCTTCACGCACAGCCACGTCGATCACTTCGGCGGCGTCGCGGGCGTGCTGCCCGCCGACCCGGCGGCGGCCGCGGCGATCCCGATCATCGCGCCCGCACACTTCATGGAGGAGGCCACCAGCGAGAACGTGCTGGCCGGCATCGCGATGGGTCGCCGGGCCGCGTTCATGTACGGCCTGCCATTGCCGCGCAACCCGACCGCGAAGGTGGACACCGGCCTCGGCAAGGCGCCTGCCACAGGCACCACGGGCATTCGTGCGCCGACCATCACCGTGGACCGGACGCCTCAGGAAATGGAGATCGACGGCGTGAAGTTCGTGTTCCAGTACACGCCGGAGTCCGAGGCGCCCGCCGAGCTCACGTTCTACCTGCCTGAGATCAAGGCGTGGTGCGGCGCAGAGATCGTCTCGCACACGATGCACAACCTGTACACGCTGCGCGGCGCGAAGGTGCGTAACGCGGCGAAGTGGAGCGGCTACATCGACGATGCCACGCGCCGCTTCGGCGACATGGAAGTGGTGTTCGCAAGCCATCACTGGCCCGTGTGGGGCAATGCCCGCGTGATCGACTACCTGAAGGCGCAGCGCGACACGTACCGCTACATCCACGACCAGACGCTGCGCCTCGCGAACGAGGGCTACACGCCGCGGGAGATCGCGGAGCAGCTCGAGCTGCCCTCGACGCTGCGCAATCGCTTTGCGAATCGCGGCTACTACGGCACCGTGCGCCACAACGCCAAGGCCGTGTACCAGGCGTATTTCGGCTGGTTCGATGGCAACCCGGCGAACCTCGATCCGCTGCCGCCGGTGGACGAGAGCCGCAAGTACGTCGAGGCGATGGGCGGCACGACCGAGGTCCTGAAGAAGGGGCGGGCGGCGATCGAAGCCGGCGACTATCGCTGGGCCGCCACGCTGCTGAATCACGCCGTCTTCGCCGAGCCCTCGAGTGCCGAGGCAAAGCAGTTGCTCGCGTCCGCCTATGACCAGCTCGGCTATCGCGCGGAGGCGGGTCCCTGGCGCGACTTCTACCTGACGGGCGCGCTCGAGCTGCGCAGCGGCGTCACGATGACGGCGATCGACCCGAAGAAGTCCGTGGACCTGCTGCTCGCCACGCCGGTCGACCGGTTCCTGGACTCGATGGCGGTCCGGCTGAAGGGCCCGGAAGCAGATGGCAAGCAGATGACGTTCAACTTCGTGTTCGACGACGTCGGCGAAACGCACGTCGTGGAGCTGGAGAACGCCGTGCTGCACCACCGCAGGGCCGAGCCGGTCGCCGGGGCCGACGCCACCGTGCACCTGACACGCGAGCTGCTGGTGCGGCTCGGCATCGGCGACGCCGGGCTGAAGGACGTCGTGATGTCGGACGACCTGAAGGTCGAGGGCAGCCGGCTGAAGCTGCTGTCGTTGCTGTCGCTGATCGGGCGGCCGAACGGGCTGTTCCCGATCGTCACGCCCTGACTGCGCGCGGCGTCCCGCTTGCGGAATTCACTGAGTCTGCGGCGGCTGGGGCGGCGGTAGTCTTACAGGTCCAGGACAGCGAAAGCATGAGGAAATCGTGATGGACGATACGCGCAGCGACGGCGCCGTTGCCCAGCCGGCTGAAGCACGCAAGGCGAAGGCCCGCAAGCCGAAGCCGCGAATGCGCAAGGGGGCCCGGCGGGTGACGCAGGGCGACGTGTCGCCGCGCCTGACCAGGGCCGGCATCGCCGAGTTTGCCGTCAACGAGGCGGTCGATGCGGCGACCGAGTCGAAGGCGTACGCGATGCGCGACATCCTCTCGCGCGCGGCGAAGGACGACCCGGCCGGGCTGGTCGAGTCGTTCGACGCGATCCTGGCCGGCGCGTCGCCGGACGACATCGTCGCGCTGCGGCGCTTGCTCTCCCGGCGCGAGGAGGAGGCGCTGCGCAGCCGTCGCGCCGAGGCCGACGGCGAGCTCGCGGACGACTGGCGCGAAGGCGGCTACCCGTACAAGCACCTGATGTCGCGCCGCAGCTACGAGCGCAAGAAATACGAATTGCAGGTCGAGCTGCTGAAGCTGCAGGCGTGGGTCAAGGAAACGGGACAGCGCGTCGTGATCCTGTTCGAGGGTCGCGACGCGGCGGGCAAGGGCGGCACGATCAAGCGCTTCATGGAGCACCTGAACCCTCGTGGCGCGCGCGTCGTGGCGCTCGAGAAGCCGAGCGAGGTGGAGCGCGGGCAGTGGTATTTCCAGCGTTACGTCGAGCACCTGCCGACGCGCGGCGAGATCGTGATGTTCGATCGCTCCTGGTACAACCGGGCCGGCGTCGAGCGGGTGATGGGTTTCTGCACCGACGACGAGTACCTGGAGTTCATCCGCCAGGCGCCGGAATTCGAGCGCAACCTCGTCAGGAGCGGCCTGCACCTGATCAAGTTCTGGTTCTCGGTGACGCGCAAGGAGCAGCGACGCCGGTTCAAGGAGCGCAAGTCGCACCCGCTGAAGCAGTGGAAGCTGAGCCCGGTCGACCTCGCCTCGCTCGACAAGTGGGACGAGTACACCAAGGCCAAGGAGTCGATGTTCTTCTACACCGACACGGCCGATTCGCCGTGGACCGTGATCAAGTCCGACTGCAAGAAGCGTGCGCGCCTGAACGCCTTGCGCTACGTGCTGCACAAGCTGCCATACACGAACAAGGACCTCGTGACGGTCGGTTCGCTGGACCCGCTGCTGGTCGGCCGCGCGAACGTGGTCTACGAGCGCGGCGAGCACAACGTGTCGCCGATCCTCTGAGTCCTGCCAGCCGCGGGGTGGGTCATGCTGACGCTGTACTGGTACTGGTCGTTCAATCCGCAGAAGGCCCGGCTTGCGCTCGAGGAGCTGGGTCTCGAGTACTCGCTGGTCACGGTCGACCTCGGTCGAGGCGGTCAGCATGCCGACCTGGTCGGCGAGCTCAATCCCAACCACAAGGTGCCGATCCTGACCTGGGGCCCGTACACGCTCTGGGAGTCGAACGCGATCGTCACCTACCTCGGCGAGCGCACGCACAGGCTGTGGCCGACGGATGCCGAGGGCAAGGGCCGGGCGGCGAAGTGGCTCTTCTTCGAGGCCCGCCACCTGTCCGAGCCGGTCGGCGAGTTGTGGTTCAATGGGTACGTGGCGCCGAAGATGGGCCGCACGCCAGACACGCTTGCGGCAGAGGCGGCCGCGAAGAAGTCCGCACGCTACCTGTCGGTGGTGGACCAGCACCTCGGCAAGGATCCGTGGATGCTCGGCAGCGAGTTCTCGCTGGTCGACTGTGCCTACGGCCCCGTGTTCGACGCGCTGGAGCTTTCGGGCGAGACGATCCAGGCCTATCCGGCGCTGCAGGCGTACCTGGCGCGGGTCCGCGAGCGGAAATCCTGGCGCGCCTGCGAGTTCAGATAAGTCAATTCTGCAGGTTTTCGGATTGCCCTGATTGCCGCGGCGGGTCGCGCGGGATAAACGCGTACAAAACCAGGATGACCACATGAACAGTTCCACAGAAGGGCCCGGCTTCGAAGTCGTGGCTCGTCAGGATTTCTCAGACGTCACTTTCCTGCTGGAGGTGCGCCACCCGCTGCTGGCGAAGGCGGCGCGGCCCGGGCAGTTCGTCATCGTGATGTCGCACGAGCACGGCGAGCGCATCCCGCTGACGATCGCCGACTTCGACCGCGACAAGGGCACGATCACGCTGGTGATCCAGGCGGTCGGCAAGACCACGCGCGAGATGCAGCAGGACTGCCGCGTCGGCAGCCGGCTCACGGCGCTGGTCGGGCCGATGGGAATCCCGAGCCACATCGGCCAGGCGCGCAAGGTGCTGTGTGTCGGTGGCGGCCTGGGCGTCGCCCCGGTGTACCCTCAGGCACGTGCCTACAAGGAGAGCGGTGCCTACGTGATCGGCATCCTCGGGTTCCGCACGCGCGACCTGGTGTTCTGGGAGGACAAGTTCCGCGCCTGCTGCGACGAGCTGATCCTGTGCACCGACGACGGCTCGGCCGGCATCAAGGGCCTCGTCACCGAGGGCATCAGGCAGGCCATCCTTGCGCACCCGGACATCGACGAATGCGTGGCGATCGGGCCGCCGGTGATGATGAAGGGCTGCGCCGAGGCGACGCGCCCGCACAAGATCCACACGATCGTGAGCCTGAACCCGGTGATGGTGGATGGCACCGGCATGTGCGGCGGCTGTCGCGTCAAGCTCACGAGCGGCGTCAAGTTCGCCTGCGTCGACGGCCCCGACTTCGACGCGCACACGGTCGACTTCGACGACCTGATGTTCCGGCTGCAGCGTTACAAGGCGACCGAACGCGAGGCTTCCGACCGCTTCAACGAGAGCTGCCGCCTGAGGAGCCAGGTCCAGTGACGGCACAGAAGAAGAAAAAGACGATCCGGATGATCCCGCAGGCGCGCACGCCTGCGCACGAGCAGGAACCGCTCGAGCGCGCCAGGAATTTCCTGGAGGTGAACCTCGGCTACCACGTCGAGGATGCGCTGCTCGAGGCGGAGCGTTGCCTGATGTGCCCGGACCAGCCCTGCGTCCGCGGCTGCCCGGTCAACATCGCGATCCCGGACTTCATCGCAAGGATCACCGAGAAGAACTTCCGCGGCGCCTACGACGTCATCACCTCGACCAACCTGCTGCCGGCGGTGTGCGGGCGCGTCTGCCCGCAGGAAAACCAGTGCGAGGGCGTCTGCACCGTCGGCGACACGCTCGAGCCCGTGGCCATCGGCCGGCTCGAGCGCTGGGTGGGCGACCTCGCGATCAAGGAAGGGTGGTCCAACGTCCCCTACATCGAGAAGAACCACTTCCGCGTCGGCATCGTCGGCTCCGGTCCGGCCGGCATGGCCTGCGCGGCCGACATGGCCAAGGCCGGCTGCGAGGTCGTGGTCTACGAGGCCTTCCACGAGGCCGGCGGCGTGCTGAAGTACGGCATCCCCGACTTCCGCCTGCCGAACACGGTCGTCGACGCCGAGATCGCCAAGCTCGCCGATGCTCGGCGTGCGCTTCGAGTGCAACACGCTGGTCGGCCGGCTGTTCACGATCGAGCAGATGGTCGAGGAAATGGGGTTCCACGCGGTGTTCATCGGCACCGGCGCGGGTTACCCGAGCTTCATGGGCATCCCGGGCGAGTCGCTGAACGGCGTGCTGTCGGCCAACGAGCTGCTGACCCGCTGCAACCTGATGCACGCGCGGGACTTTCCGAACTTCGATACGCCGCTGCAGCCCGGCAGGCGAGTGGCCGTGATCGGCGCCGGCAACACCGCGATGGACGCGCTGCGCGTGAGCCTGAGGCTCGGCGCCGAGTCACGTGAGCTGTCTCTACCGGCGCAGTCGGGCCGAGGCACCTGCGCGCGCCGAGGAAATCCACCACGCCGGCGAGGAAGGCGTCCAGTTCCACTGGCTGGTGAGCCCGGTCGAGATCCTCGACGACGGGCACCGCAACGTGCGTGCCGTGCGCTGCGTGCGCATGACGCTCGGCGAGCCCGACGAGTCGGGGCGCCGCCGTCCGGTGCCGGAGCCGGGCAGCGAGTTCGAGATCGAGGCCGACATGGTCGTCTACGCGATCGGCACGAACGCGAACCCGATCATCGGCCAGACGTCGAAGCTGAAGCTCAACAAGCGCGGCTACATCGCCACCGACGACGACCTCGCCACGTCGATCCCGGGCGTGTTTGCCGGGGGCGACATCGTCACCGGCGCCGCGACGGTGATCGAGGCGATGGGTGCCGGTCGCCGCGCGGCGCGCAGCATCAAGGCCTTCCTCGGGCTGCGCGACACCGATTTCGTATACCAGGACAAGCAGGCTGGCCCGGAAGATGCCCTGTTCGGCATCGAGCGCGCCGAGCATGGCTACGTGCGCGTGCGCCTGCCGAGGTGACTCCATGAATGCCGTTACCCCCATCAAGCCGCGCGTGGCGGCGGCCCGCTCGAATGGCCCCCGCGTCGTCGCCAAGCAGTTCGTGACGCTGGACGAGCACGTCGTCGAGATCATGAGCGACTCCGGCGAGGGCGCGCAGAAGTGCGGGCAGTCGTTCGGCGCGATCGCGGCCCGGATGGGCAACGGCGTGTGGACAGTCGAGATCATCCCGGCGGAGATCCAGCCGCCTGCACGAAGCATCGCCGGCGCGAGCGGCAACCGCATCCGGATCGGCTCGAGGCGCGTCACGAACGGTGGCGACGAGGCCGCGCTGGCAGTGGCTTTCAACGAGCAGGTGCTGCTCGGCCGTGTCAACGCGGGCGAGTTGAAGCCCGGCTGCATCGTGCTGCTCGAGAGCATGTGGGCGGAGAGCGCGGATCCGAAGATCGTGGCCCAGTACGTCGAGACGCGCGACCGGCTCGTCGCCGAGGGTTATCGGCTGCACGAAGTGCCGATGGAGAAGGAGTGCAAGGCGCTGGTCGCGGATCCGCGCAAGGGCAAGAACATGTTCGTGCTCGGGATGCTGTGCAACCTGTACAGCCTCGACATGGACCTCGCCCGCGAGCAGATCGCGTTCATCTTCGGCAAGAAGGACGAGAAGGTCATCAAGTCGAACGTCGCGCTGCTCGAGGCCGGCTGGGCCTGGGCCGAGGACAACCTGGACTTCAAGTACAGCGTGCCGGCGAAGCGGGCGACCGAGGCCCAGGTCGTGATCAACGGCAACACGGCGCTCGCGCTCGGCGTGCTCGCTTCCGGCATGGACATCTGCGCGATGTACCCGATCACGCCGGCGACCTCGGCGTCGCACTACCTGAGCGACATCTTCGAGAAGGCCGGCGGCATCGTGCACCAGGCCGAGGACGAGATCGCGGCGTGCGCGTTCGCGATCGGCTCGTCCTACGCGGGCAAGGTCGCGGTGACGATCACCTCCGGGCCCGGATACTCGCTGAAGCAGGAAGGCATCGGCCTCGCGGTGATGGCGGAGATCCCGCTGGTCGTCGTCAACGTGCAGCGCGGCGGCCCCAGCACGGGCCAGCCGACGAAGGTGGAGCAGGGCGACCTGTTCACCGCGATGTTCGGCAGCCACGGCGACGCGCCCAAGGTCGTGATGGCGGTGAGCAGCATCGAGGACTGCTTCTACTCGATGATCACCGCGCGCCGCATCGCCGAGACGTTCAACATGGTCGTCGTGGTGCTGTCGGACGCGGCACTGTCCACCGCCCAGCAGCCTTTCCCGCGGCCGAAGTTCGACGCGGACTGGCTCGCCCCGCCGATCGACCAGAACCCGGTGCCGGAAGGCGCACGGCCCTACGACTGGGACCCGGTCACGGGCCTGAGCCGCCGCTTCCAGCCCGGACAGCCCGGCGGCATGCACACGTTGACCGGCCTCGCGCACGACCAGTCGAGCCGGGTCGCGTACGACCCCGAGATCAATGAGAAAGGCCTGCACGCGCGCAGCCTGAAGCTCGCCGCGCTGCAGAAGACGCTGACGCGCGCCGAAAGTCTTCGGTGACGAATCCGGCGACCTGCTGATCGTCGGCTGGGGCAGCACCAAGGGCGCGATCGAGGAGGCCGTCGAGCGCTTGCGCGGCGAGGGCCACAAGGTGTCGTCGCTGCACCTCACGTTCCTGCAGCCGATGCAGCCCGGCATCAAGGAAGTGCTGAAGCGCTTCCGTCACGTGATGACCGTCGAGGGCAACTGGTCGGATGACCCGAATGACCCGCTGATCGACGAGACGAACCGCCGCTACTCGGCGCTCGCGATGCTGCTGAGGGCACGGTACCTCGTCGACGTCGACTGCTGGAGCGAAGTGCGGGGACGCCCGATCAAGCCGGGCACGATCTACGCGGAGATCCGTCGCCGCCTGGTTGCCGAGGAGTTGCGTTCATGAGTACCGCCACGAGCTGCCTGCATCGCCTGTTCGAGGAGCACCACGTGCTCGAGGACTACCAGGGCGGCCTGCCGCGCTGGTGCAAGGGCTGCGGCGACAACGCGATCCTCGCGTCCATGCAGCGGCTGTGCCGGGACGAGGGACTCAAGCCCGAGAAGACGGTGTTCGTGTCCGGCATCGGCTGCTCGAGCCGCCTGCCGCACTACATGCGTACCTACGGGTTCCACGGCATCCACGGCCGCGCGCTGCCGATCGCGCAGGGCGTGAAGATGGCGCGACCGGACCTGAACGTGTTCGTGAACACCGGCGACGGCGACTGCTGCAGCATCGGCGCCGCGCACTGGATCCACGCGATCCGCTACAACATGAACATCACGGTGATGCTGCACGACAACCACATCTACGGGCTGACGAAGAAGCAGGCGTCGCCGACCTCGCCGCTCGGGCACGAAGAGCAACACCACGCCGCGCGGATCGTACCTCGACGCGCTGAACCCGCTCACCGTCACGCTCGGCGTGCAGAACGTGTCCTTCGTCGCGCAGGCGGTGGACTGGATTCCCGAGTCGCTGTTCCAGATCATGACCGCGGCGTTCCGTCACCGCGGGCTTCTCGTTCGTGCGCATCCTGCAGCGCTGCCCCGAGTTCGTGGGCAACATGTTCGAGCCCTGGGTGCACGACCCCGCGAGGATGCTGATGCTCACGCACGAGAACGGCATCCGCTTGAGCCCGGCGCTGCAGAAGATCTACCGCAACCAGCAGGAGCACGATCCCTCGAACATGAACCGCGCGCGCGAGGTCGCCTCGATCGACGACCCGATCCCGGTGGGCATCCTGTACCGCGATCCGGACGTGCCGTGCTACGAGGACCTGCGCCACGCCGGCGCGCTGCGCACTCCCGAAGGGATCCGCTCCACGCTCGACGCGGAGTTCGACAAGTTCACCGTCTGGCCGTAGCAATCATGGACAGTCATCTCAGGTCACAGGTCGTCTTCCACCTGACCGGGCGCCGTCCCGGCGCAGAGGCGCCCGAAGGCGCGGTCTCCGGGCTGCGGCCCGCGCTGCTCGCGGCATACCGCGACCTCGACTCGCTGCGCTACGACTTCCCGGTCGTGTTCTGCGGCGGCGAGGAATACGTGCAGTCGCTGTCGCGCGTCGTGGATCGCGTGCTGCGCAAGCTCGCGCCCGAAGGCGTGACCGGCGAAAGCATGCGCCGGCGCGTGCTGAAGGTGGAGCGGGAGATCCGCAGGCTGGTGTCCGCCGGCGCTCGTGGCATCTCTGACGGAGCTGTGGGACAAGGCGTCCGAAGCGCTGGCCGCGCAGGCAGACGAAGCGTTCGCTCGTGACGTGCGCCGCGCGCGCGACGCGCTCGGGGTCGACGGCGAGGTGGCGGGATGCGATGCATCGTTGCCAGCGAGGTTCATGCGTCACGCGTGGTCGGTGGTGCAGCGCGAGAAGGCTCGTGCCGCCCGGCAACGCATCGACGGTCTCGTGATCCGGCTCGGCGACATCCTGCGTGCCGACTACATGCGGTCCGAACAGGCGTTGCAGCAGCCCGCGCTGCAGGCATCGTTTGGCGGCGCACATCACGGGCTGTTCGACTTCGGTGCGATGTCGAAGCTGCTGCAGCGGGTCGGGCCGCCGGGCGGCCTCGGCGAACGTCGGCGCGCGCGCGTCGAGCAGGCGCGCTCGGTGCTGACGGCGCAGCGATTCTTCGCGTCAGCCGGCGAGCTGGGTGGCAAGGGCGAGCCGGGCGGCGTCCACGAGTTCTCGTTCGACAGTCCGGCGGCGGCGCTCGCCGCATTCCGTGCGCGGCTGCCGGAGCTCGTCCAGCTGCTGAAGGCACTGCAGGTGGCCGAGCTCGAGGTCGAAGGCAGCTACATGGAGGAGCTGCACGACCCGATCTTCGCGGCGCTGGACGAGTCGGGCGTCACGGCACAGGACCTGCGGTTCTTCCCGGATTATCTCGTCTGCATCGGCGGACGCGAGCATGGTGAACCGGCGAACCTGGCCGAGGCGCTGTCGTCCGGCGTGCCGCTGAAGGTCGTCGTGCAGGTCGAGGACCTGCTCGAGGAAGCCGCGCCGGGACGTGGCCACTTCGCGTTCGGCATGCGCAGCGCCCAGCTCGCGAGCGCCGCGATGAGCTTCGACGAGGTGTTCGTGCTGCAGACGGTCGCGTCGAACCTGCTGCAGCTGCGCTCTCGCCTGCAGCACGGGCTGCGACACGCCGGCCCCGCGTTGTTCAGCATCTATGCCGGGCCGGCCGAGGGCTCGCTGCCCGGCTACCTTGCTTCCGCGGCCGCGATGCAGTCCCGCGCGTTTCCGGCATTCACGTACGACCCCGGTGCCGGCCCGGACCTCGCTTCCCGGTTGTCACTGGAGAACAATCCGCAGCCGGAGCGCGACTGGCCGCGTCGAGAAGTTCAACTACGCGGACCAGGACCTGCAGTCGGTCACCGAGGACGTCGCCTTCACGTTCGTGGACTTCGTCGCCTGCGACCCGCGCTACGCCGGGCATTTCGCAGTGGCACCGCGCGCCGCCTGGAACGATTCGATGATCCCTGCCGACCAGTGGCTCGACGATCCGCCGCGGGACGCGGCCAGCGGCGTGCCGTACGTGCTGGCGGTCGACGATGCCGACCTGCTGTGCCGGCTGGTCGTTGATGACCGGCTCATCCGGTCGGCGATCCGTTGTCGCGAGGGCTGGCACCGGTTGCAGGAGCTCGGAGGCATCCACGACTCGCGTGCGGAGCGGCTCCTTGCGCGCGAGCGCCAGGCCTGGGAAGAACAGCGCCAGCGCGAGTTGCAGGCGGCGCCCGCTGCCGCCGCCGCACCGCAGGCCGCGAGCTGCGGCGCAGGAGTCCGCGCCAGCGGCATCGGCACCTGCGCCGGCCAGCGCCGCCGAGCCCGCGCGCAATCCGGACGAAGCCTACATCGAGACCGTTCGTTGCTCGACCTGCAACGAATGCACGCAGCTGAACCCGCGCATGTTCGCTTACAACGAGAACAAGCAGGCCTACATCGCCGACTTGAAGGCGGGCACCTACGCGCAACTGGTGCAGGCCGCAGAGAGCTGCCAGGTCTCGGTGATCCACCCGGGCAAGCCGTGGGACATGTCCGAGCCGGGACTCGACGAGTTGATCGAGCGCGCGAAGCCGTTCCTGTAGAAATAGGTGCCATTTCTTTTCCGCATGGAACCGGGAATGGCACCTATTTCTTACGGCAGGTCCGTCTTGCCCATCAGGTAACGGTCGCACTCGCGCGCGGCGCCGCGTCCTTCGTTGATCGCCCACACGACCAGGCTCTGGCCGCGCCGGCAGTCGCCGGCCGCGAACACGCCCTTCACGCTGGTCGCGAAACGGCCGTGCTCGGCCTTGACGTTGCTGCGCGCGTCGCAGCTCGAGGTTCAGGTCCTTCGAGCAGCGTCTGCTCCGGACCGAGGAATCCCATCGCCAGCAGCGCGAGCTGCGCGGGGCGCACCTGCTCGGTGCCCGGCACTTCGACCGGCACGAACTGACCCTTGTCGTTGCTCTCCCACTTCACCTGGACGGTGACCAGTTCCTTCAGCCGGCCGTCGGCGTCGCCGACGAACTTCTTGACCGTGGTCAGGTACGCGCGCGGGTCGGCGCCGAACTTCGCCGGCGGCCTCTTCCTGGCCGTAGTCCAGCTTGTAGACCTTCGGCCACTCCGGCCATGGATTGTCCGCCGCGCGCTCGAGCGGCGGGCGCGGCATGATCTCGAGCTGCACGAGGCTGCTGCAGCCCTGGCGGATCGCCGTGCCGACGCAGTCGGTGCCGGTGTCGCCGCCGCCGATCACGACGACGTCCTTGCCGCGCGCGTGGATCGGGCATCGCGTCCGGCCCGCCGTCGAGCAGCGCCTTCGTGCTCGCGGTCAGGTATTCCATCGCGAAGTGCACGCCGCCGAGCTTGCGCCCGTCGACCGGCAGGTCGCGCGGCTGCGTCGCGCCGGTGCAGATCACCACCGCGTCGAAGTCGCGCAGCAGCAGCTGCGCCTCGACGTTGTCGCCGACGTTGGCGTTGCAGATGAACTTGATGCCTTCCTGCTCCATCAGCTCGATGCGGCGCAAGACCACCTCGCGCTTGTCGAGCTTCATGTTCGGGATGCCGTACATCAGCAGCCCGCCCGGCCGGTCGTCGCGCTCGAGCACGGTCACCGGATGGCCGGCGTGGTTCAGCTGCGCGGCGGCGGCGAGGCCGGCGGGACCGGAGCCGATGACGGCGACCTTCTTGCCGCGTGCGCGACTTCGGCGGCCTCGGGCAGGACCCAGCCTTCCTCCCAGCCGCGGTCGATGATCTCCGCCTCGATGTTCTTGATCGTGACCGGCGGGTCGTTGATGCCGAGCACGCACGAGCCTTCGCACGGCGCGGGGCAGACGCGGCCGGTGAACTCCGGGAAGTTGTTCGTCTTGTGCAGGCGGTCGAGCGCTTCGCGCCACAGCCCGCGGTAGACGAGGTCGTTCCACTCGGGAATCAGGTTGTTGATCGGGCAGCCCGAGGCCATGCCGCTGATCAGCTTGCCGGTGTGGCAGAACGGCACGCCGCAGTCCATGCAGCGCGCGCCCTGCTGGCGCAGCCGCTTCTCCTCGATGTGCGGATGGAATTCGTTCCAGTCGGCGATGCGCGCGAGCGGGGCGCGGTCGACCGGCAGTTCGCGCAGGTACTCGATGAATCCTGTGGGCTTTCCCATGGCTGTATAGGCTCTAGGCGTTGTGCAATGAGCGGCGGGTGGGCGATCAGTTGCCACCGACCCGCGACAGGTCGCGCGCGTTCTCCTCGAAGGCCACCATGATCGCCTCGTCGCCGACGAGGCCCTGCTCCTCGGCGCGGCGAATGGCGTCGAGCATGCGCTTGTAGTCGCGCGGCATGACCTTGACGAACTTCGGCAGCATGTCGTCCCAGGCGTCGAGCACCTGGCGCGCACGGTCGCTCGACGTGTGCTCGAGGTGGCGCTCGACCAGCCGGCGCAGCTCGGCGATCTCGGTCGGGCTCCGCGACCTTGCTCGAGGTCCACCATCTGGCGCGTTGACGCTTGCCCGGGAAGTCGCCGCTCTCGTCGAGCACATAGGCGATGCCGCCGGACATGCCGGCCGCGAAGTTGCGGCCCGGTCGGGCCGAGCACGACGACGCGGCCGCCGGTCATGTACTCGCAGCCGTGGTCGCCGACCGCCTCGACGACCGCGTTCACGCCGCTGTTGCGCACGCAGAAGCGCTCGCCCGCCATGCCGCGGATGTACACCTCGCCGCTGGTCGCGCCGTACAGCGCCACGTTGCCGACGATGATGTTGTCCTCGCGCGGCGAACGTCGACTCGCGCGGCGGGAACACGATGATCTTGCCGCCCGAGAGACCCTTGCCGACGTAGTCGTTGGCGTCGCCCTCGAGCGAAAGCGTCATGCCCGGCGGGATGAACGCGCCGAAGCTCTGGCCGGCCGAGCCGCGGAAGTGCAGCCGGATCGTGTCCGCCGGCAGGCCCTTCGCGCCGTGCTTGCGCGTGATCTCGCTGCCGGTGATCGTGCCGACCACGCGGTTCACGTTGCGGATCGGCAGGTCCGCGACCACTTCTCGCCGCGCTCGATCGCCGGCTTGCACAGGTCGAGCAGCACCGTGAGGTCGAGCGACTTGTCGAGGCCGTGGTCCTGCTCGTCCTGGCAGTAGCGGCCCCAGTCCGGGCCCACTTCCGGCGAGTACAGGAGGTTGGTGAAGTCGAGGCCCTTCGCCTTCCAGTGATCGATGGCGCTGCGCGGCTCGAGCCGGTCGACGCGGCCGACCATCTCCTCGACGCGTGCGGAAGCCGAGCTGCGCCATGATCTCGCGCAGGTCCTCGGCGATGAAGCGCATGAAGTTGACGACGTGCTCCGGCTTGCCCGTGAAGTTCTCGCGCAGCCGCGGGTCCTGCGTGGCGACGCCCACCGGGCAGGTGTTCAGGTGGCAGACGCGCATCATGATGCAGCCCGTGGCCACCAGCGGCGCGGTCGCGAAGCCGAATTCCTCGGCGCCGAGCAGCGCGGCGATCGCCACGTCGCGCCCGGTCTTCAGCTGGCCGTCGGTCTCGACGACGATGCGGCTGCGCAGGTTGTTCAGCACCAGCGTCTGGTGCGTCTCGGCGAGGCCGAGTTCCCACGGCAGGCCGGCGTGCATGATCGAGGTCTGCGGCGAGGCGCCCGTGCCGCCGTCGTAGCCGCTGATCAGCACCACGTCGGCATGCGCCTTGGCGACGCCGGCGGCGATCGTGCCGACGCCGACTTCGGCCACGAGCTTCACGCTGATGCGCGCGCGCCGGTTGGCGTTCTTCAGGTCGTGGATCAGCTCCGCGAGGTCCTCGATCGAGTAGATGTCGTGATGCGGCGGCGGCGAGATCAGGCCCACGCCCGCGGTCGTGTGCCGCGTCTTGGCGATCCACGGATACACCTTGGTGCCCGGCAGCTGGCCGCCCTCGCCGGGCTTCGCGCCCTGCGCCATCTTGATCTGGATCTCGCGCGCGCTGACCAGGTACTCGCTGGTCACGCCGAAGCGGCCCGAGGCCACCTGCTTGATCGCGGAATTCTTCGAGTCGCCGTTCGGCAGCGGCACGAAGCGCTCCGGATCCTCGCCGCCCTCGCCGGTGTTGCTCTTGCCGCCGATGCGGTTCATCGCGATCGCCAGCGTCTCGTGCGCTTCCTTGCTGATCGAGCCGTAGCGACATCGCGCCCGTCTTGAAGCGCTTCATGATCGTCTCGACGGACTCCACCTCCTCGAGCGGCACCGGCTCGCCGGCCTTGAACTCGAGCAGGCCGCGCAGCGTGCACAGGTTCGTCGCCTGGTCGTTGATCAGCTGCGCGTACGACTTGAACGTCTCGTAGCTGCCGGTGCGCACCGCCTTCTGCAGCCGGTGGATGGACTCCGGGTTGAACAGGTGGTACTCGCCGTCCGCGCGCCACTGGTACTGGCCGCCGACCGGCAGCGCGTGCCGCTCGAGCGGGCGCTCCGGGAACGCCGCGTGGTGCCGCATCAGCACTTCCTGCGCGATCACGTCGATGCCGATGCCGCCGACGCGCGACGGCGTCCAGGTGAAGTACTCGTCGATGACGTCCTGCCGCAGGCCGAGCGCCTCGAACACCTGCGCGCCGCGGTAGCTCTGCAGCGACGAGATGCCCATCTTGGACATGACCTTGACCACGCCCTTGGACGCGGCCTTGACGAAGTTCTTGCAGGCGGTCTTGTGGTCGACGTTCGTCAGCATGCCTTCCTGGATCATGCGGTCGAGCGTCTCGAACGCCAGGTACGGGTTGATCGCGCTCACGCCGTAGCCGATCAGCAGCGAGAAGTGATGCACCTCGCGCGCCTCGCCGGTCTCGAGCACGAGGCTCACCCGCGTGCGCAGGCCCTCGCGGATCAGGTAGTGGTGCAGGCCCGCGACGGCCAGCAGCGCCGGGATCGGCGCGAACTCCTTGTTCACGCCGCGGTCGCTCAGGACCAGCACGTTGACCTCTTCCTCCTCGATCATGCGCCGCGCCATCAGGCGCAGCTCTTCCATCGACTTCACCAGGCCCTTCTCGCCGCGCGTCACGCGGAACAGGATCGGCAGCACGCCGACCCGCAGTCCCGGCAGGTCCATGCGGCGGATCTTCGCGAACTCCTCGTTCGTCAGGATCGGCCCCTTGAGCTCGAGGCGCCGGCAGTCCGACGGCTGCGGGTTCAGCAGGTTGCCCTCGGAGCCGAGGCGCGTCTCGGCGGAGGTGATCAGTTCCTCGCGGATGCAGTCGATCGGCGGGTTCGTCACCTGCGCGAACAGCTGCTTGAAGTAGTCGTACAGCAGCCGCGGCTTCGACGACAGCACCGCCAGCGGCGTGTCGTTGCCCATCGAGCCGACGGCCTCGACGCCGTCGCGCGCCATCGGCGTCAGCACGATGCGCTGGTCCTCGAACGTGTAGCCGAACGCGATCTGGCGCTGCAGCAGCGTCTCCTGGTCCGGGGCCGGCAGCTCGGGCGCGGCGGGCAGGTCGTCGAGGTGGACCAGGTGCTCGTCGAGCCACTGGCGGTACGGGCGCTGCGAGGAGATGCTGCGCTTGATCTCCTCGTCGTCGATGATGCGGCCCTGCTCGGTGTCGACGAGGAACATGCGGCCCGGCTGCAGCCGGCCCTTCTGCACCACGTTCTCGGGCGGCACGTCGAGCACGCCGGCCTCGGAGGCCATGATCACGAGGTCGTCCTTGGTGACGTAGTAGCGCGACGGGCGCAGGCCGTTGCGGTCGAGCACCGCGCCGATCTGCTTGCCGTCGGTGAACGCGATCGACGGCCGGGCCGTCCCACGGCTCCATCAGGCACGAGTGGTACTGGTAGAACGCCCGCTTGTCGTCGTCCATGCTCTGGTGGCCGGACCACGGCTCCGGGATCATCATCATCATCGCGTGCGGCAGCGAGCGGCCCGCGAGATACAGCAGTTCCAGCGTGTTGTCGAACATGCCGAGTCGCTGCCGTTCGGGTTGATGATCGGGCTGATCTTGCGCGATGTCCTCGCCGAACAGCTCCGCCTCGAAGCGCGCCTCGCGCGCGTGCATCCAGTTCGAGTTGCCGCGCAGCGTGTTGATCTCGCCGTTGTGGGCGATGTAGCGGTACGGGTGCGCGCGGTCCCAGCTCGGGAACGTGTTGGTGCTGAAGCGCGAGTGCACGAGCGCCAGCGCGGTCTCCATGGCCGGGTTGTGCAGGTCGGGGAAGTACTGGTCGAGCTGCGTCGTGAGCAGCATGCCCTTGTAGACGAAGGTGCGGCACGACAGGCTCACCACGTACCACGACTCGGCGCCCGGCAGCGTCGAGGTGCGGATCTCGTTGTAGGCGCGCTTGCGGATCACGTAGAGCTTGCGCTCGAAGCCGAGGTCGTCGGTGATCGACGGGTCGCGCCGATGAACACCTGGCGCATGAACGGCTCGCAGGAGCGGGCCGTCTCGCCGAGCATGCCGTTGACCGTGGGCACGGTGCGCCAGCCGATGACGTGCTGGCCCTCGGACTGCACGATCTGCTCGAACTTCTGCTCGACCTGCCCGGCGCAGCGTCGGGTTGCGCGGCAGGAAGATGATGCCGCTGCCGTACTCGCCGGCGCGCGGGCAGCGGGATGCGCGCCTTGCGGCACACCTCCTCGTTGAACGCGTGGGGCATCTGCAGCAGCACGCCGGCGCCGTCGCCGGTGTTGACCTCGCAGCCGCAGGCGCCGCGGTGGTCGAGGTTCTTCAGGACCTGGATGGCCTGCTCGAGGATCCGGTGGGACTTGTGCCCCTTGATGTTGACGACGAAGCCGACGCCGCAGGCGTCGTGCTCGAACTGCGGGTCGTACAGCCCCTGCTTGCCGGGGCGGGTGGGGGCGGGGCGATGCGTGGTGCTCATCGGTTCAGGCCTGCCTGAAGGTCGAAAGGCGTCGCTCGGGGCGCAGCTGAGCCACGGCGACGACGGATCGCCGGGCTCCCCATGCCGGATACGACAGGATCGTGGATACGTCACTCATATGACATGCGAACTTGCCGTCGTCAATGCAGTGCAGCAAAAGGTCCCGCCGGCGTGACTGGACCCGGTCCAGAGCGAGGCGCGGGCTGCCGGCGGCGCGGGTTCGACAGCCCGGCAGGCCATGGCATACTGCCGCGGACTCGAAGAACCGCGGCCGGGTGCGAAGGGGATCCGGCCAGCCAACCGTCTCAGAACAAAGGGGAATTCATGGAAACCACTGCAGGTGCGATGGGCGTCGGCTTAGGGATACTCCTGCTCTACTTCGCGGTGAGCGGGCTGATCGTCGGGGCGCTCGCCCGCTGGGCGCTGCCGGGCCCGGACCCGATGAGCTGGCCGGCCACGATCGGATTCGGCATCGCGGGCTCGTTCCTGGGCGGCATCGTCGGCCGCCTGCTGAACCTGCCAACCGCCCTTGGGCTGTTGCTGTCGGTCGGCGGCGCCGCCCTGCTGATCTGGTTCTTCAAGCGCCGGAAAGCCGCGCCGCCCCAGTGAATTGAACATAAATACCTGATTTATTTAGGAATACTGACAGGTCCGGCTGTCTTTCGCAGCCGGGCCCTGTTAGAGTGCGCACCCATTCGAGGTTGGTCCCCCCAGGGGACCGGCCGCCCGAGACGGAGATCGACGCGCATGAACACCCGCAACGCCCGTAACGGCCGCTCGCCGCGGCGCCGCAACCGCGGCCTGCTGGCGCTGGCCGTGCTGGCGCTGGCGCTGCCGTTCGGCGCCCGTGCTGGCATCCAGGAGGGCACGATCTCCTGGTACGGCTCGCAGTTCCACGACCGGCCGACCGCCAGCGGGGAGCGTTTCGACAAGCGGGACCTGACGATGGCCCACCCGACGCTGCCGTTCGGCACCAAGGTCCGGGTGACCAACCTGCGCAACGGCCGCAGCGTCGTGGTGCGGGTGAACGATCGCGGGCCTTTCGTCGGCCACCGGATCGCCGACCTGTCCCAGGCGGCGGCCTCGCTGCTCGGCATGCTGGGCAAGGGCGTCGCCAGGGCGCGCATCGAAATTCTCGGCGACGACGAGTACACCGCGAGCAACTGACGTTGCCGCGTCGGCGCCCGGCCGACTGACGACCGGCATCCGGCCCCGAGCGTTCAGGCGCTCGGTCTGGACCTCCATCTCCGAACCCACGAACACCGCTGCCGGGTTGCCCGGAATCTGCGTCAATTCGCGCTGCACGGGTTGCGCGCGGGCACCAATGAAGTCGGCGATCTTGCCCATCGCGTCCCTGGCTTCCGGCAGCCAGCTGAACACGTGGAACACGTGCGGCATTTCCCGCCACACCTCGATCTCGGCTGCGACTCCGGCCTGCCGCGCGCGGTCGTGGCCGCGCACCGAGTCGTCCAGCAGCATCTCGGTGGAGCCGGCGTGGAACAGCAGCGGCGGCAGTCCGTTCCAGTTGCCGAACAGCGGGGAGAGGAGAGGATTGCTGCGGTCCTCGCCAGGGCAGTAGATCGGTGGCAGCAGTTCGCTGGCCGCGGGTGCGAACATCGGATCGGCGTCGGCGTTGTACTTCGCCGAAGGGCCGGAAATCGTCAGGTCCGTCGAAGGCGAGAGCAGCACCGCGCAGCCCGGCAACGGCAGTCGCGCATCGCGCGCGCGCATCAGCGTCACCAGCGTCAGGCTGCCGCCGGCCGAATCGCCGGCCACTGCGAGCGGCCGGTCCGCGTAGCCCTGGTCGACGAGCCAGCGATACGCCGCGAAGCAGTCGTCGATGGCCGCCGGAAACGGGTGCTCCGGAGCGAGACGGTAGTCCGGCAGCAGCACCCGCATGCCCGTGAGCGCGGACAGCTTCGTCGCGAGGCGGCGATACACGCCGGGCAGGTGGATGCACCACGCGCCGCCGTGCAGGTAGAGCAGCGTCCCGCGCTGCGACAGCGCTGGTTCACCGATCCACGTCGCCCGGACTCCGTCGATCTCGACGTCCTCGATGGCGACCGGCGGGGCTCGCCTTGCGAGCCGCGCGTCCATTTTCGCCGCGTGCGCCCGGACCTTGTGGATGTCGAGTCCCGGCTTCCACATCGACTTCGTCGTGAGGCGCAGGAAAGCGTTGGTAAGGCGTGCGCGAACGCTTGGCATGGCCTGCTCCGGGAAAATGCTGCGGCGCATCATTGTGCGCCCGGCGGCAGGGCTTGCCAACCGGGAGGGCCCGCAGGCTAGGCTCCGTGCCGATGCGTGCCGCAGTCTTCGTTCCAAGCGGTGAACCGGGCGAGCGATTGCCCGTCGAGGATGCCGACATCCGATTCTGGCCGGTGGCGCTGGCATCGCTGAAGCCTCGGAACTGCTCGAGCGCCTGCTGACGGAGATCGACTGGCAGCAGGAGGAGGTGCTGATCTTCGGCCAGCGGCGACCCGTGCCCCGGCTGGTGGCATGGCACGGCGACCCGGGGGCCAACTACACGTATTCGGGCACCCCGCACCAGCCGCTGCCATGGACGCCCGCGCTCGCACTCGTTCGAGAGCGGGTGCTCTGTCTCACTGGCTGCGCGTTCAACTCGGTGCTGTTGAACCTGTATCGCGACGGTCGCGATGGGATGGGCTGGCACTCGGACGACGAGCCCGAGCTCGGCCGTGATCCAGTCATCGCCTCGGTGTCGCTCGGTGCGCCGCGGCGGTTCTGCCTTCGCCACCGGCGACACAAGGACCAGAGGCTCGACGTCAGTCTCGGCCACGGCAGTCTGCTGCTGATGGCAGGAGCGACTCAGCACCACTGGGTGCACGCCGTGCCGAAGACGGCTGTCCCGGTCGGCCAGCGCGTGAACCTGACGTTCCGGCGGATTCCTGTCAGGGATCGCCTGTTAGGTAGAAGAGCGGATTGCCGGCCCCGTACATGCGGCAGAGCGTAACCGCTGGTTTGTCCACGTTCTGGGGGATGACATGAGCACCGGAAGAAGATTCTGGACGTCGGTCGCCGCCGTCTCGCTCGTGGCAGCCACGAGCTGCGCACCCAAGCCAACCGAGGTCAGCTACAGCAAGGACGTCGTGCCTCTGCTGAAGGAGCACTGCGCCTATTGCCACACGCCGGGGCAGGCCGGGTTCGTCGTGAGCGGCTTCGACATGCAGGACTACGCTTCGCTGATGAAGGGAACGAGTTTCGGCCCGGTCGTGCTCCCCGGTGATCCGCTGACGAGCGTGCTCGTGATGGTGATCGAGGGGCGTGCCGATCCGTCGATCAACATGCCGCACGGCGGGGCAAATCCGCTGACCCAGCAGCAGATCCTGACGATCCGGCGCTGGGTCGAGCAGGGCGCGAAGAACAACTGACCGACCGGGACATTCTCCTTTTTCGCCACCACGCGAAAAGGAGAATGTCCCCTATTTCGCCGGTGCGCGATCCTGGTTGGCGCGCATCACGACGTAGGCGTGGATGTCGTGCACGTCCTGCTCGCTGACCAGGTCGGACAGCTTCGGCATGCCCGCGCCGTGGATCACGCCGTCGTACACGATCTCCTTGAAGATCGCGTGCTTCTCCGGCGGCAGCATCCGCAGGTCCGGCGTCACGCCACCCGACACCACGAGTGCGCCGTGGCAGACCATGCAGGTCGCCATGTACCGGTACTTGCCGTTTTCGAGCTCGGCGGCCGTCGCCTCGACGACCGGGGGCTCGGGAATCAGGTTGTTCTTCTCCGCCACGCGCGGCATCGCGGTCTTGCCGCCGAGCTTGAACGCCAGCACGTAGCCGTCGTTGACGTACTTGCCCGACGCCATCGTGCGCGGATCGCCGCCGGTGATCGCGCCGGCGCCGCCGTAGCCCGCCATCACCGCGACGTACTGCTCGCCGTCCACCTCGTAGGTGACCGGCGGCGCGATGATGCCGATCATCGTCGGGACCGCCCACAGGATCTTGCCGGTATCCGCCGCGTACGCGACGAAGCGGCCGTCGCCCGTGCCCTGGAAGAGCAGGTTGCCCCCGGTCGTGAGCAGGCCGCCGTTCCAGAATGCCGGGTACTCGATCTCCCAGACCGTCTTCTTCTGGATCGGGTCCCACGCTTTCAGGTAGCCGCGATCCGGCGGCAGCGGCCCGCCGATTTTCGTCATCAGGTCCTGGACGGTGTCGATGAAGCATTCCAGTCGATGCCCGGGTTCCAGAACATGTCGCGGCGCGTGTACTTGCCGGTGTCCTTGAACTCCTGCGACAGCGCGTAGATGCCCATCGGTTGCATCGCCGGGATGTAGACGAGCCCGGTCTTCGGGCTGAAGGCCATCGGGTGCCAGTTGTGCCCGCCGAACGGCGCCGGCACGATCAGCCGCGTCTCGCGGCTGTAGGTCGCCTCGGGCGTCTCGACCGGCCGGCCGGTCTTCATGTCGACGTGGCTCGCCCAGGTGACGGGCGCGTACTTGTCGGCCGAGATCAGCTCGCCGGTCTCGCGGTCGAGCACGTAGAAGAAGCCGTTCTTCGGCGCCTGCATCAGCACCTTGCGCGTCTTGCCGTCGATCGGCGATGTCGGCGAGGATGATGTGCTGCGTGGCGGTGTAGTCCCAGTTGTCGCCCGGCGTGGTCTGGTAGTGCCAGACGAGGCGCCCGGTGTCCGGGTTCAGCGCGAGGATCGACGAGAGGTAGAGGTTGTCGCCGCCGCCCGGCGAGCGGATGTCGCGCGTTCCACGGCGAGCCGTTGCCGGTGCCGACGTAGAGCAGGTCGAGCTCGGGGTCGTAGGCCATCGAGTCCCAGACCGTGCCGCCGCCGCCGCCGTCCCACCACTCGCCGTTCCAGGTCTTCGCGGCCGCCTCGAGCTTCGGGATTCTCGAACCGTCCTTCGGATCGCCGGGCACCGTGTAGAAGCGCCAGGCGAGCTTGCCGGTCTCGGCGTCGTAGGCGCGACAGTAGCCGCGCACGCCGTACTCGGCGCCGCCGTTGCCGATCAGGACCTTGCCCTTCACCACGCGCGGCGCGCCGGTGATCGTGTAGGGCTTGGTGCGGTCGATCGTGTTGACCTCCCAGCGCTTGCCGCCGGTCGCGCGCGTCGAGCGCGATCAGGCGGCCGTCGAGCGTGCCGACGTAGAGCTTGCCCTTCCACAGCGCGACGCCGCGGTTGACCACGTCGCAGCAGGCGTTGCGCGCCCCACTCGCGCGGCACCTCGGGTCGTAGGTCCACAGCTCCTTGCCGGTCCGCGCGTCGAGCGCGTACACGACGCTCCACGACGCCGGTCGTGTACATCACGCCGTCGACGACGATCGGCGTCGCCTCGCAGGCCGCGCGTCGTGCCGGTCGCGAAGGACCAGGCGAGGCCGAGGCTCGCGACGTTGCCGTCGTTGATCTGCGCGAGCGGGCTGAAGCGCTGCTCGCCGTAGGTGCGGCCGTGCGCGAGCCAGTTCTGCGGCTCGGAATCCGCGGCGGCGATGCGCGCGCCGTCGACGGTGGCCGGGCCTTTCGCGGCCGGTTTCGCCGGGAACGCCTGCGAGCGCGGGCACGGTGAAAGCGATGCCGGTTGTGCAGAGCAACACGAGGGGAGCGCGGGTGCGGCGGGCGGATTGCGTCATGGTTCGCGTGCCATGGCAGAGTAACTCCCCGGAGTGTCGGGCGGCCGCAAGCCAATGGCAAGAGTCGTCCGGCCCAGGGTCGATTTCCAGCGGCCGAAGGCACATGATCGGCTGGCACGGGACGACAGCACGGAGAAGATCAAATGGGATTCCGCGACTACGGCAAATTCGATGCGGTGGGCCTCGCAGCCCTGGTGCGATCTGGCGAGGTGAGCCCGGGCGAACTGCTCGACGAGGCCCTCGAGCGAACGGCGGCGCTGAACCCGCAGCTGAACGCAGTGATCCACCTGATGGAGGCGCGCGCGCGTGAAGCGATCGCCGCCGGGCTGCCGGACGGTCCGTTCAAGGGCGTGCCGTTCCTGATCAAGGACCTGATGACTGCGTTCGCCGGAGAACCGATGCGCTGGCGGATCGCGCCTGTTCCGCGACTACGTACCGGCTGAGGACGAGGAACTCACGCGCCGGTACAAGCGCGCCGGGCTCGTGATCTTCGGCAAGACCAACACCCCGGAACTCGGCCTGACCAACGTCACCGAACCGGAACTGTTCGGCCCGACTCGCAACCCGTGGAACCTCGAACGCACCTCGAGCGGCTCGAGCGGCGGGTCGGCCGCCGCGGTGGCCGCGCGCATCGTGCCCGCGGCAAATGCGAACGACGGAGGCGGGTCGATCCGCACGCCGGCTTCGAATTGCGGGCTCGTCGGGTCTGAAGCCGAGCCGCGGCCGCAACCCGACCGGGCCGATGGAAGCCGACATCTGGTTCGGGCTCATCGGTGAGCACGTCGTCACGCGCACCGTGCGCGACAGTGCCGCACTGCTCGATGCAACGGCGGGCGACTATCCCCAGCAGCTGATGAAGCTGCCTGCGGCGGAGCGCCCGTTCCTGGAGGAGACCGCGCGGGAGCCGGGTCGATTGCGCATCGCGTTCAGTTTCGATCCGGGCCTCGGCAAGTCGCTGCATGCGGAGAATCGGGCGGCGCTGGCGGCGACGACGGCGCGACTCGAGTCGCTCGGGCACGAGGTCGTCGAAGTTCGGTTGCCTGTGCAGGCGGAGTCTTTCGTCGCCAACTACGCGTCGCTCATAGCTGCCGATACGCGCCCAGCTGCGGCTCGCAAAGTCACTGGTCGGCAGGGAGGCGGCCAGCGACGACGTCGAGCTTGCGACCTGGATGCTGGCGAAGCTGGGGGAGGCGCAGTCCGGGGCCGACCTCACCGAGGCGATCTGGGGCATGCAGGCGTTTTCGCGCAGATGGCTCGCGTGGTCGTCCGGGTTCGACGTGCTGCTGACGCCGACAGTAGGCGTGCCGCCGCTCCCGATCGGCGCGTACAAGCTCTCGACGCTGCAGCGCCAGGGCATCAAGCTGCTCGCAGCACTGCCGGCGGGTGCGCTGCTCAGCCAGCGGCCGAAGATTACCGAGGCGTTCGCGCAGGTGTTCGATGCGTCGCCGTATACGATGGTCGCGAACGTCACGGGCCAGCCGTCGATGTCGCTGCCGCTGCATTGGACCGCGGATGGATTGCCGATGGGCATGCTCTTCACGGCGCGGATCGGCGACGAGGCGACACTATTCAGGCTGGCGGCGCAGCTCGAGCAGGCGATGCCTTGGAAGGATCGCCGGCCTCCGCATGCGGCACCCTGATCAGCCGGCGGTCAGGAACTGAGCCCGGTCAGGTCGCGGGGCTCGAGCTCGTTGTCGCGGCAATACTGCAGGTAGCGGTCGAGCGCGGTGCGCCAGTTCTCGGCACCGACGACCTTGCCGTCGTCGTCGAGCAGCAGCAGCTCTCCCTGCGTCACCGCGAACAGGATCGCGTCGTCGGTGCCGTCGGCCAGCACCTGCCGCGTCTGATCGGACGCGGCGGTCTCGATCACCACGCTGCCCGGGCCCGCGACCCAGTCGTGCTCGCGGTATTTCCAGCGACCCTGCACCGTGTAGATCGTGGTCGTGCCCGAGTGGTGGAAGCGAGGCAGCTCGACGCCGGGCGGCGCGCGCAGCACGCTGATGACCTCGCCACGCACCGGGTCCGCCTTGAACAGCTTGACGCTCACGAGGTCGGAATAAGGTGCGAACGGCATCCATGGCAGGCTGTCGTCGCTGATGCAGCGCGTGTCGATGTGATCGAAGGTCATGTGCTGGTCCTCGTGCCGCTCCCGAGTCGGGCGGGTCTCGAGGTCGGGCCAGAGTAATCCCGCGCGTCCGCTGACGGGACCACTCGACACGGGGGGGTGGCCCGATGTTCGCGAAGGTCCGGATCGGCATATGCTTGCCGCGACGCCATGCCTGCCTCGCTGTTCCTGCTGAAGACGGCGCCGCCCAAGCTAGGCCGCGGCCTCCCGGCGCGGCCACGACTCGACCAGCGCTGGAACGAGGTCAACGATCGCACCGCGATCGTAGTCACGGCGCCGCAGGGTTTCGGCAAGACGACCTTGCTCACGCAGTGGCGACGGCGCTGGCTGGAGCGGGGCGCCTACGTCGCGTGGGTGTCGCTCGATGCCCAGGATGACCGGGCGCAGTTCGTGGGCCTGCTGCTGTTCGCGCTGAGGAGCGCGACAGGGCGCGAGTCTTTTGCGACCGCCGCAATCGAGAGCCGCCTGCAGGAGAATCGGGAACTCGACGCGCTCACGGCGCTGCTCGCCGAGGTTGCCGCGCTCGCGACACCCACCGTGATCATCCTGGACGACGCGCATCGGATGCCGCAGGGAACGTTGCGCGAGCTGCTGTCGTACCTGCTGCTCAACGCCCCGCAGAACCTGCAGTTCCTGATCGGATCGCGGCGACCGCTGGAGTTGCAGCTCGGTGACCTCATGGCGAGCGGCCGGCTCGCGAGCATCGTGGCCGGCGACCTGCGTCTCAGCCAGGACGAGTCGCTCGAGTTCCTGCGCGGCCGGTTTGGCTCACGGGTCGGGCTCGACGAAGCGGTCCGGCTGCACCAGCTGACGGAAGGATGGCCGCTCGGCCTGCAGCTCGCGGCCGCCGACCATCGAGCGCGCCACGGACCTGCCCGGCCGTCATCCGCGAACTCAGCGGACGGCGCGGCGACATCCAGCGCTATTTCGTCGAGTCGCTGGTGTCGCGGATGCCGCAGCGCGACGTGGATTTCCTGGTCCGCATCTCCATCCTCGAGATCTTCAACGCCGACGTGTGCGCGGCGGTCACCGGCTCGCCCGATGCGCGGCAGGTATTGGAGGCGGTCGTGCGGGAGTCGCCCGTGGTGACGGAAGGCGAGGACCGCGAATGGTTCCGCCTGCATGCCCTGGCACGCGACTTCCTGCTCGGCCAGTTCGACAAGCTGCCCATCGAGGAACGGCGCGGCTGCTACGAACGGGCCGCGGCGTGGTACGCGGCGCAAGGCCAGTTGCAGGAGGCCGCTCAACACGCATGGGCGGCGGGCGATGAGTCCATGGCGGTGGACCATGCGGCCGCCTGCCTGCGCGACATCGCGCGCCAAGGTCGACTCGGCGAAGCCCGGGACTGGATGCGCCGGCTGCCCGCGTCCGTGACGTCGCGGGACGTGCGACTGCAGCTCACCGCGGCCTGGATCCGCGCGCTGGGCGACGAGCCGCAATCCGTCCCGGAGATGATCGAGAAGATTCGACGTCATCCGCAGTTCGACGCGATGTGCGACTACGAGTCAGCCGTCATCTCGTCAGCAGCCGCGATCTTCTGCGACCAGCCCGGTCGCGCGCGGGAGGCGCTGGCCGGCCTTGGCGCAACCCCTCCGGGGGCGACGCCGTTGCACCTCGTGTCCATCGCGAACTCGAGCGCGCTCGTGGCGCTGCATTCGGGCGAAACGGAGCGCGCGCGACAGGTCATCAACGACTGCCTGGCGCACGCGCCGCGCGAACCCTTGATGCGCATGGCCCTCGGGTTCACCGATCTCACGCTGGGCCTGACGTATCTCTGGGAGGGCAACCCCGAGAAGGCGGTGCGCCTGTTGCTGCCGCGCCTCGAAGCCGCCGAGCGTGAAATGGGGCGGCGAAGCGTGGTTGCGACGATGATCGCCGGGGTCTATTCGGCCGCACTGTACCTGCAGGATTCGATGGATGCCGCACTCGCCGTGCTGGCCGATCGGCTGGACGTGATCGAGCGCGCCGGCATGCCCGACACTCTGGTCCTCGCGTATCGCGTGCTGTCGGAGGGCGCGGCCCGCAAAGGTGATGAGCGGCGTGCGCTCGACGCGCTGCAGTCGATGTACGAGATCGGAGTGGCCCGTGGCATTCCGCGGCTGCGGTTCGTCAGCCTCGCGGGGCAGGTCCGGATCCACGTGTTCGCAGGGCGCGTGGAGACCGCTGGCGAGATCGTCGCCAGCATGGCGGGACTGCGCACCACGTTCGAGCAGCCGGAGTACCAGCCGTTCGTCAGGATGTTCGAACGCCGGTTCGCGATCGCGGACGCGTCCGTGCGACTGGCGCGTTCTGACAAGGAGGGCGCGGAGGCGGTCCTGGCCGCCGTCGGCGAAGTTCCCGCGTGCCTGCGCTTCAGCCCGGACGTGCTCATCCATCGGGCGCTGAAAGCGCTGGTGGCGCACGAACACGGCCGTCCCGGCGCGCGCGAGCAGTTGGATGAGGTCCTGAGCCTCGCCGATCTGAGGGGCATGCGGCGACTGGTCGAGGAGGCGCATCCGGGCCTCGCTGCGCTGCTTGGCGCCCCGCGAGCACAACGGGCCGAGCGGCATTCTTCGCTACCCGGCAGCGACCCGCCGGTCACCAGCTCCGACGGGAGATTCGTCCGCGACCGGCGGCCTGCTCACGCCGAAGGAGGCGCGCATCCTGTCGCTGCTTGCGTCCGGCATGGCGAACAAGGAGATCGCACGCGCGATGGACATCGGCGAGCAGACGGTGAAGTGGCACCTGAAGAACGTGTTCTTCAAGCTGAACGCCGCGAGCCGCCGCCACGCCGTCGACCGCGCACGCGTGCTCGGGCTGCTCAGCGCCTGAAAGGCCGGGTCACGAGACGCGCGAGATCAATTGCTTCGTGCGCCAGTCGCGCATAGAACTCCACGACACGCTCGGCGCCGCGACGGAGCAGGTCTCGCTGCCGCGCATTCGTCGCCCCCGTCTCGCTCACGTGACGCTCGGGCTGCAGCATTCGCTCGGCGAGACGCGGGTATCTCGACGCGAGCCGCTGCAGGTCGCCGGCAGGGTCCCTCTGCTGCGATCCCTCCATCAGCGCAGACCAGTCGGAAGGTCGCAGCACCCGTTCGGACCCCGTGTAGAACACGGCTTCCTCGCGTTTCATGTGCTCGCGAGTGTGCTGCACGTACTGCTGCAGCTGTTTCGCGAGCTGCTGTCCCCGCCTGCCGCGCAGCTGCGCGAACGTGGAACGCGCCAGTTCGCCGGCGAGTGCTTCCGCCCGTTGCTGCCCCGTTCTGTGCTCGCGCACGAGGCGGCTCATGTTGCGGTATAGCCCGGGCTCTCGTGCACGGATGCGCGCAAACAGCCTGTCCTCGCGCGGGTGATGCACCGAGTGCTGGTAGACGAGCAGGTAGCGCATCGCTTCCGAAAGAACCGGCCGCGCCGACTCCGGAGACGACTGCAGCCGTGACTGCTGCAGGTCGATCTCGCGCAGCACGCGCGACAGCCCGGCGTGATCGCTGCGCAGCAACTGCATGAATCGTTCTGCCGTTCTTCGGCTCATGGGCAGCACTCCCTGACGAAGTCCGCACAGTGCTCGATCGCGCGTCCGGACTCCGGTGCAAACGGCAGTCCTTGCCAGCCGTGCGGGGCTTCTTTCCAGACCTCGAGTTCGGCGTCCACGCCGGCTGCGCGTGCGCGCTCGACGCAGCGTCGACTGTCGTCGAGCAGTATCTCGGTGCTGCCCGCCTGGAACAGCAGGCGCGGCAGCCCCGTAAAGTCGCCGAATGCCGGCGAGACGTACGGATGGACCATCTTCTCGTGGTCGCCGCCGACATACATCGCGCGCATCTCGACGCCGCGCTTGTGGCTCAGTACCGGGTCGCGCAACGCATTGGTGACCCGCGTGCCGTCGTGCGGATCAGTGAGATCGGTGAGCGGTGACATCAGGATCGCTCCTGCCGGCATCGGCAGCGAGCGATCGCGCAGCGCGAGCAGCACACCGAGAGCCATTCCACCGCCTGCGGAGATTCCGCTCAGCACGATGCGGCCGGGCCGGATGCCAAGTTCCAGCAACTGCCGATACGCGCCGATGCAGTCGTCGTGACCGGCCGGGAACGGATGCTCCGGGGCAAGGCGGTAATGCACCAGTCGCGCGCGCGCGCTCACCGCGGAGCAGAGCCGCGCCAGCATCGCGCGTTCCATGTTCGGCAGGCGTGCGACGTACGCTCCGCCCGGAAAGTGCAGGATCACGCGATCCGTCCGGGCACCGCGGGCGCGCAGCCAGTCGGCGTCGCAATTCGGCAGCGGATGGTCGTGCGCGACTTCGAAGCCCGGCGGGTTCGCGGGGAAGAGCCGTTCGATCGCGCCGATCTGTGCGCGGAGCTTTTCGACCGAGACGTCGCGCTGCAGCAGCTGCTTGACCGTCAGACGGCTCAGCAGGCTCGCGGTCGTGGTCTGCCAGCTTGCCATCCGGGGCTACTGGGCCTGACGTTCCACCAGCGTCTTCGCCGCCTTGTAGTCGGGCTTGCCATTCGGCAGCCGCGGAATCGCGCTCACCTCCACGTATGCACGCGGCCGCTTGTACCCGGCCATCTTGCCGTGCGCGAACTCGGCGAGCCCGGCGGCGAGCGGCGCGCCAGGCTGGCGCGGGGCGACCAGCGCGACGACACGCTGGCCGAAGCGTTCGTCAGGCACCCCGATCACCAGGCAGTCGGCCACGTCGGGGTGGCTCGCGAGCACGGACTCGACTTCCTCCGGATAGACCTTCTCGCCGCCGGTGTTGATGCAGGCCGAGCCGCGACCGAGCAGCTGCAGCGTGCCGTCCGCATTCCACTTTCCCCAGTCGCCGATGAATGCGAGGCGCTCGCCATTGACCACGCGAAACGTCTTCGCGGTCTTTTCCGGGTCCTTGTAGTAACCGGCCGGCAGCGCCGCGCCACCGGCGGCGATCAGTCCCGGCTCGTCCGAGCTCTTTGGAATCTCGCGCCCGTCCTCGGCGAAAAGCCGCGTCTCCGCGAGGGGGATGAACTTCGTCGCCGCCCCGGTTGCGCCGCGTCGGCTGACCTGCAGCGCCATCGGGCCTTCGGTGGCGCCGACGCCGTCGATCAACGTGGCGTCGAGCCACTCGAGCATCTTCTCCTTCACTGCCGACGACCAGAGCACGCCCGACGAGATCACGATCTTCAGGCACGACAGGTCGAGCGTCTCGCCACGATCCCGCGCCTCATCGAGCGCGGCGAGCATCGGCCGTGCGAACGCATCGCCGACGATGACCATGCACATGACCCGCTCGCGTGCGACCGTGCGCCAGATCTCCATCGGGTCGAAGGTGCGGTTCGGGAGCGTCACGCAGCGCCCGCCGAGCATCTGGAACGGCAGGCTGTTCGCGAGCCCGGCCGTGTGCATCAGCGGCGATGCGGGCAGGATCACCGGCACGATTCCCTTTGCGCGCAGCCCCTGCACCGTCGCGAGCAGCTGCTCGACCGACATCGGGGCGGCGGGCAGCCCAAGCACGTTCGTGGCGTACATCGCGGTGAGGCCGGTGCTCCACGGCGCGACGTGGCAGACGACGCCTTTCGGCAGGCCGGTGGTGCCGCCCGTGTACATCAGGTGATAGTCGTCCGGCTGCCGGGGCTGGCGCGCCGCCGGCGCCGTCTGCGCGACCACGGCCTCGTATGGTTGCGCTCCATCCCACGGCGTCCCGCCGTCATCGACCTCGACCGCGAGCTTCACCAGCGGCAGCCCGGGCAGCACCTCTTCGACGACGCCCGACAACGAGCGATGGTAGACGAGTGCCTCGCAGTCGGCGTTGTCGAGCAGGTAGGAGAGTTCCGTGCCGACGTAACGGTAGTTGATGTTGAACGGCACCATCCGCACTTTCAGCGCGGCGAGGAACGTCTCGTAGTACTCCGAGCAGTTGTAGAGCAGCAGGCCGATCTTCGAGCCCGGCTTCAGTCCGGCGTCGAGGAAGGCCTGGCCGAGCCGTGCGGCCCGATCATCGAATTCGCGCCACGAGCGCCGCACGCCTTCATGGGTCAGGACGGTCTCGTCGCCGAGGCGGTCGGCGAGCGCTTCGATGGCATCTGCGTAGTGATACATCCCGGTTCCTCAGTTCGCCGCCGCACGGTCGGGCGCCGCGATTTCCAGTTCCACGAGACTGGCCTCGAAGTGATCCACCAGTCGCCACGCGTCGTCCAGTACCTTCGGGTCGGCGAGCACGCAAAGGTTCAGCTGGTCGACGTAGCTCCACACGGTGACGTTCAGCGCCGCGCCGTGCGCGATCTGGCCGATCGAGTACCACTCGTCGAGCTTCAGCTGCCCGAGCTGCAGTCGCGTGCGCGGGCCCGGAACGTTCGACACGACGACGTTCCAGAACGGCAGCAGGCCGCCACCTTTCATCTCGTTCACGCGATCCACTGCCTTCGGTACCAGCGGCGGCAGCAGGTTCAGGATCGCGGCGATGTTCGCCTCGCGCGTCGCCTCGAAATAGGCCTTCATCGTGTCGGACGAACGCTTGCACGCCTGCAGTCGCCCGATCGGGTCGGCGATGTCCGTGTGCAGCAGCGTGTGATGCGTCGTCGAGAAGTTGCCGTCGCGCGTACGCTCGGCAAGCGGCACGAGTGCGAACGGCACGGTGGCAATCATCGGAGCGGCGGGCGGCACGCCGGTCTCTTCGCTGATCAACCGGCGGATTGCGCCCGCCAGCGTCGCGATGAACACGTCGTTGATGGTGACGCCGAGCGACTTGCCGAGGTCGCGGATCCTCGCGAGCTGGAACGAGCGCGCGGCGAACGTGCGCCGCGGCGACAGGCGCTCGGCATAAGGCGCGAGGTAGCGCGAGTCGCTGACCGACGGCGGCAGCGCACGGCCCGCGTGGCGCCACTCGGCCACGATCCGTCGGCCCGCACGCGAGCCCCGCACCGCGCCTGGCAGGTTGGCAGCCACCACGCCGGGCAGGTCGCGAATCCCGTCGAACAGCAGGCGCCACTTCGACGGCAGCGGTGCCGGGCGCCAGGCTGCGGGCTCCGGGTGCTCGATCGACTCGGGCCGCGTCCCCCAGAAATTGTTCAGCATCCTCAGGATGCCGATGCCGTCCGTAAGCGCGTGGTGGATCAGCAGCAGCACCGCGACACGTCCACCCTCGAGGTTCTCGATGACCCAGACCTGCCATAGCGGGCGGGAGTGATCGAGCGGGTGGGCGTACAGCTCGCAGATCACCTCGCACAGCTCGACCATCGTGCCCGGCGCGGGGCAGCCGATCCTGCGCAGGTGGTAGTCGAGGTCGAAGTTCGGGTCGTCCACCCAGACCGGGTGATTGAGACCGCCGGGCACGCGCAGGTAGCGCTGCCTCAGCCGTGGCACGAGACCGACGCGCGAGGCCCATGCCGACTTGAACCGTTTCCACGACCAGCCCGCGGGATCTCCCGCGGGTCGATGATCTGCAGCTTGATCGTGTGGTTGTAGGCCTCGGCGCGGTCGAGGTAGAGCATCAGCGCGTCGGCGCCACTCATGCGCTCCATCGTCATTTCTTCGCCCGTCGCTTGCCCGCGACACTCGCCCGGGTCGCGGGCTTGCGCCGCGGGCGGCGCTTCGACGCTGCGGCCTTCAGCTCCTCGTAGGCCTCACCGACGTGCAATGCCAACGACGGCAAGTCGTACATCGTCGTGCCGTTGCCGACGAATCCGAAGTCCATGCGGTCGTGGTACGAGGTCAGCGTGGCATTGAGGCCGATCGACGCCGCCACGGCCGAGACGGGGAACGTGCCGATCAAGGGTGCGCCATTCAGGTACATCCGCTCACGTCCGCCCGGCACGTTCGAGATCACCAGGTTCGCCAGCGGTCTGGCCACCCGATCGACCAGCGGCGCCTGCATCAGCTCGGCCATGCCGAGCGCCGCGATTGCGTAGGTCGTCGCTGCGTCCTTCGACATGGCACGGAGCTCTTCCTTGGCCGTACCCATCGCGGACACGACCTGAGCGACGCGCTCGACGACTGGCGCCGTGGCTTCGCCGAGGTGCACGAACATCGCGGAGGCCTTGGTGCCGGCCGCGGTGTCGCCTTCGTCACGCAGCGACATCGGGCACATGGCGACCACGCGATGCGGGAACGCGCGGCCCGTCTGTCGCAGGTAGCGGTGCAGGCCCTCGTCCACGATCGTGACCGAGAGGTCGTTCAGCGTCGCGCCGAAGTGCTTGCCCACCGCATGCATCTCATCGAGCGGTAGCGACAGCGTCGCGAACGAGCGGGCCATGTGCATGGGCTCGTTCATCGGCGCATGGTGCGCGGAGAAGGGCTGGCTGCCGCCCGGGTCGCTGCCGAGCAGCGACGCGAGCCCCTTCCTGAGCGCACCAAGCGAGACGTCGCGGAATGCCAGCGTCTGCTTGGTCGCATTCACGCCGAGATCGGCCAGCCGGTCTGCCAGCGCCTTCGGCGGACGGGGCCGGTGCACAGGAAGCTCGACCGCGAACGCCGGCGTCGGGATGCCCCGCCTCGGGCTCGTGCTCAGGGAAGCGTAGATGCGCTTCGTGCCCGACACGCCGTCGATGATCGCGTGGTGGACCTTCGCATAGATCGCAAAGCGGCCACCGGGGACGCCGTCGATCACCCAGTCGCGGAACAGCGGCCGGTTGCGATCGAGCAGCGGTTCGTGCAGGTCTGCGACGAGCCGCAACAGGTCGTCGTAGGTCGCGCCCTGCGGCAGCGCGATGTGCTGGATGTGATAGCAGGGATCGTACGAATCCGTCTCGCGGAACTGCGGCACGTGCGCGCCGACCAGGTCGGGGACGTAGTTGAACGGCGGCGTCGGGACTACCGCGCGATAGGCATCGACGATCTCGCGAACGGCCTGCGGGTGGTTCTTCGGCTTGTCGAACAGCAGCAGTGCCCCGACGTGCGTCGGGGTCGCCTGCGTCTCCATGATCAGCCACATCAGGTCGAGCGGCGGAATCGGCTTGCCCATGTTTTTCTCCCCCGTAGTGCGGGCAGATTAGACCGCTGCCCCTGGGAAAGCTCCCCCGCCGGAAGAGGGGTCAGCGGCTCAGGATGTGCACCGCCACCGCGGCTTCCTCGATGCCCTGCAGGCCGCCGCCGTTTTCCTGGATCGCGTGGCGGGCGCCGGGCACCTGGCGCGCGCCGGCCTCGCCGCGCAGCTGCGTCACAAGCTCGAACAGCTGGCCGATGCCCGTTGCGCCGAGCGGGTGGCCCTTCGACTCGAGGCCGCCCGACGGGTTGATCGGGATGCGGCCGCCGAGCGTGAACTCGCCGCGCTCGGCCGCAGGGCCGCCGCCACCGAGCGGCACGAAGCCCAGGTTCTCCGATTGCAGGATCTCGCCCATCGCGGACGCGTCGTGCACCTCGGCCACGTCCATGTCATCGGGTCCGAGGCCGGCCGCTTCGTAGGCCTGCAGCGCGGCGAGCCGGCTGATGTGCTTCTGCGGCTCATCGAGGCCGCGGTGAGTGAAACTGCGGATGACGCTGGCCGCCACGCGGATGCAGCGGTTGCGGTCGGCCCCGATGCGCTTCAGTCCGTCTTCGGTGCACAGGATCGCCGCCGCGGCACCGTCCGACAGCGGCGCGCACATCGGCAGCGTGATCGGGTAGGTGATCGGCGGTGCGGCCAGCACCTCGTCGATCGTGAACGGCTTGCGGAACTGCGAGTACGGATTGTGCACCGAGTGCTGGTGATTCTTCGCGCACACCGCGGCGATCTGGCGCTGCGTCGTGCCGTAGGTCTTCATGTGCCAGCGGCAGAACGCGGCGTAGATGGACATGAACTTGCTGTACGGCCGGTCCGACTCGGAGCCGGGCGGAGGCGTGATGCCTTCGCCCATCTTCACCAGCGTTGCGTAGTTCTCGTCGACGCGGGAGACGTCCCAGCCGCCCTCGAAGATCGCGAAAGCCTTCGCCTTGTCCGGGATGTTCATCTTCTCGGCGCCGATCGCCAGCGCGACGTCCGTCGTGCCGGCCTTCAGGCTCTGCACCGCGAGGTTCACGGCCGAGCTGCCCGAGGCGCATGCGTTCTCGACGTTGTAGACCGGGATGCCCTCGATGCCGATCCGCGAGAAGATCACCTGCCCGGGAATCGAGATCTGGCCCTGCAGCGTGCCGTTCGTCATGCCGGAGTAGAACGCGACGCCGAGGTCCCCGGCCTTGCAGCGCGCGTCCTTGAGCGCGCCCTGCAGCGCCTCCCGCGCGAGGTCGTGCAGGCTGCGCTCCGGATGGCGGCCGAACACGGTCATGGCGATGCCGGCGATGTAGATTTGGCTCACTGGGAAGCCTCCGTTCGGCGTCGATCCCGCGAGCGCGGCGTCAACGCGCAACCATCTTGAGCACGGCGGGGTAGGTGTTCGGCAGGTACCGGCCCAGCCAGTACATCGTACGGACCGGTGGCCGGTGACGATGCGCTTTTTGCCCCGCTCGACGCCCGAGATGATGGCCGCGGCGCAATCGTCCGGCGGCGTCAGCAGCAGCTTGTCGGCAAGCGCCGAGAACCGCGCCTCTTCATCGCCGGCGGCAGCACAACGACGGCCGGCCTTCTCGATGTTGGTGCGGATGCCGCCCGGGTGCACGCACACGGCGCGCACGCCGGTGCCGTCGAGCTCGCTCCACAGGCACTCGGTCAGCCCGCGGACGCCGAACTTCGAGATGTTGTACGCGCCCTGGGCGGGAAACCCGAGCAGCCCGAACACGCTCGAGATGTTGACGATGCAGCCTTCGCGCTGCGCCAGCATCATCGGCAGGAACGCCTTGGTGCCGTAGATCACGCCCCACAGGTTGATGCCGAGCTGCCACTCGATCTCGTCGACCGTCATGTGCGCGATCGTGCCGATCATCGTGGTGCCGGCATTGTTCACGACGACGTGCGCCGTGCCGAAGTCCTTCTTCACGTCCCCGGCGTGCGCGAACACGGCATCGCGCTGCGAGACGTCGAGTGCGTAGCCGCGGGCTTCGGTGCTCGCGGGCAGCGAACCGAGCGTCTCCTCGAGACCCCGCGCGTTTACGTCGGACAGCGCGAGGCGTGCGCCCTTCGCCGCGAACTGCTGTGCCAGTGCGCGCCCGATGCCCGAGCCTGCACCAGTGATCACGACGACCTTGTTTTCGAAAACGCTCATGCAGTGACTCCCGTGGTGCGCGCTTCAGATCCTGCGCGCGGTGTTCTGCCAGTACTTCGCGCGCAGGTCCTTCTTCAGCACCTTGCCGACCGGGCTGCGCGGCAGCGACTCGACGAAGTCCACGGACTTGGGCGCCTTCACCGAGCCGAGTCGCTCCTTGCACAGCGCAATCAGTTCCTCGGCGGTTGCCTGCTGGCCCGCATTCAGCTCGACGACGGCCTTTACCGCTTCGCCCCACTGCTCGTCGGGCACCCCGATCACCGCGCAGTCCTGCACGGCCGGGTGGCTCCAGATCACCTGCTCGACCTCGCTCGGGTACACGTTGAAGCCGCCCGAGATGATCATGTCCTTCTTGCGGTCGGTGATGTGCAGGTACCCGGCGGCGTCGATGTGGCCGACGTCGCCGGTGTGCAGCCAGCCGTCGATGATCGCTTCGGCCGTCTTGTCCGGTGCCTTGTAGTAGCCCTTCATCACCAGGTCGCCGCGCACGCAGATCTCGCCGGTCTCGCCCTGCGCGAGGATCTCGTTCGCGTCGTTCATGATCTCGACGCGGATCAGCGGATTCGGGTGGCCGACCGACGACAGGCGCTCGTCGGAGGCGAGCTTGCCGCCGACGAAGTGCTCGCCTGGCGGCAGGTAGGCGATCGCGGCCGGCGCCTCGGTCTGGCCGTACCCGCCCATCATCACCGGGCCGATCACTTCGATCGCCTGCTTCAGTTTGTCGACCGACATCGGTGCCGCGCCATACATGAAGTACTTCAGCGACGAGAAATCCACCTTCTTGCCGAGGTCCGGGATGTCGAGCAGGCGGTAGATCACCGTCGGCGGCAGGAAGAGCTCCGTGACCTTGTACTTCGGGATCGCACCGAGCAGCAGCGCGGGATCGGGCTTGGTCACGACGACGACGGTGCCGCCGCGCGCCGTGCACGGCACGGAGAGCAGGCCGGCCGTGTGTGTCATCGGCGCGGCCGCCAGATTCACCGGCTTCTCGTCCGCGCCGTACGTGCAACCCATCAGGAAGTGCGCGCAGAAGGTCTGCGCGCTGCGGTGCGTGTTCATCACGCCCTTCGGCTTGCCCGTGGTGCCGCCCGTCGCGGACAGCATCACGACGTCGTTCATGTCGATGGCCACGTTCGGCCGCGTGGCCGGCTGGCTGCCGGCCCAGTCGGCCAGCGAACGGGCGCCCGGCAGCTCGGGCGCATCGCCGTCGACGCAGATCCAGAGCCGGATCCTCGGCAAGCGCGGCTTCAGGTCGGCGATCACCGGCGCGAAGTACTTCTGGAAGAACAGCACCTCGCAGTCGAACGCGTCGAGCACGTAGTGGTTCTCGTCCGCCGGGTTGCGTGCGCCGACCGGGATCCAGCACATGTTTGCGCGCCACAGCCCGAGCGTGCAGGCCCACGCCATCACGTCGTTGCCGGCCCAGACCGCGCCCTTGGTCTCCTTCGGGAAGCCCTCGGCGAGCAGCCCGTTCGCGATCCGGCACGACAGCTCACCGACCTCGTCGAAGCTGTAGCTCCGGTCGTCCTGGATGTAGGCGGCGCCCTTCGGGTTGATGCGCCAGCCGCGATCGAAGAAGTCGATGAGTGCCATGCGGGGTTTGCTCAGAGCTGGGTGACGGTGGCGCGCGCGAGGCCGCGCTGCTCAAGGAAGCCGAGCAGGTAGTGGTGACCGAAGGCCTTGCAGGCGGAGGCGAACCCGACCTTGTCCGTCTCTCCGTCGAGCAGCTTCATCACGGCGGCAGTCTGCACTGCGCCGGTCGAAATGTAGGGTGTGATTCCGTGCACGGTTGCGCGCACCGCCGCGAGCTGGCCGCGACCGATCGCGAAGTCGACCGTGCGCGCCACCGTGGTCCGCTCGCGCGGCGGCATGCTCGGTGTGGTCGAGTCGACGATCTGCTTGATCACTGCGTCCTGGTGTTCCTTGGGCAGGTTCTTGTACTCGGCCTCCCACTTCTGACCGAGCCCATGCACCAGCTGCATCACGTTGTTGTCGTAGAAGCCGACGTACGACGTGCAGCAACGCACGCGCGCGTCGTGCTCGAAGTAGACGGGCAGCGACGTACCGCCCCAGGGAACCGAGAATACCGGCTGCACGAAGCCGGGGTCGACGACGTTCGCGCTGGTCCCGACCGGGTGCGCGACCAGCTTCTTCTCCCACAGGTAGCACTGTTCCGAGCGATACAGCTCGAAGATCGACGCCGTGGAACCGACCGTGACGCCCGAGGCGGCAAAGCGCGCGCCCCGGCAGAGCGTCGCGGTTTCCAGCGCGTCGACGCCTGGCGTCTCGAGCGCGAGCTCGGCCGCGATTTCGGCGAACGTGTACATGTAGGCGATCGAAGGCGACACCAGCAGCCCGGCCTGGCGGTACAGCTCGCCGAACTGGTCGCGCACGGCGCGGATGTAGCCTTGCTCGCCCGTGGTGTCAATATGGTGACAGCCGGCCTTCAGCGCCGCCTCGACGGCCGTCAGGCCGAAGTTCACGAACGGACCCACGGTGTTGCACACGACCTTCGCGCCCTTGAACGCCTTCGCGAGCGCATCGACGTTGTGCTCGGCCTCGACGATTTCGTAGGTCGCCGATTCGAGCCGCACGACGCGCTCGGCCATCATCTCCTTCACGCGCTTCGCGTTGCGCGCCACGGCGGTGAACGGGATCTGCTGGTCGATCAGCCAGTCCATGATCAGCATGCCGGTGTAGCCGCTCGCGCCATACACGACGACTGGATACTTGGCCATTTCGGTTCTCTCCTGGAATGTGTTCTGTAATGTTCCTGTGCGGGCGTCAGTTCTGCGACCAGCCTTCGGCGTACAGCTGCTGCGCGAGCAGCCCGAGCCGCATCGTCAGGACGTAGTTCTCGCCGTCCTCGATCAACGCGGCGCGCGTGTCCCGGAACAGCCGTTCGATGGGATATTCGCGCGACGTGCCGGAGCCGCCGAACAGCTGGAAGGCTTCGTCGACCACCTTCATCGCTTCCTGCGTGACCGTGACCTTGCCCGCAGCCGTGACGTAGGGATGCGTCAGGGGCGACAGCCTCGCGAAAGCCAGTGATCGCCGGGCGACCGAGCGGCAGATCTCGACCCGGCGCAGCATGTCGCCGAGGCGGTAGCGCGTCAGCTGGTGATCGATGAGCAACTTGCCGCCTTGCTTGCGCTCATGGCAGTACTGCAGCGCCAGTTCAAACGCAGCTCGCGCAACCCCGGTGAACGTCTGCCCCATGACGGTGCCGGCATACGACCACGCCGAGGCCATGTTGCCGTAGTAGTCGTCCTTCAGGGCCACGGCGAAGCGCTTCGGAACCTTGACGTTGTCGAAATAGATCTCGCCCTGGGGGAGTGATCGCTGGCCGATCTTGTCGAGCGGCTTGCCCTTCGAGACGCCCGGAAGGTCCAGGGGAATGATCACGGCCATGCCGTGGGGCCGGCCGTCCTTTTCGAAGAAGCTGCCGTCGTACTCGGCCCCGATGTACCCGAGCGCCACCTGCGCGACAGCGCCGTTCGACACCCAGGCCGAGCACTGGCCATTGATCACGATCTCTTCGCCCTGCAGCCGGCCCCACATGTTGCCCTTGTTGCCCGGCTGGCCCGGGGTCCATTCGCGCGCCATGTCGAAGACCTGCACGTCGCTGCCCTTGTCCGGGTGCGTGATCATCCAGCAGCCGATCCGGCCGGTGCAGAGATCCACCAGTTCCTTGTTGCCCATCGCGGCGGCCATCAGTACCGGGAAGCCGGCGACTCCCAGCGTCACGGCCAATCCGGAGTCGCCCCAGCCGAGTTCCTCGCCGATCAGCGATTCCATGCGTACGGCGATCTCCGGCGGCAATTCGGCCAGCATGGCCGGATCGAGTCCCAGCTTGGCGAACTCCGCGAACACGCTGTAGTAGGGGGAGCCCGGTGCGATCACCTCTTCGGCGGTCATCTTGTCGAGTTCGGCGCCGAGCGGACGCAGTACGTCCTTGGCAAAGCGATGCACACCGCTCTGCACGGCCGCTTCCTCTTCCGACAGCGGAGTTTCGAAGCCGGACAGGCCGGCGGCAGGCAGCGTCAACTTCGATTTCAGTTTCATGCTGAGGTCTCCCCGAAAGTGCTCGGTGTGCGGGCGAGTCTGACGTTGGACGAGGCTGGCGCCTTTCACGGACCGAGCGTATCTTTGTCAAAAACCACTCATAGGTAAGTCGGGGGCGGCAATGGCCGGGCCGGTCTGGTTCAAGGTGCGCAAGGAGCTGGGTCACCAGCCGATCGTTGCCGGGCGCGTCAGCGGGACGACGCCATTGTTCGTCGAACGCTACCTTTACCAGGACATCGAGCGGACGGTCTCCGGCATGGACCGGGCGGCACTGGTAGTCCAGTTCGGCGGCGGGCGCGTCAGGGAGGGCGAGCCCGACCACTGGCGAAGCATGAATTTGCCAACGCAGTCGCTGATCGTCCCGGCCGGGGTCGCAACCCACTGGCACTACTCCGGCACCGTGGACTTTGCGGTGTTCTATTTCCTCGGCGGCAGCAGCCGCGTGATGCACGGCCTGCAGGTCATCGCAGAGTCACGGGACGCGCCGGTTCCCTTCAGCGACCCGCTGGTCGGGGCCGCCGCGCTGCAGCTGGTCGGAGAGTTGCAGAAAGCGCACGGCGCGGACGTCGGGTTCATGGAGCGGCTCGCAGGCGTGATGCTCGAACAAACCTACCGCGCGCTGGTTACACCTGTTACCCGGGGCATCAACCCGCGCCACGTGCACGCTTCGCGAATCCAGGCAGTTCTGAACCACGTCCACGGCAATCTCGCCGCCGACCTGTCGGCTGACCGCCTCGCGAAGCGCGCGGAGGTCAGCCTCGCGCACTTCAGCCGCGTCTTTCGCGATGCCATGGGGGTGTCCCCGCACCAGTACGTGCTGGCCGCCAGGCTGGACCTCGCGCGCAAGCTGCTCGGCCAATCCACTCTGCCGATCTCGCGCATCGCCGAGGAATGCGGCTTCAGCTCGCAGAGCCACCTGACCGCCAGCTTCCGCGCGGCCCATTGGACGACACCCGCCCGGTTCAGGGCCCACCTGCGCCAGGCCGCGGGCTGAGCGGCGCGACAGGCACGCTACTTCTACGGGTGCCGTTCCTCGGCGGCGAGGCGGTATCCTTTTCGGCCGACACCCGGTCCACCGAGACTTCCATGCTGTTCCAGCTGCAACTGCTCGCTTACCGCCTGATCAAGCCCTTAATGAAGCCGGTCTCACGGCTCGTGGCCATCCCGCGGCCCGTGCTGTTCGTCGGGCCGGGTTCGACGACGAGGCTGTGCCAGCTGATCGCAGGCTCCGGATCCCGGCGCACCCTGATCGTCACGGATGCGGTGCTGGTGAAGCTCGGGCTCATCGAGCCGGTGCGCAAGGCGCTCGAGGCGGAGGGCGTCGACGTCGCGGTGTTCGACGGCATCGTGCCCGGATCCGACCCACGACGTGCTCGAAACGGGGCCTCGTGGCCGTCCGTGCCCACGGCAGCGACTCGATCCTCGCGGTCGGTGGTGGTTCGTCGATCGACGCGGCCAAGGTGATCGCCGCGATGGCGACCACCGGCAGGCCCTCGACGAAGCTCGTCGGCATGCTCAAGGTGAACAAGCCGCCGCTGCCGCTGTATGCGGTGCCGACGACGGCGGGGACGGGATCCGAGGTGACGGTCGCCGCGGTCGTGACGGACCCGGTGCAGCACGTGAAGTCGGTGGTCGTCGATCCGAAGCTCGTGCCGCTCGCCGCGGCGCTCGATGCCGAGATGATGAGGGGCATGCCCGGGCCGATCACGGCGGCCACCGGGATGGACGCGCTGACGCACGCGGTCGAGGCGTATTTGAACCGCTGGCCGCACCAGAGACGCCGATGTTCTGCGTGTCCGCGGTGCGGCTGATCTTCGCAAACCTGCCGCGGTCGTACTCGAACGGCGCGGATCTCGAGGCACGCGAGGCATGGCGCTCGCGTCGCTCTACGCGGGGCTCGCGTTCACCAAGGCCTATGTCGGGTACGTCCACGCGTTCTCGCACAAGATGGGCGGTGTGTACGGCGTCCCGCACGGGCTCGGCAACGCGATCGTGCTGCCGTACGTGCTCGACTTCCTGAAGGACGCGCCGTACGCGGAGGCCGGCTGGCGGAACTGGCGGTTGCGATCGGCGCGGGCGTCGGCGTCCGAGTCGAAGGCCGTGCTGGCGCAGCGCTTCGTGGATCGAGTGCGGGAGTTGAACCGAGCGGTCGGCATTCCCGAGAAGATCGCGCCGCTGCGACGCCGAGGACGTCGGCACGATCGCGCGGGCCGCGATGGTCGAGGCGTACCGCGACTACCCGGTGCCGAAGAACATGCGGCTCGGCGAGGCCGAGGCGCTTCTGCAGCGCTGCCTGTAGGGGACTGTCCCCCCTGTTCTGCAGGGGACAGTCCCCAGGGGGAGGTCCCGTATCCGCGCTGCATCAGCACCTGGCCGAACTTCTCGCGCAGGTCCTTCTTGCTGATCTTGCCGGTCGCCGTCATCGGCAGGCTCTCGACCACGATCACTTCGTCCGGCAGCTGCCACTTGGCGAAGTGCTCGGCGATGTGCGCGAGCACGGAGTCGCGTGCAGGCGTGTGGCCCTGGCGCGGCACGACGAGCAGGATCGGGCGCTCGTCCCACTTCGGGTGACGCACGCCGATCGCGGCTGCCATCAGCACGTCCGGGTGCCCGCAGGCGCAGTTCTCGAGGTCCACGGAGCTGATCCACTCGCCGCCCGACTTGATGACGTCCTTGGCGCGATCGGTGATCTGCAGGAAGCCGTTCGGATGGATGGCCGCGACGTCGCCCGTTGCGAACCAGCCGTCCGCATCGTGCGACGACGACGACTCGATCCGGAAGTAGCCGCTGCAGACCCAGGGGCCGCGCACCTTGAGTTCGCCCGACGCCTTGCCGTCCCACGGCAGCTCACGTCCTTCCTCGTCCACGATCTTCATCGAGACGCCGAAGATGCCGTGCCCCGCGAGTGCGCGCAGCTTGAACTGCTCGTCCTCTGGCAGCGACTCCATCTCGTGGCGCAGCGTGCTCACGGTGCCGAGCGGGCTCATTTCCGTCATGCCCCAGCCCTGCACGACCGTGACGCCGTGCTGCGTGTAGAAGTCCCTGATCATGGACAGCGGCACCGCCGCTCCACCGACCACGGTGCGGTTGAGCGTCTTCAGTTTCACGCCCGACTGCCGCAGGTAGTTGAGCAGCAGCGTCCACACCGTCGGCACGCCGGCCGCGAGCGTCACGCCTTCCTCGTTCATCAGCTCGGTCAGCGTCGCCGGGTCGCCCATCTTCGGGCCCGGGAACACCAGCTTCGCGCCGGTGATCAGTGCGTTGTAGGGCAGGCCCCAGGCATTCGCATGGAACATCGGCACGACTGCGAGCACGGCGTCGCGGCCGGACATTCCCATCGAGTCCGCCATGCAGCCCGCATACGCGTGCAGTACCGTCGAACGATGGCTGTAGAGCACGCCCTTGGGGTTGCCGGTCGTGCCCGATGTGTAGCACAGCGCGCTGGCTGCGCTCTCCTCGAGCGCCGGCCACTCGAACTCATCGGGCTGGTCGGCGATGAACGACTCGTAGTCGGGCAGCTTGCCCGCGACCGCGGGAGGCATGGCCGCGGCGCTGGTCATCACGATCACCCGTTCGACGGTCGGGATCTTGCCTTGCAGCGGCGCCAGCACCGGCAGCAGCGTCGGGTCGATGAAGATCAGGCGGTCCTCGGCGTGATTGACGATGTACTCGAGCTGCTCCGGGAACAGGCGCGGGTTGATCGTGTGCAGCACCGCGCCCATGCACGAGACGGCGTAGTACAGCTCGAGGTGCCGGTAGTCGTTCCACGCGAGCGTCGCGATACGGTCGCCAGGCTTGATGCCGGCGGCGCGGAGCGCATTCGCAAGCTTGCGCGCGCGACGGAACACCTCCCGGTAGGTCGTGCGGTGGCGGGGATTGTCGAACGTGATCGAGACCACCTGGCCATCCGGAAAATTCCGGTCGGCAAAGCGCATGATCTCCGTGATCAACAGGGGCGAATCCATCATCTGGCCGTGCATTGCTGTATCTCCCGCCGATTGTCTGCCGAGCGTCGTATTGTTCGCAGCCGGCACTGCGGCCGGATTCCGGATATTCGCACCACTGCCTGCCCGATTGAAACAGCCGCTCCGGGCCATGGGCGGCCTGCCGCGGGGCGGTCGCCCGCCAGTCCTCCTGGTGGCCGCCGTCAGGGCGCCTTGATCTTCTTCTTCCGGCCGCGCGCCACGCCCGCCGCGAGCTGGCCGAGCGCTTCGACCGTGTAGCCGGCCATTCGTCCGAGGTCGGGCACGGCTTCCTTCAGCGCGATGAACGTCACGTGCAGGTCTTCCGCGTACGTCGTCACCGTGACGTTCAGGACCTGCTGGTGCCCGACCACCGAGATCGGGAGCGCCAGTTCGACGTCGGCACCGTTGAACTGGACGCGCTCCGTGAGGCCCGCGGGATTGGAGATGACGACGTTGGCCAGCATGGGCAGCTCGCCGAGGTGCAGCGACTCGATCGTGCTTGCGAGCGAATGCCCGAGGATGGAATAGAGCATCAGGCTGTCGCCGGAGAGCACGCGCACTTCCCGCTTCATCTGCTGCGTCTCGTGCACGATGCGCCGCAGTCGCTCGGCTGGCTTCGATCCGGGCAGGCCCATCGGCACCTGCAGGATCGTGATCCGGTTGCCTGCACCGCCATGGTCCTGCAGCGCAACGGGCACGTCCGCCACGAGTGGCGCATCCGGCGGCGAGCCTCGTTCCTCGAGGTAGCGGCTCATCGCCATGTCGATCGCCGCCAGCATCACGTCGTTCACCTTGGCCCCGCCGCGCTTCGCGACCTGCTTCGCGCTCGCAAGCGACAGCGTGCAGTGCGCGAGCGCCCTGTTGGCGCTGGGCGGTGTCTTCAGCACGTTCGGCGTGTTGACGAAGGGCGCGGCAAGCCCGCTTCCGATGCCGAGCCCCCGCAGCCCCTGGTGCCACGCCAGGCGGGCCATGTCGTTCGCGATGCGGCGCGTTTCGTCGGCGATGCCCAGCAGCGTCCGGGTCGCGGCGGCCGGGCGTGCTTCATGTCCTTCGAGCGGCGGAACCGCCAGCATCCCCTCCCAGATCGCATGTTTGCGCCTCTGGGAAGCCCGGCTCGAAACGATGCCCGTGAAGATGCGGATGAAGCCGATGCCGTCGATGAGCCCGTGGTGAGTCTTGAAGTAAAGCGCCACGCGGCCGTCTGGCAGGCCCGTGAAGACGTGCATCTGCCACAGCAGTTCGTCGCGCGGCAGCAGCTTCGTGTGGATGCGGCAGATGTGCCGGAACAGCGTCTCGAGACTGCTGCCACGGGGCAGCGAGTGCCGGTGCACCTGGGAGCGTGCGTCGGCGCCCTCGTCCTCCTCCAGCGCGAGGAACGGCCGCAGCGGCCCGGCTTCAACCGGTAGCTGAAAGGCGGCCCCACCGGGCATTCGAGCATGCCCGCCACCAGCCGGTCGGCGAACCTGCTGCGCGGCGACCCCTGCGGCGGCTTGAGTACCAGCAGCGCGCCGACGTTCATCGGCCGCTCTGGCGTTTCGAGCAGGAAGAAGGCCTGGTCCACTGCGGACAGTCGCGGCATGAGAAGATCGTACGCCGCGTTCAGCGTCCGGTATTTCGGAATTGGCTAGCTGCGCTGCAGCATCGACGCCGGGCGCGGCCTGCGCCGAGGCTACAGGTCGGCCAGGTCAGGCCATCGACTTCAGTACCTTGAATTCGCG
>CAVZNZ010000018.1:0-59857 GCA_963776815.1 uncultured Gammaproteobacteria bacterium
AGGCCGGCTTTTCGCTGCTCTACACCGTGGTCGAGTGGGAGCCGGACCGTCGCCTGCTGATGACGGTCGATTCGAAGCCTTTCACGGCGCGGGAAGAAATTACCTTCAAGAAGGATCGCCGACGGTACGCGAGTCCGGTACGTCGCGACCTTCGACTTCGTTGCCCCGCTGGCCCTGCTCGCGAAGACGTTCCCGGGAGTGATGGACCGTGTCGGCAAGAGCGCCATGGCCGGCATGAAGCGGGCGCTGGAAGACCGGTTCGACCCGCCGCGTGCAGCCTGGGGTACCGCGCTGGCCGACAAGCTGGTCGTGCCCGGCACTCGGCTTCACCCGCTTTGGTTACAGGTCGGCGCGCAGGCACTGGAACCCCGTGTCGGCGTATCTGCGCGATCGTCACATCGTGATCACGGGGGCGACGTCTGGGTTGGGACTCGCGACCGCTGAGGTGCTGGCGGCGCGCGGAGCGGAGCTGACGCTCGTGGCGCGCGATGCGCGCAAGGCGAAACGTGTCGCGCAGGACCTGCAGCGCCGGTTCGGCAACGAGCGGATTCACGTCGAGATCGCCGAACTCAGCTTGCTCGCGGACGTCAGGGCGTTGGCCGGCCGGCTGCTGAAAAAGGGCAAGGCCATCGACGTGCTGGTCAACAATGCCGGGGCGCTGGTCAATCCTCGCGAGGAGACGGCCGAGGGTCTCGAGAAGAGCTTTGCGCTGCTGCTGCTGAGCCCGTACCTGCTGGCCGAGCGCCTGCACCCGTTGCTCAAGAAGGCGGCGAGTCAGCATGGCGTCGCGCGCGTCGTCAACGTGCTCTCGGGCGGGATGTACACGCAGAAGATCCACGTCGACGACCTGCAGAGCAAGCAAGGTACTTACTCCGGTTCGGTCGCCTATGCGCGCGCCAAGCGCGGCCTGATGATCCTGACCGAGGAGTGGGCGCGTCGCTGGGCCAGGGACGGCATCGTCGTCAACGCCATGCACCCAGGCTGGGCCGAGACCCCGGGCGTGGCGACGTCGCTGCCGGAGTTCCACCGGGTCACGAAGCGGGTGTTGCGCACTCCGCAAGAGGGTGCCGACACCATCGTCTGGCTGGCCGCAGCCACGGAGGCCGGCCAGGTCAGTGGCGAGTTCTGGCTCGATCGCCGACCGCATGCCAGTCACGTCTTCCCCGGCACACGCGAGACTCCGGCGGAGCGGCGGGAATTTTTGAAGGCGCTTGCTGGGTTCGTTTAGCGCCGGACGGGGACTGCACCTACACCCGTGCCGCAAGCCGGGTGTTCGTCGCTCTCGTAGAATGGCCATCAAGCCACCAGCAGAGGAGTGTCACCATGGAATTCGCACCTGGGCCTGCGCCCTGATTGCCGCGTGCGTGACGCTGGGCAGCGTCGCCTCGGCCGACGTCTCGGTCGTCTTCACGAAGGACGAGATCGCCGTCATCAACGATTACTACGCGCGCTACCCGATGGATGCCGGCGCTGGGAAACAGAAGAAGAACAAGGGGCTGCCGCCCGGCATCGCGAGAATCTCGCGCGCGGCAAGCCGCTGCCCCCGGGCATTGCGAAGCAGCAGCTGCCGCACGACCTGATCCGGCTGCTGCCACCGGTACACACAGGCTACGAGCGGGTCGTCGTCGATGGCCGGGTGCTGCTAGTCGACATCGCGACCCAGGTGATCCACGACGTGCTGATGGAAGCCGTCTATCACTGAGCTTGTTTCATGCGAGCAAGCTGCGGGCCCCGGCGGCGTTCGACGCTGCGGAGCCTGCCCTTCCCCAGCCCATGCGTTCATGCAATCGGCTGCGAGTTGAGGACAGCATTGACCAGCACGGTGAACATGGTGACGGTCACAAACGCGAGGGCCGTGATGATCAGTGTCTCAAACCTGATTTTTGCGACCAGCTTTCTCGATCGCGCTCTCTCCCCGGGCCTGCTCCCGGCGTCGCTTGGCGGGATTGCTGGGCGACCGGGAGCTTCGGCTACAGGTTCGGCTCTGGAGCGCGCTGAGGACGACTCCCCGCGCGGGGTGGAGCGGTGTGGGTGGGGGGCGACGTACCTGACGAGGCCGACGAGCATCCGGTATGTCGTCGGACTGCGTGGGTCGCCGGCTGCCGGCGCCGAGCTTGGCAAGACAGCTTTTTCGATGTGCCACTTCACTGTCTCGCTACTGAGACTGAGCTCCGTGGTGATCCGCTTGTTGGGCAGGCCCGCTGCCAGCAACGGCAGCACCTCGTTCTCCTTGGGCGTGAGGTTGCCGCTCCCGGCCTGAGCCTCAGGGCTGGATCGTCGCTGTGGCAGTAACGTTGGCCGTTGCAAGCACTCTGCTCCATCGAAGCGCGCGACATCGGTGCGTGTGCGCCACGCTGCGCGAAGCGCCGGATCAGTTCGATGACTTCAGGATGGGTGTCGGCGAACACCCGGACCAGGCTGCCCACCTCCGCGAGCGACAGCGCCTCGGTCAGCAGGGCCGAATGGTGACTGGCCCTCGCGTTCCTCGAGCAGCGCCTGCAACGCCAGGACCTGCATGGTTTCGTATCCGCGGTCTGATTTTGCGAGCGAGATTCCAACGCGGACGCCACTTCACCGCTCGCAGCCCGCGTATTGTTGTTGGCCAATTTTGCGTAGGTCCGCGCCAGCTCGAGGCTCCAGTCGCAGCAATGGCTCGAGCACGGCGCAGACCTATGGATCCGCTCGAAGACTGCCTCGAGCTCGGTCAAGAGCAATGCTGCCTGGCCCGGGCGACGCCCGGCCGCGTGCAACCTGATGCGCTCCCGCGAGGCTCGACGACGACAAAACGCATCAGCCTCCGGCTCGTCCCCAGGCTTGCAAAAGCTTCCAGGGCACGCGAAGGCGCGCGCTTTCGTCGCCGTCCGCTGCCGACTACCAGGTGCCAGTGCACCGTAGCTAGGCCAGCGCCGTCCGGGCCGGTGCCCTGCTCGATGACGTCCAGGCGATGTGCCAGCAGCATTCGGGCCTCCTCGCGCAGGTCGCGTTGCCGAGCAGGCGATCGCCAGCGGGCCGGCCAGCATGCAGGCCCAGAGCCCGCGTCGGCCGACCTGCGCCTCCCGCCAGAGGACCTGCAGGCGGGTGGCCTGGTTCGGGCCAGGACCGGACGTTCCTCCCACAGGTAACTGTGGGCGGCGAAATAGTCGGCCCAGATCCGGCCTGTCGGAAACCTGCCGTCGATCAGGTACCCGGGCCAGTCGCTGGCGGGCGGCCTCCGTGGCCCCGGCGCATATGTCGAAGTACATCTCGAGGTTGCAGAGGACCCGATCTCCTCGCGCATCCGAGCCCGGGCCGGAATAGCGCGACGCGTAACGCTGGGCCTTGTCGATCTCGTCCGCAAACGCAGACGCGCACGCCAGCGCCAGGATCGCTTCGCCGCGCACCAATCCTCGACCGTCGGATCGTCGGCCAGCGCACTGGCTTCGGGGAGTGCTTCGCTCGTTTGATAACCCAGCGCCTTGACCCACATGCCGATCCGGCGCAGCAGCACGTTGCCTTCTATTTCTTTTGCCGGAATGCGCGCGAGCCACTCGAGCACTGTCCCGACGTGGCCGAGATCGAACTCTTGCGTGAGCGACCCGGCGACGAGAGTCAGCGCCTCACGCTGGCGGCCTGCTGCCAGCGCATGCTGCGCGGCCCGCTCCGGAAACCCGTGTGCAGCGAGCCAGCGCCAGGCGCGGACGTGCAGCTCGCGTCGCTCGGCCTCGGTCAGCGTGCGCTCTGCGCGTGCCCGCAGGTACTCGCGCGCCAGCGGGTGCAGGCGCAGCCATTCGCCTTCCTCCGTTGCCGTCAGCAGTGGCGTCTCGGTGAGCAGCCTCTGCAGCGATAACGCGGCGTCCTCGTCCGAAGTCACGGCTTCGCAAAGCGAGGGGTGCATCGCGTCGAGCAGCGCGCAACGCGTCAGGAACGCGGCGAGCGCCGGCGGCAGCGAATCGACCATGCCGTCGAACAGCTGCCGGGTCGAGTCGTCGCGTGACGCAGAAAACGCCTGCACGCCCTGCGCTGGATCGGTCGTTCGCTCGAGCGCGACCGCTGCTAGCTGCACGCCTAGTGGCCAGCCCTCGGTGACCTCGTGCAGGCTTGCGACGAGGTCTGCATTTACTCGTTCACCGAGACGCGCGGACAGCAGGCGGATCGTCTCGGCCAGGTCGAAGCGCAGTTCGGCCGCCGTGACGCGGCGCACGTTCCCTTGGGCCACAAGGTCGGCCGTGTGCAATGGCACGGGAGTGCGCGAGCCTGCCGCGATCTGCAGGTTCGGCGGCAGGTTGTGGAGCAGGTAGTCGAAGACCTCCAGCACCGCCGGGTCGCGGATGCGCTCGCAGTTGTCGAAGATCAGCACGGTCGGTTTCGCCGTATCCGTGATCTCCGCCAGCAGCGACGTCAGGGCGAGCGTGGTGCCGGCGCCACGGCGCACGGCCTCGATGGCGTCGGTACCGAAGGCCGCCAGCCCGGTGCCTCGCCTCAGGCCGAGGACGATGCCGCTCACGACCGCGATGGGACTGTCCTCCGAGTCCATGTTCAGCCACGCGACGACGGCGCCGGACTGGATCCAGTCGAGCCGCCATTTTGCGAGCAGCGACGTCTTGCCGTTGCCGGCGGGAGCTTCGACGAGAAACACCGCCACGTCCTCGCCGTCGGCTCGAATGCGGCGCAGGCGCTCTCGTTCAAGCAGGCTCTTGCGCAGCTTGGGCGGCGTCGTCTTCAGGACCAGGCTTGGATCGATTGCGGCATCCATAAGTCGCGCACGAAAGCATCCTGCTCGTCGGGCTCAGCCGGTCGTATGCCAATCACTATGCTACTCGCCCGCGGGCGCCGGCAAGCATTCGCGCCGCGCGCCGCGCGATGGCCCGGCGCGAGATGAGCCTGGTATCCCTGTTTTGATATTCGTCTCCGCGTGGAAGTTCCCGCTGCCGGACCTGGTACGTCGGCGATCGCGAGTCAGCTCATGCGTTGACGGGCTGCCCTTGCGAGCCTGACCGGGCGTAGGATTGCCAGGAACCCGCGACCGCTGCTGGAGTCGTCGCAGGCTCAATCGTGCAAGCGAGGAGACACGACGAAGATGACGACAGCACCGAAGGCCATCGCGAGATGGCACGACATCGTCGAGGCGCGCAGCCTGTCCGGCCTCGATGAACTCCTCGCCGATGACGTGGTCTTCCAGTCGCCGGCAGTGCACACGCCGCAGGTTGGCAAGGCGGTGACGAAGCGCTACCTGCACGCGGCGCTGCACGTGCTCAACAACGGCAACTTTCGCTACGTGGGCGAGTGGCACGGCGAGCAGCTCCGCGGTGCTCGAGTTCGAGACCGTGATCGACGGCATTCAAGTGAACGGCGTCGACATCATTCACTGGGATGCGTCCGATCGCATCGTGCGCTTCAAGGTGATGGTCCGGCCGGTCAAGGCGCTGCAGACCCTGATGCCGCTGATGGCCGCGGAACTGCAGAAGGACCTGGGCTGAGCGGATCGACGGCTGAACGAAAAAGGCCGGGCGTCGACTGAGCGCGCCCGGCCTTGCTGGCTTCGGCTTGCCACGCCCTGGTGCCGACGGCGACGAAGTCGCAAGTCATCGGCCAGCCACGGCCCCGGTCGCGACGATGCGCGCCGGTCTGAGGGGCGGACCTCCAGCAGGGAGGAAGCCTGCGGTCCGAGCCCGCTCGGGCCCCGTGTCGCCGACCGCCAGCAGGCATCGACACGCGGGACTCACTATCTTTGTACGCCCTACAGCGGCGGCGCGACAGTTCCAGTTCTACGTATTGGCGGTTCAGGCCGGCTCGTCGCGCAGGAAGGCCTCGACCGTGCCGGTAAGCTTGATCGTCATCGGATTGCCGCGGCGATCCAGCGCCTTGCCCGCCGCCACGCGGATCCACCCTTCGCTCAGGCAGTACTCCTCGACGTTGTCCTTCTCATGCCCGTTGAAGCGGATGCCGATGCCGCGCTCGAGCAGCTCGGCGTTGTAGAACTTGCTGCGGGGGTTGGTGCTCAGTCGGTCGGGCAGGGTATCGGTCATGATGGGCCCGTGTATGGGTCGAGCAGTGGTCGCAAGGCGCAATGATACCGCCTCAGCGCCTGGCTCCGCGGTCGGATCGGCCGGGTCCATCGCGCCGCGAATTTCGATCGCTGGCTTCGCGCGCCGGGCGTGCGTCGCCCTTGTAGCCACGAAATTGCGATTCACTGGAACTCTTCGCAGGCCTCTTCGCCAGACAGCGCATGAACCGACGCTGCAGCTCCTCGTGGAGTTCCGGCGCCACGGCGCCGATCCCGATCCACTCGAGCAGCATCGCATCGAGGGCTTGATCGTCCATCTGGCTCGCCTGGCCCATGCGCTCCATCAGCAGGCGCATCTGGTATTCCCGACGCAGTGTCTCGTCCTCGGGTGGCGTCGGCGTCGAGCTCAGGATTTCGCAGCGGATGCACAACATCCTGAGTGCGCTCTCACGCGCCGCATCATCCGCAATGGTTGCCGAGTCGGCCCGGGCCAATGCCTGCTTCAGCGCCTGCAGTCCGCCCTTGGGCCAGCGATGGACGCCGGCAATGAAGCTTTCGGCCGCACTCTTCAAGGCTTCGCGATCCGCGGCCGGTGCGTCCTGCATTACCGCGCGTTCGTATGCGCGGATGAGTCGCCCGGCCTCGAACAGGTTTGACTCGGCGGCCTCGGCATCGCGCAGGTCCTGCCGAGCCAAGCCAGTCTTCGTACCGCGCGACCGCTCGCTGAAAGCGGTCGCGCAAGCCCCGCGCGTCGGTTCGCGGCAGTTCGCCGATCGCGTCGAACGCGGCGTGCCACTCCGGGATCTTCGCAGTGGCCCGGCAGTCGATCCGCGTCCGACACGCTGGCCGCCTGCTCGACCTGTTCGCACAGGGCCACGGCCTGTGCCTTCGCGGCTTCGAGGCCGGCGGAGTACTGCGTGTACGCCTGTTCGCGTCGCTGGAAAACCGCATCGCACAGGCCGCGAAACTCGTCCCACAAGGCCTGCGACTGGTCCCGCGGCACCGGGCCGGTCTCCTTCCACAGCACGTTCAGCCGCTTCACGCCTTCGATGGCCTGGGCCGTGTCCTCGACGGTCGACAGGTGCCGCGCCTGGGTGATCAGCGACTTCTTGTCCGACTCGTTGCGTTCGTACCAGCCGTTCAGCATCGTGCGCAGCCGGTCCATCGCCTGCTGGAACTCGATCTCGGCGGGGCGACTGTGCGTCGCGGTCCACCGGCGAATGGCTGCGCCACTCGCGCGGCGCCTCGCGCATCACCTGAGCGATCAACGGGAAGTCGGCCTGTTCGCCTTGCTGGCTCGCTTCGAAGGCCTTCAGTCGCTCGAGCACCTGCTTGCGGGCCTCGAGGTTCTGGCGTCGGACCGCGGCCTGCGACGCGAAGAACTCCTGGCACGGCTTGAACGCGGCCTGGAACGCCTGCTGGAATCGCTCGGTTTCTTCCGGTGCGTCGCTCGCGATGCCCTTGTTGATCGTGCGCCATTCCTGCTGCAGCGCCCGGATGTGCTCCGCGAGCGCTCCGGGCTCTTCCTGCGAGCCCACCAGCGCTTCCATTTCCTCGATCAGCTCGATGCGCTTCGGGGCGACGACGTAGTCCTTCCACTGCTTGAGCTCGTTCAGCTTCGCGTCGAGCTGTTCGAGGTTGCGCGTCAGGTGCGGCGGCACGGCAGGGGCGGCCTGCATTGCGTCCTCGATGGCCTGGCGAAACCGGGCGGCCTTGCGCGAATTGCCTCGCTGCAGCGCGTCGCCCGAGAGGCGGATCAGGCTGGCGATCTCGCGCAGTGCCGCTGCCTTTCCGTGGCGTGCTGCTCGGACCGGGCGCGCTCTTCGGCCTCGCGCTCAGCGGCCGCTGCGGCCAACGCCTGTGCCCTGGCCTCCGCCTGCTCCGCGGCCGCGAGGCGTTGCGCTTCCAGTTCGCGCTCGCGAGCTTCGCGCGCTTCACGCTCAGCCTCGCGCTCGGCTGCACGCGCTGGCGGCCTGCTGCGCCACGTCGCGCTCATGTGCGGCAATGACTTCCCGGCAGCGCTCGAGGGCTTGCTCGGCACGCTGCTCGATCTGCGGCATCCGGCCGCGCGGGAAGCGCGCGCCATCGCGCCGTCAGCGTCTCGAGCGTCGTCGCGTAGAGGGAATCGTGCGCTCTCGTGCTGTGCCGCTCGAGCGACGCGCACAGCTCGGTGACCTCGCGAGCGGCTTCTTCCGCCTTGCGCTGCTCGGCGTTCAGCGCATCGCACTTCTGCTTGATGAGCTTGTAGACGGACTTGTCCTTGCCGCGCACCCGCGGCAGCAGTTCGTGCAACTGGGCCGGGTCGTCGATGGCCGCCGCGGCCGACCTGCCGCACTCGGCTCGATGGTCCATCGGTGGCCAGCTGCGCGAGCACCGCGGGATCATCGATGCGGGCCAGCACCTGGCGCACGCGGTCGGGGTCCTTGCACAGCGCGGCCACGGCGATCGACTCGGACAGGCGGTCCCGTTCGGTTGCAGAGCGCGTCGAAGTCGATCGACCCTTCATCGATCAACTGGGCCAGCCTTTCGCTGCGCGGCGTGTCGTACCGCGGTCGGCGTGTTTGCAGTCACGCCCTGCGGCGCGATCCGCGAGACCGGCCAGCGTCCGCAGCGCATCGCCGTCCGGCAGCAGCCGAATCGCGCCGACTCTCAGGCTCGTGTCGTCGCCGCCCAGCGCCGTGTTCACGAGCGACTTCGGACGGGCGCGGCCTGCAGCGAGGCGACGCGCTCGGCCGGTGTCGGCGGCGGCGGGGGCGGTGGCTTGCGGAACAGACGTGAAAACAGCTTCATCGCGGGGATGACGGTCTTTGCGCAGGGCGGCTGAAAATCATACAGGATTGCCGGCGACTGGCGGTCGGATCGCCGTAAGGCCTGCAGGTGGCCGTTCCGTTACACTCGACGCAAGTGGAGGATTTCACGTGCGTTCCATGAAACTGCAGGATGCGTTTGCCGTACTGAAGCCGGACTTGTCGGTCGAGACCGTGGACGTCTCGCCGACGCTGTACGCCGAACTCGACGCCCGGTTCAACCTGTTCAAAGGTTGCGTGCTCGTGTCCACGCACGAGTTCGACGAGGACTGGACGACGTGGGAGATTCACCCGTCGGGCGACGAGATCGTGGTGCTGCTGTCGGGTGCGGCGACGCTGGTGCTGCGCAGGGGCGACGGTGACGTGCGCGTCCAGCTGGCCGGGCCGGGTGCGTACGTCGTGGTGCCGCGCAACACCTGGCACACGGCGCGCGTGTCCGGCACGACGCGCATGCTGTTCATCACGCCGGGCGAGGGGACCGAGAATCGGGCCGACCCCGATTCTCCGGGTAAATAGGAAGTGACTGGATGAACAGGACCTGGCTGACGACCGCGGTGGTGATCCTGGTCCTCGCGATGCCTGCGCATGCGGGCTTCGACCAGGCGGCGGCGGCATTCGAAAAGCGCGACTACGCGACGGCGCTGAAGGAGCTGAAACCGCTCGCCGACAAGGGCGATGCGCGCAGCCAGTACGCCATGGGCGTCATGGCCGAGAACGGCTTCGGCATGCCGAAGGACCTGTCGCAGGCGGCGAACTGGTATCGGAAGGCCGCGGAGCAGGGCAATACCGACGCGCAGTTCAACCTTGGTGCGATGTACGAGCACGGCGTCGGCATGCCGGTGAACTACGCGCAGGCGGCGCGCTGGTACCGGCCGGCGGCCGAGAGCGGCGACATCGATGCGCTCAGCAACCTCGGCGTGCTGTATGCGACGGGCCGTGGCGTGCCGCAGGACAAGGTGCTCGCGCTCGCGCTCTACAACGTGTCGGTGGCGTTCGATACGCAACAAGGGCAGCACGGCCGCGCGCAACCGCCAGGGCCTCGCGAACCAGATGTCGCTGGAGCAGGTCAACCAGTCGATGGCGTTGACCGACGAGTTGCTGAAGCCGAACCAGCTGAAGCCGGGCTGGAGGCCTACCTGAAGCGCAAGAAGTAGCGGTGGGCAGGCGTCGCTAGGGGGCGCTGAGTCTGCCCCGGCAGGTTCGCAGTCAGCCGCCCGAGCAGCCGGGTGAGCGTGGCCACTTCTTTTTCCGTCCAGAGGTCGCCGAAGAGCGAGCTCGAGAGCTGGCCTAGCGTCTTCGCGCCGTCCTTCGCGAGGCGTCGGCCGGCAGGCGTAAGCACGACATAACCGACGCGGGCGTCGCGCAGATCGTCACCGCGCTCGACCCAGCCGAGCTTTTCCATCGGCGCCACCATACGCGTAACGCTCGACTGGCTCAGGTCCAGCCGCTCGGCGAGGTCGACGCGCCGCAGTCGATGGCCCGCTGCCTGGTCCAGGTGCATCAGCAGCATCAGCTCGTTCACGGACAGGCCGTGCACGCCGCCCAGCTCCGCGGCGAAGCGATTCTGCAGGTGGGACTGGGCGCGGATCATGCGCAGGACGGCGTTCAGTGCTGGGTTTTCATCGGCGCCATTGTAGCCGAACAACTTGCGAACGCAAGTACCACGAAAGTACGCTGGTCGACAGCTCCGAACCCGATGGTGCGAATTAGTGCCAGAGACGGCGCATCCGGAAGTCCAGTCACATCGTAATCAGCGCACCGGTTCGTGCGGGTCCTTGCGGAAAGTGACGTCGCACCCAGTCGCGCGTTTCCTTGTCCTGCTCGAGCACCACTTCATTGCTCGATCCATAGGCGGCTTCTAGCCACGCGGCCTTCGTCACTGGCTGGCCGAGCGAGCGCAGGTGTTCGGCGATGGGTCGCCCTTCAGCCACGGCGGTAGATCGGAGGCCGGTCCGGGTTCTGCGGCGGGTTCGTCCTGGTTCGTCACGTTGGCGTGGCTCGCGTCTGCAATGGGCTTGGCTGCATTCTCGCCCGGATTGCTCGCCGGATGCAGCCGTGAGTTGCGAGCCCGGCAGAAGCTTACGCTGCTAAGCTCGCCGGACTACCCGTCGCTTGAGGCACTTTCCCGCCATGCGTCATGCCGTCTGCGCACTGCTGATCGGTATCGGATTCTCGTCCGCGGCGCCGGCGCTCGCCCAGGCGGACGCTGGGCTGCAGGCATTTCTCGAGCAGACCCTCGCAGCGGCACGCGACAAGGACGGTCTTCCCGCCGTCGCCGCGCTGATCCAGGTCGACGGCAGGATCGAGGCCGAGGCCGCATTGGGTGTCCGCGCGCTGGGTCACCCGGAGCCCGTCACGATCAGTGATCGCTGGCACATCGGCTCGGACACCAAGGCGTTCACGGCCACGATGATCGCGCGCCTGGTCGAGCAGCACGTGATGAGCTTCGACGATACGCTCGCGGAGTCGTTTCCCTGCGTTGCGAAAGAGATGGACCCGGCGTATCGCAGCGTCACCGTGACGCAGCTGCTCAGTCACACCGCGGGCCTGCCACCGTTGACGGACGACAAGGACCTGCCGCCGTTCCTCGCGGTGATCGCGACGGCCGACGGCGTGAAGGCACAACGCGCCGCCATTGCGCGCAAGTACCTCTCGATGCCGCCTGCCTCGAAGGCCGGCGAATTCGAATACTCCAACCTCGGCTACATCATCGCGGGCGCGATCGCCGAGGCGCATACCGGCAAGACCTGGGAAGACCTGATCCGCGAACAGGTCTTCGTGCCCCTCGGCATCAGGAACGCGGGCTTCGGCGCGCCAGGTGCGTCGGGCAAGTTCGACGAGCCGTGCGGCCACCAGGACGTGGCAGGCAAGCTGGTCCCGCTCGATCCCGCGAATGCCGATGCGGACAATCCGCCGGCGCTCGGGCCCGCCGGAACGATCAACATCGCGCTGAAAGACTGGGCGCTCTTTGCGCAGGACCAGCTCGACGGGGCCCATGGCCGCGGCAAGCTGCTGAAGCCGGAGACCTATCGCAAGCTGCAGACGCCGGTCACCGGCAACTATGCGCTGGGCTGGGGCGCAAAGCTCGGCCCGGACGGCGTGCCGCTGCTGCTGACCCACAGCGGCAGCAACGGTTACTTGGCTCGCCGACATCCGCATCATGCCGAAGCACGACATGATCTTTCTGGTCGTGATGAATGCCGGCAACGCGGCCGCGGAACAGGCGGTGCAGGACATCGGCAAGCCGCTGAAGGAGCGCCTGAAGCCGTTTGACTGATTGGTGCAGATGCGGCCGTAACCGACGGACCAATACGTGGAGATGTGAGATGAGAATGCTGCTCGTGATGATGCTCGCGGCTCTACTCGGCCATGACGCCATGGCGGCCGACGCAAAGCCTGCCGGCGATTCGCCACAACAGGCCGTGCTGGTGACCGGTGCCAGCGCCGGCATCGGGCGCAAGGTCACGGAGCGGCTCGCGGCCGAGGGCTATTTCGTGTTCGCCGGCGCGCGCAAGGAGCAGGACATCAAGGACCTGAGTGCGATCCCGAACGTGCAGGGCATCCGGCTCGACGTCACGGTTCCGGCGGAGGTCGCCGCCGCGGTCGAGGTCGTGCGCAACTCGGGGCGCCCGTTGCACGGCATCGTCAATAACGCGGGTGTCGTGGTCGCCGACCCGGTCCTCAGCACCAGCGAAGCGGACTTCGACTTCCAGATGCAGGTGAACGTGTACGGCGTGTTCCGCGTGACGAAGGCATTTGCGCCGCTGGTGATCGCCTCGAAGGGACGCATCGTCAACATCAGTTCGATCTCGGCTTTCCTGTCCAATGGTGGATGGTCGGCCTACACGATGAGCAAGGCGGCGGTCGAAGCATTCACCAACGTGATGGCGGTCGAAATGGCGCCGCACGGGGTGTCGGTGATCGCCGTGGAGCCCGGCGCCTACAACACCAACATCCTGAAGCCAGCGCTGGAACGATCGGTCACGAAAGGCTTCGAAGCCGACCGATCCGGAATGAAGCCGCCGGACGAGGTGGCCACCGCCGTGTTGCAGGCGTTGTCGGATGCGAAGCCGAAGCGACGCTACATGATCGTGGCGGAGCAGGCGCAGGCCGAGAGGACGATTCGCGGCGTGGTCGGCGTGCTGATGCAGCTGAATGACGACCAGGCCTACACCTACGACCGGGCGACGCTGAACCGCATGATGGACGATGCGGCGACGAAGACGCGCTCATGGTGATTTCGCAGGGCGAAGGGGGACTGCGATGGCCGAGATTCAGAGAGGCTCCTGCGCTGAGCTTGCCAGCGACTGTACGGAACGTACAGTTTGCAGAATCCCTCGGGGGCTCGGGCCATGTCGAAGCGTCGCTACTCCGGCGTCGAGGAAACCCGCAAGCAGCTGCCATCGCTGCTCGAGGATGCGCAGGCGGGCAGGTGCACCGTCATCACGAAGCGTGGCAAGCCTTATGCCGCGATCGTCCCGGTCGATTCGCTGCCTGAGTCCGGACCGCGACCTTCGTTGCTGGCGCTGCGTGGATCCGGCGCTGGCCTGTGGGGGGATGATGCAGAGGCGTGGGTCGATCGGCTGCGCGACGAATGGTGAGGCCTGCCAGGTCGCTGTTGAGCCGGACTCGGCGAGTCGCCGGTTCTGGTCGTCGATACCGCGCCCATCATCTATTGGCTGGAAGGGCATCCACGGCTGGCGGAGAGATTCGCCACCGTCTTCGGTGCCGCGGAGTCCGGCGCACGCCTCGATCGTGATCTCCACGGTGACGCTGGCGGAAGTGCTGGCCGGGCCGCTGCGTGCCGGCAACGAGCTGCTGACGGCGCAATACCGTGAGGCCCTGACTCGAAGTCTCGGCTGGCAGGTCATGCCGCTCGATGTCGATATCGCCGTTCAGGCTGCACGCGTCCGCACCGCGTACCGGCTTCGGCTGCCGGACGCGATCCAGGTGGCGACCGCGATCCGGGCAGGCGCCGCGGCCCTGGTGACGCATGATCGGGCGCTGAGGCGCGTCCGTGGGCTCAAGGTGGTCGGCCCGGAGTAGAAGCCTTGCGCGCCAGGGCGGCCGCAATGGTCTAGCATCTGCAGATCGCCCGTGCCCGGAACATACCGGGGTCGCGGCAGGGGGAAACAACGATGACAAAGCGAATTCCGCTGAGCGCGCTGGACACTTCATTCCTGCTGGCCGAGACGCGCAACACGCCGTTGCACGTGGCCGGCCTGCAGATCTTCCAGATACCGGCCGGCGCGCGACGAGGACTGGGTATCGAAGCTGTTCGCCGAGTTGCGCAGCCATCCGGTTTCGGCACACCCGCTGAACTATCGCCTGCGTAGCGGGCTCGCGGGCAAGGTCATGCCGAGCTGGGAGGTCATCGACGATGCCGACCTCGAGTATCACGTGCGCCGCTCGGCGTTGCCGCGACCGGGCGGCGAACGCGAGCTCGGCGAGCTGGTGTCGCGCCTGCATTCCAACCCGATGGACCTGTCGAAGCCGCTCTGGGAGTTCCACCTGATCGAGGGCCTCGCCGGCCATCGCGTCGCGATCTACTTCAAGGTGCATCACGCACTGGTGGACGGCGCGAACAGCATCAAGCTGCTGAACCTGACCACGGATCCGCGCACGAGCTTCGTGCCGCCATTCTGGGCGGACGTGTCGCGGCAGATCATCGGAGCGACGTTCACGGACCGGCGGAATGCGCGACTGGTTGCCGGGCATGATCGACAAGGAGCTGAAGTCGCTGCCGAGCCTTTATCGCGGACTGTCGGCCACTGCCCGGGCGGCACTCGGAGGGCGGACGATCCCGATCTGGCGTCGATCGACGGAGGCGCCGCGCACGATCTTCAACGTGCGTGTCGGAGGGCAGCGACGCGTTGCCACGCAGTCGGTGAGCCTGGAGCGGATCAAGGCGATCGGCCGGGCTGCCGGCGGCACCGTCAACGACGTGGTTCTCGCGGCATGCAGTGGTGCGCTGCGCCGCTATCTCGACGAGCGCGGCGAGCTCCCGGCGGAGTCGCTGATCGCCTCGGTGCCGATGGCCTTGCACCACGAAGAGGGCACGTCGAGCGGCAACGCCGTGACGTCGCTGAACACGCGGCTGGCGACGAATCTCGACGACGTCCGCGAGCGGTTCGAGGCGATCAAGCGATCCACCGAAGCCGGCAAGGCGCTGCTGAAGCAGATGACCCAGACCGCGGCGATGAATTACACGATGATCGTCTCGTTGCCGGTCATGCTCGCCTGGCTGCCGGTCGCCGGCGCGATGGTGCGGCCGGTGACGAACCTGATCATCTCGAACGTGCCCGGCCCAAGCAGACGCTGTATTTCCACGGCGCCGAGATGGTCGCGTATTACCCGATCTCGCAGGTCGGCCATGGCATGGCGCTCAACATCACGGTGTTGAGTTACGCCGGGCAGCTTGCGTTCGGGTTCGTCGCGTGCCGCGACAGTGTGCCGAGCGTGCAGCGGCTCGCGGTCTTCATGGGCGAGGCACTGGACGAACTCGAGGCGACGTTCATGCCGCAAGCCGAGGCGAGGCAAAGGCGAACACAGCAAGGCCGGCAAAGACCGCTGCGCGGAAGAAAAAGCCAGCGCCGCGGCGCAGGAAGACGGCAACTCAGCGCTGATGCGTCACGGCCTCGTGGTGACGCCGTCCGGCGACGCGCCACAGCAACAGCGCGAAGACAGAAGCCCAGCGCGCTCGCCGCACCGAACAGCAGCATCATCGGCTGGTAGCCGGCCGGGTTGGCGGCACTCGCGCCGGCGCCGTCGTTCAGTGAGCCGGCCAGCAGGTTCGCGGCGGCGATCCCAGTGTTCTGCACGACCCACATCAGGCCGAGTGCGGCGCCAAACCTTTCGGGCGCAACCAGCTTGCTCGCCAGTGGCCACATCACTGCGGGTACCAGCGAGTAGCTGACGCCGATCAGCGCCGTCGCGACCCACAGGCTCCAGCCAGTCAGCGCCATGATCGCGATCGCGACCGGCAGCAGCAGCGCCCCGAACGCGAGCATCGGCGCGTAGCGGCCCGTCCGGTCGCATATCCAGCCGAAGACCGGCGTGGCGAACATCGCGGCCAGGAACACGTAGCTGTTCATGGCGCCTGCGGTGGCGAGGTCGAGGCCATGCGCGTGCTGGAAATACTTGATCGAGAACGTGCTGCGGAATGCCAGCATCACCGCATACCACAGCACGCACAACGCCAGCAGGATACCAGTAGGCCTTGCCGAATCCCAGCAGGTCGCACGGTTTGAAGCGGGGGTGCTTGTCGGCCGACCGTTGCCGGCGCATTGCCCCGCACGCGGACGTCGATCCGAGCGGTAGGCGGCGGCGGCGACGAACGAGGTGGCCGCGATCAGCATCGCGATGACCAGCGGTGGTTGCCAGCCCTGCGCGTACGCACCCGCAAACCAGGTTGGCGACATGTCCGCTGAGAACGAGCCTGCCCGGCCGATCGCAAGCGACAGTCCCATTGCGAACGCCAGGCTGCCGCCGGCGAAGTAGTCGACGATCGATACCGTCGTCGCGAGCAGGAACGTCTCGGCGCCGAATGCCGAACAGCAGGCGGCCGGCGGCCATCGTGGCGATGCCCGGGCCGAACGCCGTCAGTGCCGCGCCTGCCAGGCAGATGGCCGCGGTCCAGACGGCCATGCGGCTCGCGCCGAAGCGATCGACGAGCACGCCGCCGACCAGGATCAGCAGGATGTTCGGCAGGCTGTAGATCGCATTCAGCAGGCCGATCTGGGTGTCGGTGAAATCGCGCTGCCGCTGCAGCAGGTCGGCGACCGGGCCAATGGAGTCATAGACGTAGAAGTTGCCGTACGCGGCGGCTGAAACGAGCAGTGAACACCGTCCATGCCGTTCCACGGCTCCAGGCCCGCTCGACCATGATGTCCCCCTTCCCCGAGCGTCGTGCGGCAAGCGATTGCGATCCTAGCGCACCGCTCGATGACGGTGCAGCAATTTCGCTCCCTGTGGTCAGGTAGGATGGCCGCGTGTGCCACGCGTGCGGGGGGAGGGCATGATGACTGCTGCTTCGGTCAAGAAGAGCCGTACAGCCTGGCCGCCGTATTACACGGTCGTGCTGCTGCTGTTCGCGGCGGTGTTCATCTCGTACATCGACCGCACCAACATCTCGGTGGCCGCCATCGCGATGAAGGACGAACTCGGCTGGACGGAGACCGACAAGGGCGTCGTGCTGTCGTCGTTCTTCGTCGGCTACCTGTTGCTGATGGCAGCCAGTGGTGCGCTCGCCAATCGCTTCGGCGGCTGGCTCGTGCTGGGAGTCGCCGTGGTGTGGTGGTCGGCCTGGACGATGCTGACGCCGCCGGCCGCGATGATGTCGTTGACCGCGCTGATCGTGGCCCGCATCGCGCTCGGCCTCGGCGAGGCGGCAGTGTTCCCGGCCTCGATCAACATGATCGGCCGCTGGGTCCCGCCCGAACGGCGCTCGCGCGCAACGGCGCTGCTCGATCAGCGCGATCTCGCTCGGTACCGTCTGTTTCGCTGCCAGTGACCGGCTGGCTGGTGCGCGAATATGGATGGCACCTGCCGTTCTACCTGTTCGGCGCCGTCGGGCTGGTGTGGTACGTGGCGTGGTACGTGCTTGCTCGCGGCGAACACCGCTGAGGCGAGGTGCAACGCGATCCGTGAAGGAGCAGCGGAGCATCCCGTGGCGACGACTGCTCGGCATGCCGGCCGTGTGGGCCATCATCGTCAGCCACTTCGCGAGCAACTGGTCGCTTTACCTGCTGCTCGCGTGGTTGCCGAGCTACTTCAAGTCCACGTTCGGCGTCTCGCTTGCCAACGCCGGACTGCTGTCCGCGGCGCCGTGGCTGGTGAGCTTCGTGGTGGCGAACCTCGCCGGGGCCTGGGCCGATCGCATGCTGAAGGCCGGGCGCGACGCAGGGTTCGTGCGCAAGCTGATGCAGACGATCGCGCTGGTCGGCGGCGCAGTGTTCCTGCTGCTGCTGACACGGGCGACGACGCCCACCGCCGCCGTGCTGCTGATGTGCTGCGCGACCGGCGCCGCCGCATTCTGCATGTCCGGCTTCGGGCCGAACTGCTTCGACATCGCGCCGCGCTATGCGGACGTGATCTGGGGGATCAGCAACTCCGTCGCGACGCTGCCGGGCATCATCGGCGTGTACGTCACCGGGTGGCTGGTGGACCGGACGGGCACCTACGTCGCGCCGTTCCTGCTGACGGCCGGCATCGCGCTGTTTGGCGCCGTGTTCTACCTGGTGTTCGGGTCGGGAAAGCAGCAGATCGAGTGAGCGCCTGCCCCGATGCGGCCGCGTTGGCGACCGCACCGGGACCGGGAAAATCGCGTCGCTCGCTTACTTCTTCGGGTCGTCACCGCCGGCCCAGGCGATGAACTTCCAGCTGCCCTTGTCCTTGATCAGCACGTCCATGTAGCGGCCGGTCACCATCTCGCGCTCCTTCTTGTAGTCCTCGCGCGCAACCGAGTAGTAGTAGGTCACGACTGCAACGTTGCCGGTGATCACGATCGAGATCGGCAGCAGCTCCTGTTCGAGTGCGGTACCGGTGGTCGCCTGGTAGCGGTTCCAGCGCGCCAGTGACTCGATGTTCTGGGGCATCGGCTGGCCGGTTTCCCAGTAACTGAGGTTCGGGTGAACCATCGAGTCGATCCAGGACAGGTCCTTCGCTGCAGCCATCTTCCATTGCTGCTGTTCGAGCTTCCAGACCTCCTGTTGCTCGGCATTCCAGGTCTCTGCGACTGCGGTGGCTCCGAAGCCGCACAGCAGTGTGAGCGTCACGACGCCCGACGAAACGATTCGACTGAACATGGGTTTCTCCCTGACTGGTTCTTCTGGTTTGCCGCCGCGCGGACTGCGCAGCGGTCAAGTGCCGCACTCTACGCGGGTTGCAGTGCGGTAGTGACGCAGACTGCAGCGGTCCGCAGCTCGCCGGCCTGGGACCTGCCAGCCGGGGGGCGTCTCGCCGTGCCGTCAGTCTGGCTGCGACGGCGCGCCCTGTCCCTGCAGCATCGCGACGAATTCCGGCTCGTCCCGCAGCGGCACAAGGTCGGGTCGTTGCGCATCCAGCCGAGGTTCGTGTAGCCGGCTTCGATCGCCTGCCGCAGCGCCTCGATGGCGCGATTCGATTCGCCGATGCTCACGTACATGCACGCGGCGTTGTAGAGCATCACCGGGTCGCCCGGGCTCAGCACCAGCGCTTTGGTGCCTTCGCGAATGGCCTCGTCCTTAGTCCTGCGCGGCCCAGCATGTTCGCGAAGATCAGTCGTGCCCTTGAGTCGTCCGGGTTCTGCAGCAGGTAATTCGGCATGATGTCGAGCAGCTGCTTGTAGACCACGTCCGCCTCGTGCGGTGCGCCCGAGCCCTACGCAGGTCTGCGCCATGTCAGGTGGCCGGCATAGAAGCTCGGCTTGATCTCTATCACGCGCCGAAAGAGGTCGAGCGCCTGCTCGAGCTTCCCTCGGTGAAGTAGATGCGGCCCAGCGTCCAGTGCGCGATGAAGTCGTCCGGGTCGATCTCGATCGCCTTGGTGCACGACGCGGTGGCTTCGTTCAGCTTGCCCCACAGGAAATACGACAGTCCCATCGCGCGGTAGGCTTCCGGCAGGTTGTTGTCGTACATCAGCGCCTTGAAGCTCAGCTCCTGCGCGAGCTCGCGGAAGCGCTCCTCGCGCGAGATCAGCTGGTACATCTGGCCATAGGCGCTCGAGCAGCCGGCGTACGCCGCCGCATAGCGCGGATCGAGCTCGATGGCCTTCTCGAACAGCTGGATCGCGTACTCGACGCTGCGCTTCGTCAGCCGGTACAGCTGCTCCTGCCCGCGCAGGTACAGGTCGTAGGCCTGCGCGTTCAACGTCTGCCGCTTCGTCAGCGACACCTTCTCCGAGAAGCTGAGCTTCAGCTTCAGCGCCTCGACGATCTGCTGCGCGACCTGCTCCTGGATGTCGAAGATGTCGTCGAGCTTGCCCTTGTAGGTGTTGCCCCACAGCTGCCGGTTCGTCACGACATCGACCAGCTGCACGGTGATGCGCACGGAGTCCTGGAACCGGCGCACGCTGCCGCCGACGATGTAACGCGCGCCGAGCTCGGTGCCGATCGCGCGGATGTCCTGCGAGCGGCCCTTGTGCTGCATCGAGGCCCAGCGCGAGATCAGCTCGATTTCGCTCACCAGCGACAGGCGCGCGATCAGCTCCTCGGTGAGGCCGTCGCTGAAGTAGTCGGTCTCCGCATCGGGGCTGATGTTGTCGAATGGCAGTACCGCGAGTGCACCGCGTTCGGTGGCGAGGTCTGCACCGGGCGCCGCTGCGGTCTGCGCGACCGGCGCAGCAACTTCGGCCTTCGAGGCCGCGGCCTGCGGCGGCACGATCTTCACGCCCAGCGTCTCGAGCGAACGCAGGATCGCCTTCAGGTTGTCGTCGGGGTCGCCCTGGTAGAACTCGATGTGCTGGATGCCTGCCAGCGGGTACTTGAGGCTGGTGGGAATCGTCGTCGGCTCGAGGTGAACGGGCAGGATGTGTCCCTTGCGTTCACTGGTCAGCATCACTTCCTTGGCGACGTTGTGCGAGCTGACGGCCGATGGCGAGACCATCAGCAGCAGCACCTTTGCGTCCTCGAGCGCGCGCACGATGGACTCGCCCCACAGCGCCGCACCGTCGATGCTTCCCTGGTCGATCCAGAGGCTGACGCCCGCGCTGCGGAGTTTCGCCGCAAGGTCGAGGACGCGGACCTTGTCCTCGCGGGAGTAGCTCAAGAAGACGTCTGAAGACTGAGCCACCGTAGGTCCTTCGTTATGTCCAATGGCCGGGGCCCGGACCGCCGTCCGCCTCCCCGGGCCGACAAGGCTAGCTGATCGTGGGCTAGGTGAGAAGGAGGCGCCGCCAGCCGGCTACGGGCTACCCGGCCAGCCACTTGCGCAGTTGCGCGTAAACCTCGGGGCGACCCAGCAACTCGAGGTGTCCCATTTCGTAGCCGACCCACTGGCGCTCCTTCGGGATCGCGAGCGTCCGGGCAGCATCCCGGTGCCGGCCGAGCGCGCTGTCGAGCGGCACCAGGCCGTCGCCAACCAGCCGCTCGGCGACGACGCTGCGGCGCTTGCCGAGCGTGGCCGCGAGCGCATAGCACTCGACGTCGTCCGGCAAGCGGCACGAACTCCTGCGTCGTCATCGGTGATGCTGCCGTAGCGCAGGTCGGTGATGCCGGCACTGCGCGCCTTGCCGAGGCTCGTGAATGGCGCCACGTAAGGGCTCAGTTCCATCACGTAGTCGAGCCAGTGTCCGCCGCGCTCGAGCGGTGCGCCGTGATGCGGCGTGCCGAGGAACACGAGCCTGCGCAGCGATGCGCGCCATGCGTGGCCGGCGAGGCGGCCGTGATGGCTCGCACTGCGGGCCACCAGCCCGCCCATGCTGTGCCCGACGATCGCGAGTTCCTGCACCGGCTCCGGCCAGTACGTCAGCAGCGTCTCCAGCAGGTCCGAGAAATCGCGACCGTTGGCGGCGATCGACCTGCCGGTGTTGTAGCGCAGGTAGACCGGCGTGTAACCACGCTCTGCTGCGACGGCCTCGATGCGGTTGTCGCCATCGCGGGTCCATTGCAGGTCGTTCATGCACAGGCCGTGCACGATCACGAGCAGCTTTCCCGCCGCGTCATCGATCGTCTCGGCCGGACGCTCGGGTTCGACACGCTGCCCGCCGTGACGGAACCCCATCTCGATCGCGAGCGGATTGCCGGTCTGCTCGAGGTGGTCGCCGTACACGCCGTTGATGGCGGAGACCCAGTGGTCGCGGGCAGCCGGGGACTCACCCTCCGGGAACAGTGCGGCCATCGGCGCAAGGCCCGCGTCGAGTCCCTTGCCGACCAGGCGGGTCGTGCCGCGGATCGTACGGTAGATCAGTCCCGTCAGTCCGCGCGTGGAGTCAGCGCGCGACGCGCCGAGCGGTGGATGCACGAGCTGGATCGTGTGGTGCATCTTCTCGACGAGGTCGGTGATGCCGACGGTCGCATCGACGGCGAGGCGCGCCGCGCCGCGCAGGTCGTGCAGGGTGGTCCGGTTCGGCGTCGCCATCAGGGCTACCTCGGGTATCAGTCGCTCAGGGCATGCATCACGGCATGCGGGCTATTGCAGTTGGCGCGTGGCCCCGCGCTTGCGCCGCCAGCGCAGGTACGGCAGCGACACCGCTGCCGTCGCGATCGTGTACGCGAGCACGATGACGACCGTCGCGGGACCCGGAAACGCCGAGGCGACGACGAGCGCGATCCCGATGTGCCTGGTGGCGCAGGCGATGGCGAGCGCGGTCCGGTCGTCCTCGTCCGGTCCGCCCATCAGGTGGCCGATCGCGAGCGCGATCAGGATCAGGGCGACGAGGGCGATCATCCCCTCGCCACGGAGCTTCAGCATCAGCTCCCAGTTCGTGGCCAGCAGCACCAATGCCGTGACCAGCAGCACGACTCCGGCGACTTTCATCAGTCCGTCGGAGAGCTTGTCGCCGGCGTCACCGATGATCGCGCGCACGACCATGCCGATCGCCAGCGGCAGCAGGAACGCCTTCGCGAGCAGTTTCGCAACGGTGGCCATCGAGATCGTCGTCTCCAGGTCGAAGCGCGCGGAGATCAGGCTCACCCAGGCGGGGACCAGGAAGATCGCGAGCACGGACGAGAGGGTCACGAGGCTGAAGACGTACGAGGAATTGCCGAAAGGCGAAAGCTTGCGGGGCAGCAGCGGCGCGCCAGCGGAGACAGCGAACACCAGCAGCGCGGCCCGGGCGCCGGGCGAGAGCGGCAGCGCGAACACGAGCGCGAGCGCCGCGACCGGCACCATCACGTACATCGCGAAGATCGAGCGCAACGCGAGAGCCGGGCGGCGCAACAGGTAGGTCAGGTCGGAGAAGGTCGAGCCCAGGCCGATCGCGAAGATCAGTAAGGCGATGCTCAGCTTCAGGGCCACCAGCAGGATTTCAGTCACGACCGCCTCCGTCGAGCGTCACGCCCGGTACTTTCGCCGGTACTGTCGCAGAACGAGCCCGCACCGGCTATCTTTGCGTGCATGAAACGCAGATCCCTGCTGAAGGCCGCCGTCCTCGCCGGGGGAGCGGCCATTTCCGCACCGGCCATTTCGAAGGGCCTGATGGAATGGCGCATGGTTACCAGCTGGCCCAAGGGCCTGCCGGGGCTGGGCGCCGGTGCCGAGCGGCTCGCGGCCAACATCACCGCGCTCAGCGGCGGGCGGCTCACGGTGAAGGTGTATGCGGCGGGCGAGCTCGTGCCCGCGCTCGAATGCTTCGGGGCCGTCGCGAACGGCACTGCGCAACTGGGCCACGACGCTGCTTACTACCACACGGGCAAGTCCGAAGGCTGCCCGTTCTTCACCGCGTTTCCGTTCGGCTTCACCGTGGCCGAGATGGATGCGTGGGTGAAGTACGGCAACGGCCAGAAGCTGTGGGATGAGCTGTACGCGCCATTCGGGCTGCGTGCCTTCCACGCGGGCAGCACCGGCACGCAGATGCTCGGCTGGTTCCGCAAGGAGATCCGCTCGCTCGACGACCTGAAGGGCCTCAAGTTCCGCGCACCAGGCAACCAGGGACGCGTGCTGCAGAAGCTCGGTGTCACGCCGGTAATGTTGCCCGGCGGCGAGATCTTCCCGGCGTTGCAGTCCGGTGCGATCGACGGCGCGGAATGGATCGGCCCGTACAACGACCTCGCGCTGGGCTTCTACCAGGTCTGCCGCTATTACTACTCGCCCGGTTACCACGAGCCTGGCCCGAACCTCGAGCTGCTGATCAACGAGCAGGCGTGGCGATCGCTGACGCCGGACCTGCAGCTGATGGTGCGCACCGCGGCCGATGCGGCCACGCGCGACATGCTCGCGGAATACAACGCGCGTTCCGGGCCCGCGCTGCGCACGCTGGTGAAGAAACACGGCGTGCTGGTCCGGCCGTTCCCCGAGGAAGTGCTGATTGCGTGCGGCCGTGCCTCGAACGAGGTGCTGAACGAGATCTATGCCGGAGACACTTCGCCGAACCGGATCGTGAAGCGGATCATCGAGGACTTCCTCGCGTTCCGCGCGGAGATCATGCCGTGGACGCGCATCGGCGAGCAGGCGTTCCTGAACGCGCGGCGGCTGCCGTTCGAGTTCAAGCTGAAGGGCACCTGAGCGCGGCCGTCGCCGCGGCGCCACTCACTCCGGCACGAGGTCCTCGAAGTTGTCCCGATAGGGCGGGTTTTGCCCCGGCACCGGGGGCTCGAACAGGTCGCTGAAGTCGTCGGCCACGGGCGACCCTGACGACGCGACCGGACTCGACGGTGCCTGGCCTGCGTCGAGCGCCGGAGGCTCGCCTCCGAACAGCCTCGCCGGCAGGCTCGTCGCCATGCCCGGCACCATCCACAGGATTGCCATGCCGAGCACCTGCAGCGCCACGAACGGCACGACCCCCTTGTAGATGTCGATCGTCCTGAGCAGCGTGCCGGCCACGCCGCGCAGGTAGAACAGCGCGAATCCGAATGGCGGCGTGAGGAAACTCGTCTGCAGGTTCACGCCGATCATCACGCCGAGCCACAGCGGATCGACGCCGAGCTTGATCAGCGCCGGTGCGGCAATCGGCACGACGATGAAGATGATCTCGAACGTGTCGAGGAAGAATCCCAGCACGAAGATCACCAGCATCACGGCGAGCACGGCGCCGAACGAGCCGCCGGGCATCGACGAGAGCGCGTCGTGCACCAGGTTCTCGCCGCCGAGCCCGCGGAACACGAGGCTGAACACGCTCGCCCCGAGCAGGATCACGAACACCATCGACGTGATGCCGAGCGTGGTGCGCATCACCTCGCGCAGGATCGCGTGGTTGAACTTGAGCTTGACGCCTGCGAGCAGCATCGCGCCCACGGCGCCCACCGATGCGGACTCGGTCGGCGTCGCGATGCCGGCGAGGATCGAGCCCAGCACGGCGAGCATCAGCAGCAGCGGCGGCGCCAGCGCGCCGAGCACGCGACCCGGGAGCCCGGCGCGCTGCTCGTCGTTCATCTCGAGCGGCGGGCACGAGCGGGGATCGACGATCGACTTGAACAGGATCCAGCCGAGGTACAGGCCCACCAGCATCAGGCCCGGCAGCATCGCGCCCGCGAACAGCTGGCCCACCGAGATCGGCTCGGGCGCGAGGTTGCCGAGCTCGAGCTGTGCCTGCTGGTTCGCGCCCTGCAGGATGTCGCCGACGAAGATCAGCACCGTCGACGGCGGAATGATCTGCCCGAGCGTGCCGGCCGCGCAGATCGTGCCGGCGGCGAGCTTCGGGTCGTAGCCCGCGCGCATCATCGCCGGCAACGACAGCAGGCCCATCGTCACCACGGTGGCGCCCACGATGCCGGTCGAGGCGGCGAGCAGCGCGCCCACGATCACGACCGAGTAGCCGAGCCCGCCGCGCAGCGCGCCAAAGAGCTCGCCCATCGTCGTGAGCAGCGCCTCGGCGATCTTCGAGCGCTCGAGCATCACGCCCATGAAGACGAACAGCGGCACCGCCACCAGCGTCTCGTTGGTCATCGTGCCGAAGTAGCGGCCGACCAGCGCGGAGAGGATCGTGAAGTCGAACACGCCGAATGCTGCGCCCAGCGAGGCGAACAGCAGCGCGACGCCGGCCAGCGTGAACGCGACCGGGTAGCCCGCCATCACGGCGCCGATCGTGGCCAGGAACATCGTCACCGACAGGATCTCGCCGATCAGCACGGTGCTCATGCCGCCGGCCTCTCGTCGTGATCAGCGACCTCGTGCCCGGCGAGGAACAGCGCGCGCCGCACGATCAGCGCGAGCCCCTGCGCGAACAGCACCGCGCAGAACACCCAGAGCAGCGACTTCAGCAGGTAGAGCGCCGGCATGCCGTCCGCGGTGCTCGACGGCTCGCGGATGCCCCACGACGAAAGCACGAACGGCGCGGAGGTGACCGCAATCACCGCGAGCCAGGGGAACAGGAAGAAGATCGTGCCGAGGATGTCGACCCACGCCTTGCGCCGGGGCGCCATCGACCCGTACAGCACGTCGACGTTCACGTGGCCACGGTGCAGCATCGTGTAGCCGGCACCGGCCATGAATACCGTCGCGTGCTGCCAGACGTAGAGTTCCTGCAGCCACGGGAATCCCACGTTGAACGCGTAGCGCAGCACGACCACGGCGAAGCAGGTGAGCACGCAGCCGACGGTCAGCCACGCGACCATGCGGCCAATCCATTCGTTGAGCGTGTCGATCAGCCTGACGAAGCCGCTGAGTGCGTTCACCCGTTCCCCCGTTCCGATCTGGGCGCGATGGTACGGGCAAACGCGCAGGCTGGCGACTGGGCGCAGGCCCGACCTTTCTGGCGAAATCGAAAAGGCCCGGCGACTCGCGTCGCCGGGCCTTGTTGCGTACCCGCCGCCTACGGGTTCGGCCCGTTGTGGCAGTCGTAGCAGCCGACGTTCTGCCCGGCCTTGTACGTGCGGGTCGAGCCGGACTTCGTCTGGTAGGTGCGCGCCGCCTTCACCTGCGCCAGCGGGCTGCCCCGGTAGTCGCTGCCGTGGCAGTAGGCGCACGAGCTCGCGTTGCCCTCGCGCGTAGCTCTCGTGCTTGCTCACCCAGTCGCGCCGATCGTGTGCATGCCGTGCGGGCCGCCCGTTGCCGACAGCGGCGGCGTCGCGTGGCAGACGGTGCACTCGCGGACCGTGCCCTGCGTAGCCCTGCAGCGCGATGCTCTGCACGTTGTCGTTGACGTGCGAGCTCGGGTACTCGGCGTGCGTCGAGCCGTGGCACGCCTCGCACTGCAGGCCGCCATGGCCCTTGCTGAACCGGAACAGGCTGAAGCCCGTCGACCGGCACGTTCGGGTTGGTGGCGAAGCGCGTGTCGGCGACCTTGATCAGGTTGCCCGACGCGTCCACCGCGCTCAGCGTGCGCTTGCCGTTGAAGTGGCAGGCCTGGCAGTTCGGCTGCTCGAGCCAGCCAACCCGCGTCGGCTTGCCGACGTTCGACATGTTGCCGTGGCAGCTCTGGCAACCCATCGACATCGTGCCGTCCGGGTTGAGGGCCTTGCCCATCGCGCCGCGCAGGCAGCGTGTCACCGAGCCCGGGTGGCACAGGTAGCACGCCTCGCGGTTGGTCGCGCGAGTCGAGCGTCTGTCCCGTGCCCGGGTCCACGACCTTGCCGTGATTCGTGTGCAGCGCGCTCGTGAGCGCCGAGACGCCGGGCAGGCCCGTGCCGGGCAGCGCGTTGGAGGCGTGGCAGGCCGCGCACAGCGTCGGCTGTCCGGCCATCGCCGACGCGTAGAGGCCCGGCGATCGGCCGATGGCCGCAGCGCCGCAACGTACGCAGCGTTGCCCGCCTGCTTCTCGTCGTGCAGTCGCAGGATGTTCTTCTTCCAGTCTCGTTCCGGGTTCGGGTCGTTGACCCAGCCGGCGGCCGGCTTCGCGGCGAGCCGCGCGGCATTCGCTTCGCCGTTGTCGGGCGTGAGCATGGCAGGCCACGCAGGTGATCTCGTCGCTGACCGGCAGCACGGTCGACGTGGTCGCGAGCACCTTGCCGGTGCCGTCGCGCGCCACGACCTTGACCATCGGGTAGTAGTTCTTCGTGACGTTGTCGTCGTCGTACGGCGTGATCGGCAGGCCGGTCGCCTCGAACCAGCTGTGGTCTGCGTTGAACTTCATCGGCTGTGGCGTGCGCGACGGCGTCGCGTTGCCGGTGAGGCCAACGTTCGGCGCGAGCGAGGCGCCGTAGATGGTCTTCACCCAGACCCAGAAGTTGGTCTTGCCGGCGCTCGAGCGTGTTGATCGAGCCCGTCGGATCGGCGACCGCCTCGTAGGTCAGCGTCACGCCGCTGGTCACGGCCTTGCCGGTCGAGGCGTTCACGAGCTGCGCATTGAGGTTGTTGTACGGCGGCAGGATCGAGAACACCGAATAGTCCTTGCCGTCCATGCAGTGCATGCCGAGGTCGTTCCACGCGATCAGCGAGTACTTCGCCGTCGACGTGGAGCCGCCGGTCACGGTGATCGGCACGTTGACGGTGACCTTGCTGTCCTTGACCGACACCAGCGTGCTGCCGGCCGTGACGCCCCTCACCGTGACGACGTTGCTGCTCACGGAGACCGTGGCGACGCCGGTGTTGGCGGACGTCGGCCGTCACCGTGCCGGAGTAGCTGCTGGCCGTGAGCTTGCCCGTCGCGCCGGTCGCGAGCGTCAGCGAGGTCGGGCGACACGGTCATGGCCTTGACGACCGTGACCGCCAGCGCGACGTTGCGGGTCGCGGTCGCGAACGTACACCGTCGCCGTGCCCGCTCCGACGCCGCGCACGGTGAGTGTCGCGCCGGTCGTCGTGCGATTCGAGAGTGAAACGGTCGTGACGGCGGTGTTCTTGGACTCGGCCTGGATCTCGCCACTCGCCCCGCTGATCGTCACGAGGGCGCTGCCGCTGACCGGCACCGTGACCTTGGTGGTCGAGAGCGTGAGTGCCGCCGACGCCGGGCCCGCAAACAGTATCGAAACGAGCGCGGCCCAGGCGTACAGCATCCATGGGGCTCGGGCCCGCGCGTGACTGGTGTGTGATCGACTCATGATGTTCTCCCCGTGCAAGTCGCAAGCCCTTCGACCGCGTGAGACGTCACGACCGGCCGAAAGCAATCGGTCGTCCGTCCTTTTGCAAATGCGTCCATTTCGCATTTGTCGCCCTGTGAAAACGACGAAGCCCGGATCTCTCCGGGCTTCGTGTGCCTGATTCCGCCGTGCGCTGACGCCGGCTGCGCTGATCGTTTCCATGCGCGGCCGACTCTAGGAGAAAAAAATCGGCCGTGGAGCGGCGCATGCGCAAACGGTGACACGCTGCCGGTTTTCGCCGGGTGCCGGCGACGTATCAGTAAGTTCTAATGAAGAGACGCGAGGCGCTGTCGCGCGCGCCGGTCGGTCGCGTCCGCTCAGTACTCGAGGTCCTGCACGGAGCGAATGCCCAGCCCCGGCGCATCGGGCAGCGAGATCTCCGGGCCGTCGAAGCGCGCGCCGCCCTCGACGGGATTGAACGCGCCGAGCTGCGGTCCGTCCAGGTCCACGCGCGTGATCACTCCGGCGCGCGCGACCGCGACGTGCGCCGCCGCGGCCACGCTGATGCTCGTCTCGAGCATGCTGCCCATCATGCATTGCACGTCGTGCGCGGCGCAGAGGTCGGCAATCCGGAGCGCATTCGAGATGCCGCCGGTCTTCATCAGCTTGATGTTGACGATATCGGCGGCGCGCCGGCGAATGATCTCGGTGACGTCGTCGACGCTGAACGCACTCTCGTCCGCCATTACCGGCGTCGCGACACGCGCGGTCACGTACGCGAGGCCATCGAGATCGGCTGCCTTCACGGGCTGCTCGACGAGGTCGAGCTCGATGCCCGCGGACTCGATCACGTGCAGCGCACGGACCGCCTGCTCCGGGGACCATCCCTGGTTCGCATCGAGACGCAGCAGCGCGCGGCCGGCGACGGCCGCGTGGATCGCCTTCACACGCTCGACGTCCTCGTCGATGTCCTTGCCGACCTTGACTTCAGCGCATCGAATCCGCGCCCGATCGCGTCCAGTGCGTCGGCGACCATCTTGTCGACGCAGTCGACGCTGATCGTGATGTCGGTGGTGACCCTGGGCGTGCCGCCGCCGAGGAGCCGGTAGAGCGGGGCGTCGTGCAACTGCCCGAGCAGGTCGTACAGAGCGATCTCGACCGCCGCCTTCGCGCTCGTGTTGCGCTCGATCGCGCCCTGGACCCGTTCGCTCAGCTCCTCCATGTCCGCGATGTCGGCTCCGATCAGTCGCGGAGCGATCGACCCGGTGATGGCGCTGGCAATCGTTTCGTGCGTGTCACCGGTGATCACGGCCGTCGGCGGCGCCTCGCCCCAGCCGACGTGGCCCGTGTCGGTGAGGATCATCACGACGATGTCGTCGATGACTTCGACGGTGCGCAGCGCCGTCCTGAACGGGGTGCGGAGCGGCACGCGCACGCGACCGAGGCGGACACCCGTGATCTTCACGGCGCGCCACCCGGGCGGATGCGCTGGATGGCGATCACGGCGTCGACGAGGCCGCCGTCCGATCCGAAGTGCAGGGGCAGCAGCGGCGTCACGACCACGCCATTCGCCGGCAACGGGCGCAGCACGCCGTCAGCGCCGACCATGCTCGGCCGGTTGGTGTCGTGGATCACCCAGGGGCCCTCGCGCGTCTGGCCGAGCACCATCATCACGTGGCCAGGGGTATAGACGAGGTCGCCGGCCTGCAGGCGCTTCAGTGCGGCGACGCGCGCCGAATGCTTGGTGCCCGGCTCGAACGCGAGGCGGTCGAAAGCCTCGCTCGCGGCCTGGTCCTGCGAGTTGCGCGGCAATTCGATGCCCACGCTGCGGTATACCTCGGACACGAAGCCGCTGCAGTCGCGCGCTCCGTGTGCATGCCCCCAGCCGTAACGCTCGCCGAGGAACTTGAACGCCTGGCGAATCAGCACGGCGCGGGTATAGGGCAACGGCGCGAACGCCACTTCTGCCTCACGCGGCAGCAGCGCCGGCACGATCTGCAGGCCGCCGCCGGCGCCGCGGATCGGCAGTTCGATGACGTGTGACGCGTCGGCAGCCTGGCCGTTGACCGGTTGCCCGGCCGGCCAGCCGGCTCGCAACGGCACGCGCACGCCCATGTCGAGCACGAGTTCGGACAGGCCTGGCAATCCTGGCGCGGCGGCCGTGCGGACCTGCGCGCCGGTCACGATCAGCGAGGGTTCGCGACGGGTGTAGTCGAGCACCGTAGCGCGGTCGCCGATGGCGACGGCCTCCGCCGGCATCCACGCACAGTAGAACTCACCGACCACGAAGATCCAGTCCCCGCTGGCATCGGTGTGCGCGACCGCTACCGGCGTGCCGGGAAAGAACGCCGATTCCTGGAAACGGTCGAGGTCGGTGTCGCCGGCGCGGTCGAAGGCCTGCCGCATCGTCGGGAAGGTGCGCAGCGGCGCGCGATGGATGACCAGGCCGAAGCGGGCAGGTTGGCTGGCCGGGATCGCATCGAGCGCGAGCTTGTCGACCAGCGCGTCGAGTTCGTCGCTGGCCAACTCCACGCCGTGCCCGTCATATAGCGTGCGGGCCGGTCGCCGGGACACGAACTCGATCCGCTCGCGCACCCAGGCACCGTCGAGGAGCTCAGGCAACGCATCCAGCGAGCGCACCGCCGGGCCCAGCGCGCGCAGTCGTTCGTTCTGCGCCGCGATCGAGGCACTGCTCGCCAGTACCCGGTCCGCGTCAGTCAGGCGCTCGATCCAGAAATCAGGTGTCATGCGTTCTGCGTCGTGGCCGGGCGGCGATCCTTGCAGCAGGTCGCGTCGGCTTCGACGGTGTCCGCGGCTGTCGTGCCGCCGCGGCCCTGCGCGGCTATTTTACCTTCGATCGGCGCTCGACTGCCTCGAGCGCGTCGATGATCTCCATCGCGTGCCTGCTGGCGAGGGCGTGCGCACCGCCTTCCTCGAGCCACGTCTCGAACTCCCGCGCCGGCAACGGTGGCGACACGTACGGGCCCTGGATCTCGTCGCAGCCGAGCGCGCCCAGCATCTGCAGCGACGCCGCGTCCTCGATGCCCTCGGCCACCGAGCGCACGCGCATGCCACGCGCCATCGACAGCACGGCAGCGACCACGCCCTGTGCGCCCATGTCGGTGTACAGGTCCGCGACCAGCGTCCGGCCGAGCTTCATGCAATCGAACGGCAGGCGACGAATCTCGCTCAGCGACGAATGACCGGCGCCGAAGTCGTCGATCGCGATGCCGACACAGCTGAGACGGAGCGAATCGAGCGCGGCGCGCGCCTGGCGCGGCGCATCGACGACGCTCTGCTCGGTGACCGCCAGCTCCAGCGCCCTCGCGGGCAGTTCGTAGGTCTCGAGCGTGCTGCGGACGAGCTGCACGAGGCCCGGGTCCCGCATCTGCCGTGCCGACAGCTTCACCGAGATGAAGAAGTCCCGCTCGAACTGCTTGCGCCACGCGGACACCTGGCGACAGGCCTCGCCGATTACCCAGCGGCCGATGTCGTCGATGATGCCGGCGCTCTCGGCGATCGACATGAATTCGTCCTGCGATACCGCGCCGACCTGCGGATTGTCCCAGCGTACCGAGCAATCGACGCCGGTCAGGTCGTAGGTATCGACGGCGACGCGCGGCTGGTAGAGGAGCGACATCTCGCGGCGTTCGATTGCGCCCCGCAGTGCCGTCTCGATCATCAGGCGTCGGCGCGTCCGGGCCTGGGGCACCGGCGAGTAGATCTCGCAGGTGCGTGGTTCGGTGGCGTGCTCTGCAGCCGCATGCGCGTTCAGCAGCAACTGCTCGGGCTCGGCATCGCCTTCGGCGAACGCGATGCCTGCGCTCAGCGCCGGCGTGTAGTCGGAGCCGGAGTCCGCGGCGTGCGCGGACACCGATTCCATCACGGCACGCGCGACGCCGACGAGCTGGTCGACGGACACGCGGCTGCGAACCAGCATGGCGAGCTCGGCGTCCGCGGTCCGGCAGACTGCGTGCGTCGCGCGCCAGGGAAACGCGCCAGCGTGGCTCACGCCCGTGAGCTCGCGCTCGACGTTGCGCGCCATCCGGGCGACGAGCTTGTCCGCGAATTCGGGTCCCTGCGCCTGCACGATGCGGTCGTACCCGTGCAGCCGTATCGCGACCACGGCCGTTGCTGCGATCCCGGCCCGGTCCTGCAGCGCAGCCGTGACCTGCTCCGCGAGGTGCCGTCGGTTGGGCAGGCCGGTCGCGGTGTCGAAGTACGACAGCTGTCGCACCGCTTCCTCGGCGCGGTGCAGCCGCGTGAGATCCTGCAGCGTGACGATCACCGTGCCGTCCTGGCCCGGGCCGCCCGACGCGACGAGTTCCGCTTCCTGGTGGATGCAGATCGACTGCCCGCCCGGCGCCTTCAGGATGTGGTCGAAGCTGAAGCGGCCGTCACCGGTGGCGCAGGCGACGAATGCCTGCCTGACTGCGACCTGTTCGGCGCCATCGAGCATCCTGACGAAGTCTTCGAACCGCGCCAGCGCCTTCGGGTCGACGCCGAGGATCTCGCCGAGCATCGGCGAAACGTGGACCGTGCGGCCCTCGGCGGTGAGTTCCCAGTGACCGACGCGGGCGATGCGCTGCGCGAGCAGCAGCCGCGACCGGCTCGCCAGCAGTTCCTCCTGGAGCTCGCGGTCGCGCAGCAGGAAGCGCACGCGCTCGACCAGCAGGCGCGGATTCAGTCCCTTCTGCGCGAAGTCGCTGGCACCGGCCGCGAACGCGTCGCCGATCGCCGGCAGGTCGTTGCGCCCGGTCAGCATCAGGATCGGCAGCGTCCGACTGCCTGCCTTCTTGCGCAGCTCCCGGCAGGCGTCGATGCCCGACATGCGCGGCATGTTGACGTCGAGGATCACGAAGTCCGGCTTCACCTGGTCGAACTGCTCGACGGCATCCGCGCCGTCGTTGACGGCGTGCACCATGAAGCCCGCACCGGCGAGCGCTGCCTCGGCAAGCATGATCTGCGACGGATCGTCGTCCGCCATCAGGATCGTCGTCGTACGGGTCGGGTCCATCTGGAGGTTCCTCATGTGCCGGTGGCGCGCCGCGTCTCGGCGCGCAGTGCTTCTTCGAGTTCAGCGTAGGTCTGCTTGAGTCCGCGGGCCGCCTTGCGCGCCGCCTTGACGTCGCACTGTTCGCGCGCGGCGGTCTCGCATCGCTCGAGCTGCATTGCCAGCCGGCGTCCGCCGAGGTTGCTGACCGGCGACTTCAGCGAGTGGGCGGCGGCGGCGAAGGCCTCGAGGTCGCCCTGCTCGAGCGCCGCGCTCATCCTGCCGAGCGTCTCGGGTGCGGTGGTGAACAGCAGTTCGCAGAGACGCTCGAAGATCTGCGGCTTGCCGAGCCCGCGGATCGCCGCGATCTGGGTGTCGTCCAGCGTCGGGAAGTCGAGCGCCGGATCGGAGTCGAACAGCGGCACTTCGAGCATGTCGAGCACGATCGTGTCGGACAGGATCGGTTCGTCATCCGTCGCCGCCGGCGCGGCCTGCGGCGGCTCCGTCGGCATCACTGCGGCGTCCTCCGCCAGCAGGTCCTCGCTGGGCCGGAGCGGACGGAGCGACGACCAGCGTGCCGCGCTCCTCGGCGATCGGTCGCAGGATTGCCAGCAACTGGTCGTTGGTGAACGGCTTCGCGAGGAAGTGATTCATGCCGGCCTCGATGCAGCGGGCGCGGTCGCGCGCGAGCACGTTCGCGGTGAGTGCGACGATGCAGGTCGCCGCCTGGCCGCGCTCGCTCTCTTCGCGGCGGATGGCCGCGGTCGCGGTGTATCCGTCCATGCCCGGCATCTGGCAGTCCATCAGGATCGCGTCGAAGCGCCCACCGTGTGCCTGGGCGACGGCGGCGCCGCCGTCCTCGGCGAGCGTCACGCGACACCCGACCCGCTCCAGCATCGCGAGCGCGACCTCGCGGTTGATTGCGTTGTCGTCCGCCACCAGCACTTCGAGCCCGAGCGACGGAAGGCCGGTGCCCTCCTGGGGTTCGCGCTCCGCATGCCGGCCCGCCGCGGTACCGGTCTCCGGCTCGCGCGGCTGCCGCGCCGCCTGCAGCGCGCTCTTCAGCAACTGCTGGCGTACCGGCTTGGCGATGCAGACGTCCGGCTTGAGTGCGCGGGCCCCTTCGAGCGGTGGGTCGAAGTCGAAGGCGCTCAGCAGCACGACGTACGTGCCCGCGACCGCGGGATCCAGTCGAATCGTGCGCAGCAGGTCCGACGTGCTGGCGTCGGGCAGCGCGTGGTCGAGCAGCACGACGGAATACGGGCGTCCGCGCGTGGCCGCGTCGCGCAGCTTGTCGCCAAGCAGGCGGCCGTGGTTCAGCACGGTGACGTCGGCGGACCAGTTCGAAAGCGTCTCCTCGAGGTACATGTAGCTCGTCGGGCTGTCGTCGACGACGAGCACCCGCAGTCCCGCGAACTCGTCGGTCGTGCGGTTCGGCGCCGGTGCTGCTTCCTGGACCTCGAACGGCAGCACGAACGAGAACGAGCTGCCGTGACCGGTCTGGCTGCGCAGGTCGATCTTGTCGCCGCCCATCAGCTGCACGAGTCGCCTCGCGATCGACAGGCCGAGGCCGGTGCCGCCGACGCGCTGGCCGTTGCCGAGCTGCGTGAACGCCTCGAAGATCGTGGACTGCTCGGACTCCGGGATGCCCGGGCCGGTGTCGGACACGCTGAAATGCAGGCGGCAGTGCTCGCCTTCCTGCGCGTCGAGGCCGATGCGGATCTGCACCTCGCCGCGCTCCGTGTACTTGACCGCATTCGACATCAGGTTGCCGAGCACCTGCCGCAGCCGCAGCACGTCGCCGACGACGGACGTCGGCACGGTCGGCTCGACGCGGCAGATCAGCTCGAGCTTCTTGCTCTCCGCGCGCCCCGCGAACAGCTGGCCGGCCTGCTCGGCGAACTCGCGCACGTCGAACGTCTCGCGGATCAGGTCCATCTTGCCGGCCTCGATCTTCGAGTCGTCGAGGATGTCGTTGATGATCTGCATCATCGTCTCGGCGGCGGTGCGCATCGAGTCGACGTAGCGGCGCTGCCGCTTGTCGAGATCGGTGCCGGCGAGCAGCTCGGCCATGCCGAGCACGCCGTTCATCGGCGTGCGGATCTCGTGGCTCATGTTGGCGAGGAACTCGTCCTTCGAGCGAGTCAGGGCCTCGGCGCGCCGCAGGCCCGTTTCGAGCTCGCGGGTCCGCTCGATGATCTCCTGCCGCGACGTGACGCGCAGCGTGCGCAGGTCCTTCTCGTATTCGGCGAGCCGGTCGGCAAGGGCGTCGAAATTGCTCGCGAGCTCGGTCAGCTCGTTACGGCCGCGGCCGCCCGGTCGTGGCTTTGCGTCTTCCGGCCGACTGCGGACGCGGGTGGCGTCGGCGAGCTGGGCCAGGGGCTCGACGACCTGCCGCTTCAGCGAGTTCGCGGCGAGCAGGGCCACCAGGAATCCGAGCAACAGCACGATCGGTGCCTGCCCGACGCGGTTCAGCGCGGCGGCCCACACCGGCCCGTTGTCGACCAGCAGCCCGAGCGTGCCCGTAACCTGCGGCGACAGCTGCACGGCGTGCTCGAAGTACATTGGTTGCAGCGCCAGCTTGCGCGCCACCCGCATGGGCCACGAACGGCCTGCCGGCGCGATCGAGGTCCGCGCGCCGTTGCGCCCCGTCGCCGGTTCGCCGCTCGCGACGTTTCGATCGTAGCGTTCGAGGACCTCACCGGTCGGAAGGCGCAGGTCCGCCGCGACGAAAATCCTGTTCGCGGCCAGGCCATCCAGCGCGCCATTGGTGCCGGACTTCTCGACTCGTGCGGAGATCGAGGTGGCCACTTCGCTGGCCGTCGCGAGCACGGCCTGCCGCTCGGACCACGTGTCCCACATCGCGACGACGACCTGCACCGCGATCAGCGTTACCGTGACCGCGGCGACTGCCGCAACGCGAAACTGGTCCGCCAGCGAGAGTGTCTCGAACAGCTCGCGAAAGCCGCGCCGGACCCTGCGGATCGCGCGAACGGTTTCGTTCAACGGCGAGACGACGCCGGTCGCCGCAGGTGTTGCCTGCGTCGTCCCGGACGGCGGTGTCGGTGTCGTTCGTGCCACTGGCCTGCGCACCCGTGCTGCGGATCGAATGGATCGAGCCGCAGCGTTAAGCGCGCAGGTGACATAAGGGGAAAGGCCCGGCACCAAAAGTGTGAGCCGGCGCAAGGTTCCGGGCGCTTTCAGGCCCCGCTGCTGCCTCGCAGCTTCTCGAGCGCGATCAGGCGCTCGATGGCGTCGAGCGTGAACTCGTCCTTGCCGAGCTCGCGCAGGCGGGACCAGCCGCGGCGCAGGTCTGCCGACAGGGCGTCGGGCAGGCTGCGCAGCCAGCCCTCGATCCTGAGGTCGACGAACTCGCGCTTCTCCTCGATCGTGAGCTCGCGCGCGAGCAGCAGCCGCGGGGCGTCCTCGGCGTCCACCATCGATTGCAGCGTAGGCCAGCGGTCGCCCGGGGGCTCGCTGCAGAGCGCCGCAAATGCAACGCTCGAGGTCTCGCGGACGAGCTCCTCCTCGCGTGTCGTCCGGCTCTCGTGCTCCTTCGTCTCGTCCCAGCTTTCCGAGTCCTCGGCCATGTAGCGCAGGTACTGCATGGCGAACAGGCACGTCGGCTCGACGAGATCCGCACGCGCACGCGCATCGACCCAGAGTGCAGCGGCCGCGCGCAGGCAACGACGCGCAGTGGTCTCGGCGAGCTTGCGCCCGAAGACGAGCGCGGCGGCATCCTTGACGAAATGCGGCAGCTCGCTTGCGATGATCTCGCGGTAGCCCGGCACGTGACGCTCGAGCAGCACGGCGGTGCGCCGATCGAGCACCGAGAGGTCGCTGGTGACCGCGGGCAGTCCGAGTGTCGTGCAGGCGAGGTTGTAGACGATGGCGCGGGGCAGCGTGACGCCCTCGGGCCATGCGTCGCGCAGGTCGCGATCGTCGGGCAGGCGTCTGGCCGCCGCCCCATTCCGGCGGATACGTGGGAATCGAGCGGCCGTAGTTCACCGAGCCCGTGGCCCGGATGCGGACGCGGGTCTGCGGCACCAGGCTGCCGAACGGAGCAAGCAGCGGCGCGATCCTCAGCAAGGTCGAGGTGTGCGCCTCGACGCCGGATTCGAGCACCTTGTGCAGAGCCTCGCCGTCGCTGGCTGGACATGGCGTGCGCGCGGTCCGGCGCCGCCTCCTGCAAGGCCACCGCGGCGCGGTACGCCGCCGCAAGTTCAAGCGTGCCTTCCGGAGAGTCTGCCCGGATGCCCTGCAGCGTGACTCCGTCCGCGCGCGAGAATTGTGCGATCACGCCCGGGTGCGAGGGATCGAATCCGCCGCGGAATCCTGCGCGACCGGATCCGATCAGGAACGTCACTCGCGGTGCCGGCTGCCCGAGACGGGCGGCGTGGCCGGCGAGACGGCGCTCGGCTTCGACGCGGCCCGCGACGGCCAGCGTGCATGCGGCGTCGGTGGCGATCTTGCCGCTCTGCAGAGCCGTGTCCGACATCGCGACGAATACGCGCACCTCGGATTCGGCGCGGTCGAACGTCGTGCGCAACATCTCGGGCGTCGGCAGGCCCTCGACGCCGATGCCGCGCTCCAGCGCGTGGTAGAACCTCTCGAGCAGGTCGGGCAGGTGCGCGAGCGCGCCCACGTTCTCGCACAGCGGCACGAGCCGGACCCTGGTCACTTTCGACAGCAGTTCCGCGCGCCGCGCCGCCGGCACGCGGGCCGCGAGGTACTCGTCCACGTGGTCCGGTGAACCCTCGAACAGCCCCGCTGCGGCCTGGAGGTACAGCGTGCCGATCTTGATCACCGCGCCGATCTCGGCGCTCGAATTGACCTGGGGCACGGTGATCTCGTGGATCGCGTTGCGAACCGGCTCGAGGCCGAGGCGCTCGCAGGCCAGGTGGAACAGCACGTTCGTGCGCGCCACCGAGGCGAGGATCTTCAGGATCTTTTCCTCGTCCTGCTCTATGAACGGGTTCGGCACGCGCAGCAGTACGTGCCGGTCCTCGCCCGGCACGATGCCGTGGCGCAGCAGCGCCAGCACGACCTTCTCGGGCACGTCCAGCCAGTCCGGGCTGATCTGCCGTCCCTCGAGGTCGAGCAGCACCTCGCTGCAGGGGCCCAGCAGGTCCGCAATCGACTCCTCGTACTCGAGGCGCGCCTCCATCAGCGGATTCCACTCGAGGTGCGTCAGCGCGAGGCGGGCGCGGTCCGGCGCGTCGGCCGGCGCTGCGCGCAGTGCGCGTTCGACTTGCTCGGCCCGGTGAGCCGTCGAGTCCGGGTGCTTTGTGCCCGTGAGTCGCAGCGCTTCGCGGCGGGGATTCTCGAGGAAACGGCGTCGCGCCGCCGCGAACTCCTTCTCGTCCAGTCCGTCGAGTGCGTCGTAGCCCTCGGTGGTGCAGGTGGCGTCCCACACCGCGTCGGGCTTCGCGCCGGCGTGGTTGACGACCGACGCGGCCGAGCCGATCCGACCCTGCCTTTCGATGCGCGCACGCACGCGATCCATGAAGACCGCGAGTTCCTTCACGTCCTTCGAGCCGTACGACAGTCGTTGCCAGGTGCCGTAGCGGTTGATGCCGTCTGATCCGCCCGCGAACGCGGCGAACGGGATGCCGCCGACGCCGCCTGACAGCAGGAACTCGAACGCATCCACCGAGTTGCGCACGACGGCGCGCTCGTGCACGCCATTGCGCAGGCGGTCGAACGGTTCGCCGACGAGGCCCGGGAACGCGAGCGGCGCATAGAACGTCCCGCCGAAATCCGTGCGCTCGATGCCGAGCGGTGCGAGCTCGTCGGCCGCCTGCAGCATGAAGTCGCGTCGTTCGCGCATGTACGGCGAGGGCCGGCGCAGCGCGGCGAGCGGGCTCTGCAGGGCTGCGAGCGCCCAGTCCTGCGCCAGCGTCGACGGTGTCGCGACCAGCCACGCGGAGAGGTTTGCCAGGATCTCGCGGGCGCGAATGCCGTTCGAGCGGATCTGGTCGGAGATCACGAGCCAGCACGCCCGTGCGCCGGTCGACGCGCCGAACATGTCCATCTTGGACAGGCCCGACATCGATACCACCCAGTCGCGCCACTCGGGCCTGGCGAACGCCGGGTTCACGAACCAGCCCACGTAGTCGAGCCGCTGGTACACGGAGTCGTAGAGCACGTAGCAGCGGTGCTTCACGGCCACGCGCACCAGCTCCTCGACCAGTGCGCGCGGATAGACGCGTCCGGTCGGGTTGTGCGGGTTGTTGATGACGACGGACGAGCAGCCGCCCTTGGCGAGCAGGCGGTCGAGCTCCTGCGGGTCCGGGAGGAATTCGGGCGCCGTCGTCGGCAGTTCGACGACCTTCTTGCCCGCCCGCTCGATGAACCAGTCGTATTCCCAGCTCGGTCGCGTCACGACGACGCCCGTGCCGTCGGCGCCGAGCACTTCGAGCACGATTGCGAGGCCCGCGCGAGTGCCCGGCGTGAACAGGACCTCGTCGGGCAGGAAGCGGACTTCGGAGTCCGGGTAATCGAGCAGTCCGTCGCGATTGAAGAACTCGGCGACCTCGCTGCGGACGTCCATGCGTCCGACGGCCGGCCCGTAGCTGTGCACGGTGTTGCGCGTGATGCGTTGCGCTGCGCGCACGACCTCGGGGTGAGGCGCGAAATCCGCGTTCTTGTAGTCGCCCTGGGTCAGGTCGAGCGCGCCTTCCTGCTGCACTCGCCGCGCAAACAGGCGGACGAAAGGTTCCGGTGTCGCAAGCGCGCGCGCTGAGAGCGCTGCGGCGGTCGATCTGCCACGCATGGTTTCGCCTGGGCTGGTCGCCTGAAACGGGGTCGGGCGATTGTCCCACGCTGGACGCGGGTGCCTACACGCAGATACCGAGTGGGCCCGGTGCCGCCGATGCGGCGTGAACCCGGATCAGGCGATTGAGAATCGCTCCGGCGACAGGAAGCCGATCGGCAGGTCCGTGTGGCCACGAAGCGCGATGTCCGCGAGGGCGTCGCCGAGGGCCGGTCCCAGCTTGAAACCGTGGCCGGACAGCCCGGCCGCGTAGTGAATGCGCCGACAGCCTTTGCGCGTACCGACCAGGAAGTCTCCGTCGGGCGACATCGTGTAGAGGCACGTTGCGGCGTCGACCAGCTCGCCGGTCAGCGCCGGCGCGCATTCGCGGAATGCCTCGCGCACCAGATCGATGTCGTCGGCGTCACGGGATCAGCGCCTTGTCCGGGTCCACGACGACGTCGGATCCGTGCAGCCCGACCTTCGGATACCGCGATTGCGTCGCGGCCTCGGCTGGATTGCCGAAGGCGAGGGGATCTGGCGCGAGCCCATAGATCGACCGGCGTTCGGGTCCGCGATCGTAGAGCCAGCACGGCATCGCCGATGCGTCTATGCCTGGCTGGCGTGAACCATGCCTGCACCTGTCGCGTGACCGTGAGCAGCGGCGCGAGTTCAGGCATCAGTCCGGTGTCCAGGGACCGGTGGCGATGATCACCGCGGACGCCCGCTCCGGTCCCTCGGCGGTCTCGACCGTCACGCCAGTCGCGTCCTCGACCACACGCTGCACCCTCGAGTTCGTGCGGAATTCGGCGCCGCGCCGCCGGGCCACGTTAATCGCGGCGTGCACCGCGGCTTCGGGTCGCACCAGGCCTGCATTCGCCTCGAACGCCCCGATCGTATCATTCGGACCGAGAACCAGGAAAGCGCCGCTGCAGCGCTGCACCATCGAGCTCATCAGTCCAAGGCCCCAGCGAAGTGCAGAGGCCAGCGAACCGAGCACGATCTCCGAATCCGGCGGCCCCATGACCAGCATGCCGCAACGATGCAGCAGCCGCTGGCCGGACTCGATCTCGAGCGACTCGAAGCGCCCGGTCGAGTGCCGGAGCAGCGGCACGTACTCCGGGTGCTCGAAGTACGCGTGCCGGAAGATTCGCGAGAGTCCGTGGCTCGAGCCGCGCGGATTCGCCGGCGTGAACTGCTCGAGCCCGAGCACGCTCGCGCCCGACTCGGCCGCCGCTCGCAATGCGGCGCTGCCGACGGCGCCGCCGCCGACGACGATCAGGTCCCAGCGTTGCAAGGCAGAACCTGCAGGCACGAATCCTCTACATGCGCCACGAGTCGTCCTCCGCAAGGATTTCCACTGCCGAGTATGGCCCGCCGCTTCCGGTTGCACCAAGGGCGCAGACGCCGGCAGCGCGTCGCTTCGTCGCGTACCTGGCGGCCGCCCGGCCTGGTTGACTCAGGTCGCCGGTTCGGCGAGGGCAACCGTGACGGTCGCGTTCGACGTTGCCTCGAGGTAGCTCACGACCAGCGTCACGAGGCCGTCCCAGTCGCCAGCGGAATCACCGGCGGGCCCGCTGCCCGTACGCTCGGAGGTTCCGCGGAGCTGGCCGCCGGGGTCGCGCGAACGATGGGCTGGCGACCGGCGCGTCCGCCAGGACCGCAATCGGCAGGCCGGCGAGGCCGCAGAGGACGAGGACAGCAGCCCGGCAGCGAGCGGTACCGCTGGCTTGGTGCACGGCGAACCCGGGCACCAGTGGGTTCCCTTCGTTGGTCACGGCGCTTCCCATACCTTTCCCGGGCTGCCGGGCTTCTTCTTGTTACGCATGGGAGAGTAGCCGTGACTGCGGATTCAGGCCAATGCAATTGCGTGCCTGCTTCGATGACCCTGCCGCATCACAGGTCGGGCGCCGGCGGTCGTCTACCACTATCCCGGATTGCGTAAGTGCGAGTACCGACTAGACTTTTTCAGGGTGACCAAGTGTCGCTCGAGTGACCCGGCCAGTTCGGCCGCGGTTCGAGTCGCGCCCGCATGGAGCAGAGCACCCTCCAAGAGATCCTCGCCGTCGAGAAGGAGATCAGGGAACAGATCGACGCCGAGAGGGAAAAGGCGGGCCAGTGGCTCGAGGATGCGCGGCGGGAGATCGAGACGGCCCATCGCTCGGAGATGGCGCGCCTGAAGGAAATGGCCGCGCAGGGGGATGCGGCGACACAGCAGCGCGCACGCGACAAGGCCGGGGAGATCCTCCGACGGGCACAGGATGCGATCACCGCGGTCAATGGCCTGAGCGACGAGGTGTTGAGACGGCGGATCGCGCAATGCATCGCGGCGATCAATCCGGGAGCCGCCAGTGCTCGTTAGGATGTCCAAGGTCGAGATCACCGGGCCGCGTGACACGCTGCTCGCGGTACTCGAGACGATCGAACGCGCCGAGGTGCTGCAGATCGATCCCGGAATCAAGGAGCGGATCGACGAAGGCGCCGCGCTCGAGGTCCGCCCGCTCGCACTCGACGGCAGGACGCTCGCCGAGCGGCTGTTCCTCGAGGACCTGGGCATCAAGGTCGGTCGGTTGCTCGAGCTTCTGCCGAAGGTCGAGAGCCGCGAGTCGTACCTGAGCGCTTCTCGCTCGGTAAATTCCATTGCCGCAGTGGTCGGCAGGCACGTCGAGGCGGCCGAAGAGCGCGCGCGACGGCGAGACGCGCTGCAGGCCGAGCTCGGACAACTCAGCCGTTACGTCGTGTTCCTCACGACCGTCGAATCGCTCGTGCCGAAGGGTCCGGAGGCGGCAGGCCTCGAGTTCATCGGCGTCGAGGTGCGCGATCCCGCGGCGCTCGAGCAGCTCACGCGCGTGGCCGGTCGCCTGCTGCTCGGCGCAGAGGTGCGCACGGCACGCGCGGAGGACGGCTCCTACATCGGGCTGCTCACGACCGAGAAGGATCTGGCAGCGAAGCTCAAGGAAGGCCTCCGAGGGAATCACATCCCGGAGATCGCGTTGCCCGCGTACCTCGAGGGGCTCTCGCTGCCGGACAAGCTGAAGGCAACGCGTGCACGACAGGATGCGCTCACGGCCGAGCTGGCCGCCATCGACAAGGAGGCCCGCGACTTCGCGGTCTCGTGGCGGGGGCTGTATGAGAACGTGCAGGACTGGCTCCGCCGCCGTCTCACGCTGCTGAGGACCAGCGCCTCGGTCTACGAGACCGACCGCTGCTTCGTGCTCTACGGCTGGATGCCGTCCGCCAGCGTGGACGCGCTCCGCAAGTCACTCGCCGCGAGGCACGGCGACACGGTGATCGTCGAGGAACGCGAGATCCTGCAGAAGGAACTCGACGAGGTGCCGGTCGCGCTCCGCAACCCGCCGTACTTCAAGCCGTTCGAGCTGCTGGTTCGGTTCCTGCCGACGCAGCGCTACACGTCGATCGACCCGACGCCGTTCGTCGGCATCTTCTTCCCGCTGTTCTTCGGCATGATCCTCGGCGACATCGGCTACGGCCTGGTGCTGCTGCTTGCGGCGGCTGGCCTGGTCGCATTCGCCCGGGGCCGGCGGACGATGCGCCAGGCCGGCCAGATCCTGCTGGTGGCATCGATCTACACGATCATTTTCGGGGCGCTCTACGGCGAGTGCTTCGGCGAGCTCGGCGCGCAGATGCTTGGGCTCAAGACCGCCTTGATCGACCGGCGCACGTCGATCCTGCCGATGCTCTATTTCACGATGGCGGTGGGCGCCGTTCACGTGGGCGTCGGGCTCGTCCTCGGGTTCGTGTCCGCACTGAAGGGTCACAGGACGCGCGAGGCGCTGTTCCGTCTGTTCAGCATCCTGACGCTGCTCTGCCTGGCGGGCGTCCTCGCGTCCTACTTTGCGCCGGTCGCGATGCTGCTCAGGAAGCCGTTGCTGATGGCGATGCTGCTGATCGCGCCGGTGCTGCTGCTGACCGGTGGACTCCTCGCGCCGTTCGAGCTGCTGAGGCACCTCGGCAACATCATTTCCTACGTGCGCATCATGGCCGTCGGCCTCGCATCCGTGCTGCTCGCGTACGTCGCCAACAGCCTGGCGGGCGCTGCGGGCAGCGTCTGGGTGGGGATTGCGGTCGCGATACTGCTGCACACGTTCAACATCGTGCTCGGCGTGTTCGCGCCCACGATCCACGCGCTGCGCCTGCACTACGTGGAGTTCTTCAGCAAGTTCACCGAGACCGGCGGCCGGCGTTACGAGCCGCTCAAGAAAGCCGACTGAGGAGGGTTGTCATGGATGTCGTCGTACACTGGGACAAGGTCCTGATGGCCTTCGCCGCGGCCCTCGCGCTGGGCATCAGCGCGATCGCCACCGCCTGGGTCCAGTCTCGGATCGGCGCGTCGGGAGCCGGCGCGCTGGCCGAGAAGCCGGAGCTGACTGCAACGATCATCATCCTGCTGGCGATACCGGAGACCATCGTGATCCTCGGCTTCGTGATCGCGGCGATGATCCTGCTGCAGGGCTGACCGATGGGCCGGGCGGCACTGATCGAGTCGCTGCGCAGCAGGGCGGTCGAGGACGTCGACGCACTCTGGCGCGATACGCGGGCGAGCGCCGAGTCGTATCGGCGTGAATTGACCGGCGTGCTCGAGCAGCAGCGCGCAGCCGGCGCGCTGGCCGCGGCCACGCTGTCTCGCAAGCTCGAGGAGGACGCCTCGGCCGAGGCGCGGCGGCGTGCTCGCGAGGTTCGTGCGGAGGCGATGCTTGCGCTGGCGGGTCGCCTTCGTTCGCTGGCGAGCGCGGAACTGCCGCGATTGCGCAGCGAAGGCGGCGAGCGGCTGTTCGCGGCGCTGGCCGCGGAGTTGCCGCGGCGCGACTGGGATCGAGTCCGCGTGAATCCGGCGGATCGCGACCTGGCGAGCGCCTGTGTCCCCGGTGCCGCGGTCGAGTGCGACGAGAGCATCTGCGGCGGACTGGAAGTGGAGGCGGAAGAAGGGCGCATTCGCATCAGCAATACCCTGGAGACGCGCCTCGACACGGCGTGGCCCGACATGCTCCCGGGGCTGATCGCAGGCCTGCTTCCGGAGCCCCGTGACGACAGAACTGCTGCGTGAACTTGCTGCAGACGGTTACCCGACGGACTACCTGCTGGCAAGGGTCCGGGGGCGACGTTCCGCGATGATGGCGCAGTGGCGCTCCGACAGGGCACATGGCCTGCCGACCGGGCTGACGGACGAGGCGATCTGGGAAGAGCTCCTGCACGAGCATGCATGGTTGCGCGCCCAGATGAACCGCAGTCTCCGGAAGTGCCTGGACCCGGTCTTCGCGCTGTTCGAGCTGAAGACGATCGTGCTGTGCCTCAGGTGCAAGTCGGTACGAAACGATGCGGAGGTGGCACGGCTCCTGGCCGACAGCCAGCTGCCTGGTTCGCTGCGGCTTGCACTTCTCGGCGCCGCCGATGTCCTCACCGTGGTCGCGGATATCGCCAGACGGCTCGAATTGGCGACACCCGAGCAGACGTCGCTGCAGCGTGCCTATGCGAATGACGGGCTCAAGGGCTTCGAGACACGTCTCACGCGCCTGTACCTGGAGTACGTGGACGGAGTGAAGCTGCATCCGTGTGTCCGCAGCTTCTTCGCTTCGTTCGTGGACCTGCGCAATGTCATGACGCTCTACAAGCACCTGCGGTGGGGAGTCGGGGATGCGGCTGCCTTCATGGCGGGCGGAAAGACCGACGTGTCGCGGCTGCAGCAGGCATCGGCGAGCAAGGACTCCACGCAGCTCGACCTGCTGGTCCGCGAGATTGCGGGCCGCACGGCACCGCCGCTCGCAACCGCCGAAAGCTCGCTCGAGACGATCCTGCTCGGCAGTCTCACCAGCAGGCTGCAGAGCGACGTCCGGAACGGCGACGACGTGGGCGCGGTTCTCGAATACGCGTGGCGCGTGTACGTCCACGCCCGTAACCGGGCGATCCTGCTGCACGCCTCAGGGGTCGACGCCGCGACGATCGAGAAGGAGCTCATCGCGTGAAGAAGGTCGTGGTGATTACTCCTCCCGACGCGCGACATGGGTTTGCGCTGACGGGCGTTCGCCAGGTCACGTCGAGTGAAGGCGAGTTGCCCGGCATCCTGGCCGATCTCGTTCGCGATCCGTTGACGGGCGTCATCGTCGTGGACGAGCGGCTCACCGTCGGTGCGGTGCGGCAGCAGATTCGTGCGCTGGAACGCCGCTGGCCAGGGCTCGTCGTCGTGCTGCCTGCGCCGGAGCGAGCCGGGCGCGGAGCAGAGGAGGACTATGTCCTGCAGCTCATTCGCCGGGCCATCGGCTACCAGGTGAGGCTGAACCTGTGAGCGGTCGCATCATCGGCGTCTCCGGCCCGACCGTGAGCGTGGATCTCGCGGGTCTCAAGCTCTACGAGCGTGTCGTCGTCGGGCGGGCGGGACTGATGGGCGAGGTCGTGCGACTCGAGCAGCAGCGCGCTGTGGTCCAGGTGTACGAGAGTACGCGGGGCCTGGGAGTCGGCGAGCCTGTCGTCGGCACTGGCACGCAGCTGACCGTGCGCCTGGGTCCTGGCCTGCTGGACCAGATGTTCGACGGACTGCAGCGGCCACTGCAGGCGCTGCGCGACGCGCACGGCCCTTTCATCCGCCCTGGCGAGAGTGTCGCTGCCACCGGCGCGACCCAGCCGATGCGTTTCATTCCGGCAAAGAAGCAGGGAGACCCGGTGGGGCTCGGCGAATCCATCGGTCACGTCGAGGAGGGTGCGTTCCGTCACCCGATCCACGCGGTCAACTGCTGCGGAACCCTGGCCTCGATCGCAGACGGGGAGTTTGCCGCGGACGATGCCGTGGCGACTCTCGCCGACGGCCAGCGGGTATTCGCGTTCCACGAGTGGCCGGTGCGGCTGCCGCGGCCGTACCGGCGCAAGCTCGCGCGCTTCGAGCCGCTCATTACCGGTCAGCGCTGCATCGACTTCCTGTTTCCGCTGGCCCGCGGCGGCAGTGCGATCTTTCCGGGCGGCTTCGGCACCGGCAAGACACTGCTGGAGCAGTCGATCGCCAAGTTCGCCGAGGTCGACATCGTGGTCTACGTCGGCTGCGGCGAGCGCGGCAACGAGATGGCCGAGATGCTCGACGACTTCTCCGTGCTGAATGACCCGTGGAGCAAGCGGCCGCTGATGAACCGGACGATCGTGGTCGTGAACACGTCCAACATGCCGGTCGCGGCGCGCGAAGCCTCGATCTACACGGCGGTCACGATGGCCGAGTACTACCGCGACATGGGTTACAACGTGCTGCTGCTCGCCGACAGCCTGTCGCGCTGGGCCGAGGCACTGCGGGAGATCTCCTCGGCGCTCGAGGAGATGCCGGGCGAGGAGGGGTACCCCACCTATCTCGGCTCGCGGATGGCCGAGTTCTTCGCGCGAGCCGGCGTCGTCGAGACGCTCGGCGGCAAGGTCGGTTCGCTCACGCGTGCTGCTGTCGATATCGCCGCCGGGCGGCGACTTCACGGAACCCGTCACGCAGTCGTGCCTGAGGAATACGGGCGCGTTCTTCATGCTCGACACGTCGCTCGCGCACCGGCGGCATTTCCCGGCGATCAACTGGTTCCAGAGCTTCTCGCTGTACGAGGCGGACGTCGCCGGGCATTTCGACGAGCGCGTGTCGCCGGAATGGGGCGACCTGCAGGCGACGGACCCGCGCGCTGCTGCAGCGGGAGGAGAGCCTGCGCGAGGTGGCGGAGATCGTGGGCAGCGAAGGGCTGCAGGATGCCGACCGCCTGCTGATGCATACGACCGAGGGCATCCGCAGGCGGTTCCTTGCGCAGAACGCCTACACCGAGGACGCGTTCTCGACGCCGGAACAGACCTGCCAGAAGATCCGGCAGCTGCTCGAGGATCACGCAGCGGCGGCCGCGAGGCTCGAGAAGGGCGAGACTCTCGAAAGCGTGCTCGGAGGACGCGGCTGACGGCCGCGCCGGGGTACCGACCATGCGCCTCAGCCGGCACAGTTACTCGACGCTGCAGAGCATCCAGGGGCCGCTCGTCTTCGTCGAGAAAGTGATCGACGCGCGCATGGGCGAGTCCGTGCGGATCGTGTTCCCGGACGGCCGGGAGGCGGAGGGAGAGGTGCTCCGGATCGAGCACGACACGGTGCTGATCCAGGTCATCGGCGACAGCCGCGGCCTCGACATGGACCACACCCAGGTCGTCTTCACCGACGCGCTGAAGCGCGCGCCGCTGTCGCTCGCCGTGCTCAACCGGACCTTCAACGGATCGTTCCAGCCGATCGACGACCTGCCGATGTTCGTGCCGGAGCAGTGGGCCCCGGTCACCGGGTTTCCACTGAACCCGGTGGCGCGCGAGCGCCCGCAGGAGATGATCGAGACCGGCCTGTCCTGCATCGACGGCCTCAACACGCTGGTCAAGGGCCAGAAGCTGCCGATCTTTTCCTGCGCCGGCCTGCCGTCGCGCGAGGTCGCGGCGCGCATCCTCGAGCACGCGCGGGCAGCCGATGCCGCGGGCACAGGGCCGGCAAGGGTTCGATCGTCGTGTTCGTCGCGCTCGGGCTGGCCCACCACGAGTACGCTTTCTACCGGCAGACACTCGAGCGGATGCGCGGCGACTACGTCGCGTTCATCAACCTGGCCAGGGACCCGGTCGTGGAGCGGCTGCTCGCGCCCCGGTTCGGCCTGACCGTCGCCGAATACCTGGCTTTCGAGCATGGGCGCGACGTGCTGGTCGTGATCACGGACATGACCAACTACTGCGACGCGCTGCGCGAGGTCTCCACGGCCCGCGAGGAACTGCCCGGCCGGCGCGGCTATCCGGGCTACATGTACTCCGACCTGGCGTCGCTCTACGAGCGGGCCGGGCGGATCAAGCGGCGCCCGGCTCGGTGACCATGCTGCCCGGTGGTCACCATGCCCGAGGACGACATCACCCACCCGATTCCGGACCTGACCGGCTACATCACCGAGGGCCAGATCGTCCTGAGCCGGGAGCTGCACCAGCACGGCATCTTCCCGCCGGTGGACGTGCTGCCGAGCCTGTCGCGCCTGATGCAGCGAGGGCATCGGCAAGGGCCGCACCCGGGAGGACCACCGGGACGTCGCCAACGCGCTCTACATGCACTACGCGAGCGGGCGGGACCTGCGCCGGCTGGAGGCCATCGTCGGCCGGGAGGGCATGAGCGAGCGCGGACCAGCGCATGCTCGATTTCGCCGATGCCTTCGAGCGGGAGATCGTGCACCAGGGCGACGCGCGGCGCGACATCGACGAGACCCTGGACCTGAGCCGCGCCCTGCTGCAGCGGTTCGGGCTGCTCGCATGATCCATCCCGACCCGAACCGACCTGCTGCAGCTCCGGGAGAAGGCCGCGTCGGTCGTCAACAGCGTCGCGATCCTGAAGGCGCGGCGGCAGGCGCTGATCCGCGGCTTCCTCGACTCGGTCCGGCCGTTCGTGCGGTCGCGCGATGCGATCCGGCTCGACTACGGCCGCGCGCTGCGGGGAGCTGCACCTGAGCGAGGGCCACGAAGGGATGGCCTGCGTCGAGTCACTCGCGGCGCTCGCGGCAGCGCGAGGTCGGCGTGGACGTCGAGGAGCGCAATGCGATGGGAGTGCGCTACCGCGAACTCACTGGTGTACGGGCCGTTCGTGCGCCGGCCGACCAGCGTGGCTACGACTACACGGTCACGAGCAATACGCCGCCGCCGCGCGCGCCTGACTCATACGTATTGCTAACCCAGCCGCGCCGTCACGGCCCATGCCGGTGAGAAGCGCGGCGGGGCGTTGCTGCCTGCCTCGGCCGCCACCGAATTGAACAGCACATCCACCGCCGGACGCGAGATAGTTGACTTCGGCTCGCCGGGCTGTCAAGGCCACGCGATATTCGCCGCCCGAACGTACGACGCTCATGTGCATGCGCGCCGCCGGGCGCGATGAGGATCAGGCCGGGCAGGACGCGGTCGCCATGCTTCGGCCTCCTTGACCCGCATCCGGCACAGGCCGTTAAGTCGTTCGGCGAAGTTCGCCGTGAAGCCGGCCGGCATGTGCTGGACGATGACAATACCGGGAGCTGTCGGCCGGAAAAGCCGGCATGATGCGGCGCAAGGCCTGCACGCCGCCGGTGGATGCGCCGATGGCGATGACCTGATCCGTCGTTTCTCCGAGCGGGTCGACCCGCTCGACGCTCGCGCGCCGGCGTATTGCGCGCAAATCGCGATACATCGACGCCGCGCCGCCGCTTTGACGCGCTCGGCAGATGTCGTCGAGCATCAGCGGCAGACCAGTCGACCAGCCCACGACCGGCTTGGCGACCACATCAACCGCGCCCGCCTCCAGCGCTTCGAGGGTGATCTTCTTGCCCTCCTGGGTCAGGGAGCTGATCATCACCGTCGGCGTCGGCATCACCGGCATGAAGCGCTTGAGGAAGGTCACGCCGTCCATGCGCGGCATCTCGACATCGAGCGTAATGACGTCGGGCTGGAGTTCGACCAGCAGGTCGCGCGCCTGATAGGGGTCGCTCGCCTGTCCCGACCACCTCGATGTCGGGGTCCTTCGCCAGGCCGGTCGCCAGGATTTTCCGCACCAGAGCGGAATCGTCGACGATCAGGACGCGGATGGGCGGTTTTCGGAATCGCTTCATGACAGTTTCCGGTGAATGCCGCCCTCGAACAGGTGTCCAGCGCGTGCCCAGATCGCGCACGATCTCGGTCACACTCGTCAGCAACCAGCCGCCGGGCTCGGTAACTTCGTAAATGCGCTGCGACGGCTTCGCTGTTGGTGCTCACGGTCGAAATAGTAGAGAACATTGCGGCAGAAAATAATGTCAAACGGTTGTTGGAACGGATAGGGCAATGCCTTAAGGTTCAGACGGCGGAACGTGCACATCGAGCGGATGTCGTCCGCAACCTGATACTGCTCTATGCCGCAAGGACGGAAGTAGCGCATCAGGATTCAGGGCGGCGTCTGATCAAGATGCGACGTTGCCGTAGATGCCGTTCTCCGCCCGCGTCGATCACCGGCTCGCTGATATCGGTGCCGAGAATGGCGACGCGGCTTGCACGCCTGCTCTCGCCCAAAGAATTCGGCGGCGATGATGGCGATGCGTGTAGGCCTCGTCGCCGGTGGAGGCGGCCGCGCTCCAGATGCGGATCTCACTGCGGTGCTCTGAGCGAAGGCAGGATGGTATCGCGGAAGAAGTCCAGAACCTGGGGTTCACGAAAAAAATAGGTGTGGTTGGTCGAGGCGGCGTGCATGACCGCCAGCAGCAGACTTCGTGCTGCTCGCCCGCTCTCGACGCTATCGGCAAGATCGTCGAGGCCACTCGAGGTCGAACTGCTCAACGACCCGAGCCAGGCGATGGGTGCAGCAGTTCGCTTCTTGTCGTCCGGGTAGCGAATGCCGCAGCGAGCGATTGAGCCACTCACGGATACGCTCGTATCCAGACGAGCTGGATGCCGGAAGGCCAAAATCAACTTTGGACTGCATCAAGTGCGCGCTCTTTCTGCCAGTCTTTCGCAGTCAAGCACGATGGCGATTTCGCCGGTGCCAAGCAGCGCGCAGCCCGAAACTGGCGCGAATTTTTTCCAGACTGACCCTGCAAGCGGCTTCATCACCACCTGCTGCTGGTCGAACATCTCGTCCACCGGCAGACCAATGCGCCCGTGGCTCGTGTTGAACACGACGATGATCGGATTCTTCGAGCGGCGACCAGATCATCGGCAGTCTCGCCGTAGAAGTGCTGCAAGCGGCAGACGGGGATGAACTGGTTGCGAACGCTGCACCATCTCGGCGCCTCCTCCGCCGAAATGATGGTGATCTGCTCGCTTCCGGGCCGGAAGATTTCGGCGACCACGTCGATCGGCGTGGCGTAAAGGCGCTCGCCGACGCGCATGACCAGACTGTCGAGAAAGGCCAGCGTCAGCGGGAATCGACAAGCACGACCTTGGTGCCCTGTCCCCGACTGGCTGCCGATGGCGATGCGGCCGCGCAAGTCCTTGATTGTCGAATTGAGCACGTCCATGCCCGACGCCGCGCCCCGACAGATTGGTAACGGTCTCGGCGGTCGAAAATCCCGGCTGAAAGATCACCCGCCACAAGGCATGTGTCGTCGGGTTCTTCGTCTGGTGCCGCACAGACCGCGCTCGCGGGCACGGGCCAGGATGCGTTCGCGGTTGAGGCCGCGTCCGTCGTCGGCGATGGTGATTTGGATGTCGCCGCCAACCTGCGCGGCGGAAAGGGTGATGCGGCCCTTTGCGGGCTTTGCCGGCGGCGACTTGCGATCCTCGGGCGATTTCCAAGCCGTGATCGGCTGAATTGCGCACGACATGTACCAGCGGTTCGTAAAGACGGTCAACGAGCAACTTTGTCGATTTCGGTCTCTTCGCCCTCAAGCACAAGGTCGATTTCCTTGCCGGTCTGGCGCTCCAGCTCGCGCACCATGCGGCGCATCCGGCGGAAAACCTCGCCCACGGGCACAAGCCGCAATTCGGCCGCGGCGTCCTGTACCTCGCGCACGACCAGCTGCAGCCGATGGGCGGATTTTTCGAATTCGGTCAGGTCGAGGCCCGCCAGATCCGGGCTGCGGATGGTTTCGGAAACGCTGAGGCTGAGTTCGCCGACCAGATCCATCAGCCGGCTGACTTTGTGGGCCGAGACGCGCAGACAGAGCTGGCGCCCTGTACGGCGGCGCCTTCAGGGTCTCTGGCGAGCACATCGGTCTCAACGGTGGGCATTGCACGCGTACTCCATAAACCGCACGGCCCGATATTCGCGCGAAGACTCCCGGCGCAAACATCCGCAATTGACAGACACGTTCTTCTGATGCTTCATCGCCATCTAGGTAAACATCTCATGCGGGCCACCATTACAATCATAAATGACGGTATATTTCCGGGGTGCTGTTGAATACATATGAAATGGAAATTAAGAGTTATTCTGAAACGCCCGTAAAATCGCACCTACTTTGCAGATGCGACTTTAACTATACTGTTGGGAGACAGGGTGGGCGGGGTGAGCTGGCTGCGCCAAACGGCGGCCGAAACAAAAACGGGCGGCGACGCCGCTGCCACCCGCCATTCCGCGCCCGCGATCAGTAAAGATCGCGGTTCCTATTTGCTCGATCGGGCTCAGAAGAAGCCGAGCGCCTTCGGGCTGTAGCTCACCAGCAGGTTCTTGGTCTGCTGATAGTGATCGAGCATCATCTTGTGGTTCTCGCGGCCGATGCCCGATTGCTTGTAGCCGCCGAACGCCGCATGCGCCGGATAGAGCGTGATAGCAGTTGGTCCAGACGCGGCCGGCCTGGATGCGCGCGGCCGAAGCGGTAGGCGCGGTTGACGTCGCGCGTCCACACGCCGGCGCCGAGGCCGTAGAGCGTGTCGTTGGCGATGGCCAGCGCCTCGTCCGGCGTCCTTGAACGTGGTCACCGACACCACGGGGCCGAAGATCTCCTCCTGGAACACGCGCATCTTGTTGTGGCCCTCGAACACCGTCGGCTGGACGTAATAGCCGCCGGCCAGCTCGCCGCTCAACTGCGCCGCGCTCGCCGCCGGTCAGCACCTTGGCGCCTTCGCTGCTGGCCGATGTCGATGTAGCGAGAGGATCTTCTCCAGCTGCTCGCTGCGAGGCCTGCGCGCCGATCATGGTGGCCGGATCGAGCGGGTGGCCCTGCTTGATCTGCGCCGACGCGCTCGAGCGCCCGTTCCATGAAGCGGTCGTAGATCGACTTCTGCACCAGCGCGCGGCTCGGGCAGGTGCAGACCTCGCCCTGGTTCAGCGCGAACATGCGCGAAGCCTTCGAGCGCCTTGTCGAAGAAGTCGTCGTCCTCGTCCATGACGTCGGCGAAGAAGATGTTCGGCGACTTGCCGCCCAGTTCCAGCGTCACCGGAATGAGGTTTTCCGACGGCGTACTGCATGATCAGGCGGCCGGTCGTCGTCTCGCCGGTGAACGCGACCTTGGCGATGCGCTTGGACGTGCGCCAGCGGCTTGCCCGCCTCCACGCCGAAGCCGTTGACGACGTTGAGCACGCCCGGCGGCAGCAGATCGGCGATCAGTTCCATCGAGCACCATGATGCTCATCGGGCGTCTGCTCGGCGGGCTTCAGCACCACGCAATTGCCGGCGGCCAGCGCCGGCGCGAGCTTCCACGCCGCCATCAGCAGCGGGAAGTTCCACGGGATGATCTGCGCCGACGACGCCGAGCGGCTCGTGGAAGTGATAGGCGACCGTGTCGTCGTCGATCTCGGCGAGCGTGCCTTCCTGCGCGCGGATGCAGGCGGCGAAATAGCGGAAATGATCGATGGCGAGCGGCAGATCGGCGGCCATGGTCTCGCGGATCGGCTTGCCGTTGTCGAGGTCTCGACCAGGCGCCAGGACGTCGAGATTTGCCTCCATGCGGTCGGCGATCTTGTTCAGGATGCAGCGCGCGCTCGGCGGCGGAGGTGCGCGCCCCAGGCATCCTTGGCGGCGTGTGCGCGGCATCGAGCGCGAGTTCGACGTCGGCGGCCGTGCGAGCGGGCGATCTTCGCAGATCGGCTTGCCGGTGATCGGGCGTGATATTCTCGAAATAGCTGGCCAGCCTACGGGCGCGACCCATTTGCCGCCGATGAAATTGTCATAGCGCGACCGCAACGCGATGCCGGTCCTTGATCTTGGCGAGTTCCTGCTGAAGCATAGCTTTCTCCCTTATTATTCACATTGTGTTAGCCGCGACAAAAGAATGCCATCGGGCACACAGCGTATCACGCGAAGTGTCGATCAAGATGCAAGATGTGAAATGTGGCGTTCCCTGTCGTCGGTCGTACCCATGCGCACTAAACACGCGGCGTATCTTGGGAACGGGCTGTTCGCGCCGTTTGTACACCTTAGGATGGGTATTCAAGTCATGATTGACCGTGATCAGCGTATGATGGGGTCCGAAATCCGGCTATTGTACTTTCGGTCGGAACGAGAGCCGCCACGAATACGTGAAGCGAGCCGCAAAAAAGCGCGCCAAAGGGAGATCACATGCCGCGCCAGCCCCAGGCGAAGGATTATGCGTGCGGCGCGCGTTCGGCGTGGACAGCCGAGCCGTCGCCTGAGCCGCCATAGCCGGAATTGCCCCGCTTCTGTAACGCGGGCGCCATCGGGCAATTGCTGATGTTCTTCTCGCCGCATTATCCGGCTGACGAATTCTCCGCGGCGCTCCCGGCATTTTCCGGTGTCCGTCGCGGGATGCACCACCGCGGGCGAAATCACGCCTGCGGGCTTCACCGAGGGCAGCCTCGTGGTCCTCGCTTTCCCGCGCGCCGGGTTCCGTTTCTGTCGGCAGCGTGATCGCCGACGTGCGCAACCTGACCGTGGAGCGCGCGGCGGAGACGGTGCGGCTCGTGGCGCGCCCGGCGACCGCGTCGCCGAGGCGATGCCGCGGCCAACCGCTTCGCGCTATCGTTCATCGACGGGCTGTCGAAATGCGAGGAGAAGATCGTCTCCGCGCTCGGCTGGGCGCTGAACGACATCCCGCTGGTCGGCGGCTCGGCGGGCGACGATCTCGCGCTCACCGGCACCACGCTGCTGCACAACGGCCAGACGCATCGGACGCCGCGATCCTGCTCCTGTCGTGCGAGACCGATCACTCCGTTCGAGCGTTCAAGACACGACAATTTCGAGCCGACCGACCGTAAGATGGTCGTCACCGCGTCCGACAGCGAGAGCCGCACCGTGTGCGAGCTGAACGCCGAGCCGGCGGCCTACGAATATGCGCCGCTGGTCGGGCGTCGATCCGACGCGGCTGACGCCGTTCGAGCTTCGCCTCGCATCCGGTGGTGGTGCGCGTCGGCGGCGAATATTATTGCCGCTCGATCCAGAAGGTGAACCCGGACGGCTCGCTGTCGTTCTTCTGCGCCATCGACGACGGCGTGGTGCTGACGGTCGCCCGGCCGCGCGATATGGTCGGCTCGCGTGACGGCGGCGTTCGAGCGGCATCGAGCGGCGGTCGGCGGGCTCGATCTGGTCGCTCGGCTTCGATTGCGTCCTGCGCCGTCTGGACGCCGAGAACCGGCAGATGACGCACACGCATCTCCGAAATCTATCGGCCGCAACAACGTCGTTCGGCTTCAACACCTATGGCGAACAATTCCGCTCCATGCATCTCAACCAGACCTTCACCGGCGTCGCCATCGGCCGCGACGCGGGAGCGGCCATGCGACGGACAGCGGACACGACCTGCCGCCGCCGAGACGCCGTCGAGTGACGCCGCAGCGTCTGCATCGAAGCTGAAGCAAAGATCAACGCCGCGCTGATGGAGCGCGTCGAGCGCTCGATGGACCAGCAGGGCAGCGCCTATTCGCTGTTCCAGACGGCGATCGCCCTGGAGGCCAGGTGCGCCCGCGCACGGAGGAACTGACGCAGGCGCTGCGCCGGCTGGAGCGGACCAACGAGGACCTGCGCCGTCGCCAAGGAGGAGGCCGAACACGCCAATCGTCTGCAAGACGCGCTTCCTCGCGGCCGCCGGCCATGATCTGCTGCAGCCGCTGAACGCCGCCCGGCTGTCGATCTCGGCGCTGGCCGGAGGTGCAGGCGAGCCGAAGACGCGGGCGCCTGGCCGGCAAGGTCGACGGCGCGCTGCAAACGATCGAGGAGCTGCTCGAAGACGCTGCTCGACATCTCCAAGCTCGACGCCGGCGTGGTGAAACCGGAAGTGCGGCCGGTGGCGCTCGATGAGATGCTGGCGGGGCTCGCCGGTGGTTTTGAGCGCATGGCGGCGGTCCGAAGGGCTTGCGCCTGCGCGTCGGCCAGAGCGGCCTACTGGTGGAGAGCGATCCGGCGTTGCTCGCGCGCGTGCTGCAAAACTGGTGTCGAACGCGGTGAGCTATACGCAAGCGGGGCGGTGTCCTGATCGGCGCGCGGCGTCGTGGCGCGGTCTGTGGATCGACGTGGTGGACACCGGACGGCATCGCCGAGGGCGAAGGCGAGCGGATTTTCGATGAATTTTCGCGGCGCGGCGTCGGCGGAGGGCGAGCATGCCGGGCTGGGGCTCGGACTCGCTGTCGTGCAACGGACGGTACAGGCGCTTGGCGCGGTGAACTGGTGGTGTTCTCGCAATCCGGTCGCGGTTCGACGTTCCGCGTGATGGTGCCATGTCTCGGGCGAGTTAAAGTCGCCCGCGCCGAGCCAGGCCACGCCCGACATGGCCCGCCGCCGTGAAGACCACGCTGGCCGGACGAACGGTCCTCATCGTCGAGGATGACACGACATGTGCTTGAAGCCATGGTGCGCCTGTTCGCGCGCTGGGCCGTGCCGTACCGCGTTACCGCGCGCCGCCTGCGGCCTCGACGCGCGCGGCCACCCCCTGATATCGTGATCGCTGATTATCACCTCGGTGCGCGCGAGACCGGGCTTGAGGCCATCGCGGCTTGCGCCGCCGGTCCCGATCTGCCCGCGCTCTCGTCACCGCCGACTACAGCGGCGAGACCGCCGCCCGCGTTCGTGAACCTGGCTGCAGCTGCTGCAAAAGCCGTGAAACCCGCCGAACTGCGCGCGCTGATGACGCATACTGCTCGTACAGCCCGTGAGCCAAGTTCGCCCCACCTGGAGCGAGTGCACAAGCGAACTTGATGCGGATAAGCTGTAATAGAATTGATATCTTGCCAGTACACTCTATCCGCAGGAAATCCTGCGGAACGTACTAGCCGGTTTTTGGGATTGATCGCCAACATCCACACTTACGGAATTACCATAGCATAACCACAGAATAAATTCTACGCCCCCCAAAAGGCCACCACACACTTTGCCGTGTTCGATGGCCCAACTGCATGTGAACTGGTTGACGCTACGGGGACTAAGACTGTAAAAGATTTCCTTCAGCGGCGGACGGTGACGTCGTCGAGAAAGGCGGATGTGTGCGGAGCACAACCTCACGATATTATGGGCGTCTCACCGCGATGACGCTTTGGCTCGCAGCGGCGTCGGCGATGTTTGTGCTCGGCGCGCGGGCGGCGCATGTCGATCTGATCTGGGGGTATGATGTTACCCCTACACCGCTTATCCCGGCGTCAGCCTCGATCAGCAGATTGATTACCTCGCCGATTTGGGGCTGAAATCCTATCGTGTGAACATTCCGACGCGCATGACATCGGCCCGCTCGTCGAGAAGGCCAAGGCGCGCGGCATCGCGATCCTGCCCAGTCACCCAAATCTTCGACCTTGACCATGAAGTCCGGCGGTCCTCTACCAGAAGGCCTACGACATGGCTTTCACGCTGGTTGGCCGCCTTCAAGGACGATGTGCACGTCTGGGAATTGGGCAACGAGGGCGAGTATCTACGCGATCATTAAACCTTGCGAGATGCAGGACAACGGCAAGCAGTATAATTGCGCGTGGGGACCAGCGGGCGGCGTGCGAACTGGACTATTCGGGCCACGCTGGGCCGAAGTGAGCGCCATGCTGAAGGGCCTGTCGGAGGGCGCGACGGCTGCTGACCTCATCTGCACTGGAGGCGATGGGCACGGCAGGCTGGGGCCATCTCGGCGCGTTCAAGCGCATGGAAAACGACGGCATAAAGTGGGATATTTCCGTCGGGGACACGATCAGGATCCGGAATGGGCCTTCAAGGAACTCGTCAAATTCAACCGGCCAATCTGGGTTACCGAATTCAATTTTCCCGAGGGTAGCGTCAAGGGCGCCGAGGTACAGGCCGAAGGAGTCCGGCGCTGGATGAAGCGGCTTCGAGCTTAGTCCGGTTTATCGCGTCGAGGCGGCCTATATCTATGAACTGATGGACGAAACCTACTGGGCACCGAACGCCGAGGCTTTCATGGGGCTGGTTACGTTAGACAAAGTCGGTGACGGGGTGCCGGGCGTCGGGACAGATCAAACCGACAACGCAGTGAAAGAATGCTGCGCCAGGGCACCGATCCGACCTCATCCACGCCAACGTCCTCGACGCAGCCGTGAGGCGGCCGCGCCTGGCACTGCTCGCCGCCCAAAGCCGCGCCCGCAGCCGCATTAGTGCCATGCATTCACGTTATTCATGGCCCGTTGTGGTGCGTTCGGATACTTCATTGGGAGTAAAGAGGTTTCCAGTTTCGGGCATAACGTGTCAATTGTTCGCGGGCCGCGGCCAGGCAGCGTCAGCAATTTCGGAAGCCTTAATGTATTTACTGGCATAAGGATATATTGCGGTAGCCATGATGCATCAGCATGGGATTCTATAACATATGTACAAGCCACCGCGCCGGACGGCCGGCAGGTTCCAGGCCCCAGAGATTTCCTGGATCGGCGCGACGCGTGCCTGACCGCGGTCGGCGCTTCTGTTGTGGCTTGAGATATAGAGTTGGTGGCAATGCTGAACAGCACGCCCAGTAAGAGAATGTCGTCGGACATGGATGAGGCTCAGGGGGCTGACGAGCCGGAATACGTGACCTACAACGATGTCTGGCTGTTCGTCCGCCGGTACGCCTGACGTATCGCCGTATGTTCGGGATCGCTGTTCTCGGCGCCGCATTCCAGGTCTATACCTCGACGCCCCGCTTCACGGCGTACGCGCAGATCCTCATAGACCCCAACACCGTGCAGATCGTCCGCGATGCCAACCCCACGCAGAGCCAGTTGCTCTACACGGCGCAGGTGGAGGGACAGATCGCCGTGCTCAGGTCGAAACGCTGGCTTTCAGCGTGATCGCGAAGCTGAAGCTCACCGATGACCGGAATCAGCCGGTCTGCCTTGCGGCTGCGCCAGATCATCGGCTTCCTGAACGCGCGGCTTCACATCGCCAGCGCCGGACTTCGCCATCGATTCGTCGTCGCCGCCAGCGCGTGGCGCTCGATGTGTTGCTTGGCAACCTCGACGTGCGTCGCGTGG